>JASGKM010000052.1:0-19885 GCA_049840615.1 Pseudomonas sp.
GGCTGGGCCGGCGACAACGGCGACCCGGACAACTTCCTCACACCGCAATTCTCCTGTGCCAGCGTGAAATCCGGGCTGAACTTCGCACGCTACTGCGACCAGAAGCTCGACGGTCTGATCAGCCAGGGCAAGGCGGTGGCCGATCAGTCCAAGCGCAGCGAGCTGTATCACCAGGCGCAGCAGATCATTCACGACCAGGCGCTGTGGCTGCCGCTGGCGCACCCGACCGCCTCGGCGCTGACCCGCCAGAACGTCAAGGGCTACGCGGTGAACCCCTTCGGCCGCCAGGACTACTCGAAGGTGCAGCTCTGAGCAGCGATCTGCTCGACCATCTGCTGCCCGAGTTCCAGTTCGCCGAGCGGCACTCACTGACCATGCAGGCGTCGCCCGGGCAGGTACTGGACGCGGTGAGCCGGCTGACCGCCGAGCAGGACCCGCTGGTACAGCGCTTCCTGCAGATCCGCGAGGCGCCAGCCCGGCTCGCCCTGCGCCTGGGCTTGCGCAACGACCTGGCGAACCGCCCGCGATTCGGCCTGCACGAGTTCACCCTGCTGGGTCGCCACGGCGACCGGGAGATCGCCTACGGGCTGATAGGGCGCTTCTGGCGCAGCGACTTCGGCCTGCGCCCATGCGACGACGGCGAAGCCTTCCGGAGCTTCACCGAACCCGGCACACCCAGGCTGATGCTGCATTTTTCCTGCGAACCGGCAGAGCGGGAGGGCTTCACCCATGTCCGCACGGAAACCCGCGTGCATTGTCCGGACCGCCGCAGCCGCCTGCTGTTCACTCCCTACTGGCTGGCAATCCGCCCGGTCAGCGGGCTGATCCGCCGCCGGTTGCTGCGTGACATCCAGCGCCGCGTCTCAGACCATCCCCAACTCAGCCATTGATTGCGGCTCGCCGTCACCAACAATGAAGTGATCGAGCACGCGTACGTCGATCAGCGCCAGCGCCTGGACGATACGGCGGGTCAGCAGGTCGTCGGACTGGCTCGGCTCAGCAATCCCGGAGGGGTGGTTGTGGGCCAGGATCAACGCAGCGGCGTTATGCGCCAGGGCGCGCTTGACGATCTGCCGGGGGTAGACGCTGGCGCTGTCGATGGAGCCGTGGAACAGCACTTCGAAGTCCAGCATGCGGTGGCGATTGTCCAGGAACAGGCAGGCGAAGACCTCGTGGGGCTCGTGGCGCAGCCGCGCCTTGAGGAAATCGCGCACGGCCTGCGGGCTTTCCAGGGCGGGGCCACGGTCCATGTCCTCGGCCAGGTGCCGGCGCCCCATCTCCAGCACCGCCTGGAGCTGGGTGAACTTCGCCGGGCCCAGCCCTCGATGGCTGCAGAACGCGTCAAGATCCGCCTCCAGCAACGCGCGCAGGCTGCCGAACTCGACCAACAGCCGACGCGCCAGGTCGACGGCACTGCAACCGGTGACGCCGGTGCGCAGGAAGATGGCCAGCAATTCGGCATCGCTCAGACTTGCCGCCCCCTGTTCGAGCAAGCGCTCCCGGGGGCGTTCCGACACAGGCCAATCCAGAATTCTCACGCAACCTCCCAGGTCTGGTCCGCCCGCTGTTCCGGCGCAGGCGCTGTGCTATCTTAGCCCCCTCGCTGCGCGCGGCCGGAGGCCTGGGGAGGCGTCATCGGCTTCAGCGCGCGTCATCCATTTCCGTATTTAAGGCTGGCCTATGCAGCGGCTCTATCGTAAACGCATCGTTCTGGGCGTCGGCGGCGGTATCGCCGCCTACAAGAGCGCCGAACTGGTCCGCCGGTTGCGCGACCAGGGCGCCGAGGTGCGTGTCGTGATGACCCAGGGTGGCCGCGAGTTCATCACCCCGCTCACCCTTCAGGCCCTTTCCGGACACCCGGTGCACCTGGACCTGCTCGACCCCGCCGCCGAAGCGGCCATGGGACATATCGAGCTGGCCCGCTGGGCCGACCTGGTGCTGATCGCCCCCGCCACCGCCGATCTCATGGCGCGCCTGGCCCAGGGCGTGGCCAACGACCTGCTGACCACCCTGGTGCTCGCCACCGACGCGCAGGTCGCCCTTGCCCCGGCGATGAACCAGGCCATGTGGCGCGACCCGGCCACCCAGGTGAATGCCGAGCTGCTGCGTTCGCGTGGCCTGCACTTCTTCGGTCCTGCCGCTGGCAGCCAGGCCTGCGGCGACGTCGGTCCGGGGCGCATGCTCGAGGCCGAGGAGCTGGCGCAACTGGCCGCCGACTGCTTCGAGTTCAAGGCACTGACCGGCCAGCACATCCTGATCACCGCCGGGCCGACCCAGGAAAATATCGACCCGGTGCGCTACATCACCAACCACAGCTCCGGGAAGATGGGCTTTGCCCTGGCCGAGGCCGCCGCCGAGGCCGGCGCCCGCGTGACTCTGGTGACCGGCCCCGTGCACCTGCCGACCCCGGACCGCGTGAGTCGTGTCGACGTGGTCAGCGCCCGCGACATGCTCGCTGCCTGTGAAGCGGCGATGCCGGCGGACATCCTGATCGCTTCCGCCGCCGTCGCCGACTACCGCCCGGAACTGGTCGCCACGCAGAAACTCAAGAAAGACCCCACCACCGGTGACGGCCTGCTCTTGCAGCTGGTGCGCAATCCCGACATCCTCGCCACCCTCTCGCTGCGCGAGGACCGGCCCTTCAGCGTCGGCTTCGCCGCGGAGACCGAGAACCTGCTCGAGTACGCCTCGCGCAAGCTCAAGGACAAGAATCTCGATCTGATCGTCGCCAATGACGTCGCAAATCCGTCCATCGGCTTCAATAGTGAAGAGAACGCCATCACGGTCATCGACCGCGAATTGCACAAGACTGCGTTCGCCCAGACCAGCAAGGGCAAGATTGCCCGCCAGCTGATCGCCTTTATCGCCGAACGCATCAATCAACACTGAGAACTCAATGCATTCCCTGCAAGCCAAGATCCTTGATCCCCGCCTGGGCAGCGACTTCCCGCTGCCGCAGTACGCCACCCCGGGTTCCGCCGGCCTCGACCTGCGCGCCATGCTCAAGGAGGACTGCGTCCTCGAGCCGGGCCAGACCGTACTGATCCCCACCGGCCTGTCCATCTATGTCGCCGATCCCGGCCTGGCGGCGCTGATCCTGCCGCGCTCGGGTCTGGGCCACAAGCACGGTATCGTGCTGGGCAACCTGGTCGGTCTGATCGACTCGGACTACCAGGGCGAGCTGATGGTCTCCTGCTGGAACCGCGGCCAGACGGCTTTCAAGATCGCCATTGGCGAACGCATCGCCCAGCTGGTGCTGGTGCCCGTGGTGCAGGCGCATTTCGAGCTGGTCGAGACTTTCGACGAAACCCAGCGCGGCGCCGGCGGCTTCGGTCATTCCGGCAGCCATTGACCCCTACCCTTTCAGGATGAATCGCCGAGGAGACGTTGCATGAAACTTTTCCAACGCACTGCCAAGGACAGCGCCGAACTGCCGGAACTGGTTCCGGCGGAGAAGGCCGTCAAAGGCCCCGCTGCCAAGGTCGACGTCAAGTCGCTGCTGCCCGCCTTCGTTTTCACCGTCGGCGGCGTCGCGGCAGCCGGTGCTTTGCTGTGGTTCAGCCTGTTCGGTCATGCGGACGATGTCCACAGAACCCAACTGAGCAGCGCCTGGTCAGACAGCCAGTCCGGCGCACTGCGCCAGTCGCTGAGCCTGCTGGCTGCCGACAGCCGCGCCATGGCGGGTGACCCGCAACTGTTGCCGACCCTGCAGAGCAATGACCCGACGCGCATTGCAGCGCTGGAAAAATCGCTCACGCTGGGGCACCTGGACGGACTGGTGGACGTCCATCTGAACGCCAATGGTCAGGCTGTCCAGGACTCTTCCCGCCCCGGCCCGCTGAACTACGCGGCTCTGGACATGCTGCACCGCGTCGAGAGCGGCCAGGTCGCGGCACCGGAAGCCTACAAGGTCGGCACCCGCTGGCTGGTCTACAGCCCCACAGCCCTGCGCGGTGCAGACAATACGATCCAGGGTTCGCTGCTGCTGGTCGTGGATCTGCAGCGCCTGCTCGGCAACCTGCCGCCCATGTCCGCGGATATTGGCCAGGTGCAACTCTCCCAGCAGTTCGGCAATTCGCCGGCCCAGGTCCTGCTGCAACGCGGACAGGCCAGTACCGCTGCACCCATCAGTTTGCCCAGCGGCAATCCGAACTGGAAGCTGAGCTTCACCCCGGGTCCGAGCATCACAGACCCGCTGTACTCGCCAGCCATGCTGGGCATCGCCGCCTTGCTCGCCCTGGCAGGCGGCCTGCTCGGTCTCTATCTTGCGCAAGGTGCGATGCAGCGCCGCGTCAGCAAGGACGCCCAGGCCCTGGGGCAGTTCATTCAGGAACTCGCCGGCCAACGCACTGCCAAAGCTCCTGAGCTGAGCCTGCCGAGCCTGCAGGCGCTGGCTCAGGCGCTGGCCCGTCAGCCGCGCCGCAAGACCGAAACACCCAGTGTCAGCGCCCCCGCCGCGCCTGCAGCCGCCGCCCAGCCGATTCCGGCTGTCGCCGCTGCCAGTGCACCGGCCGCTGCCACTGATACGCCATTGGTCGATCCGCTATTCCAGAACACCGACATTCTGGACATCGACATTCTTGATGAAGACCAGGATCTCCTGGGATTGGAGCAAACACCCGCTATGAGCACGCCTAAAGCCCCGCAGCTGCCCGCCAGCATCTTCCGCGCCTACGACATCCGTGGCGTGGTCGGCGATACCCTGACCACCGAGACCGCCTACTGGGTCGGCCGTGCGATCGGTTCCGAAAGCCTTGCGCGCGGCGAGCCGTGCGTCTCCGTGGGCCGTGACGGCCGCCTGTCCGGCCCCGAGCTGGTCCAGCACCTCATCCAGGGCCTGCTCGACTGCGGCTGCCAGGTCACCGACGTCGGCATGGTGCCGACTCCGGTCCTGTACTACGCGGCCAACGTCCTGGAAGGCAAGTCGGGCGTGATGCTCACCGGCAGCCATAACCCGCCGGACTACAACGGTTTCAAGATCGTCGTCGCCGGTGAGACCCTGGCCAACGAGCAGATCCAGGCCCTGCGTGAGCGCATTCAGAATAATGACCTCGCCTCCGGCGTGGGCAGCGTGCAGCAGATCGATATTCTGCCGCGCTACTTCCAGCAGATTCGCGACGACATCGCCCTGGCCAAGCCGCTGAAAGTGGTGGTGGACTGCGGCAATGGCGTGGCTGGCGTGATCGCCCCGCAGCTGATCGAAGCCCTGGGTTGCACCGTGATCCCGCTGTACTGCGACGTCGACGGCACCTTCCCCAACCACCATCCGGACCCGGGCAAGCCCGAGAACCTGGAAGACCTGATCGCCAAGGTGAAAGAGACCGGCGCCGACCTGGGCCTGGCCTTCGACGGCGACGGCGACCGCGTGGGCGTGGTGACCAACGAAGGCACCATCATCTATCCCGATCGCCTGCTGATGCTGTTCGCCAAGGACGTGGTATCGCGCAATCCGGGCGCCGACATCATCTTCGACGTCAAATGCACCCGTCGCCTGATCTCGCTGATCAGCGGTTACGGCGGCCGCCCGGTGATGTGGAAGACCGGCCACTCGCTGATCAAGAAGAAGATGAAGGAAACCGGCGCCCTGCTCGCTGGCGAGATGAGCGGCCACATCTTCTTCAAGGAGCGCTGGTACGGCTTCGACGATGGCATCTACAGCGCCGCGCGCCTGCTGGAAATCATCAGCCTGGACAAGCGCGACGCCGAGCGCGTGTTCTCCGCGTTCCCGATGGACATCTCCACCCCGGAAATCAACATCACCGTCACCGACGAGGGCAAATTCGCCCTGATCGAAGCGCTGCAGGCCCGTGGCCAGTGGGGTGAAGCCAACCTCACCACCCTCGACGGCGTGCGCGTGGATTACCCCAAAGGCTGGGGCCTGGTTCGTGCGTCCAACACCACACCGGTGCTGGTCCTGCGTTTCGAGGCGGATTCCCAGGAAGAACTGGAACGCATCAAGGAAGTGTTCCGCACCCAGCTGAAAGCGGTCGACCCCGCCCTCAGCCTGCCCTTCTGACCCTCAAGTAAGACTATGCCGGAGCCCACCATGACCCAGAGCCGCGATGACGCCGCCCAGGTTGCCCGCGTCCTTGCCGAAGCCCTGCCCTATATCCGCCGGTTCGTCGGCAAGACGCTGGTGATCAAGTACGGCGGCAACGCCATGGAAACGGACGAGCTGAAGAACAGCTTCGCCCGCGACGTGGTGCTGATGAAAGCCGTCGGCATCAACCCGGTGGTGGTCCATGGTGGTGGTCCGCAGATCGGCGACCTGCTCAGCCGCCTGTCGATCGAGAGCCACTTCATCGATGGCATGCGCGTCACCGACGCACAGACCATGGACGTAGTGGAGATGGTCCTTGGCGGCCAGGTGAACAAGGACATCGTCAACCTGATCAACCGTCACGGCGGCAGCGCCATCGGCCTGACCGGCAAGGACGCTGAACTGATCCGCGCGAAGAAGCTCACCGTTACCCGCCAGACGCCGGAGATGACCAAGCCGGAAATCATCGACATCGGCCATGTGGGCGAAGTCACCGGGGTCAACGTCGACCTGCTGAACATGCTGGTGCAGGGTGACTTCATCCCGGTCATCGCGCCGATCGGCGTGGGCGCCAACGGCGAGTCCTACAACATCAACGCCGACCTCGTGGCCGGCAAGGTGGCCGAGGCGCTGAAGGCCGAGAAGCTGATGCTGCTCACCAACATCGCCGGCCTGATGGACAAGCAGGGCCAGGTGCTCACCGGCCTGACCACCGAGCAGGTCAACGAGCTGATCGCCGACGGCACCATCTACGGCGGCATGCTGCCGAAGATCCGCTGCGCCCTGGAAGCAGTGCAAGGCGGCGTGACCAGCGCACACATCATCGATGGCCGCGTGCCCAATGCCGTGCTTCTGGAGATCTTCACCGACAGTGGCGTCGGCACCCTGATCACCAATCGCAAGCAGCGCTGATCAAAGACACCCGCCAGGAGCGATCCTCGCGGGTGTTTTTCTGCCTGTTCGAGGCCGTTTCAGCCTGATGGACGTCCTGCCTCGAACAGGTCTTCAGGAGATTTTGCATGGCCGCGTCCCCCGTTTCCCGCAACGACTTCAGCTTTTTCCACGGCCTGCGCGTACGCTGGTCGGAGGTCGATCCCCAGGGCATCGTCTTCAACGGCAATTACCTGACCTACGCCGATGTCGCCACCACCGAGTACTACCGCCACCTGGGCGTGAGCTACCCGGCCGACCTGCTGCGCGGCGGCGGTGATCTGTTCGCCGTGAAGACCACCCTGGAATACCTGGCACCCGCGCGCTTCGATGACTGGTTGGAAATGGGCGTGCGCGTCAGTCGGCTGGGTCGCAGCAGCCTGACCTTCCAGGTATCGATCTGGTGTGATGAAACCCTGCTGACGCTGGGGGAGCTGATCTACGCCTATGCCGGAGAAGACCGGACAAGCCAGCCGTTGCCGGACTGGCTGCGCGGGAAGATCAACGAATTCGAGCGCGTCTCGCCGCAACAGTGAGCGGCGAACGGCGGGCTCAGTTACCCATCAGCTGGGTAACGCGGGCGCGGTCTTCGCTGAAGCTGCTCACCGCCTGGGTGCGTAGCTGCTGATAGCGGGCGATATCCTGCTGCAGGCGCTGCTCATCACTGCGCAGGTTACTCAGCTGCGCGACAAGGTCATCCGGGACCTGTCGCCCCGCGCGCTCCTGCTCGGCAGCGCGGGCCTGCAGGTTGGCCTGCTGCGTTTTCAGCGACTGCAGGTTGCCCTTGGCCACGCTGGTCAGCCCATCGAGCTCGGCCAGCTTGCGGTCACGGGCACGGTCGACGTCTTCCACGCTGGTGTACATGCGCATCAGCTGCTGGTCGGAGTTGGCGCGGGCGGCGTCCGCCTTGCGCTGCTCGATCTCGGCGGCGGTCGGCGCCGGCGGCACCTCACGGATCACCCGTCCCTGGTCGTTGAGCACCTGGTAGCCCTTGCCAATGTACTGCGGCGGTACGCCCAGGCGGTCGATGACGGTGATGCCCTTGTCATTGACGTAGCGGTACATCTCCACCTGGCTGGTCGGCTGACCGGCAGCTGCCACCTGCCCCGCGAGCACGGTCCCCAGAAGCCCCATCAACACCCTGTAGCGGTAAGCACCCTGCTTGGCCATGCCGACACCCTTGTTCCGGTTAGATACCGTACTGCGCCCGATAGGCCTCGACGGCCCCGAGATGCTGCTTGAGCTGTCCGTCGCCGGCCAGATACTCCAGCACTTGCTCCAGAGAGACAATGCTTACGACCGGGATCGAGAAGTCCCGTTCAACTTCCTGGATCGCCGACAGCTCGCCCTTGCCACGTTCCTGGCGGTTCAGCGCGATCAGCACACCGGCGGCCTGGGCACCCTGGGCGTCGATGATCTGCATGACCTCGCGGATCGCCGTGCCGGCAGTGATCACGTCATCGATGATCAGCGCGCGACCGGTCAGCGGAGCGCCGACCAGCGTACCGCCTTCGCCATGGTCCTTGGCTTCCTTGCGGTTGAAGCACCAGGGCAGGTCGCGACCGTGCTGTTCCGCCAGCGCAATGGCTGTAGCGGCCGCCAGCGGAATTCCTTTATAGGCCGGGCCGAACAACACGTCGAAAGGTATGCCGCTGTCGACCACCGCGCTGGCGTAGAAACGACCCAGCTGGGACAGCGCAACGCCGGTGTTGAACAGACCGGCATTGAAGAAGTACGGACTGGTGCGCCCGGACTTGAGGGTGAATTCGCCGAAGCGAAGAACGCCGCGCTCGATGGCGAAGCGGATGAAATCGCGTTGATATGCGTGCATGGGAGAGAACCGGCCGGTATGAATTTAGCTAAACCGTTTGAGCTCGGGTATCATACACACACGTGATTTTGGGGGCCATTTATGCGGATCATCAGTGTGAACGTGAATGGTATTCAGGCTGCAGCCGAGCGTGGTTTGCTCAGTTGGCTGCAAGCCCAGAATGCCGACGTGATCTGCTTGCAGGATACCCGCGCCTCCGCTTTCGATCTGGATGACCCGTCCTACCAACTGGATGGCTACTTCCTGTACGCCTGCGATGCCGAAGTGCCCAGTCAGGGCGGCGTCGCACTCTATAGTCGTCTGCAACCCAAGGCTGTCATAAGCGGCCTGGGTTTCGAGATGGCCGATCGTTACGGGCGCTACCTGCAAGCCGATTTCGATAAGGTGAGTATCGCCACTCTCCTGCTGCCTACCGGGCAGGAAGGGGACGAGAACCTGAACCACAAGTTCAAGTTCATGGACGATTTCGCCCAGTACATGAACAAGCAGCGGCGCAAGCGCCGCGAATACATCTATTGCGGCTCGCTGTACGTCGCGCACCAGAAGCTGGACGTGAAGAACTGGCGCGAATGCCAGCAATCTCCGGGCTTCATGGCGCCGGAGCGTGGCTGGATGGATGAGATCTTCGGCACCATGGGCTACGTCGACGCCCTTCGCGAGGTCAACCGCGAAGGCGATCAGTACAGCTGGTGGCCGGAAAGCGAACAGGCCGAGTTGCTCAACCTGGGCTGGCGCTTCGACTATCAGATCCTCACGCCGGGTCTGCGCCGCTTCGTGCGCAGCGCCAAGCTGCCACGGCAGCCGCGCTTCTCCCAGCATGCACCGCTGATCGTCGATTACGACTGGACCCTGAGCATCTGAGTCCTGTCACACCGCCGCAAGGCGGACAGAAAAAAGCCGGCTTCGAGCCGGCTTTTTCGTGTCTGAAGCGCGCTTACTTGATCGGACGCCAAGTGAAGGGGTAGCGGTAATCCAGCCCTTCGTTGGCCTTGATCCCGGCGATGATGGTCAGCACCAGCGCACCGATGCTCACCAGGCCCAGCAGGAAGAAACCGATCACTACCAGCATCAGCAGGAAGCTGACCACCACCGCGAGGCTCACGGTGATCTGGAAGTTCAGCGCTTCCTTGCCCTGGCGATCCACGAACGGGTCCGATTCACGCTTGATCTGCCAGACGATCAGCGGCCCGAGCAGGTTGCCGAAGGGGAAGATGAAGCCGAGGAAGGCAGCGAAGTGACAGAACATCGCCCACTGCCGGGCCTCCTGGCTCGGCTGAACCTGCTGTACCGGTACGTCGTCGCTCATCCTTTGGCTCCTTGCACTTGAAAGTCGGGCGGCCTCGCCGCCCGTCAGATCACTCGGCCAGCGCTGCGCGTTGCAGCTCAAACAGCTCTTGCAGGCCTTTCTGGGCCAGTTCCAGCATGGCATTGAGCTCAGCCGGCTGGAAGGGGGCGCCCTCGGCGGTGCCCTGGACTTCGATGAAGCCGCCGGCATCGGTCATGACCACGTTCAGGTCGGTCTCGGCGGCGGAATCTTCCAGGTAGTCCAGGTCCAGTACCGGCTCGCCCTGGTACATGCCCACGGAAACCGCGGCGACCATCTGCTTGAGCGGGTTGCCCTTGAGTGCCCCGCGCTTCTTCAGCACGGCCAGCGCATCGATCAGCGCCACGGTGGCGCCGGTGATGGAAGCGGTACGGGTGCCACCATCGGCCTGGATCACATCGCAGTCGATGTAGAGGGTGTTCTCGCCCAGCTTGGACAGGTCCAGCGCAGCACGCAGGGAGCGGCCGATCAGGCGCTGGATTTCCAGGGTGCGGCCGCCCTGCTTGCCGCGCGCGGCTTCGCGCTGGTTACGCTCGCCGGTGGAACGCGGCAGCATGCCGTATTCGGCGGTCAGCCAGCCCTGGCCCTGGCCCTTGAGGAAGCGCGGCACACCGGATTCGGCGCTGACGGTGCAGATCACCTTGGTGTCGCCGAACTCGACCAGCACGGAGCCCTCGGCGTGCTTGGTGTAATGGCGGGTGATACGGATCGGGCGCAGTTGGTCGGCGGCGCGGCCACTGGGACGGTTCATGGAGGCATCCTGTACAGATTACTGGCGGGGAATGTCCGCCATTATAGAGGCCAGCGGACGGGCGCAACCACCGCCGGCGTGCTGCGGCGCGCTACGCTGGGGTACAATTACCGGTTTCCGACGACCTGTCGGCCGTTTTCCCAACCCATTCAGAGAGGTGACTCCATGGTCCACAGCATGACCGCCTTCGCCCGCGTCGAGCGCGCCGGCACCCATGGAACCCTGAGCTGGGAACTGCGCTCGGTCAACCATCGCTACCTCGAGCCCAACCTGCGCCTGCCCGAAGCCTTCCGCGACCTCGAAGGCGCTGTGCGCGAGGCACTGCGCCAGGGGCTGTCGCGCGGCAAGGTGGAATGCACCCTGCGCTTCAACGAGGAAAACGCCGGCAAGGCTCTGCAGGTCGATCGCGAACGCGCCGCACAGCTGGTCGCCGCCGCCGAGTCCGTCGCCGACCTGATCAAGAGTCCCGCCCCGCTCGACCCGCTGGCCGTGCTGGCCTGGCCGGGCGTACTGGTGGGCGATGCCGCCGACCCGCAGGCGCTCAACGCCAGTGCACTGGCTGCCTTCACCCAGGCCCTGGAAGAGCTCAAGGCCGGCCGCGCCCGCGAAGGCGCCGAGTTGGCGAAGATCATCGACGAGCGTCTGACGGCCATGCAGGAAGACGTGGCCAACCTGCGCCAGCTGGTGCCGGAAATGCTCGCCAACCAGCGCCAGAAGGTGCTGGACCGCTTCACCGAGATGAAAGCCGAGCTCGACCCGCAGCGCCTGGAGCAGGAAATGGTCCTGCTGGCGCAGAAGAGCGACGTCGCCGAGGAACTGGACCGCCTGACCACCCACGTCACCGAAGTACGCCGCGTGCTCAAGGCTGGCGGTGCGGCTGGCCGGCGTCTGGACTTCCTGATGCAGGAACTCAACCGCGAGGCCAACACGCTGGGTTCGAAGGCTTTCGACCCGCGCTCCACTCAGGCCGCGGTCAACCTCAAGGTGCTGATCGAGCAGATGCGCGAACAGGTCCAGAATATCGAGTAAGCCGGACACCTCCGGCCCCCATCCACCGCAACTCCAGGAAAGCGCCATGTCCGGCACCCTGTACATCGTTTCCGCGCCGTCGGGCGCCGGCAAGACCAGCCTGGTCAAGGCCCTGCTCGACGCCATGCCCAGCGTGCGCGTCTCCGTCTCCCACACCACCCGCGGCATGCGTCCGGGCGAAGTGGACGGGGTGAACTACCACTTCGTCGGCCACGACACCTTCCGGGCCATGCTCGAGCGCAACGAATTCCTCGAACACGCGCAGGTCTTCGACAATCTCTACGGCACCTCCCAGCGCTGGGTCGAGAAGACCCTCGCCGAAGGCAACGACCTGATCCTGGAGATCGACTGGCAGGGCGCGCAGCAGGTGCGCCGGCTGATGCCCCAGGCGCAATCGATCTTCATTCTGCCGCCGACCCAGGAAGCCCTGCGCCAACGCCTGACCAACCGCGGCCAGGACAGCGACGAGGTGATCGAGCGGCGCATGCAGGAAGCCGTCAGCGAAATGAGCCACTATGTGGAATACGATCACCTGGTGATCAACGACGATTTCGCCCACGCGCTGGAAGACCTCAAGGCGATCTTCCGCGCTCGCCAGCTGCGCCAGGATGCCCAGCAGAAACGCCACACCGAGCTGCTGCAACGCCTGCTCGCCTGATTCGGGCGAGAGAAGGCACTTCCATAAAGATTGGCGATTTTTTAGACTATCCAGTCCGCCCGGTATTTCTCCGGGTCTCCATTTGCGTAATGAGGAACACCATGGCCCGCGTCACCGTTGAAGACTGCCTGGACAACGTCGATAACCGTTTCGAGCTGGTCATGCTCGCCACCAAGCGTTCGCGCCAGCTGGCTACCGGCGGCAAAGAGCCCAAGGTACCGTGGGAAAACGACAAGCCCACCGTTGTCGCCCTGCGCGAAATCGCTTCGGGCCTGGTGGATGCTGACATCGTTCAGCAGGAGGACGTGGTTGAAGAAGAGCCGCTGTTCGCTGCCTTTGAAGACGAGGCCAACAACGAGGCCCTGTAAGTCGATGTCCGGCCGACGAATCGGCGCACCGCGATATGCCGCTCGGCAGGGGGTAAGCCCATGCCGAGCATAGACGCCTTCGCCGACCGTCTGTCGAGCTACCTGGGCCCGGATCAGGTCAACCTGGTTCGCCGCGCCTACTACTACGCCGAGCAGGCCCACGACGGGCAGCGCCGCCGCAGCGGCGAGGCTTACGTCACCCATCCGCTCGCCGTCGCCAACATCCTCGCCGACATGCACATGGACCATCAGAGCCTGATGGCGGCCATGCTGCACGATGTGATCGAGGACACCGGCATCGCCAAGGAAGCGCTCACCGCGCAGTTCGGCGAAACCGTCTCGGAGCTCGTGGACGGGGTCAGCAAGCTGACCCAGATGAACTTCGAGTCCAAGGCCGAGGCGCAGGCCGAGAACTTCCAGAAGATGGCCATGGCCATGGCGCGCGACATCCGCGTGATCCTGGTGAAGCTGGCCGACCGCCTGCACAACATGCGCACGCTGGAAGTCCTGTCCGGCGAGAAGCGCCGGCGCATCGCCAAGGAAACCCTGGAAATCTACGCGCCCATCGCCAACCGGCTGGGCATGCACAGCATGCGCGTGGAATTCGAGGACCTGGGCTTCAAGGCCATGCACCCGATGCGCTCCGAGCGCATTCGCCAGGCGGTGAAGAAGGCCCGTGGCAACCGCCGCGAGATCGTCGGCAAGATCCAGGAATCGCTGGTCAACTGCCTCGCCCGCGAAGGCATGGAAGGCCAGGTCCTGGGCCGCGAGAAGCACCTGTTCAGCATCTACAAGAAGATGCGCGGCAAGCGCAAGGCGTTCAACGAGATCATGGACGTCTACGCCTTCCGCATCATCGTCGACAAGGTCGACACCTGCTACCGCGTGCTCGGCGCCGTGCACAACCTGTACAAGCCGTTCCCCGGTCGCTTCAAGGATTACATCGCGATTCCCAAGGCCAACGGCTACCAGTCGTTGCACACCACGCTGTTCGGCATGCACGGCGTGCCCATCGAGATCCAGATCCGCACCCGCGAGATGGAAGAGATGGCCAACCACGGCATCGCCGCGCACTGGCTGTACAAGTCCAGTGAAGAGGAAGCGCAGAAAGGCACCCATGCCCGCGCCCGCCAGTGGGTGAAGGGCATCCTCGAGCTGCAGCAGCGCGCCGGCAACTCGCTGGAGTTCATCGAGAACGTGAAGATCGACCTGTTCCCGGACGAGGTCTACGTCTTCACGCCCAAGGGCCGCATCATGGAGCTGCCCAAGGGCTCCACGGCGGTCGACTTCGCCTACGCGGTGCACACCGATGTCGGCAACAGCTGCATTGCCTGCCGCATCAACCGCCGCCTGGCGCCGCTGTCCGAACCGCTGCAGAGCGGCGCGACGGTGGAAATCGTCACCGCGCCGGGCACCCGGCCGAACCCGGCCTGGCTCAACTTCGTGGTCACCGGCAAGGCGCGCACGCACATCCGCCACGCCCTCAAGCTGCAGCGCCGCTCCGAGTCGATCAACCTCGGCGAGCGCCTGCTGAACAAGACCCTGGCCGGCTTCGACAGCCACCTGGAGAAGATTCCACAGGAACGCATCCAGGGCGTGCTCAACGAATACCGCATGGAAGTCTTCGAAGACCTGCTCGAAGAGATCGGCCTGGGCAACCGCATGGCCTACGTGGTTGCGCGCCGCCTGCTGTCCAGCGAAGGCGAGGAAGCGCCAAGCGCCGAAGGGCCGCTGGCGATCCGCGGCACCGAAGGCCTGGTACTCAGCTAC
This sequence comes from Pseudomonas sp., assembly GCA_049840615.1. GTDB lineage: Bacteria > Pseudomonadota > Gammaproteobacteria > Pseudomonadales > Pseudomonadaceae > Pseudomonas. The sequence goes on from JASGKM010000052.1 coordinate 14,702, forward strand.
GCCAAGTGCTGCACGCCGATCCCGGGCGACCCGATCGTCGGCCACCTGTCGGCCGGCAAGGGCATGGTCGTGCACCTGGAGAACTGCCGGAACATCAGCGAAATTCGCCACAATCCGGAAAAGTGCATCCAGCTCAGCTGGGCCAAGGATGTCACCGGCGAATTCAACGTCGAGCTGCGCGTCGAGCTGGAGCACCAGCGCGGCCTGATCGCCCTGCTGGCGACCAGCGTCAACGCCGCCGACGGCAACATCGAGAAGATCAGCATGGACGAGCGCGACGGTCGCATCAGCGTGGTCCAGCTCGTCGTCAGCGTGCATGACCGTGTGCACCTGGCCCGCGTCATCAAGAAGCTGCGCGCGCTCAAGGGCGTGATCCGCATCACCCGCATGCGCAGCTGATCCCACCCTAAGGAGTCGACATGACCAAGACCGTAATCCATACCGACAAAGCCCCGGCCGCCATCGGTACCTACTCCCAGGCCATCAAGGCTGGCAACACCGTCTATGTCTCCGGTCAGATCCCGCTGGACCCGAAAACCATGGAACTGGTCGAGGGCTTCGAAGAGCAGACCGTCCAGGTCTTCGAGAACCTGAAAGCCGTCATCGAGGCTTCCGGTGGCTACCTGCACGACGTCGCCAAGCTGAACATCTTCCTCACCGACCTGTCGCACTTCGCCAAGGTCAACGAGATCATGGGCAAGTACTTCGTCCAGCCCTACCCGGCCCGCGCCGCCATCGGCGTTGCCGCGCTGCCCAAGGGCGCCCAGGTCGAGATGGACGCCATCGTCGTCCTGGAATAAGCGCTACGAAACACCTACGGGGCCCCAGCGGCCCCGTTCCTTTGTCTGCAAGGAGCAAACATGCGTCGCGCCCTGATCCTGAGCGCCCTGATCGGCCTGCTCACCGGCTGCGCCGGCACCCCGTCCGACCCTTCCGGCGTCTGGGTCAACCAGGCCGCCATCGATGCCGCCGGCAAGGGTGGCAAGCTGCGCGAGGCGCTGCTGGCCTACGGCCCGAATCTGGAGTGGAAGCTGGACACAAAGGCCAGCCAGGCCACCTTCAGCAACGGCTTCGAGCTGGGCGAAGGGCAGTTGACCCAGACCGACCCCAAGCACTACCGCGTCGACTTCTACGGCAGCAACCAGGAAGCCCTGGAGCTGGACGGCAAGGAGCTGGTGCAGGTGGGCAGCGACAACTGGCCCGAGCAGCGCTTCCTGCGTCCCAAGGAGCAGCCCGCCGCGCAGAGCCCGGCCGGCAGCACCTTCGAAAACGCCCTCTACGCCGCCTACCTCAACGGCACCTGGATCATCGAGGAAGGCGAAGGCAAGGGCAGCAAGGTCAAGTTCGCCTCCAACGGCAGCCTCGAAGGCATGCCAGGCTTCGATCGCTACGCGCTGTGCCTGGCCGGCGACTGCGCCGCCATGAGCGGCGACAACGACAGCATCTGGCTGCAACAGGGCCAGCAGGGCCGCGAGTTCCTGTTCGAGCGCGACGGCGACAAGCTGGAACTGTTCGAGGCGGTGAACCGCGCCCAGTCGGACGAGATGCCGCAGTACGCGCCCGGCAACAAGGTCTGGACCCTGGAACGCGACTGACCCGCAAGCGGGCGGGCTGCCAGGATCAGCGCAGCCCGCTCCACAACAGCCAGCCACCCAGCGCCAGCAACAGGCCGCCGCAAAGGCGGTCCAGCGCCGTCACCCGGCGCTTCAGCCAGCCGCGCCAGCGCGGGCGATCCAGCAGGCGCACCAGCGCCATGTCCCACAGCAGCACCACCGCGCCCATCCACAACACACAGACGCCCAGCGCCCAGCCCGGCAGGTGGAACTGCCCGAGCACGCCGAACAGCCCGGTATAGAAGATCGGCAGCTTGGGGTTCAGGCTGCTGGCGAGAAAGCCCTCGCGCACGCCCCGCAGAAATCCTCCCGGCGCGCTGATCGCCCAACTGCGAGGGAATCTCCAGCTCACGTCGCGCCAGCACGGCCTGTGCACCCAGCCAGACGAAGTACGCGCCGCCCAGCAACTGCACCACGCGCAATCCATGGCTCGCCACGTCCGGCAGCAACCCCAGCACGAACAGCACCACCAGCATGCTCGCCAGGTTGGCCAGGGCGATGCCCGCTGCGCAGCCATCGGCATGGCGGCGGCCGCGCAACAAAGCGGCGCGGATCAGCAGGAAGAAATCCGGCCCCGGCGACAGCAGGGCGGCGAAGTGGGTGCTGGCGACCAGCGCGAAGGCGGCGAACATGGTGATCTCCCGGATAGCGGCGTCGCGCAGTCTGGAAGTGCCGGGGTTCGCCGGTCTTGGAAGAAAGTCAGGTACGCGTGGCGCGCAGGAAGCGCCCAGGAGTAACGCCGGTAAAGCGGCGGAAGGTGCCGGAGAAATGTGCCTGGTCATAGAAGCCCAGGGTCAGCGCGACATCCAGTGGCTTCTCGCCAGCCACCAGCAAGCGCTTGGCCTCGCGGATGCGTCGCTGCAGCAGGTAGGTGTGCGGCGGCACGCCATAGGCATTGCGGAAGGCTTCGATCAGATGGCGCGGATGACGCTGCAGCAGCGCGGCAAGCTCTTCGAGACTGACTGCCTCGCGATAATGCGCTTCCAGGTAGTCCCGCAACTTGGCGGTGACGCTGCCATCACGCGATGCCGAAGCTGTCGGGCGCATGCCGCCGTGGCGGACGAACACCAATTCCAGCAGCGCCAGCAGTTCGCTTTCCAGCGCCAGCGCATCGTTGCGCTCGAACTCTGTCGCCACACGCCGGAGCGCTTCCGCCACCTGCCCGTCATCGTTCGGATTGAGCGCCTGGAAGCCGCGCGGCAACTGCTTGCGGCCCAGCAGCGGCAGCAGGCGCGACTCCTCGATATAGAGCATGCGATAGACCAGCCGCTCGGACTCGGCATTGCCGGTGTGCGGCTCCTCCGGGTTCATCAGCGACAGGGTACCGGCTGGCAGCACGTGGTGCGCGCCACGGCACTGGTAGCCTCCGGCGCCGTGGAGGATGGCGCCGATGGCGAAGGCGTCGTGACTGTGACGGCCGAACGGCTGCCCGGAGAAGTCCGCATGGAACAACTCCACCCCCGGCAACCAGGGGCGAGCCAGCAGCCGGTTGGCGTCCATCAGTCCTGCTTACCGGCGAGGATCGCCGCGTAGCCTTCGCGGAAGCTCGGGTAGCGCGGTTCCCAGCCCAGCGCGCGGGCGCGGGCGTTGCTGCAGCGCTTGCTGCCGGCGCGGCGCACGGTCTGCTCTTCGGACCATTGGCTGACGCCCAGTTGCTCGCGCAGCCAGCCGACCACCTCATGCAGCGGCGCAGGGTCGTTGTCGACGCCGAGGTAGCAGTCGTCCAGCGTAACGCCGCTGCGGTCGGCTTCCAGCAGGTGCGCCAGCAGGCCGGCACAGTCCTCGGCGTGTAGGCGGTTGGCATACAGCGGCGGCTCGCTGGCCACGCGATAGCCCTCGCGTACCTGCTTGAGCAACCACTCGCGACCGGGGCCGTAGATGCCGGTGAGGCGCACGACGCTGGCGGGAATGCCGCTCTGCAATGCCACCTGTTCGGCCTCGAGCATCACCGCGCCGGAGTAACTTTGCGCCTGGGCGGGCGACGTCTCGTCGATCCACTCGCCATCCTTCTGCGCGTACACGCCGCTGCTGGAAACGAACAGCAGACGCTTGGGTGTTTGCCCGCGCTGTTGCAGCCAGCCGAGGGTGTTGCGCAGGCCCTCGACGTAGGCGGCGCGATAGCCGGCTTCGTCGTGCTGGGTCGCGGCGGCGCAGTACACCAGGTAGTCCAGCTGCCCTACCGGCCAGGTGTCGGGGCATTCGAGCTGACCCAGGTCGCCCGCCACCGGCAGCACTTCCAGCGGCAGCGCGGCAACGTTGCGGCGCAAGCCGTGGACGCGCCAGTCCCCCGCGGCCAGTTGGCGTCCCAGGCGGCTGCCGACGTCGCCACAACCGACGATCATCAGGCTGGGGAAGGTGCTCTTGCTCATGCTTGGCTCCGCGAATCAAAGCTCGGCAGTTTAGCGCGGTTGGTTCGCGGCGGTGCAGCCGCTATGCTTGGGCCACCTCAACGGACTTAGTCGCCATGACCCTTACCGAACTGCGCTACATCGTCACGCTTGCCCAGGAGCAACACTTCGGCCGCGCCGCGGAGCGCTGCCACGTCAGCCAGCCGACCCTGTCGGTGGGTGTGAAGAAGCTGGAAGACGAGCTTGGCGTACTGATCTTCGAGCGCAGCAAGAGTGCGGTGCGCCTGACCCCGGTCGGCGAAGGCATCGTGGCGCAGGCGCAGAAGGTGCTCGAGCAGGCCCAGGGCATCCGTGAGCTGGCCCAGGCCGGCAAGAACCAGCTGACCTCGCCGCTCAAGGTCGGTGCGATCTACACCATCGGCCCGTACCTGTTCCCGCACCTGATCCCGCAACTGCACCGGGTCGCCCCGCAGATGCCGCTGTACATCGAGGAAAACTTCACCCACATCCTGCGCGACAAGCTGCGTACCGGCGAGCTGGACGCGATCATCATCGCCTTGCCGTTCCAGGAAGCCGACGTGCTGACCCTGCAGCTGTTCGATGAGCCCTTCTACGTGCTGATGCCGGCGGACCACCCATGGACCGCCAAGAAAACCATCGACCCGGAGCTGCTCAACGACAAGAGCCTGCTCCTGCTGGGCGAGGGCCATTGCTTCCGCGACCAGGTCCTGGAGGCCTGCCCGACAACCCACAAGGGCAGCGAAAACAAGCACACCACCGTGGAATCCAGCTCGCTGGAAACCATTCGCCACATGGTCGCCTCCGGCCTGGGTGTGTCGGTGCTGCCCTTCTCCGCCGTGGACAGCCACCACTACGCACCGGGCGTGCTGGAAGTGCGCCCGTTCAGCGCGCCGGTCCCCTTCCGCACCGTCGCCATTGCCTGGCGCGCCAGCTTCCCGCGGCCGCGCGCCATCGAGGTGCTGGCCGACTCGATCCGCCTGTGCTCGGTCGCCAAGCCGACCGTCAAGGGTGAAGCCGAGCCGGCATGACCGATCTGTCGAACGTCCCGGTCACCGCGCTCAAGGGCGTGGGCGCCGCGCTGGAAGAGAAGCTGGCGAAGGTCGGCCTGGAAAACCTCCAGGACATCCTCTTCCACCTGCCGCTGCGCTACCAGGACCGCACCCGCATCACCCCCATCGGCGCGCTGCGTCCGGGACAGGATG
>JASGKM010000053.1:0-57962 GCA_049840615.1 Pseudomonas sp.
ATCGCTGCCAGGCACGTTCAGTTTCAGCGGGAACGCCATGCCGATGCGGGTTATCAGATTGCGATTGATTGCGCCAAGGAGCAGGGCCTGAACCTGCCCATGATCACCGGCAAATAAGACGCCGGCGGGCCAGCGCGTAGGGCGCATAACCTGGAACAGGTTATCCGCGTCTGTGGCAGAACGCTGGCGCGTTATGCGCCCTGCGACGGGCAAACCATTGAGGACCAGGGAGAGGGCCGCCGCACGGCGTGGTGCGGCGGCCCCAGTCCAGTAAAGCAGCAGTACATCGACAGACAAGAAATCCCTTCGGGAGAACAATAACGATGTCCCAGGCCAGTGACAGCTCCAAACCCCTGATCGAAGTGCGTTCGATCAACTACATTCCCGAGGCCGAGCGCCACGGCAAGCTCTACAGCAAGCTCACCCTGTGGCTGGGCGCCAACCTGCAGATCACCGCCATCGTCACCGGCGCCCTCGCCGTGGTACTGGGCGGCGATGTGTTCTGGTCGCTGATCGGCCTGCTCATCGGCCAGCTGCTCGGCGGTGGCGTTATGGCGCTGCACGCCGCCCAAGGGCCGAAGCTCGGCTTGCCGCAGATGATCTCCAGCCGCGTGCAGTTCGGCGTCTACGGCGCGGCCATTCCAATCGTGCTGGTGTGCCTGATGTACCTGGGCTTCACCGCCACCGGCACGGTGCTTTCCGGCCAGGCGCTGGGCCAGCTGTTCGGCGTCAGCGACAGCGTTGGCATCCTGATGTTCGCCAGTGTCATCGTGCTGGTGACCGTGCTCGGCTACCGGGTGATCCACGTCATCGGCCGGATCGCCAGCGTCATCGGGGTGATCGCCTTCGTCTACCTGTTCAGCCGCCTGATGAGCCAGACCGACGTTGGCGCATTGCTTGAGATTCGCCACTTCAGCTGGAGCAGCTTCCTGCTCGCGGTGTCCCTGGCCGCGTCCTGGCAGATCGCTTTCGGACCATATGTCGCGGACTACTCGCGCTACCTGCCGAGCAAGACGTCGTCGCTGAAAACCTTCCTCGCCGTGGGTGCAGGCTCGGTGATCGGCGCCCAGGTGGCGATGATCTTCGGTGTGTTCGCCGCGGCCGGAGCCAATGGGCAGTTCGCCGGCCATGAAGTGGCCTACATCGTCGGTCTGAGCGGCAGTGGCGCCGTCGCCGCGCTGCTGTACTTCAGCATCGCCTTCGGCAAGATCACCATCTCGACGCTGAACTCCTACGGCAGCTTCATGTGCATCGCCACGGTGATCAGCGGCTTCCGCGGTCACCTGGAAGTGAGCCGCCTGCAGCGCCTGGTGTTCGTCCTGCTGATCGTCGGCGCCGCGACCCTGATCGCACTGCTCGGCCAGCATTCGTTCCTCGGTGCGTTCAAGTCCTTCATCCTCTTCCTGCTGGCCTTTGTTCACCGTGAGAACACGCGGTCAACCTGGTGGACTACTACTGCATCACCCGTGAGCACTACGACGTGCCGGCACTGGCCGACCCCGATGGCCGCTACGGCCGCTGAACATCCCGGCATCAGCGTCTACGTGATCGGCGTGCTGGTGCAGCTGCCCTTCATCTCCACCAAGTTCTACACCGGTCCGCTCGTGGACGCCCTCGGCGGCGTGGATATCTCCTGGATCATCGGCCTCGTGGTTCCGGCCGTTCTCTATTACCTGGTCGCCCGTCGCGTCACACGGGCAGTACCGGACCGGCTGATCCTGCCGGCCCGCACCTGAACAGACCGGCCCGGCCGCGCGGCCACAAGCATGCGCGGCCCTATCCACTGCCCAACCTCATTCACGTTTCGCGGCATCGATCGAACAACACCAAGAAGACGCTGCTGGGCCTGTTCCTGTCCGCCGGCCTGCTGGCCGGCACCTCGGCCCAGGCCGCCGGCTGGTGCGAGAGTGGCAAGCCGGTGAAATTCGCCGGGCTGAACTGGGAGAGCGGCATGCTGCTCACCGACCTCATGCAGATCATCCTGAAGAACGGCTACGGCTGCGAAACCGACAGCCTGCCGGGCAACTCCATCACCATGGAGCAGGCGCTGGCGAACAACGACATCCAGATCTTCAGTGAGGAATGGATCGGTCGCAGCGACGCCTGGAACAAGGCCGCCGCCGCGAACAAGGTGGTCGGCGTGGGCGCACCCATCGTCGGCGCCACCGAAGGCTGGTACGTGCCGCGCTTCGTGATCGAGGGCGACAAGGCGCGCAACATCGAAGCCAAGGCGCCGAACCTCAAGGCCGTGACCGACCTTGCCCAGTACTCCGAAGTCTTCAGTGATCCGGAAGAGCCGGGCAAGGGCCGCTTCTACAACTGCCCGGCCGGCTGGACCTGCGAGCTGGAAAACTCCGAGATGCTGAAGAAGTACGGCCTCGAGGACAAATACACCAACTTCCGCCCGGCACCGGCCCGGCCCTGGATGCCGCCGTGCTGTCGAGCTACAAGCGCAAGGAGCCTATTCTCTTCTACTACTGGTCGCCGACACCGCTGATGGGCCAGGCCGACCTGGTGAAGCTGGAGGAGCCGGGCGTGAACAAGGACGTGAAGATCCAGGTCGGCCTGTCCAGGGCCTTCCATGACCAGGCCCCGGAACTGGTGGCCGTGCTGGAGAAGGTCAACCTGCCCATCGACCTGCTGGACCAGAACCTGGCGAAGATGGCCAAGGAGAAACTGACCTCGAGCAACTGGCCAAGGCCTTCCTCAAGGAGCACCCGGAAGTGTGGACCACCTGGGTCAGCGAGGACGCTGCGAAGAAGGTCCAGGCTGCGCTCTGATGCCGCCGATTCCGGGGATGCCCAGCGTCCCCGGTGATGCCCACTCCTGACGAGTACGTGCCATGTTTCCCGAACGCTTCACCTTCTCCATCGCCGACTGGGTCAACGGTTGGGTCGATGCCCTGGTTACCAATTACGGCGACGTGTTCCGCCACATCTCCGACACCCTGCTGTGGGCCATCGTCAACCTGGAGAGCGTGCTGCGAGCCACGCCCTGGTGGCTGATGCTGGCCATCGTCGCCGGCATCGCCTGGCATGCCACCCGGCGCATCCTGCCGACCGTGGTGATCGTCGGGCTGTTGTTCCTGGTGGGCGCCGTGGGCCTGTGGGACAAGCTGATGCAGACGCTGGCGCTGATGATGGTCGCCACGATCATCTCGGTGCTGATCGGCATCCCGCTGGGCATCGTCGCGGCGCGCAGCGACCGCTTCCGCGCCGTGTTGCTGCCGATCCTGGACATCATGCAGACCATGCCGAGCTTCGTCTACCTGATCCCGGTGCTGATGCTGTTCGGCCTGGGCAAGGTACCGGCGATCTTCGCCACCGTCATCTACGCCGCGCCGCCGCTGATCCGCCTCACCGATCTGGGGATCCGCCAGGTCGACCGCGAGGTGATGGAAGCCATCACCGCCTTCGGCGCCAACCGCCGCCAGATACTGTTCGGCGTCAGCTGCCGCTGGCACTGCCGAGCATCATGGCCGGCATCAACCAGACCACCATGATGGCGCCTGTCGATGGTGGTCGATCGCCTCGATGATCGGCGCGCGCGGGCTCGGCGAGGACGTGCTGGTCGGCATCCAGACGCTCAATGTCGGCAAGGGACTCGGAGGCGGGTCTCGGCATCGTCATCCTCGCCGTGGTCATCGACCGCATCACCCAGGCCTACGGCCGCTCGCGCCACCAGAGGCCAGCAAATGAGCAAGATCCGAGGTCAACGCAACGTCTACCAAGATCTTCGGTGCCAAGGCCGATGCGGCGCTGGCGATGATCCGCCAGGGCACAGAGCAAGGCCGAAGTCTTGGCCGCCACCGACTGCGTGGTCGGGGTGAACGACATCTCGCTGTCACATCGAGGCGGGGGAAATCTTCGTCATCATGGGCCTCTCCGGCTCCGGCAAGTCGACGCTGGTGCGCCACTTCAACCGCTTGATCGACCCCACCAGCGGGCAGATCCTGCGTCGGACGGCGAGGACGTCCTCGCCTACGACGCGGCCGCGCTGGAAAACTTCCGTCGGCGCAAGATCAGCATGGTGTTCCAGAGCTTCGGCCTGATGCCGCACAAGAGCGTGCTCGACAACGTCGCCTACGGTCTGAAGATTGCGTGGCGAGAGCAAGGCGCTGTGCCAGGAGCGCGCGTTGCACTGGATCGCCACCGTGGGCCTGAAGGGCTACGAGAAGTCCTACCCGCACCAGCTCTCCGGCGGCATGCGGCAAAGGGTTGGCCTGGCCCGCGCACTGGCCGCCGACACCGACATCATCCTCATGGACGAAGCCTTCATCGGCCCTCGACCCGCTGATCCGCGCGGACATGCAGGACCAGCTGCTGGAGCTGCAGAAAACCCTGCACAAGACCATCGTCTTCATTACCCACGACCTCGATGAGGCGCTGCGCATCGGCAACCGCATCGCCATCCTCAAGGACGGCCAGCTGATCCAGGTCGGTGCGCCCACCGACATCCTGCACAAGCCCGCCGACGAATACGTCGACCGCTTTGTCCAGCGCCGCGTCGCCGCGATCTAAAGCCATTCACCGGCGGGGAAGGGGGCTTCCCTGCCTACAGGAGTTCTGCATGTCGTCCTTTTCCACCATCACCCTCGGCAACGGCCCGCTGCGCTGGCAGGACCTGGTCGCGGTGGCGCGCCATGGCGCGCGCCTGCAACTGGCGCCGGCGGCCTGGGCGCGCATCGACAATGCCCGTGGCATCGTCGAACGCATCGTCAGCCGGGGCGAGCGCGCCTATGGCATCAGCACCGGGCTGGGTGCGCTGTGCAACGTGGTGCTGCAGGGCGAGCAACTGGCGCAGCTGTCGCGCAATACCCTGCTCAGCCATGCCTGTGGCGTCGGCGAGCCGCTGCGGGACGAGCAGACCCGCGCAATCATTTGCGCGGCCATCACCAACTACAGCCACGGCAAGTCCGGTCTGCATCGCCGTGTGGTCGAAGCGCTGGTCGCGCTGCTCAACCACGGCATCACCCCGCGCGTGCCGTCGCAGGGTTCGGTCGGTTACCTGACCCACATGGCCCACGTCGGCGTGGCGCTGCTGGGCATCGGCGAAGTGAGCTACCGCGGCGAAGTCGTCCCGGCCTTCCAGGCCCTGGCCGCCGAAGGCCTGGAACCGGTGCAGCTGGGCGCCAAGGACGGGCTCTGCCTGGTCAACGGCACACCCTGCATGACCGGCCTGAGCTGCCTCGCGCTGGACGACGCCACGCGGCTTGCACAATGGGCCGACGTCATCGGCGCCATGAGTTTCGAAGCCCTGCGCGGGCAGATCGACGCGTTCGACGCCGAGATCATCGCGCTCAAGCCGCATCCGGGCATGCAGAAAGTCGGTGCCAACCTGCGTGCGCTGCTCGAGGGCAGTGAAGTCATCGCCGCCAGCAAGGGCATCCGTACCCAGGACGCGCTGAGCATCCGCTCCATGCCGCAAATCCACGGCGCCTGCCGTGACCAGCTGGAGCACGCGGCGAAGCAGATCGAGACCGAACTCAACTCCGCCACCGACAACCCGCTGGTGCTGGGTACGCCGGACGACTACCGCGTGGTCTCCCAGGCCAACCCTCACGGCGAGTCCGTGGCCATGGCCGCCGACCTGCTGGCGATTGCCGTGGCCGAGCTGGGCGGTGTCGCCGAGCGCCGTCTGGACCGCCTGATCAACCCGCTGGTCAGCGGCCTGCCGGCCTTCCTGGTCAGCCAGCCGGGCGTCAACTCGGGGATGATGATCGTGCAGTACGTCGCCGCCTCCCTGGCCGGCGAGAACCGCCAGTTGGCCCAGCCGGCGGTGGTGGACAACTTCGTCACTTCGGGGCTGCAGGAAGATCACCTGAGCCTGGGCACCAGTGCTGCGCTGAAGCTGGGCAAGGTAATTGGCAACGTCACGCAGATCCTCGCCATCGAATACCTGCTGGCCGCCCAGGCCTTCGAATTCCTCAAGCCGCAGCGTTTCGGTGCCGGCACCGACTGTGCCTGGAGCCTGCTGCGCGAGCGCGTACCGGCCTACGACAGCGACCGCTGGCTGGCGCCGGACATCGCCCGCGCCGCCGCGCTGCTGAGTGAGCCCGCTGTGTTGCAGAGCGTCGGCGCGAGTATCGGGAGACTGCAATGAAACACCTCTGGCAGCACTGCCATGCCGCTACGATGAAAGCGGGGCGTTACTCGATCATCGAGGACGCCGCGATCATCACCGAGGGCGAGCGCATCGTCTGGATTGGCCCGCGCGCCGAACTGCCCGAGCGCCCGCTGCAGAGCACGGACCTGGGCGGCGCCTGGGTCACGCCGGGCTTCATCGACTGCCATACCCACCTGGTGTTCGGCGGCGACCGCAGTGGTGAGTTCGAGCAGCGTCTGAACGGCGTCAGCTATGCCGAGATCGCCGCGGCCGGTGGCGGCATCGCCAGCACCGTGCGCGCCACCCGCGAGGCCAGCGAGGACGAACTGCTGGCCAGCGCCATCAAGCGTGCCCGCCCGCTGCTGGCCGACGGCGTGACCGTGCTGGAGGTGAAGTCCGGCTATGGCCTGGACCTGGACAGCGAACGGCGCATGCTGCGCGTCGCTCGCCGCCTGGAGCAGGAGCTGCCGGTGACGGTACGCACGACCTGTTTGTCTGCCCACGCCTTGCCGCCGGAGTATGCCGGCCGCGCCGACGAGTACATCGAGCAGGTCTGCCACCACATCCTCCCGGCCCTGGCCGAGGAAGGTCTGGTGGACGCGGTGGATGCCTTCTGCGAGCACCTGGCGTTTTCTCCGGCGCAGGTCGAGCGGGTATTCCAGGCCGCCCAGCGCCTGGGCCTGCCAGTGAAACTGCACGCCGAACAGCTGTCCTCGCTGCATGGCTCCAGCCTCGCGGCGCGTTATGGCGCGCTGTCTGCCGACCACCTGGAGTTCATGGACGAGAGCGACGCCATCGCCATGGCCGAAGCCGGCACCGTCGCCGTGCTGCTGCCGGGCGCGTTCTTCGTCCTGCGCGAAACCCAGCTGCCGCCGATGGATGCCCTGCGCAAGCACGGCGTGAACATCGCCATCGCCAGCGACCTCAACCCCGGCACCTCGCCCGCGCTGTCGCTGCGCCTGATGCTGAACATGGCCTGCACCGCCTTCCGCCTGACCCCGGAAGAAGCGCTGGCCGGCGTCACCCTCAACGCCGCGCGAGCGCTGGGCATGGCCGACAGCCACGGCAGCCTGGAAACGGGCAAGGTCGCCGACTTTATCGCCTGGGACATCCAGCGCCCCGCTGAACTCGCCTACTGGCTCGGCGGCGATCTGCCCAAGCGCGTCATTCGTCATGGCGAAGAGCTGTGATGTTGCTCTTTGTAGGAGCGAGCTTGCTCGCGAACAGCCCCGCTGCAAAGCAAGAGCCCTCACCCTAACCCTCTCCCGCAAGCGGGAGAGGGGACCGTTCGGTGCAGGATGAAATTGCAGCATCAGCCGGCGCGGACAGCCCCCTCTCCCTTCAGGGAGAGGGTTGGGGAGAGGGGAAAGCATTGGCACCGACATTCAGTTCGACAATGAACTCATCTCGCTTGGTGTGGAGATAGCACCTCATGAATAACGTTCTCGAATTCAAACGCGGCCGTGTGCCGCTGCTTATCAGCATGCCGCACCCCGGCCTGCGCCTGACCCCGGCGGTGGAAAGCGGCCTGGTCGATGAAGCCCGCGAGCTGGCCGACACCGACTGGCACATCCCGCAGCTCTACAGCTTCGCTGAGGAACTGGGCGCCAGTACCCTGGCCGCCGGCTACTCGCGCTACGTCATCGATCTGAACCGCCCGGCCGACGACAAGCCGCTGTACAGCACCGCCACCACCGGCCTCTATCCGGACACCCTGTTCGACGGTCGTCCGCTGTTCAAGGACGGGAAGACGCCTTCCACCGAGGAGCGCGCGCGTTACCTCGCCGAAGTCTGGACGCCTTACCACCAGACCCTCACCGACGAACTGGCGCGCCTGAAGACCGAGTTCGGCTACGCGCTGCTGTGGGATGCCCACTCCATCGCCTCGGTGATCCCCCACCTGTTCGACGGCAAACTGCCGGACTTCAATATCGGCACCAACAGCGGCGCGAGCTGCGATGCGGAACTGGCCGAGCGGCTGGTGGCGGTCTGCGCCGATGCTCCGGCCTACCGTCACATCCTCAACGGCCGCTTCAAGGGCGGGCACATCACCCGCCACTACGGCCAGCCGCAGGACAATGTGCACGCGGTGCAGCTGGAGCTCGCGCAGTGCAACTACATGGATGAGCAGGCGCCCTTCGGCTACCGCGAAGACCTTGCCGCGCCGACCGCCCTGGTGCTCCGGCGCCTGCTGGAAACCTTCATCGCCTGGGGCCGCGAGCGCTACGGTCGCTGAGTTTTACGCAGCTTCCTGTCGCGCCGGGACTGTCGGCGCGGCGCCGCCGGACCACGCATCCCGGCGGTGCTTCCCCGGTGCGGCAGGGGCTGTCTTTTATTCGAAGCGGTGCTGCGCAAGCTGTCTCTCGGCGTGCCGCACCAGCATCTCCAATAACAACGCCTGAGTATGCGGCGGAGTTTCGTCGGCGCGGGTGAGGGCGTAGAGCGTTACCTTCACGGTGGGGGACAGGGTGCGCTGCACGGTCAGGCGCTCGTCGGCGCCGAGCGCAGTGAAAGGATCGACCAGCGCCAGTCCGGTGCCGGCTTCCACCAGCGTGCGCGCCAGGGCATAGGTTTGCACCGCGATCCGCACGCGTGGTGGCGGCTCGATATTCGCCAGGTGGCCTTCCAGGCGTGCCGAAAGCGGGTCGGAAGTGGACAGGCCAATCATGGGTTCGCCCGCCAGTTCGTCCAGCGTCAGGGCTTCTCCCAGTCGATCCTCCGGCCAATGGCCGCGTGGCGCCAGGGCCACCAGCGGGCCAGTGGCGATGGGCTGCGAGCGCAGGCCGGGGTGGTCGGTCTGCTGCAGGGTCAGGGCGAGATCGAGTTCGCGCATCAACAGGTTCTGGATCAGTTCGCGGGAATGCTGGGTCGCCAGTTCGCAACTGCTCTGCGGGTAGCGGTCGGTCCATTCGCGGATCACCGGCGGCAGCAGCGACAGTGCCATCGCCGGTGTGGCTCCCACGCGCAGGCGGTTCTCCGGCTGGCCGCGCAGGCTCTGCGCGAGGCGCCGGACGCCCTGCAGACTTTCGCTGACCTTCGCCACTTCGCGCTCCAGTTCCAGCGCCTCGGGCGTGGCCTGCAGCTTGCCGCGTACGCGCAGGAACAACGGGAAGCCCAGTTGCTGCTCGGCGTGCTGCAGCACCTTGGTCACCGCCGGCTGGGAGACGTGCAGCAACTGCGCGGCGCCGCTGACCGAGCCGGTCTCGCGGATGGCCTGGAACACTTCGATATGGCGCAGGCGCATGGAGCTTCCCCGTGGTTGGATAGCGTGGGTGTATAACGCAAGGTTATGGGTTGCCCATGTTTATTCATTGTTCGCCGCCTGTCATCCGGTCCTAAGGTCGAGGCCTGGAATCGAAGGGCAGTGAGACGGCAATGGCACAGCGGGTTTGCATCATCGGCGCGGGCGTGGTCGGACTGGCCACGGCGCAGGCGCTGGTCCTCGAAGGCTTCGACGTCACCGTGCTGGAAGCGCTAGATCAGGCGGGGCTGGAAACCAGCTTCGCCAACGGCGGCCAACTGTCCTACCGCTATGTCGCGCCGCTGGCCGATGCCGGCGTGCCGCAGCAGGCGCTGGGCTGGCTGTTGCGCGGGGATTCGCCGCTGCGTCTGCGCCCGCGCCTTGACCCGGCGCAGTGGCGCTGGTTGCTGCAGTTCACGGCGGCCTGCCGGCGCCCGGTGAACCAGGCCAATGCGAAACACCTGCTGCGTCTCGCCCTGTTCAGCCAGGGCACGCTGGCGCAGTGGCGCGAGGATGGGCTGGACGGCTTCGACTGGCGGCGCAACGGCAAGCTGGTGGCCTTCCGCGACGAAGGTAGCTTCCGCAGCGCGCGGCAGAACCTGTCCGATCCTTCCGCTCAATTCGTGCTCTCGGCGCAGCAGTGCCGCGAGCTGGACCCGGCGCTGGAGCGCGCGCCCTTTGTCGGTGGCATTCATACGCCGGACGAAGAGGTCGCCGATTGCTTCCTGTTCTGCCAGCGACTGGCCGAGCGGCTCCAGGCGTCCGGCCATTGCCGCCTCGTCTACGGACATCCAGCATCGAGGCTGATTCTGCGCAATGGCGCAGTGGTCGGCGTAGAGGCGGGTGGCCAGAGCTTCGAGGCCGATCACGTCGTCCTCGCCGCCGGCTATCGCAGCGCCGCGTTGCTGCCGGGCGGGCCGCGCCTGCCGCTCTATCCGCTCAAGGGCTACAGCCTGACCGCGCCGATCCGTGCCGGTGACCGAGCGCCGGACGTGAGCCTCACCGACTATGACCGCAAGGTGGTCTACGCGCGCATCGGTGACCGCCTGCGCATCGCTGCCATGGTCGACATCGTCGGTTTCGACCCACGCCTGGAGCCCAAGCGGCTGGCGCTGATCCGCCAGCAGGCGACGGATACCCTGCCTGACGCCTGCGACTACGGCGCCGCCATCGAATGGGCCGGCATGCGTCCGGCTACACCCACGGGTGTACCGCTGGTGGGGGCCTGCGGCCCGCGCGGGCTGTGGCTGAATCTCGGGCACGGCGCGCTCGGTTTCACCCTGGCCTGCGGCAGTGCGCAACTGATCGCCGCGCAGATCGCCGGCCGCCGCCCGGATATCGACACCAGCGGCCTCACGCCCGAACGGCTCGCCGGCTGATTTCATCGGATCAGGAGACTCACCATGCAACTTACCCGCATCGCCACCAACGACCGCCTCTCCGGCGCTATGGTCTACGGCTCGCTGGTGTTCCTCTCCGGGCAGGTGCCCGGTCAGGCCACCGACATCCAGGGCCAGACTCGCGAAGTACTGGCGAAGATCGATGCCTTGCTGGCCGAGGCCGGCACCGAAAAGGCCAACATGCTCAGCGCGACGATCTACCTGAAAGACATCGCCACTGATTTCGAGGCCATGAACGGCATCTGGTCCGCCTGGCTGCCCGAAGGTTGCGCACCGACCCGCACCACAGTGCAGGCGTTGCTGGCGCGGCCGTCCGTGCTGGTGGAAATCACGGTGATCGCCGCGCGGCCCTGAACTTCAACCGACCCACAACAACAAGAGGGATCGCACCCATGAAACGACTCGCACTGGGAATGCTGGCGGCGTCCAGCCTGGTCTGCGCGCTGGCGCAGGCGAATGAGGCGCTGGATGGCACGCTGAAGAAGGTCGCCGACCGAGGCACGATAACCCTGGGTTATCGCGACGCTTCCGTGCCCTTCTCCTACCTGGGCGACAACAGCGGCCAGCCCATGGGCTATTCGGTAGACCTGGCCGGCAAGGTGGTCGAGCGCATCAGGCAGAAGCTCGACAAGCCGGACCTGAAGGTGAAGTACAACCTGGTGACTTCGCAGACGCGTATCCCGCTGGTGCAGAACGGTACGGTCGATCTGGAGTGCGGCTCCACCGGGGTTACCGCCGAGCGACTGAAGCAGGTCGCCTTCTCCTACGGCTTCATCTACGTGAAGGGGCAGCTGCTGACCGCCAAGGACAGCGGTATCAACGACTTCGCCGATCTGAAGGGGAAGAACGTGGTGACCACCGCCGGCACCACCAACGAGCGCTATCTCAAGGCCTACAACGCCGAGCACAAGCTGGGCATGAACGTGGTCAGCGCCAAGGACCATGGCGAAGCCTTCCTCATGCTGCAGTCCGGCCGCGCGGTGGCCTTCTACATGGATGACGCGCTGCTCTACGGCGAGAAGGCCAAGGCCCGCGACCCGCACCAGTGGGTGGTGGTGGGCGAACCGCAGTCGCGGGAAATCTACGCCTGCATGGTGCGCAAGGACGATCCGCAGTTCCTCGCGCTGGTCAACCAGACCCTGGCCGACCTCTACGCCTCGGGCGAGATCAAGGGCATCTACCAGCGCTGGTTCGAGCAGCCGATTCCGCCCAAGCACCTCAACCTGGAATTCCCCATGACCGCCGAGCTGCAGGCGATCATCGCCAAGCCCACCAGTGAGCCGGTGCAGTAAACCCGGCTCAGCGTTGCAGGCCGAGGTGGCGGATCAGTGGCTGCACCTCGGCCAGGCGCTCCCAGACGTCGTCGAGCAATTCGGCGGGATAGTAGGAAGGCAGGCGTGGCAGTTCCTGGCGCGGTATCCAGGCGACCTCGCGGATATCGAATTCGTCGCCGCCCAGGCCACGCAGGTTATCCAGGCTGACCCGGCCATCCCAGGCATCCACGCGGTAGAACAACTCCATGTGGAAGCGCCCGGCCACCGGCTCGGCGAACTCGCGCACGTAGACCAGCGGGCCGACCTCCACCGCCAGCCCCGTTTCCTCCCGGCACTCGCGGCGCACCGTGTCGCGGGTGGAGTCGTCCTTGTCCGACTCGAAGCCGCCACCTGGAGGAATCCAGTACACATCGCCGGCGACTTCATGACGCACCAGCAGGATTTCGTCGTTGCGCAGCAGCAGGCCGGCGGCGCGGATGCGGTGTTGCAGAGGGGCAGTCATTGCCAGTCGAGCCTCGCCAGTTTCCACTCGGAGCCGTCGCGCCACCACTCCAGCTTCACGGAGTAATGCCCGGCGCTGTCGGGGATGAGGTTATCGGCGCCGGTGAGGGCGACCTGCGCGTCGGTCTGGCCGCGGTTGGTGTAGGTCGGGTCGATCCGGCTCTCGCTGCTGAGCAGGATCACCTTGACCTGCTGGTGGCGCAGGAACATCAGCGTCATGGTGCGCTTGGCCCAGTCGCGATCGAACTCGCCGTTGGCGCGGAAATCGCCGGCCAGCTGATCGATCACGGCCCCGCTATTCTTGGCTTCGAGATTGTCCTGCAGTTGCTTGACGGCGGCGTCCAGTTGCGCGCGCGGGTCGTCCCGGCCGCAGCCGGTCAGGGCGAGCAGCATCAGTAATAGAGAAAGAAACAACTTCCGTGGCATGGCTCACTAACTCCCTTATGGGTTTTTCGCTGGCCCGAGTATCATGCCCGACACCGTGGGGGCCGAAGACTTTCGATGGAAGTCGCGCCGCGGCAACGCGACTTTCTATTGGGTGGCGACAGGCCCTAGGATGGTTACTGGTCCGGAGCGACCGTACGCATTGATCCAGGAGCGAGCCATGCAAACTTTGTATCCGGAAATCAAGCCTTACGCGCGCCATGAACTGGCCGTCGAAGCGCCGCACGTCCTCTATGTGGACGAGAGCGGGACGCCCGACGGACTGCCGGTTCTGTTCATCCATGGTGGCCCGGGCTCCGGTTGTGATGCCATGTCGCGTCGCTTCTTCGATCCCAATATCTATCGCATCGTCACCTTCGACCAGCGCGGCTGTGGCCGCTCCACGCCCTACGCAAGTCTGGAGAACAACACCACCTGGCACCTGGTGCAGGATATCGAGCGCATTCGCGAGCACCTGGGCATCGACAAGTGGGTGCTGTTCGGTGGCTCCTGGGGCTCCACACTGTCGCTGGCCTACGCCCAGGCCCATCCGGAACGCGTGCTGGCGCTGATCGTACGCGGCATCTTCCTCTGCCGCCCGCAGGAAATTCGCTGGTTCTACCAGGAGGGTGCGAGCCGCCTGTTCCCCGACTACTGGGAGGACTACCTGGCGCCGATTCCCGCCGACGAGCACGACGACCTGCTGCATGCCTTCCATCGTCGCCTGACCGGCCCGGACCAGATCGCCCAGATGCACGCCGCCCGCGCCTGGTCCACCTGGGAAGGCCGCACTGCCACGTTGCGACCGAACCCTGCGGTGGTCGAGCGCTTTGCCGATCCGCACCGCTCGCTGTCCATCGCCCGTATCGAGAACCACTACTTCGTCAACGACGGCTTCCTCGAACCTGACCAGCTGCTGCGCGACATGCACAAGATCGCCCACCTGCCGGGTGTGATCGTTCATGGCCGCTACGACGTGGTCTGCCCGCTGGACAACGCCTGGGCGCTGCACAAGGCCTGGCCCAACAGCGAGCTGCAGATCGTCCGCGATGCCGGCCACGTTGCCGGTGAGCCGGGCATTACCGATGCTCTCGTGCGCGCCACCAACGAGATCGGCCGGCGCCTGCTGAACCTCCCACCGGAGGCTGAATGAAGGGTCTCATCCAGCGGGTGCGCGGCGCCCGTGTCGAGGTCGATGGGGAAATCGTCGGTGCAATCGATCACGGTCTGCTGGCCCTGGTGGGCGTCGAGCCTCAGGATGATGAGGCTTCCGTGAACCGTTTGTTGCACAAGCTGCTTAACTATCGAGTGTTTGGCGACGATGAAGGTAAAATGAACCTTTCATTGAGCGATGTCGGCGGCGGTCTGCTGCTGGTCTCGCAGTTCACCCTGGCCGCGGATACCCGAAAAGGACTGCGACCGAGCTTTTCCAGCGCGGCGCCACCTGAAAAGGGCGCCGCGTTGTTCGATCTACTCGTGGAGCAGGCGCGAGAGCGTCATCCGCTGGTCGCCACTGGCCGTTTTGGCGCCAACATGCAGGTCCACCTGGTCAACGATGGCCCGGTGACCTTTCTACTGGAGGCTTGAACGCGCGGCAGCTTGTCATATCGCCGTGGGATGATGGTTAGGGCTTATGCACTTAGAACAATGCGCCTCCGGGAGCCCGAAGTACCCGTGGAAAGAATCGGGGAATCATTCAGGCTCACCGGGGTCGGAATTCAATCGCCGGCAAATTGGCATCGCCTTTGCTGGCTTTAATCGTTTTGTGTTCACGGACGAGGGGGACTCGTGATTTTCCGTTCCGTTCAACAACCGCTTTCGCGCCAAATCCTTCGCGGACTGGTCGGCTCCGCCCTGTTGGCGTTGAGCGCTACCCATGCCTGGGCCTTCAATCTCGACGACGTTGGCGAAAAGGCCAAGGCGCTGGCTGCAGAGAAGTACAGCGCACCGACGAGCAACCTGCCATCGGAATTCAGCGAAATGAAGTTCGCCGATTACCAGCAGATTCGCTTCCGTAACGAGAAGGCCTATTGGGCCGACGAGAAGACCCCCTTCAAGATCAGCTTCTATCACCAGGGCATGCACTTCGACACCCCGGTGAAGATCAACGAAGTCACGGCGACCGACGTCAAGGAGATCAAATACGATCCCTCTCGTTTCGACTTCGGTTCCCTGAAGTTCGACGCCAATGCCACCAAGGATCTGGGCTACGCCGGTTTCCGCCTGCTGTACCCGATCAACTCCCCCGACAAGCAGGACGAGATCGCCACCTTCCTGGGGGCGAGCTACTTCCGCATCATCGGCAAGGACCAGTGGTGGGGCCTGTCCGCACGTGGCCTGGCGCTGGACACCGCGCTGCCGTCGGGTGAGGAATTCCCGCGCTTCCGCGAGTTCTGGATCGAGAAGCCCAAGCCCAAGGACAAGCACCTGGTGATCTTCGCGCTGCTGGATTCGCCCCGTGCGACCGGCGCGTACCGCTTCACCATCCGTCCGGGCAACGACACCGTGGTCGACGTGAAGGCTCGCGTGTTCCTGCGCGACAAGGTGAGCAAACTGGGCCTGGCCCCGCTGACCAGCATGTTCCTGTTCGGCTCCAACCAGCCGTCGCCGGAGCACAACTTCCGTCCGGAACTGCACGACTCCACCGGCCTGCAGATCCACGCTGGCAACGACGAGTGGATCTGGCGTCCGCTGAACAACCCGAAACACCTGTCCGTCAGCGCCTACAGCGTCGAGAACCCGAAAGGTTTCGGCCTGCTGCAGCGCGGCCGCGAGTTCTCCCGCTACGAAGACCTGGATGACCGCTATGACCTGCGTCCGTCCGCCTGGGTCGAGCCGCAGGGCGACTGGGGCAAGGGCACCGTCGAGCTCGTGGAAATCCCGACGCCGGACGAAACCAACGACAACATCGTGGCCTTCTGGAACCCGGAGAAGCGCCCGGAAGCCGGCGAGCCGCTGGACTTCGCCTACCGCATGCGCTGGACCAAGGACGAGGAAGCCCTGCACGACGCGAAGAATGCGTGGGTCATGCAGACCCTGCGTTCGGTCGGCGACGTGAAGCAGAAGAACCTGATCCGTCAGCCTGATGGCAGCGTCGCTCTGGTCGTCGATTTCGTCGGCCCGACCCTGAAGGCGCTGGCTGCCGATGCGCCGGTGAGCACCCAGGTGAGCACCGACGACAACGCCGAGGTGAAGGAAAACGCCCTGCGCTACAACGCGGTGACCAAAGGCTGGCGTCTGACCCTGCGGATCAAGGTCAAGGATCCGAAGAAGCCGACGGAAATGCGCGCTGCGCTGGTAAACGGCGGTCAGACCATTTCCGAAACCTGGAGCTACCAGCTGCCTGCCGATGAATAACTCCACCGCTACCACCGCGCCGGTGGCCGACTACCTCGCGCACCTGCCTCTTTCGGCGCAGGAGCGTGAGCAGCTGGCCCAGGCCGGTTCCTTCAGCGAGCTGCACGAGCAGCTCGCTGGCGATGTTCGGGGTGAAGACGCTGCGCTGGCTTCGGTCGGCGCGCGTCTGCGCCACGGCTACGGGCAGGACCTGGACGATGCCCAGATGCTGGGCATGGACGACAACGGCCGCACCTACCTCAAGGCCGCGCCGCCGATCCAGCGTACCAAGGTGATTCCCGAGCCCTGGCGTACCAACCCGATCATGCGCGGCTGGCGCCGCCTGACCGGTCGCAGCAATCCGGCCAAGCCCGCCCGTGACCTGCCCAAGGCACGCTGGCAGCGGGTCGGCTCGCTACGCCGGTTCATCCTGGTCCTGCTCATGCTCGGCCAGACCAGCGTCGCCACCTACTACATGAAAGGCATCCTGCCCTACCAGGGCTGGGCCTTCGTCGACCTGGAAGAGATCAATCGCCAGACCTGGCTGCAGACCCTGGAACAGGTGCTGCCCTATGCCATCCAGTTTGGCGTGCTGGCGCTCTTTGCCATTCTCTTCTGCTGGGTGTCGGCCGGTTTCTGGACGGCCCTGATGGGCTTCTGGGAGCTGCTCACCGGCCGCGACCGCTACCGCATCTCCGGCAGCAGCGCGGGCAGCGAGCCGATCGCCGCCGACGCGCGTACCGCCATCGTCATGCCGATCTGCAACGAGGACGTTCCGCGCGTCTTCGCTGGCCTGCGCGCGACCTACGAGTCGGTGGCGGCCAGCGGTGAGCTGGATCGCTTCGACTTCTTCGTGCTCAGCGACACCAACCAGCCCGACATCGCCATGGCCGAAGAAAAGGCCTGGATCGAGCTGTGCAAGGAATCCCTGGGCTTCGGTCGCATCTTCTACCGCCGCCGTCGGCGCCGGGTGAAGCGCAAGAGCGGCAACATCGACGATTTCTGCCGTCGCTGGGGTGGCCAGTACAAGTACATGGTCGTCATGGACGCCGACAGCGTGATGAGCGGCGACTGCCTGACCAAGCTGGTGCGCCTGATGGAGGCCAATCCCGAGGCCGGCATCATCCAGACCGCGCCCAAGGCGTCGGGCATGGACACGCTCTATGCGCGCATGCAGCAGTTTGCCACCCGCGTCTACGGCCCGCTGTTCACCGCCGGCCTGCACTTCTGGCAGCTGGGCGAATCCCACTACTGGGGCCACAACGCGATCATCCGGGTGAAGCCCTTCATCGAGCACTGCGCTCTGGCGCCGCTGCCGGGCAAGGGTTCCTTCGCCGGCGCGATCCTCTCCCACGACTTCGTCGAAGCCGCGCTGATGCGCCGCGCCGGCTGGGGCGTATGGATCGCCTACGACCTGGAAGGCAGCTACGAGGAATTGCCGCCCAACCTGCTGGACGAGCTCAAGCGCGACCGCCGCTGGTGCCACGGCAACCTGATGAACTTCCGCCTGTTCCTGGTCAAGGGCATGCACCCGGTGCACCGCGCGGTGTTCCTCACGGGCGTGATGTCCTACCTGTCGGCGCCGCTGTGGTTCTTCTTCCTGGTGCTGTCCACCGCGCTGCTGGCGGTCCATCAGTTGATGGAGCCGCAGTACTTCCTGGAGCCGCGCCAGCTGTTCCCGATCTGGCCGCAGTGGCATCCGGAAAAAGCCATCGCCCTGTTCTCCACCACCCTGACCCTGCTGTTCCTGCCCAAGTTGCTCAGCGTCATGCTGATCTGGGCCAAGGGCGCCAAGGGCTACGGTGGCGTGATCAAGGTGACCCTGAGCATGCTGCTGGAGATGTTCTTCTCCGTGCTGCTCGCCCCGGTTCGCATGCTCTTCCACACCCGCTTCGTGCTGGCCGCGTTCCTCGGCTGGGAAGCGCAGTGGAAGTCACCGCAGCGTGACGACGACGACACCCCGTGGAGCGAAGCGATTCGTCGCCACGGTTTGCAGACCCTGCTGGGCCTGTGCTGGGCACTGCTGGTGGCATGGCTGAATCCGCGTTTCCTGTGGTGGCTGTCGCCCATCGTCGGCGCGCTGATGCTTTCGATCCCGGTCTCGGTGATCAGCAGCCGGGTCAAGCTGGGCCTGGCCTCGCGCGACGAGAAGCTGTTCCTCATTCCCGAGGAATACGACACTCCACGCGAGCTGCGTGCCACCGACGAATACACCTACCAGAACCGCTGGCAAGCGTTGAAGGATGGCTTCGTTCGTTCTGCCGTCGACCCGGTGCTCAATGCCCTGGCTTGCGCCATGGGCACCGCCCGTCACGGTCAGTCCGCGGCCATCGAGGCGACTCGCACCGCGCTGGTCGAGAAGGCTTTGGAAGCCGGCCCCGAGCAGCTCGATGGCAACCGTCGTCTGGCGCTGCTGAGCGATCCGGTGGCGCTGTCGCGCCTGCACCTGGCGCTGTGGCAGGGCGACAAGGAGCAGTGGATCGGTCCCTGGCGGCAATCGCTGAAGGCCGACGCCCATGCCCCGGCCGTGCCCTTGGCTCCGGTTGCGGAGCAGGGCGCCATGGCGCTGCCTGCCGCGCAATCCTGATGCCGCGTTGCCTTCACCCTGCTCCTGTCGGAGCGGGGTGAGGGCGACTCGCCGGTTTCCCCTGTTTTCCCCTCGCTCCGCTGCTGGTACCCTGCGCCAGCTATCCAGAAAAGATTGAGATATCCGCCGCATGGGGTACGCTTCGCACCCTTCTGCGCCCGGCATGCCTTGGCGCGCCCGGCTCGATCGCTGGAAAAAACAACAAGTTCTTTCATTTGCTTGGGAGTTTGGGGATGAAAAAGTACCTGGCATCGCTGGTGATGGGCGTCTGCGCCCTGGTCAGCGTGAGCGCGGCTCAGGCCGGCGCCATCGATGAAGCAGCCAAGCGCGGCACCCTGCGCGTGGGCATGGACCCGACCTACATGCCGTTCGAGATGACCAACAAGCGCGGTCAGATCGTCGGTTTCGAAGTGGACCTGCTCAAGGCCATGGCCAAATCCATGAACGTCAAGCTGGAGCTGGTCTCCACCGCCTATGACGGCATCATCCCGGCCCTGCTCACCGACAAATTCGACATGATCGGTTCGGGCATGACCCTGACCCAGGAACGCAACCTGCGCCTGAACTTCTCCGATCCCTTCATCGTGGTGGGCCAGACCCTGCTGATCCGCAAGGAACTGCAAGGCGAGATCAAGTCCTACAAGGACCTGAACGATGCCAAGTACCGCATCACCTCCAAGATCGGCACCACCGGCGAATTCGTCGCCAAGAAGCAGCTGTCCAAGGCCCAGTACCACGGCTTCGACAACGAACCCGAAGCGGTCATGGACGTGGTCAACGGCAAGGCCGACGCCTTCATCTACGACTCGCCCTACAACGTCGTTGGCGTGAGCAAGTTCGGCGCCGGCAAGCTGGTGCACCTGGATCAGCCATTCACCTACGAGCCGCTGGCCTTCGGTCTGAAGAAGGGCGACTACGACTCGATCAACTTCATCAACAACTTCCTCAAGCAGATTCGTGAAGACGGCACCTACGATCGTCTGCATGACAAGTGGTTCAAGAGCACCGACTGGCTCAAGGACATGGAATAATCCACGTCTGACGCTGGTTGACCCGACGCGCAGGCCATAAGCCTGCGCGTTCGCATTTTCACGGTAGAGATTCGTGGCTAGAACGAAACGCGCAACCTGGCCCTGGCACGGGCTGACCGGACTGATCCTGCTGTTGATCGGCCTGGCCCTCTGGTATTCCACTTCGCTGATCTCCTACGAGTGGCGCTGGAATCGCGTCCCGCAGTACTTCGCCTACCAGGCCGAAGAACCGCAACGGGCCGAGGCCATCTCGCGGGTCGAGAAGATCGACGAGCAGGGCAAGGACGCCCGTGTCACCCTGGTGGACGAGGACGGCAAGCAGCAGGTGCTGACGGTGGCTGCCGACAGCCTGCAGTTCTCCGAGAACGATGACGTCGCCGAGGGCGATGTGGTCGGTTCGACCCGCCACTGGGCCGCCGGCCCGCTGGCCTGGGGCCTGTGGACCACGGTATGGATCTCCTTCGTATCGGGCGCGTTCGGCCTGATCATCGGCCTGTTCACCGGGCTTTGCCGCCTGTCGAAGAACCCGACTCTGCACGACCTCTCGACCCTCTACGTCGAGCTGGTGCGCGGTACGCCGTTGCTGGTGCAGATATTCATCTTCTACTTCTTCATCGGTACCGTGCTGAACCTCTCCCGCGAGTTCGCCGGGGTGGCGGCGCTGGCGCTGTTCACCGGTGCCTACGTGGCCGAGATCGTTCGGGCTGGCGTGCAGTCCATCGCCCGTGGCCAGGACGAGGCCGCGCGTTCCCTGGGCCTGAACGCCGCGCAGTCGATGCGCCATGTGATCCTGCCGCAGGCCTTCAAGCGCGTGTTGCCGCCGTTGGCCGGGCAGTTCATCAGCCTGGTCAAGGACACCTCACTGGTCTCGGTGATCGCTATCACCGAACTGACCAAGAGCGGCCGCGAGGCGATCACCACCTCGTTCTCCACTTTCGAGATCTGGTTCTGCGTCGCCGCGCTCTATCTCGTGATCAACCTGCCACTGTCCCACCTGGCGGGGCGCCTGGAGCGGAGGCTCGGCCAAAGTGATTGAAGTCCGTAACCTGTGCAAAACCTATGAGACGCCCGGGTTGCTGGTGCGCGCGGTGGACGATGTCACCACGGGCGTGGCCAAGGGTGAAGTGGTGGTGGTGATTGGCCCGTCCGGCTCCGGCAAGTCCACCTTCCTGCGCTGCCTGAACGGCCTGGAAGAGTTCGACTCGGGCTCGGTGAGCATCGACGGCGTCGACCTTGCCAACCCGAAGACCGACATCAACGCCTATCGCCGCGAAGTCGGCATGGTGTTCCAGCACTTCAACCTGTTCCCGCACATGACCGTGCTGGAGAACCTGTGCCTGGCGCAGAAAGTCGTGCGCAAGCGCGGCAAGGCCGAGCGCGAGGCCAAGGCCCGTGCGTTGCTGGAGAAGGTCGGCATCGGCCAGAAGGCCAATGAGTACCCGTCGCGCCTCTCTGGCGGCCAGCAACAGCGTGTGGCCATTGCCCGTGCGCTGTGCATGGACCCGAAGGTGATGCTGTTCGACGAGCCCACCTCGGCGCTCGATCCGGAGATGGTCGGCGAAGTGCTGGACGTGATGAAGACCCTGGCCGTGGAAGGCATGACCATGGTCTGCGTGACCCACGAGATGGGTTTCGCCCGCGAAGTGGCCGACCGCGTGCTGTTCTTCGATCACGGCAAGCTGCTGGAAGACGCCGCCCCGGCGGAGTTCTTCGCCCAGCCGAAGGATGCGCGTGCGCAGACCTTCCTGCGGCAGGTGCTGTGAGATTTCTGCCGTTGTGAAAAAGCCGCCTTCAGGCGGCTTTTTTGTGCGCGCGGACGAGCAACCGGCTTAGGCAGGAGCAACTGTCTTCTTCAGGTCAGTCCGTGCAAGCGCCTTCCCTCACCCCAGCCCTCTCCCAGGGGAGAGGGAGCCGCCCGCACCGGCTGATGGCAAGGTTTCATCCTGCACCGAACAGTCCCCTCTCCCACTGGGAGAGGGTTAGGGTGAGGGCTGATCCGAGCACAGGACTGTCGGGTAGGAGCGGACTTTGTCCGCGATAGGTCTGCATCGCGCCGGAAGCCATCGCGGACAGAGTCCGCTCCTACGCTCGGCAGATGCATCGGGGCAAATCCCGGGCAAAAAGAAACCGCCCCGAAGGGCGGTTTCTTTTACAGCATCACTCGCGGTTGCGGGTCAGCAGCGCGGGACGCTCGGTCTTGCGGCGCGGTTCCAGCTCTTCCAGCTGCTCCGGCGTCGGGAAGCGGTCGGTACGGACCAGGTCGCGCTTGTTGATCACCACCGGCTGACGGGTCGGCTTGGCGGCGCCGTACTCGCTCGGCTCGCGCAGCGGGGCGTCGTTCATGCGGGATGCCGGGGCCTTGCCACCGCGCTTGCGCTGGCCGGCCTTGCCCTGAGCATTGCCGCCCTGACCTTGGCCCTGAGTGCGGCCGCCGCCGTTGGGCTTCTTGGCGGCACGGCCCTGACCCTGACCTTGGCCCTGACCCTGGCCGCGATTCTGGCCCTGGCCCTGGCCTTGACTACCGCCCTGGCCACCCTGGCCGCGCGCGCGCTGTTGGCCCTGGTTCTGGCCTTGGCCTTGACCCTGGCCCTGACCGCCACGGCGGCGCTGGCCGCGTTGCTGGTCCTTGTCCGGGAACGGGCTGACGTAGTCGGCGCGGTTGCCGAAGTTGTCGAAGTCGTCGTCGAGGAATTCTTCCGGATCGCGGTTGCCGTCGGCCTTCGGAGCGCGTGCCGGCTTGGCCTGCTGCTGACGGCCCTGGCCCTGCTCTTGCTGGCGGGGCTGGCGCGGTTGGCGGGGCTCACGCGGCTGGGCGTTGGCATTGGCATTGGGTTGAGCGTCGCCGCCCTGGCCGTCGCCCTTCTTCTTGCCGCGACCGCCGCGACGGCGGCGCTTGCCGGCGGGCTTGTCGCCCTCGGCCGCTTCGCCTTCAGCGGCGGGGGCGGCGTGTTGCTGCTCGTCGACCTGGGCCTGCTGTGGCTTGTCCTTGTTGCGGTCCTTGCGCTCGCCGCGCTTGGCCTTGTCCTTGCGTGGCTGACGCTGGGGGGCTTCCTTCGGCTCGGGCAGCTGGACTTCCGGCAGCACGGCGTCGGGGTCGAAGCCCTGCATGTCGCCATCGGGGATGCGCTGCTTGGTCAGGCGCTCGATGGCCTTGAGCAGCTTGTCTTCGTCCGGCGCCACCAGCGAGATGGCTTCACCGGTGCGACCGGCGCGGCCGGTACGGCCGATGCGGTGGACGTAGTCTTCCTCGACGTTGGGCAGCTCGTAGTTGACCACGTGGGGCAACTGGTCGATGTCCAGGCCGCGGGCAGCGATGTCGGTGGCGACCAGGATGCGTACGTCGTTGGCCTTGAAGTCGGCCAGGGCCTTGGTGCGCGCGTTCTGGCTCTTGTTGCCGTGGATCGCGGCAGCCGGCAGGCCGTGCTTGGTCAGGTACTCGGCCAGGCGGTTGGCGCCGTGCTTGGTACGGGTGAACACCAGTACCTGCTCCCAGGCGCCCATGGTCACCAGGTGTGCCAGCAGGGCACGTTTCTGTACGGACGGAATGCGGAACACGCGTTGTTCGATGCGCTCGACGGTGGTGTTCGGCGGGGTGACCTCGATGCGCTCCGGGTTGTGCAGGAGCTTGTTGGTAAGGTCGATGATGTCTTTGGAGAAGGTCGCCGAGAACAGCAGGTTCTGGCGCTTGGCCGGCAGCTTGGCGAGGACCTTCTTCACATCGTGAATGAAGCCCATGTCGAGCATACGGTCGGCTTCGTCGAGGACGAGGATTTCCACGCGGGACAGATCGACGCTGCCCTGACCGATCAGGTCGAGCAGGCGGCCGGGACAGGCGACCAGGACGTCGACGCCCTTGGACATCGCCTGGACCTGCGGATTCATGCCGACGCCGCCGAAGATGCAGGCGCTCTTGAGGGGCAGGTCACGGGCGTAGACCTTGAAGCTGTCGTGCACCTGGGCAGCCAGCTCTCGGGTCGGCGTCAGTACCAGGACGCGCGCCTGGCGCGGGCCGTGGCGGTGTTCGCGGTCCGGGTGGCCTTCGGGGAACAGGCGTTCAAGCACCGGGAGGGCGAAGCCGCCGGTTTTGCCGGTGCCGGTCTGGGCGGCAACCATGAGGTCGCGGCCTTGCAGTACAGCGGGGATGGCGCGTTCCTGAACGGGAGTGGGGCGCGCGTAGCCGGCGGCTTCAACGGCGCCAGCCAGGGCCTCGGAGAGACCGAGGGAGGAAAAGGACATGCGGGGTTCCTGTAGGCCGGCGACCTGCCGGCTCGAGGGCGCGTGATTTCAAGCTCGGGGCGAGCGCTCAGCCGATGGCTGGAAGCACCCCGTCCACGATACGCCGGCGTTGCGCTGGCCGGGATCGCGGACGGTAAGCCCGGAGCAATGATCCTCAGCGGGGGAGCTTGAGGTTGTTCCAGAGCGCCAGGCTGGGTTCAGCCTGGTTCAGGGTGTAGAAATGCAGACCGGGTGCACCGCCTTCGAGGAGACGTTCGCACATGTTGGTGATGACCTGCTCACCAAAGGCCTGGATGCTGGCGATGTCGTCGCCGTAGGCTTCCAGTTGCTTGCGAATCCAGCGGGGGATTTCCGCGCCACAGGCGTCGGAGAAGCGGGCCAGTTTGGTGTAGTTGGTGATCGGCATGATACCCGGTACGACCGGAATGCTGACACCGAGTTTCTCCGCACGCTCGACAAAATGGAAGTAGCTGTCGGCGTTGAAGAAGTATTGTGTGATGGCAGAGTCGGCGCCGGCTTTGACCTTGCGCACGAAATTCGCCAAATCATCCTCGAAATTGCGCGCTTGCGGGTGAACTTCCGGATAGGCGGCAACTTCGATGTGGAAGTGGTCGCCGGTTTCGGCACGGATGAATTCCACCAGTTCGTTGGCGTAGCGCAGCTCGCCACTGGCCATGCCCATGCCCGAGGGCAGGTCGCCGCGCAGGGCGACGATGCGACGAATGCCGGCGTCCTTGTAGTGAGCCAGCAGGGCAGACAGCTCCGGCTTGGTGTCGCCGACGCAGGACAGGTGCGGCGCGGTCGGCACCTGCACGTCGCCGTCCAGCTGCAGCACGGTGGTCAGGGTGCGGTCGCGGGTGGAGCCGCCGGCACCGTAGGTGCAGGAGAAGAAGTCGGGTTTTTTCGCGGCCAGCTGGCGCGCGGTGGCCAGCAGTTTTTCATGGCCGGCTTCGGTCTTGGCGGGGAAGAACTCGAAGCTGAAACGGCGTTCTTTCTGACTCATGGTCGTTCCTTCGGCGCCGCGTCATCGCGTGGCTGCCGGCATGTGCCGTCGACTTCAGAAGTAACGGCGGTAGTGGTCTATCTTCGTGCGCAGTCGCTCGGCGCTGGGCGCGTGCGTATGGCCGAGGACGGCCAGGATGCGCTGCGACTGAACATGGTATTGGGCAATCTTGCTCCGCGCCCAGGTCGAGGGTGGCGGCTGCAGGTTGGTGATCCGGTCGCACAGCTTGACGATCGCATACTGCGGCGCGCCGGTCGCCAGCCTTTCGAGGTAGATGTCGAATGGCAGCTTCTCGCCATTCACCACCTTGCTCAGGCGCTGGGCACCTTCGGCGACGAACTCGCCGAAACGCGTCTGCAGTGCTTCGAAGGGCACCGGGGTGTCTTCGAGTACGTCGTGCAGCAGGGCGATCTGGACGGCTTCCGCCAGGCGCTGAATGGGCGCTTCGCGGTCAGCCGCCATTACTTCATTGGCCACCATTGCCAGGTGGACCGCGTAGGGCAGTGTCGAGGCGGTCAGCGTCTGTCCGGCGTGAGCGCCGGCGGCGAAGAGCCAGGCCTGGTTGTAGCTGTCCTGCAGGTCCATGAGGCACCAGATGGCAAAGAGGGCAGACGATTGCTCGTCTGCCCTCTGGCGCATCAGTAGCGGTAGGTGTCCGGCTTGAACGGGCCTTCCACGGTCACACCGATGTACTCGGCCTGTTTCGGGGTCAGCTGGGTGACGACGCCACCGAAGCCTTTGACCATTTCCAGGGCCACTTCTTCGTCCAGCTTCTTGGGCAGCACTTCAACGGTCAGGCGCTGGGCTTTCTTCTCGGCGGAGAGGTCGGCGTACTTCTGCTCGAAGAGGAAGATCTGCGCCAGTACCTGGTTGGCGAAGGAACCGTCCATGATGCGGCTCGGGTGGCCGGTGGCGTTGCCCAGGTTTACCAGGCGGCCTTCGGCCAGCAGGATCAGGTAGTCGTCGTTGGCCGGGTCGAAGTCGCCAGCGCCGGTGCGGTGAATCTTGTGCACCTGCGGCTTGACCTCTTCCCAGGCCCAGGTCTTGCGCATGAAGGCGGTGTCGATTTCGTTGTCGAAGTGACCGATGTTGCACACCACGGCGCGCTTCTTCAGTGCTTTGAGCATGCCGGCGTCGCAGACGTTGACGTTGCCGGTGGTGGTGACGATCAGGTCGATCTTGCCCAGCAGGGCGGCGTCAACGCTGGCTTCGGTGCCGTCGTTCAGGCCGTTCTTGTAGGGGGAGACCAGCTCGAAGCCGTCCATGCAGGCCTGCATGGCGCAGATCGGGTCGATTTCGGACACCTTCACGATCATGCCTTCCTGACGCAGGGACTGGGCCGAGCCCTTGCCCACGTCGCCGTAGCCGATCACCAGGGCCTGCTTGCCCGACAGCAGGTGGTCGGTGCCGCGCTTGATGGCGTCGTTCAGGCTGTGACGGCAGCCGTACTTGTTGTCGTTCTTGCTCTTGGTGACCGCGTCGTTGACGTTGATCGCCGGGACTTTCAGGGTGCCGGCCTTGAGCATGTCGAGCAGGCGGTGCACACCGGTGGTGGTCTCTTCGGTGACGCCGTGGATGCGCTCGAGCATCTGCGGGTATTTCTTGTGCAGGATTTCGGTCAGGTCACCGCCGTCGTCCAGCACCATGTTGGCGTCCCACGGCTGGCCATCCTTGAGGATGGTCTGCTCGATGCACCACTCGTACTCCTGCTCGGTCTCGCCCTTCCAGGCGAATACCGGAATGCCGGCGGCGGCGATGGCGGCAGCGGCCTGGTCCTGGGTGGAGAAGATGTTGCACGAGGACCAGCGCACTTCGGCGCCCAGCGCAGTCAGCGTCTCGATGAGTACGCCGGTCTGGATGGTCATGTGGATGCAGCCGAGGATTTTCGCGCCCTTGAGCGGCTGGCTGGCGGCGTACTTGCGGCGCAGGCCCATCAGAGCCGGCATTTCGGACTCGGCGATGATCAGCTCGCGGCGGCCCCAGGCGGCCAGGGAAATGTCGGCGACTTTGTAGTCAGTAAAAGCAGCGCTCATGTGTAACTCCATTCGTTGTCTGCGAATGGGCGCCGTTGATGCGTTTGGCGATCGGCGGCAGCCGACCGTGACGCGCCCCATCCGAGCCTGACAAGCCGAAGCGAATCGACCTGCTGCAGCGCCCCTCGGACAGGTGGCGGGAACGACCGGGCAGCGCCGGCCGTTATTGAAGCTCGCGGATTATAGCCATGGCGCATGACAAGCCAAAGGCTTTTGGTCGTGTTCGCGCAGTGGATCGCGACCGGGATCCCCGCCGCGCCCGCGCCAGGGGCCGTGAAAACCCTGGCGCGGGCGTCGTTTCGGGGGATCGGGGGCGCTTGCTGGAGCAGGCGCCGCTTGTCAGTCGTAGGGCGGATAAAGCGGCACGCTTTATCCGCCGCTCCGGGTCTTGGAGTCGACGAACGGCGGATAACGCTTGAGGCGTTATTCGCCCTACGGGAGGGTCTCCGTCGAGCTGGGCGTCAGATGACCCCACCGTCGCGCAGCTTGCCAATGGCCGCCGGGTCCAGGCCCAGCACACCTTCGAGGATTTCCTGCGTGTGCTGGCCGAGGGTCGGCGGGGCGTTGCGGTATTCCACGGGCGTCTCGGACAGGCGGATCGGGCTGGCCACCTGCGGCACGCTACCGGCCAGCGGGTGCGGCAGGTCCACGCGCAGACCGCGGGCGATCACCTGCGGGTCGGCGAAGACCTGCGCCAGGTCGTTGATCGGGCCGCAGGGCACGCTGGCCTGTTCCAGCACGGCGATCCACTCGGCGGTGGTGCGCATCACGGTGGACTGGCGGATCAGCGGGATCAGCACCTCGCGGTGGGCCACGCGCGCCTTGTTCGTCGCGAAGCGCTCGTCGGTGGCCCACTCCGGGTGGCCCGCCAGTTCGGCGAACTTGCGGAACTGGCCGTCGTTGCCGACGGTGAGGATGAAGTCGCCATCGGCGGTCGGGAAGTCCTGGTACGGCACGATGTTCGGGTGCGCGTTGCCCAGGCGACGCGGCGGGTTGCCGGTGGTCAGGTAGTTCAGGGTCTGGTTGGCCAGGCAGGCGACCTGCACGTCCAGCAGCGCCATGTCGATGTGCTGGCCGATGCCGCTGACGTCACGGTGGGCGAGGGCGGCGAGGATCGCGGTGGACGAGTACAGGCCGGTGAGGATGTCGGTCAGCGCCACGCCGACCTTCACCGGGCCGGCGCCTTCCTCGGCGTCGGAGCGCCCAGTCAGGCTCATCAGGCCGCCCAGGCCCTGGATCATGAAGTCGTAGCCGGCGCGCTTGGCGTAGGGGCCGAACTGGCCGAAGCCGGTGATCGAGCAGTAGATCAGCTTCGGGTTGAGTGCTTTCAGCGACTCGTAGTCCAGGCCATAGGCTTTCAGGCCGCCGACCTTGAAGTTCTCCAGCACGATGTCGGCCTTGGCGGCGAGCTCGCGCACCAGGCGCTGGCCTTCGGGCTGGGTGAAGTCGATGGTCAGGGATTTCTTGTTGCGGTTCGCCGACAGGTAATACGCCGCTTCGCTGGTGTCGCGGCCATCGCTGTCCTTGAGGAACGGCGGGCCCCAGGCGCGGGTGTCGTCGCCGCTGCCGGGGCGCTCGATCTTGATCACTTCCGCGCCGAGGTCGGCGAGGATCTGCCCGGCCCAGGGGCCAGCGAGAACGCGGGAGAGGTCGAGGACACGGATGTGCGAAAGGGCGCCGGACATGCAATCACCTGCAGCTTGAATAGGGGCGGGGAGGACGCGGTGCGGGGACTCCACGGCCCTCCCCGGGGCCTCTCGGGCGAGAGGTAAATCGTGCGCCGGCCCACTCTCCAGAGGAGGCGGGCCGGCGCGAGGCGCTTAGAAGAACGCCTGGATGCCGGTCTGGGCGCGGCCGAGGATCAGCGCATGGACGTCGTGGGTCCCTTCGTAGGTGTTCACCACTTCCAGGTTGACCAGGTGGCGGGCAACGCCGAACTCGTCGGAGATGCCGTTGCCGCCGAGCATGTCGCGGGCCAGGCGGGCGATGTCCAGGGCCTTGCCGCAGCTGTTGCGCTTCATGATCGAGGTGATTTCGACGGCGGCGGTGCCTTCGTCCTTCATGCGGCCCAGGCGCAGGCAGCCTTGCAGGGCGAGGGTGATGTCGGTCTGCATGTCGGCCAGCTTCTTCTGGATCAGCTGGTTGGCGGCCAGCGGGCGGCCGAATTGCTTGCGGTCCAGGGTGTACTGGCGAGCGGTGTGCCAGCAGGCTTCGGCGGCACCCAGGGCGCCCCAGGAGATGCCGTAGCGAGCGGAGTTCAGGCAGGTGAACGGGCCACGCAGGCCGCGCACGTCGGGGAAGGCGTTCTCTTCCGGGCAGAACACGTTGTTCATCACGATCTCGCCGGTGATCGAGGCGCGCAGGCCGACCTTGCCGTGGATCGCCGGGGCGGACAGGCCTTCCCAGCCTTTTTCGAGGACGAAGCCGCGGATCTGGCCTTCGTCATCCTTGGCCCAGACCACGAAGACGTCGGCGATCGGGCTGTTGGTGATCCACATCTTGGCGCCGGTCAGGCGGTAGCCGCCGTCGACTTTCTTGGCGCGGGTGATCATCGAGCCCGGGTCGGAGCCGTGGTCCGGCTCGGTCAGGCCGAAGCAGCCGATATATTCGCCGCTGGCCAGTTTCGGCAGGTATTTCTGCTTGGTGGCTTCGTTGCCGAATTCGTTGATCGGCACCATCACCAGGGAGGACTGCACGCTCATCATCGAGCGGTAGCCGGAGTCGATGCGCTCGACTTCACGGGCGATCAGGCCGTAGCACACATAGTTCAGGCCGCT
This sequence comes from Pseudomonas sp., assembly GCA_049840615.1. GTDB lineage: Bacteria > Pseudomonadota > Gammaproteobacteria > Pseudomonadales > Pseudomonadaceae > Pseudomonas. Next base: position 29,948 of record JASGKM010000053.1, read on the forward strand.
GCCGCCGTATTGTTCGGGAATGGTCGCGCCGAGCAGGCCGGTTTCGCCCATCTCGCGGAAGATCGCAGGGTCGGTCTGCTCATGGCGGAAGGCTTCCAGCACGCGCGGGGCCAGCTTGTCCTGGGCGAACTGCTGGGCGCTGTCACGCACCATGCGCTCTTCTTCGGTGAGTTGCTGATCCAGCAGCAGCGGATCTTCCCAGTTGAAGCTTGCTTTGGTCGCCATGGAGAAACCTCTAACGCAGACAGTGAATGACCCGCACAAGTCTAGGCGGGCTCGGTGTGGGCCATCCTAGTCAGCCGTCGGGAAGCCGGGCAACCGACTAATTCGCACGCTGTTGTGCTATTTTGTCACTCCGTAATTGCAGGCTTCATGCGCTGCTTTGCCGTAATGGCCTCTATGTCAGGCATTCCTGGCGAGTTCTGCGCATCACGATATTCCGAAGAGGCATTCGATGCGACGCAAGATCCCGACCACCGCGGCGCTGGTCGCCTTCGAATCGGCCGCCCGCCACGAAAGCTTCACCAAGGCCGCCGACGAGCTGTCGCTGACTCAGAGCGCGATTTGCCGGCAGATCGCCACGCTGGAGGAATTCCTCGGCGTCGAGCTGTTCCGCCGTTCGCGGCGTGGGGTGAAGCTGACGGAGGCGGGGCTCAACTACAGCCGTCGTGTCGCCCAGCGTCTGGACGCGGTAGAGCGCGACACGCTGGCGGTGATGGGCCAGCAGGGTGGCGGCACGCTGGAGCTGGCGGTAGTGCCGACCTTCGCCACGCAGTGGCTGCTGCCGCGACTGAAGGACTTCAAGCGCCTCCACCCGGAAGTGACGGTCAACCTGACCAACCGCACCCGGCCGTTCCTCTTCGCCGACACCGAGTTCGACGCCGCGCTGTACTTCGGCGATGGCGTGTGGTCGGGCACCGTGGCCAACTTCCTCATGCACGAGAACCCGGTGCCGGTATGCAGCCCCGAGTTGCTGGGCGGGTGCCGGGAGCTGTCCGCCGCGCAGATCGCCGAGCTGCCGCTGATGCAGCAGACCACCCGGCCCTACGCCTGGCGCCAGTGGTTCGGCTCGCTGGGCATGAGCGTGGCGCACGACATGAGTGGCACCCGCTACGAGCTGTTCTCCATGCTCGCCCAGGCGGCCATGCATGGCATGGGGGTGGCACTGATCCCGCCGATGCTGATCCAGCAGGAGCTGGCCGACGGCAGGCTGATCGTGCCGATGCAACATGCCTATTTGAGCGAAAATGCCTATTACCTGATGATTCCCGAACGCAAGGTGGAATCGGCGACCCTGGGTGCCTTCCGCGACTGGCTGGTGGATGAAGCCGCGCGATACCGCGCCGAAGCTGGCCTTGGCTGAGCCAGGGCAGGCTGGGCAGCGGCAGTCCGAGCCAGACTTGCATAGCCGGCGGGGCTTTCCCCGTCATCGCGCTCACGAGGCGCAACCTCCCAAGAAGGAGCTTCCATGAATTTCCATACCCGCAAATGGGTCAAGCCTGAAGACCTCAACCCGAACGGTACCCTGTTCGGCGGCAGTCTTCTGAAGTGGATCGACGAAGAAGCGGCGATCTACGCCATCGTCCAGCTGGGCAACCAGCGTGTGGTCACCAAGTTCATCTCGGAGATCAACTTCGTCAGCTCCGCGCGCCAGGGCGACATCATCGAGCTGGGCATCACCGCCACCGAGTTCGGTCGCACCTCGATCACCTTGAGCTGCGAAGTGCGCAACAAGATCACCCGCAAGAGCATCCTCACGGTCGACAAGATGGTCTTCGTGAATATCGGCCCGGACGGCCAGCCGGCTCCGCACGGTCGTACCGAGATCCTCTACATCAAGGACCAGTTCAAGGACGACGCCATTCCCCAGCCTTGATGGCTGGCTCGCCCAGGTGATTGCCAGCGTGCCCGGAGCCAAGCCGAACTGCGGCGAAAGCCTTTGCATTTGCGTCGATTGAGTGTGAGCCTGTGCCCGCCCACGGCGGGCATGGGCCGACGCAAGCTCCCCGCCGATCCAGCAGTACTTCATTCGCCAGGAATGCAGCTGCAAAACAATGACCGGGGAGAGACCATGCACACCATCTTCGCATCCACACTGCGCCAACTGGCTGTGGCCACCTGTGCCAGCCTGCTGCTGGCCGGCGCCGCGCACGCCGCCGCGATCAAGGCCGACACCAAGCCCGAGGCCGGAACCTTCAAGATGGGCATGCAGCCCTGGCTGGGCTATGGCCAGTGGTACGTCGCCGAACAGGCTGGCGCCTTCAAGGCCAACGGCCTGGAGCAGGTCGAACTGGTCAACTTCACCGAAGACAAGGACATGAACGCCGCCCTGGCCAGCGGTCAGATCGATGGCGGCAACCTCGCTACCCACACCGCCATGGCCATGGTCGCCGCCGGCCTGCCGGTGAAGATCGTCCTGCTGCTGGACCAGAGCACCAGCGCCGACGCGCTGATCGTCGACCCGTCGATCAAGACCCTGACCGACCTCAAGGGCAAGCAGGTTGCCTATGAAGAAGGCACCACCAGCGACATCCTCCTGCACAGCGCCCTGCGCAAGGCCGGTCTGACCATCGCCGACGTGCAGCCGGTGCCGATGCCTGCCGCCAACGCCGGCAGCGCGCTGATCGCCGGGCAAGTGCCGGCCGCGGTGACCTACGAGCCGTACCTGTCCGCCGCCAAGCAGCAGAACCCCAAGGTCAACCTGCTGTACAAGGGCTCGGATGATCCGGGCATCATCAGCGACGTATTCGTGGTCCGCGACGAAGTGCTGAAGGAGCGTCCCGGCCAGGTGCTGGCACTGATCAAGAGCTGGGAAGCAGGTCTGAAGCACTACAACGAGAAGGGCGCCGAAGGCCGCGCCGCCATCGCCAAGGGCGTGGGCGCCGACGAGTCCGAGCTGACCAGCGCCTTCGACGGCGTGCACTTCTACTCGGTGAAGGAGAACCAGGCCGAGCTGAAGGGCGCCTTCCAGAAAGGCTCGTTCGAGCACATCCAGAAGGCCGCCAGCGAAGCCGGCATCCTGCAGCAGCCGGTCACCCCGGCGCAGGCCATCGACGCGCGCTTCGTCGAGGCACTCTGATTCTCTGATACACCCCGCGCGCCGGCCCTGAGCCGGCGCGCGACTTTCTCCGTTCGACGAGCCCGACATGAAAGTCCGCAAATCCAACCCGCTGTTCACCATCGGCAAGCCGATCGCGCAGCGCCATTTCCTGCTCATTGGCGGCGCCGTGTTCGTCCTGCTGGCGCTGCTCTGGTGGCTGGCCGGGGCGAGCGGCGCAGTGCCGAAGATCTTCCTGCCGGCGCCCGGCGACGTCTGGGCGCGCATGCTCAAGCTGGCCGCCGACGGCACCCTGTGGGCGGACCTGAAGGTCAGTGTGTACCGCATCGCCGTGGCCTTCCTGGTGTCCTCGGCGATGTCCATCGTGATCGGCGTGTTCGCCGGCTGCTACGGCTTCTGGAAGGCCGCCACCGAGCCGCTGGTGGACTTCGTGCGCTACATGCCGGTGGTCGCCTTCGTCCCGCTGACCATCCTCTGGGCCGGCACCAGCGACTTCCAGAAATTCCTCATCATCTGGATCGGTACCTTCTTCCAGCAGGTGCTGATGGTGATGGACGCGATCAAGCGCGTGCCGGCGGATTTCGTCGGCCTCGGCCGAACGCTCGGCATGCCGGATCGACGCATTCTCCTGAAAATCGTCCTGCCCAGCGCGCTGCCGGGCATCTGGGATGCGCTGCGGATCAGCCTCGGCTGGGCCTGGACCTGGCTGGTGCTGGCCGAACTGGTAGCCGCCACCTCGGGCCTGGGTTACCGCATCACCGTGTCCCAGCGCTTCTTCCAGACCGACACCATCATCGGCTACATCCTCCTGCTCGGCTTCCTCGGCCTGATTACCGACCAGGCCATGCGCGCCGGCGAGAAGGTTCTGTTCCGCTACAACCGGAGGCGCAGCTGATGGCGACCTTGGAAATCACCGGCCTGAACAAGAGTTTCGCGGTCGGCAAGGAGCGCCGCGAGGTGCTGCGCAACATCGACCTGACCCTGGCGGACAACGAGTTCGTTTCCATCGTCGGCACTTCGGGTTGCGGCAAGAGCACGCTGCTGTCCATCGCCGCTGGCCTCGAGGAGTTCGACAGCGGCAGCGTGAAGGTCGACGGCGTGCCGATCACCGGGCCGGGCCTGGACCGTGGGGTGGTGTTCCAGTCCTACACCTTGTTGCCCTGGCTCACGGCGCGGCAGAACGTCGAGTTCGCCCTCAAGGCCGCCGGCCTGTCCCGCGCACAATGCCGCGAGATCGCCGACGAGCACCTGGCGTTGGTGAAACTGACGAAATTCGCCGAGGCCTATCCGAACGAGCTGTCCGGTGGCATGAAGCAGCGCGTGGCGATTGCCCGGGCGCTGTCCTACCGGCCGAAGATCCTGCTGATGGACGAGCCCTTCGGTGCGCTGGACGCCATGACCCGCCACCAGATGCAGGAACTGCTGACGCGCATCTGGGAAACCCATCGGCTGACGGTGATGTTCGTCACCCACGACGTGGAAGAGGCGGTGTATCTCTCGGACCGCATCGTGGTGATGGGCCTGGGTCCTGGGCGGATCAAGACCACCTTCGACGTGAAGCTCGGTCGCCCGCGCCACGAGGACATGGCTGCCAGTGCCGAGTTCATCGACTTGCAGCGCCAGGTGCTGCGCTCGATCCGCGAAGAAGAACAGGGCGTCGCCGCCCTGTAATTCTCAGCGGCAGTTACCAGCGGCCGGAGGCACCGCCGCCGCCGCTGGAGCCACCGCCGCCACGGAAGCCGCCGCCCCCTCCACCGCCACCGCGACCACCCCGGCCGATGGAGCTGAGGATGCTCATCAGCAGTTGCAGCACGCCCATGGTCAGCCACATCGGCGGCAGGAAGAAGATGTACAGCACCAGCGGGATCGAGAAGGCGCCGATCATCTGCTGTTGCAGCGCCGCGGGGTTTGCTTCGCTCAACAGCAATACGCCGGAGGCTGCGGCGCCCACCACCGCGCTGCACAGCAGGTAGCGGCCCATGCTGCGCTGGCGCATCCAGGACACCGGCAGCAGCATGCCCAGCAGCGGCACGCCGATCAGTAGGCCAAGCAGCGCTGCCAGGCGGGTGGGTGGGATTTCCTCGGTGGGTGCCGCGTTGCGGCTCGAGTAGGTGTCGCTGTAGTTCTCGACCGGGCCGGTACGCGGCAGTTCGTCATCCGCACTGTTCGGGGTGGCGGCGTTGACTGGTGGCTCGATCAGCGCGATCAGGCTGTTCACGCCGGCCTGGATGCCGCCGCTGAAGTCACCCTTCTGGAAGAAGGGCACGATCTGTTCGCGGATGATCCGTCCCGCCTGCACATCGGTGATGGTGCCTTCCAGTCCGTAGCCGACTTCGATGCGCAGCGTACGGTCGTTCTTGGCGACCACCAGCAGTACGCCGTCATCCACGCCCTTGCGGCCCAGCTTCCACTGTTCGAAAGCGCGTACCGCATAGTCCTCGATGCTGTCCTCGCCGGTGCTGGGAATCAGCAGTACGGCCAGCTGCGCGCCCTTGCGCTGCTCCAGACCGGCGAGCTGGCTTTCCAGTTGCGCGCGTTGGCCCGCATCTAGAGTCTGGGTGAGGTCGGTGACGCGGGCGCTGAGCGGCGGGATGGCAACCGGCGCGGCCTGCAGCAGGGCCGCCCAGCACAGCAGCAGGGCGACCAGCAGCCAGCGCGGCAGGGTCATTGCGCGGGCTGCGCCGGCGCGTTGCCGAAGTCCACTTTAGGTGCGGTGGAAATGGCGGCTTCGTTCTCGACGCTGAAGTTGGCCTTGGGTTTGTAGCCGAAGATCTTCGCGGTGATCACCTGCGGGAACTGGCGAATCATCACGTTGTACTCCTGCACGGCCTTCACGTAGCGGCCGCGGGCGACGGTGATGCGGTTCTCGGTGCCTTCGAGCTGGGTCAGCAGGTCCTTGAACAGGCCGTCAGCCTTGAGTTGCGGATAGTTTTCCGAGACCACCAGCAGGCGCGACAGCGCCGAGCTGAGCTGGCCCTGGGCCTGCTGGAAGCGCTTGACCGCTTCCGGATCGTCGAGCTGGTCGGCATTGAGCGTGGTGCTGCCGACCTTGGCGCGCGCCTCGGTCACCTGGGTCAGCACGCTGGCCTCATGGGCGGCGTAGCCCTTCACGGTGCTGACCAGGTTGGGGATCAGGTCCGCGCGGCGCTGGTACTGGTTGAGCACTTCCGACCAGGCGGCCTTCACCCCTTCGTCGCCGGACTGCATGGCGTTGTAGCCGCAACCGGAGAGCAGGGTGACGAGGATGTAAGCAGTCAGGAACTTGATCAAGCGTGGCATGGCAGGTGCTCGTGGAGGCGAAAAGGCCCAGTCTAGGCTAGTTCCGGCTGATCGGTCAGATGGAAATATCCTAAACACTCGGTGCTTGCCGGCAGTGGGGGCGCTCGGGGTAGAATCGTCCTGGTCTATACCAGGAGTTCGCTTTCGTGCTCGCCACTACCCTGGTGCTGCTGGCCGCCCTGCTGCACGCCACCTGGAACACCCTCGTCAAATTCAGCAACGACCGCCTGCTGGTGGTCGCCTGCATGGACATGGTCGGCCTGGCCGCCGCGCTGGTCGTGCTGCCCTGGATCGAGATTCCTCCCGCCGCCGTCTGGCCCTGGCTGCTGGCCGCCGTATCGCTGCAACTGGTCTACCGAGTGCTGCTGATCCAGGCCTACAAGGTCGGCGATCTGGGGCTGGTCTATCCGCTGATGCGCGGGCTGTCGCCGCTGGTGGTGCTGGCGCTGACCCTGTACTTCGGCGGCGAGCACCTGACCGACAAGCAGATCCTCGGCATCCTGCTGATCCCGGTCGGCATGCTGTTCCTCCTCAAGGGCGGTGGCGGCTCGAAGTTGCCGTGGATCGCCTATCCCACCGTGCTGCTGATGGGCCTGTGCATCGGCAGCTACACCTGGACCGACGGCAACGCGCTGAAGCTCTGGCCCAAGCCGCTGGATTATCTGGTCTGGCTCTCGCTGCTCTCCGGCTTGCCGTTTCCGCTGCTGGCGTTGTTCGGCCGGACGCGTGCCTTCGCCAAGTTCTGGATCAACGACTGGAAGCTGGGTCTGAGTGTTGGCTTCTGCGTGCTGCTCAGCTACGGGCTGGTGCTCTGGGCCATGCAACTGGGCTCCATCGCCGAGGCCGCCGCGCTACGCGAAACCAGCGTGTTGCTGGTGGTGCTGTTCGGCATGCGCTTCCTCAAGGAACCCTTCGGCCTGCCGCGCCTGGCCGCGTGCAGCCTGGTACTGGCGGGCATGCTGGTGATGAAGCTCTGAGGATTGGCTCCGGCTACGGCGCAAGCCGCCAAGCCGGTCAAGGACGCCGCGTGCGGCCATGGCCTAAGCTGCGCGCTTTCCCCTCGACGAGATTCTCCCCATGCCTATTGCCTTCTGGTGCGTCCTGATCGCGATCTTCCTGCCTTACGTCGGCACCAGCATCGCCAAGTTCACCGGCGGCGGCTTCGGTCCCCGACAGAACCACGACCCGCGTACCTTCCTCGCCACCCTGGAGGGCTACCGCAAGCGCGCCAATGCCTTCCAGATGAACAGCTTCGAGGTGACCCCGGCGTTCGCCGCGGCAGTGATCATCGCTTACGTGGTGAACAATGCTGAACCCGCCACCATCGACCGCCTGGCCATCGCCTGGGTTACCAGCCGGCTGCTCTACCTGATCTTTTACATCGCCGACCTGGCGCTGCTGCGCTCGCTGGTGTGGTTTGCCGGCATGGCGCTGATCATCGCGGTCTTCGTCGTCTCGGCCTGACCTGAGCGCACCTGAACGGCAGCTGAACGAAAGGCACGGCGCTGCGGCGGATGGCCGCAGCGGCAGGCGCGCGGTCTGGATCATTCGGGTATCGGGGCGGATAATCCGGCGCTTCCGTGTCCAGCCGTCTTACAAGAGTCCCCCATGAAGTTGAAGACCCTGCTCGTTCTGCTGCTCGCCGGCACCGCGCTCGCCGGCTGCCATCGCCAGGACCCCAACTCGCCGGAATACAAGCGCCAGGCGGTGTTCAAGGAGATGCTCAAGACCAGCGAGGACATGGGCGGCATGCTGCGTGGGCGCATCCCCTTCGATGCGGACAAGTTCCGCGCGAACTCGACCAAGCTCGGCGAGCTGGCCGACAAGCCCTGGCAGTATTTCCCCACCACCCAGCCGCCGGCTGACCAGGTAGAAAGCGACGACACCCGCGCCAAGGCGGAAATCTGGCAGCGTCAGCTGGAGTTCCAGGCCGACGCCAAGACGTTCGAGCAGGCCGTTCGTGCGCTGGGCGAAAACACTCGCAACGCCGCGCCGACCCCCGAGGGCGTGCGCAAGGACTTTGCTGCGGTGGAAGACGCCTGCGAAGCCTGCCACAAGAAATTCCGCGCGCTCTGACAACGTACTGCCTGTAGGAGCGGGCCATGCCCGCGATTCGCGTCCATCGGCGCTTCTACAGGCGTTGCTGTCCTATTCCTCCAGCTCGCGCTTGGCCTGTTCCAGTTCCGCGCGGGCCTCGGCCAGCTTGTCCTTGCGCTTCTCGATCTTCTCCGCGTCACCCTTGTTCATGGCCTTGCGCAGGTCCTTCTCGCGCTGGGCGACTTCCTTCTCCGCCTCCAGCACGTTCTGCTTGCGCTCCTGCGTGAGGCTGGCGTCGGTGCAATAGGTCTTCACCTTCTCCAGGGCAGTTTGCAGGCCGGCGACGCGGTTGCCGTTGCCTTGCGCCCTGGCTTGTTCGAGCTGGGTTTCGATGGCGGCGCGCTTGGCGGAGCAGCCGGTCAGCGGTTGCTTGGCGGCTTCGGCGGCGAACAGCGGGCTGGCGCAGCCGAGGGCAAGAACGGCGGCCATCAGGGCAGAGCTTCGGAACATTTTCGGAGTCCTTGGTTACCAAACACTATGACGTTGGAGTCAACGGCTAGAGTTTGCCATGGACGGGCGAGCGAGGGGCTGCCCCAGGACAATTGCCTTTGCTCGATCGCTCCGGAAGAAAGCCGGGACTCGCAAGGCCCGCCAGGCCGGGCAAGGAGAGGCGGTATGCGGGTGGCGATGCGGGATCGTGCAGGCGCTCATCGCGCTGCTGGTACTGGCGCTGCTGGTGGGCGGTTGGTGGTATGTGCCCGGTGAGCTGAAGTCGCGGCCGGTGCTGACGGGCAGCAGCGAGGATGCTTCGGTGCACCAGGGCGAACGGCGCCGCAGTTATGTCCTTTACGTGCCGCAGAAACTGGCCGAGCGCCCGGCGCTGCTGGTGGTGCTGCACAGCTCGCAGAGCAACGGCGAGCGCATGCGCCGCGACAGCGGCTATCGCTTCGACGCGCTGGCCGACCGCGATGGCTTCCTGGTGCTCTATCCCGATGGCTTCGAAGGTCACTGGAACGACTGTCGGCGGGCCGCTTCCTACAGCGCGCGACGCCTGAATATCGACGACGTCGGCTTCCTCTCGCAGATGATCGACAGCCTGCAGCGCGAGCGCGGCGTCGACCTGCGCGGGTATTCGTCACCGGTTACTCCAACGGCGGGCAGATGGCCTTGCGCCTGGCCGCCGAGGCGTCGGACAAGGTCGACGGCGTCGCCGCCGTGGCTGCCAGCCTGCCGAGCACCGACAACGACGCGTGCCGCCCTGCCGAGCAACCCAAGGCGGCGCTGTTGATGAACGGCACGCGGGACCCGATCAATCCCTATGCGGGTGGCCGGGTCACGTTGTTCGGCTTCGGTGATCGCGGCAACGTGCTCTCCGCCGAGGATTCTGCCCTCGCCCTGGCACGGCGTAACGGTCAGGGCGGTGAGCCGCAGGTGGACAAGTTGACCCAGCCCGGCCCGGTATGGACACAGCGGCAACGCTGGGCCGACAGCGGCGGGCCGCCGGTTGAACTGGTGACGGTGTTCGGCGGCGGGCACCTGATTTCGCAGCCGCTGTATCGGCCGCCGACGCCTGCTTGGGCAGGTCGACCCGCAGTTGGATGGCCCTGCTGAGATCTGGCGTTTCTTCAGCGAGCTGTCACCGGGCGAGCCGCCACATAGTGAGCCGCCGCTCTAGAGTTCGATCACGCGACAGGGATCGAAACCGCTGTCCTCACCGGGGTAGGCGCCGGGGTTGGCGACGATCCGACCTCGACCAACTCGATAATCCAGGCACTCATGGACATGCCCGTGAATCCATAGATCGCAGCGCTCGACCAGGCTTTCCAGGTTCGAGGCGAAGGCGGGTGACAGGGCGTCGCCGACGTAGTGCGAAGGAATCGAACGGGCGCTGGGCGCATGGTGCGTCACCACCACTGTCGGGCCGGGGAAAGGCTGGGCCAGCTCGGTGCCCAGCCACTGGCAGCTGGCGCCGCACAGCTCTTGGCTCATGCGGGGTGTGAAGGGCTGGGTGAAGTAATCCACCGTATTGAAATCGGGCATCAGCAGTTGCGCCTGCTCGCAGGCCAGTTCCGACGCAGCTTCGCCGTAGAGCTGGAAGTCCGTCCACAGCGTGGTGCCGAGGAAGCGGACGCCGCCGAGAATCACCGAATCCATCTCGAGGAAATGGATATCCAGCGCCTGGGCCAGGTTGCGCATGCTCTGAGTCAGCTCGGGCAGGTCGGAGTGATAGAACTCATGATTGCCGGCGACGTAGATGATTTCACTGTCGGGGAACCTCGCGCGCCCAGTGCAGGCCTTGCAGGTGCTCGTGAATGTCGCCGGCCAGCACCACGACGTCCGCGTCGGCTGAAGGAAGCTCGCGACGGCCGTTGGGGAAGTGTTCGTGATGGAGGTCGGAAAGGACTCGCAGGTGCATGACTGGCGCTTGTCTGTAGGAATTTGCCGAGCATATCGAAGGACGATGCGTTTGACATGGGTCATGGCATTGCCGATGCCGGGCGAAAGTCCATACAGAATTAAGGGATGATTCAGATGAATCCTTCAGCTTCCGCTTGGGCTCGCTGCTTTGGCGCCCCCAAGGAGGACTCATGAAACTCATCTGGATCGTACTGCTGGCCGTGGCGGCCACCTTTGGTTTGGCGTTGTTCGTTGACCCGCCGGCCACCCTGGACATCTGGGTCCTGCGCAAGCAGGCCATTCTCTTCACGGGCGTCGCATCCTTTGCGCTGATGTCACTGATCATGCTGCTGGCGGTGCGCCCGGTCTGGCTGGAAAAGCCTCTCGATGGCCTCGACCGCATGTACCGCGCGCACAAATGGGCGGGCATCCTGGCCATCGTGCTGGGCCTGCTGCACTACCTGATGGAATTGGGCGGGCCGCTGCTCGCCGAGTTCATCGCCAAGCCGGCCAAGGGACCGCGGGTGGAAACCTTCCTCGACGCGTTTCGCGGCTCGGCCAAGGACCTGGGCGAATGGTCGGCCTGGCTGTTGGCGGCGATGCTGGTCATCACGCTCTGGCAGCGCTTCCCCTACCACCTGTGGCGCTACGTCCACAAAACCCTCGCGGTGGTCTACCTGGTGCTCGCCTTCCATGGCGTGGTGCTGGCGCCGGCAGGTTACTGGACTCAGCCAGTGGGCTGGCTCGTGGCGTTCTGTGCCGTTCTGGGCAGCCTCTGCGCACTCTGGTCGCTCACCGGGCAGATCGGTCGTCGGCGCACCTATGAAGGCGTCGTGGTGGCGATCGAGCGCCCCGGCGAACGCATGCTGGAGGTGACCTGCAAGCTACAGGGCCGCTGGCAGCATCGTGCCGGCCAGTTCGCCTTCCTCACCTGTGATCGCCTGGAGGGACAGCATCCCTTCACGCTTTCCAGTGGCGACCAGGGCAATGGCGAGGTGCGGTTCAGCATCAAGGCACTCGGGGACTACACACAACGCCTTCAGGATGCCCTGAAGGTCGGTGATCCGGTGAAGGTGGAAGGGCCCTACGGCCGCTTCGATTTCCGCCGCGACAAGGGCGAACGGCAGGTGTGGATCGCCGGTGGTATCGGCATCACGCCGTTCCTGGCCTGGCTTGAATCTCTACAGGCGCGGCCGGACGACTGCCCGGAAGTAACGCTGCTCTACTGCGTGCGTTCGCCGTCCGATGCGATCTACGCCGGTCGCCTGCGTGAGCTGTGCGCGAAATTGCCGCGCATCGATCTGCGCGTGCATTACAGCGAAAGCGAGGGCTACCTGCAGGCGGCCGACCTGGGCGTGAAACCCGGAGCCCAGGGGCGCTGGCCGAGCGTCTGGTTCTGCGGTCCGCAGGCGCTGGCCGAACTGCTGCGCCGTGACCTGCGCCGCCAGGGCATGCCGGGCAACCGCTTCCATCAGGAAGCCTTCCAGATGCGCTGAGGCGCTCAGAAGCCGGTGATACCGAGGTCGTGTAGCCGCTCCCGCAGTTGCACGACCTCCGGCGCCTTGAAGAAAGCCTCCAGCTGCATCGCACGGACCTTGCCGATGCCCGGTTGCTCCTGCCACTGCAAAGCGCTGCGGGCGGCCAGTGCGGACCAGTCTTCTGCCACAGGAAGAGCAGTGGGGGAGGGCGCGCCAAGCGCGCGCAGCCAGACGGCGAACGAGCGTTGGTGAGCCAACTGGAACTGCTGGTGCAGGGTGGCGGCGCTGCGCTCGCCCAGGCCGGGCACCTGGCTCAATTGCTCTGGCGTCAGGGGCATCCAATCGAGCAGTCCCGTCAGCAGGCCGGCTTCGTGCAGGCGCCGCCAGGTGCCCGGGCCGACGCCGGAAAGCCCCAGGCCACGCTTGCCGCCCAGCCAGTCGAGTCGAGCGAGAAACTGTTCCTCGCAGCCCTCATTGGGCCTCCAGCAGGACAGGGCGTTGAACTGATCGTCCGTGGGGACAGCCATTTCGGGGCGAGTCGGCGAGCGCCATACCACGCCGTCGAGGCGCGGGATGGTCAGCCCCGCGAGGGCAACGGCGACCTGATCGCCGGGTCGGATGTCGAGGCTGCGCCAGCGCTTGAGCGAGCCGGCGCCGACGCGCTGGATGGTCCTGCCATCCAGCTCCACGGGGGCGAGATGCAGCACCGGTGTCACCCGCCCGCTGCGACCGACCTTGAAATCCACGCGCCGCACCTCGGCCAATGCCTGTTGATGCGGGTACTTCCAGGCCACCGCCCAGGCCGGGGGCTGTGCGCTCCAGGCCTTGCCCGGCGGTCGGCGGCCCTGGCGGATGACGATGCCGTCGCTGGCGAAGGGCAGTGCCTGGCGATACCAGCGCTCGCGCCAGGCCTCTATATCCGGTAGGCCAGTGACCGCTTCGGTGAGCGCGGCGCTGTCGCCGAATCCCAATTGGCGCAGGCGCTCCAGGCGTTCGGGCATCTCCAGCGGACCGTCCGGCAACTCCCAGACGAACAGGCCGATCTGCGCACCCTCGTCACCCAGTTCCTTGCGCGCCATCAGCCCGGCAACCTTGCCGCGTGCGCCCCCACCGCCGTTCCGCGCTTGCACATGCTGCGGCAGGCGCCAGTACAACTCGCCTTGCAGTAACAGTTTGCCGTGCGTGTTGGGCAACTCCTTGGGGATTGCGGCAATCCGCTGCGCATTGGCCGTCCAGTCCTGCCCGCGGGTGCCGTCGCCGCGGCTGATTGCCTGGGTGAACCGGCCGTTGCGGTAGCTCAGCGTGACCGCCACGCCGTCGACCTTGGGCTGCACCCAGAGATCGCTGCGGTTCGCCAGCCAGGTGCGCACGGCCGAGGCATCGGGAAGCTTGTCGAGGCCGGTATGCACGAACGGATGGCGAACCTCCCCGGCGCTGCTGGCCAGCGGCGCCTCGGCGGCGACAGGGACTTGCGGGAAGCACGTCTGCCATTGCCTCAGACGCTCGCGGGCCTGGTCGTAGAGTTCGTCGGCGACCGGCGACTGGCCGTCGCGGTGGTAGGCGTCATCCCACTGCTTCAGCTGTGCGCGGAGCGCATCGATCTGCCGGAGTGTCTGCTCGGCTGGCCAATCGGGGCAGGCCTTGGCGACGAGGGGAAGGCAAAGCAGAAAGGCGAGGGCAAGGCGAAGCATGGCTAGCGTCCGGGCGGCGGAAACCCGCAAGGCTAGGACTGCAAAGCAGCGCCCGGCGCCGAGATGGACGTGGATTCTTCGCGACGGTTTGTGGGAGCGCGGAAACGAAAAAGCCCCGCCGAGGCGGGGCTTTTCCTGCTACCGGATCTTACAGGCCGGCGGCGTCACGCAGGGCGGCGGCCTTGTCGGTGCGCTCCCAGGTGAAGGCGGTGAAGGTGTCGTCACCGTAGGTCATTTCGAACGGGTTGCGACCGAAGTGGCCGTAGGCCGCGGTCGGCTGGTACATCGGGTGCAGCAGGTCGAGCATCTTGGTGATCGCGTACGGACGCAGGTCGAAGTGCTCGCGGACCAGTTGGATGATCTTGTCATCGCTGATCTTGCCGGTGCCGAAGGTGTTGATCGAGATGGAGGTCGGCTGGGCCACGCCGATGGCGTAGGACACCTGGATCTCGCAACGCTCGGCCAGGCCGGAGGCAACGATGTTCTTCGCCACGTAGCGGCCGGCGTAGGCAGCCGAACGGTCGACCTTGGACGGGTCCTTGCCGGAGAACGCGCCGCCGCCGTGACGGGCCATGCCGCCGTAGGAGTCGACGATGATCTTGCGGCCGGTCAGGCCGCAGTCGCCCACCGGGCCACCGATCACGAAGTTGCCGGTCGGGTTGATGTGGAACTGGGTGTCCTTGTGCAGCAGTTCGGCCGGCAGCACCTGCTTGATGATCAGCTCCATCACGCCTTCGCGCAGGTCCTTGTAGCTGACCTCCGGGTTGTGCTGGGTGGACAGGACGATGGCGTCGATACCGACGACCTTGCCGCCTTCGTAGCGGCAGGTGACCTGGGACTTGGCGTCCGGGCGCAGCCACGGCAGCAGGCCGGATTTGCGGGCCTCGGCCTGGCGCTCCACCAGACGGTGGGAGAGGCAGATCGGGGCGGGCATCAGCACGTCGGTTTCGTTGCTGGCGTAGCCGAACATCAGGCCCTGGTCGCCAGCGCCCTGGTCTTCCGGCTTGGCGCGGTCGACGCCCTGGTTGATGTCCACCGACTGCTTGCCGATGATGTTCAGCACGCCGCAGGTGGCGCCGTCGAAGCCGACGTCGGAGCTGTTGTAGCCGATGTCGATGATGACCTTGCGCACCAGGTCTTCCAGATCGACCCAGGCAGAGGTGGTGACTTCACCGGCGATGATCGCGACACCAGTCTTCACCAGGGTTTCGCAGGCCACGCGGGCGTATTTGTCCTTGGCGATGATGGCGTCGAGCACCGCATCGGAAATCTGGTCCGCGATCTTGTCCGGATGGCCTTCGGAGACGGATTCGGAGGTGAAAACTGAGTATTCGCTCATCTAACGGTTCCCATTCAATTACCGGTGGGTGAGGACGCTTCGCGAATCCGGTTTGGCGAAGTGCCGTACCTGGATCTGAAAGCCATTACGTAAACCGATGTAAACACTTTCGCCGGACGCGAGCCCGGCGGCGTCGGCCCAGTGGGCCAGGTCTTCCTGTTCGAACCCCAGCCAGAGATCACCGCAGGCCTCGCGAGCCCAGCTCTGATCGTGGCTGCAGAGCTCGGTCACCAGCAGACTGCCACCGGGTTTCACCAGGTGCGCCAGCTGTTTCACGGCCTCCGCCGGTGCGGCGAAGCGATGCAGCACCATGTTCAGCACCACGCAGTCCGCCGCGTCGTCGATATCCTGCAGGGCGTCGCCCAGCCGCAGCCGGACGTTGTTCAAGCCTTCGCTGGCGCAACGTTGCCGCGCCATCTCGAGCATGGTCTCGCTGTTGTCCAGCGCCGTGACCTGATCGAAACGCCGGGCCAGCTCGGGGAGGAATCCGCCGTCGCCGGGGCCGACTTCCAGCGCCGTGGCGCCGGGGGCGAAGCTCAGTGCGTCGAGCAGCGCCAGCACACTTTCGCGGTATTGCGGCAGTCCTGCGATCAGGTCCTGGGTCGCCTGGAACTTCTCCGCACTGCGGGCGAAGTAGTCGCGGCTCACGGCGGCACGCTGGGCGTGTACGCCATCGACGCGGGCGCTGACGTCATCGGCCAGTGCCAGTTCATCCACTTCTTCGAGCAGCGCGCCATGCAACGTACCGCCCAGGCTTTCGACCTGGGGCAGGGCGCGGCGATAGAAAATCGCGTTGCCTTCGCGGCGGGTGGCGACCAGGCCGGCCTGGGCCAGCACCTTCAGGTGGTGACTCATGCCCGACTGGCGGACGCCGAAGATATGCGCCAGCTCCAGCACGCCGAACGAATCGTTGGCCAGCACCCGCAGGACGTTCAGCCGCAGCGGATCGCCGCCGGCCTTGCACAGGGCAGCCAGCTGGTCGCAATCGTCATGGCGGATTTCGGGCAGGCGCAGACTCATAGGTCGCGCAGTCTAGTCGTGGCATTCGGGGTGGGCAATAGCTGTATCAAAAAGTTTTGATATTGGCTGATGAGTGGTTTTTGACCAGCTGGACGGCCAGAGCAGGTGCCTTGCATCAGGCATCTGCCGATCTGTCATTGCCCCGCAGGGCCCGGCTGGGCGAAAATACCGGCCTTTTTTCATCCCCTTCGATCTTTCGAAGCAGCCCCTGCAGGAGATTCAGCGATGCCCAGCCGTCGTGAGCGAGCCAATGCCATCCGCGCACTGAGCATGGACGCCGTCCAGAAAGCCAACAGCGGCCATCCCGGCGCCCCCATGGGCATGGCGGATATCGCTGAAGTCCTGTGGCGCGACTACCTCAAGCACAACCCGAGCAACCCGCAGATGGGCCGACCGCGACCGCTTCGTGCTGTCCAACGGCCATGGCTCGATGCTGATCTACTCGCTGCTGCATCTCACTGGTTACGACGTGTCCGTCGATGACATGAAGAACTTCCGTCAGATGCATTCGCGCACCCCGGGCCACCCGGAATACGGTTACACACCAGGCGTCGAGACCACCACCGGCCCGCTAGGTCAGGGTATTTCTAACGCCGTCGGTATGGCGCTGGCCGAGAAGGTGCTGGCAGCACAGTTCAACCGCGACGGTTTCAGCATCGTTGATCACTACACCTACGCGTTTCTGGGCGACGGCTGCATGATGGAGGGCATCTCGCATGAAGTCGCTCGCTGGCAGGTACGCTGGGTCTGGACAAGCTGGTCGCGTTTTATGACGACAACGGCATCTCCATCGATGGGGAAGTGCACGGCTGGTTCACCGATAACACTCCCAAACGCTTCGAAGCCTACGGCTGGCAGGTGATCCGCAATGTCGACGGCCATGATCCGCAGGCGTGACAAGACTGCAATCGAGACGCCCCAAAACCGATAAGCCGTCGCTGATCTGCTGCAAGACGATTATCGGCTTAGGCTCACCGAACAAGCAGGGCAAGGAAGAGTGCCACGGCGCGCCGCTGGGCATTGACGAAATCGCCCGCCACCCGCGCCGTACTGAAATGGACATATGCGCCGTTTGAAGTCCCGGACGAAATCTACAATGAGTGGAACGCCAAGGCAAAGGTGCCGAGCGCGAAGCCGATGGAACAAACTGTTCGCTGCTACTCACCGCACACCCCAACTTGCCGCGGAATTCGCACGTCGCGTTGTTGGTGAGCTGCCGGCTGATTTCGCGGAAAAGGCCGCCGCCTACATTCGCGATGTCAGCAGAAAGGCGAGACCATTGCCTCCGCAAGGCCTGCGCAGAACTGTCCCTGAACGCGTGTTTGGTGCCCTGCTGCCGGAATTGCTGGGTGGCTCGGCGGATCTTGCTGGCTCCAACCTGACCCTGTAGAAAGGCTGCAAGGGCGTGAACAACAAGACGCCAACGGCAACTACCTGTTTTACGGCGTACGTGAGTTCGGCATGGGTGCTATCATGAATGGCGTCGCGCTGCACGGCGGCTTCATTCATTACAGCGCGACGTTCCTGATGTTCATGGAATACATCCGCAATGCGTGCCGCATGTCCGCTCTGATGAAGCAGCAGGTGATTTATGTGTTCACGCACGATTCGATCGGTCTGGGCGAAGACGGCCCGACGCACCAGCCGATCGAACAGATCGCGAGTTTGCGCGTACCCCGAACATGTCGCGTGGCGTCCGGGCGATACGGTGGAATCCGCCGTCGCCTGGAAAGTGGCGATCGAACGCCGCGATGGTCCTTCTGCATTGATTTTTAGCCGCCAGAATCTGCCGCATCAGCACGCGTGATCCGCACAGTTGAATAACGTGCTCGTGGTGGTTACGTGTTGAAAGACTGCAATGGCACGCCGGAAGTGATCCTGATCGCCACCGGTTCCGAAGTGGGCCTGGCCGTCCAGGCGTTCGAAAAGCTCAGCGCCGAAGGCCGTCAAGGTGCGCGTGGTCTCGATGCCGTCCACCAGCGTCTTCGACGAGCAGGACGCCGGCTACAAGCGAGGCCGTACTGCCGGTCCAGGTGACTGCCCGTATCGCCATCGAAGCTGCCCACGCCGACTACTGGTACAAGTACGTTGGCCTGGAAGGCGCGCGTGATCGGCATGACCACCTTTGGTGAGTCGGCCCCGGCCCCGGCGCTGTTCGAGCACTTCGGCTTCACCGTCGAGAACGTGCTGGAAGTCGCCGCCGAGCTGCTCGAAGCCTGACGAGCGCCTGAGTCTGCCGGGGCGCATTGCGCCCCGGCAGCGATCACCAAGGGATAACAATGTCCAAGCGCCCTTACCGAGTTGCCCTCAACGGCTATGGCCGTATCGGCCGCTGCGTGTTCCGTGCCCTGCACGAACGCGGCGCCAAGGCTGATTTCTCCATCGTCGCGCTGAACGATCTGGCGGACCTGGCCAGCCTGGAATACCTGACCCGCTTCGACTCCACCCACGGCCGTTTCCCCGGCGAGGTGAGCGTGGCCGACGGTTGCCTGCATGTCGGCGGCGATTGTGTGAAGGTGTTCCGCGAAGCCGAGCCCGAGGCCATCGACTGGCGCGCCCTGGACGTCGACCTGGTGCTGGAGTGCTCGGGTGTCTACAACACCCGCGCCGACGGCGAGCGCTTCCTCGGCGCCGGAGCGCCGCGGGTGCTGTTCTCCCAGCCGATGGCCAGCGAGGCGGATATCGACGCCACCGTGGTCTTCGGCATCAACCAGCAGGGCCTCTCCGGCGCCGAAACGCTGGTGTCCAACGCCTCCTGCACCACCAACTGCAGCGTGCCGCTGCTCAAGCTGCTGAACGAGGCGGTGGGCATCGAGTACGTCTCGATCACCACCATCCACTCGGCGATGAACGACCAGCCGGTAATCGACGCCTACCATCACGAAGACCTGCGCCGCACGCGCTCGGCCTTCCAGTCGGTGATCCCGGTATCCACGGGACTGGCACGTGGCATCGAGCGCCTGCTGCCGGAACTCGCCGGGCGAATCCAGGCCAAAGCCATTCGGGTGCCGACGGTGAACGTCTCGGCCCTGGACATCACCCTGCAGGTCTCCCGCGATACGTCCGCCGAAGAGATCAACCGCGTGCTGTGCCAGGCCGCCACCGAAGGCCCGCTGAAAGGCCTGCTGGCGTACACCGAGCTGCCCCACGCCAGCTGCGATTTCAATCACGACCCGCACTCGGCCATCGTCGATGGCAGCCAGACCCGCGTTTCCGGCCCTCGCCTGGTGAACGTGCTGGCCTGGTTCGACAATGAGTGGGGGTTCGCCAACCGCATGCCTCGACACCGCAGGGCACTTCCTGCGGGTCGCCGCTACCGAACGTTAATCAAACAGCCCCAACAGGACTGACTGTCATGACCGTGTTGAAGATGACCGACCTCGACCTCCAAGGTAAGCGCGTGCTGATCCGCGAAGACCTCAACGTTCCGGTGAAGGACGGTGTGGTCAAGAGCGACGCGCGCATCCTGGCCTCGCTGCCGACCATCAAGCTGGCCCTGGAGAAGGGCGCGGCGGTGATGGTCTGCTCGCACCTGGGCCGCCCGACCGAAGGTGAGTACTCCGAAGAGAACAGCCTGCAGCCGGTTGCCGACTACCTGTCCAAGGCTCTGGGCCGCGCTGTACCGCTGGTCAAGGATTACCTGGGCGGCGTCGAGGTGAAGCCGGGTGAAGTCGTGCTGTTCGAGAACGTGCGCTTCAACAAGGGCGAGAAGAAGAACGCCGACGAGCTGGCGCCGCAAGTACGCCGCCCTGTGCGACGTGTTCGTCATGGATGCCTTCGGCACCGCCCACCGCGCCGAGGGTTCCACCCATGGCGTAGCCAAGTTCGCCAAGGTCGCCGCTGCTGGCCCGCTGCTGGCCGCCGAGCTGGAAGCCCTGGGCAAGGCGCTAAACCCGGCGCGCCCGATGGCTGCCATCGTTGCCGGTTCCAAGGTGTCCACCAAGCTCGACGTGCTCAACAGCCTGGCGCTGATCTGCGACCAGCTGATCGTCGGTGGCGGCATCGCCAACACCTTCCTCGCCGCGGCGGGCCACAAGGTCGGTAAGTCGCTGTACGAAGCCGATCTGGTCGATACCGCCAAAGCCATCGCTGCCAAGGTCAGCGTGCCGCTGCCGGTGGACGTGGTGGTTGCCAAGGAATTCGCCGAGAGCGCCGTCGCCACCGTCAAGGACATCGCTGACGTGGCTGACGACGACATGATCCTGGACATCGGTCCGAAGACCGCTGCCCAGTTCGCCGAACTGCTGAAGACCTCCAAGACCATCCTGTGGAACGGCCCGGTCGGCGTGTTCGAGTTCGACCAGTTCGGCGAAGGCACCAAGACCCTGGCCAAGGCCATCGCCGAAGGCAGCGCCTTCAGCATCGCCGGCGGTGGCGACACCCTGGCGGCGATCGACAAGTACGGTATTGGCGAGCAGATCTCCTACATTTCCACCGGAGGCGGCGCCTTCCTCGAGTTCGTCGAGGGCAAGGTCCTGCCGGCCGTGGAAGTGCTGGAACAGCGCGCCAAGGCCTGATTCCCGCAGCACTGCGGGGCGACAGTAAAGCAAACCTCTGCGGCATCCCCGGGTCACAAGCCTTGTACGGATGCCAAGGAGAACGGTCATGCGAGCTGTCACCCCTTTGCTGTCGTTTTGCCTCGTGCTGGTGGGGTGCGCCGGAGGCGGCGCAGTCCCCAGTACCTGTGAAGTGATGAGTCCTCCCGCGGTCATGGTGCCTTCGGACCAGAACCGCGAGCGGGTGGAAAGCCAGAGCAGCGGCGATCCGACGCCCGACCAGAAACCGGTGAACTGCCCCTGAGGCGACGCCTGGCGGCCGGGATCACGATCTGAGAGTGCCGCTCGCGCCCAGGCGCAGGCGGTACTGGCGTTCCTGCGGCGGGACGGGCAATCTGGCGTATTGGATATCCGGCGGCGCGTCCGCCCGAAGGAGAGTCGCCCGATGCTGCGTTATCTCGTCCCGGCCCTGGCGCTTTCGCTGGCGGCGGGTTGTTCCAGTCACTCGACAGGCGGCAAATCCGCAGTGGAGGGCGGCTGGAATCACTGGGTCTGCGACAGCGAGGCCGAGGTGCGCTGGCGCTACGTCGACCCCAGCAAGTCGGTCGTCGACCTGAAGCTGGGTGAGGACGACGTGGTTCATCACCTGGAAGAGGAACCCGGTGGCTCCGGCGCTTTCTATAGCGACGGGCTGATCGGCTTGAGCATCAAAGGCGACCAGGGTCTGGTCTACTGGGTCGAGAGCAACGACCTGATCGGTCGTGGTTGCAAGGCGCGCTGAGCGCCGATTGTCCGGCATGCGCCGGAAGACTTGAACACGGCCTGCCCCTGCGGCAGGCTTCCAAACATGTAGTTAAGGGGCTCGTGTAACCGAGCCAGACTTCTGGGAGAAGCGAAGACCATGGCACTCATCAGCATGCGCCAAATGCTGGACCACGCCGCCGAGTTCGGCTACGGCGTTCCGGCTTTCAACGTCAACAACCTGGAGCAGATGCGCGCCATCATGGAAGCGGCCGACAAGACCGATTCCCCGGTGATCGTGCAGGCCTCCGCCGGCGCCCGCAAATATGCCGGTGCGCCCTTCCTGCGCCACCTGATCCTCGCGGCCATCGAAGAGTTCCCGCACATCCCGGTGTGCATGCACCAGGACCACGGCACCAGCCCTGACGTCTGCCAGCGCTCCATCCAGCTGGGCTTCTCCTCCGTCATGATGGACGGCTCGCTGAAGGAAGACGGCAAGACCCCGGCCGAGCTACGAGTACAACGTCCGCGTCACCCAGCAGACCGTAGCCTTCGCCCACGCCTGTGGCGTGTCCGTGGAAGGTGAGCTGGGCTGCCTGGGCTCCCTGGAAACCGGCATGGCCGGCGAGGAAGACGGCGTTGGCGCCGAAGGCGTGCTGGATCACAGCCAGCTGCTGACCGACCCGGAAGAGGCCGCCGACTTCGTCAAGAAGACCCAGGTCGACGCCCTGGCCATTGCCATCGGCACCAGCCACGGCGCCTACAAGTTCACCAAGCCGCCGACCGGCGACGTGCTGTCCATCGAGCGCATCAAGGAAATCCACAAGCGCATCCCCAACACCCACCTGGTGATGCACGGCTCCTCCTCGGTGCCGCAAGAGTGGCTGAAGGTGATCAACGAGTTCGGCGGCGACATCAAGGAAACCTACGGCGTGCCGGTCGAGGAAATCGTTGAAGGCATCAAGCACGGCGTGCGTAAGGTCAACATCGACACCGACCTGCGCCTGGCTTCCACCGGTGCCATTCGCCGCATGATGGCTGAGCAGCCGAGTGAGTTCGACCCGCACAAGTTCTTCGCCAAGACCATCGTTGCCATGCGCGATATCTGCATCGCACGCTACGAAGCCTTCGGCACCGCCGGCCACGCCTCCAAGATCAAGCCGATCTCCCTGGAAGGCATGTTCCAGCGTTACGCTAAAGGTGAACTGGTGTCGAAGGTCAACTGATCTCGAGTCCGGTGCACGCTCTCGCTCTGTTTCTGACGAGCTGAAGAGTTGAAGAGCCCCGCCCTGCGGGGCTCTTTCGTATCCGCCAGAAGGAAATCGCCGATGCTGCGTGCCTTGCTTTCCCTCCTGCTGCTGACGCTTCTCGCCGGTTGTTCGCTGCGCCCGGCCGCGCCTGTCGCGCCGCCACCCAAGCCGCCGGTGGACCTGCCAGTGGACGCGCAGAACTGCCTGACTCACCAGGAGTGCACGCTGAAGACCTCGCGCACCCTGCTGTTCGTCTTCGATTACGCCGAGGCGGGCGCAGCCCTGGTGGAGAACGAGAACCGCGTGTCTCGGCGCCGCCGGAAAAGGCGCCGAAGAAGGGCTGGCCGGCGATTCGTATCCAGCTGGCCGATCCGGATGGCGGCCGCTTCGAGTTCTCCAGCGAATGCCGGCAGAAGCGCTGCCGTATCAAGGAATCGCGCCTGCTCAGCTGCTACCGTAGTTATCTCGACGGCAAGGCCTGCCGGTTCCGCTGAGCGCTGATGCTCGGGCCGGGCGGGCTCTGGAGGCACGATGACGGATGTACATGGCAGTGCGCAGGAAGGTTTCTCCCGCGAAGCGAAGGCATACGCCCATGGGCGCCCGGACTATCCCGACGAGCTGCTGGGCTGGCTCGGCGAGGAGTTGGGCATAGGTAACGGCAAGGAAGTGGTCGACCTCGGCGCGGGTACCGGGAAGTTCACTTCCCTGTTGCTGCGCACCGGTGCGCAGGTCACCGCCATCGAGCCGGTGGCGGCCATGAGAGAGCAACTCAGTGTCTCTCTGCCTGCTGTGAAGGTGCTCAGTGGAACGGCCCAGGCGATGCCGCTGGTGGCGGAAAGCATCGATGCGCTGACCTGCGCCCAGGCCTTCCACTGGTTTGCCGACGAGCGGGCGCTGGAGGAAATCCATCGCGTCCTGCGGCCGGGTGGCCATCTTGGCCTGGTGTGGAACGTACGCGACGAACGCGTCGACTGGGTCGCCCAGGTGACGCGCATTCTCGAGCGCTACGAAGGCAGCACGCCACGCTTCCACACCGGGCAATGGCGCCGCGCCTTTGCCGGGTCGCGCTTCGAGGACCTGCGCCTGCGCGAATTCAGCTACCAGCACATCGGTCCGCCGGAGCAGGTGATTGTCGCGCGTACCCTGTCGGTGAGCTTCATTGCGGCCTTGCCCGAAGAGCAGAAGCAGCGCGTCACCGAGCAACTGCATGAACTGATCGCCACGCACCCGGCGTTGAAGGGACGCAGCGAAGTCGCCTTCCCCTATCGCACCGAGGCCTACAGCACCTGCGCGCTGGCCTGACCGGGGAATGCGGTAGACTGGCGGACGTTTCCTCCGCGAGTCGTTTCCCATGCAGCCGCTTCGTTATCTCCAGGCCTATCCGCCACAACTCCAGGACCAGGTGCGCCAGCTCATCGAGCAGGACCGCCTCGGTGAGTACCTGGAGCGCCGCTATCCCGGGCGTCATGACGTGCAGAGCGACAAGGCGCTGTACGGCTACGCCATGGACCTCAAGCAGCAGTACATGCGCACCGCGCCAGCGGTGGACCAAGGTCCTCTACGACAACAAGCTGGATGTAGTGCAGCGCGCGCTGGGCCTGAACACGGCAATCTCGCGCGTGCAGGGCGGCAAGCTCAAGGCGAAGAAGGAAATCCGCGTCGCCTCGTTGTTCAAGGACGCGGCCCCCGAGTTCCTGCAGATGATCGTCGTCCACGAACTGGCGCACCTGAAGGAGCGCGACCACAGCAAGGCCTTCTACCAGCTCTGCGAGCACATGCTGCCCGGTTACCACCAGTTGGAGTTCGATCTGCGCGTCTACCTGACCTGGCGCGACCTGCCTCAGTAGTACAGGCGCCCCAGGTAAAGCAGCCCCAGGCACCACGGCAGCAGCAGGGCGATGCCCAGGTAGCGCAGCGCCTTGCGCGGGCCGTTCTCGCCTCGGTTAACCCAATTGATGCCCGCCAGTACCAGCGCATAGACCGCGAGGCCCGCCAGCAGCCATTCGTATTGCTCTGTGGTGGGCGAAACCGGGCCGAGGTGGGTATGGGTGAGGTGCCATGCGCGAAAGGGCGATGGCCGGTACCGGAGGGGCCAGCGCCACCAGGATTCGCCCAGTGAGCTGCAGCAGAAAGGCGATGAGCAGTCCCGCGAGGCCGGTACTGGCAATCAGCACGGCAAACAACTGGTCGAGGATAGAGCGAGGTCGGGCGTGGGCTCGAGTGAGCGGGGTTGCCCGAGCAGGCGCAGCAAAGGTGCGCCAAGCAGAAGGGCGGTCAGGCAGAACAGCCAGCCAAACAGGGGGCGCGCCATCCGAGGCTCCTGATGAAGTTGCTGCGGGAAGCCCCTGACGCGCCGGATGGGGTCGGTCGCCTGGGGTTGTTCGCCGCCGCAAAGCCCAGATTAATCAATGATTTGGCGAAATGCCATGATTTTATCGGGAATAATTCCCGAAAATGAGAAGGCCCCTCCGGGGAGGGGCCTTTCTGTCAGAACAGGTCGATCGGCGCTTCTTCATCCGCAGGCATGCCGCTGCCGGGTGCGCTGCCGGGCGCCAGTTCGTTCATCGACGGTGGCGTGTCTTCGTTCTTGAACAGCTCGAAGTACGCACCCGGAGTGCCCGGAGGCGCCGCACGACCGGTGACCGGGTCGATGCGCAGACTGACCAGGCCGGGCGGCTCGGGCAGCAGGTGCGACGGTTTGTCTTTCAGTGCTGCGCCCATGTAGCGCATCCAGATCGGCAGGGCGACGTTGCCGCCGTATTCGGCGCGGCCGAGGCTTTCCGGTTGGTCGAAGCCAACCCAGACGGTGGTCATGAAGTCGGCGTTGAAGCCGGAGAACCAAGCGTCCTTCGACTCGTTGGTGGTACCTGTCTTGCCTGCCAGATCATCGCGCTTGAGCGCCAGTGCGCGGCGACCAGTGCCGCGCTTGATCACGTCCTGCAGCATGCTGGTCATGATGTACGCGGTACGCGCATCGATGACGCGCTCGGCGGCGGCCGGCTCGATCGTGGTCTTGGCCTGGCTCGGATCATCGTTGCCGAAAGCGTCGGTGGCGGCCGGTTGCGGCTGCGCCTGCGCCTGTTCCTCATTCTGCGGAATGCTCGGCGGATTGGCCTGGTACAGCACCTGTCCGTCGCGGCTTTCGATGCGCTGCACGATATACGGCGAGACCTTGAAGCCGCCGTTGGCGAAGACTGTCCAGGCACTGGCGATCTCCATGGGCGTCAGGGTCGCGGTGCCCAGGGCCATGGACAGGTTCGGCGGCAGGTCGTCCTTGTTCAGGCCGAACTTGCTGATGCAATCGCGTGCGCGATTGACGCCCAGGGCCTGGAGAATGCGGATCGACACCATGTTGCGCGACTTGTACAGCGCCTCGCGCATGGGGATTGGGCCGAGGAAGGTATTGGTGTCGTTCTTCGGACGCCAGACCTTGTCCAGGTACTCGTCGTAGAACACCACCGGGGCGTCGTTGATCAGCGAGGCAGCAGTGAAGCCGTTGTCCAGCGCGCAGCTGTAGATGAACGGCTTGAAGCTGGAGCCGGGCTGGCGACGGGCCTGGGTGGCACGGTTGTAGTTGCTCTGTTCGAAGGAGAAGCCGCCCACCAGTGCCATGATCGCGCCGTCCTGCGGGTTGAGCGAGACCAGGGCGCTCTGCGCGGCCGGCACCTGGGTCAGGCGCAGCGAGCCGTCGTCCTTGCGCTGCACGCGGATCACGTCGCCGGCCTGCACCACGTCGCTGGGCTGGCTGGGCATGCGGCCCATGCTGTTGTTGCTCAGGTAGGGGCGGGCCCACTTCATGCCGTCCCAGCTCAAGGCTTCTTCCTTGCCGTCGCGGGTCATGACCATGGCGCCGCTCTTCTCGACCTGAGTGACGATGGCCGGTTCCAGGCCGCCGAGCGGGCGCTGCTGCGCGATGGCCTGGCGCCAGGCGTCACGCGTCTTGCCGGGGAGGCGCGTCTCGGGGCCGCGGTAGCCGTGGCGCTGGTCGTAGTCCTGCAAGCCTTCGCGCAGGGCGGTGTTGGCGTCTTCCTGCAGGTCGCTGCGCACCGTGGTGTAGACGCGATAGCCCTCGGTATAGGCGTCGCCACCGAAGCGGCCGACCAGTTCGGCGCGGGCCATCTCGGCGATGTACGGGGCTGCCAGCTCCGGAGTCTGGACGTGGTAGGACGCGCCGACCGGTTCCTGGATGGCGGCCTGATAGCGCGGCTGGTCGATGAAGCCGAGCTTGAGCATGCGCTCGAGAATCCAGTTGCGACGCTCCAGGCTGCGCGCGGCGTTGGCCAGCGGGTTGTAGCGCGACGGTGCCTTGGGCAGGCCGGCAATCATCGCCATCTGCGCCAGGCTCAGGTCCTTGATGGACTTGCCGTAATAAACCTGCGCGGCGGCTTCGACGCCGTAGGCACGGTTGCCCAGGTAGATCTTGTTGACGTAGAGCTCGAGGATCTCGTCCTTGGTGAGGGAGCGCTCGATCTGCAGGGCGAGCAGGATCTCGTTGATCTTGCGCGAGAAACTGCGTTCGTTGGTGAGGAAGTAGTTCTTCGCCACCTGCATGGTGATGGTACTGCCACCGGTCTGGATGTGGCCGGTCTTCAATAATTGCGCGGCAGCACGCATCAGGCTTTTGACGTCCACGCCATAATGGTTGGCGAAATTGTCATCTTCAGCCGATAACAGTGCGTGGGTGAAATCCGGGGGGATTTCAGCAAATCGAATCGGCGTTCGGCGCATCTCGCCAAACTCTGCTATCAATTTGTTATCAGCACTGTACACGCGCAGCGGCATCTGCAACCGCACGTTGCGCAAGGCCTCCACGGACGGAAGGTTCGGGCTGAGGTACAGATAGGCGCCGCTGAAACTGAGCAGCACTCCACAAATAATGGTGACGCAGGTCCACCACAGAAACTTCAGCAGGCGCATCGGGAAGGTCTTGGATTTCCCAGAGAAAAGAAAGAGTTAAGCGGATGGCGCGGTAAAAAGGGAAAAGCTGATCACATTATAAGCAGTTTTTTTGCTGGCGAGCCATTTGCGAAGCTGTCAAGTCTGGTATCTAATGTGGAAAAACATAAATCGTCCGTAAGTCTCGGATGCTGATAGGAAATCAGTCGTGCTAGGGCTCTTCAATAAGAAAGCGAACACGCTGCTGGGGATAGACATCAGTTCGACTTCGGTCAAACTTCTCGAATAGGTGCTGTTCGGATTCTATCGTGTTTCCCTATTAACCTCCACGAT
>JASGKM010000054.1:0-46345 GCA_049840615.1 Pseudomonas sp.
CCGATCACACTGGCGTCCGCCACACGGTTGTCGCGCAGCAGCACACGGCGCATCCAGTCCTGGCGATAGAGGTGCAGCACGCTGGCCAGGCACGCCGTGTCGCGGGCCTTGGTCTTGGCGTAACGGGTGTAGCCGATCCAGCAGAAGACGAACCAGAGAATGGCGAGCAGGTTCCAGAAATACTGGATGTCGAACAGGTCGACGACGTCGGTCATGGATTTCCTTGCGATTCGAGACGGAATGAAGTCGAGTACGCAGCCGATAGACGCCAGATCCTCACCCTCAGACACGAATTGCGTTGTCGAGAGCACTGCATTCTCCAGCCTTACCCGCCGCCCCTGTTGCCCAGCCGGGGTGGCGATCAGGCCAGGAGTATTTCTGACGGAAAAACGAATATTGACGATATCGTCATTTTTGTTAGATTCCGCCTACCCGGATCAGCAGCATCCGGGCCCACTTTCTGGCTGCGGATCTCCCCAATGCATAACAACAATGAGCTCCTCCCCGAATCGGTCGATGTCCTGGTGATCGGCAATGGCCCGGTCGGCGCGACGCTGGCTTCCCTGCTGGGGCGCTATGGCGTGGACGCCCTGGTGATCGACAAGGCCCACGGCATCCTGCCCATGCCGCGCGCCATTGCCCTGGACAATGAAGCGCTGCGTATCCTCCAGCTCGCCGGGCTGGAAGACGACGCGTTCGAAACCGTGGTCATCCCCCAGGTGAAGATGCACTGCCCCATCGTCGGCCAGTTCGGCCAGGCCAACACCAGCGGCCGCATCGATGGCCACCACAAGCTGGTGACCTTCTATCAACCGGATCTCGAACAGGCGATGCGCCGGCAGGCAGGGCACTATGGAAACCTGCGCTGCCTGGGAGGCCTGGAGCTGAAGGACTTCACCCAGGACGACGGCGGCGTCACCGCCACCCTCGTCGATGAAGCCGGCTTACAGCACCCGATACGCTGCCGCTATCTGGTCGGCGCGGACGGCGCGAGCTCACGGGTGCGCGGGTTGATCGGCCAGGAGTTCAACGGCCAGAGCTACTCGGAAGACTGGCTGATCGTCGATGCCGGATCCCGCCAGGGAAAAGCCATCGACCACGTCGAATTCCTCTGTGATCACCGCCGGCCGACACCACACATGCCCGCCCCCGGCGGCCGCGAGCGCTGGGAATTCATGCTCCGCCCCGGCGAAACCCGCGACGAAATGGAAGACCAGGAACGCATCCGCGCCCTGCTCGCGCCCTGGATCGAGCCGCAGCAGCTGACGATCGAGCGCCAGGCGGTCTATCGCTTCCACGCCCGCTGCTGCGAGCGCTTCCAGCAGGGTCGGGTATTCCTCGTCGGCGACGCCGCGCACATCACCCCGCCCTTCGTCGGCCAGGGGCTGGTGGCCGGATTGCGCGATGTGGCCAACCTGGCCTGGAAGCTCTCCTGGGTTCTGCAAGGCCGCGCCAAACCACAGATACTCGACAGCTACGATCAGGAGCGACAGCCCCACGCGCGGGAGATGATCGACCTGGCCAAGCTCATGGGACGTCTGGTCATGCCTGGCAATGCGCTGGCGGCAACACTGATCCACGGGCTGATGAAGACGCTGCGCCTGATCCCGGCGGCTCGCCGGCACTTCGAAGAGCTGGACATCAAGCCCAAGCACCGTTTCCGCCGCGGACTGTTCGTGCGCAGCCCGCGGCGTGCGCGGCTGGCCAGCGGCGGACTGTTCCCCCAGGCCTGGGTGCGCAACGCCGGACGCATCTGCCTGAGCGACCAGTTGCTGGGGGACCGCCTGCAACTGGTCGGCCTGGGCACCGACCCGCGCCGCTGGCTGGACGCTGCGCAACAGCAGCAATGGCTCGAACTGGGCGGCAGCTTCCTGCAGATCGGCCATGCCCGCGACGACAGCCGCGCCGATCTCGCCGAGACCCTCGACGGCTCGTTGCTGGCGCCCTGGCCTGCCCCGGCGCTGGCGGTGGTGCGCCCGGACCGCATCATCATGCACCAGGGCCGGCCCGAACAGGCCGCCGACCTGCTGCGCCATTGCCAGGCGCT
The DNA here is from genome assembly GCA_049840615.1 of Pseudomonas sp. Classification (GTDB taxonomy): domain Bacteria; phylum Pseudomonadota; class Gammaproteobacteria; order Pseudomonadales; family Pseudomonadaceae; genus Pseudomonas. The sequence continues at coordinate 2,048 of JASGKM010000054.1, forward strand.
GCTGCGGGCATGAGCGGGTACCGGTCGGCCATGGGCTTCCCGTATCATCGCCGCAGCTCCGCAGACGAATGACCGCCATGACCGACCGCCAGCCCCGCGAAGACGACAGCGAACCGCTCACCCGCGGCCACAAGAAGCGCGCCCGCACCCGCCAGGGGCTGCTCGATGCGGCGCTGCGGGTGTTTGCCCGGCAGGACATCGCGGCCACGGTGTTCCAGGACCTGGCCGCCGAGGCGCAGGTCTCCACCGGCACTATCTACAACTACTTCAAGACGCGGGAGGAGCTGGCTGAAGCCGTGGGCATCTCACTGGCCAGCGACTTCTCCGAGACCATCAGCCAGCTCAGCTCCGGTATTTCCAGCGGCTCCCAGCGACTGGTCATCGGAGTGCGCATGTTCGTTCTGCACGCACAGTCCGACCCACAGTGGGCCAGTGCGCTGTTGCGGGTGATCCACTACGACCAGGCCATGCACTCGACGCTGGCCAACCACGTACGCGAAGACCTGCGCGGCGGGCTCGCCGAAGGCGTGTTCAGCTATGCCAATGAAGACGTTGCCCTGGACCTGGTGATCGCCTGCGCCACCGGGGCCATCCGCGCCAGCCTCGAGGGCCGGGCGCCGGAAGACCAGGACATCCTGCTCGGCGAGATGATCCTTCGCGCCCTCGGCGCCACGCCCGCCAGGGCGGCGAAGATAGCCGCCCTGCCCTTGCCGCAGGGCGACTGAACGCCCGTCAGGCCTGTACGACCCACCGCCGGTAGCGACGCGACAGCTTGCGCAGTTTCAGCTGATTGCCGATCAGCGCCAGCAGCGGCGACGTGCGCGGATTGGTCGGGCGTCCTTGGCTGAGCAGCGTCAGTTGCTTCTTCACTACCGACTGGGTCGCCACCGCGGCGAAGGCTTTGTTCTTCCAGGCCACGACTATCGGCTCGACCTCCACCCGTTCGCCGGCCTGCCAGCGCCGTGGCAACGCTGGGTCGACCGCCAGTGCCGTCGCCATGCCCACCATCGCCACCGGCCCCTGCAGGGCGCGTTCAGCGACCTCACGCCGGCGAATGCCGCCAGTGACCATCAGCGGCATGCGCGCGGTCGCGGCAATGCGCTCGGCAAATTCGAGGAAGTAGGCCTCCCGCGCCAGCGTGCTGCCGTCGCGGGTCTGGCCCTGCATCGCCGGGCTTTCATAGCTGCCACCGGACAGCTCAACCAGGTCCACGCCCCGCTCGTTGAGCAGGCGCACCACGGCTTCGGCGTCCTCCGCCGCGAAACCGCCACGCTGGAAGTCGGCGGAATTGAGCTTCACCGCCACGCAGAAGTCCGGCGCCACCCGCTCGCGGATCGCCTCCACCGTGCGCAACAGGATGCGCGCGCGATTCTCCAGGCTGCCGCCCCAGTCATCGTCGCGCCGGTTGCTCAGCGGCGAAAGGAACTGACTGAACAGATAGCCGTGCGCGGCGTGCACCTGTACGCCGGTGAAGCCGGCGCGCTCAGCCAGCACGGCGGCGTTCAGGTAGCGCTGGATCAACCCGTCGATCTCTGCGCCGGAAAGCGCCCGCGGCTGGGCGAACACGCCCTTCAGACCGGGAATATCCACGGCGATGGCCGAGGGCCCCAGAGCAGGCTGGCCGAGATCGGCCATCAGTTGGCGGCCGGGGTGATTGATCTGCATCCAGGCCTGCGCGCCCTGGCTGCGACAGGCATCGGCCCAGCGTCTGAAGCGCGGCAGCATACGGTCATTTTCCAGCACCACGCCGGCCGGGCCGGTGAGCGCTCGGCGGTCGACCATGACGTTGCCGGTAATGATCAGCCCGGCGCCGCCTTCAGCCCAGCGCTGGTAGAGCCGCAGCAAGGTATCGCCGGGGGCATGGTCGGCATCGGCGAGGTTCTCTTCCATCGCCGCCTTGGCGATGCGGTTGCGGATCACCTGCCCGTTGGGCAGGCGCAACGGTTCGAACAGAGTGCTCATGGATTCACTTCTCCGGTAGTGGGCCCTGGCTCAACGGCTGCGCACGCGCTCGACATAGGCGCCGAGCGGGCGGGTAAGGCTGCGTTTGATCCGGCTGGCGAACGACTCGCCGCTGTGGATCGGCGCGGGCACTACCTGCTCGCGGGCGTCCCGGTACTGCGGGAACAGGCTCAGCGCGTGGCCACGGTTGATCCCATAGCGCTGCGTGTCCGACCACAGGGTGTTCTGCTCCAGCGTCTGGCAGGACAAGGTCGTGACCGGCGCCGGGGCGAAGGGGAAGTCGCTGCCAAAGAGAATCTGCGAGGGTTCCACCAGTTCCTTGAGCGCTGCCATGGAGTAGCGCGACGGCGACAGCGCCGTGTCGAAGTAGAAGCGCCTGAGGTAGGTCATCACCCCCTGCGGGGCCTTGTCCTGGAACTGCGGCAGGGCATTGGCCAGGGATACGCGCCAGGCCACGTAGGGCAGGAAACCGCCGCCGTGGGCGAGGATCCAGCGGATGCGCGGGTACTTCTCCAGCGTGCCGGTGAGGATCAGGTTCACCGCCGCGCGGGTGGTGTCGCAGAGGAATTCGACCAGGAAACCCGGCGCAGCGATGCCGAGTTTCTCGCTGCTTTCGTGCATGTTCGGGTGAACGAAGACGATGGCCGCGCGGCGGTCCAGCTCGAGCCATCAGTTCGTCGAAACGCTCATCGCCCAGGAACACGCCATCGGTACTGCCCAGCAGCACCACACCTTCGGCCTTGAGTTCATCCAGTGCGCGGATGGCCTCGCGGCAGGCGGCTTCAGTGAAGGGCGTGGGCAGTACAGCGAAGTTGCCGAAGCGCCCCGGATGATCACTACGCATCTGCGCGGCGAAGTCGTTGCAGCGCATCGCCAGCTCGCGGGCCTGCTCCACTCCCCCGCCGAAGTGCACGCCCGGCGCCGACAGCGAGGTGATGGCGGTCTGGATGCCGTTGAGGTCCATCACCTCGATGGACTTCTGCGGCGACCATTTCGGCAGCGGCGCGCCGGCGACCATATCCAGACCCTTGCTCGCCATGACCTCGACGAAGGCTGGCGGGATGATGTGGTGGTGCACGTCGATTCGACCTTGTTGGATCGTCATTCTTGTTGTCCTTGTGTGATCCGTATGGGCTAAGCCGCCCGGGCGATCTTCATGGCTTCGTTGAACCACAGGGCCACCGCGAAGCGCCCCTGCAGCTGGCACTGCCCGCTTTCGACCGCGCGCAGCATGTCGGTTTCGTCGCGGCTGAGCATCACCCGCAGCGCATCCGCACTGCGTTGCCAGTGCTGGGTGAAGTCCGGTCGGCGGTGTTCGCCACGATGCAGGCTGAGCACTCCGCCACGCAGCTGGTAATAACCGCCGACCCCATCGGTGGTGCGAATCTGCAGCACGAAGGAGTCCTCGTGGAGCAGTTCACGCAGGCGCGCCGAGCGGCGTTCGGCCCGGCGCAGCAACGGGATGGAGGCCAGCAGGAGCAGGCGCAGTTTCAGCGAATCAATGAACAGGCTCATGGTCAGCGGGCTCCGCGCAGACGGTTGAACAGCGAATAGCAGTCGGCCGGCAGGCTGTCGCCACGCCAGCACACATGCTGGTCAGGTCGAACCAGCACGAAGCGGCGCTCATAAAGGGTCGCCAGGTACTTCTCGTGGATCGGCAGCACGCTCAGCGGTACGCCGCACTCCTGTGCCGCCTCCTGCAGCGGCGCGCCAGCCTCGGCATCGGTGTCGAAGGCCAGCAGGGTGTAGCCACCCAGCGCAAGCTGATCGAAGAGCGCCGTGCCGTCCTCGCGGAAAGCGCTGGGCAGGCGCGCGCCGGACCAGGTAGTGGGCGTGTAGCGAATCTCCTCATACGCCGGCTCACTGGCGGTGTCCGCCTCGATCGCCGGCGAGCCGTGGTAGCGGTAGCCGATCTCCACACCCAGCGACTCGTAGAGTCGCGAAACCTTGCGCTCGAACTCGCGCCCGGCGGCCTCGCGCGCCGCCTCACCGGCTGCTCCCTGGGCGAGCAGCCCATCGTCGCGACGCATCTGCGCCTCGAAGGTCGCCGCCGCGCACTTCTTCACGTGATCGCGGTTGCGCCGGGCCACGGGCAGGCGCTCCGCCTCGTAGCTTTCCAGCAGCCGCGGTCCGCCCCAGCCGGCCAGGCAGGCCGCGAGCTTCCAGGCCAGGTTGTGCGCTTCGGCGACCCCGGTGTTCATCCCCAGCCCGCCGGTGGGCATGAACTGGTGAGTGGCATCGCCGGCGATGAACACCCGCTGCCGGCCGAACGAACGGGCCACCAGGAACTGCGGGCGCCAGGGGCCGGACTGGACGATCTCGTAGCGCAGCCGGGTGCCGAGGGCGGCGTCCACCACGCTTTCCAGCGACTCACCGGGACGCGGCGCAAAGGGCCGGTGCAGCACGTAGTCGTTGCGGCTGGCATCGGGCGACACCAGCAGGCCGGCGAAACCCGGCCGGGTCAGCCAGGTGTGCCAGTAGGGCTGGTTGTTCGGGAACAGCCCGGCGATCTCGTCAGAGCGCAGGTGGATGATGAACAGCTCGCCAACCAGGTCGCGGGTGCCGTCGTAATCGATGTTGAGGAAGTTGCGCACGCGGCTGTTGGGGCCGTCGCAACCGATCAGGTACTGGGCGAAGAACTGCTGCGCCTCGCCGCTATCCACTTCATGGGCCATCGCCACCACGCCAGTGGAGCCCTGCTCGAAGCCATACAGGCGCCAGCCCAGGCGCAGCTCGATGTTCGGGTCGGCTTCCGCCTCGGCCATCAGCACCGGCTCCAGGTGCATCTGCGCGATGCGCTGCATCGATTCCAATGGCAGGCTGCCGTCGCGACAGGTGCGGATGGCCTGCTCTGCCTGGCTGACCGGCTGGTAGATCAGGTGACGGTCGGACATCACGCTGTAGAACGGCCCACTGGCCGAAGCCGCCATCGCCGAGTACTGGTTGGCATCGGTCGGGTTGCCCGCAGCGCGGATACGCTCGGCGAGACCCAGCTGGCGGAAGATTTCCATCGAGCGGCAGTTCACCACATCCAGCTTGGGGTGCGTGGTGGTCTGCCGACGATCGTTGAGCAGCACCGAGCGAATACCCAGGCGGCTGAGGTTCAGCGCCAGGGTCAGGCCGACCGGGCCGGCGCCGCTGATGAGAACGGGGGTGTCGATCATGCCGCCACTCCTTGGGGTTGATTACTGTGGCGGACCAGCGAAAGGCCGGCGAGGAAGCGCTCGGCGACGCGACCCAGCTGGTCGGTGCGGCCGGCGTCGAAGACATAGCGGTCGGGGCGGATCAGCACGAAATCCATGTCGGCTTCGTCGAACCAGTCCTGCAGCGCACCGGTAGGGTCGCCCAGTACCGGGCCGTCCGGGTCTTCGGCGAACTCCAGCACGCGCAGTCCCACCTGCTGCGCCAGGCGCTCCAGCTGGGCGCGCTGGGTGTCGAGGCAACCGCGCCGGGCGAGCAAGGCGAAGCCGTGGCCCAGCGCCTCGTCCAGCAGCACCCGCTCGCCCTCCTCGTCGCGCAGCACTTTCGGCTGCAGGGCCAGGTGACCGGACAACCGGTGCCCCCAGCCACAGAAGCCGGCGGCCAGCGGCTTCTTGCGGTTGGCCTTGTCGGCGAACGCCTTGTTGGCGAATGGCAGCATGCCGGCGATGCGGAACAGCAGCCAGTCGCGCAGGAAGGCCACGCCGCGGTGGCGGGTCTGGATGACGTTGCCGAGGAACATCGCGCCATTGATGATTTCGCGCACATGGGCCGAGCGCTCGGCCTCGTAGTCGTCGAACAGTTTTTCCCGCGCCGCCCCGCGCAGCACCATGTCCAGGCGCCAGCACAGGCTGCTGGCATCGCGCACGCCCGAGCACATGCCCTGGCCAAGGAACGGCGGCATCTGGTGCGCCGAGTCGCCGGCCAGAATGATCCGGCCATTGCGCCAATCGTTGGCCCACAGGCCGTGGAACTTGTAGTAGGCGATGCGGGTGATCTCGATCTTGTCGAGATCGACGAAGTCGCGCAGCTGTTGGCGCACCAGGTAGGGGTCGGTGGCCTCGCGCTCGGTCTTGCCGCCGGTGACCATGAACTGCCATTCGTAGTACGGGCCGGCCATGGGCACGTAGGTCACCGGCTGCGCCGGATTGCACACCTGCGAGTGGTTGGCGGGCAGCAGCGCGTCCTTTTCTCCAGAGCGGGTTTTCGTGTCGACCACTACCCAGGCCTCGTCGAAATCGGCCGACTCCAGGCGCAGCCCGGCCTCGCGGCGGACGAAGCTCTTACCGCCATCGCAGCCGATCAGGTAGCGCCCCTGAAACACCCGTGTGCTGCCGTCACGCTGCACGGCGGTGGCGCGCACACCTTCGGCGTCCTGCTCGACGCCAGTGACACGGCAGCCATACACCGGGGTGACGTTGGGGTAACGCTTGAGGCCGTCGTGGAAATGCCGCTCCAGGGTCGGCTGGTGGAACCACCAGGCGCCGGGATGGCCGTAGCGGCGGTCCTGGCTACCGATGCGCGAGCGGGTGACCGGCTTGCGCCCGGGGCGCAGGATGATCTCCATGTCGGTGAACGACTCGCTGGTGCGGCCGATGTCGTCGGCCAGGCCGGCGAACTGGAAGATGCGCATGATCTCGTCGTCGAAGTGCACGGCACGCGGGGCGTAGTACAGGTCCTCGTCGCGCTCCAGGCCGACCACCGACCAGCCATAGCGGCCCAGCAGGTTGGCCAGCACCGCCCCGGTGGGGCCGAGACCGACAATGATCACGTCACAGGTTGTCGTTGTTGTTATGGACTCTTGCATTGCTTGCTCCAGGGGAAGACATCGCCGAATTATTTTGAACACCAGTGTTCAATTCAGTCAACTGGAGATCAATCTTGATCGAGCTTCACCCCTGAAACCTCCTGACCAGAGCCTTTCCAGAGTGCCTCCGGGATGCCGGAAAGCCCCGAATGACGGGAAAAACCAAGGAGAAAGCAGAAGAAATGGCCGGCAATAGACCCTGTTGACTTATTTTGAACGCACGTGTTCAATCACTCCAAGCTTGACGTTGGAGCCGTCTTTTCATGGAAACCCTCAACCCCGTACAACGCCGCATCCACCAGGCCGCCCTGCGCCTGTTCGCCGAGAAAGGCGCCAGCCAGGTGAACATCAGCGACCTCGCCCAGGAAGCCGGTGTGGCGCGGGGCACCATCTACAACAACCTGCAGTCCATCGACGACCTCTTCCAGCACGTGGCCAGCCACCTGGCGGCAGAAATGCACCAGCGCGTGGTGAAGAGCTTCGGCGAGACCTCGGACCCGGCCCTGCGCCTGGCCAACGGCATTCGTTTCTTCATCCGCCGGGCCCACGAGGAACCGCACTGGGGCGCCTTCATCAGCCGCTTCTCGATGAGCGAGGAATCGCTGCGCGGCATGTGGTTCGGCCCGCCCACCGCCGATCTGCTCAGCGGGCTCGCCAACGGCCGCTACAGCTTCCGTCAGGAGCAGCTGCCGTCGGCGATCTCGATGATCGCCGGCGCCGTGCTCAGCTCCATGTTCCTGGTCCTGGAGGGCCACCGGGCCTGGCGTCAGGCCGGCAGCGACGCAGCGGAACTGACCCTGCGCGCGCTCGGCGTGGCGCCGGAGGAAGCTCGCAGCCTGTCCACTGGTGAGCTGCCGATGCTGCCACCCGCGGACTGATCCACCCGAACCTGCCAACGCCCCTTTTCAGGGGCGATGGCGAAGCCTTGCCTGACGAAAGCCACGGAGAACAACAAGCATGAGCCGTCAGCACCCTTCAACAAGTCAGCCTGCCGCCCTCGCCACGCCGCAGCCGGCGCGCCACCCACAGCCGACGGTCAGGGCTCGAGCGCTCGCCCACCTGATCTTCGAGCGCCCGGACCTGGAGCAGGCCGAACGCTTTCTCGACGACTTCGGCCTGACCCTGGCGCGTCGCGACGCCGACTGCCTGTACCTGCGCGGCACCGGTCCGACGCCCTACTGCTATCGGGTTGAACGGGCGGCGCAGGCACGTTTCGTTGGCTTCGGCCTGACCGTGGAAGCACGTGAGGACCTGCAACGGCTGGCACGCTTGCCGGGTGCCACGCCGATCCGCAAGCTGAGCACTCCCGGTGGCGGCGAAAGCGTGAGCCTGCGCGACCCATCCGGCTTCACCGTCGAGGCGATCCACGGCCAGCAGCCAGCCAGCGAACTGGCGCACCGTCCGGCGCTGCCACTGAACCAGGTCGACGAAGCGCCGCGAATCAACGCCACCCAGCGCCCGCCGGTGGCGCCACCGGACATCATCAAGCTCGGCCACGTGGTACTCGAAGTGGCCGACTACCAGGCCACCTGCGCCTGGTACACCGAGCATTTCGGCTTCATCCCCAGCGACGTGCAGGTGCTGCCCGATGGCTCCCCGGCGGTGGCCTTCCTGCGCCTGGACCTGGGTGATACGCCCGCCGACCACCACACCCTGGCGCTCGCCCAGGGCTTCATGGCCGCCTACAGCCACAGCGCCTACGAAGTGGTGGATGCCGACGCCGTCGGCATGGGCCAGCGGGTGCTGCGCGAGCGCGGCTGGAAGCATGCCTGGGGCATGGGCCGGCACATCCTCGGCAGCCAGATCTTCGACTACTGGCAGGACCCGTGGGGCGACAAGCACGAACACTACTGCGACGGCGATCTGTTCACCGCCGAGCGCCCCACCGGGCTGCACGGCGTCAGCCCCGAAGCCATGTCGCAGTGGGGCCAGCGCATGCCCAAGAGCTTCACCAAGCCGGCGATGAACCTGCAGAAGTTGCGCATCCTGCTGCACAACCTGCGGCACAGCCCGGACCTGACGCTGCGCAAGCTCATCACGCTGGCGCGGATGTTCGGCTAGGCCCGCAGCACAACCAGCAGCACAACCAAAAGCACAACAACAATTGCCGCCCCGACGCGGCCCACCGCAGTACCAGGAGTCGCTCCGATGCCCGTGCACCTTGTCCGCTTCGAACACCAGAACGAAACCCGCTGGGGCGTACTGCGCCAGGGGCGCATCAGCCCCCTGCCCGGCCGCTATGCCAGCACCGGGGAGCTGATCCGCCAGGTTGAGGTCGAGGAACTCACGAACGTGCACGGGGATGAGTTGGCGTTGGATTCGGTGAAGCTGCTCTCGCCGATCACCCGTGACCAGCAGTTCGTCTGCCAGGGCGCCAACTACCGCCAGCACATGATCGAGTCGGGGATGGACCCGGACGCCAAGCACTTCAACATGATCTTCACCAAGGCGCAGAGCTGCATCGTCGCCGCCGACAGCGACCTGATCAAACCGCGCCAGGTACGCTTCCTCGACTACGAGATCGAACTGGGCCTGGTGCTGCGCCGCGACATCACCGGCAAGGTCGCGGTGAGCGACGCCAACCTGCACGAGTTCATCGCCGGCGTGGTGATCGTCAACGATTACTCGGCGCGGGATATCCAGATCCCGCAGATGCAGTTCTACAAGGGCAAGAGCTTCCGCACCTTCGGCCCGGTCGGCCCTTACCTGTGCCTGTTGCAGAAGAACGACATGCGCTACCTGAAGGAGCTGCAGCTGCGCCTGACGGTCAACGGCGAAGTGCGCCAGAGCGACAGCACCGCCAACCTGGTGCACGGCCCGGCGGAGACCCTGAGCGAGCTGTCCGGGGTGCAGGACTTCGCCGCTGGCGACTTGATTGCCACCGGAACGCCGGCAGGCTGTGCGCTGTCGGTCCCCTCGCCGGCCAAGCAGCGCGTCGCCGCCCTGCTGCCCGAGCACATCAAGTGGAAAGCCTTCCTCAAGGCGCAGGCGGGGCGCAGCCAGTACCTCAAGGCCGGCGATCTGGTCGAGGCGAGCATCCGCAGCGCCGACGGCGTGATCGACCTGGGCGTGCAGCGCAACCGCGTGGTGGAGCAAGCCTGATGGCCGTGAAGACCCTCGCCGACATCCAGACGCTGGAGAGCGTCCCACTGGCCCGCCGCGAACTGCCCGCCAGCACCTATGAGGCCCTGCGTCGCTGCGCGGTGCAGCACGGCCAGGCGACGGCGCTGAGTTTCTTCCTCGAGGCCAGGGACTTCCGCCGCACCCACGACTGGACCTACGCCGAGCTGTTCGCCGACATCACCCGCGCCGCCAATGCCTTCCACCGCCTCGGCATCGGGCCGAAGGACGTAGTCGCGTTCCTCCTGCCGAACCTGCCGGAAACCCATTTCGTCATCTGGGGCGGAGAAGCCGCGGGCATCGTCCTGGCAATCAACCCGCTGCTGGAAGCCGCGCAGATCGGCGACCTGCTGCGCGCCGCCAATGCGCGGCTGGTGGTGACCCTGGCGCCGACGCCCGGCAGCGACCTGTGGCCCAAGCTGGCCAGCCAGCTCGACAGCCTGCCCGGCGTGCGCGATGTGCTCTGGGTGAGCATGGCGCCTTACGTCGGTGCCCTGGCATCCGTGGCGCTGCGCTGGATGGCCCGGCGCGAACGCGGGCGTCACCCGCGCCTGCGCATCCACGACCTGCGCCGCCTGATGCGCCGCGAGAATGGCAAGCAGCTCAACAGCGGCCGTGTGATCCGCGCGGAGGAACCCTCTTCCTACTTCTGCACCGGCGGCACTACCGGCCTGCCGAAGATCGCCAAGCGCAGCCATGGCTCGGAGGTCTTCAACGCCTGGGCGATGGCCGCCAACCTGCAGCCGCGCCAGCCCGGCCAGGTGATCTTCTGCGGGCTGCCGCTGTTCCACGTCAACGGCCAGCTGGTGACCGGGCTGATGCCCTGGACCCATGGCGACCGGGTAATCATCGGCACGCCCCAGGGCTATCGCGGCGAGGGCGTGATCCCGGCGTTCTGGGCAATGGTCCAGCACTTCGGCATCCAGTTCTTCTCCGGCGTGCCGACCGTCTATTCGGCGCTGCTGCAGCAACCCACCGCCGGCCATGACCTGTCCAGCCTGCAGTACGCGCTGTGCGGCGCGGCGCCGATGCCGGTGGAGCTGTTCCGCGAGTTCGAGCGGGTGGTCGGCGTGCGCATCCTCGAAGGCTACGGCCTGACCGAAGGCGCCTGCGTCTCGTCGAGCAATCCGCCCGACGGCGAACGCCCGATTGGCTCCATTGGCCTGCGCCTGGCCTACCAGGGCATGCGTGCGGTGATTCTCGACGACCACGGCGACTACCTGCGCGACGCCGAAGCCGACGAGGTCGGGGTGATCGCCATCCACGGCCCGAACGTCTTCCTCGGCTACCTCGAGGCCAGCCACAACAAGGGCCTTTGGATCGACATCGGCGGGCAGCGTTGGCTGAACACCGGCGACCTCGGGCGGCAGGACGCGCAAGGTTACTTCTGGCTCACCGGGCGCAAGAAGGAGCTGATCATCCGCGGCGGCCACAACATCGATCCAAAGCAGATCGAGGAAGCGCTGCAGGCGCACCCGGCAGTCGCGCTTGTGGCTGCGGTAGGCAGCCCCGATCCGCATGCCGGCGAGATTCCTGTGGCCTATGTGCAGCTCGCCGCCGGTCAGCGTGCCGACACTGCCGCGCTGCTGAATTTCGCCAACCAGCGGATCAGCGAACGCGCCGCGGTGCCCAAGCGCATCGAGATTCTCGACGCCCTGCCGGTGACGCCGGTGGGCAAGATCTTCAAGCCCGCACTGCAGCAACGCGAGATCGCCCGAGCGATCCATCAGGAAGCGGACAACCAGGGCCTCGCCGGCATCACCGTGGAGGTGGTGCAGGACGCCCGTCGTGGCCTGGTGGCGCAGGTTCGCGCCGGCTCCGGGCGCGACGAACTGGCCCGCGCGCTGGGCCGCTACAGCTTCGCGGTGGACTGGCACAGCTGAGCCCGACCGCACCACTCGCATCCAGAACAAGAACAAGATGAAGGAAGTGCCATGCGACCCCGACTACCCCGAGCCCTTGCTCTGCTGCTCGTCCTCGCCCTGCCCGGCTGCGAACGCATCCAGCACGCGGCCCTGGACGCGATGGTCAAGGACCATACCGACCAGTCCCTGATCCAGGGCGGCAACGCCATCCGCGTCATCCTCTGCGGTACCGGGACGCCGCAGGTCAACGCCACCCGCGGCCAGGCCTGCACGCTGGTGGCGGCCGGCGGCCGGTTGTTCCTTTTCGATGCCGGCGAGAACGCCATGCGCAACCTGGAGACCAGCCACGTGCCGATCCAGGCGCTGAGCCAGGTCTTCATCACCCACTGGCACTCCGATCACTTCAACGGCCTCGGTGCGCTGATCAACCACAGCTGGATCTACGGCCGGCAGACGCCCTTCCTGGTCTATGGCCCGCCCGGTGTCGAACAGGTCGTCGAGGGACTGGCCATGGCCTACGCCCAGGACGCCAGCTACCGCAGCGCCCATGCCCTGCCTCCCACCAACAGGCAGCTGGCGTTCGCCGAGCCGCGCAGGGTGGAGATCGCCGAGGGGCAGGAGTCGGTGCGCGTCTATGACCAGGCCGGCGTAACCATCGATGCCTACCGCGTCGACCACCATCCGGTGGAACCGGCCTACGGCTACGTGCTGCGCTACCAGGGCCGGAAGCTGTTCATCAGCGGCGACACCCGTGTCAGCGAGCGCTATCTCGAAGCCATGCAGGATGCCGACCTGGTGGTCCACGAGGCGATCAATGCGCATCTGGTCCGCGAGGGCGCCGCCGCGCTCGAACGCACCGGGCAGAAGGATCGCGGCGCGCAGGCCGTGCGCGTGCTCGACTACCACGCCGACACCCTGGAGCTGGCACGCATGGCCCAGCGCGCCGGCGTGCGCCACCTGGTGCTCACTCACCTGATTCCCGCTCCGGACAACCTCCTGGCCCGGCGGATGTTCGTCAGCGGCATGGCCGATGAGTATTCGGGCGAGATAACGCTCGGGGAGGACGCCCTCGACCTGAGCCTCTAGCGCCTCCACCCCACCACCTTCATCAACTGGCCCGCCCACCGCGGGCCAGCGGGGAAGCGCTGCGCCCGAAAAAGGGCCGGCAGACGACAGAACAACAACAAGAGGTCGTTTCAGATGAACCGCAGATCACCCGCCTTGCACCTGCTCGCGCTTCCCGCCGCCATCGGCCTGGCCCTTTACGGCGACGGTGCGCAGGCCATCACCTTCTCCCTCGGCGAGATCGAGGGACAGTTCGACTCCAGCCTGTCGATCGGCGCCAGCTGGGCCATGCGCAACGCCGACGCCGGCCTGCTGCACAGCCACAGCTCCGACGACGGCAAGCTCAACTTCCGCGAAGGCGACACCTTCTCCAAGGTGTTCAAGGGCATCCACGACCTGGGAGCTCAAGTACGGCGACTCCGGCGCCTTCGTCCGCGGCAAGTACTGGTACGACTTCAAGCTCAAGGACGAGCACCTGCACTTCAAGGACATCGACGACCACGGCCGCGAGGAAGGCGCCAAGGCCTCCGGCGCCGAATTTCTCGATGCCTTCCTGTACCACAACTACAGCATCGGCGACCTGCCCGGCACCGTGCGCCTGGGCAAGCAGGTGGTGAGCTGGGGCGAGAGCACCTTCATCCAGGGCGGTATCAACGCCATCAACCCGATCGACGTCGCGGCGTTCCGCCGGCCCGGCTCGGAGATCAAGGAAGGGCTGATCCCGGTGAACATGTTCTACGTGTCGCAGAACTTCAGCGAGCACCTGTCCGCCGAGGCCTTCTACCAGCTGGAATGGCAGAAGACCGTGATCGATAACTGCGGCACCTTCTTCTCCACCACCGACGTGATGGCCGACGGCTGCAACGGCCTGGCGGCCGGCCCGGTGATCGACCAGAACCCGCTGGCGGTGCAGGCCCTGGCGCCGGCCGGGATCAACCTGACCGACGAGGGCATCGTCATCCCGCGGGCGAAGGACCGCGAAGCGCGCGACGACGGCCAGTGGGGTGCGGCGCTGCGCTGGTTCGCCCCGGAGCTGGACAGCGAGTTCGCCGGCTACTTCATCAACTACCACAGCCGCCAGCCCTACCTCAGCGTGCGCAGCGGTCCGCACGCCGCCGACCTGGGTTTCGCGCCGCAGCTGTGCGGCAACCTCGGCATACCCGACGCCCTCTGCGGTGCGGTGATCGGCAGCAGCGCCGGGCAACAGCTGACCCAGGCCTATCGCCTGGGCAGCGCGCAGTACTTCGCCGACTACCCCGAGGACATCCAGCTCTACGGCCTGAGCTTCAGCACCAGCCTGCCCACCGGCACCACCCTGGCCGGCGAAATCAGCTACCGGCCGAACATGCCGGTGCAGATCAACCCGGTAGACCTGGTCACCGCGACCCTGGGCATCCCGGCACTCACGCCGGTCTACGGCGATGCGCCGGCACCGGCCAACAATGCAACCCTCAAGGGCTACCGCCGCAAGGAGGTGACCCAGGCGCAGGTCACCGCCACGCACTTCTTCGACCAGGTGATGGGCGCCGACCGCCTGACCCTGATCGGCGAAATCGGCGTCACCCACGTCGGCGGCCTGGGCGGTGACGACGAGCTGCGCTATGGCCGCAGCCCGGTGTTCGGCCAGGGCGCGCTTTACCCCGACAACAGCCTGTGCACCGGCAACAGCGTCACGCCGCAGTACTGCAACGACTCGGGCTTCGTCACCAGCACAGCCTGGGGCTACCAGGCGCGGGCGATCTGGGAGTACGCCGACCTCATCGACGGCGCCACGGTGCGGCCCAACCTGGCGTGGTCCCACGACGTCCACGGCTATGCCCCGGAGCCGGGCTTCAACCAGGGCGCGCGGGCGATCAGCGTCGGCGTCGATGGCACCTACCTCAACACCTACAACCTGAGCCTTTCCTACACCAACTTCTTCGGCGGTAGGTACAACGTGAATACCGACCGGGACTTCCTTGCCCTGAGCCTTGGCGTGTCGTTCTAAGCGGAGAAACCCCATGAACAAGAAACTTGCGTGCGCTTCACTGCTGTTCCTGGCCCTGCCTTTCAACCTCCAGGCCGCCGTTTCCGAGGCGGAAGCGGCGAAACTGGGCAACGCCCTTACGCCCCTGGGCGCGGAGCGCTCCGGCAATGCCGACGGCAGCATTCCCGCCTGGGACGGCGGACTGCCAGCCAATGCGGGCAGCCGCGGCGCCGACGGCCGCCTGAGCGATCCTTTCGCTGCCGACAAGCCGCTGTTCACCATCACCGCGCAGAACATGGCGCAGTACGCGGCGAACCTCACTCCCGGCCAGCAGGCCATGCTGCAGCGCTACCCGGACTACCACCTCAACGTGTACCCGGCGCACCGCTCGGCGACCTACCCGGCAGTCGTATTGCAGGCCGTGGCCGCCAATGCACGCCACGCCAGTCTGGTCGAGGGTGGCAACGGCTTGAAGGACTTCCAGACGGCGATTCCCTTCCCCATCCCGCAGAGCGGCGTCGAAGCGCTGTGGAACCACATCACCCGCTATCGCGGTGGCAGCGCCCAGCGCCTGCACGTGCAGGCGACGCCCACCGCCAACGGCACCTACACGCCGACCTACTTCCAGCAGCAGTTCAGCTACCGCGACCAGCTCACCGACTACAGCCCGGACAAGGACAACAACGTCCTCTTCTACTACAAGCAACTGGTCACCGCACCGGCGCGCCTGGCGGGCGACGTAGTGCTGGTCCACGAGACCCTCGACCAGGTCCGCGAGCCGCGCATGGCCTGGGTCTACAACGCCGGCCAACGCCGCGTGCGACGCGCTCCGCAGATCGCCTACGACGGCCCCTACCCGGCCTCCGACGGCCTGCGCGTGGCGGATAACCTGGACATGTTCAACGGCGCGCCGGACCGCTACGACTGGAAGCTGCTGGGCAAGAAGGAAATCTACGTGCCGTACAACAGCTTCGCCCTCGACTCTACCGCCCACCGCTACGACGACCTGGTCAAGCCCGGCCATCTGAACTTACAGGACCTGGTGCGCTACGAGAAACACCGCGTCTGGGAAGTCGAGGGCACCCTGCGCGCCGGCGAGCGACACATCTATGCCCGCCGTGTGCTGTTCCTCGACGAGGACACCTGGCAGGCCGTACTCGCCGACCATTACGACGGCCGCGGCACCCTCTGGCGCGTGGGCGAGAGCTTCATGACGCCGCTGTACGACAAGCAGATTCCCTGGCTGGGCGTCGAAGCCATCTACGACCTGATCAATGGCCGCTACCTGGTGTCCGGCCTGACCAACCAGGAGAAGTCCCAGGTGGAGTTCGGCTTCAAGGCCAGCAGCGTCGACTACACGCCAACGGCGCTGAGAAACCAGGGCATCCGCTGAAAGGCGTCTCTTTCAGAGAATCGCGAGCAAGAAAAAGGCCGCCTTGTGGGCGGCCTTCTCGTGGATGGCGGGATATCAGGCCATCGCTTCCTGGGGTTTGCCCAGCAGGCGGTCAATCACCACCATCACGGCCAGCATGGCGACCGAGGGGATCAACCAGGCGAGGCCCTGTTCGGCCAGCGGCAGGTGCTCCATCCAGGCCGGCATCCAGGCGTCGAGCTTGGCGCCCTTGAGCGCATCGATGATGCCGAAGACGAAGGACACCACCATCACCGGGGCGACGATGCGGGTCTGCGAACGCCACAGGCTGGCGCAGAAGCTCAGCGCCACCAGCACGATGCACGGCGGGTAGATGGCGGTCAGCACCGGGATCGAGAACTGGATGAGCTTGGTCAGGCCCAGGTTCGACACCAGCAGCGAGAAGCCTGCCAGGATGATCACCAGGCTGCGGTACGACAGCGGCAGGATGCGGCAGAAGTACTCGGCGCAGGCGCAGGTCAGGCCCACGGCGGTGACCAGGCAGGCCAGCGCGATCAGCACGGCGAGGAAGGTGCTGCCCAGCGAGCCGAAGGTGTGCTGCACATAGGCATGCAGAACTGCGGCGCCGTTGGCTGGCGCCAGCGGCGATGTCATGGCTGCCGGCACCCAGGCGGAACAGGCTGATGTACACCAGCGCCAGGCCTACCCCGGCGATCAGGCCGGCGATGATGGCGTAGCGGGTGATCAGCCGCGGCGACTGCACGCCACGGGAACGGATCGCGTTGACGATGACGATGCCGAAGACCAGCGCGCCGAGGGTATCCATGGTCAGGTAGCCATTGACGAAGCCCTGGGAGAACGCGGCGTCTGCGTACGCCGGCTCAGCAACGCCGATGGGGCCGGCCGGCAAGCATGAAGGCAGCGATGCCCAGTGCGGCCAGGGCGATGATCTTCAGCGGAGCGAGGAAGCGGCCGACGGTGTCGAGCAGCTTGCCCGGATACAGCGAGATCACCAGCACGATCAGGAAGTACACCAGGCTGTAGAGGAACAGCGGCAGAGCGCCTTCCCCGGTCAGCGGCGCCAGGCCGACTTCGAAGGAGACGGTGGCGGTACGCGGGGTGGCGAACAGCGGCCCGACCGACAGGTAGCAGACAGCCGCCAGCAACCCACCAGCGGCTTTGCCGATCGGGTGGCTCAGGGTGTCCATCGCACCACCGACCTTGGCCAGCGCAACCACGGTGATCACCGGCAGACCGACGGCGGTGATCAGGAAGCCCAGCGCGGCCATCCACACGTGCGGCCCCGACTGCAGACCCACGATCGGCGGGAAGATGATGTTGCCCGCGCCGACGAACAGCGCGAAGGTCATAAAACCAAGTGCCAGGACGTCCTGGCCTTTCAAGACTTTCATGAAGGGAAATACCACAGTGCTGAAACGGTTTCGTGGTCTCCCAAGGCACGCACGCCGTACGGACGTGACAAAGCCGCATCGAACGGGATTGCCGGCTCACGCCTGTGCCTCCTGTGATGCTGCTGTCATTGGTCGGAGAGTTGTTCTTGGAAGTCCGATAGCAGAGGTTTTCCAAGGGCTCGTGGCCCGTTTGCTCCTGCATTCTGGTTATCCCGACATCCTTGCCGGTCAGGAATCGCCGTCGCTTCCGGGTAGGAATTGACGGTGAGCGAGCCTTCCCTTGTGGGGAACGCGACGCTTCATATAGTTGCTAGCCTAACGATCTATTCCGATGAACTGCACTGACATACGTCAGATCGTCCGCGCAATGATCGGCGATGTCGCCTGAACGACACTTTGTAGACGCAGCCATAACGACAAAGGCCACCCGAAGGTGGCCTCTGTCGATCGGTTACATCAGCGAGCACTTACTTGACCATTCCCAGCCGGTCAGCTCGGCCAGGGCCTTGCCGATGTCAGCCAGGCTGAACGCACGGTTTTCACACCAGCATCTTCCAGAGCAGCGAATTTCTCGTCTGCAGTACCTTTACCACCGGAGATGATGGCACCGGCATGGCCCATGCGCTTGCCTGGCGGCGCGGTAACACCAGCGATGTAGGACACAACCGGCTTGGTCACGTTGTTCCTTGATGTAGGCTGCGGCTTCTTCTTCAGCGCGAACCACCGATTTCACCGATCATGACGATCGCTTCGGTTTGCGGGTCTTCCTGGAACAGCTTCAGGATGTCGATGAAGTTGGAGCCCGGGATCGGGTCACCACCGATACCGACGCAGGTGGACTGGCCGAAGCCGGCGTCGGTGGTCTGCTTCACGGCTTCATAGGTCAGGGTGCCGGAACGCGACACGATGCCGACCTTGCCCGGCAGGTGGATGTGACCCGGCATGATGCCGATCTTGCACTCGCCGGGAGTGATGACGCCTGGGCAGTTCGGGCCGATCAGGCGTACGCCCAGCTCGTCGCACTTACTTTGACTTCCAGCATGTCGAGGGTCGGAATACCTTCGGTGATGCAGACGATCAGCTTGATGCCGCCGACGGCCGCTTCCAGGATTGAGTCCTTGCAGAACGGTGCCGGAACGTAGATTACCGATAGCGTCTGCGCCAGTAGCTTCCACGGCTTCCTTCACGGTGTTGAACACCGGCAGGCCCAGGTGGGTGGTGCCACCCTTGCCCGGGGTCACACCGCCAACCATCTTGGTGCCGTAGGCGATGGCTTGTTCGGAGTGGAAGGTACCCTGCGAGCCGGTGAAACCCTGGCAGATGACTTTGGTGTCTTTGTTGATCAGGACGCTCATTACTTACCCTCCGCGGCCTTGACGACTTGCTGGGCAGCGTCGGTCAGGCTGGTTGCCGCGATGATGTTCAGACCGCTTTCGGCCAGGACCTTGGCGCCGAGGTCGGCGTTGTTGCCTTCCAGACGAACAACGACCGGCACTTTCACGCCGACTTCTTTCACGGCACCGATGATGCCTTCGGCGATCATGTCGCAACGAACGATACCGCCGAAGATGTTGACCAGAACGGCATGCAACGTTGCTGTCGGACAGGATGATCTTGAACGCTTCGGTCACGCGCTCTTTGGTTGCACCACCGCCAACGTCGAGGAAGTTGGCAGGCTTGCCGCCGTGCAGGTTGACGATGTCCATGGTGCCCATGGCCAGACCGGCACCGTTGACCATACAGCCGATGTTGCCTTCCAGCGCGACGTAGTTCAGTTCCCACTTCTGCGCATGGGCTTCACGAGCGTCGTCCTGGGACGGGTCGTGCATGGCGCGCAGCTTGGGCTGACGGTACATGGCGTTGGAGTCGATGTTGATCTTGGCATCCAGGCAGTGCAGGTTGCCGTCTTTCTTGATCACCAGCGGGTTAACTTCCAGCAGCGCCAGGTCGTAGTCCTGGAACAGCTTGGCCAGGCCAACGAAGATCTTGGTGAACTGCTTGATCTGGTCGCCTTTCAGGCCCAGCTGGAAAGCCAGCTCGCGGCCCTGGTAGGGCTGAGCGCCAACCAGCGGATCGATGGTGGCCTTGAGGATCTTCTCAGGGGTTTCGTGCGCCACTTTCTCGATGTCCACGCCGCCTTCGGTGGAGGCCATGAAGACAATGCGACGGCTGGAACGGTCGACAACGGCGCCCAGATACAGTTCCTTGTCGATGTCGGTGCAGGATTCCACCAGGATCTTGCTGACCGGCTGGCCGTTGGCGTCAGTTTGGTAAGTCACCAGACGCTTGCCCAGCCAGTTGGCGGCGAACGCCTTGGCGTCTTCTTTGCTCTTGACCAGCTTCACACCGCCCGCTTTACCGCGGCCACCGGCGTGAACCTGGGCTTTGACGACCCACTCGGTCCACCGATTTTTTCGCAGGCTTCTGCGGCCTCTTCGGGTGTGTCGACGGCAAAGCCCTTGGATACGGGCAGGCCGTATTCAGCAAACAGCTGCTTACCCTGATATTCGTGGAGATTCATGCTTGTCTACCGTTTTCGTCTTGGGTATTGCGCATTCGGCGCGGCGCTCGTGGCACCACGCCACCTGTGACCGAGTCCCCCTGTGAGAAACGATCCGGCGGGATGGACGGCAGCCCCTTGCAAAAGACTGCCGCCCTCCCCGCCGTGGTCCTGTTCCTTAGCGCTTCTTGCGGTTGGCGATGTGGATGGCGTGGCCATTCACTGCCAGCGCCGCTTCGTGCAGCGCTTCGGACAGGGTCGGGTGCGAGAAGACCATCATGCCCAGGTCTTCAGCACTGGTGCCGAATTCCATGCCGATCGCGCCCTGCTGAACCAGTTCGGCGGCGCTCGGGCCGATCACGTGGACGCCCAGTACACGGTCGGTCTTGGCATCGGCGATGACCTTGACCAGACCGGTGGTGTCGTTGGCAGCCATGGCACGGCCGCTGGCCGCGAACGGGAAGGTGCCGACGTTGACTTCGACGCCTTCAGCCTTTGAGCTGCTGCTCGGTCTTGCCGACCCATGCGATTTCCGGGTGGGTGTAGATCACCGACGGAATCAGGTCGTAGTTCATCTGGGCCTTGTGGCCGGCGATGCGCTCGGCAACCATCACGCCCTCTTCCGAGGCCTTGTGCGCCAGCATGGCGCCGCGGACCACGTCACCGATGGCGTAGACGCCCGGAACGCTGGTCTTGCAGTGGTCGTCGACGAAGATGAAGCCGCGCTCGTCCAGCGTCACACCGCTGTCGGCGGCCAGCAGATCGGTGGTCACCGGGCGACGGCCCACGGCAACGATCAGCTTGTCGAAGGTTTCCTTCTGCTCGCCGTTGGTGTCGGTGAAGGTCACGGTCGACTTGTTCTTCTTCACGTCCGAACCGGTGACGCGAGCGCCCAGACGGATGTTCAGACCTTGCTTGGTCAGGATCTTCTGGGCTTCCTTGGCGATCTGCTCATCGGCAGCCGGGAGGAAGCTTGTCCAGGGCTTCCAGAACGGTGACTTCAGCACCCAGGCGAGACCAGACCGAACCCAGTTCCAGACCGATAACGCCGGCACCGATCACGCCCAGCTTCTTCGGTACGCTCTGGAATTCCAGGGCGCCGGTGGAGTCGACGATCACGTCTTCGGTCAGCGGGGCCGGCGGGATCTCGACCGGCTTGGAGCCCGAGGCAATGATGATGTTGTCGGCTTCCAGAACCTGGGTCTTGCCGTCCAGGCCGGTCACTTCGACTTGCTTGTTGGCCAGCGACCTTGCCGTGGCCTTCGAAGGAGGTCACGCCGTTGGCCTTGAACAGGCTGGCGATGCCGCCAGTCAGGTTCTTCACGATGTGCGCCTTGCGGGCGATCATCGCCGGAACGTCCATCTTCACGCCGCCGGTGGAGATACCGTGGATGTCGAAGCCGTTCTTTGGCTTCCTTGTACTTCCAGGAGCTGTCCAGCAAGGGCCTTGGACGGAATGCAGCCTACGTTAAGGCAGGTACCGCCGAGAGCGACCTTGCCCTCTTTACCGATGTATTTCTCGATGCAGGCGGTCTTCAGGCCGAGTTGGGCGGCACCGAATAGCGGCTACATAACCACCAGGACCAGCGCCAATCACAACCACGTCGAATTTCTGGCTCATGTCTCAATCCTTATTCCGGTGAAGCGGACGGCCCCTTTCGGGGCCGTCGTGTAGTACGGGGCCGTCGTGTGAACTGACGTATCAGACGTCCAGCAGCAGGCGAGCCGGATCTTCCAGCAGATCCTTCATGGTGACCAGGAAGCTTACCGCTTCCTTGCCATCGATCATGCGGTGATCGTAGGACAGCGCCAGGTACATCATCGGCAGGATCACAACCTGGCCGTTAACGGCCATCGGGCGTTCCTGGATCTTGTGCATGCCGAGGATCGCGGTTTGCGGCGGGTTGACGATCGGAGTCGACAGCAGGGAACCGAATACGCCACCGTTGGAAATGGTGAAAGTACCACCGGTCATGTCTTCGATGGACAGCTTGCCGTCTTTGGCTTTCTTGCCGAAGGTGGCGATGCCGTTCTCGATCTCGGCCAGGCTCATGAACTCGGCGTTACGCAGAACCGGTACGACCAGACCGCGGTCGCTGGAAACTGCCACACCGATGTCCTGGTAGCCGTGGTAGACGATGTCGTTGCCGTCGATCGAGGCGTTGACACCCGGGAAGCGCTTCAGGGCTTCGGTGGCGGCCTTGACGAAGAAGGACATGAAGCCCAGGCGAACGCCGTTGTGGCTTCTTCTCGAACAGGTCCTTGTACTTGTTGCGCAGGTCCATGATCGGCTTCATGTTGACTTCGTTGAAGGTAGTCAGCATGGCCATGGAGGACTGGGCTTCGACCAGACGCTCGGCAACCTTGGCGCGCAGGCGGGTCATCGGAACGCGCTTCTCGACGCGGTCGCCAGCGGCAAACACGGGAGCAGCGGCAGCAGCCGGAAGCCGGCGGCCTTGGCGGCCGGAGCGGCAGCCGGGGCGTTCTTCTTGCGCTTCAACAGCGGCGACGACGTCTTCCTTGGTCACGCGACCACCCTTGCCAGTGCCGGCCAGGCTGTTCGGGTCGATGCCGTTCTCTTCGGCCAGCTTGCGGGCGGCCGGCGAGAGGATGTTGTCGTCGCCAGCGGCGGCAGCTGGGGCAGCAGCGGCCGGAGCGGCAGCCGGAGCCGAGGCGGCAGCAGCCGGGGCGGCAGCGGCAGCACCGCCTTCGCTCAGTTTGCCCAGCAGCTCGTTGGAGAGAACGGTGTCGCCTTCGTTCTTGACGATCTCAGCCAGGACGCCGTCGGCCTCGGCCAGTACTTCGATCACGACCTTGTCGGTTTCGATGTCGACGATCAGCTCGTCACGCTTGACGGCTTCACCGACCTTCTTGTGCCAGGTTGCGACGGTGCCGTCGGCAACCGATTCCGGGAAGGTTGGGGCTTTGATTTCGATAGCCATTATGTGTGTTTCCTTAAATTCGGTATCAACTGCGCGTTGGCGTTAAACGGTGAAGGCGTCCTGCAGCAGTTTTTCCTGCTGCTCGGCGTGCATCGAAGCGTAGCCGCAAGCCGGAGCTGCCGAGCCTTCGCGGCCCGCGTATTCCAGGTTGAGACCTTTCTTGTGCGCGGCGATGACACGACGCATGTGGTGCTGCGAGCAGAACCAGGCGCCCTGGTTCATTGGCTCTTCCTGGCACCAGACGATGTGCTTGAGGTTCTTGTACTGCGACAGCACCTCGGCCAGATCGTCTTCCGGGAACGGATACAGCTGCTCGATACGAACGATCGCGATGTTCTCGAGACCTTCGGCACGACGCTTCTCCAGCAGGTCGTAGTACACCTTGCCGCTGCACAGCACGATGCGGTCGACTTTCTTCGGATCCAGGCTGTCGATCTCGTTGATCACAGTCTGGAACGAACCGTCGGCCAGATCTTCCAGGGTCGAGATGGCCAGCTTGTGACGCAGCAGCGACTTCGGCGTCATCACGATCAGCGGCTTGCGCAGCGGACGGATCACCTGACGGCGCAGCATGTGGTAGACCTGGGCCGGGGTAGTCGGCACACAGACCTGGATGTTCTGCTCGGCGCACAGCTGCAGGTAACGCTCCAGACGCGCGGAGGAGTGCTCCGGACCCTGGCCTTCGTAGCCGTGCGGCAGCAGCATGGTCAGACCACACAGGCGTTGCCACTTGGTTTCACCGCTGGTGATGAACTGGTCGATCACGACCTGCGCACCGTTGGCGAAGTCACCGAACTGCGCTTCCCACACCACGAGTGCATCCGGGGTGGTGGTGGCGTAGCCATACTCAAACGCCAGTACAGCTTCTTCCGAGAGGTAGGAGTCGTACAGGCTGACGCGCGGCTGGCCGTCGAACAGGTTGGCCAGCGGGATGTAGACCGAGTCGTCCTTCTGGTTGTGCAGCGCCGCGTGGCGGTGCGAGAAGGTGCCGCGGCCGACGTCCTGACCGGTCATGCGGACCGGGTGACCTTCGAACAGCAGGGTGGCGTACGCCAGGTTCTCGGCGAAGCCCCAGTTGATCGGGAAGCCACCGGCAGCCATCTTGGCGCGGTCTTCGTAGATCTTCTGTACCTGACGCTGCATGACGAAGCCGTCCGGAGTTTCCAGCAGCTTGTTGGACAGGTCCTGCAGGGTCTTCAGGTCGCAGCGGGTGTCGTGACGCGCGGTCCAGGCGTGGCCGATGTACGGACGCCAGTCGACGAAGAGCTCCTTGTTGGGCTCCTTCACCAGGCTCTTCACCACGTGCAGGCCGTTGTCGAGAGCGTCGCGGTATTCGTCGACTTTCTCTTGCGCCTGTTCGGTGGTCTGCACGCCAGCGGCGATCAATGCATCGGCATAGAGGTCGCGGGTGGTGCGCTGCTTGGCGATCTGCTGGTACATCAGCGGCTGGGTGCCGCTCGGCTCGTCGGCCTCGTTGTGGCCGCGACGGCGGTAGCAGACCAGGTCAATGACCACGTCACGCTTGAACTGCATGCGGTAATCGATGGCCAGCTGGGTCACGAACAGGACCGCTTCCGGATCGTCGCCATTCACATGGAAGATCGGCGCCTGGATCATCTTCGCCACGTCGGTCGCGTACTCGGTGGAACGAGCATCGTCCTGACGGCTGGTGGTGAAGCCGACCTGGTTGTTGATCACGATGTGGATGGTGCCGCCCGTCTTGTAGGCACGGGTCTGCGACATCTGGAAGGTCTCCATGACCACGCCCTGCCCCGCGAAGGCGGCATCGCCGTGGATGGAGATTGGCACGACCTTGTCGCCTGTGCCGTCTTTGCGACGGTCCTGGCGGGCACGTACCGAGCCCTCGACCACCGGGGAAACGATTTCCAGGTGCGAGGGGTTGAACGCCAGGGCGAGGTGGACTTCGCCGCCGCTGGTCATGACGTTGGAGGAGAAGCCCTGGTGGTACTTCACGTCACCGGAGCCCATCTCGACCAGCTTCTTGCCTTCGAACTCGTCGAACAGCTCGCGCGGGTTCTTGCCCAGGGTGTTGACCAGGACGTTCAGACGGCCGCGGTGGGCCATGCCGATGACGATTTCCTTCACACCATAGGAGCCGGAGCGCTGGATGATCTCGTCGACCATCGGGATCAGGCTCTCGCCGCCTTCCAGGCCGAAGCGCTTGGTGCCCGGGTACTTGGTGCCCAGGTACTTTTCCAGGCCTTCGGCAGCGGTGAGGCGCTCGAGCAGGTGGGAACGGGCGTCGGCGGAATACGCCGGACGGCCGCGCACGCTTTCAAGGCGCTGGGCGAACCAGTGGCGCTGCTCGGAATCAACGATGTGCATGAACTCGGCGCCGATGGTGCTGCAGTAGGTCTGCTTCAGCGCATCGATGATTTCACGCAGGGTCGCTTCTTCCTTGCCGATGTAGAGCTCACCGGTACGGAAAGTAGTGTCGAGGTCTGCAGCGGTGAGCCCGTAGTGTTCGAGCGACAGATCGGAGGGAGCGGTACGCACCCAGAGACCCAGCGGATCGAGCGATGGCTGCCTGATGTCCACGCAGACGGTATGCCAGGATCAGACGCAGGACTTCAACCTGCTTTTTCTCGTGCTCGGTGCTTACGCTGCCAGCGGAAACAGGCGCGGCGCGGCGCTGGTTCTTGGCCAGGAGTACGAAATGATCACGGATAGAGGAATGCGAGACGTCGGGGGCAGGATTGCCGTCGGCGGGGAGCTTCTGGAAGTACGTGCGCCACTCTTCTGGCACAGCGTTCGGGTCGTGCAGGTAGAGCTCGTAGAGCTCTTCGACGTAGGCAGCGTTTCCACCGGATAGATGGGCACTGTTCCACATCCGCTGCATTACGCTTTCGTGCATGCTTGGTCACCCTCGGTAAGGGGACTCCACCTGTGGAATCTCTGGCGCGAAGTCATACACAGCGACTTCAAGCCACCGATCCCCGCAGATAGTCCGGGTACCAGCCCGGATGCCCCTGCTGGTCATATATACGTTTTCAAAACAGGACCCCCGCTTTGTGGGCTTGGGTCCTAGGGACTGCACCGCCGGACAATGTTCCGGCGGCACAGGTGTCGCTCTTGCAATGATCTTTGGGCGCAGGGCCCTCAGATCAAGTGCCGCTCTGCAGCAGCATGTTACGGATGTGACCGATTGCCTTGGTGGGGTTCAGACCCTTCGGGCAGACGTTCACGCAGTTCATGATCCCGCGGCAGCGGAAGACGCTGAACGGGTCATCCAGGCTTGCCAGGCGCGCCTGAGTTTCGGTGTCACGGCTGTCGGCCAGGAAGCGATAGGCTTGCAGCAGCGCGGCGGGACCGAGGAACTTGTCGGGGTTCCACCAGAACGACGGGCAGGAGGTCGAGCAGCAGGCGCACAGGATGCACTCGTACAGACCGTCCAGCTTCTCGCGCTCTTCCGGGCTTTGCAGACGTTCGATGGCCGGGGCTGCATATTTGTTATGCAGGTACGGCTTCACGCTCTCGTACTGCTTGTAGAAGATGCGCATGTCGACGACCAGGTCACGGATGACCGGCAGGCCCGGCAGCGGACGCAGAACCAGCTTGCCGCCCTTCAGGCCAGCGGCCGACAGGGGGGTGATGCAGGCCAGGCCGTTCTTGCCGTTGATGTTCATACCGTCGGAACCGCAAACGCCTTCACGGCAGGAACGACGGTAGGAGAAGCCCTCGTCCTGCTCCTTGATCAGCGCCAGCACGTCCAGGACCATGATGTCCTTGCCGTCGGTATCGACCTGGAAGTCCTGCATGTAGGGCGCAGCGTCCGTTCTCAGGGTTGTAGCGGTAAACACTGACTTGCAACATGGCTGGCACCCTTCAGTAAGTACGAACCTTGGGTTCGAATGCCTGGAACAGTTTTCGGCGCGAAGTTGACGGCACGCTTGGCTACACGCTTCTCACCCGGGAAGTACAGGGTGTGGCACAGCCAGTTCTCGTCATCGCGATCCTGGAAGTCTTCACGGGCATGCGCGCCGCGGGACTCTTTGCGGGCTTCGGCCGCAATCGCAGTGGCTTCGGCCACCTCGAGCAGGTTCTGCAGTTCCAGCGCTTCGATACGCGCGGTGTTGAATGCCTGGCTCTTGTCGTCTGATCTTGACGTTGGCGATACGCTCACGCAGATCAGCCAGCTGATCGATACCCTTCTGCATGTATTCGCCGCGTACGGAACACACCGAAGTAGTTCTGCATGCAGTGATTGCAGCTCGCGCTTGAGCGGGGCGACTTCTTCGCCGCTGGTGCGCTCGTTCACGCCGTTCAGGCGGTTGAACGCGGACTCCAGGTCGGACTCGGAAGCACCGCGGTGTTCGATACCCTCTTGCAGGGCCTTTTCCATGTGCAGACCGGTGGCACGACCGAACACAACCAGGTCGAGCAGCGAGTTGCCGCCCAGGCGGTTGGCGCCGTGTACCGATACGCAAGCCACTTCGCCGTACGGCGAACAGGCCTTCGATGATCTGTTCGTTGCCGTTGGCGTCCATGGTCAGGGCCTGGCCATGAATGTTGGTCGGCAACGCCGCCCATCATGTAGTGGCAGGTCGGGATAACCGGGATCGGAGCGCCTTAACCGGATCAACGTGCGCGAAGGTCTTGGACAGTTCGCAGATGCCGGGCAGGCGGCTGTGCAGAACTTCTTCGCCGAGGTGGTCGAGCTTCAGTAGTACGTGGTCGCTTGTTCGGGCCCACGCCGTTGCCGGCGATCACTTCTTTAACCATGGAGCGGGCAACCACGTCGCGGCCGGCCAGGTCTTTGGCGTTCGGAGCGTAACGCTCCATGAAACGCTCGCCGTGGGCGTTGATCAGGTAGCCACCTTCACCGCGGCAACCTTCGGTAACCAGTACACCGGCGCCGGCGATGCCGGTCGGGTGGAACTGCCACATCTCGATGTCCTGCACCGGCACGCCAGCGCGCAGCGGCCATACCGATGCCGTCACCGGTGTTGATGCTGGGCGTTGGTGGTCGAGGCGTAGATACGGCCGGCACCGCCAGTGGCCAGTACCGATGGCCTTGGAGCTTGGATATAAACGGTTTCGCCGGTTTCGATGTCGATGGCGATGACGCCAACCACATGACCGTCCTGGTTCTTCACCAGGTCAACGGCGTACCACTCGTTAAGGAATGAAGTGCCGTTCTTCAGGTTGGCCTGATAGAGGGTGTGCAGCAGGGCGTGACCGGTACGGTCAGCCGCGGCGCAGGTACGGGCAGCCTGGCCGCCCTTGCCGAAGTCCTTCGACTGGCCACCGAACGGACGCTGGTAGATGCGGCCTTCGCTCGGTACGGGAGAACGGCAGACCCATGTGTTCCAGCTCGAACACGGCTTCCGGGCCGACGGAGCACATGTATTCGATAGCGTCCTGGTCACCGATGTAGTCGGAGCCCTTGACGGTGTCGTACATGTGCCAGCGCCAGTCGTCGTTCGGGTCGGCCGAGGCGATGGCGCAGGTGATGCCGCCCTGGGCGGATACGGTGTGCGAACGGGTCGGGAAGACCTTGGTCGATCACCGCAGTCTTGTAGACCGGACTGGGCCAGTTGCAGCGCAGCGCGCATGCCGGCGCCGCCGCCACCAACGATGATGGCGTCGAAGGAAAGAGTACGAATCTTAGACATGGATTAGTTACCCCAGAGAATCTGAATGCCCCAGACGAAGAATGCGAACATGGCCATGCCGCATACCGCCTGGACGAGGAAACGCAGACGGTCCGGCCTTGGCCCAGCGCCATCGGAGTCAGGTAGTCGGTCGTGAGCGTCCACATACCGACCCATGCGTGCGCGCTCGAGGGAAACCAGCGTCAACAGGCTGAAGATCGTCATCAGGCTGTGGGAGAACAGACCGTGCCACTCGGTGTAGGTGATACCCGGGTGAGCGATCAGGAAGCCGAGCAGGAAGAGAATATAAGCCGCGAGAATGACAGCGGAGACGCGCTGGACCATCCAGTCATAGAGACCCGAACGCGACAAGTTAGTGACGTTAGTTACCATACCCATACCCCCGCCAGAACGATCAGCACCACTGCGACAGCGATGACGATTTTCGAACCACGCTTACCGCCTTCCAGTGTTTCGCCAATACCTACATCCATGATGAGGTGACGGATACCGGCTACCATGTGGTAGAGCAGCGCAGACAGCAGGCCCCAGATCATCAAGCTTGACCAACGGATGGGTCAGACAGCGCCTTCACCTGCTCGAAGCTTTCTTCCGAAGCGAGGGAACGATCCAGTGCGAACAGCAGCACTGCGATACCGACGAACAGAATGACGCCGGAGATACGGTGGAGAATCGACGTGTAAGCAGTGATAGGGAGTTGGATGGTCCTTAGGTCTAGGTTTACGGGTCGTTTGCTATTCACGGCTTTTTTCACACTGAGAGGCCCTGCTCATGCAGCGAGGGCAGTTGTCGGGAGGTGCACTATTCAGGTACCCATCACCTTCGGGAGTGACATCACCGCGCTCAGAGCAAGGGCTTACAGGGCCCTGGCTGGTGGCAGGGGGGGGGGCGCAGATTATAGACAGTTAGGTTTTTAATTACAAACGCGAAAGACCGCACACCAGGACTAATTGTCGCACTGCCCATACAAATGCTTGAACAGGCAAATTCTTTCCGCGCACAAACAGGCGGCTTGGCAAAAGCCAACTTCTGCGCGGATTTGCAAATTGACATTTCGGATTTATCTCTCCATAGTGGTGCCGGGCCCTGCGTGGCGGGTCGTATCGGATGATTCTCAGAGCATAAATCAGGAGACCATCATGGCTGACAAAAAAGCGCAGCTGAACATCGAGGGCGCTGATCCGATCGAGCTGCCGTGTACTGTACGGCACCCTGGGCCCCGATGTTGTCGATGTCAGGGACCTGACTTGGCCACGGGTCTACTTCACTTTCGACCCCGGCTTCATGTCCACCGCGTCCTGCGAGTCCAAGATCACCTACATCGATGGTGACAAAGGTATCCTGCTGCATCGCGGCTACCCGATCGAACAGCTCGCTGAGAAGTCCGACTACCTCGAAACCTGCTACCTGCTGCTGCTACGGCGAACTGCCGCACTGCCGAGCAGAAGGCAAAGTTCGTCGAGCACCATCAACAACCACACCATGGTTCATGAGCAGCTGAAGACTTTCTTCAACGGTTTCCGCCGTGATGCCCACCCGATGGCCGTGATGTGCGGCGTGGTCGGCGCGCTCTCGGCCTTCTACCACGACTCCCTGGACATCAATAATCCGAAGCACCGCGGAAATCTCGGCGATCCGCCTGATCGCCAAGATGCCGACCCTGGCTGCCATGGTGCTACAAGTACTCCATCGGCC
This sequence comes from Pseudomonas sp., assembly GCA_049840615.1. GTDB lineage: Bacteria > Pseudomonadota > Gammaproteobacteria > Pseudomonadales > Pseudomonadaceae > Pseudomonas. Next base: position 32,369 of record JASGKM010000054.1, read on the forward strand.
AGCCGTTGATGTATCCGCGCAACGACCTGAACTATGCAGAAAACTTCCTGCACATGATGTTCAACACCCCTTGCGAGACCAAGCCGATCAACCCCGTGCTGGCCAAGGCCATGGACCGCATCTTCATGCTGCACGCCGACCACGAGCAGAACGCCTCGACCTCCACCGTGCGCCTGGCCGGCTCCTCCGGCGCCAACCCGTTCGCCTGTATCGCGGCCGGGCATCGCCGCCCTGTGGGGACCGGCTCACGGCGGCGCCGAACGAAGCCGTGCTGCAGCATGCTGGACGAGATCGGTGACGTGTCGAACATCGAGAAGTTCGTGGCCAAGGCCAAGGACAAGAACGATCCGTTCAAGCTGATGGGCTTCGGCCACCGCGTCTACAAGAACTTCGACCCGCGCGCCAAGGTCATGAAACAGACCTGCGACGAAGTTCTGCCAGGAGCTGGGCATCAACGACCCGCAGCTGGAACTGGCCATGAAGCTGGAAGAAATCGCCCGCCACGATCCGTACTTCGTCGAGCGCAACCTGTACCCGAACGTGGACTTCTACTCCGGCATCATCCTGAAGGCCATCGGCATCCCGACCAGCATGTTCACCGTGATCTTCGCCCTGGCACGTACCGTCGGCTGGATCTCGCACTGGCAGGAAATGCTCTGCGGTCCGTACAAGATCGGCCGTCCGCGTCAGCTGTACACCGGCGCCACCCAGCGCGACTTCGTGGACCTCAAGGCCCGCTAAGCGCTACGGCGTACGAGAAAGGCCGCCTTCGGGCGGCCTTTTTGTTGTTCAGCCTGTCCGCGCCCCCCGGTCATTACCAAGCAGTACATCTGTAGGAGCGCGCCATGCGTGCGATCGCGGACGGAGTCCGCTCCTACAAAGAGCGAATCGGCGAACTCAGGGATATCCCTTCACGCCAACCCTGTAGGAGCGAGCTTGCTCGCGAACAGAAGGTAGGGCGCATAACGCACCAGCGTTATCCGCCGGTGGCGCGTCTGGCGGATAACCTGTTCCAGGTTATGCGCCCTACGAAACGGCTGGAGAACAGGTACCGAGTAAAAGACAGTTGCTCCTACAGGCTGGCGTCGTCGGCGTCAGCAGCGGACCAATTCGAGGAACTCAGCGCGGCAGGGCTCATCGTTACCGGCCAACCGCGCCGTACAGAAACGAAAAAGCCGCCCGAAGGCGGCTTTTTCATGGAGGGGAACGACAACGCCGATTACTTCTCGGCAGCGCTGCGCAGGCCCTTCAGGGTGTTCATCGGAGCATCGACCACGAAGCTGTTGGCCAGCCAGGACGGGATACTGCCGCCCGGCTCGGTCTGCACCTGGTAGGTTACTTCGGTCACGCCAGCGCCCTTGGGTACCAGCTTCCACTCGCCGATCAGCTTCGGCACACGGATTTCGCCCTTCTCTTCCGGAATATAGGTCGGCTCGGCCTTCAGGTGACGGATCAGGCCGCCATCGGCGGTCTTCTCGGTGGTCACATGGATCACCACGTCGCGACCGGTCACCGGCCAGGGCATGTCGATCTTCGAGTAGGTCCAGGAATTGTCGCCCTCGGTTTTCAGCAGGCGCATCTCGGCACAGGCGTGGATCCACTTGCAGGAGCCGGCCACGTCTTCCTGCAGGGCGTTGATCTTGGCCACATCGGCCTTGATGTCGACGACGCCACGGTAGGCCTTGTACTTGGAGCCTGCCACAGGGCTGAGGAAGACCTTCACACCGTCGTCTTCCTTCTCCAGCTTCCAGTCTTCCGCCAGGGCAGTACCGGCAAAGCCCATCACGGCAGTGGCCAGCAGGGTCATACGCAATACACCACGCATCGTCTTACCTCTCTTTATTCTTGATCTTGTGGGAGCAGCAAATGCCGCTGCCCCGTCGCAATCCGCGGTCTTGAGCGGGTCGGGGCGTCAGTATGGACCGCGAAAACGTGACTTCCAAGTCACATCAGGCGGCGGTGATGCGTTCCCACTCGGTGAGGATCTGCAGCGCCTGCTCGTTGCTGCTGCCGCAGGCGTCGGCGTCCGCGTCGAAGGCCGCACAGACCTTTGGACGCCGCGAGTCGCCGAATAGTTTGCACAGGTTGCGTTCGTCCAGCTGCACGCAGCGCACGCCCGCCGGCTTGCCGTCAGGCATGCCGGGAATGGGCGAGGAAATCGACGGCGCTATGCAGCAGGCGCCACAGCCGATACGGCATTGCATGGATGAACTCTCTATTCGACTTCAGGGCGATTCAGGGCCGGGAGCGCAGCAGCCCCTGCTCGCGCAACGCCGCCACCAGGTGCTCGCCTTCGGCGGAGCCAGCGCGGTAGAACACCGCCGGCTCGCCAATGGGCGCGGGGACTTCGACCGTCCCGCCGGAGGCCACCTCGAAGGCGCTGCCGCTCCACAGGTGCACCCAGCGGCCCTCGGGCAACGCCACGCTCAGACGCTGCACACCAGGCTCCAGCACCGGGGCCACCAGAAATTGGTCGCCGAGCATATAGCTCGTCGGCGTTTGAGCCAAGCTGGCCGGATCAGCGGGGAACTCCAGCCATAGCGGGCGCACCAGTGGCCAGCCGTGCTGCGCCGCCTCGTCCATCAGGCGCTGGCGGTACGGCGCCAGCTCGCGGAACACCGTGGCGAAGCGCTGTAACTGCGCCACCGTGGCCGGCGTGCTGTAGGCCTGCACGTTGTCGTCCGGGCGATTGCCCTCGTGGGTGCGCAGCAGGCTGGTGAAAGCCGAGAACTCCATCCAGCGCAGCAGCAACTCCTCGCTGCGGTGGTAGTTCCGGATCGGGCTGCTGATGGTGGTGTAGCCGCCGGTGTCGCTGTGATTCAGGCTGAAGCCGGAGACGCCGCCCGACAGCAGCCCCAGCAGCGCGCTGTGCAGGCCGTCGTCGGCATCCCAGGTCACCAACTGGTCGCCCAGCCACAGGCTGGTGGTCAGGCCCGGGCTGCGGCTGTACGCCGAGCGCATGAAGAACAGCAGGTCGCCGGCGCCCTCCTCGTCCACCAGTTGCCGGTTCAATTTCGCCCACAGCTCCGGATAGCGATTGTGCAGGACGGCAGCCGACTCGCCGGATGCCAGCTTCGCCTCGTAGGGCAAGGCCTCGCCGAAGTCCGCCATCCAGCCGGAGAAGCCGGCACCGAGCATTTCCTCGCGCATCACCTTGCGTAGCCAATCTGCCGCCTGGGGATTGGTCAGGTCGACCAGGCCGGCGCTGAAGCTGGTGTTCTGCAACAGCAGCGGCTGCCCTTGCGGTCCCTGGGTCAGATAGCCGTGTTCCAGCGCCTCGCGATAGAGATTGCGGCCCTCACCGCCCTTCTCCGCCGTGTCCACCAGGAAGGGATTCACGTAGGCCAGGCTACGGATGCCCCTGGCGCGCAGCTCGGCGTTGAAAGCCGACCAGCCCGGATAGCGCTCGCTATCCAGCACCCAGTTCCACCACAACTGCTTGCCGAAGCTGGTAGTCCGTTGGCCGACCCAATCCTGCACCCAGACACCCGCCAGCGGCACCTTCGCCTGCTCGAACTGCCGAACGATACCGCGCACACGTTCGGTGCCGCCCTGCAGCCCGAGGATCACGCCCTGCTGGGTCCAGGCCGGCAATGGCGGCATGCGACCGACCACCGAGGTATGCGCCTCGATCAGGGCCTTGGGGCTGCTGCCTTTATAGAAGTGGGCCTGGAGCTTGCCGGCATGCACCTCCAGCGCCACCCGCTGCTCGTCGCGCAGGTCGAAAACCTGGTATTCCGACGCCTCGCTGAAGAAGCCGTGCAAGCGTGAAGTGAGATAGAAAGGGACTGGCGCATAGGTGGTCCACCAGTCGCCGCCGGCGCGGTTGGTCAGGTCGGCGGCCAGGGTGATCGGTTGCAGGCCGCGTCCGACGCCCTGCTCCTGCACCAGAATCGGCAGGCGGCGCCCGCTCAGGTCGAAACGGGTGAACTGCTCGCCGAACCCATGAAATTGCTCGTCTGCCTCCCGCGCCCACGCCAGGTAGAGACGGTTCAGCGCCGGGTCACCCAGGCTCACGTCCATCACTACGCCACGTTCGCCATCGGCGCGCAGTGCAAGAATATAAGGAGCTCGCCGGCCATCGGCACAGTTGAGCGTACCGGAAATCAGCAATCTGTCCGCTTCAGCGCGCACGGCCGCCAACTGTTGCTGGCGGCACAGTAACTCGCGGTGTTCGTGGACGAACATCGCACCGCGATGCTCTTCGGCCTCGACGCGACCGATGCCCGCGGCGAGGAATCCGTCACGGGTCTGCCACAGCGTCTGCGCAGGGTGCTCGCCGGCACGCAGGGCAAAGGAAGCACCATCCCACTCCAGGCGATAGTCAGCCAGTTGCCAGCTCTGCCCGGCCGCCATGGCCGGCGCCACCGTCAACTGCGCCCAGACCGGCCGCTGCTGCCACCACTGCCAACCCTTCCAGCCACCCAACGCCAGCAACCCCAGCGCCAGTAGTGTCGCCGTTCCCCGCAATACGAACCTGATCAATCTTCCGCCCCTTGGCTGTCGCGTCGCGCATCCACTAGGCTCAGGCGCAGTCCCTTACTGGAGCCGCTGCCATGCCGGTCTGGCTGCAAACCGCGTTTCTTCTGTCGCTCTCCAACCTGTTCATGACCTTCGCCTGGTACGGCCACCTGAAAACCCTGAGCAGCAAGCCGTGGATCATCGCGGCGCTGGTCAGCTGGGGCATCGCACTGTTCGAGTATTTGCTGCAGGTGCCTGCCAACCGCATCGGCTACACAGTGATGTCGGTGGGGCAGTTGAAGATCATGCAGGAGGTCATCACGCTGGCGGTCTTCGTGCCGTTCAGCGTGTACTTCATGCAGCAGCCACTGAAGCTCGACTATCTATGGGCCGGCTTGTGCCTGCTGGGCGCGGTGTACTTTATCTTCCGCGCCTGAAGCGATCAGGAGCGGCGCACGACGATCTCTGCGACCGATGGCGCCACCTGCGGCAGTGAACGCAGATCAGGACTCGGACGAGTCCTGAAGGCGGGTGATCAGACTGGAAGTGTCCCAGCGCCCGCCGCCAGCGGCCTGCACCTCGGCGTAGAACTGGTCCACCAGCGCCGTGACCGGCAGTTGCGCTCCGTTGCGGCGTGCTTCGTCAAGGACGATCCCCAGGTCCTTGCGCATCCAGTCCACGGCAAAACCGAAGTCGAAGCGACCTTCCAGCATGCTCTGGTGACGATTCTCCAGCTGCCAGGACTGCGCGGCGCCCTTGCTGATCACCTCCATCGCCGCCATGCCGTCGAGGCCGGCGCTCTGGGCGAAGTGCAGCGCCTCGGACAACCCCTGCAGCAAGCCACCCACGCAGATCTGGTTGACCATCTTGGTCAGTTGGCCGCTACCCACCGGCCCCATGCGCCGCACCATACGTGAATAGGTGGCGAGCACCGGCTCAGCGCGGGCGTAGAGGTTCGCGTCGCCGCCGACCATCACCGTCAGCGCGCCATTCTCGGCACCGGCCTGACCACCGGACACCGGCGCATCGAGGAAGCCCAGCTCACGCTCGGCCGCCGCCACCGCCAGTTCGCGGGCCACTTCGGCTGAAGCGGTGGTGTGATCCACCAGCACGGCGCCGGGTTGCATGCCGGCCAACGCACCCTCCTCGCCCAGCACCACACTGCGCAGGTCGTCATCGTTACCCACGCAGCACATGACGAAATCGGCCCACTGCGCGGCGTCACGCGGGGTATCGGCCGCGCGCCCGCCAAACTGCTTGACCCATTGGGCGGCGCGGCTCGCGGTGCGGTTGTAGACGCACACCTCATGTCCTTCGCGCGCCAGATGCCCGGCCATGGGGTAACCCATCACGCCCAGACCGATGAATGCCACTTTCGCCATTGCAGTCCCCTTGTCCTTGTAGCCGGTCAGCCTAGCACAGCGGTTTGCCGGTCCCGCAAACGCCTTCCATACTCGATTCGTACCCAACTTTCGAACCCAACCACGAGCACCGACTATGCCCCACTGGCTGGTGATCGACCTGGAAGCCACCACCGAGGAAGGCGGCTGGCCGGTCGAGGAAATGGAAATCATCGAGATCGGCGCGAGCCTGGTCGCCGAGGCCGACGGCCGCGAGCTGGACCATTTCCAACGCTTCGTCCGGCCGCAGCGGCGCCCGCTGCTGACGAGCTTCTGCCGCGAACTCACCCATATCACCCAGGCCAACGTCGATGCTGCCGCGCCGTTGCACGAGGTCTGGCCGCAGTTCGAGCGCTGGCTCGCCCAGCACAGCCCGCGCCTGGCCGGCTGGACCAGCTGGGGCGACTACGACCGTCACCAGCTGGAACTGGAATGGCGCCGCCAGCACCTGGACAGCCACCTTTCCCGCGTTCCCCACGTTAACCTCAAGCAACGTTTCGCCCAGGCCCGCCAGCTCAAACGCCAGGTGGGCCTGAACGCCGCACTGCACCTGGCCGGCCTGCACTTCCAGGGGCAGCCGCACCGTGCCCTGGAAGACGCCCGCAACACCGCCCGCCTGCTGCCGCTGACCCTGCCCGTCGCCGGTTAGCACCGGCAACTTGCGCTGACCGCCCGGTCGCACGCCGCGCTCTAGTGACGGGGCCGACGGCCTTGGGCATACTGGCCAGCCCTTTTTCACCCCTCTAGCAGGAGAAGCCCATGTTCAAGGTCAACGAGTACTTCGACGGCACCGTCAAATCCATCGCCTTCGACATGACCGCAGGCCCCGCCACCATCGGCGTGATGGCTCCCGGCGAATACGAATTCGGCACCAGCCAGCTGGAAGTGATGCACGTCGTTGCCGGCGCGCTGACCGTCAAGCTGCCGGGCAGCGACAGCTGGGAAACCTTCGAAGGCGGCAGCAAATTCACCGTCCCGGCCAACAGCAAGTTCCAGCTGAAAGTCGCCCAGGACACCGCCTACCTCTGCGAATACCGCTGAGTTCGGTGCGTCATGAAAAACCGGCCCTGGTGGCCGGTTTTTTATTGCCCGCAAATCCAGAACTGTAGGAGCGAGCTTGCTCGCGAACTGATCCGGCTGCGAGGGTTGTTCGCGAGCAAGCTCGCTCCTACAGAAAGCAGCCCCGCAGCCCTGACTCGAGTTCTGCCCGCAACCCCGCATCCTTCTCCGCGATGAAAACCAGCCGCGAGCCCTGCACAGCCTCGGCCGCTGTCGCCGGACGCAGCTGATAACGCCCGCCCACATACTGCAGCCAGACCGCCTCGCCCTGCCCCGCCAGGCGAATCAGCCCCTTGAGGCGCAACAGGCCGCGCGGCAAGGTTTCCAGCCAGAGCTTCAGCCGCGCACCATCGAAGGTCGAGTCGCCCTGCCAGCTCCAGCTGTCGAACAGGTCGCCATGGTCGATGCCTTCCTGCCCATGGGGCCGCAGCTTGCGGGACGGCTCGCCGAGCAGCAGCTCATCGGGAATCTGCGCCTGGATGGTTTCCAGCACCCGCGCACCACGAGCAAAGCGCTCGCGCTGGCTGGCGCGCTCATCGGCATCCAGCAGATCGCACTTGTTCAGCAGCAGAAGATCAGCCGCTGCCGCCTGCATGCGCTCCAGTCGCGCGTACTCGCCTTCCAGCGGCTCCCGGCGGGCGGCATCGACCACTGTAAGGACGGCGTCCAGGTGCAGGCGCCTGCGCAGCTTCGGGTAGCCCAGCGTCTGCACGATGCGCTGCGGGTCGGACACTCCGCTGCACTCGATCACCACCTGGTCCAGCGGCGGATGCATATTCGCCAGCCGTTCCAGCTGCGCCAGCAGGTCGTCCTGCACACTGCAGCAAATGCAGCCGTTCTCCAGGCTGTACACGGCCTCGGTCTGCTCGGCGATCATCCCGGCGTCGATGTTCAGCTCGCCGAAATCATTGACGATCACCGCCAGTCGCCGGCCTTCGCAGCGCTCCAGCAAGTTGCGCAGCAGCGTGGTCTTGCCTGCGCCGAGGAAGCCGGCGACCACCGTCACCGGGATGCTCGCGGCATTCATGCGTTGACCCCTTCGATGCGCGGCGGCTCGCCCTGCCAGACTGCCGCCAGCGCGGTGTCGCTGAACTGGCCGAGGCGGTCATACACGGGGCGGCCCTCGACGAACGTCAGTTGCACCTCGGTGCGATGGATGTAGTTGCGCGCCGGCTGCTCGAACAGGTTGCGGTCGAGCACGATGAAGTCCGCCGACTTGCCCGCCTCCAGGCTGCCGGTGAGTTTTTCCAGGCCCATGGCATAAGCACCGTTTAGCGTGGCCACGCGGATCGCCTGCTCCAGGCTGATCGGCTCGCCGAAGCAGGCCGGGTCGTCGTTCCAGGGGTTCTGCCGGGTCACCAGGGTTTCCAGCGCCAGCCACGGGTCGATGGACGCCACCGGCCAGTCGGTGCCGAATACCGCGATGCCGCCAGCGGCCAGCACGCCCTTGAAGTCATAGATGCGCTTCAGGCGATCCGTGCCGTAGCCCGAACGCGCGCCGCTGGCGAAAGGTGTCGGGTACCAGGCCGCCGGAGAGAACTCGGCGATCACTTCCAGCTCGCGGAAGCGCTTGAGGTTGCCCGGATGCAGGATAGTGCTGTGCGCGCACTGGTGGCGCACGCCGCTGAAACCATTGCGCCGACGCGCCTCGGCCACGGCATCGAGGAACACGTCGGACGCCGCGTCGCCGGTGCAGTGGGCGATGACACGGATGCCGCGGCGATCCATGTCCACCACCATGTCGGTGATGTGCTCCGGCGTCAGGTTCAGCTTGCCGCGCCAGGCATCTTCGCCCGGCCAGGGCGTAATAAGGAAGGAAGAGCGCGGTTCGACGGTGCCGTCGAAGTGGAATTTCACCGCGTTCGCCGACAGCCGCGCGCTGCGGTAATAGTGGCGCTCGCCAGCGAGCAGCTCCCAGCGGCGGCGCACCGGGAAGATGTCGTCCTGCCAGCTGATCGCCGCTTCCACGCGCAGCGTCAGTTGACCAGCGTCGTCAAGGTACTTGAGGGCGTCCAGGCGGTTCTCGCAGACGTGCAGGTACTTGGCCGCGGTGACGCCACGCGAGCTCTGGAAGTGCACGCCTTCGCGGTAGGACTGGCGCAGTACCTTGGCCGGGGTCGGCGGCATGGCGGCGTGGATCAGCGCATAGGCGCCGTCGATCAGCAGGCCGTTGGGCTCGCCGGTCAGCTCGTCGCGCTCCAGGTAACCGTTGCGCGGGTCAGCGGTGCTGGCGTCGATGCCGGCCAGCTCCAGCGCGCGGGAGTTGACCATCATGGTGCCCCACATGCGGTCGAGCAGCGCCACGGGGCGATCCGGCAGGATGCTGTCGAGCCACTCGCGGCCCGGCTTCAACCCGGCTTCGCGGAAGGTGTAGCGCACCCAGTACTGGCCGTAGACCCAGCCGTCGCCGGGGTGGCTGTCGGCGTAGTCACGTATCGCCTTGGCCAACTGCTCCGGGGTCGGGTCCTCGATGCCGACGTCGAGGTCGTCGGCGTAGCGCGGGTTCAGCGCCAGGTCCGGGTGGGTGTGCATGTCGTGCAGGCCGGGCATGCAGAACGCGCCTTCGAGGTCGCGCACCAGGGTATCCGGGCCGACCAGGTGCTCTATGTCCTCGCGACGGCCCACCGCCAGCAGCCGGCCATCGCGGATGGCCACGGCCTCGGCCCAGGGTTGGGCGGGGTCCAGGGTGTAGAAGCGGCCGTTGTGCAGCAGCAGTTCGGCAAAGCGAGCGGTGGGGGAATTGGAGGAGCGGAAGCGGTCCGGAGCGGTCATGGGAAGCCCTTGTTGTTCTTGTCCGTGGAGGCAGTATAGGGCTCGACTTTCCTCCGCCAACTAGCACAAGATGACAACTCACTAGCATTAAGAGACAGGTTGGAGGCGCGTCATGCCCACCGCTTCGTTCGATATCGATTACGCCGCGCGCCAGCTGTTTCGCCACTTCCTCGACGAATGGCGAGCCCGCCCCGCCCTGCCGGCCCTGGCACCACTACTCGGCGGGCTCGGCCTGCCAGTAACCGGCGAAGCGGCGGCCGCCGAGATGAACTTCGCCCGCTATTACCGCCTGCTGCAGCAGGCCGCCGGGCTGCTCGGCCCCAGCGATTTCTTCCTGCGCCTGGGCCAGCGCTACAACCTCTATGACCTGGGGGTGATCGGCTACGCGCTGATCAGCGCGGCCAACCTGCGGCGCTCCTGGGATATCTCCCTCGGCCAGCCGTCGAGCCTGATGCCGCACCCGATCCACACCCACCGCGAAGAAGTTGGCGAGCACATCCGCCTGACGCTGCAGCTGCCGCCCTTCAGCGAGGTGGAACGCATCGCGCTTTGCGAGGAATGGCTGAGCAGCACCTGGCGCTGGTTGTGTCAGCGCCTGCCGGATCTGGAGCACTGCGCCGGCATGCAACTGCACCTGCCCTACCCGCCGCCCGCCCATGCGGCCCTGTATGGCGTACTCTTCCCCGGCCCTTGCCAGTTCAATGCCGGGCAGGCCGAACTGTGGATGCCGAAGGCATTCCATGACCAGCCCTTCTCCACCGCCAACCCGTCGGTCAGCCGGCTGTGCCAGGCACAGGGCGCGGCGACCCTGGCCAGCTTCGAACGCGGCCCGGCGCTGCCCGATGACGTGCGCTACTACCTGCTGCAGAACGCGCGTATCCCGCTGCCGGACCTGGAACAGACGGCCGCCTGGCTGCGCCTGCCGCCGCATACGCTGCAACGCCGGCTGCGCGAACACGGACTGACCTTCAAGGGCATCGTGCTGGAGGTGCGAATGGCGCTGGCCCAGCGCTATCTGCTGGCCAGCCGGATGGCGTTGCAGGAGATCGCCTTTCTACTCGGCTATGAACACGTCACCAGTTTCCACCGGGCATTCCAGCGGTTCACCGGGACGACGCCAGAGCGCTTTCGCGCGGCGGGCGGGATATCCGCGGACTGAAGCCATCGCGGACAGAGTCCGCTCCCACGCCAGGGTTGGCCCTTGTGCAGGAGCGGACTCCGTCCGCGATTGTCTCGACTGCGCGCTTAAGCTTCCTTCTCGCAATAGATCATCCACGGCACCTCGAAACGTTCAACCCAAAGGCCCGGCTGACCTGGAATTAAACCTGTAGGAGCGCGCCATGCGCGCGATCGCGGGCATGGCCCGCTCCTACAGGGGGCAGCGGTGCCTGGGCTCAGGCTTCCTTCTCGCAATTGATCATCCACGGCACCCCGAAACGTTCGACCCAAAGACCCGGCTGACCTGGAATTAAACCTGTAGGAGCGCGCCATGCGCGCGATCGCGGGCATGGCCCGCTCCTGCAGGGGGCAGCGGTGCCTGGGCTCAGGCTTCCTTCTCGCAATTGATCATCCACGGCACCCCGAAACGTTCGACCCAAAGACCCGGCTGACCTGGAATTAAACCTGTAGGAGCGCGCCATGCGCGCGATCGCGGGCATGGCCCGCTCCTACAGGGGGCAGCGGTGCCTGGGCTCAGACTTCCTTCTCGCAATTGATCATTCAAGGCACCCCGAAACGTTCGACCCAAAGACCCTGCTGGCCTGGGAATAAACCTGTAGGAGCGCGCCATGCGCGCGATCGCGGGCATGGCCCGCTCCTACAGGGGGCAGCGGTGCCTGGGCTCAGGCTTCCTTCTCGCAATTGATCATCCACGGCACCCCGAAACGTTCGACCCAATGGCCCGGCTGACCTGGAATTAAACCTGTAGGAGCGCGCCATGCGCGCGATCGCGGGCATGGCCCGCTCCTACAGGGGGCAGCGGTGCCTGGGCTCAGGCTTCCTTCTCGCAATTGATCATCCACGGCACCCCGAAACGATCTTCCACGGCGCCGAACGATTCGGCCCAGAACGTCTTGTCCAGCGGCATGGTCACCTTGCCGCCCTTGCCCAGGGCGTCGAAGAGACGCCTGGCCTCGGTCTTGCTGTCGACGTTGAGGGTGATCGATACGCCCTTCACCCCTTCGTACTGGCCGCACTGGGGCGAGGCATCCGAGCCCATCAGCACGTGGCCGTCCACTTCCAGGCGGACGTGAATGATGCGGCTCTTCAACGCCTCGGGCATGTCCTCGCAGCCTGGTGCATCGGAGAAGCGCATCAGCGCCGGCAGCTCGGCACGCAGCACTTCGGCGTAATAACGGAAGGCTTCTTCGCAGTTGCCGTCGAAGACCAGATAGGCATTCATCAACATGGCGCTGTCCTCCAGACTCAGGATTTGCTGGCGATTTCGGCGCGCAGACGTTCTTCCTGCTCGCGCAGTTCAGGGGTGAACTCGCAGCCGAAGTCCTCGGCCTCGAATATCTGCCGGATTTCGATCTCCGACTGGCCGTCGAACGGGTTCGGCGAGCGTTTGACCCAGTCGATGCACTCCTGCAACGACGCGGTCTGCATGATCCAGAAGCCGGCGATCAGCTCCTTGGTCTCGGCGAACGGGCCGTCGATCACCTGCCGCGACGCGCCATCGAAGCGCACCCGCGCGCCCTTCACGCTGGGGTGCAAGCCCTCGCCGGCCAGCATCACACCGGCCTTCACCAGTTCCTCGTTGTAGGCCCCCATGGCGGCGAGCAGCTCTTCCTTGGGCATCACACCGGCTTCGGAGTCGGCGGTGGCTTTGACGATCACCATGAAACGCATGGTTTTTCTCCTCTTGTCATTCTCTTATAATTGCCTGCGTGGCGGCCGGTGGTTACCGGTTCCTGACAAATAGTCGAAGGGCGAAACGGCAGATCGACAGACCACGCAATTATTTTTTTCGAGCAGGGCTACGGGGGCTCTGAGCATAGGCCGGCTCTCGCCATGGCGCCGTGAGCGGTCCACGGATTAACAGCCGCGCATCAAGACCGGGAGTGAGTCCAATCTTCACGCCGGACCTCCGTTCCAACGACACCGACAGACGAATGGCTGACTGGACAGCCTCGGCCGTGCTCCCTAGATTCAGTCCTTTTCGCACGACACGGAGCATCGCCCCATGAGCCTGGAATCGGTTCGCGCCTTCTTCGCCGAAAAGGCCCCCGACATCGCCATCATCGAGCTGGAAACCAGCACCGCCACCGTCGCCCTGGCCGCCGAGGCCCACGGTGTGGAGCCGGGCCGCATCGCCAAGACCCTGTCCCTGCGGGTCGGCGAGCGCACCGTGCTGGTGGTCGCCCGTGGAGATGCAAGGCTGGACAACCGCAAGCTCAAGGAAGCCTTCGGCGGCAAGGCCAAGATGCTCGGCGCCGAGGATGTGGTCGCCCTGACCGGCCATCCGGTGGGCGGCGTCTGCCCGTTCGGCCTGGCCACGCCACTGCCGGTGTATTGCGATGTGTCGCTGCAGGCATTCGACGAGGTTCTGCCGGCGGCCGGCGCGGTACACAGCGCGGTAAGGATCGAACCGCAACGCATGCTGGAGTTGGTCGAGGCCGATTGGATAGACGTGTGCCAGGAGCTTGCCTGAAGCCCCCTGCTCTCCTGACCGGGTTCGCGAGCAAGCTCGCTCCTACAGGCCAGCGTCGGCGCACACCTTGTAGGAGCGAGCTTGCTCGCGAACGTTTTCCCCCCCCGCCCCACGAGCTGCCGGTGTGCTCCAGCACTGTTGCCCCAGCAGCACCTGCCCAACACTTTGCTGCCTGCCCAGCCGCGCAACTGTTGGACAAAACTCTCAAGATGTTGATTTATATGTAAATTAATTTCCGGCACAGCTTGTGCAATGACCCAATCAGACAGAGACCCGAACGCCGGGTCGATTCATCTGCCGAGGTCGCTGTACTGCCATGCCCCAACTTCCCGAATCCGCCGACTACGACATCCGCGAGCCGCACGCACAGGTGATCGGCTCCGATGCGCAAGCCGTCGAAGTCGCCCACCAGGTCGCTGCCTTCCTGCTCGAAGGCGCTGCCGAACGCGACCGTAACCGCGAAGTCCCGCCCGAGGTCGTCGAGGTCTATTCCAACAGCGGCCTGTGGGGTATCACCGTGCCGCGCGAGTTCGGTGGCGCCGAGGTGTCCTACGCCACGCTGGCGGAAGTCATCGCCATCGTTTCCGCCGCCGACCCGTCGCTCGGACAGATTCCGCAGAACCACTACTGCCT
>JASGKM010000055.1:0-84719 GCA_049840615.1 Pseudomonas sp.
CTGGCCATCGGCGGCTTTGTGCTGTGGTCGGTGTCGGTGGCGACCAGCCGCAGCGAACAGCGCAACGCAGCAGCCTCCCACGAAGGCTGATACGCGAGCCCGAATGCAAAGTGGCCGGCGCAATGCCGGCCCTTTCGTCTGTGCGCCACGACGACGTACCCTGTGCAGCACATTCCCGATCCGCCGACGCCATGCCGCTGCCCCTGGTCTACCACGACGACTACAGTCCGCCCTTCCCGGACAACCATCGTTTTCCCATGGAGAAGTTCCGTCTGCTGCGCGATCACCTGGTGGACAGCGCACTGGTGGAAGACGCGCAACTGCTGCGCCCGGAACTCTGCCCTGTGGATATCCTCGCCCTGGCCCACGACCGCGACTACATCGAGCGCTATTGCAGCGGTGCGATGGAGCGCGAGGAACTGCGCCGCCTTGGCCTGCCCTGGAGCGAAGCGCTGGCAAGGCGCACCGTACGCGCGGTAGGTGGCTCGCTGCTTACCGCGGAACTGGCGCTGAAACAGGGCCTGGCCTGCCACCTTGCTGGCGGCACGCACCACGCGCACCACGACCACGCCTCGGGCTTCTGCATCTTCAACGACCTGGCGGTGATCAGCCTGTACCTGCTGGAAAGCGGCAAGGCCAACCGCGTACTGATCTTCGACTGTGACGTGCACCAGGGCGACGGCACCGCGCGCATCCTGGAGAACGTGCCGGATGCGGTAACGGTGTCATTGCACTGCGAGAAGAACTTCCCCGCGCGCAAGGCGCAGAGCGACTGGGACATTCCCCTGCCACTGCACCTGGGAGACGCGGAGTACCTGAAGGTGGTGCAGGAGGCGCTGGACTACCTGCTGCCGCTGTACCAGCCGGACATCGTGCTCTACGACGCCGGCGTGGACGTGCACAAGGACGACGCCCTGGGTTACCTGCAACTCACCGACGCGGGGCTGGCGGCGCGGGACGAGCACGTCATCCGCCGCTGCCTGTCCAGCGACATCCCGGTGGCGGGCGTGATCGGCGGTGGCTACGACAAGGACCGCCAGGCGCTGGCCCGGCGCCATGGCATCCTGCACCACAGCGCCGCGCGGGTGGCGCGAGAGCTTCAGTTGGCCCGGTAACGCGAGTTGTTGGTGTCCATGCGCGAGGGCAGTCGCTGCTGCTCCCAGCGCGCCAGTTCATGGGCGGAGAATCCCAGCAGCGCGGCGGCACGCGGACGGCACTCATCGCCGTAATTCCTCTCGCAGAAGCGCATCACCTGCTCGGGCACATGGTGCTGCAGCAGTTCCTGGGCGCGCAGCGGCCCCGCGTACTGCAGGTAGCGCGGCAACAGGCGACTCCAGTTGGTGAAGACATAGAGGTTGTGCAGCGCGACCTGTATCGACAGCAACTCCAGCACCCGCTGTTCGAACTTGACCTTCGAACCCTGCAGGTTCTTGTTCAGCCGCACCACCATGTGGGCCACCGCCTCGTTGAGCAGAGTGCGGATTTCCTCGCTGGGGAGGCTACGGATGACAATGTCGAGGCCATTCACCCGTACGCGGGTGTCGCTGCCCTCCACCCACAGGTGGGCCTCATGAGAGCGAAGGTAATCACGGACTTTCATCGTCAGTTGGACCAAGGTTGCAAGAGGTCCGCATGCTGATGGATTCACAAAAGCGCCAACATCGGCGCAATCCCGATCCCACGTAGGAATTATCGTAACCCCTACTGCTCAGGAGTCGGAAAACACCTTCCCCACTCCCGAGTTTTTTCCACGACAACTGTGGGGTGGCCTGTGGATAAGCTGCGGAAAAGCGCCTGCCGCGTCCGCCGCCGCAGGCTCCGCGAGAACTGGACAAAAAATGAGCAACCGGCGCGTAGCACCGCTGCGCTAGAATTGCGACCTTTCCCGCCCTCCTTCGCCTGGCCTCCTGCATGACCGATCTCCGCCCGCTCGCCTCCCCTACCGCGATTGTCATCGGCGGCGGCCCCGCCGGCCTCATGGCGGCCGAAGTCCTGGCTGGCGCCGGCGTAGCGGTGGAGTTGTTCGATGCCATGCCCTCAGTCGGGCGCAAGTTCCTGCTGGCCGGCGTGGGCGGCATGAACATCACCCATTCCGAGGCGCGCGAGCCCTTCCTGTCGCGCTACGGCCAGCGCGCACAAACCCTCGCACCAGTGATCGACGCCTTCGACAGCCAGGCGCTGTGCGCATGGATTCATGGCCTGGGCATCGAGACCTTTGCCGGCACCTCCGGCCGCGTCTTTCCCACCGACATGAAGGCCGCTCCGCTGCTTCGTGCCTGGCTCAAGCGCCTGCGCGAAGCCGGTGTGGTCATCCACACCCGCCATCGCTGGCTGGGCTGGGACGCCGAGGGCGCGCTGCTGATCGAAGGACCGGAGGGCCGACGCAGCGCCAGCGTCGACACCACCGTGCTGGCCCTAGGTGGCGGCAGCTGGCAGCGCCTGGGCTCGGACGGCGCCTGGGTGCCGCTGCTGGCCGAACGCGCGGTGGATATCTCGCCGCTGCGCCCGGCCAACTGCGGCTTCGAAGTGGCCGGCTGGAGCGAGTTCTTCCGCGACAAGTTCGCTGGCGCACCGGTCAAGCCGGTGGCGCTTTCACTGGCCGGAGGAACGCCACGCCAGGGAGAGTTCGTGGTTACCGCCGGCGGCATCGAGGGCAGCCTGGTCTATGCGCTGTCCTCCGGTATACGTGAGTGCATCGAGCAGACTGGCAGCGCCACCGTGCACCTGGACCTGCTGCCCAACCGCAGCCTGGAGCAGGTCGCCAAGGCCGTCGCGCAACCGCGCGGCTCCAAGTCCATGGCCAACCACTTGCGCGGCCGCCTGGGGCTGGATGGCGTGCGTGCCGGGCTGTTGCGCGAGTTGTCCACAGCAGCCGACTACACCGACCCGCAGCGCCTTGCCCAGTTGATCAAGGCGCTCCCGCTGACTGTGGTGCGCACCCGTCCGCTGGATGAAGCCATCAGCAGTGCCGGTGGAGTGACCTTCGAGGCGCTGAATGAGCAGCTGATGCTCAAGGCGCTGCCGGGCGTGTTCTGCGCCGGCGAGATGCTCGATTGGGAAGCGCCCACCGGCGGCTACCTGCTCACCGCCTGCTTCGCCAGCGGCCGCGCCGCCGGGCTCGGCGCATTGCAGTGGCTCGAAACACAAGGCTGAATGCTGCCTTTAATGGAACCATAGTGCTAGATTCTCGACTCCCACCCAGGAGTCGCCTGCATGCCGCTGACCTTCCGCCGCGCCCGTCCTGATGACGTCGATGCCGCCATCCCGCTGATCTACAGCTCCGGCCCCGACGCCTTCGACTACGCCTTCGCCCGCCCCGGCCGCAACAGCGCCCAGGACTTCCTGCGCTACGCCTTCGTCCAGGGCGGCGGGCAGTTCGGCTGGCGGCAGCACTGGGTCGGCGAACAGGATGGCCGGGTAGTGGCGGCCGGTACGGTGTTCGGCGGCGAAGCGACACTGGGCTACCTGCTGGCGGCCACGCGGCAGATCCTCAGTTATTTCGGACTGGGTTCGGCGGGGGTAATCCGCCGGGGCCTGCAACTGGAGAAGATCATCTGCCCGCCGCCGCGCCGGACGCTGTACCTCGCGCACCTGGGCGTCACGCCGACGCTGCGCGGCGAAGGCCTGGGCAGCCAGCTGATCGATCACTTCCTGCAGATGGGCCGCGATGCCAACCTGCCGATGGCCGCGCTGGACGTTTCGGTGGCCAACCCCAAGGCCCAGACGCTCTATGAACGCCTGGGTTTCACCGTGCAGGTGGAGCGCGTCTCGACCCTCCCGGGCGTTTCCAGCCACCGCTACATGCAGCGCCAGCTCTGAGGTAGACTCCCGGCCAGCCGCCCGCCAGAGGCGGCCGGCCCGCGTTGAGGGCACCGTCGAAAAGCCTGCTCACGACTTACCAGGAAGGTTGCCCATGAGCACTGCCAGCGTTGAACTGAAAGTCTTCGTCCCCGCCCGCGATTTCGCGCTCTCCCAGCAGTTCTACAAGGACCTGGGATTCCTCTCGCCGTGGAACTCTGAAGAACTCGCCTACTTCCACCATGGCGATCACTGCGCCTTCCTGCTGCAGAACTACTACGTCAAGGAATTCGCCGAGAACCTGATGCTGCACCTGCTGGTGGAAGATGCCGACGCCTGGTACGCGAAGGTCCGCGACTCCGGCCTCGCCGAGCGCTACGGCGTGCGCCTCGGTGCACTGGAAGACCAGCCGTGGAAGATGCGCGATTTCACCCTGCACGACCCGAGCGGCGTGCTCTGGCGGATCGGGCATAACCTCGATTGAGTCCCCGGAATCGACCTGTGGGAGCGCGCCATGCGCGCGATCGCGGGCATGGCCCGCTCCTACAGTGGGCTCCGAAGTTGCCGGCAGGAGCGAGTCACAGCGGTTATTTCAGGTACCAGCCCCAGGGCTGATCCGAGGTGTACTCGGTCACCTGCTTCACCTCCAGGTAGTTCTCCAGCCCCCACACGCCCAGCTCGCGGCCGATGCCGCTCTGCTTCATGCCGCCCCAGGGCGCCTGGGTGAAGGTCGGCTGCGAGCAGTTGACCCAGACGATCCCTGCGCGCAACCCGTCTGCCACCCGCGCAGCACGTTGCGGGTCGCCCGACATCACCGCACCGGCCAGGCCGAAACGGCTGTCGTTGGCCAGGCGCAGGGCCTCGGCCTCGGTCTTGAAACGCTTCACACAGAGCACTGGGCCGAAGATTTCCTCGCGCCAGATCAGCGCGTCCTCGGCCGGTTCGTCGAAGATCGCCGGCTCGATGAACCAGCCCTGCTCCAACCCCGCCGGGCGCTTGCCGCCGGTGAGCAACCGGGCGCCGCCCGTGCGGCCTTTTTCGACGAAGCCGAGTACCTTTTCGTGCTGTCCCTGGCTGACCAGCGGACCGAGCAGCACACCCGGCTGCAGGCCGTCACCGACGGTGATGGCGCGGGTCGCCTCCACCAGCCGCTCGATCAACCGTGGGGCGATGCCCTCCTGCACCAGCAGGCGCGAAGTGGCGCTGCACACCTGCCCCTGGTTCCAGAAGATGCCGAACAGGATCCACTCCACCGCCGCCTCGACATCGCTGTCGTCGAAGACGATGAAGGCCGATTTGCCGCCCAGCTCCAGACTGACGTTCTTGATGTCCTGGGCTGCCGCCGACATGATCCGCGAGCCGGTCGGCACGCTGCCGGTGAACGCCAGCTTGTCCACGCCCGGATGCTGGCTCAGCGGCCCGCCGGCTTCCGCGCCGAGGCCGGGCAGCACGTTGAGAACGCCCGCCGGCAGCCCCACGGCGTCCGCCGCGGCGGCCAGTTCCAGAGCGCTCAGGGGTGTCAGCTCGGAGGGCTTGAGCACGCAGGTGGCGCCCGCCGCCAAGGCCGGCGCGACCTTCCAGGCCGCCATCAGCAGCGGGTAGTTCCAGGGAATGATCTGCCCGGCCACGCCCACCGGCTCCTGGCGGATGCGGCAGCGGAAGCGCTCGTCGGGCAGCGCCAGGACCTGGTCCTGGCGCTCGTCCAGTTCCCGCGCCAGGTCGGCGTAGTAACGGAAGCAGCCGATGGCGTCGGCCACGTCCCACTGCGCCTCGGGCAGCGGCTTGCCGTTGTCGCGCACTTCCAGTTCGGCCAGCGAATCCTGGTTCCGTTCCAGCTCGCCGGCCAGCGCCTCCAGCCATTCGGCGCGCTCGCTGCCGCGGCTCTGCCCCCAGCCGCGATTGAACGCGGTACGCGCCGCGCGCACGGCGTGGTCGACGTCTTCCTCGGTGGCCGCCGGCACTTCACGCAGCGGCTGGCCGGTGGCGGGGTCGAAGCTGGTGAAGCGACCGCCCAGGTCCGGCCTGACCCACTGCCCGTTGATGTAGAGCTGGTCACGCATGCTCGCGTCTCCTTGAAGTCGGCCTTCAGGCGGCCTGAACGCCGGTGCGGCGGTTCTGCAGGTAGCGGGAGGTGAACAGCAGCGCCAGCGAGGCGCAGATGATCACCGTGGAGATGGCGTTGATCTCCGGCGTGATGCCCCGGCGGATCGACGAGAAGATGTAGATCGGCAGCGTGGTCTCGGAGCCTGCGACGAAGAAGGCGATGATGAAATCGTCAAAGCTGAAGGTG
Source organism: Pseudomonas sp. (assembly GCA_049840615.1). Classification (GTDB taxonomy): domain Bacteria; phylum Pseudomonadota; class Gammaproteobacteria; order Pseudomonadales; family Pseudomonadaceae; genus Pseudomonas. The sequence goes on from JASGKM010000055.1 coordinate 6,089, forward strand.
AACGCCAACAGGAAGCCGGCCAGGATCGCCGGGGCGATCTGCGGCAGGGTCACCCGCCAGAAGGTGTCCAGCGGTGGCGCGTAGAGGTCGGCGGAGGCTTCCAGCAGCGATTTGTCCATGGCTTCGACGCGGGTGCGGACGATCACCATCACCAGCGCCATGGTGAACAGCGAGTGCGCCGCGACCACGGTGCCGAAGCCCATGTTGAGTTTCGGCAGGCCGATGTCCAGCAGCGCCAGCAATGGGTTCACCACGTCGAACAGGGTGATGAAGGCGATCAGCGTGGCAATGCCGATGACGATGCCCGGCACGATGATCGCGCAGTAGGTCAGCGCATCGAACAGCAGGCGCACGCGCTTGCCCACGCGCTGCAGGCCGAACACCGCGAGGGTGCCGAACAGCGTGGCGATCAGCGCCGAGCAGAAGGCGATCAGCGCGCTGTTGCCCAGCGCTTCCATGATGAACGGGTTGCCGAAGGCCCGACCGAACCACTGCACCGAGCAGCACTGGAAGCTCAGCCCGCTGCGCCCGGCGTTGAAGGCGAAGAGCATGATCAGCGCAATGGGCGCGTAGAGGAACAGATAAACCGAGGTGGAGTAACTGCGCAGCCACATGTCAGAGCACCCCGTCGTTGCGTGAGCCGCCGTAGCGCGCCACGAGTTTCAGGTAGACGCCGATGATCGCCAGCATCATCGCCACCAGGGTCATCGCCACCGCGCTGCCGAAGGGCCAGTTGCGCGATTGCAGGAACAGGTCGACCAGCGCATTGCCGACGAAGAACACCTTGCCGCCGCCGAGGATCGCCGGGATCAGGAATTCGCCCATGAGCAGGATGAACACCAGCATCACCCCGGTGATCACCCCCGGCGCGGAGAGCGGCAGGGTGATCCGGCGGAACGTCTCGAAGGCGCTCGCACCGAGGTCGCCGGAAGCTTCCAGCAGGCGCTTGTCGAGCTTCTCCAGGGTCACGTAGATGGGGAATACCATCAGTGGCAGGTAGCCGTAGACGATGCCGATCAGCACGGCGTACGGCGTGTTGATCAGACGCACGTCGGCGATGCCGAAGCTCTCCAGCAGCGCCGGGATGCCTTTGCCGCTGAGGATGAAAATCCAGGCGTAGGTGCGGATCAGGAAACTGGTCCAGAACGGCACGATCACCAGGGTCAGCAGCAGCGACTTGTTGCGCCGCACCTTCACCGCCAGGAAATAGGCCAGCGGGTAGGCCGCCAGCAGGCACGCGAGTGTGCCCAGCGGCGCCAGGGTCAGGGTGTTCCAGAAGGCCTGGGCGCGGGAGCCGAGGTTCAGGTAGTTCTCCAGCGTCAGTCCGCCGCCGTAGCCGCCCACGGCGCTGCGCTCGCCGAAGCTGAAGACCAGGATGATCACCAGCGGCATCAGCAGCAGGAGCAGGAACCACAAGGTGGACGGCAGGAGCAGCAGGAGCGTGACGCGCCGGCCGAGGCTTTTCGCACGCGAGGCCGTGGGCGTCGCCTGGGTCTGCGGCAACGGGGCACTGACAGCGATGTTCATGTTCGATTCCCTACGCATAGGAGTTGCTCGGGGCCCTCTCCTGTAGGAGCGAGGGGGACGCCATCGTTATTGCTCGCTAACGCTTCTCCCGTCAGCTCGGAGGCTGGGCGGGTTCGCGAGCAAGGGCTAGGTGCCCCCCTCGTTCCTACGAAGAGCCCGTCAGGCGGCCTTGAACCGCGCCATCAGTTCGGCGCGCGCCGGGCTGGTGAGGGTCGCCGCGGCGCCGAACTCCAGCGGCGACAGGCGCTCGGCCGCCGGGTACATGATCGGGTCGTCGAGCATCTCCTTGGAGAGCAGCGCATCGACGCGCTTGTCCCCGCTCGGGTAGCCGTGGGAGAGCACCTCCAGCTTGTTGTGCTGCGGGTCGAGCAGGTAGTTGATGAAGGCGTAGGCGGCATCCTTGTGCTCGGCGCCCTTGGGAATGGCGAAGAAGTCGCTCCAGATCTCGCCGCCTTCCTTGCCCAGCACAAAGGTCATGTCCGGGTTGTCGCGGTGCAATTGCGAGGCGTCGCCGGTCCAGGCCATGGCCATCCAGGCGTCGCCGTTGCGCATTGACGGCTGGATGTCGGAGTTGATCGCGAACAGGTGCGGCTTGGCCTGGATCAGCAGCTTCTCGGCCTCGGCCAGCTCCTTCGGGTCCAGCGAGTTGAAGCTGTAGCCGTAGTATTTGAGCGCGTTGCCGATGGCGGTGAGCTGGTAGTCGTGGACGATGGTGCGGCCCGAGGCACTGGTCAGCGTCAGGTCCCAGAACTGCTTCCAGGAATCCGGGCTGCCCTTGACCTTGCTGGCGTCATAGACGATGCCGGTGGTGCCCCAGTTCTTCGGCACCGCGTAGACCTTGCCGTCCACCGTGCCCTGGGCCATGAAGCGCTCCTCGAAGGCCTTGGGGTCGAAGTTGGGGATGCGCGAGAGGTCCAGCGGCTCGATCAGGCCGAGCTGCACGTAGGTGCTGATGGTGTAGTTGGTCGGCACGAAGACGTCCCAGCCGCTGCCACCGGCCTGCAGCTTGGCGAGCATCTCCTCGTTGGAGCCGAACACGTTCATCTGTACGCGGGCACCAGTGGCCTTGGCGAAGGCGTCGAAGTTTTCCTGGCTGTGGTAGTTCGGCCAGGTGGCCAGCGCCAGGCGGTCACCGATATTGCTGCCCTCGGCCGCGTAGGCCTTGCCGGTCAGCAGACCGGGGGTGTTGGCGGCGACCACCGCCATCGCCAGGCCGAGGCCGGTCTTGCCGAGAAAGTCGCGCCGTGTGATCGAGCCGTTTTCCCAGCTGCGCATCGTCTTGATGAAGCTCTTCTTGTCCATCGTCACTCCCCGCCTGTCTGCTGATTGTCGTTATGGTTGGATCGTCGAACTCAAAGGGCCATGGCCAGGCCGCTGGCCTGGTTCCAGCCGACCTGTACCGGCGCGCCGTGCTCGAAGGCTTCAGCCTCGCCGCCGGCCTTGCGCGGCACACGCACGCAGACGATGCCGAAAGCGTCGGTGCGCACGCGGTACTCGGTGAGGTTGCCCAGGTAGATGCGGTCTTCGACACGGCCCTTCAGGCGCACTTCGCGCTGCAGCTCCGAATCGGCGGCGGCGATGCCGACCAGTTCGGGGCGCACGGCGATGCAACCCTCGGCCTGGGGCGCCAGCGCGGGGCCGGTGGGCGTCGGCGGGCTGCTCAGTTCCAGCCCGGCCGGGGTGCCCAGCACCACGCGGCCGGAATCAAGGCGGCGCACGGTGCCGGAGAACAGGTTCGACTCGCCGATGAAATCCGCCACGTAGCGGCTCGCCGGGGTCTCGTAGAGCGCCTCGGGGGTGGCGGTCTGGATGATCAGGCCGTCCTTCATGATGCTGATGCTGTCGCTCATCGACAGCGCCTCTTCCTGGTCATGGGTGACCAGCACGAAGGTGATGCCGACCTCGCGCTGCAGGCGCAGCAGCTCCGACTGCATCTCCTTGCGCAGCTTGCGATCCAGCGCCGCCAGCGGCTCATCGAGCAGCAGCACGGTGGGCTTGTTGACCAGCGCGCGGGCCAGCGCCACGCGCTGTTGCTGGCCGCCGGAAAGCTCGTGGGGCTTGCGCGTGCCGAAGCCCGAGAGGCGCACCATCTCCAGCGCCTCGTCGGCCATGCGGCGCTGCTGCGCGCGGTCCGGGCGCGGCGTGCGGTAGCGCAGGCCGTAGGCGATGTTCTCGGCCACCGTGAGGTGCGGGAACAACGCGTAATGCTGGAACACCATGTTCACTGCACGCTGGTGAGCCGGCACCCCGGCCACCGCCTGGCCGGCCAGCAGCACCTCGCCTTCGCTGGGCTGCTCGAAGCCGGCGATCATCCGCAGGGTGGTGGTCTTGCCGCAGCCCGAACTGCCGAGGAAGGAATGGAAGGCGCCGCGCTTCACCTTGAAACTCAGTCCGTTGACCGCCGGCACACTGCCGTAGCGCTTGACCACGTTGCGGAATTCGATATCGAAGTCCTGACCGCTCTCCATCACCGCGCGCTCCCACGTTGTTCTTGTTGGGGTTCACGCTAGCAACGGGGCTTTCGGGGTGTATATATCCCTCGGGGGATAGATGTCGGGATTGGATCACCCACTACGTAATCACGGACGCGCCGTGCAGGAGCGCGCCATGCGCGCGATCGCGGGCATGTCCCGCTCCTACAAGGGGCATCCGCAGCTGGCCGTGGCTGTAGGGGCGAGCTTGCTCGCGAACAGGATTCCCCAGAAATACCGGCGTTGGGAGGTTCGCGAGCAAGCTCGCTCCTACGAAAAGCCACCCTGCTCAGCCGACCGCCAGTGAGGTAGGGCGCATAACGCCCCAAGCGTTATCCGCCGGGCGTATCGCAGCCAAAGAGAACGGCGGATAACCGTGAACGGTTATTCGCCCTACGGGTTGCTGAAACTCAACCCACCGCGCGCATCCCACCCGCCGCATCGCGCCCCGCCAGCTCGCGGATGAACAGCCCAAGCAGCTCAGACTGGCTGCCGATGCCGAGCTTGGCGTAGATGTTCTTGCGGTGGATCTTCACCGTGCCGGGGCTGATGTCCAGCTGCTCGGCCACCGAGGCGCTGGAGTGGCCACGCAGCAAGAGCTGGACGATCTCCTGCTCACGGGGCGTGAGCAGCTGGGCGCCGAACTGGTCGAAGGCCTCGCGGATCTGGTAGTCCAGGTCCTGCGCCGGGCGCGGTTGCGCGCGGCGCAGTTCCCAGGCCTCGCGCACCACCTGCTCGACCACCGGCCGCGCGCACTCCAGCAACTGCATCTCGTCGCGGCTGTAGGCGGGGCTGGAGGTCTTGCGCATCAGCGAGAGCACGGCGGTGGCGCCATCGGCGAGGTCGATGAAGAAGGCAATCTCCTCGGTCAGGCCGGTCTGCTGGTAATACGTCTGGTAGTACTCGCCCAGGTAGAAGTGGTCCGGCGCGAACTGCCGCAGGCGCCACAGTCCTGGCGCCTGGTGACGGGTGCAGGCGAGGTAGAAGGGATCGAGCAGGTACGGGCCGGCCTGGTAGTCCTCGACGTAGACATGCCGGATGTCCGCCGGGAAGCTGTCGAACAGGTCCAGAGGCCGGTGGTTGCCCTCGTAGACGAAGAGCACGAAGTTATCCACCGCGCAGACCTGCTGCAGCCACTGGCTGAGGCCGAGCAGACGCGGACGACCGGCGGCCAGCGGGAGCAGATGGGCGACTCCGCCGGTCCAGGCTTTGAGTTCCTTGTGGCGCATGGGCTGTCGTTCTTGTTGTGTGCGCAATGGGCACACTATAGGCGTTCGGGATTCCACACGGAAATGCAGCTTTTGCGCCACACCCTGCAAAGCCCCGCCGCGCCTGAAGACAACCCCGATTCAGCCCACGGCCGCGCACCGCGATGAAGCAGGCGCGCGCCTTATCGGCTCAGGGGCGACGACCGCCCTTGCCGCCCGGCTTTCCAGCAGTCTGTTTTCCAGCAGACTGTTTTCCAGCGGGAGACTTGCCGCCGGCCGGTTTACCACCGAGGCCGAAGCCCGGGGCCTTGCGCACCGCCTTGACCTGCGGCTTGTCGTCCAGCAGCGAGCCGAGGTGCACCTTGCCCGGTTTGCCTTCGGGCACTTTGGGTTGCTTGGGCTTCTTCGGCTTCTTCAACACCTGGCCGCCCAGCGTGGTCTGCGGCACCCGATGTTCGGCTTCGAACCCATCCTCTTCGCGACGCTGCAGCAGTTGCCCGATCAGCGTCTCGATGGCCGCCAGCTGCTGCACTTCATCGGCGCAGACCAGCGAGATCGCCTGACCGCTGGCGCCGGCGCGACCGGTGCGGCCGATGCGATGCACGTAGTCCTCGGGGACGATGGGCAGGTCGAAGTTGACCACCAGCGGCATCTCCTGGATATCCAGGCCGCGCGCGGCAACGTCGGTGGCGATGAGGAAATCCACTTCACCGGCCTTGAACCGCGCCAGCGCGCGCAGGCGCGTCGGCTGCGGCTTGTCGCCGTGGATCGAGTCAGCGCGGATGCCTTGCTTGTGCAGCACGTCGACCAGCTCGTCGACACCCTTGCGGGTCTTGGCGAACACCAGCGCCTGGCGCCAGCCCTGCTCGCGCAGCAGGTGCAGGAACAGCTCGGCCTTGCGCTTCTTGTCCACGGTGATCAGGTGCTGCTTCACCGTCTTTGCCGCCGTATTGCGCGGCGCCACGTCGATGGTCAGCGGGTCGCGCAGCAGCTCTCGGGCCATCTGGCGGATGGCGTCGGAGAAGGTCGCGGAGAACAGCAGGGTCTGCCGGCGCCTTGGCAGCGCGGCGAAGACTTCGTCCAGCTCGCGGGCGAAGCCCAGGTCGAGCATGCGGTCGGCTTCGTCCAGCACCAGCACCTGCAGCTGGGTGAACTTCAGGGCGTTCTGCCGATACAGGTCGAGCAGTCGGCCGGGTGTCGCCACCAAGACGTCGACACCCTTGCGCAGCTTCATCATCTGCGGGTTGATGCTGACCCCGCCGTAAGCCACGGCGGTGCGCAGCGGCACGTGCTGGCCGTAGACGCGGAAGCTCTCGTGGACCTGCTCGGCCAGCTCGCGGGTCGGCACCAGCACCAGCGCACGGATCGAGTTGGCGGCCACCTGCGGGCCTTCCTGCAGCAGCTTCTGCAGCAGCGGCAGGGCGAAGCCGGCGGTCTTGCCGGTGCCGGTCTGGGCGGCGGCCAGCAGGTCGCGCCCCTTGAGCACCGCAGGGATGGCCTGGGCCTGCACCGCCGTCGGGTTCTGGTAGCCGAGCCCGTCGAGGGCTTGCAGGAGGGGATCGATCAGGCCAAGGGAGGCGAAGGTCATGGAGCGCTCGCAAAAACGATTCGGAATGGGCGGCATTGTAGCCGCAAGGGTCAGGATCGCAGCAGCAGCGCGCCTTCGATGGGCACGTAGCGGCTGGCCGCGCGGATCAGCGCCTGGGCGGTAAGACCCGGCACGCCGTAGGCGGTGGCATCGGTGCCACCGGCACGGACGCGGTCGAGCAGCAGGTCGAAATCGCCGTCGCCGGAGGCCAGGACGATCTCGTCCACGTTCGGCGCGGCGTCGAGGATGTCGATGGTGATGCCCACGTCCCAGTCACCCTTGGCCGAGCCGTCGGCGCGCTGGATGTAGGGCTTGAGCTTCACGGTGAAGCCAAGCTTGCGCAGGATCTGCTGGAACTGCTGCTGCCGGGCATCGCCGCGGTCGATGGCGTAGGCATAGGCCTGGACGATGTTGCCCTGGGCGCTCAGCTCAGCCCACAGGGCGGCGTAGTTGAAGTGGCAGCCGTAGGCCTGACGCACGGTGTAGTAGAGGTTCTGCACGTCGGCGAACAGGGCGATGGTCTTCAACGGTGACTCCGGGGCTCGAACAGCGGGGGCGCATTATCGGCACAGCGACGCGCCCCCGCCAGTCCCGGCGGGCGGGCGGCTCAGCTGAACATATCGCCGTCGTCGCCACCAAAGAAGCCGGAGTCGTCGCCGAAGCTGCCACCGTCGTCGTAGTTGGCGTCACTGAAGTTGCTGTCGGCATAGCGGTCGCCGCCGCCAAAGGAGTCGTCCGTCGGCGAATCGTCGAAGCTCGAGGGCTCCGGCTGCACAGGCTGCTCCTGGATCACCTCGACGATTTCCTGCGGCTGATTGTGGTGGAACATGCTGGTCAACAGGTCCGCCACCATCACCCCGCCGGCCACGCCGGCGGCGGTCTGCAGCGCACCGCGCAGGAAGCCGCCGCCCTGGGAAGCGGCTTGCGCCGGCTGTGCGGGGCGGAAGTCGTTGGGGTTGCTGGCCGAAGGATTATTGGCATAGGCCGCATTGCCGCCGGGTTGCGAGAAGCGCGTCTGGCCCCAGCCGTCCGGGTGTTGCTGCGGTTGCGCCGGGCGCGGCTCCTGGCTCTGGCCGCCACCGAACAGCCCGGCGAGGAAGCCGCCGCTGCTCGGGCGCTGTTCCTGGGCCCTGGCCTGCTGCGCCTCCAGCTCCTTGACGCGCTGGTCCAGGCGCTTGATCGCCGCTTCCTGGATCAGCATCGCCTGGGCCATGTAATACGGCGCGGCCGGCTGCTGTACCAGGTGCCTGTTGATCTGTGCCTCGGCGTCGGCGTCGCGCGGCGCGGTCTGCGCCTCGGCGTCACGCAGGCGGGTGAACAGACCATCGATCAGGGATTGCTCTTCGGAATTCATGGCAGGCCTCGGGGGAGCGGGTGGTTCGGCAGAACATTGCCTTTCCAACATTGGATCGGCTCGCAAAAAAACAAGTTCCGGTCGCAGAATTCTGGCGTCTTCAGCTGAGGGTTTGCTTAAGTTAGAGTCGAAGCCCTCGGACAGTATCGGGTTACTGATGAATCCCCTTTCCATCCTCCGCGACACCTGGTTCTTCTTCTCCCGTCACCTCGGCATCCTGGTGCCGCTGTGCCTGCCCTGGATCGTCATCGAGACGCTGGTCCAGCAGCAGATCAACGTCGCCGCCGGCTCGCAGAACTTCGCGCCCTGGGGCATGGCCGCGGGCCTGGTGTTCTACCCGATCTACACCGCCAGCCTGATCCTCTACATGATCGACACCGGCGAAGGCGTCCAGCGCGGCGTGCGCGAACTGTGGAGCGCGGCCCTGCGCCTGTGGCCGGCCTTCGCGCTGCTGTCGGCGATCACGTCGCTGCTGATCGTGGTCGGCCTGTCGCTGCTGGTACTGCCGGGCATCTTCGTGATGATCAAGCTGGCCTTCGCCGAATTCCTGCTGGTGCAGCGCAGCCGTACGCCCATCGATTCGATGCGCGAAAGCTTCGCGCTGACCACCGGGCACTTCTTCCTGCTGCTGACCACTTCCCTGGCCATCCTCGCGCCGGTGTGGATCGCCGAAGGCTGGATCAGCGAAGCCGGCAAGGACGCGCCGGTGCTCAGCGTCGTGCTGCACTCGCTGAGTGGGTTCTTCCAGCTGCTGCTGACGGTGGCCGCTTACCGCATCTTCATCCTGCTCGGCCGCGAAGCCGCCTGAGCGGCAGCAAGTCGCAACAAATCCCCCGGCACACCAGGCGCCGGGGTTCTACGCTGGTGTCTCCTTTCCCCGAGTATGGAGACTCGCCGTGAGCGACTTCCCGCCCAGCTGCCTTTCGCACATTTCCATCGGCACCAACGACTACCCGCGCGCCAAGGCCTTCTATGACGCCGTGCTGCCGGCCCTGGGCTGCCAGCCGATCATGGAGCATCCCGGTGCCGTGGCTTACGGCCGCGTGTTCCCCGAGTTCTGGTTGCAGACGCCTATCGACGGGCGCCCGGCCAGTGTCGGCAACGGCACGCACTTCGGCTTCATGGCCAATTCCCGCGAGGAAGTGGATGCCTTCTACCGCGCCGCGATTGCCGCCGGCGCCACCGACGAGGGCGCCCCCGGCCCGCGCCCGCTCTACGGCGACCCTTACTACGGCTGCTTCGTCCGTGACCTGGACGGGCACAAGATCGAGGCATCGTTCTGGGACATGGCGCTGGCGGGTGGCTCGTTCGACTCGCACTCACATTGAGGGCTTCCCGGAAGGAGCGAGAACATCCTTGAGCGTGGGAGCGGACTCTGTCCGCGATAGGTTTCCGGCGCGATGCGGAGTCGATCGCGGACAAAGTCCGCTCCCACCCATCGATCATGCACCACGCTCCAGGCAGGCAAAGAACCCTGCGGAAAGCTAATGTCCCGGCCTGAGCCCCGACATCTTCGGCACCAGCAGCTTCTCGAACAACCGCGGGAAGAAGCGCGCCAGCAGGCGCGCCCGCCAGTTGACGTTGGACAGCACCAGCAGTCGCCGGCGACGCAAGGCACCCTGGTAGATCGCCTCGGCCACATCGCTCGGCGAGGCCACTTCCGCGCCCAGCACTACGGCCGGCTGGCGGATCACCGAGCCGTCGCCCACCAGGGCGTTCTTGCGCAGGTCGGTGGCGGTGAAGCCCGGACAGGCCAGGGTGATCGCCACGCCGGTGCCGTCCAGCTCCATGCGCAGCGTGTCGAACAGCCCGTGCAGCGCGTGCTTGCTGGCGTTGTAGGCGCTGCGGTAGAGCAACGGAGCGAAGCCGGTCAGCGAACTGAGCACGACGATCTGCCCGTGCCGCGCCAGCAGGCTGGGCAGCGCCGCCTGGGTGCAGTGCAGCGCGCCATAGAAGTTCACCGCCATCACCCGCCGGAACACAGCCAGTTCGGTCTCGATGAACAGGCTGCGGTGGGTGATGCCGGCGTTGTTCACCAGCACGTCGATACCGCCAAAGCGCTCGACGGCAAGCGCCACCGCACGCTGCACCGCCTCGGCGTCGGCGATGTCGCAGCGCAGGCCGAGGGCTTCGACGTTCAGGTGCTCGCGCAAGTGCTGCACCAGGCTGTCCAGCGCCGCCTGGTCGAGGTCGAGGATCACCGGGTGCGCACCAGCCCGGGCAAAGCGCAGCACCAGCGCGCGACCGATACCGGAACAGCCACCACTGACCAGCACCACCTTGCGCCGGTAGACCGAGTGCGAGAACAACGAGCGGGGCATGGCGACCTCCCGGAGCAGGCGCTACGCGCGGTGAACGGCCTGCTTCAAGGTTGCAGGATGCTTCGCGCGGCAAATGCGCAGGTGAAATACGCGGGCGCAGACACTATCCTCTGGACCCAACAAGCATAGCCCCTGGTCACCCATGAGCCTCTCGCTTCGCCACCGCTTCCTCTTCGTGCTGCTCATCGCCCTGCTGCTCGCCGTCACCGCTGCCGCCTGGCTGCTGGCCTGGCACCCCGCCGAGCGCGAGGCCGTCGCCGCGCAGTGCCGTGCACCCGCGCCGCAGCTGCAGCCGGGGCAGGCGCTCAAGGTGATGACCTGGAACGTCCAGTACCTGGCCGGCAAGCGCTACATCTTCTGGGACGACCTGCCCGACACCACCGGCCCCGACGACAGCCCCAGCCCTGAGGACATCGCCTACAGCCTCGACGAAGTGGTGCGGGTGATCCGCGACGAAGCCCCGGACATCGTTCTGCTGCAGGAGGTGGACGATGGCGCCGCCGCCACCGGCAAGCAGGACCAGCAGGCACTGATCGGCGACCGCCTGACCGACCTCTACCCCTGCTCCACCGCCGCCTTCGACTGGAAAGCGCGCTTCGATCCCAACCCCCACGTGTTCGGCAGCGCGGGGCGCAAGCTGGTCACCCTCAGCCGCTTCCAGATCACCGGCGGCGAGCGCATCGCCCTGCCGCAGCGCTCGTCCATCCCGCTGCTGCACCTGTTCGCTCCGCAGCCGGCCATGCTGCAGAGCGACCTGCCGATCCGCGGTGGCGGCCAGCTCAGTGTGATCAATACACGCCTGGAGCGCCCCAATGGGGACGACACCCCACAGCGCCAGGTCGAGGCCGTCGAAGCCCAGCTGAACACCCTGCAGGCCGCCGGCCGCCCCTGGCTGCTGGGCGGCGACCTCGGCCTCTTGCCGCTGGGCCAGTATCCCTATCTGCCGGAAGTGCTGCGCGCGCCCTACCGCGCCAACAGCGAGCTGAACCTGCTGGCGGCGCGCTTCCCGGTGGTCCCGGCGGTGGAGGAGTCCAGTGGCGCCGCACAGGAGAAGTGGTACACGCACTTCCCCAACGACCCGCGCGTGCACAAGCCCGATCGCACCCTCGACTACCTCTTCCACAGCCCCGGCCTGAATCGCCTCGATGCCGGCGTGCGCAGCCACGATACCCTGCGCATCTCCAACCACCTGCCGCTGTCCGCACGCTTCCTGCTGCCCCACTGAGTGCTGCGGCACATCGCCACCGGTGGAGGCTGGACAAGTGCGATGTGGCGGTCGCATGCTCGGCTCGCTTCGAACAAAAACGATAACGAGCACCCAGGCCATCCATGCATTTGCGCCGTCTCGCCGGGCTGATCCTCGCCCTCTTCTGCCTCAACGTCCTCGCCGTCGACAGGCCCACACTGGCCGACCGGCTGCCGCATCCTTTACCGGCGTTGACCGTTGGCTATTACGAATTCCCGCCCTATACCTATACCGCCCCCGACGGTAGCACTCGTGGCAGCGGCGCCGAGATGGTCCGGCGCATCCTGCTCAAGGCCGGTTACCGCGCCGACTTCCGCCCGCTGCCCAGTGCCCGTCTGTACCTCGGCCTGCAGGACGGCAGCGTGCAGCTGTGGGCTGGCGCGCCGGGCAAGGCGGAGCTGGCCGACAGCACCCTGGAGTGCGAGCGCGTGCTCGGCCACGTCGAGCTGAACCTCTACCGTATGCCCTCGCAACGCTCACCGAAAATACCGGACGGGCTGATCGGCAGCCGCGTCATCCTCATCAGCGGCTACAGCTATTGGCGCCCCATCACCGAGATGCTGGCCAACCCCAGGCTGCAGCTGGAAATCCATCGCACCAGCACCCACGCCGCTGCGTTGCAGATGCTCGAACGCGGCCGCGGCGACTACCTGATCGACTACCAGACGCCGGTGGAGCAGGCACGCCGGGAACTGAACATGGCGCCGCTGGCTTTCGACAACCTGTACAGCGTGCCGACCAAGCTCATCGTCTCCCGCCACGCCCCCGACGCCGAAGGCCTGCGCGCGCAGCTGGACCACGCCTACGACGAGTTGCAGTCGGCGGGTTACGAGATGAAGTTGCCTTAGAGGCAGGGTTCCCCTGCAGGAGCGCCCCATGGGCGCGATCGCGGGCATGGTCCGCTCCTACAAGGCTTTGCTCAGGTCCCGCGCGGCTTGGCCCGCGCCGTCGGCTCGGCGATCAAGGGGTCATCCGGCCAGTAGTGCTTGGGGTAACGCCCCTTCAGATCCTTCTTCACTTCCGCATAAGTGCTACGCCAGAAGTTGGCCAGGTCCTGGGTCACCTGCACCGGGCGCTGCGCCGGCGACAGCAGGTGCAGCTTCACCGCCACCCGCCCACCGGCGATGCGCGGCGTGTCGGCCAGGCCGAACAGCTCCTGCAAGCGAACCGCGAGCACCGGCGGAGACTCGCTGTAGTCCAGGCGGATGTTGGAGCCGGACGGCACCTGCAACGTGCGCGGCGCCAGCTCGTCCAGCCTCTGCGGCAGCGGCCAAGGCAGCAGCGCGTGGAGAATCCCGCTCAGCTCCAGGTTGGCGAAGTGCGACAACCGCGAGACCTTGCCCAGGTACGGCAGCAGCCAGTCTTCCAATGACGCCAGCAGCGCGGCATCACTGACGTCCGGCCACTCGCTCTCGCCCTTGCCGTCCAGATCGAGCCGGCGCAGCAAGGCGAGGCGGGCCTGCCACTGGCGCAGCTCCGGCGTCCACGGCAGCAGTTCCAGGCCCTTGCGTCGCACCAGCCCGAGCAATGCGCGACTGCGAGCCTCGGCGTCGAGGTTGGGCAGCGCCTCGGTGGACAGCACCAGCTCGCCGACCTTGTGCTGACGCTCAGCGCGCAGCACGCCTTCGCGCTCGTCCCACTCCAGCTCATCGTGGACGCTGACCTGTTCGGCAAGGATGGACTCGAACAGCGCCGGCTCCAGCGCCGCCGCCAGGTAGATGCGCTCCTCGCGCTGGCCCTGACGGCTGCCGAGATCGGCGATCACCAGCCAGGCCTCCTTCATCAGCGCATCCGGCTCGCCGAACAGCGCAGCGCGGCCGTTGGCCAGGCGGTACTCGCCACCGCCAGCGCGGCGCTGGCGGGCGATGCGATCCGGATAGGCGAAGGCCAACAGGCCGCCCAGCCAGCGCGGATGATCGGGGTCGGCCACCGGTTCGCGGACCGGGCCACGCAGGTAACCCTTGAACTGCCGGGCCAGCTGGCGAACGCGCTGAACCGCGCCCCGGCTGGCGCGCGGACCGTTCTGCTCGCCGGCCAGTAAAGCGATTCGGTGATGCAGGTCGGCGTCATTGCCGCGCAGGATGTCGCGCTCGCCCAGCAGGGCGGCCAGATCGCAGGCCAGCTGCCCCAGCCCCAGCGCATGGCCACGCAGCAGCAGATGGGCGATTCGCGGGTGCGCCGGTACCTCGGCCATGGCCTGACCGTGGGGCGTGAGGCTGCCACCGCCAGCGCGGGAGGCCAGCGCGCCGAGGCGCTCCAGCAAGTCCTGCGCCTGCGCATAAGCGGCGGCGGGCGGCAGGTCGAGCCAGGCCAGCTCCTGCGGGGCGACACCCCAGCGAGCCAGCTGCAGGGCCAGGCCAGCCAGGTCGGCCTGGAGAATTTCCGCCGCGCCATAGGCCGGCAACTGGTCGTGCTGGGCCTCGGACCACAGGCGATAACAGGCGCCCGGCTCCAGGCGCCCGGCACGGCCGGCGCGCTGGGTGGCGGAGGCGCGGGAGATGCGCTGGGTCTCCAGGCGGGTCATGCCACTCCCCGGATCGAAACGCGGCACCCGCGCCAGTCCGGCGTCCACCACGACGCGCACGCCGTCGATGGTCAGGCTGGTCTCGGCGATGTTGGTCGCCAGCACCACTTTGCGCTTGCCCGTCGGCGCGGGCTCGATGGCAGCACGCTGGGCGTCGAGTTCGAGTTCGCCGTGCAAAGGGCAGATGAGGACTTCGGGACGGCCGGCCAGCGCCTCACCCAGCTGTTCGGCGACACGGCGAATCTCCGCCTGGCCGGGCAGGAACACCAGCAGGCTGCCGGGCTCATCCGCCAGCGCCTGCTGTACCGTCTGCACCACGCGCGGTTCGATGAACTCGCCGGCCTGCCACGGCCGCCCCCAGCGAATGTCCACCGGGAACATTCGGCCCTCGCTGCGCACCACCGGCGCGTCTTCGAGCAACGCGGACAGGCGCTCGCCTTCCAGCGTGGCGGACATCACCAGCACCTTGAGCGGCGGCTCGTCGCGCAGCAGCGCGCGACCGTTGAGGGTCAGCGCCAGCGCGAGGTCGGCATCCAGCGAGCGCTCGTGGAATTCGTCGAAGATCACCAGCCCCACGCCCTCCAGCGCCGGGTCGTCCTGCAGGCGGCGGGCGAGGATGCCTTCAGTGACGACCTCGATGCGCGTCTTCGGCCCCACCCTGCTGTCCAGGCGGATGCGGTAGCCGACGGTCTCGCCGACCTTTTCGCCCAGTTCCGCGGCCAGTCTTTCGGCAGCGGCGCGGGCGGCCAGCCGGCGCGGCTCCAGCATCAGGATCGACTGCCCGTCCAGCCACGCCTCGCCCAGCAGCGCCAGCGGCACGCGGGTGGTCTTGCCGGCGCCGGGCGGCGCTTCAAGCACCACCTCGTGGCGCGCGGCCAGGGCCTGGCGCAGGGCGGGAAGGACGCTGTCGATGGGAAGGGCGTTCATGCCGGCTCCTGGAACTCGAATTTCATAAGGCGGTAACCCGTATTACGCGGGGGGCGGCGATTATAGCGGGCGAACCGCGGTGCCAACTCGGCAGTCAATAGAAGCAACGAGAACGCTGGCTAGTGCGAAACTGCCAGCAGCCGTTCAGGACTCGTTGTTATAGTTGTCCGCATCATCCTCCCGGAGGTTTTTTCATGCGTCTTGCCACCCGAGTCTCCTGCGCAGTTCTGAGCGCCGCCCTGTTCAGCCAGCTGACGGCCTGCGGCACCCTGTTCTACCCCGATCGTCGCGGCCAGATCGACGGCCGCATCGACCCGGCTGTCGCCGCCCTGGATGCCGTCGGCCTGTTGTTCTACGTCATCCCGGGCCTGATCGCCTTCGGCGTAGACTTCGCCACCGGCGCGATCTACCTGCCTGACGAGAAGTACTCGGTCGCACCGGAGAAGCTCAAGGATGCCGTGAGTGAAGACGGCACCGTGGACAAGGCTAAACTCAAGGCGATCCTCGAGCGTGAAACCGGCCGCAGCCTGCCCCTGGACGACCCGCGTCTGCTCCAGCGCAGCGGCAGCCTCCAACAACTCGCCAGCCTGGGCCTGCGCCCGGAGGCCTGATATGCACGGCGCTCTCGCTTCACACCTGCAACAACTCCTGGCGTACCACCAGTGGGCCTACGAACGCATCCTGGAGGCCGTCGCGCCGCTGGATGAAGAGGCCTACCGCGCACCGCGCGGGCTGTTCTTCGGCAGCCTGCACGGCACCCTCAACCACCTCGCGGTGGTCGATCGCATCTGGTTCGCCCGTGTGCAGCGAGAGCCCTGGCAGTTCGAACGGCTCGACGCCGAGGCCGCGCCTGATCGCGCCGGCCTCGCCGATTTCCTCAATGACGGTGTCAGCGCCTGGCGCCTGTGGCTGAGCAAGCAGAGCGACGCCACCCTCGGCACCCAGCTGGACTACCGCAACATGGCCGGTCAGGAACACCGCCAGAGTCTGGCGAACATCGTCCAGCACCTGGTCAACCACGGCACCCACCACCGCGGGCAGATGAGCGCCGCGCTCACTGAGCTGGGCCAGAAGGCGCCGCTGCTGGACTACATCTACTTCCTGCCCAACCGCCTGGACACCTGATGCTCAAGCACGCCAGCCACGCCCACCTGATGCGGCTGGCGACCTTCGCGTCGCTCGGCGTCGCCACCACCCTGATCGTCGCGAAAGCCATCGCCTGGTGGCTCAGCGGCTCGGTCAGCCTGCTCGCCGGCCTCACCGACTCGCTGCTCGACGGCGCCGCGTCCTTCCTCAACCTGCTGGCGGTGCACTACGCCATCCGCCCGGCGGACGACGACCACCGCTACGGCCACGGTAAGGCGGAATCGCTCTCGGGGCTGGCGCAGGCGCTGTTCATCGCGGTCAGTGCCGTGCTGGTCGGCGCCCAGGCCATCGACCGCCTGCAGCACCCCGAGCCGGTGGAAGCCGTCGGTTGGGGCATTGCGGTAATGGCCCTGTCGCTGGTGCTCACTGCTGGCCTGCTGACGGTGCAGGGCTACGTGGTGAAGATCACCGGCTCCAACGCCATCCGCGCCGACTCCCTGCACTACCGCTCGGACTTGCTGCTCAACAGCAGCATCCTGGTGGCATTGCTCCTCGCGCAGTTCGGCTGGCAGCAGATGGACGCCATCTTCGGCCTGGGCATCGCGTTCTACATCCTCTGGAGCTCGTTCCAGATCGCCCGCGAATCCGTCGCGGTGCTGATGGACGAGGAGCTGCCGCCGGACGTCAGCACGCGCATGCTCGAACTGGTGCGCGAAGTGCCCGGCGTGCTGGGCGCCCATGACCTGCGCACGCGGATTTCCGGCACGCACTGGTTTGTCCAGTTGCACCTGGAACTGCCCGGCGAGCTGTCACTGTCGAAGGCGCATCACCTGTGCGACGAGGCGGTGCTGGCGATCCACAAGGAGTTTCCGCGGGCCGAGGTGCTGGTGCACGCCGACCCGCAGGAAGTGGTAGGCAAGGAAACCATCAGTTAGACAGCATCAGTTGACGCTGTAGCCGCGCCCGCTCAGGCAGGCGCCCAGCGCGCGACGGTAGTTGTCGGCAACGTAGGCCGGCGGCGCATAGCTCGCCAGGGCCGGGTCGAAGCCGCTCTGGTCGGCGGCCCAGCGATGACATTCGTAGCGGTCGCGGGCCTGCTGGTCCGGGCCCTGGTTGTACATCGGGTAGGCGATCACGTCATAGGCCGACTGCGCCACGCTGGCCACCTGCTGCTGCGGCGGCTCCACCACTTCGTAGTCCTGCGAGCTGGCCTGCCACAGGTAGTAGGTACCGGCGGCCAGGAAGTAGCCGATGCTGCCGATCCACACCTGTTCGGCGTAGGACGGCAGGTAGCGTACGCGCACGCCGTAAGGTGGCGTCACCACCACGTAGCGTGAGCCGTAAGGGCGGTACCAGTAGCCATCGTTGAAGTAGTAGTCGCTGCCGCGGTAAGGCACGCGGTAATGGCCGCTCGGCATGGTGTTCACCACATAGCCCGGCCGCCAGTAGGACGGATGCGGGCCCCAGTTGCCGTGGGAGGGCGGCGGACGCCCCTGCCAGCCGGACGATGGCGGGCGATTGCCGCCCTGCCAGCCGGCGCTGCCGTGGTCGTTGCTCGGCGGGCGGCCTTGCCATTGCCCGCCGTTGTTGCCTGGCGGACGACCCTGCCATTGGCCGGCGTTGTTGCCCGGCGGACGGCCGTGGTCCTGGCCACCATTGCCGCCCTGCCACTGGCCGCTGTTATTGCCGGGCGGACGACCCGACTCGTGACCGCTGTTGTTGCCCGGCGGGCGCCCCTGCCACTGTCCTCCGTTGTTGCCCTGTGGACGGCCCTGCCACTGGCCGCCATTGTTACCCTGTGGACGACCATGCTCCTGGCCTTCATTGCCGGCCTGAGGACGACCCTGCCACTGGCCGCCATTATTGCCCTGCGGACGACCGTGATCCTGGCCTCCATTGCCGCCCTGAGGACGACCCTGCCACTGGCCGCCGTTATTGCCCTGCGGACGCCCGTGATCCTGGCCTCCGTTGTTGCCCTGCGGACGCCCCTGGGACTGCCCGCTGCCTGCCGCCGGACGGCCCTGCATATCGGGACCGTCGGCCGCCAGCGCCTGGACCGCGACGGCCAGAGAAAGCACAGCGAACGAGGCGAACCGCCCGATACCCGACTTCATGGATTCCTCACTTCGGCGATGGCCGAAACCGTGATGTGACATTGCCATAGACCACGGCGCAAAGCCGCCATTGCAGGGCGCTGGGTAAAGTCAGGGTAAAGATGGGGGGCAAATCGCGGGCAAGAAAAAAGGGAGGCTCGTCAGCCTCCCTTCCGGAATCTCGTCCTGCTCGTCGCTGTTGGCGCCGGCTCACCTCGCTCCGCCTTCTGGGCAGTGCGTAGCCCGGTGGCCGGCGCGATCCTGTGGGTTCGGCGGGCCGCGAAGCGCCTGATTGGGCGGATCGCAGGGGACGTGATGTCCGGGCTGTGAATCTGGGAGAAATAGTAAAGCGACAGAGCGAGGAAATGATTGCTAAGATTGCTCACACAGGCACCACCTGAGCAATGAATACCTAAAAATTACGCCATAAGCGCAATTCAAACGAAAAACGAGGCTTTCATGGACAAGCTGGACCGCTACGACCTGCGCATTCTTGCCGAACTGCAACGCGACGCGCGCATCTCCAACCAGGAGCTGGCCGAACGCATCGGCCTGTCGCCCTCGCCCTGCTCGCGGCGGGTCAAGCAGCTCGAGGACGACGGCTACATTGTCCGCCAGGTCGCCCTGCTCGACAGCAAGAAGCTTGGCCTGAGCCTCACCGCCTTTGTGCTGATCGGCATGGACCGCCACACGCCGGAGCGTTTCGAGCATTTCCAGCAGATCATCGGCAAATGCCCCGAGGTGCTGGAGTGCAGCCTGGTGACCGGGATGGACGCGGACTACCAGCTCAAGGTGATGGTGCCGGACATGGAGCACTACCAGCACTTCCTGCTCGGCACCGTGACCCGCATCGAGGGCGTGACCAGCGTGCGCTCGAGCTTCGTACTGCGCAACGTACTGGCCAGCACCGAGTTGCCGCTGGACCACCTGCGCGCCTGATCGCTGTCTGTATTTCGCCCAGACGCTGGCGGGAATATCTACTCCGGTCGCGGGCTGAGCTCGGAGCCTGTCTGTAGGAGCGGGCCATGCCCGCGATCCGTCGGCAAGGCCGACGACGCCCTGCGACACAGCACCGCACCCCGCCTCCCGCCGCATGAAATCAATACCGCAGATTTCCCTGCCAGCCTTGCCGCAACGGGGAATTCCGCGGCATTCCGACCGTCCAGCAGCAGGATCTGGTCAATTTCTGAACGACTCTGATCAGAAAACTGCCGCATGCGTATAATGCGCGCCTTCTTCACCACCACCGCGCCCCGGCGTCCCTCGGATTACCTCCGCACCGGGCAGGAGCTGTAATGAACGAAAGTTTCGAAGACTGGATGATGTATGGCCTGGTGACCGGCCTGATCCTGTTCATGGCCTTCATCGTCTGGGACCTCGCCAAGAAGTCCAAGGCCGGCCGCATGGGCACCATGGTGCTGTTCTTCGCACTGGGCCTGGGCGTGCTCGGCTTCCTGATCAAGTCCGTGGTCGTCGCCGGGCTCGAAGGCGGCTTCTGACCCGCCCCCCACCCCGAGTCTCAGAGCTCGGGGCTGACTTCCCGCCACTGTCCCGGTTGCAGCCCGTCCAGCTGCCATGGCCCGATGCGCACGCGCACCAGGCGCAGCGTGGGCAGGCCGACCGCTGCCGTCATCCGCCGCACCTGCCGGTTGCGCCCCTCGCGGATCACCAGCTCCAGCCAGGCCGTCGGGATCGACTTGCGGAAGCGCACCGGCGGGTCGCGCTCCCATAGTTGCGGCTCCTCCAGTCGCCGGGCCTCGGCGGGCAGCGTCGGGCCATCATTGAGCTGCACGCCCTTGCGCAGCTGATCGAGCTGCTCGTCACTCGGCTCACCTTCCACCTGTACCCAATAGGTCTTCGGCAGCTTGTGCTTCGGGTCGGCAATGCGCGCCTGCAGGCGGCCATCGTTGGTCAGCAGAAGCAAGCCTTCGCTGTCACGGTCCAGGCGCCCCGCCGGGTAAATGCCCGGCACATCGACGAAATCCTTCAGCGTTGCGCGGCCCTCGCTGTCGTTGAACTGCGTCAGCACGTCGAACGGCTTGTTCAGCAGGATCAGCTTCGGTTGCGCGGGCGGCGCCTTGGCCACACGGCGAGGCGCGGGACGGCTGGCGGGACGACGATTGGCGGGACGTGGAGGACGAGGCATGGCGAAAAGACTGGTAACCGAGGTTGGGGGTACGGCGAATGCCCGGCATGCTAGGTTGTGCCGAGTCCTCATCGCAAGAGCACGCACGAGCATGCCCATGAGCCACCCCACCTGGCTGATCACCTTGCAGAACCTCAGCGGCCGCCTCGGCGCCCGCTATCGCGGCCCGCAAACGGCGCACTTCGACGGTGCCCGCTTCCACAACCTCGACCGCCAACCGCACAACGGCCTGCGTGCCTTCCTCAAATGGCAGCGCGAACGCGGCCGACAGGCGGCCTGGATCGCCCAGCCCGGCCCGGATTCCCGCCCGGAGACACCCACCCGCGTCGAGGGCGACGAACTGCGCGTCACCTACATCAACCACGCCACCCTGCTGATCCAGCACCGCGGCCTGAACATCCTCACCGACCCGCTCTGGTGCCAGCGCACCAGCCCGTTCAGCTTCGTCGGCCCCAAGCGCGTGCACCCGCCGGGCCTGGCGCTGGACGAGCTGCCGCCGATCAACCTGATCCTGGTCAGCCACAACCACTACGACCACCTGGATATCCACAGCCTGCGCGAGCTGGCGCGGCGCTTCCCGGCGGCAAAGGTGGTGACGGGGCTGGGCAATGGCGAGCTGATCCGCGCCTGCGGCTTCACCGATATCGCCGAGCTGGACTGGTGGCAGAGCCTGCCGATGCCCGAGGGCATGCTGCTGACCGGCGTGCCGGCGCAGCACTGGTCGGCGCGCTCGCGGCGCGACACCAACCGGACGCTGTGGATGGGCTTCGTCCTGGAGTCACCCGATGGCCCGCTGCTGTTCCCCGGCGATACCGGGCTGGGCGAAGAGTTTGGCCTGATGCACGAGCGCTTCGGCCCCATGCGCTTCGCCGCCCTGCCCATCGGCGCCTATGAGCCGCGCTGGTTCATGCGCCACCACCACATGAACCCGGACGACGCGGTGCAGGCACACCAGCACCTCGACTCGCAGTGCAGCATGGCGATCCACTTCGGCACTTTTCGCCTGAGCGACGAAGGCCAGTTCACGCCGGTCAGCGACCTGGCGACAGCGTTGCAGCAACGGGGGGTGGCGGCGGAGCGTTTCCGCGCGCCGAAGCCGGGCGAGCAGTGGCTCGTCCCTCCGATGCCGGATGCCTCTTTGTAGGTGGGAGCCATCGCGGACAGAGTCCGCTCCTACGGTCGGCACTGGGCAGGAGCAACTGTCTTCATCTGCGAGTCGGTGCCTGAGGCTCTTCCCTCTCCCCCGCCCTGGCTGCGCGCCCCGCTCCGAAGGGAGAGGGTTAGGGAGAGGGCAAGCCTCCGCTGAGGAATCCCAAACTACGTAGGAGCGGACTCTGTCCGCGATCGGCTGGAGTCCGCACCGCTGCTTCAAAAGATCGCGGGCATGGCCCGCTCCTACAGGGGTACGGCCATCAGAGCGGTAGGGCGCATAACCTGGAACAGGTTATCCGCCGGCCCTTCTCGGCGGATAACGCTGGCGCGTTATTCGCCCTACGAAAAAGCCCCTTGGGTCAGTTCTCGCGGACGCGCTTGCTGCAGCAATTGCGATAGCGCTTGCCACTGTTGCACGGACAAGGCTTATCACCCCGGCCGCCCAGCTCCAACCAGCTTTCCAAGCGCTGGCGCATGGATTCGCGGACTTCCCGGCGTTCGTCGTCCTGCTGCGGTTTGCTCAGCTCGCGACTGAGCCAGAGGTAATCCTCCAGCAGTTCGTCGCGCTCCAGCGCATGCAACTGCTCGGCCAGCGGCACACCTTCGTAGCGACGTTTCGGGTCGGGCAGGAAGGCGATGGCCTCTCCACCCGGCAGCACATTCCACAGGCGGCCCTGGGTGTCGCGCCAGCAGGCGCTGAAGCGGGCACGCAGCGCCAGGCCCGGCCACTCCTCCAAGCACCAGCCATCCACCCGTTCGCCGCCCAGCCCTGCCACCGCCTTGCCCACGGAGAACCAGGGCTCGCCGGCAATGCTGTCGGGCAACGGCAGCGGCGCGGCGACTTCGGGCGTGCCGTTTTCCACCAGTCGGCGGGCGAAACGGCGCAGCGGGTTGGTGAGGTGCGAAGGGGCGCGGAACGGCATGGGATCACCAGCGAAAAAGGTCGGCGAAGGTCCGACCGGAGGGACGCGCCACGGTTCCCCGTGGCGCGGGAGGCGAGCATTCTAGGCTCGCCTCGGGTGGCGTCAACGCGCTCTGTTCAATAGCTGCGAGTGGAGATGGGCTTGGCCACGGAGCCCAGCTCGCGCAGTAGATCGTCGAGCAGTGCGGAGGCGCCGAAACGCAGGTGCTCGGGCGTGATCCAGGCCGCACCGAAACGCTCCTCCACCAGCGCCCGGTATTGCAGTGCGTCAGCCAGGCTGCGCAGCCCACCGGAGACCTTCAGCCCGACCTTGCCGCCCTCTTCCTCGATGGTTTCAAGCATCACCCGCACGGCTTCGGGCGTGGCGTGCAGCGTTGCCTTGCCGGTACTGGTCTTGAGGAAATCGGCACCGCCGGCGATGGCCTCGCGGCAGGCCGTGCGGATCAGTTCCGGGTCGGCCAGCTCGCCGGTTTCCAGGATCACCTTGAGCCGGTGGTACGGCCCGCAGAGAGTCTTGCAGGTACGGATCAGCTCCTCCGCACCAGTGGCCTCGCCCGCCTTGAGCTTGCGCCAGGGATAGACCAGATCAATTTCATCGGCGCCCTCGGCGAGGGTCTTGCGCACCTCTTCCACCACATCCGCCAACGGCGCGTTGCCGGCGGGGAAGTTGCACACGCTGGCGACTTTCACGCCGCGCCCGCCCAGGGTATTGAGCGTACGCCGGGCGACATGCACCAGCTTCGGCCATACGCACACCGCCGCCACTTCGCCATAAGGCGTCAGCGCACGGCGGCAGAGATCCACGGTGCTTTGCAGGTCATCGCCGGCATTCAGCGAGGTCAGGTCCAGCAGGGCGAGCACGCGGCCCGCCGGGGTCTTGCGAGGATCGGTCATCGGCAACACTCTCCATCGGCTTTCTTCAGCAGCGTAGGGCGCAAACCTGGAACGGGTTATGCGCCGCAACCACCACGGCGGATAACGCTGGCGCGTTATGCGCCCTACGCTGCGTCCTTGATGCAGCTGAGGCGATCACCATCGCCCCGGCAGGCGCTCCGCGCCCTGTCGCAGATCAGCGGAACGGCGGCTCGTCGAAGCTGCGCAGCTTGCGCGAGTGCAGCGAGTTGAGTTGGGTACGCAGCAGGTCCACGGCGGCAACGCCGATGGACAGGTGCTGGCTCACCGCGCGCTGATAGAACGCCGTGGCCGCGCCGGGCAGCTTGATCTCGCTGTGCAGCGGCTTGTCCGAAACGCACAGCAGCGTGCCGTAAGGCACCCGCAGACGGTAGCCCTGCGCGGCGATAGTGCCGCTTTCCATGTCCACCGCAATCGCCCGCGCCAGGTTGATCAGCGGGCGCTCCTGGGCCCAGTGCAGTTCCCAGTTGCGGTCGTCATAGGTCAGCACGGTACCGGTGCGCAGGCGGCGCTTGAGCTGGTCGCCGCGCTCGCCGGTGACCACCGCCGCCGCTTCCTGCAGCGCCAGCTGCACCTCGGCCAGCGCCGGGATCGGAATGTGCGGCGGCAGCACGCGGTCGAGGATACCGTCGCGGCGCATGTAGGCGTGGGCCAGCACATAGTCGCCGATGGTCTGCGATTGGCGCAGGCCGCCGCAGTGGCCGACCATCAGCCAGCAGTGCGGCCGCAGCACGGCGAGGTGGTCGGTGATGTTCTTCGCGTTGGACGGACCGACGCCGATGTTCACCAGGGTCACGCCATCGCCGTCTTCGGCGATCAGGTGATAGGCCGGCATCTGGAAGCGGTGCCATTCGACGCTGGCGACGATGGCGTTGGCTTCGCCCGCGTCGGTGCCGCGTTCGATGATCACGTTGCCCGGCAGGACCATGCGCACGAAGCGCGGGTCATCGCGCAGGCGCTCCAGGCCCAGGTGAATGAACTGATCGACGTAACGGTGGTAGTTGGTCAGCAGGATCCACGGCTGCACATGGCGCCAGTCGCTGCCGGTGTAGTGCACCATGCGGCGCAGGGAGAAATCGGTACGCGCGGCGTCGAACAGCGCCAGCGGCATCGGGTCGGCGCCTTCCCATTCGTACAGACCATCTGCTACCCCATCTGAAGTGGCCGACAGATCGGTACTGGGGAACACCCGCGCCAGTTCGGCGGCCGTCACGCCCGAACCGCCCAGCTCATCGCCGCCTTCCACTACATAGGGATAGGGAATGTTCTGTGCGCTGACGCCAACTTCCACCCGCACGGTGAAATCTTCCATAAGCGGGCGCAGCTGTTCGAGCAGGTATTTGCGGAAGGCCTTGGGCTGGGTGATGGTCACCGCGTAGGTACCGGGCACCTGGACCTTGGCGTAGGCGCGGGTGGTGGATGGCACCTCACCCTGGCAAAGATAGGTCACCCGCAGCAGCGGGTAGCGGAATTGCTCGCGCTGCTGCGCGTCGGGGACCTCGCGGTCCTTCAGGTACCGCTTCAGCGCCTGGTTCAGGGCGCCGGTGGCGCGCTCGTGGAGCACGGCCAGTTGATCGACCGCCTCTTCGGCGGTCTGCGCGACGAAGAACTCGTCGCCAGTCGTAAGACTCATGGTGGGCATCCTGTCTGAACGATCAGCTCCATCTTGCCTGCTTCCGTCACAGAAAGGGATGACAGATTCCGAACCGGCAGGACGAGCGGACGGGTTGAGGAAAGCCTATGACAGAATCCGTGCCGGCGAGTGCGGATGACAGCCCGAATTACCAGGCGACCTTCCGTTTTCGTATATCGCTTGTCGGGTCGTCCCAAGCTGCGCGCAGTGCCTTGTTTGCCAGGGTGCCACCGGTAGATTGGCCGGCGCTGCGGTCAATCCCGCAGCCGGGTTTGACGGCCTGATCAATTAGACGCGCTTGCGTCTTGCGACGTGTATGACGGTGGCGAACACCTTCATATGCCTTGTACGTCTGCATTATTGCAGTCACGTTCAATGGCAGGTCGCGCAGGGAGATCCTCCTCTGGATGGGATCTGCCGGTTTGTCTGATTGCCGGTCCGTCAACCCCGCGCGGTCTGCCACCCTTCGATTGACGGCGGCGGGAGGCAGGAACTTTTAATCCAATCAGATGAGTTCCTTTCATGAACATTGACGTTCACATTCCTTCAGTTTTCATGCGCCACCAACGCCCGCTTCGAGCACTGATGCTGGAAAACCAACCCTGGTTCTCCGCCAGTGACTTGGGTGGACTGATGGGCTGCCCGGTCGAGCATTTCACCGAGCATCGTCTGGACGCCGATCTGCGGCGCCGGGAGCGGCTGCAAACCCACAATGGCGAACAGGACGCCTGGCTGGTCTGTGAAGCCGGCTTCTTCAATCTCCTGTCCCGCTACCGCCACCCGGAAAACCGCAGCCTGCGCCAGTGGATCACCCAGGAAGTCATCCCCGCCCTGCGCGACCCCACCCTCCCCGTCCAACACCCACGCCGTTCCCTGCTGCGCTGGGAAAGCCTCGACATTGCTCTACTGGAGTGGAACGACCAGCTCTGGGTGCGCTACAGCGACGTGCCGCAGTTGCTGCAACCCAAACCCGACACAACTTCACGCGCCGGCTGGTGGCGCTCCCTGCGCTGGCGCCTGACGCTCCCGTAGGGCGCATAACCTGGAACAGGTTATCCGCCGGAAACTCCCCGGCGGATAACCGCTGACGCGTTATGCGCCCTACGAAACTTCTGACTCGGAAGGAGTGGCAGATTTCGCCCTTGATCTTATTTCTGGACAGCAACATCATAGGCACCACAGACCTTATAAGGTCTTTATTCGGACCTACCCACAGGTACTCACCGTGCGCTACTCCAGCCAGGTCAAACCTATCAGCTACTTGAAAGCCAACGCCGCCGAAGTGCTCAAGCAACTCGGCGAACAGCAGGAACCCTTGATCATCACGCAGAATGGCGAGGCCAAAGCGGTGATCCAGGACGTGCGCTCCTATGAGGAAACCCAGGAAACGCTGGCCCTGCTGAAGGTGCTCGCACTGGGCAACCAGGAAATCGCAGCCGGGGAAACCCGTTCGATCGACGAAGTGGCCGCGCGTCTGCGCAAACGTCGCCAGCCATCGTGAGCCGAAACATCTATCAGGTCCTGATCACTCGCGGCGCAGAGCGGGATCTGGAAGGCATCCACGACTACATCGCCGATTTCGACTGCTCAGAGAACGCCGATTACGTGCTCGACCAGTTGCTGCAGACCATCGCCGATCTGCAACAGCAACCCCAGCGCGGCAGCTACCCACGGGAGCTAATGAAGCTGGGCATTCAGGAATACCGTCAGGTTTTCTTCAAGCCCTACCGAGTCATTTATCGCATCACCGAGAGGACGGTTCACGTCTATCTCGTGATTGATGGTCGTCGGGACTTCCAGCAGCTCCTGAGCAAGCGACTGCTGGGTTGAAAAGGCGGGGCACAATGTCCCCGCTGTCTCCAAACCTCACGCCATATGCGGCGTCGAGCGCGCTACCAGCGCCTCCACATCCACCCCGCGCGGCAGGGTGCCGTAGACGCGGCCGCCGTCGTCCAGGCGGCTGGCGATGAAGGCGTCGGAGACCACCGAGTTGCCCGCCTCCAGTAGCAGCTTGGCCTGCAGCGCCACGGCGACGTTCTCGGTGAGCTGGCGGGCGCGGTACTGGATGTCCTGGGTGTCGGCGAAGGATGCCTTGAGGTTGCCGATGAACGACGCCAGGCGTGCATCGCCGTGGCCGTCGCCCAGTTCGGCGAACAGCGCGTCGAGCACGCCCGGCTCCTTCGACAGCGCGCGCAGCACGTCCAGGCACTGCACGTTGCCCGAGCCTTCCCAGGTGGAGTTGACCGGCGCTTCGCGGTACAGGCGCGGGAGGATGGTGTCCTCGACGTAACCGGCGCCGCCCAGGCATTCGGCGGCTTCGTTGATCATCGCGGGGGCTCGTTTGCAGATCCAGTACTTGCCCACGGCGGTGACCAGGCGGGCGAACTTGTCTTCCTGTTCATCGTGCAAGTGGTCCAGGGCGCGGCCCATGCGCATGGTCAGCGCCAGCGCGGCTTCGCTTTCCAGAGCAAGGTCGGCCAGCACGTTCTGCATCAGCGGTTGCTCGGCCAGCACGCGGCCACCGACCTGGCGGTAGGCGCAGTGGTGTGCGGCCTGGGTCAGCGCCTGGCGCATCAGCGAGCTGGAACCGATCATGCAGTCGAAGCGGGTCATGGCGACCATCTCGATGATGGTCGGCACGCCGCGGCCTTCCTCGCCGACCATCCAGGCCAGCGCGCCACGGTACTCGACCTCGCTGGAGGCGTTGGACCAGTTGCCCAGCTTGTTCTTCAGGCGCTGGATGTAGAACTCGTTGCGGCTGCCGTCCGGGCGATGGCGAGGCAGCAGGAAGCAGGTCAGGCCCTTGTCGGTGTAGGCCAGGGTGAGGAAGGCGTCGCACATGGGCGCCGAGCAGAACCACTTGTGGCCGACCAGTTCGTAGGCCTGGCCCGGGCCGGGAATGCCCACCGGATAGGCACGGGTGGTGTTGGCACGGACGTCGGTGCCGCCCTGCTTCTCGGTCATGGCCATGCCGATGGTGGCGCCGGCCTTCTGCTCGATGGGCAGGTTGCGCGGGTCGTATTCGGTGGAGAGGATTTTCGGCAGCCACTTCTCGGCGATGTCCGCTTGCAGGCGGATCGCCGGCACGCTGGCGAAGGTCATGGTCAGCGGGCAACCGGTGCCGGCTTCGGCCTGGCTGTGCAGGTAGCTGAGGCCCGCGCGGGCGACCTGGGCGCCCACACGCGGGTCGGTCCAGGGCTGGAGGATGCCCGCCTCGATGGAGGCGCGCATCAGCTCGTGGTAGGCCGGGTGGAATTCGATCAGGTCGACGCGATGGCCGTAACGGTCATGGGACTTGAACACCGGCTTGTTCTCGTTGGCCAGGAAGCCCGCCGCCATCAGCGGCCCGCCAGCCAGCGCACCATAAGCGTCGAGCTTCTGCTCGGCGAAGCCGCCGCCATAGCGGCGCACCCACTCCTGCAGCGGCAGGTCGATGCGATAGAGGTTGGCACCGTCCAGCGGCGGCACCTGGTTGGTCACTTCGTGGGTTTCGGCGTACTGGTGCAGGCTCATGGCGGGTCCTCCGTGGCGGTGGTGGGCGAGGCAGGCGTTGGCAGAACAGATGGGCGCGCCCCGACGGCGCGCAGGCAGAAGTTCACGAGGGCGTCGCTGACGTCCTCCAGCGATACATTGGAATGTCCGGCATCGCGCGCGGCGCGGGCCGGTGGCGAGAGCGGGCCGATCAGCGCCTCGGCAATGGCGCCGACCAGGCAGGCGGCGGTCAGTTGCACCGGTTGCGGCTGGAATTCGCCAGCGGCAATGCCCTGCTCCAGCAGGGTGACGAACAGGGCGGCGTAGGCTTCGCGGTAGATCAGGCGTTGCTCGTCCACTTCCGGGTCGACCGGTTCGGCGATCAGCGCAAAGGCCAGTTGACGACTGCCCCAGGCGCGGGCGGCGAACTGGTGCAAACCACGGTCCAGGCGCTCGGACGCGCTGCCGGGAGCTTTCAGCAACGCGCCCAGCGCGTCGACTTCGCGCTGGCTGGCGCGGGCGAAGACTTCGGCGGCTAGTTCGCCCTTGCCGCTGAAGTACCGATAGAGACTGCCAGTGGCAATGCCGGCGTCGTCCGCCAGGACCTGCATGGTCAGCGCGGCGAAGCCACCATCGGCAACCCGCGCCAGCGCCAGCGCGAGGATGCGCTCACGCTGTTCGCCGTCCTTTTGCAGGCGGGCCTGGGTTTGCCGGTAAGCCATGGTCTGAATCCTGATTCACTGCATGAAAAGCAGTGAATCATGCGTTCAGAGCTTTGGCGGAAAGGGACATTCCCGCCACGGGCAGAGCGATTCTGGCCAAACCGCCACCGCTCATTGTCACTGCTACCAGAGCGGCATCTGGTAGCTGACGATGACCCGCGTTTCGTCGATATCGTTGCCGAAGTCACTGCGGAAGGCGCCGTTACGCACCTTGAAGCCAAGATTCTTCAGTGGACCGTTCTGGATGACATAGCCGATATCGGTGTCGCGCTCCCACTCCTTTCCGCGCCCCTGGCCGTTGAGCAAGTCGATGTGGTCGCCCTGCAGGTAACGGGTCATGAAGGTCAGGCCGGGCAGGCCGAGGCCGGCGAAGTCGTAGTCGTAGCGCGCCTGCCAGGAGCGCTCGTCCTTGTTGGCGAAGTCGCCGATCTGCACGAAGTTGGTTAGGTACGGGTCGGTGCCGGACAGGTAAGCGAAGCCGGTATCGCCGGACATGCGCTGGTAGCCCACGCCAAAACCGCTGCCACCGATGCGGTAGGTGAACAGTGCGTTGAGCGCACGGTTGTCGACGTTGCTGCCGCCATCATCGGTGGAGCGCGCCCAGCGGATGTCGGACTTGAACGACTGGCCCTTGGCGATGGGCAGGGTGTGCACCAGGCTCAGATAATGCTGGCGGTAGAAGTTCTCCAGGCCGCCGTAGTGGTAGCTGGTGCTGAGGTTGTCGGTCCAGCGGTAGGTGCCACCGGCGAGGTTGAAGCGGTCGCTGCTGGTGTGGCTGCCCAGCACGATGTTGCGCTTGTTGCCGCGGGTCATCGACAGGTCTTCGTCGTTGGACGAATCGCGCTGCTTCACCTGGCGCAGCTGGCCGAGCTGCGCGGAGAGGCCGTCGATCTCGTTGATCTCGGCGAGGCCGCCCTGGAAGGTCTGCGGGTGCAGGCGGGTATCGTTGTACTGCACCACGGGCATCTTCGGCAGCAGGGTGCCGACCTTCAGGGTGCTTTTCGATGCACGCAGCTTGGCAGTCACGCCCAGGTCGCTGTAGTCATCGGCAGCGCGCTTGTCGCTGGCCGAGTACGGCAGCAGGCCGGAGCCAGTGCGGTCGGGGCTGGAGTCCAGCTTGATGCCCAACAGGCCGAGCGCATCGACGCCCACGCCGACCGTGCCCTCGGTGTAGCCCGACTCGAAGCGCAGCAGGAAACCCTGCGCCCACTCCTCGGATTTCGACTGGGCGGCACCGCTCTGGCGGTAGTCGCGGTTGAAGTAGAAATTGCGCAGTTCCAGGTTGGCCTTACTGTCCGCGATGAAGTCCGCGTGGGCGAACAGGGGCAGGCAGGCGAAGCTCGACACGAGCGCCCGTACGGGAAGATTTTTCATTGTTGTTGTCTCTTCGTCAGGTGAGGTGAAGGCGGCGGCGCTGCTCCTTGGTGAGTTCCGTGCGAGATCCGGCCCTCTCCCTAACCCTCTCCCTGAAGGGCGAGGGGACCGTTCGGCGCAAGCTGAAACCATCGCGTCAGCCGGCACGGACAGCTCCCTCTCCCTTCAGGGAGAGGGCGGGGGAGAGGGAAGCCCTGGCACGTAGCCCCAGAAGACAGTTGCTCCTACGCCGCCAGATCGGAAATCACTGGATCAGCAAACCCTCCAGTCGTTGGCGGATCAGGCCCTGCGCCTGCTCGACGATGCCGCGCAGCAGTTCCTCGCAGGTCGGTTCGTCATCGATCAGGCCCTGGACCATGCCCGCCGACCAGATCCCCAGGTCGGTGTCGCCCTGCTCGTAGACCGTGCGTCCGCGCAACCCGCTGACCAGCGCCGCGATGTCGGCATAGGTGGCGTTGCCGCGCGCCTCGATGGCCAGAACTTCCTGGCTGATGGCGTTACGCGCGACCCGTGCGCTGTTGCGCAGCGAACGCATGATCACGTCGGTGGAGCGCTCGTCGGCGGCACGGATCGCCGCCTTGACCTGCGGGTGGATCGGGCATTCGCGGGTGCTGAGGAAGCGCGTGCCCATGTTGATCGCATCGGCCCCCAGCGCCAGCGCCGCCACCAGTCCCCGGCCGTCGGCGAAACCGCCGGAAGCAATGATCGGCACGCTCAGCCGGTTGGCCGCCGCCGGCAGCAGCACCAGGCCGGGAATGTCGTCCTCGCCCGGATGGCCGGCGCACTCGAAGCCGTCGATGGACACCGCATCCACCCCCAGTTGCTCGGCCTTCAGCGCATGGCGCACGGCGGTGCATTTGTGGATGACCTTGATCCCGTGCTGGCGGAACTCGGCAATGTGCTCGCCGGGGTTGTTGCCGGCGGTTTCGACCACGCGGATGCCGCCCTCGATGATCGCGGCGCGGTACTCGGCGTAGGGGATCGGCTTCTGCGTCGGCAACAGCGTGAGGTTGACGCCGAAGGGCTGGTCGGTGAGTTCGCGGCAGCGCGCGATCTCGTCGGCCAGCGCCTGCGGGGTCGGCTGGGTCAGCGCCGAAAGCGTCGCCAGCCCACCGGCATTGGCCACCGCCGCGGCCATCTCGGCGCGGCCCACCCACTGCATGCCGCCCTGCATGATCGGGTGCCGCACGCCGAAGGTCTCGGTGAATCGGGTCTTGAACATGCGCCTGCCTCCGAAAGGTTAGATCGGGTCCCAGGAGAACACGTCCGGGCTGCGCGCCAGGTCCATGAAGCTGCCGCGCAATGCCGGCATGCCGTGCTCGGCGATGCTCTGCGGGGTCCAGCCGTTGTCGCTGTGCACGCTACGCAGCGGGCGGCTCTGGCTCATCAGGAAGATCTCGT
Source organism: Pseudomonas sp. (assembly GCA_049840615.1). Lineage (GTDB taxonomy): Bacteria > Pseudomonadota > Gammaproteobacteria > Pseudomonadales > Pseudomonadaceae > Pseudomonas. The sequence goes on from JASGKM010000055.1 coordinate 38,167, forward strand.
GGTTGCGCGCGGCGAACACCTGGCCGTTGACCGCGCTGGCAGCGTCGGAGGCGAGGTACACGGCCAGCGGCGCGTTCTTGTCCGGGGTCATGCGTTGCAGGTTTTCCACCCGCGCTTTCTGCTCCGGCGTCTCGGCCGGGATGGAGTCGGTCATGCGGCTCCAGGCGAAGGGTGCGATGCAGTTGGAGCGCACGTTGTAGCGCTGCATGTCGAGGGCGATGGACTTGCTCAGGGCGACGATGCCGAGCTTGGCCGCCGAGTAGTTGGCCTGGCCGAAGTTGCCGATCAGCCCCGAGGTACTGGTCATGTGCACGAAGGCGCCACTGTTCTGCGCGCGGAAGTGTTCGGCGGCAGCGCGGCTGACGAAGAAGCTGCCATTGAGGTGCACGTTGATCACCGACAGCCAGTCCTCGACGCTCATCTTGTGGAAGATGGTGTCGCGCAGAATGCCGGCATTGTTCACCACGATGTCGACGCGGCCGAAGGCGTCGATGGCGCTGGAGACGATGCGTCGTGCGCTGTCCCAGTCCGACACGCTGTCGGTGTTGATGGCGCCGTCGCCGCCGCGCTGGCGGATCAGCCCGAGGGTTTCCTCGGCCGGGGAAGCCGAGCCGCCCTCGCCTTGCAGGGACACGCCGATATCGTTGATCAGTACCCGCGCGCCGCTGTCGGCCAGGGCCAGGGCGATCTCGCGGCCGATGCCGCCACCGGCGCCGGTGACGATCGCTACCTTGCCTTCGTTGAGTCGTTGGGGCATCGCTGATTCCTTACTGTTCGGTTCGTTCAATCGGAGAATTGGTTGCGCGCAGATCAGCTCGGCAGGCCGAGCACGGCCTTGGCCAGGATGTTGCGCTGGATTTCGTTGGTGCCGCCGTAGATGGTGGTCGGCCGCGACTGGATGAAGATGCCCGCCGGGTGCAGCTCGGGATCGTCGCTGAAGGGATTGAGCAGCGCCGAATCGAGGCCGGCGATCTCCAGCCCCAGTTCGCTGATGCGCTGGTACAGCTCGGACTGGTGGATCTTCAGCAGGGAAACGTCAGGGCCCAGTTCCTCGCCGCGCCGCAGGCGTTCGGCGAAGCGCTCGTACAGCGCCTTGTGGCAGTCCAGGTCCATGCTCAGCGCGGCGAAGCGCTGGGAGAACACCGGGTCGTCCCACAGGCCCTGGTGACGGGCCAGGCGCACCAGCCGTTCGAGGGCGAAGGTGGCCTGCTTCGGCGAGCCGAGGAAGATGCGCTCGAAGCCCAGCAGCGCCTTGGCCATGCCCCAGCCATGGTTGACTGCGCCGACGAGGTTCTCTTCCGGCACGCGCACGTCGTTGAAGAACACCTCGCAGAACTCGCCCTGCAATTCGAGGTTGAGGATCGGCCGCACCTCGACGCCGGGGCTGTCCATCGGCACCAGCAGGAAGCTGATGCCCTGCTGCGCCTTGGCGCTCCGCTCGGTGTGCGCCAGCACGAAGATCCAGTTGGCCTCGGTGCCCATGGTGGTCCAGGTCTTCTGGCCGTTGATCACCCACTCGCCGTCACGCAGCACCGCTTCGGTACGCAGGCTGGCCAGGTCGGAACCGGCGTTGGGTTCGCTGTAGCCCTGGCACCAGATGTCCTCGCCACTCAGGATGCGCGGCAGGAAACGCTCGCGCTGGGCGTCGGTGCCGTAGCGAATCAGCAGCGGGCCGAGCATGGTGATGCCGCTGTCGGGCAAGCGCGCGCAACCGTAGTTTTCCATCTCCTCGATCATGATCAGCTGCTTGCCGGCGGACAGCCCCATGCCGCCGTGCTGCACCGGCCAGCCGGGGCACAGCCAGCCCTGCTGCGACAGCGCCTGGTACCACTCCCAGGTGTCGTCGCGGCCCAGGCGATGGGCCGGGTTGCGGATGCGCTGCGGGTAGTTGGCGGCGACCCAGTCGCGCACCAGCCGGCGGAATTCGTCATCGCCCAGGGCGTTGTAATCGGTCATGTCACTGCTCTCTTGATTACTGGCCCCGGAAATTCGGGGAACGTTTTTCGAGGAAAGCCGCCTTGCCTTCGGCGTGGTCGGCGCTGAGGAACAGCTGGCTCTGGAAATCGCCTTCGCGCTCAAGCAGCAGTTCCAGGCCATCGGCCAGCAATGCCTTGGTCAGCGCCAGCGCCAGCGGCGCCTGTTGCTCGACCTTTGCGGCCAGTGTCAACGCGGCATCCAGCGCGGCACCCGGTGCGCAGAGCTGATCCACCAGGCCAATGCGCAGCGCTTCCTCGGCTTCGATCACCTGGCCGAACATCAGCACCTGCCGGGCGCGACCGATGCCGATACGGGCCGGCAGGGTGTGCAGCTGGCCGAGGTCGGCGATCAGCCCGACCTTGCCGAAGCCGGCGGCGAAACGTGCTGTACCGCCGCACACCAGGCTGTCGCAGGCCAGTGCCACCGACAGCCCGGCACCCACCGCCCAGCCTTCGATGGCGGCGATGATCGGCTTGCCCATGCGCAGCATCTGGCGGATCAGGTCGGCGTTCTTCTGCATGCGCACGCGGCCGGCGTTCAGGTCGGTGACGTGCATGTCGCTGAGATCGCCGCCGGCGCTGAAGACTTCCGCCGAGCCGGTGAGGACCACGCTGCGCACGGCAGGATCAGCGTCCGCTTCACGCAGTGCTTCGAGCAACTCGGCACGAAGCGCGGGGGACAGTGCGTTGCGCCGCGCCGGATTGTTGAAGCGCAGCAGGCGCACCGAGCCATGGCTTTCCTGCAGCAGCATCTCGCTCATCACGCCACCTCCGCATGCAGCAGGGCGATGTAGCGCGCCCGGTGGAAGGCCAGCGAGCCCTGGCTGTTGAGCAGCACCATGGCGCGGCGCAGGAACAGGCCGATGTCGGCCTCATCGGTGTAGCCGATGCCGCCGTGCAGCTGGATCGCCTGGCGAGTGACCAGCATCGCCGCTTCTGCCGCGCGCACCTTGGCGGTGGACACCAGCCGCTGTACCTGCGCAGTCGGCGCGCCTTCGTCCAGCGCGGTGGCTGCTTCGCCGACGATGGCGCGGGCCAGTTCGATCTGCAGCTTGAGGTCGACCATGCGGTGCTGCAGCGACTGGAAGCTGCCGATCTCGCGGCCGAACTGGCGGCGTACACCGAGGTAGTCGCGGGTCTGTTCGAAGGCCGCATCCATCAGCCCCACCAGGTAGGCAGCGCAAGCCAGTGCCGACTCATCGAGCGCCGCGGGCGCGCCTTCGACGAGCTGCGCGGGCGTGCCATCGAAGCGCAGGCGCGCCAGGTGGCCGCCGTCCTGCGTCGGTTCCTGGTGAACGCTCAATCCCTCGGCATTGCGCTGCACCAACGCAAGACCGGCGTTGCAGGCGACCAGCCAGGCATCGGCCGCAGCGCCCAGGGCCACATGGGCGATCTCGCCACGCAGCTGGCCGTCGCGCAGTACCGGCAAGGCAGCTCCCGCCTCGTAGCCGATTCCGGCGGGCAGGATCAGCTGCTCACCGGCCAGCAGTGCGTCGCGCTCGTCAGCCGGCAGCAACGGAGCGACCAGGCTCGCCTCGATCAGCGGCTCGGGCAGCAGGCCGCGCCCGAGTTCTTCCAGCAGCGCGGTGTACTCGGCCATGCCCAGGCCGCTGCCGCCCAGCTCTTCGGCGAGGCGCAGGCCCGGCCAGCCCATGGCGCAGACTTCGCCCCAGGCGTCGCGGTCCACGCCCGCCTGCTGGAAGCGCAGGCGGCGCACCCGGCCCAGGTCGCCGCCACGCGGAACCAGGGAGGCGGCGCTGTCACGGATCAGCCGCAGGCGCTCTTCGCGTTCCTCGGCCATCGCGGTGTGGTCGGTCATTTCATCATTCCCGTGTCGGTTGAACAGCTCCGGCCGCCGCGGGCCGGTACTTGAAACTGCCGGTGGCGCTGGCGATCAGCTCGCCGGCCTCGTCGTAGATATCCGCCGCGCAGAAGCACAGCGTGCGGGTGCGCTTGAGCAGCCGGCCGACCGCGTTGATTTCGCCGCGGGTGCTGCCCATGAAGTGGGTGGCCATGTCGATGGTGACCATCGAGCAGCCCGGCATCTGCGCGCGGATCGCCCCGGCCATGGCGGCGTCGAGCACGCTCATCAGCACACCGCCATGGAAGCTGTCGATGTAGTTCATCAGCTCCGGGCGGTGGCGCAGGCGTACCCGCACGACATCGCCGTCGATCCAGCGCTCCAGGCCGAGGAACTCCTGGAAGGTGTATCGATCGCGGGGGAACATGTCCGGCCCGGGCGCGTTGGCGACGCAGGTGAGATCGGTCATCGCAGGCTTTCCTCCGTGACGGGTTGGCCCAGCGGGCGGGCAGTGCTGTGCGTCGACGCGCGCGCGGGGGTGCTGGGCTGCGCCGTGCGCGCCTCGCGGTTCGGGTCGTACAGCCGGTTGGGGATCATCAGCGCCGGGATCAGGCCGGTGATGACGTAGGTGATGCCCATCACCAGGAAGCCCGCGCCGATGGATACGTGGGAGGCCAGCAGGCCGATGGCCGCCGGGGCCACTGCCGCGCCGATGCGGCCGAGGTTGTAGGAAGTACCCACGGCAGCACCGCGCACCTGGGTGGAGAAGCTTTCGGTCATGTAGGTGGCCAGCACGCCCACCGGTACGCCGTAGATGAAGCCGAACAGGGCGAGGATCCAGACGATGTTGTCCGGCGTGTGCCAGAACACGATCACCGGCATGAAGATGGCGGTGCCGATGGCGCCGGCGGCGAAGGTGGCGCGGCGGCCGAAGCGGTCCGAGGCGATCCCGGCGAGCACTTTGCCGAGGATCATCGCGGTATAGGTGCCGACCATGTAGCCGGTCATGGACTTGAAGTTCATGCCCAGCTCGCTTTCCAGGTACGAGGGCATCCAGTTGTTGGTGCCGTAGTAGCCGAACAGCAGGAAGCACGAGGTGAGGCTCCAGAGCACGAACATGCGCCGGGTGGCCGGGTCGACCAGCAACTGACGCATACCGCCGCTGCTGGCCGCCTGGCGGGCAGCGCCGGCAGCACGCTGCTGCGCCCGTTGCGCGCGAGCCGCCAGCCACGACGGCGACTCCGGCACCCAGGGCCGCAGCGCCAGGCAGATCAGCGCCGCGCCGATGGCGGTGAAGAACAGCGCACGCCAGCCGTAGTCCGGGATGATCTGGCCGGCGAGCACGGTCGCCACGAGGTAGCCCACGGTCCAGCCAGCCTGCATGGTCGCCAGGATGGTGGTGCGGTACTTGGCGGAGACGAACTCGGACATCAGGATGTTGCAGGCGACGAACAGCGAGCCCAGGCCCAGCGAAGAAACGAAGCGGATCAGCGCGAAGGCCCAGTAGTTGTGCGCCAGCCCCAGCAACGCGGTGCCGACGGAGAACACCAGGATGGTCCAGGTCACCACGCGCACCCGACCGAAGCGGTCGCACGCCCAGCCACCATAGATGCCGCCGATGGCCATGCCGGCCAGGGTGACGCTGCCCAAGGAACCTGCCTCGAAGTTGGACAGGCCGAACTCGGCCTTGAGGCTGTTCAGGCTGTAGGCGAGGAACATCAGGTCGGCGCCGTCGGCGAGCAGACCCAGGAAGCAGAAGAAGAAGGCGATCACCAGGGTCCGCCGCGGTATCGCGGAGCCCTGGGCCAAGCTGTCGGATGCGTTCATTGTTGTTGTTCTCGCAGGTGAGTTGAGGTCGTCTTCGCGCTAGGCCATCCCGGCTGGTTCTCCACTGTCCGGGGTGAGGCACACGCGGCCGTTGTCCAGTACCACCACGTCGCGTTCGACGACGCGGGTGCGGAAGGAGCCGTCGTTCCAGATTTCAGTGCGCAGCGTTTCGCCGGGGAACACCGGTGCGGAGAAGCGCACCTGCAAGTGGGCGAAGCGCTCCGCGCGGTAGTCGGCGTAACCGCGCAGCAGCGCGTGGAAGGCCACGCCGAGGGTGCACAGGCCATGCAGGATCGGCCGCGGGAAACCACCACGGGCGGCCGCCGCAGGGCTGGCGTGGATCGGGTTATCGTCGCCATTGAGGCGGTAATGCAGCGCCTGTTCGGGGCGTGTCGGCAGGTCGATGACCAGGTCCGGCGCCTGTTCGGGCAGACGGTGCGGCTGGCTCAGCGACTGGCTGTCGCCACCGAAGCCGCCGTCCCCGCGCAGGAAGGTGGTGCCACGGGCGATCGCCAGCACCTCGCCGCTCTGCGCATCGCTGACGACCTTCTCGCTGTAGAGCAGCGCGCCCTTGCCGGCGCCCTTGTCCACAAGCCCGGTGACACGGGTGCGGCCAATCACTTCTCCCTCCACCGGCAGCGGCTTGAGCCATTGGATGCTCTGCTCGCCGTGAACCAGACGCAGGGCGTCCACGCCGGTGTCCGGGTTGCCCAGCCAGAAGCCGGGGTGACCGAGCACCACGGCCATGCAGGGCAGCGCCTGGAGGTCGCGGTTGGCGTCGACGAAGATGAGTTGGTGCTCGTCCATCGGGTCTGCGCCCAGCCCCACGGACAGCGCATAGAAGGCGCTGTCGTGGCGGCTGAAGCGCTGCCGAACCTCGGGGATCGGGTAGTTCAGCAGGTGCTCAGGATTCAGCGCCATGGGCCACCTCCTCCACTTCCAGCACCGCATCGGCGGCCCAGGCGCCCTGCCCCTCGGGCATGGCGAAGACCGGGTTGAGGTCCACCGAGCGCAGGCGCGGGCCAGCCTCGGCGGCGAACTGCGAGAGCTGTGCGAGCACCCGCGACAGCGCCTTGATGTCGGTCACCGGACGCCCCCGTGCGCCCAGCAGCAGCGGCGCGCCCTTGATGCTGCGGATCATCTGTTCGGCCTCTTCGACGCCGAACGGGCAGCGACGGAACACCACGTCCTTGAGGACTTCGACGAAGATGCCGCCGAGGCCGAACACGGCCACCGGACCGAACTGCGGGTCGCGCTGGATGCCCATGAAACACTCCACGCCGCCCTGCAGCTGACGGGCCACCAGCACGCCGTCCAGGCGAGCACTCGGCGCATGTTCGGCAGCGCGTTGCAGCAACAGCTCATAGCCCTCGCGCACAGCCTGGGCGCTGTCCACATTGAGCAGCACGCCACCGATTTCCGATTTGTGCAGGATGTCCGCCGAGGCGATTTTCAGCACCACCGGGAAGCCGATCTGCTCAGCGAAAGCAGCAGCTTCCGCCGCACTCTTCAGCACCCGCTCGGGCGCCGATTCGATGCCGGCGCGGGCCAGCAGTTGTTTGGCTTCGGCCTCGCCGGGCGTGCTGGCCGGCAGCTCCACACCGCCGGGCGAAGGAATACTGCGCAGCGGTCGGGCGAAGGCCTCGCCCAGCTGGCCCATGGCCTGGATGGCGCGCACCGCACGGGTCGGGTCTTCGAACAGAGCGAAGCCAGCCTTCTGGTACGGCGCCAGCTCCTCGCCCTCGCCCATCACCGACACCACGAACAGGCGGTCCGGATGATCGGCCTTGATACGCGCGAACTGCTCGGCCAGACGCGGACCAATGGAAGCGGCGGTGCCGGCCTGGGTGAAGAAGGCGATCAGCGAACGGTAGCCACCGTCCACCACCATGGATTCGGTGAAGTCGTGGACCAGGCTCAAGTCATTCAGCGCCTGGGCGGTGCAGTCCACCGGGTTGAGCGGTGAGGCATAGTGCAGGCGCTGTTTCAGGCGCGCCTGGGCCGCTTCGGGCATCGGCGGCATGGGCAGGCCGAAGTCCTCGGCGGCGTCGCTGACGATGATGCCGGCACCACCGCTGACGGTGATCATCCCCAGGCTGTTGTTCACCGGGTAGATGCGCTGCGTGGCGAGGTAGGCGATGTCCACCAGTTCCTCGGTAGTACGTGTGCGGACCACCGCGTAGTCGGCCAGCACCGCGTCGAGCACCTTGTCGTCGCCCGCCAGGGAGGCGGTGTGGGACATGGCCGCGCGGCCGCCCAGCTCGCTGCGCCCGACCTTGTGCAGGATCACCGGCTTGCCGGCGCGATGGGCCGCTTCCAGGGCGGCGAGGAAACTGTCGACGTTGCGGATGGATTCGGCGTAGGCCATCACCACGTCGACCTCCGGCGATTCGACCAGCCAGCCGATAGCGTCGCCCAGGGTGACGTCGGCTTCGTTGCCGGTGGCGACGCAGATCGGCGTACCCAGCCCACGCTGCCGCGACAGGCCGAGCAGGTGCGCACCGTAGGCGCCGGACTGGGTGGCGATGCCGACCCGCCCGGCCAGCGGAATGCCGCGCTCCAGGCTGGTAGAGAAGAAGGCGTAGTAGCCCAGGTTGGCATTGAACACGCCCAGCGCGTTCGGCCCCAGCAGGCGCATGTTGGCGGCGCGGGCGGCTTCGACTATGGCGTCCTGCATGGCCACGCCCTCCTCACCGACTTCGCTGAAGCCGGAGGAGAACACGATGGCGCTGCGCGCACCCTTGCGGCCCAGCGCCTGGACGGTCTCCAGCACCTGCGGCGCGGGCACCGCGATGATGGCCACGTCCGGCGCCTCGGGCAGCGCATCAACGCTGGCGTAGGCCGGCAGGCCCTGGATCTCGGTGCGGTTGGGGTTCACCGGCAGGATGCGGCCCGTGAAGCCGTTGCGCAGCATGTAGGCGATGGGGCGACCGCCGATGCGGTGCGGGTCGCTGGAGGCGCCGACCACCGCGACCGAGCGCGGCTGGATCAGCGGAGTGAGGCTGGAGAATCCTGACTGTTGCAAGTGACTCAGTGACATGACATTCCACCTGAACCATTGACGGGTGCCGGACGCTGGCGTGCCGGCGCGAGGGCGAACGCGTCCACGGCGGGCCGTCTGCAACGGCCACCGGGAGCGTCGAACCCAAATCTCAGAGCACGTTCTGGGTGCCGAGCAGCGCAGTAACCTGGCTGGACAGCGTGCCGCCGTTGCCGTGCAGCAGCGCCACGTCGGCTTTCTTCAGCTGGCGTTCACCGGCCTGTCGGCGCAGCTGGGTGACTGCCTCGATGATCAGGAACATGCCGTACATGCCCGGATGCACACAGGACAACCCGCCACCGTTGGTGTTCACCGCCAGCTCGCCGCCGGGGGCAATGCGCCCGCCCTGGACGAAGCGGCCGCCCTCGCCCTTCGGGCAGAAGCCGAGGTCTTCGAGGAACAGGAGGGTGTTGATGGTGAAGGCGTCGTAGACCATCACCAGATCGATGTCCGAGTGCTTCACCCCGGCCATCTGCATGGCGCGCGGCCCACTCTCGGATGCGGCGGTGACAGTGAGGTCGGGCATGGCAACGATGGAGCGGTGCCATTGCGCGCCGGCCGCGCCGAGGAAGTAGATCGGCGCCTTGGGCAAGTCCCGCGCGCGGTCAGCACGCACCATCACGCAGGCGCCGCCGCCATCGGTGACCAGACAGCAGTCGGCCTTGCTCAGCGGATCACTGACCATCCGCGCGGCGAGCACGTCATCGATGCTCAGCGGGCCACGGGCGAAGGCTTCGGGGTTGAGGTTGGCCCAGCCGCGCGCGGCCATGGCTACTTCGGCCAGGTGCTCGCGGGTGGTGCCGTATTGATGCATGTGCCGACTGGCGGCCAGCGCATAGGCGGTGATCGGGTGGCGCGGCTGGTAAGGCGTCTCGTGCCACTGAGGCTCGCTCATCGACACCAGCTTGCCGCCAGCGGTGCGCTGGTTGGAGCCGTAGCAGATCAGCGCCGCATCACACAGGCCGGCCTCCAGGGCCAGTGTCGCCTGCAGCAGGTGCAACTCGAAGCTGGAGCCGCCGACGTTGGTGCCGTCGACGAATTTCGGCTTGATGCCGAGGTATTCGCAGACCGAGAGAGTCGGGAAGGCGTGGGAACTGGTAGCCGAGAACACCGCGTCGATGTCCGAGAGCGCAAGCCCGGCATCGGCGATGGCCTTCATCGAGGCCTGGCCGAGCAGTTCCATGGCGCTGTAGCCGTGGGCCTCGCCGATACCGGCGCTGCCAATGCCGACGATGGCGGTCTTGCCGCGCAGGACCTGGCTCATGGCTGCACCTCCGCCAGCGGCTCGAAGACCACGACGGCGCCGCTGTCCTGCTGGGCGATGCGCGCCTTGAGGCGGGTGCCGATGGGCAGGCTGAGATGGCCTTCGATGCGCGACATCATGCGTACACCTTCGTCGAGGTCGACCAGCGCGACGTTGTAGTCACCGCTGCGGGCGCGATTGACGGTCAGGGCATAAAGAGTGCCCAGGCCACTGGCGGGAACCCATTCCAGGTCCGTTTCGCCGCTGCCGGGCACCTGGGTGCGCGGGTAGAACACGTGCTGGCCGGTGGAGGCGCTGCGCTGCAACATGAAGCGACCCTGGGCGAGGAAGGCGAGGTACTGCGCCTCCGGCCCTGGCATGTTGCGGTCGGGGAAATCCACCATCGAGGTTTCTCCTTTGTTCTTGTTCTGCCTTTGTTGCAAAGTGCGTTACCGCCCATGCCAAGCCAGCTTCACGGAAGCCGTTGCAGGCGTCGCAGGGTCAGAATACATTCACAATACTGAATGTCAATCAGAATACAGAATATGACCACTGAAAAGACCGTCGAAGAAGCCAGCAGCAAACGTACCGGCAACGCCAAGGATGTCGGCGCCGTGGTGAACGCCATCCAGATCCTGCGGCACCTGGCCAACGCCGAAGGCCCCGAGGGCGCGACTGCCATCGCCCGCGCCACCGGCATCAGCCCGAGCACCACCTTCAATATCCTGCGCACGCTGAGCAACGAGCAACTGACCTCGTTCGACAACGAAACCAAGACCTATCGCCTGGGCCTGGGCCTGTCGGAGCTGGCAGTGAGCTTCATCGGCCGCAGCTACGCCGACCTGATCCAGCCGGAGCTGGAGCGCCTGAGCACCAGCCACAACATCCTGATCACCCTGTGGCAGGTCACCGACGATGCGCACATCCGCGTGATCGCGGTGTCCGCCCCGACTGTGGCGCACGTCAACGTCGCCGTGGGCTCGCGCCTACCGGAACTGGTGGGCGCCGCCGGACGCTGCATTGCCGGCCTGCGCAATCTTCCCGAGGATGAACTGCGCCGCCGCCTGACCCGCGTGCGCTGGGAGACCCCGCCCAGCTTCGAGGAGTACCAGCGCGACGCTCGCGACGCCCTGGAGCAAGGCTGGGCCATTGACCAGGACCACCTGTACCGCGGCGTCAGCATGGTCGCCAGCGCGATCACCGATCACGACCGGCAGCCACGCTTCGTGATCTCCGGCATCGGCATCAGCGCCCAGCACGACCGCGAGAAGCTGGAGCAGATCGGCGCCAGCCTGCACGAGACGGCCCGCTTCATCAGCCGCTCGCTGTTCCCGCAGACCGGCCCTACAGAATAAGCCAACAACCATTCATCATATGAAATGACATTCATGTGAATGGATGATTTCAACGAAACCAGCGGAGCTGACGTAAAACCGCACAACGAACCCCCGCGCGCCAGCTCCCGCGTCGCTACATTCCCGATGCGACTGATGGCAGCGATATTCGCCGCCAGGTGCCCACAGCCGCGACTATCGCCGGTATCATGGCAAGTCTTGATGGAGTCCTGGCGGTGACCATCCCGCGGAGAACACCGTTCCCGCCGCAAGCCCGAATCCCTGTGCGATCCGGGCAGCCCGCCGCCAGAGCCCGCCAAACCCTCTGCCCGGATGCTCGCCGGCCTTGCATGGCTCGCGGCAGCCGCAGGTAATCCCATTGAATGAGGCAACCATGGAACAGAAAGACATCGATTGGGGCACGCTCGGATTCGATTACATCAAGACCGACTTCCGCTACATCTCCCACTGGCGCGATGGTCTGTGGGACGACGGCAAGCTGACCGAAGACAACACCCTGCACATCAGCGAGGGCTCCTCCGCCCTGCACTACGGCCAGCAGTGCTTCGAAGGCCTGAAGGCCTACCGCTGCAAGGACGGCTCGATCAACCTGTTCCGCCCGGACCAGAACGCCGCGCGCATGGCCCGCAGCTGTGCCCGCGTACTGATGCCACAGGTGTCCGAGGCGCAGTTCATCGAGGCCTGCAAGCAGGTCGTGCGCGCCAACGAGCGCTTCATCCCCCCGTACGGTTCCGGCGGTGCGCTGTACCTGCGCCCGTTCGTGATCGGCGTTGGCGACAACATCGGCGTGCGCCCGGCTCCGGAGTTCATCTTCTCGGTGTTCTGCATCCCGGTCGGCGCCTACTTCAAGGGCGGCATGAAGCCCCATGACTTCGTGATCTCCACCTACGACCGCGCCGCTCCCAACGGCACCGGCGCCGCCAAGGTCGGTGGCAACTACGCCGCCAGCCTGATGCCGGGCGCCCAGGCCAAGAAAGACGGGTTCGCCGACTGCATCTACCTCGACCCGGCCACCCACAGCCGCATCGAGGAAGTGGGCTCGGCCAACTTCTTCGCCATCACCCACGACAACGAGTTCGTCACCCCGCGCTCCAGCTCGGTACTGCCGGGCATCACCCGCCTGTCGCTGATGCAGCTGGCCGAACAGCGCCTGGGCCTGAAAGTGGTCGAAGGCGACGTGCAGATCGACGACCTGGCCCGCCTCAAGGAAGCCGGCGCCTGCGGTACCGCGGCGGTGATCACCCCGATCGGCGGCATCCAGTACAAGGACAACCTGCACGTGTTCTTCAGCCGCGAAGACGTCGGCCCGGTGACCCGTCGCCTCTACGAAGAGCTGACCGGCATCCAGAAGGGTGACGTGAAAGGCCCGGAAGGCTGGGTCGTCAAGGTCTGAACCTGAGCGCCCGCTAAAGAAGAAACGCCGCGATACCGAAAGGGATCGCGGCGTTTTTTCTTTGGTCCGGAGAAGCGAACGCTCCCCTGCAGGAGCGCGCCATGCGCGCGATCGCGGGCATGGCCCGCTCCTACAGGCTGGCGCCTCAGGCGTGGCTCGGCAGCGCCGGCTGGCACAGCAGCCAGTCGTGCAACAGCGCCTGCAGCTCCTCGAACTTCACCGGCTTGGCCATGTAGTCGCTCATCCCCGCGGCGAGGCAGCGCTCGCGGTCGCCGCTATGGCTATGGGCGGTGATCGCCAGCACCGGCAGGTCGGCGCAGCGCGGCAATGTGCGGATCGCCCGGCAGGTAGCAAAGCCATCCATCACAGGCATCTGGCAATCCAGCAGCACGGAGTCGACGGCCTCTCGCCGCAGCAGCTCGATGGCTTCGGCACCGTTGTCGGCCGTACGGACGCGATAACCGAGCTTGAGCAGCATGCCGCGGATCACCAACTGGTTGATGGCATTGTCTTCCACCACCAGCACGGTGCACTGGTCCGGGCTGCGCAGCACCTGGCCGCCCGCGCGACGGGGCGGCGGGGCAATGCTCTGCACCGGCTGGCCGACCTGCAGCTCCAGGGCGAAGCGACTGCCCTGCCCCGGCACGGATTCGTGGGTCAGCGTGCCGCCCAGCAGCGCGACCAGCTTGCGGGTCAGCGCCAGACCAATACCGAGACCGCCGTACTCGCGAGTCAGCGATCCGTCGAGCTGGAAGAAACGCTGGTAGAGCGCGCCGTCCGGCGGAGTAGAGAAGCCGATACCGCTGTCCTGCACTTCAACGCGCAGCGCCAGCCCTTCAGTGTTCGGAACACCGCCAACCCGCAGGTACACGCCACCCTGGTGGGTGAACTTGATGGCATTGTCGATCAGGTAGCCCAGCGCCTGGGTCAGCTTGCCGGCATCGCCTTCGAGAGTGTCGGGCAGACTCTCGTCCAGCTGCAGGACGAAGCGCAGCCCGCGCTCTTCGGCACGCGGGGCGTATTGCGCGCGCAGGCCATCGCACAGGCCGCGCAGACTGAACGGCTCGCGGCGCGGGTAGAGCTTGCCGGCCTGCAGTTCGATCAGCGCGAGGATGTCGTTGACCATGCGCATCATGTCGCGCGCCGAACCAGTGGCGGTCTTGTGGTACTGGGTCAGCTCGACGTCCATGGGCACCGTCTGCATAAGCTCCAGCGAACCGATCACCCCGCTCATGGGCGTACGCAGCTCGTGGGTGACGGTGGCGAGGAATTCATCCTTCAGGCGGTTGCTGCTGGCCAGCTCCAGGTTCAACTGCTCCAGCTTGCGACTGGTTTCCTGGAGGATACGCGTGCGCTCTTCCTTCATGGCGTTGATGCGGTCCGCCAGCGCCAGGGACAGCAGGCCGACCTCCAGCGCCGAACCGATCTGGCTGGCGTACATGGTGAGGAAGATGTTCGGCAGGAAGCCCAGCACCATCAGCGTGTTGATGATTCCGCCGAGCAGGAAGGCGCTCCAAGCAAAGATGAAATAGCGCGCCACGCGCATGCCGCGCAGCCAGGCGACGATGCCGGCGGTGAAGATGACCACGGTGAACGCCAGCGCCAGGTAGGTGGCCAGCCGCAGGGCAATGGCGTAGCTGACGGTGAGCGCCAGCACCATCACCAGCGCGCCGACACCCATCAGCACGCGCAGGATGCGGTCGATCCACAGGCTGTGCTCGCGGGTGTGCAGGAAGCTGCGGGCGAACTGACAGCCGAACAGGCCGGCCGAGCCGATCAGGAACGGCGTGGCAGCATTGGCCCACCAGGGGTTGTCGGGCCAGAAGTACTCGATACCCGCGCCGTTGACCGAGATCTGGTAGAAGCCGAACGAAGCTATATAAAGGATGTAATACAGGTAGCTGGTGTCGCGGACGCTGAGAAAGATGAACAGGTTGTAGATCAGCATCACCAGCAGCACGCCATAGATGATGCCCAGCACATAGATGCGCTGCGGCTGCTCCTCCAGGTAGGCCTTGGACGACCAGAGCGTCAGCGGTGCCTGGATCGAGCCCTGGCTTTCCAGGCGCAGGTAGACGCGCAGCGGCTTGCCCGGCTCCAGCTTGAGGTCGAACAGGTAGTTGTTCTGGCGAATCGGCCGGCTGTCGAACGGCAGCGTATCGCCGGTGCGCTGGGTCAGCTTGAAGCCGCCCTGGCCGTCGGGCAGGTACAGGTCGAGCTTGTCCAGCGGCGGGTAGGCCAGCTCCAGCAGCCAGTTGGCCGGATCGTTCGAGGCCTTGGGCTGGTAGTCCAGGTCCAGGCGCAGCCAGAACACCGAGCGCGAATAGCCGGCATTGAGCACGTCGCGCTCATGGTGGCGGAAGCTGGCGGCCAGCGCCGGCGAGCTGATCTCGGCGATATCGGCCGTGCCGCGCACGTCCTCGAAGACATCCATCGCCCGCCCCAGGGGCAGCTGTCCGACGTGCTCGTCGAAGCTGATGGCGCTCGCCACTGGCGAGAGGATGAGAAGGATCAGGAAGATCAGCCAGTGCCGCATGGTGCCCCGCAGTGCCGCCGACAACCGCGCCGGAGATCCCCATCTCCTGCTTTGGCGCGCCGTGGAGGCGTTGTGTTGGAATCGGCGAACTCTAGCACAGGCCTTGTGCCACGTGGCATTCGACCATCCGGGCAGGACCTGGCCGGGCGATGCGCATTGGACCGTTCGGTCAGCTCAGTGCCGCGATTTGGTGATAAGCTCCCGCGCCATGAAAACACCTGCCTCCCGTCCCGTAGTGCTCTGCCTGTCCGGCCACGATCCCAGTGGCGGTGCCGGCCTGCAGGCCGATATCGAAGCCCTGATCGCCCAAGGCTGCCACGCGGCGCCGACCGTCACCGCGCTGACCGTTCAGGATACCGTCAACGTTTCCGACTTCCGCGTGCTCGACCGCGAGTGGGTGCTGGCCCAGGCCAACGCCGTGATCGCCGACCTGCCGGTGGCCGCGGTCAAGCTGGGCATGCTCGGCTCGGTGCAGATGGTCGACACGGTCGTCGAGATCATGCAGTCCCTGCCAGGCATCCCGCTGGTCTGCGACCCGGTGCTGCGCGCCGGCGGCGGCGGTTCGCTGGGCAAGGACGACGTCGGCTACGCCATGCGCGAACGCCTGCTGCCGATTGCCGCAGTGGCTACACCCAACCTGCCTGAAGCGCGCATCCTCGCCGAACTGCCCGAGGGCACCGCGGACGAGTGCGCCGACAAGCTGCTGCCCTATATCCAGACCCTGCTGATCACCGGCGGCCATGGTGACGAGACCGAGGTGCACAATCGCCTCTACACCCGCGACGGCCAGCGCCACACCTTCACCTGCCAGCGCCTGCCCGGCAGCTACCACGGTTCGGGCTGCACCCTGGCGAGCACCCTCGCCGGCCGCCTGGCCCTGGGCGAGGAACTGGTGAGCGCGGTACGCAGCGCCCTGGACTACACCTGGCGCACCCTGCGCGATGCGGAAGCGCCCGGCCACGGCCAGTACGTGCCACGCCGCCTGCCGCTGGACTATTGCAACTGATTCACTGATCAATCGCACGAAGATCGAGGCACTGATGAAACTGCGCGGACTTTACGCCATCACCGACAGCCAGCTGCTCGACGGCGGCCGCCTGCTGCCCTACGTCGAAGCCGCCCTGAAGGGCGGCGCCAAACTGCTGCAGTACCGCGACAAGTCCGACGACGCCTCGCGCCGCCTGCGCGAGGCCGAGGCCCTGCGCGAGCTGTGCGCGCGCTACGGCGCCACGCTGCTGATCAACGATGACGCCGAACTGGCCGCGCGCCTGGGCGTCAGCGTGCACCTGGGGCAGACCGACGGCTCGCTGGCCGCCGCCCGCGCCCTGCTCGGCCGCGACGCCGTCATCGGCGGCACCTGCCACGCCAGCCTCGACCTGGCCGAGAAAGCCATCGCCGAGGGCGCCAGCTACGTCGCCTTCGGCCGCTTCTTCGCCTCCCAGACCAAACCCGGCGCCTCCGCTGCCAGCGTCGAACTGCTGGAGCAGGCCAAGGCCCGCTTCAACGTACCGCTGGTGGCCATCGGCGGTGTGACCCTGGATAACGCACCCGAGCTGATCGCCCGTGGCGCCGACATGATCGCCGTGATCCACGCCCTGTTCGCCGCCGACACCCCGGCCGAAGTCGAACAGCGCGCCCGCGCCTTCAGCCAACTCTTCGAAACCCGCTGAGCGCCAAGCGCCCAGCCCTTCACAGCTTCGCGAGGTACACCATGTCCCGTTCCGAAACGCTTTTCGCCAATGCCCAGAAACACATCCCCGGTGGCGTGAACTCGCCGGTGCGCGCGTTCAAGAGCGTCGGCGGCACCCCGCTGTTCTTCAAGCACGCGGAAGGTGCCTACGTGGTGGACGAGGATGACAAGCGCTACGTCGACTACGTCGGCTCCTGGGGCCCGATGATCCTTGGCCACAGCCATCCGGACGTCCTCGACGCCGTGCGCAAGCAGCTCGAGCACGGCCTGTCCTACGGCGCGCCGACCGCGCTGGAAGTGGAAATGGCCGACCTGGTCTGCTCCCTGGTTCCGTCCATGGACCTGGTTCGCATGGTCAGCTCCGGCACCGAAGCCACCATGAGCGCCATCCGCCTGGCCCGTGGCTACACCGGCCGCGACAGCATCATCAAGTTCGAGGGCTGCTACCACGGCCACTCCGACAGCCTGCTGGTGAAAGCCGGCTCCGGCGCCCTGACCTTCGGCGTACCGAACTCCCCCGGCGTGCCGGCAGCCTTCGCCAAGCACACCCTGACCCTGCCCTACAACGACATCGCCGCCGTCGAGAAGACCCTGGCCGAAGTCGGCAAGGACGTGGCCTGCATCATCGTCGAGCCGGTCGCCGGCAACATGAACTGCGTCCCGCCGGCTCCAGGCTTCCTGGAAGGCCTGCGCAGCCTGTGTGACAAACACGGCGTAGTGCTGATCTTCGACGAAGTGATGACCGGCTTCCGTGTCGCCCTGGGCGGCGCCCAGGCGCACTACGGCATCACCCCGGACCTGTCGACCTTCGGCAAGATCATCGGCGGCGGCATGCCGGTAGGCGCCTTCGGCGGCAAGCGGCAGATCATGGAGCAGATTTCCCCGCTCGGCCCGGTCTACCAGGCCGGCACGCTGTCGGGCAACCCGCTGGCCATGGCGGCCGGCCTGACCACCTTGCGCCTGATCAGTCGCCCCGGTTTCCACGACGAGCTGACCACCTACACCACCCGCATGCTGCAAGGCCTGCAGGAGCGCGCCGACGCCGCCGGCATCCCCTTCGTGACCACCCAGGCGGGTGCTGCGATGTTCGGCCTGTACTTCACCGGTGCCGATGACATCGTGACCTTCGACGACGTGATGACCAGCGATGCGGAACGCTTCAAGCGCTTCTTCCACCTGATGCTCGACGCCGGCATCTACCTGGCCCCGAGCGCCTTCGAAGCCGGTTTCACCTCCATCGCCCACGGCGAAACCGAGCTGAAACTGACCCTGGACGCCGCTGAGCGCGCTTTCGCCGCCCTCAAGTAAGCCCCCTTGCGACGGCGCCCGCCTGGGCGCCCTTCGCTCTGCGCAGGCGCTCTCAGCGCTTTATGCCTACGTTATGCCGCCCATCCACTGTCACCGCTTTCTGATAAAAAAACAGAAAAGAAGGTAAAGACTTTGTAAGGAAGCGCCTGCTTATTTCATAATGTGAAGGCTGGCGCATTTCGCTGGCCGGGTTTTACCCGCCCCGATCCTGGAGGCCGCTTCTCCCCATGTACCGTTCCGGTCGCACCCTGCTGGGCTGCCTGTTGCTCGCACTGCCCCTGTTCACTCAGGCGGGCGGCAACTCGCTGCTGATTCCAGCCACCGGACGCTGCACCTTGAACACCGTGCCCGAACAGCTGCAACAGGCCCTGGCCAGCTGCCAGCAGGCCGCCAACGCCGGCGACGCCCAGGCACAGTTCGAACTGGGGGAATTCTTCTACACCGGCGAACGCGCCCCGCGCGACTTCCAGGCCGCCCTGCACTGGTACGAGAAGGCCTCGCTGCAAGGCCACGCCGACGCACAGCTGCGTCTGGGCACCATGTTCTTCCGTGGTGAAGGCGTGAAAGCCAACAATGTGCAGGCTTACATCGTGCTGAAGATGGCCGCGGTCAACGGCGCCGAAGACGCCATGGACAGCGCCGACCTGGTCGCCGAGCAGATGAACAAGGACGAACTGGACATCGCCACCAAGGTCCTCGGGCAGATCTTCCGCAACTACCTGATCGAACTGCAGACCGCCGGCAACTCGCCGTTCTCGCCGCTGCCTTAAGACGGCGTCGAACCCTCGTACTGGCGCCACGCACGGTCCAGCAAATACAACCCCGCCACCAGACAGATCAGCCCCAGCGGCATCGCAAGGTAATTGTCCCGCTGGCGTTGCTGCGCAATCTCATCGAACGAACGAATGCTGACGTTGCTCGCGAGCAGCCCCCAGACGGCAGCCCTGACACCGCCTGACGCGGGCCTCGCATAGCGCACAGTGATCGGCAGTGCCGAGCGTAGATGGCTCAGCACGCGGGTTACGTCACCCGCACTCTTGGGATAGAAGAATCGAAGATCGTGTCCTTCGAGGCCGAAAGACAGAGAGTTTCGCGAGGACTCAACCCAGGAGACCGTCCCCGTCAGCGACTCCAGGGACGCCCGATCGGGAAATCCTCGTTGCGGGGAGAAGCCAAAGACCAGCCAGCAACTGAGCGCCAGCAGGAGAGCGGCCGACGCAGCAGATGGAAGCCAGACTCGAACCCGAGCCCACCCGAAGAGCGTCAGTTGTCCTTGCTCGGCATCGGCATGGGGAACGGCATCACATTGCCGCTGGGCTTGGCCTCGCTGATCTTCGCGGTGCCCAGGCGCTCCACTTCATCGATACGGATGATCGAATGCAGCGGCACGAAGCTGCGGATGACGCCGTCGAATTGCGCCTTGAGCTTCTCCTCGCTGGGGTCCACCACTACCTGGGTGCGCTCGCCGAAGACGAACTCCTCGATCTCCAGGAAGCCCCACAGATCGCTCTGGTAGATCTGTTTGGCGTACATCTCGTACACCTGGCCCTGGTTGAGGAAGACCACCTTGTAGATCGGGTTCTCGCGCTTGCTCATGAACGAAGGATGACAGCTTTGCAAAAAGGGCACGCAGCATAGCACAGACAGCCGCCCCTCAAGCCCGCCGCTGGTAGATGCCCGCCTCGGGGCTTATAATGTGCGGTCATTTTTTAACCAGAACAAGACAGGTTCCATGGCCAAGAAGCTTTTCATCCAGACCCACGGTTGCCAGATGAACGAGTACGACAGCTCGCGCATGGCTGACCTGCTGGGTGAGCACCAGGCCCTGGAAATCACCGAAAAGGCCGAAGAAGCCGACGTCATCCTGCTCAATACCTGCTCGATCCGCGAGAAGGCCCAGGAGAAGGTGTTCTCCGAGCTGGGCGCCTGGCGCACGCTGAAGCAGCAGAACCCCAACCTGGTGATCGGCGTCGGCGGCTGCGTGGCCAGCCAGGAAGGCGCAGCGATCCGCGAGCGCGCGCCCTACGTCGACGTGGTGTTCGGCCCGCAGACCCTGCACCGCCTGCCGGAAATGATCGACGCCGCCCGCACCACCCGCAAACCGCAGGTGGACGTGTCCTTCCCGGAAATCGAGAAGTTCGACCGCCTCCCTGAGCCCCGCGTTGACGGCCCCACCGCCTTCGTCTCGGTGATGGAAGGCTGCAGCAAGTACTGCACCTTCTGCGTGGTGCCCTACACCCGTGGCGAGGAGGTCAGCCGCCCGTTCGACGACGTGCTGGCCGAGGTGATCCACCTGGCCGAGAACGGCGTGAAGGAAGTCACCCTGCTCGGCCAGAACGTCAACGGCTACCGCGGCCCGACCCATGACGGACGCATCGCCGACTTCGCCGAGCTGATCCGCGTGGTCGCCGAGATCGATGGCATCGAGCGCATCCGCTACACCACCTCGCACCCGCTGGAATTCTCCGACTCGCTGATCGCCGCCCACGCCGAAGTGCCGCAGCTGGTGAAGTTCGTCCACCTGCCGGTGCAGGCCGGTTCCGACCGCATCCTCGCGGCGATGAAGCGCAACCACACCGCGCTGGAGTTCAAGTCGCGCATCCGCAAGCTGAAGGCCGCAGTGCCGGACATCTGCATCAGCTCGGACTTCATCATCGGCTTCCCGGGTGAAACGGAGAAAGACTTCGAACAGACCCTGAAGCTGGTGGAAGACGTCGGCTTCGACTACTCGTTCTCCTTCATCTACAGCTCGCGCCCGGGCACCCCGGCCGCCGACCTGGCCGACGACACCCCGGACGACGTGAAGAAGCAGCGCCTGCTGATTCTCAACAGCCGTCTCAACCAGCAGGGCTTCGAGATCAGCCGACGGATGGTCGGCACCATCCAGCGCATCCTCGTCACCGACTACGCCAAACGCGACCCCGGCCAGTTGCAGGGGCGCACCGAAAACAACCGCGTGGTCAACTTCCGCTGCGACAATCCACGCCTGATCGGCCAGTTCGTCGACGTGGAAATCTACGAGGCACTGCCCAACTCCCTGCGCGCGACGCTCGTGGAAGCACGTCACTGACAACCGACCGTTGATTGACCTGTTGGCGACTGAACTTTCGTACTCGGTCGCGTGGGGTTATTCTTCGACCATCTCCCTTTGAAGCACGGCGACTTAGACAACACCTTGAACGCCCCCCTGGATATCCATCGTTTCATGCTCGAGCCCTTCGAGGCCCGCAGCTTCGCCAACCTGTGCGGCCAGTTCGACGAACACCTGCACCAGATCGAGAAGCGCCTCGGCATCGAGATCCGCAACCGCGGCAACCAGTTCGAACTGGTCGGTGACCCCGAGCGCACCCAAGCGGCCGAAAACCTCCTGCAGCGCCTCTACCGCGAAGTGCAGAACGGCACCGAGATGACGCCCGATCTGGTCCACCTGTTCCTGCAGGAATCAGGGCTGGAAGAACTCGCTGTGGAGCCCGTCGCCCCGCTGGTCACGCTCAAGACCCGCCAGGCGCACATCCGCCCGCGCGGCGCGAACCAGCAGCGCTACGTGAAGGCCATCCTCGACCACGACATCAACTTCGGCATCGGCCCGGCCGGCACCGGCAAGACTTACCTCGCCGTGGCCTGCGCCGTGGACGCCCTGGAGCGCGAGCAGATCCGCCGCATCCTGCTGGTACGCCCGGCGGTCGAGGCCGGCGAGAAGCTCGGCTTCCTGCCCGGCGACCTGTCGCAGAAGATCGACCCCTACCTGCGCCCGCTGTACGACGCGCTGTACGAGATGCTCGGCTTCGAGACCGTGGCCAAGCTGATCGAACGCCAGGTGATCGAAGTCGCGCCGCTGGCTTACATGCGCGGCCGCACGCTGAGCAACAGCTTCATCATCCTCGACGAAAGCCAGAACACGACGATGGAACAGATGAAGATGTTCCTCACCCGGATCGGCTTCGGCTCCACCGCGGTGATCACCGGCGACGTCACTCAGGTTGACCTGCCCAAAGGCACCCGCTCGGGCCTCAAGCACGTGATGGAAGTGCTGCGCGACGTGCCCGGCATCAGCTTCACCCACTTCAAGTCCAAGGACGTGGTGCGCCACCCTCTGGTGCAGCGCATCGTCGATGCCTACGACGCTTACGAGAATCGTCTGACCGGCGTAGAAGGCCAGGGCAACAAGCATGCTTGAACTGGACCTGCAGGTTGCTTCCGAAGCGACCGACCTGCCGAGCGAAGCTGACTTCAGAAACTGGTGCACGCTGGCGTTACGTCAGCGCCAGAATGATTCTGAACTCACCATCCGCGTGGTGGACGAAGCCGAAGGGCGCGAACTGAACAAGACCTGGCGACACAAGGACTACGCCACCAACGTATTGTCCTTCCCCGCCGATGTTCCCGATGAGTTGCTGGACATCCCACTGCTCGGCGACCTGGTGATCTGCGCCCCCGTAGTCACCCGCGAGGCCGCCGAACAGGGCAAGTCCGCCGAGGCCCACTGGGCCCACCTCGTCATCCATGGCTGCCTCCATCTGCTTGGCTACGATCACATCGATGATGTCGAAGCCGAGGAAATGGAAGGCCTGGAACGGGAATTGCTGGCCGAACTGGGTCACCCGGACCCGTACGCGGCCGATGAAGAATAAAAGCCACCGAGCAAGGAAAAGATGAGCGAAGATCGATCGAGCAATGGGCACAAGTCGTGGTTGGACAAGATCACCCAGGCTTTTGCCCATGAGCCGAGAAACCGCCAGGAGCTGCTGGAGCTGCTGCGCGAAGCCCACGTCAACAAGCTGCTCGACAGCGAAGCGCTGTCCATCGTCGAGGGAGCCATCCAGGTCGCCGACCTGCAGGTGCGCGACATCATGGTGCCGCGCTCGCAGATGATCAGCATCAAGGCCACCCAGACGCCGCGCGAGTTCCTGCCGGCGATCATCGAGGCGGCGCACTCGCGCTACCCGGTCGTGGGCGAGAGCCTCGACGACGTCATGGGCGTCCTGCTGGCCAAGGACCTGCTACCGCTGATCCTTCACGACGACACACATCCGTTCAATATCAAGGACCTGCTGCGGCCGGCTACCTTCGTACCGGAATCCAAGCGCCTGAACGTGCTGCTGCGCGAGTTCCGCGCCAACCACAACCACATGGCCATCGTCATCGACGAGTACGGCGGCGTGGCGGGACTGGTGACCATCGAGGACGTGCTGGAGCAGATTGTCGGCGACATCGAGGACGAGCACGACGTCGAGGAAGACAGCTACATCAAGCCGCTGCCCAGCGGTGACTTCATCGTCAAGGCGCTGACCCCGGTGGAAGCCTTCAACGATTTCTTCGGCGCGGAATTCTCCGACGAGGAATTCGACACCGTCGGCGGCGTGGTGATGAGCGCCTTTGGCCACCTGCCCAAGCGTAACGAAACCACCGAACTGGGTGGCTTCCGCTTCCGCGTGCTCAACGCGGACAGCCGCCGGCTGCACCTGCTGCGCCTCACCCCGCTGCAGGACTGAGCCACTGCGCACCCTGTAGGAGCAGGCCACGCCTGCGATCGCGGACAAAGTCCGCTCCTACGGGAACGCGCTACACGCTCCTCGCTTACCTCCTACAGAAAAACCTGCAACATACCGCCGCACTCAGCTCATGGCTTTTGGCTTTCATCCCCATAGCCTACCGTTCGTCTCTCCATTACTCTTGCGCATCGCTTAACCGCAACAAGGATTTCCGATGCGCTGGATCACCCGCCCCGGCCTGCCAGGCCATCTACTCGCCCTGGCCGCTGGCGCGCTCACGCCGCTGACCCTGGCCCCGTTCGGCTACTGGCCGCTGGCGGTGCTCTCGCTGGCCCTGTTCTACCTCGGCCTGCGCGGTACGACCGCAGGCTCGGCGCTCTGGCGTGGCTGGTGGTACGGCTTCGGCGCCTTCATCGCCGGCACCAGCTGGATCTACTTCAGCATCCACAACTTCGGCGGCGCGTCCGGGCCGCTGGCTGGCTTCCTGGTCGGCGGTTTCAGCGCTGGCGTGGCCTTCTTCTTTGCTCTGCCGGCCTGGGTCTGGGCGAAATTCTTCCGTCGCAACAACGCGCCGGTCAGTGACGCGCTGGCCTTCGCCGCCTTGTGGGTGGTGCTTGAACTGTTCCGCAGCTGGTTCCTCACCGGCTTCCCCTGGCTCTATGCCGGCTACAGCCAGCTGGAAGGCCCGCTGGCCGGCCTGGCTCCGCTTGGCGGCGTCTGGCTGGTGTCCTTCGCCATTGCCCTGAGTGGCGCGCTGATCATCAACATCCCCGCCCTGACCCGGCGCCCGGCGCGCCTGGTCGCCGGCCTGATCCTGCTGATCGCGCCCTGGGCCGTGGGCCTGGGTTACAAGGGCCATGCCTGGACCACCCCGGCCGGTGCGCCGCTGAAGGTCGCCGCCCTGCAGGGCAACATCGCCCAGGAAATGAAGTGGGACCCGAAGGCCATCACCCACCAGCTGGAGCTGTACCGCGACCTGACCGCCGAGCTGAACGACGTCGACCTGATTGTCTGGCCGGAAACCGCCGTACCAGTGCTCAAAGACCAGGCCACCGGCTACCTGGAAATGATCAATGGCGTCGCCACCGCCAAGAAGGCCGCGCTCATCACCGGCGTGCCCGTGCGCGAGAAGACTGCCGAGGGCATTCGCTACTACAACGGCATCACCGTGGTCGGCGAAGGCAGCGGCAACTACCTCAAGCAGAAGCTGGTGCCCTTCGGTGAATACGTCCCGCTGCAGGACCTGCTGCGCGGCCTGATCGCCTTCTTCGACCTGCCCATGTCCGACTTCGCTCGCGGCCCGGCCGACCAGCCGCTGCTCAAGGCCAAGGGCTACTCCGTGGCGCCGTACATCTGCTACGAAGTGGTCTACCCGGAATTCGCCGCCGAACTCGCGGCGCAGAGCCAGCTGCTGCTGACCATCAGCAACGACGCCTGGTTCGGCACCTCCATTGGCCCGCTGCAGCACCTGCAGATGGCGCAGATGCGCGCCCTGGAAGCCGGCCGCTGGATGGTGCGCGGCACCAACAACGGCGTTACCGCGCTGATCGACCCGTTCGGCAAGCTGGCGGTGCAGATCCCGCAGTTCCAGCAAGGCGTACTGCGCGGCGAAGTCGTGCCGATGCAGGGCCTGACGCCCTACCTGAAGTGGCGCGTCTGGCCACTGGCGATCCTCAGCGCCGTGCTGCTGGTATGGGCGCTGGTCCGTCGCCGCACCCATCCGGAAGAGCGCCGACTGTTCGGCTGACCCCGACGAAAAGGGCCTCATTGCGAGGCCCTTTTTCATTCCGGGAGTCGGATTCGCGAGCAAGCTCGCTCCTACAGGCGTGGAGCCGCACTTGTAGGAGCGAGCTTGCTCGCGAACCGCATCATGCCGGTGCTATCGATAGAACAACCGATACCCCACCAGCCCGATCGCCTCGTTCAGCAACTGCCCGCTCTGCCAGATCGCCCGCCCCTCCGGCAGCCAGCCGCCCATGGGCACCGCGTCATCTGTCCCGATATAGCCCGAGGGTGCCGGCACCACTTCCAGCCCCGCCTTTTCGAAGCTCCAGATCGAACGCGGCATGTGAATGGCACTGGTGACCAGCACTACGCGCTTGATGCCCACCGCGCGCAGCATGTCGGCGCTGAACTGCGCATTCTCCCAGGTCGTACGGCTGCGCCCTTCTTCCCAGCGCACCGGAACGCCGTAATCGTCCAGCAGGCTTTGCGCCATGATCCACGCCTCAGTGGGTGGCGTGCCGTAGTGCAGGCCGCCGGAGGTCAGCACCGGCAGGCCGCTGGCCTTGGCCAGACGCGCCGCATAGCGAATGCGCTCGCGGGCCATCAGACCGGGCTGGTCCTCATCCCAGGCACGATCCCCACGCACTCTGCCGGCACCCAGCACCACAATGGCGTCGGCACGCTGCGCCAAAGCCGTCCAGTCCTCCTGCTTCAACGCCTCCTGCGGCTCCAGTTGGCGCGCGCCCCACTCCACCGTCACCGGCAGGCTCATCACCAGCAGCCCGAGGAAGCCGGAGAAGAAGCAGAAGATCGAGAAACGCGGATAGCGCCGACGCAGCACGAAGCCCAGGAGCAGCAAGAGCAGCAGCAACCCCGGCGGCATGAAAATCTGTTTGAGGATAAAGCGGATAGGCATTGGCGACTCCTTGTCGAGGCGCCAAGCCTAACGGATCGGGGAAATGTCAGCGTGCCTTCGCGTTTCGGAACAGCTGCGAGCCGCAGGATGTGCAGGGCAACACGCCCTGGTTGCGACTCCAGGCCACTGGCGAGCCACACAGCGCACACTGCAACTTCTGCGGGTGCGGCACTAACCGGGGACGACTGGGCGGAGTGGGATGGCGGGCCGGGCGCGGAGCCCGACTCGGCGTGCGCTCCAGTACAGCGAGCTCCGCCGCCGCCGCATGCCAGCCGCGCAGCCAGTTCACATCCTGGTCGAGATAAGCCCGGATCAACTCCAACTCGGCACTGCTCAAGCCACGCAACTCCAGTTCGACGGGGCATTCGTCACGTAGTCGCTCAGCGGTATCGGCCTCATCCAGGGCCAGCGCGAGCCGTTGCAACAACCGTTCATACAGACCGGAACCCGAAGCACTTGCGCGATGCAGCTCAGCCATCAGTCACCTCAAGACAGGCGGAAACCTCCCGCCTTCAGGCAAAGCTTAGCGGCCCACCCCGCGCTACACCGAGCGTGCGACAAACGGCGCGGGCTACCGGCTCGGGTGGGGGTCATGTATGCTACGAGGCTTTCTGTAGCCGCCCGGCCCGTGTTTTCTCAGGGGTCGGTTCAGCGGAGGGCCACTCGACCTCCCTGGCTGCACAATTCTTTTCCGTACAGGTTCAAATCGCGCCATGCACGAGCAATATCAGCCTCTCGAGATCGAATCCCAGGCCCAGAACTTCTGGAACGAACACAACTCTTTCCGCGTCGACGAAGTCGCCGGCAAGGAGAAGTTCTACTGCCTGTCGATGTTCCCGTATCCGAGCGGCAAGCTACACATGGGGCATGTGCGCAACTACACCATCGGTGACGTGATCAGCCGCTACCACCGCATGCAGGGCAAGAATGTCCTGCAGCCGATGGGCTGGGACGCGTTCGGCATGCCGGCGGAAAACGCCGCGATGAAGAACAACGTCGCACCGGCGGCCTGGACCTACGACAACATCGCCTACATGAAGTCCCAGCTCAACAGCCTGGGCCTGGCGATCGACTGGTCCCGCGAAGTCACCACCTGCAAGCCGGACTACTACCGCTGGGAACAGTGGCTGTTCACCCGCCTCTTCGAAAAGGGCGTGATCTACCGCAAGAACGGCACCGTGAACTGGGACCCGGCAGACCAGACCGTACTGGCCAACGAGCAGGTCATCGACGGCCGTGGCTGGCGCTCGGGCGCGCTGATCGAAAAGCGCGAAATCCCGATGTACTACTTCAAGATCACCGCGTACGCCGAAGAGCTGCTGTCCAGCCTCGACGACCTGCCGGGCTGGCCGGAACAGGTCAAGACCATGCAGCGCAACTGGATCGGCAAGTCCCGCGGCATGGAGATCGCCTTCCCCTATGACCAGGCTTCCATCGGCGAAGCCGGCCAACTGAAGGTCTTCACCACCCGCCCGGACACCCTGATGGGCGCCACCTACGTCGCCGTGGCCGCCGAGCACCCGCTGGCCACCCTGGCCGCCGAACGCGACCCGTCTCTGCAGGCCTTCATCGACGAGTGCAAGCGCGGCGGCGTTGCCGAAGCCGACATTGCCACCCAGGAGAAGAAAGGCGTTGCCACTTCCCTGTTCGTCGAGCACCCACTGACCGGCGACAAGCTGCCGGTGTGGATCGCCAACTACGTCCTGATGACCTACGGCGAAGGCGCCGTGATGGCCGTGCCGGGTCACGACGAGCGCGACTTCGAGTTCTCCAACAAGTACGGCCTGCCCATCGTCCAGGTCATCGCCAAGGTAGAAGGCGACAACGACTTCGAAGCCGGCACCTGGAAAGAGTGGTACGGCCTTAAGGACGAGAGCGTCGTCACCGTCAACTCCGGCAAGTACGACGGCCTGGGTTACCAGGCTGCGTTCGATGCCATTGGTGCCGACCTCGCCGCCAAGAGCCTCGGCCAGCAACGCACCCAGTTCCGCCTGCGCGACTGGGGCATCAGTCGCCAGCGCTACTGGGGCTGCCCGATCCCGATCATCCACTGCGACAGCTGTGGCGACGTGCCGGTCCCGGCCGACCAGCTGCCGGTGGTCCTGCCCGAGGACGTGGTACCGGACGGCGCCGGTTCGCCGCTGGCCAAACTGCCCTCGTTCTACGAGTGCAGCTGCCCGAAATGCGGCCAGCCGGCCAAGCGCGAAACCGACACCATGGACACCTTCGTCGAGTCCTCCTGGTACTTCGCCCGCTACGCCTGCCCGCAGTTCGAAGACGGCATGCTGGACAAGAAGGCCGCCAACTACTGGCTGCCGGTCGACCAGTACATCGGCGGTATCGAACACGCGATCCTTCACCTGCTCTACGCACGCTTCTTCCACAAGCTGATGCGCGACGAAGGCCTGATCGACTCCGACGAGCCGTTCAAGAACCTGCTGACCCAGGGCATGGTGGTCGCCGAGACCTACTACCGCGTCGCCGCCAACGGTGGCAAGGAATGGTTCAACCCGGCGGACGTGGAAGTCGAGCGTGATGCCAAGGCCAAGGTCATCGGCGCACGCCTGAAGACCGACGGCCTGCCGGTGGAAATCGGCGGCACCGAGAAGATGTCCAAGTCCAAGAACAACGGCGTGGACCCGCAGGCCATGATCGACGCGTACGGCGCCGACACCTGCCGCCTGTTCATGATGTTCGCCTCGCCGCCGGACATGAGCTGCGAATGGTCTGACTCCGGCATTGAAGGCGCCAACCGCTTCCTGCGCCGCGTCTGGCGTCTGGCCCAGGCCCACGTCAATGCAGGCCCCGCCGGCGCCGTCGACAAGTCCGCGCTGGATGACGCCCAGAAGGCCATTCACCGCGCCATCCACCTGGCCATCCGCCAGGCCAGCCAGGACGTCGGCCAGCACCACAAGTTCAACACCGCCATCGCCGCCGTGATGACCCTGATGAACGTACTGGAAAAGGCTCCGACCGAATCCGCCGCTGACCGCGCCCTGCTGCAGGAAGGCCTGGAAACCGTCACCCTGCTGCTCGCCCCGATCACCCCGCACATCTGCCACGTGGTCTGGGAAGAGCTGGGCAAGGACGGCGCCGTGATCGACGCCAGCTGGCCGCAGGTCGACGAAGCCGCCCTGGTACAGGACAGCCTGCAACTGGTGGTTCAGGTCAACGGCAAGCTGCGCGGCCACATCGAAATGCCCGCCAGCGCCAGCCGCGAGGAAGTCGAAGCCGCCGCTCGCGCCAACGAAAACGTGCTGCGCTTCACCGACGGCCTGACCATCCGCAAGGTCATCGTGGTGCCCGGCAAGCTGGTCAATATCGTCGCCAACTAAAAGCAACGCTGGAAAAGACCCATTCGCCCGTGGCACCTTCGCCACGGGCATACCGGATCAACAGGAGTGAGGGAAGCTTGATGAAACGTATCCTGACCAGCCTCGCGCTGATCGGCCTGGCCAGCGTGCTGAGCGCCTGCGGTTTCCAACTGCGCGGCCTGGGCGATACGAACTTTGCGCTCAAGGAAATCGACGTGAGCGCGCGCAACGCCTATGGCGACACCGTCACGCAGCTCAAGCAGGTGCTTGAAGGCAGCGGCGTGAAAGTCGTCTCCCGTGCGCCGTACCACCTGATCCTCGCCCGCGAAGACGTGACCCAGCGTAGCGTCAGCTACACCAGCTCGGCGCGCAGCGCGGAGAACGAACTGACCAACACCCTGAGCTACGAGATTCGCGGCAGCGACAACCTGCTGCTGCTCGCCAACCAGGTGCAGGTCCGCAAGGTCTACGTGCAGGACGAGAACAACCTGATCGGTTCCGACCAGGAAGCCCAGCAGATCCGTGCCGAAATGCGCCGCGACCTGGTCCAGCAGATGGTTACCCGCCTGCAGCTGATCACCCCGGCCCAGCTCGACGACCTGCAAGCCAAGGCGGAAGCCAAGGCCAAGGCCGAAGCGGACGCGATGAAAGCCGCGGACGAGGCTGCCAAGTCTCAGCCGCAGCAGTCGCCGATCGAATTTCCGAAGCAGTAAGCGACAAGGGGCCGGCCAACCGGCCCCTTTCTCATCATGAAGCTCAATCCCGGACAACTCGCCAAGCACCTGCAAGGCAACCTCGCGCCCGTCTACGTGGTCAGCGGCGACGAACCGTTGCTCTGCCAGGAAGCCTGCGACGCTATCCGTACCGCCTGTCGCCAGCGCGATTTCGGCGAACGCCAGGTATTCAACGCCGAAGCCAACTTCGACTGGGGCCAGCTGCTGGAGGCCGGCGCCAGCCTCTCGCTGTTCGCCGAAAAGCGCCTGATCGAACTGCGCCTGCCCTCCGGCAAGCCTGGTGACAAGGGCGCGGCGATTATCCAGGAATACCTGCAGCGCCCGCCGGAAGACACCGTCCTGCTGGTCAGCCTGCCCAAGCTCGACGGCAGCACGCAGAAGACCAAATGGGCCAAGGCCCTGATCGATGGCGATGCCGCCCAGTTCATCCAGATCTGGCCCATCGACGTACACCAACTGCCGCTGTGGATCCGTCAGCGCCTGTCCCAGGCCGGCCTCGCCGCCAGCCAGGAAGCGGTTGACCTGATCGCCGCGCGCGTCGAAGGCAACCTGCTGGCCGCCGCCCAGGAAATCGAAAAGCTCAAGCTGCTTGCCGATGGCCAGCAGATCGACGCCGACACCGTGCAGGCAGCCGTGGCCGACAGCGCGCGCTTCGATGTCTTCGGCCTGATCGATGCTGCCCTCAACGGCGAAGCCGCCCACTGCCTGCGCATGCTCGAAGGCCTGCGCGGCGAAGGGGTGGAACCCCCGGTCATCCTCTGGGCCCTGGCCCGCGAAATTCGCGTGCTCGCCAGCCTCGCCCAGCAGTTCAGCCAGGGCGTCCCGCTCGACAAGGCCTTCAGCCAGGCCCGCCCGCCCATCTGGGACAAACGTCGCCCGCTGATGAGCAAGGCCCTGCAACGGCACACCACGCAGCGCTGGAACCAGATGCTGCAGGACGCCCAGCTGATCGACGCACAGATCAAGGGCCAGGCCCCCGGCAACGTCTGGAACAGCCTCGCCCGCCTCGCCCTGCTCGTCGCCGGCCAGCGCATCAGCCTGCCTTCGGCCTGATTGCAACGCCTCACGACCTGACTGCCGAAGTAGCCGAGAGGCCATCGCGGACAAAGTCCGCGTCTACGCCGCGCCCGGTAGCATCGAACTTGCTCGCGAACCCGCCCAGCGCCCGGAATTTCAGGACCTCGCCG
This sequence comes from Pseudomonas sp., assembly GCA_049840615.1. GTDB lineage: Bacteria > Pseudomonadota > Gammaproteobacteria > Pseudomonadales > Pseudomonadaceae > Pseudomonas. Next base: position 69,704 of record JASGKM010000055.1, read on the forward strand.
GCACTGCCCGGTGCTCCTGCCCTTCCGCCCGATCCAGCGCCACCCCGCGAGTATCGCGACCGGTACTGATCAGCAAGCAGATGAGCACCGCCACGACCCCGGCAACCACGGCCATTGCCGTCCCAAAGCTGTAGCTCTTGGCGATCTCCGCCTGCAGTGGCGCATTGACCGAAGCGATCAGGTTGCCCAGTTGATAGACGAACCCCGGCAGCACCGCGCGAGTGCCCACCGGCGCCAGCTCGTTCAGATAGGCAGGAATCACACCCCAGGCGCCCTGCACCATGAACTGCATCAGGAAGGCGCCGACGCCCAGCGCCACCGCGCCGTGGCTGAATGCCCACAATGGCAGCACCGGTAGCGCCAGCAGCGAGCCGCAGATGATGGCCTTCTTCCGCCCGATGCGCTCAGACAGGCTGCCGAACAGGATGCCTCCCAGGATCGCCGCGATGTTATAGACCACCGCGATCAGGCTGACCGTCTGCGTATCGAACCCGTGCTGCACTTTCAGGAAAGTCGGGTAAAGGTCCTGCGTGCCATGGCTGAAAAAGTTGAAGCAAGCCATCAACAGGACCGCGTACAGGCACAACTTCCACTGGCTGCGCAGCACCGGCCACAGCGGCGTCGACTCCTTGCGCTCGCGTGCCGCCTGCCAGATCGGCGATTCCGGCACCTTGAACCAGATGAACACCACCAGCACCACCGGCAGGCAACCGACGATGAACATCCCACGCCAGCCCAGCGCTTCGAAGAACAGGCCATAGATGATCGAAGCGATCAGGTAGCCCGCCGGGTAACCCGCCTGGAACAACCCCGACACCATCCCCCGCGAACGCTCGGGGATGGTCTCCATCGCCAGCGAAGAAGCCACGCCCCAGATGCCTCCCATCGCCACGCCGTAGACCACGCGCAGGATCAGGAAGGTCTCGAGGTTCGGCGAAAAGGCCGAGGCCAGTTCCAGCACCGAGTAGATCAGGATGTTGACCATCAGGACCGGTCGCCGGCCGTAACGCTCGGCAGCGCGTCCGAACAGCAGCGCGCCGATGGGCCGCACCGCCAGAGTCAGCAGGATCGCCAGCGACACCTGCGGGAGGTCCACCTGGAAGGTCTGCGCGATATCGGTGAGGACGAAGACCAGGAGGAAGAAGTCAAAGGCATCCAGCGTCCAGGCGAGCACCGAAGCGATCACCACATTGCGCTGGGTCGGGGACCATTGCTGCATGACACATCTCCAGCCGGGGGCGTCGCGGTCCCTGCACACCGAGGCAATAGTTAGTCAGCTACCAAGCTAACCGAGCCAGCGAACGAGCCACAGTCGCGCCTCTGAAAAAATCTGTTACAGAAATAGCGACAATCCGCCACAGGCCAGGGTTCGATGAATCCGTGAGGCGCCTCCCCCCGGCTCCAGAACGGATCAGCGCACCGCCGCTCCTGACTCCTGCGACGCAGGACGCGCCTTTCCCCGCTCCTCGGTCGGCCGATCCAGCGCCAGTTCGTAAAGCTGCCGAGCTTCGCTGACCAACGGCGAGAGTGCCGAAGCCAGACGCGACGTAGCGCGGATCAGGCCAGGATCGGAGTCGTCCTCCAGCAGGCAAAGCAGGTCTTCCACCGCCGTCAGACGCCGCAACGCGGCGTCGCGCAACTGCTCGACCGACGCCAGAGCATTGATGAACATCACGTCTTCGTAGGGGCGGGATTCCAGCGGAACGGGAAGGAACTCAGTCATGGCGCACCTCCGGGGACGGTGCAGTAGCACAGAAAGAACCAGGGTGGGGCGCGAGAGTAAAAGGGGGATAGTGCATGCAAAAACACTCCTTTTCAGCGAAGAGCCGCCTCGCTAACTCACTGCGACGCAAGTTAGGGAGGCGGGACCGTGCGGAGGTCGCAGTACCGGCGAACAGGAGCGAAAAACCGGCCAGGCATAAGCCTGCACCGCACGGCCCACCATGGATGCATCACCTATCAGACAGGGTTGCCTGACTTGAGAGCAAAGGTGTTACGTGCGCACCTGTTGGCGATACCGAGCTGCGACACCCGGCCACGGGATTGACCGTGGCAGGCGGAATCTAGCGAGCATGCACGTAGGCCCTCAAGGCTAAAAGAAAGTAGGAGATTTCACTGTTCCGACAGCTCAAACCCGGACGTTTCGCCGCATAGCGTGGCCCGGTTCACCTCTTAGGAAACTGCCCACAGGCATTCTGAAGGCCAAGCCCCCCTGTAGGAGCGGGCCACGCCCGCGATCGCGCCCATGGGGCGCTCCTACAAGCCAGCCCCGAAGTCTCTCATCACGTGAAAGCGGGCTTGGTTCGAGAGGGATTCCGCCTCATTCCCACTCCCGCACCTGACGCACCTCCACGCAGCCCAGCCGCCCCGGCGGAATCTTCGCAGCAATGCGTTCGGCCTCTTCCATGCTCTGCGCCTCGATCAGGTAGAAGCCGCCCAACTGTTCCCGCGTCTCGGCAAACGGCCCATCGGTGACCGCAAGCTTTTCACCTTGCCCGCGCAACGTGCGCCCGGTCGGCGTCGGCAACAGCGCATTGGCCGCAATGTAGTTGCCGCTGCGGCGCAGTTGCTCGCTGTAGGTCATGCAGTCATCGACGATGCCACGCAGTTCGGCTTCCGGCAGCTCAGAGGCCTTGCGCTCGTCGAAGTAGATCATGCAGAGAAACTTCATCACCCTTGCCCTCGTTCTTGTCTGTCATATCAGAAAGGTCCGTCGTCCCAGCGTAGCCCCGAACGCCAACCGCTCGCCTTGGCCTGCCGGCCGATAGACCAGCGGCATGGACAAGCGTCCCAGATAGGCGGAAGATGCGCGCGCCGGCAACGGCGCCGGCTTCAAAGAGGAATGACCCATGGCGAAGAAATCCAAACGGCCAAACAAGGCCAAGTCCCTGGTTGCGCAACCGCTGTTCCGCAGCCGCCAGGAACAACCGCTCAAAGGCAAAGGCAGCTACCGCCGCGAAGCCTCCCGTAACTGGGAGGCTTCTTCGCTTCTGGCGGCCTGAAATCCTCAGAAAACCTGAACCACCCCCGCTCTTTCGCTTTCAACCGGACAGCCAAGCCCTGGAGGTCTGCACATGAAAGCACCCCTGATAGTCGCCATCCTCGCCCTTCCCTTCAGCCTGTCCGCCCATGCGTTCTGCTCCGACCAGGAAGCCGAAGCCAAGGGCAAGCAGGTCGCCGCCAAGGTCACCGAAGTCACCCGCAGCGATCCCCAGCGCGCGCAGAAGCTCAACGAAAAACTCGCGGAAATGAAAAAGCCCCGCTCCAGTGAGCAGCGCCCCGACGACTGCTCCGCCTATGACGACATGCTCAAGGAACTGAACCAGAGCGCACCCAAGGTCGATCAGGAAACCGGTGGCAGCCCGGGCAATAAATGATGCCCCTGTAGCAGCGGGCGCTGCGGCAAGACATAAAAGTGCACCGCCCGACGACCGCCCCGTCGCCGGAGGGAATTTTGCCGCCGCTGCAACATCGAATCTGCTGACCCGCCGCCTCTGTCGAACGCAGACGCGTCAAAGACGCCATGTTAAGGTGGCCCCTCCCCTGCCAGTTCCCGAGGAGAGCAATGCGCAAGCCTGTTTCACCTGTTGTCGGCCAACGTTGCCTGCTCATCGCCGCACTGTCCCTGGCCAGCTTCGGCCTGTTGACCTCCTGCACCGAGCCGCCGCCCAAAGGCGCCGCCGCCGAGCACGCTCAACCCACGCAGAGCTTCGCCCAATGGCGCGACGGCTTCCGCGCGCAAGCGCTGGCCGCCGGCATCAGCCCGCAGACCTTCGATCAGGCGTTCGAAGGCATCGAGCCGGATGACTCGGTGGTGACCGCCGACCGCAGCCAGCCCGAGTTCTCTCGCCCCGTCTGGCAATACCTGGAGAGCGCCGTCTCTCCGGCGCGAGTGCGCAATGGTCAGGACCGTTTGCTGCAAAACGCGGAGGTGCTGCAACGCATCGACACGGCTTACGGTGTGGACCGCGAAGCAGTGGTAGCGATCTGGGGCATGGAAAGCAATTTCGGCCAGCAGGTGGGCAGCAAGAACGTCATCCGTTCCCTCGCCACCCTCGCCTATGAAGGTCGCCGCCCAGACTTCGGTCGCGACCAGTTGATTGCGGCGCTACAGATCATTCAGCACGGTGACGTGCCAGCGAGCAATATGATCGGCTCCTGGGCCGGCGCCATGGGGCAGACGCAGTTCATTCCCACTACATACAACCAGTACGCGGTGGACTTCGACGGCGACGGCCGACGCGATATCTGGGGTTCGTCCCCGGACGCCCTGGCCTCCACCGCCAACTACCTGAAGACTTCCGGTTGGCAGCACGGCCAGTCCTGGGGCTTCGAAGTACGCCTGCCGCCAGGCTTCGACTACTCCCAGGCGGAAATGACCATCCGTAAGCCCATGGCTGAATGGCTGCGCCTGGGCGTACGTCCGGCGAGTGGCAACCTGCCCTCGGACCCACAGGCCAGCGTCTCGCTGGTGCTACCGGCAGGCTATCGCGGCCCGGCGTTCCTGGTGACGGACAACTTCCGCGCAATACTCAAGTACAACAACTCGACGTCCTACGCCCTCGCCGTTGGCCTTCTGGCGGACAGCTTCAAGGGCGGCGGAAAACTGGTGGGAAGCTGGCCGGTGGAAGACACGCCGCTGAGCCGCAGCGAACGCATCGAGCTGCAACAGACACTGGCCGACCGAGGCCTTTCTCCCGGTACGGTCGATGGCATCATTGGCGCCAATACGCGCAAGGCCATCCGCACCTTCCAGCAGTCTATCGGCCAGCCAGCTGACGGCTACCCGACCCCAGCTTTGCTAGAGCAGTTGCGCAACGCACACTGATCAGGCGAATCGAAAAAAGGCGCCCGAAGGCGCCTTTTTACCCTGCCATACCCGGCGAGCGAATAGCCACCGGAGTACGAGCACCCTGTTACTGGTAGTACAGGCTGATATAACCAAAGGTAGAAATCTTGCCGGGTGTCACCGGCGCCACCTTGGCGTAGTACTGCGCGTAATAAGGAAGGTCGGCCGAGGTCGTGGTTACCTGAATGCCAGTGTCCTGGTTCATGTTGATCGGCGTGAAGTTTCGATCCAGTACACGAATCTGTGCATTGGTTCCGCCGGAGACAGTGTTCATCAGCGCGCCGGTGCTCGCGTCAACATTGGCAAATTTCTCCCAGACAACATTGACCGCCCCCGGACAATCCGTCAGCGACACCACGAACTTGGTGTTCTGCGCCCAACTGCCCACAGATGGCAGCGCGCTGGTGTTGATGCTGCTCAACGGAACGTTGATCGACACCGGTTCAGTGGTGGAGTTATTTATCTTGCAGGACTCGGTGGTCACCTCACCGCCGATATTTACTTGAGCATCGTAGGCAAATGCCCCAGTAGCCAGTGTGGACAACACCCCTGCAACCAGCAGATTTTTCATTTCAAGTTCCTTTTTAAAGAGTCATGACCGCAACAGGACGGCAGGCTCGTTGCGGATAAAAAGCTCGCCCGACAAGCACCCGTCAACCTACCGAAACATCCCCCAAGGCTCTGCCAGAAATTACATCCGAAATCAGGGAATTATCGGTTTCACTGCTCCCTGAATCCTACAAAGCCACCCGCACTTACACGAACAAAAGCTGCTCGGCTACAGCGGCTGAGCCGATATTTTTTATGGAGATAGAGGCGCGCGGTAAACTTCTATTGATAATCCATCGTCAAGACCAAGCCACTAGTAACTACGCCAGAAGAAACTGGCGAGGAAACTCTCCTGTACTGCACGCTGAATCCATAGTTATTAATAGAGTTAGCCGTGATCGAACCCATATCAACACGGGTCTGAAATGGCATGACTGAGCCATTAGCACGACTGATCTGAAGGCCAAATCCTTTTGCCGTTCCCGACTGCTGAAATGTTCCAATTACGCCATTGGAAGCATCGATGACACTATAGCCGGAGGCAGCATCCATCGTCATACCAACCAATGCATTATCGTTACACTGGAGGGATACATTGAATGGGCTCGCCCCATCGACATCACCGATACTCTGAAACTTCGACAGTCGCGTTTTCTTCAAAACCACGTTCCCTGGAGCGGAAACCGTACAGGTCAAAGCACGAAACACTATGTTTCCTGAAGCCGATATGCTGCTGCTCCCGGTAGAAATACTTCCATTGTCATTGTTCAGTACAATGCCGGTATTATAGACGCCAAAGGCCCATTGCGTACCTGCCCTGGTCAGGACTGCTCCCGATGGAATAGCACCTGACGTCCTGACCAACTCCAGCGTCCCGGAGAAATTATACGAACCGCCGGAACCAATGGTCGAAATCTGGGATGCGCAAGCCTGAGAGGTGGCATTAGTGATCGCACTTCCAGAACTGTCCCGTACGCGCATACCAACGCCGTTTACACCAGTGGAGTATATTCCGGGTGAAATTTCGGTGGAGCCGCCATTCATGGTGCAGATGACGATTTTGCTGCCCACTTGTATGGTTGGCGTGTTCACCCCTCCGCTATTTACACCTAGCTTACAAGTTCCCGATGCAGAAAATGGCCTCTGGGTGCCGGGTATCATATCTCCATATTTCAGCGATGACGAAATAGCGACCGAGCCTGGGTATGCAATAACGCCGGGCAGACCGGAATAAGCAACGCATGTACTGACTGCGTATGCTCGTGCCGAAAGTACGCACAATAACAACAAAAGAGAAAATCTTCTCATCTCAAACCTAAAAACTACAGAATGCCGTTTACGAGGCTCACTGAAACACATCTCGCGAATACGAATCACATTTCCCACCGAAAAATTCGCACGTTTAAAAATCTATCTTATCTTTGCGCCATCGCCGGTTTATCCACTATCGCTCGGCAAGTCGATTCAACCTTCAAGAACGGAGCATCCTTACTTTCGCTTGCCGGCAACTGGTAATTGATCTGGCAGCGCTGGCCGGAGCCTTCGCCCCACTTGACCATCAACTCGCCCCTAGATTCGAGACCGCGCAGGAAGATACGGCCGCCCTGGCCAACCATGGATAGGCTGTTGCCCCTGGTATCCAGCACCTCGGCCCCCAGCGGGATGACTTCACCATCGTCCCGCTTCACGGTCATGAGCACCGGAGCGCCGCTCACGGTTGGATACTTGAGCATGACGATCGAGCCGTAGCGCGGCGCCACGCTCTGAGAGGTCACTTGCAGTTCGATGTCCTTGGAGGTGCCCTTGGGATCGATCTCGATGTCGTTCTGGCGGTACGGGGTCAGCCCGCCCACCACTGCGTAGCCGTTGCCGGCCACCTTGGCGCCGACGTTGGCGTTGACGGTCGCACCTTCGGCTCCCTTGGCCTCGAGGATGGCGAGCGTTTCCCCTTGGTTCTGACTGAAGTTGATACCGCCCGGGTGCGCGACGATGGAGCCTCGGGCGCCGAAGCCAGCCTGCTTGAAGCCGTCGCCACCGCTGGCACTGGCGGTGTAGATGGCATGCGGCGAGTTATAGGTGACGTTGGCACCGCCGTTGTACTCGCGGTCTCCCTCGACCTTGTTGCCTGAGCCATACACGGCGTAGCTGATCTGCCGCTCTTCACCCGTGGTGCCGCTCACGGTGCTCTGGACGCTGTTGTTCTTGTCGTCGGTGACGTTCAGGTTGGTAGTCAGGGACATCGGGTTGCCGCTGTCCATGCCGATCGGAACGTTGACGCTGACCATGTAGGTATTCTGGTAATCGCTGTCGCTGATACGGCCATCGCGACTGCCGCTACTACCGGTGCTGGTCCGGGACGCGCTCAGGTTGACGGAGCCCCAGTTGAACCCGGTGCTGTAGCCGGCCTGGAAACTCGTATCGGTATCGCTACGGTTCCAGTAGTTCTGCTTGGAGCCACTGAAGTAGAAGGAGCTGCGTTCCCCGAGGGGCTGGTTGACGGTGAGCTGGTAGCGATTGCGCTGGCGGTCCAGGTCGTACTTCTCGCTGAGCCGGCCCCAGATCTGGGCGTAGTCCTGCAGGCTCAGGTAGTCCGCACTATTGAACCGATAGGCGGCAATGGTCATGTTGGTGGAGGTCGCCTCCAGCAACTTGCTATAGGTCAGTCGGTAGCTCTGCCCGCTCATGTCGGGTTTGACGCCATAGCGCTCGGTAGGCAAGGCGGTGGCATGCGACTGGGTGACATCCGCCGCCAGGGCGCCAAAGGGTGTACTGAAGGCGAGGCCACCCTGGGCAGTCTGGTAGGAGTTGGCGACGATTCCGCCGGTATAGGCGGTCATCAGGTTGTTGAGGCCGTACTGGTAAGCCCCCTGGGCGAAGTTGGGTTCACGGTCCAGGGTGTCGTCCCGGTATTGCCCGCCGGTCACGCTGTAGCGGGACACGCCCGGACGCACGAGTTGGCTGATGGAGGCATAAGGCACCAGGAAGGACTTCACCCGACCGTCGGCCTCGGTGACTTCCACGGTCAGGTCGCCGGCATAGCCGGTATTGAACAGATCGTTGATCTCAAATGGGCCAGGCGCGACCGTGGTTTCGTAAATGACGTTCGCCCCCTGCAACACGCGAACTCGCGCGTTGGACTCGGCAGCCCCCCGGATACTGGGCGCGAACCCGCGCTGGGAATCGGGCAGCATGCGGTCGTCACTGGCCAGTTGCACGCCCGTGAAGGGCACGGAGTCGAAAAGATCGCTCGGGGTGTAGTACTGGCCCGCGGTGAACTGCGACTTCAGCGAGGTGACGTCGCGCTGGGCATAGGTACTGAGGGACTGGTAGCCGCTATGCGCCGGGCTGCCGTCGGTCTTGCTGTGGTTGTAGGTGCCGTTGTAGCGCAGACGCCAGTCGAGCAGGTTCACGCCAGCGTTAACACCTGCGTACTTCTGTGTGGAGTTGGTGCCCTGGCTGTCGGTGCGATAGAGATTGGTGTCGTAGTTCAGGAAACCGGCGGTAACGCCGCCGTCCCATTGCGACGGGTCCACGTAGCCTCGGACCTGGCGACCTACATAGAGCTGTGGAACCGAAACTCGGGCGGTCAACTCGGAGAGGTCGATGTCGATCTTGCCATCCGGCACCACGGCGGCGAAGTCGATGCAGTCGCCGGCGATCAGCTTCTGCCTGTCCTGCGGCAGCTTGGTAACGTCGACGCCCAGATCGCGAAACTGCGCAGCCTTCACGCAGTAGCGGGAGACGGCATTCTTCCCTTCCCCAGCAGAGACGGCAGTGATCGGCATGCGCCCGACCCAGGCGTCGTTGACGTAGACATCCAGGCGATAGACGCCAGGTTCGACCGGGGTGCCGTTCTCGAAGCGCGAGACATCGATACTTGGACTGCTACCACCGTTGTCGAAGAAGTTGGGGTTGAATGCCGCGAAGCTGGGTGAGTTCGAATTTGCACCAATGCCGACCTGCTCATCCGCCAGGGCCGCGCCATTGCCTGCCGCCAACAGGGTGCAAAGCACCAGCCCACAGCCCGCCGCGGTCGGCCGGTCCCCAGCGGAAACTGCCATGGCCAGAAGCGAGCGCTGATACCTTCGAGCGATAGGGCCGTGCATGATGTCCATGATCATTTCTCCTCATCCGTCTTTTTGGCGGACGAACAAATCCAGCCCTCGCGCAATGTCTGGCGTGGCAGGGATGAATCGGGGATTGGCTTGCAGCCCGAAGCGTCTTCGGGCTAGAGGCCCGCGGCTAGAGGATGGCCTCGTACCGGTTCAACGCGCCGTAGTCGGTCACCCACTGGTAGTCGACTTTGCTGCCGGCGCCCGGCTGGGAGGTCAGGGTGCGAAGAGGGAAATCCATGCTGGTTCCCGGCGCGATCATCTTCACGTTGTCCTTATCGACACTGTGGATATTGCCGCCCGCAGTTAGTTGAACCGCGGCCAAGGAAACGTGAAAGGCGGCATTATTCCGGGCACGCAGAACAAATCCGGCACCTGCCGGGACGACCGACCAGCTGAGCTCCTGCGCCGCCTGGTTCGGGTTGCCTTGCAGTCCATCGGGGCGGTAGAAAATCTTCAGGCGGGAGCGCACGGCCACCTGCAGGAAGTTCGCGTCCTGGTCCTTGGGCATGGGGGGCACATCGAGCACATTCAGCCAGAACACGGTTTCCTGTGCCTTCGATGCCGCCTCGTCACCGGTATACACCAGGCGCAACGTCTGTCCCTTTTTCGCTTCAACGCGGGTGATGGGGGGCGTAATGAGGAAGGGGCCATCGGCCTTGTCCGCAGTCAGCTTTTCATTCCCCTTGTCCACCCAGGCCTGCACCAGGGACGGCTGCTCGCCGATGTTGGTCATCTTGATCGATACCTCGCGCTCCTTGGCGGGATAAACGACACGGGACCCCTGGATGACGATGCCGGCCTGGACAAGGCCGGACCAGAGCAGGGCAGCCCCCAGACAAGCGATGAGATAGCGGGATTTTGCGTTCAGACTTGCCATTACACGATCACCTATGAAAACCGGGAAGAGGCGGTGAGGTGGAGGGCCTCTCCCCGGGTATTGCGGCTAACCACCGCCACCGACAGGCGGCAACGAGGTGATCAGTAGGTCAGGGTCCAGTAGCCGACGGTCTGCAGCTTGCCCGCGGTGGCGGAACCGGCCTTGGAGTAGTACTGCGCCATGTACTTCAGGGTGGCGCTGCCATCGGCGGCCGGCGTGAACTTGTAGCCGGCATCGGTGTTGATGTTGATGTAGCTGCTGTTCGGATCGAGCAGGCGAACGGTGGCGTTGGTGCCGGCAATGGTGTTCACCAGCGTGCCGGCGCTGTCGACCTGGCCGGTGATTTCCCATTTGGCGGTGGTGGCGCTGACCGGGCAGTTGGTCAGGCTGAAGGTGAACGGGGTGTTGCCCGCCCAGCTCTCCGCGCCAGCCAGGGCGCTCTTGTTGACGGTCGGCAGCGTTACGTCGACCACGGCAGAACCTTGCTTGCCGTTCACTTGGCAGGTCTGGTCCAGCACTTCGCCGTTGAAGTTGACCTGGGCGTCGTAGGCGAACGCGCCGACGGAGGCGGAGGAGAGAATTGCAGCTACCAGCAGCTTTTTCATGTTGTTCACTCAGCAGTGTGGCCAGGATGCGGGGGACTGGCTCCTCACCAATTCAGGCCATATCGAAGTTCCCCATGGCATGTAGCGCCGCCCTCGAAAAGAGCAAGCGACCTGCGAATTCTGCTGATGCAACAACGCCAGCGCTGTCGGCCAAGGTGCCAAAGCCGTCAGGAATGCTCCGATTCGAAATCGGGAATTCCTACACATCAGGGATGGTTGATTCGAAAACGAGACACGGAACGCAGAAACGAAAAGGCCGCCTCTCGTGGGAGAGGCGGCCTTTTCTGCGAGCGGCTACCGAGACGGGCAGGAACTCCAGGCGATCAACCGATCTTCGTACCGTGCGCCTGCTGGTCGGCGTGGTACGAGGAACGCACCAGAGGGCCGGAAGCGACGTTCTTGAAGCCCATCTTCTCGCCTTCCTCGGCGAACCAGGCGAAGGTGTCCGGATGGACGAAGCGCTGCACCGGCAGGTGGTTGCGCGAGGGCTGGAGGTATTGGCCGAGGGTCAGCATGTCGATGTCGTGCTCGCGCATGCGGTGCATGACTTCGATGACTTCCTCGTCGGTCTCGCCCAGGCCGAGCATCAGGCCGGACTTGGTCGGCACGTGCGGAACCATCTGCTTGAACTTCTGCAGCAGGTCGAGCGACCACTCGAAATCGGAGCCAGGACGGGACGACTTGTACAGGCGCGGGACGGTTTCCAGGTTGTGGTTGAACACGTCCGGCGGCTCGTTGGCAGTGATCTCCAGAGCGATATCCATGCGGCCGCGGTAGTCCGGGACCAGGGTCTCCAGCTGTACGCCGGGGGACAGCTTGCGAATTTCGCGCAGGCAGTCGGCGAAGTGCTGGGCGCCACCGTCACGCAGGTCGTCGCGGTCCACCGAAGTGATCACCACGTACTTCAGGCGCAGGTCGGCGATGGCGATGGCGAGGTTGGTCGGCTCGTCGACATCCAGCGGCTTCGGACGACCATGGCCGACGTCGCAGAACGGGCAGCGGCGGGTGCAGATGTCACCCATGATCATGAAGGTCGCGGTGCCACCGGAGAAGCACTCACCCAGGTTCGGGCAGGAGGCTTCCTCGCAGACGCTGTGCAGCTTGTGCTTGCGCAGCAGTTGCTTGATGCGGTCGACCTCGGGGGAAACAGGGATGCGCACGCGAATCCAGTCGGGCTTCTTCGGCAGTTCGTCGGTGGGGATGATCTTCACCGGAATGCGCGCGACCTTCTCTGCGCCGCGCAGCTTGACGCCGACTTCCACCTTGCCCGGTTTGGCGGCCGGGGCAGCCTGGCCGGAATTCTCCACAACAGTGCTCATCTAGGTTGGATCCCGCCCGTTAGGGTCTTCTGTGCCACGTAGCCAAGGCGTTCGACGAGTTCGCCACGCAGGCGCTCGCGCACATCGGCCAATGCGATGGGGCCGGCCAGCTGACTCAGCTGGGTCATGGCCATGCCTGCGTAACCGCAGGGATTGATGCGTCGAAAGGGTTCCAGGTCCATGTCCACGTTGAGGGCCAGGCCATGGAAGGAGCGGCCGTTGCGGATGCGCAGGCCGAGGGATGCGATCTTCGCGCCGTCTACATAGACGCCCGGAGCGTCGGGTTTGGACACAGCGCTGACGCCGTAACTGTCCAGCAGGCCGATGAGGCTCTGTTCGATGCGCGAGACGAGGTCGCGCACACCAATGCCGGAGCGGCGCACGTCGAGCATCAGGTAGGCGACCAGCTGGCCGGGACCGTGGTAGGTCACCTGGCCGCCGCGGTCGACCTGGACGACCGGAATATCACCGGGGAACAGCACGTGCTCGGCCTTGCCGGCCTGGCCCTGGGTGAATACCCGCTCGTGTTCGAGCAGCCAGACTTCGTCGGGCGTGACGGCTTCGCGCTCGGCGGTGAAGCGCTGCATGGCGTGCCAGGTCGGCTCGTAAGGGAGGATACCCAGCTCACGAAAGCCCAGCGTTTCGCCCATCAGAGCACCATGTGGACGCGGCCGGTGGCGCGCAGGTCTTTATGGATGTTCTGCAGTTGGTCGACACCAGTGGCAGTGATCAGCACCTGTACGGACAGGAAGCGGCCGTTGCGGCTGTCACGGGTGACCAGGGTGGTGATGTCGAGCTCCGGCGCATGGCGCTGGATGACTTCGATGACCAGATCGGAGAAACCTTCGCCGGCATCGCCGATGACCTTGATCGGATAGCGTTCGCAGGGGAACTCGATCTTCGGCGCGGGTTGTTCTGTGGTATCGACAGAATCAGGGGTATCAGTCATGGCTCTCGCGGGCGTGTGGCCCGCCTCCGCATGAGCGTCCGGGATGGGGGCGCTCCGGGTGGATCGGACGACGGCCGCCGGGCCACAGGGGGACCAGGCAGTCGCAGGCGGGCATTTTACCCGAGTTTGCGACTGCGCGGGCGGGTCAATCCCGGTCTTGTATACAAAAGTACAAGACCGGGACGGGTGGTCAGTTGAACAGGCCGAAGAAGAACAGGCGGATGCTGTCCCAGATGCGACGGAAGAAGCCGCCTTCTTCAACGGCGTTCAGCGCAACCAGGTCGGAGGTGCGGACAACCTTGTCACCCAGCTTGACCTCGACCTTGCCGATCACCTGGCCCTGCTGGATCGGCGCCATCAGGTTCGGCTCGACGACCATATTGGCCTGCAGCTGCTTGAGCTGACCGCGCGGGACGGTCATGGTCAGGTCTTCGGACAGGCCGGCTTTGACTTCGTGCTCGGAGCCTTTCCAGACCATGGCCTTGGTCAGCTCGGCGCCCTTCTTGTAGAAGGTCTGCGATTCGAAGAAGCGGAAGCCGTAGGTCAGCAGCTTCTGGGTCTCGGCGGCACGGGCCTGTTCGCTGTTGGTGCCGAACACCACGGCGATCATGCGCTGACCGTCACGCACGGCGGACGCCACCAGGCAGTAGCCGGCTTCGTCGGTGTGGCCGGTCTTCAGGCCGTCGACGGTCTTGTCGCGCCACAGCAGCAGGTTGCGGTTGGGCTGCTTGATGTTGTTCCAGAAGAACTCTTTCTGCGCGTAGATCGCGTAGTGGGTCGGCTCGCCGTAGATGATGGCGCGGGCCAGGATGGCCATGTCCTTGGCGGACGAGTAATGGTCCGGGTTGGGCAGGCCGGTGGCATCCATGAAGTGGGAGTTGGACATACCCAGCTTCTGCGCGGTGGTGTTCATCATGTCGGCGAAGGCGTCTTCGCTGCCGGCGATGTGCTCGGCCAGTGCGACCGAGGCGTCGTTGCCCGACTGGATGATGATGCCGTGCAGCAGGTCGCTCACCGAGACCTGGGAGCCGACCTTGATGAACATGCGCGAGCCGCCGGTGCGCCAGGCGTGTTCGCTGACGGTGACCAGGTCGGATTCGGCGATGCGGCCGCCTTCGATTTCCTTGGTGGCGATGTAGGCGGTCATCAGCTTGGTCAGGCTGGCGGGCGGCAGGCGCTCGTCGCCGGCGTTCTCGACCAGGATGTTGCCGCTGGCGCCGTCCATCAGCACCCAGGCCTTGGCCGCGAGCTGCGGGGCGGCGGGAACGACTTCAGCTGCCCAGCTGGCCACGGGGGCGCTGAACAGCACGAGCAAGGACAGGCGTTTGGCGAAGTTGAAGATGTTCATCCGTCTCTCTGGGGTTCACTAATGGTCAAACACTCCCCCGCGGGGGAACTCGTGAGGCGGCCTCTACGTGCCGCTATTGCCCGTGCGGTGGAAACTCAGTCCAGGCGCACGAGCTTGGGTTGGCCAAGGTTGGCCACGCGGATGCTGTCCTGCATCCGACTTGCTTCATCCTGCGTTCCGATCGGTCCCAGGCGCACCCGGTACAAGGTCTGCTGGTTGACCACGACCGAGCTGATAAAGGATTTCGCCCCCGTCAGGCCGCCGACTTCTCCTTGAGAAGCTCCGCAGCGTCCGGGTTGGCGAAGGCACCCACCTGGAGATACAGGCCATCGGCTGGTAATGAAGCGTTTTTTTTTGAGTCGATCTGGACTGGCGCCACAGGCGCGGCGTGCTGCGCCGGCGGCG
>JASGKM010000056.1:0-10367 GCA_049840615.1 Pseudomonas sp.
AAGGTTAATAGGGAAACACGATAGAATCCGAACAGCACCTCCTCGGGAAAGTCCAGCGTGGCCTCGACCAGCATGCGCAGCTCCACCAGCGCGCTGCGCAGGGCTTCCACCTCACGCGAGAAGGCGCCCGTGAGCGAACGGCCGGCCGAACGCGCGGCCGCCTCGGTGGAGGCATCGATCAGGTCGGCCACGGCCTCGGCCTGGGCCAGGTCCAGCTTGTCGTTGAGGAAGGCGCGCTGGGTGAACTCGCCGGGCTCGGCCAGGCGCAGGCCGCCCAGGCGCGGGCGGCCGGTGGCGGGGTCGGTCTCGGCCGCGGCCTGCAGGCAGCGCGCCAGCAGCAGCTGCAGCACCACCCGGGCCGCCGTGGCCCTGCAGCTCCAGCACGTCCTCGCCGGTGTAGCTGGCGGGGCCGGGGAAATGCAGGGCCAGGCCCTGGTCGATGGCCGAGCCGTCGGCATCGCGGAAGTCGCCGTAGTGGGCGTGGCGCGGCTGCAGCTTGCGGCCACAGACGGCGGCGATCAGGCTTTCCAGCCCGCGGCCCGAGACCCGCACGATGCCCACCCCGCCTCGCCCCGGTGCGGTGGCGATGGCGACGATGGGGTCCTGGTGGCTGGCGAGCATGGGCCTCATTGTCCCCCGGCCCGGCACACTTGCTTGCACGGGCGTCAACGCTTCGTCATGGGCCCGTAGCCAACACGTCACATCCGCCCCCCAGCATGCGCGGCATGTGGCCGCGGACGACCTCCAACCTCCTGCGCGCCCTGCCGCCGATGCTGTCGGCCCAGGGCGGGGGCGGTGTCATGGAGGCCCCGGCGGCCACGACCATCCAACGCGTGCGCGCGGTGTGGATCTCCGACCTGCACCTGGGCACGCCGGGCTGCCAGGCCCAGGCGCTGCTGGACTTCCTGAAGACGGTGTAAATGCGACACGCCTCTTCCTCGTCGGCGACATCATCGACGGCTGGCAGCTGCGCCGCAGCTGGTACTGGCCGCAGTCGCACAACGACGTCGTGCAGAAGCTGCTGCGCAAGGCACGCAAGGGCACGCGGGTGATCTTCATCCCCGGCAACCACGACGAGTTCGCCCGCAAGTACCTGGACCACGAGTTCGGCGGCATCGAGGTCGCCGAGGAATGGATCCACACCACCGCGGATGGCCGCAAGCTGTGGGTCACCCACGGTGACCTCTACGACGGCGTGATCCAGTGCGCCAAGTGGCTGGCCCACCTGGGCGACACGCTCTACGAGTTCACGCTCAAGCTCAACCGCTGGCTCAACAGCATGCGTGCGCGCGCCGGGCTGCCCTACTGGTCGCTGTCCAAGTACCTCAAGCTCAAGGTCAAGCGCGCGGTCAGCTATGTCGCCGACTTCGAGGAGGCCCTGGCCCGCGAGGCCCGCAAGCGCGGCGTGCAGGGCCTGGTCTGCGGCCACATCCACCATGCCGAGATGCGCGACATCGGCGGCATCCTCTACTGCAACGACGGCGACTGGGTCGAGAGCCTGACCGCGCTGGTGGAGCACGCCGACGGCCGGCTGGAGATCCTGGACTGGTCGGCACGCGCCGCGGGCCGCCATGCCAGGCCCGCCCAGCCCCAGCCCGCCGAGGAAGCCGCCCAGGCCGCTTGAGCGACTGCAGCGGCCGCTGCAGCAACAAGCCCGCAACAAAGGCCCACGCGCCCTACCCGTATCCGGGGGGGACGGCCCGCCCGACACGGTGCAAACCAGGGCCCGCCCGCTGTACAAAAAACGGTGCTTCCCTAGGCTTGCGAGCAGGAGTTCTCCATGCTCAAGACCATTGCATCCATTGCCTTCCTCGCCGCCGCATTGGCGGGTGGCCTCTACACGGCCCAGCACGTCAACTACGACAGCGGCAAGATCTTCCTGTACTTCCTGCTGCCCTACTACGTGGTCGCCACGCTGCTGCAGTACGTCTTCCCCCAGCAGCGCAACGAGTTCGAGAAGAACGAGGTCTGGACCGACGTGCTGCACAACGGTGGCCTGGTGGCCATCAGCTCGGTGCAGACCTTCCTGATCCACGCGCTGACGGCCTTCGCCGCACCCGGGCTGCTGGTGCACTTCGGCATCCTCGCGCCCGAGCACGCGCTCAGCCACCAGCCCTTCTGGCTGCAGGTGGTGGTGTCGATGCTGTTGTTCGACTTCTGCTTCTACTGGACCCACCGGCTGGCGCACGAGGTCGATTTCTTCTGGCGCTTCCACGCCGTGCACCACTGCGCGCACCGGCTGTCGGTGCTCAACGCCAGCCGCGCCCACCCGATCGACATGATCTGGCGCCGCATCGTGCCCATCTTCATCGTGCTGCAGACGGGCATCAGCCAGGAGGCTTTCATCGTCGCCGGCATGATCGGCAGCATCCTGGCCACCATCACGCACATGAACGTGGACTTCCGCTTCGGCCTGCTGAACTACGTGATCGGCAGCAACGAGGTCCACCGCTGGCACCACTCGAACAAGATCGAGGAAGCCAAGAACTTCTGCATCTGGGTGATCTGGGACCAGCTCTTCGGCACCTTCGTCTACCCACGCGACGGCCGCCGCGGCCCCGAGAAGATGGGCCTGTTCAACGAGCTGTACTTCCCGGTTCAGAGCTTCTGGCGCCAGATGCTCATCCCCTTCACCTGGAAGGCCTGGAAGCGGCGCCAGGCCGGCGAGGCGGCGCCGGTGCAGGCCCCGAGCGCCGAAACGGCGACCCAGCCGACCGAAGCGATCGCCGCCGCACGCTGACCCACGCGGATCCCAATGAAAAAAGCCGCCGAGGCATGCGCCCGGCGGCTTTCTTCCTTCGTGCTTCGCAGTTGCTGGATCAGTTCACGCCCAGCCGCTTGTTGATAAACCACTG
Source organism: Pseudomonas sp. (assembly GCA_049840615.1). GTDB lineage: Bacteria > Pseudomonadota > Gammaproteobacteria > Pseudomonadales > Pseudomonadaceae > Pseudomonas. The sequence goes on from JASGKM010000056.1 coordinate 2,856, forward strand.
CTGCGCGATGGACAGCAGGTTGTTCGTCAGCCAGTACAGCACCAGGCCGGCGGGGAAGAAGAAGAACATCACCGAGAAGGCCAGCGGCATGATCCACATCAGCCTGGCCTGCACCGGGTCCGGCGGCGTCGGGTTGAGCCAGGTCTGCAGCAGCGTGGAGCCCATCATCAGCAGCGGCAGCGGGCCGATGGGTGCCGTGAAGACGTGGCCGAACAGCGCGTCCGGCTTGCCCAGGTCGTGGATCCACAACACCCAGGGTGCGCCGCGCATCTCCACGCTGGCCAGCAGCACCGAGTACAGCGCGATGAAGACGGGGATCTGGATCAGGATGGGCAGGCAGCCGCCCAGCGGGTTGACCTTCTCCTCGCGGTAGATCTTCATCATCTCCTGCTGCATCTGCTGCGGCTTGTCCTTCAGCCGCTCGCGCATCTCCATGATGCGCGGGTTGACGGCCTTCATCTTGGCCATCGAACGGTAGGCACTGGCGTTGAGCCAGTAGAAGGCCGCCTTCAGCAGCACCACCAGCAGGATGATGGCCCAGCCCCAGTTGCCGACGATGCCGTGGATCTTGTCCAGCAGCCAGAACAACGGCTTGGCGAGGATGGTCACCCAGCCGTAGTCCTTCACCAGCTCCAGGCCCGGGGCCAGCACTTCCAGCTTCTTCTCCTCCTGCGGGCCGGCGAAGAGCACGGAGTCGACCGCCTTGGCCTGGTCCGGGGCGATGGTGCCCAGTTGCAGGCGCATGCCGACCTCGTACAGGTGCGGGTCGGTCTTGCTCTTGCCGACGTAGAACTCGCGCGGCAGCGCATCCGGCGTGATCCAGGCCGAGGCGAAGTAGTGCTGCACCATCGCCACCCAGCCGTCGTTGGCGCTCTTCTGGTACTCGGCCGAGTTCTCGTCGATGTGCTTGAAGTCCACCTTCTGGTAGTGGGCCGTCGAGGTGTAGAGCGCCGGGCCGGTATAGGACTGCGGGCCGCCGAAGAAGGCCGGCGCGGCATGCGCGGGCTGGGTGTTGTCGCGCACGATGCGCAGGTCCAGCCTGGGCGTGACCGCCTGGGTGCCGGTGTTGACGACCTCGTGACGCACCTTCACCGCATAGCTGCCGCGCACGAAGGTGTACTGCTTGACCAGCTTCACGCCGCCTTCGGCCGGGGATTCGTAGCGCACGACCAGCTCATTGCTGCCATCGGCCAGCGAACGCGCGCCGGGCAGCAGCTTGAAGGCGCTGCGCATGCCACCGGCGCCGGGCACGTCTTCCAGGCCGCTGTAGGCGATGTAGGTGTGCTGCGCGGAACGGTCGAACAGCACCACCGGCTTGTTCGCGTCCTCGGCGTCGGCGTGCTTCAGCAGCTCGAGCTTGACCAGGCTGCCGCCGATGCTGTCGAGCGTGGCACGCAGCAAGTCGGTACTGACCACGGTCAGCTCGCTGACTGCAGCAGGCTGGGCGGGTGTACCCGTGCCCGTGGCCGTGCCGGCAGGCGAAGACGCGGTCGTCGCAGCCGAAGCTGCGCCGCCAGGCACGGCGGCCGAGGCTGCCGGCTGGGCTGCCGGCGGGTCGAAGAAGCCGGGGTGGCCGTTGTGGCGGTTCCACGCGTCCCAGATCGAAAACAGCGAGAACAGGAAGACCATCAGGAGGATGGTCCGGCGCGTGTCAGTCATGGGAATGCGGAGGAAGAAGTGGGGGAACGGGATCGTGGCCGCCCTGGCACCACGGGTGGCAACGCAACAGACGGCGGGCGGCGAGGTAGGTTCCATGGCCGGCGCCATGGCGTTCGATGGCCGTGATCGCGTAGAGCGAACACGTGGGCTCGAAACGACAGGCCGAACCCAGCCAGGGGCTGAGCAGCAGCCGATAGCCCCGCACGAGGCCGATCAGGAGGGATTGCAGCAGGCGACTTGGCCCGGCCGGCAGGAAGGCGTGCAGGCTGGGCATGGCATCAGCGGGCGCGGCGCAGCGCCTGGTCGAACAGGGCCAGCAGTTCTTCGCGCAGGTGACCGCTCAGCGCCGGTGAGGCAGCGCTGGGAAAGGCCTGCTTGTCGATCGCCGTCTTCAGCCGCAGCACCCAGTCGCCGGCAGGCAGCGACGCCACGCGGTCCGACCACACGGCACGGGCCTGGCGGCGGATCAGGTTGCGGGTCACCGCGCGCTTGGCCCAGCGTTTGGGAACGACCAGTCCGAGCCGGCCGGGATTGCGGGCCTGGGAACTGTCCACAGCGCCGGCCTCATGGCCGACCGTGCCTGTTGACAACTCGCCGTCCGCCGCTGAATCCATGCCGGATAGTCCGTTCGGAAGGCCATCCACACCGGGACAGCCCGGCACGGGCGGCTGAAGATGATGCAAGGAGAAATGCAGCGTGCGCGCCAGGGGCCGGCTGCGCAAGGCGCGCTCGAAGTCCGCGGACTTCAGCCCCTGCCGGATCTGCGCTGCCGCCGACTTCACGCGCAAGTGCGCAACGTCGGCCGCAGCGGCCAGGACATCAGAGGCCGAGGCGCTTGCGGCCCTTGGCACGACGAGAGGCGATGACCTTGCGGCCGCCGCGCGTCTTCATGCGAACCAGGAAGCCGTGCGTACGGGCACGACGGGTCTTGGAAGGTTGGTAAGTACGTTTCATGGCTATCCCTCTAGGACAGGAGGTGCCCGGGTTTCTTTCCAGATTCTTGGACAGATTCTTGGATTCAACCCGTGCAGGATCTAACCCGCCTTTCGGCGAAACCCGCGATTACACCAAAACCGACTGCATCGGTCAATCGTCGGCGGTTTCCGGGACTGGCAGCCGCAAAACCGGAGCGGCCCGGGCCATCCCCGTCAACCGGCTTCGCCGCGACCCACCGCAATCTGTGGATAACCCGATTCCGACCCCCATCCCCAGCCCTAGAATCCGCTCCCCGTATCCCACCCTTGTCCACAGATGACCGCCGATCTCTGGTCGCGCGGCTGCCAGCGTTTGGCCGCCGAGTTGCCTGAACAGCAGTTCAATACCTGGATCCGTCCTCTGCCGGCGGCCCAGGTGCAGGAGCAGGCCGACCAGGCGGTGGTCAGCCTGCAGGTGCCCAACCGTTTCAAGCTGGACTGGATCCGCACGCAGTACGCCAACCGGATCGAATCCGTGCTGGCGGAGCTGGCGGGCAAGCCCGTGCGGCTGGAACTCAGCGTGGCCGCACGACCGGCTCCGGCCATGCCCATGCAGGGCGTCGCCGGCGTCGTGCAGCCGCTGCGTTCTCCCCAGCCGGCGGCCGCACTGCTGGTGGCCAATGGCGGCAGCGCCCAGACCTCGGTCAGCGCCGACCCCGCCAACCTGGGCAGCTTGCTGCCCTCGCGCCAGCCGGTCTCGCGCAGTGCGTTGAACCCGGCTCTGACCTTCGACACCCTGGTGCCCGGCCGCGCCAACCAGATGGCCCGCACCGCCGCGCTTCACGTCGCCGGTGCTCCCGGCCAGATGTACAACCCGCTGTTCATCTACGGCGGTGTCGGCCTGGGCAAGACCCACCTGATCCACGCCGTCGGCAACGCCCTGCTGGCCGACAAGCCCGACGCCCAGATCCTCTACCTCCACGCCGAGCAGTTCATCTCGGACGTGGTCAAGAACTACCAGCGCAAGACCTTCGACGAGTTGAAGGCCAAGTACCACCAGCTGGACCTGCTGCTGATCGACGACGTGCAGTTCTTCGCCGGCAAGGAACGCACGCAGGAAGAGTTCTTCAACGCCTTCGAAGCCCTGCTGGCCAAGAAGGCGCACATCATCATGACCAGCGACACCTATCCGAAGGGACTGGTGGACATCGACGAGCGCCTGACCTCACGCTTCGACTCCGGCCTGACCGTGGCCATCGAGCCGCCCGAGCTGGAGATGCGCGTGGCCATCCTGATCCGCAAGGCGGAGGTGGAAGGCTCGCCCATGCCCGAGGATGTCGCCTTCTTCGTCGCCAAGAACGTGCGTGCCAACGTGCGTGAACTGGAAGGTGCCCTGCGCAAGGTGCTGGCCTACGCGCGCTTCAGCCACAAGGACATCACGATCCAGCTGGCACGCGAGGCGCTGAAGGACCTGCTGTCCATCCAGAACCGGCAGATCTCGGTGGAGAACATCCAGAAGACGGTGGCCGACTTCTACAAGATCAAGGTCGCCGACATGTACTCCAAGAAACGCCCGGCCTCGATCGCCCGCCCGCGCCAGATCGCGATGTACCTGGCCAAGGAACTGACCCAGAAGAGCCTGCCGGAGATCGGTGAGCTCTTCGGCGGCCGCGACCACACGACGGTGCTGCACGCGGTGCGCAAGATCGGCAGCGAACGCCAGAAGAACACCGAGCTCAACCAGCAGCTGCACGTGCTGGAACAGACGCTGAAGGGATGAGCCGGCCGCACATGACCTTGATGACAAGAACAAGTCTGGGGAAAAGATCCGAACAACACCCCTCTTTTCCACAGACCAGCCCGGCCGGCCCATCTTGTCCTTTTTCGTCCCCGTCCTGTCCCAGCCAGTCGGCGCACAAGCTTGTCCCGGCTCTAAATCTTTGAAATCTCAAGAGAAAATAGCGTTGTCCACAGCTGGCGACCTGCCTCTACTACAACGACCATCTTCGAAAGGATCAACATGATTGTGTTGAAAGCTTCGCAAGACAAAGTCCTCGCCGCCCTGCAATGCGGTGTCGGGGATCGTCGAGCGCAGACACACCTTGCCCATCCTGGCCAACGTGCTGATCCGCAAGAACGGCGGCGAAGTGGAGTTCACGACCAGTGACCTGGAGATCCAGGTCCGCACGACGGCCCAGCTGGACGGCGACGCCGGCAGCTTCGGCACCACGGTGGGCGCACGCAAGCTGATCGACATCCTCAAGAGCCTGCCCAGCGACCAGACGGTCTCGCTGACGGCTGCCCAGAACAAGCTGACCCTGCAGGCCGGCAAGAGCCGCTACACGCTGCAGACCCTGCCCTCCGAGGACTTCCCGCTGGTGCAGGAAGCCGCGGACTTCGGCCCGGCCTTCAGCGTGCCGCAGAAGACGCTCAAGCACCTCATCAGCCAGGTGCACTTCGCGATGGCGGTGCACGACATCCGCTACTACCTCAACGGCATCCTCTTCGTCGCCGAGGGCAAGAAGCTGACGCTGGTGGCCACCGACGGCCACCGCCTGGCCCTGGCCGAGGCCACGCTGGAAGTCGAGATGCCCGCGCCAGGAGGTCATCCTGCCGCGCAAGACCGTGCTCGAACTGCAGCGCCTGCTGAAGGACGATGGCAAGGGTGACGAGAACGTGCCCGATCGAGATGCGCTTCGCCGGCAACCAGGCCAAGTTCACCTTCAGCGGGATGGAGTTCGTCACCAAGCTGGTCGAGGGCAAGTTCCCCGACTACAACCGCGTGATCCCGAAGAACCACAAGAACCACTTCACGGTCGGCCGCGCTGCCCTGCTGTCCAGCCTGCAGCGCGCGGCCATCCTGACCAGCGAGAAGTTCAAGGGCGTGCGCCTGATCTTCGACCCGGGCACGCTCGCAGATCGCCTCCACCAACGCCGAGCAGGAAGAAGCGCTGGAAGAACTCGAGATCGATTACGACGGCGACGCCATCGAGATCGGCTTCAACGTGACCTATCTGGTCGACGTGCTGAACAACATGGGCCAGGACATCGTCAAGCCGTCGCCCTGCAGGACGCCAACAGCTCGGCCCTGATCACCGTTCCGGACAAGGACGGCTTCAAGTACGTCGTGATGCCGATGCGCATCTAAGGCCGAGACCTTCCACCGGCATACAGCGGGCGGTTCCGGAGGAGCCACCCGCTTCGACGTTTTAAAAGCAGTGCTCGCGCAGCGGGCACGTTGCCAGCGAGCAAGCAGATGACGGACCCAGCCAGCAGCCCGAAGACCAGAACCCCGAGCAAGCCAAGCCCGCCGCATCCGGCGAAGGCGGCTACGGCGAAGGCAGCATCCAGATCCTCGAAGGCCTGGAAGCGGTGCGCAAGCGCCCGGGCATGTACATCGGAGACACATCGGACGGCACCGGCTTGCACCATCTGGTCTTCGAGGTGGTGGACAACTCCATCGACGAAGCGCTGGCCGGCTACTGCGACGACATCATCGTCACCATCCACACCGACAACTCGATCTCCGTCATCGACAACGGCCGCGGCATCCCCACCGGCGTGAAGATGGACGACAAGCACGAGCCCAAGCGCTCGGCCGCAGAGATCGCGCTGACCGAGCTGCACGCCGGCGGCAAGTTCAACCAGAACAGCTACAAGGTGTCCGGCGGCCTGCACGGCGTGGGCGTGTCCTGCGTGAACGCGCTGTCCAAGTGGCTGCGCCTGACCGTGCGCCGCGAAGGCAAGGTCCACTACATCGAGTTCGCGCAAGGGCGTCCCGCAGGACCGCGTGATCGAGCTGCGTGACGGCGTCGAGACCAGCCCGATGAAGGTCATCGGCGAGACCGAGAAGCGTGGCACCGAGGTGCACTTCCTGCCGGATGAAGAGATCTTCACCGAACATCGATTCCACTACGACATCCTGGCCAAGCGTCTGCGCGAGCTCTCGTTCCTGAACAACGGCGTGAAGATCCGCTGGTCGACGAGCGCAACGCCAAGGAGGACAACTTCGCCTTCGCTGGTGGCGTCAAGGGCTTCGTCGAGTTCATCAACAAGGGCAAGAACGTCCTGCACCCGAACATCTTCCATGCGAATGGCGACAAGGTGAGCGAACACGGCACCAACGTCGGCGTGGAAGTCGCGATGCAATGGAACGACGAGCTACAGCGAGAACGTGCTGTGCTTCACCAACAACATCCCGCAGCGCGACGGCGGCACCCACCTGACCGGCCTGCGCGCGGCGATGACCCGCGTCATCAACAAGTACATCGAGGACAACGAACTGGCCAAGAAGGCCAAGGTCGAGATCGCCGGTGACGACATGCGCGAGGGCCTGGCCTGCGTCGTCAGCGTCAAGGTGCCGGAGCCGAAGTTCAGCAGCCAGACCAAGGACAAGCTCTGTCAGCAGCGAAGTGCGTGCCCCGGTCGAAGACATCGTAGCGCCTGCTGACCGACTGGCTGCTCGAGAACCCGAACGACGCCAAGATCATCTGCGGCAAGATCGTCGAGGCAGCCCGTGCCCGCGAGGCTGCCCGCAAGGCGCGCGAGATGACGCGCCGCAAGGGCGTGCTCGACGGCCTGGGCCTGCCGGGCAAGCTGGCCGACTGCCAGGAGAAGGACCCGTCGCTGTGCGAGATCTACATCGTCGAGGGTGACTCCGCAGGTGGCTCGGCCAAGCAAGGCCGCGACCGTAAGTTCCAGGCGATCCTGCCGCTGCGCGGCAAGATCCTCAACGTCGAGAAGGCGCGCTACGAGAAGTTGCTGACCAGCAACGAAATCCTGACGCTGATCACGGCGCTGGGCACCGGCATCGGCAAGGGCATGGGCGGACGACTTCAACCTCGACAAGCTGCGCTACCACCGCATCATCATCATGACCGACGCGGACGTCGACGGCGCCCACATCCGTACGCTGCTGCTGACCTTCTTCTACCGCCAG
>JASGKM010000057.1:0-32922 GCA_049840615.1 Pseudomonas sp.
ACGTTGCTCGGCGCCACCAGGGTAATGAAGTGGATCGAGAATGACGTTGCCGTCCCCGCCAGCGCCGGCGTGGCCATGCCCAGCAGGGCGAAGAACAGCGGCACGCCCAGCGCCAGGCAGAGCAGCGGGAAGCCGTTCCACTGCGGCAGCAGCCATTGGCTAACGATCGCCGCTGCCGGGATCGCGTAGAGGATGCCGCGCAGGAACCCCAGGCCGATGGTGACGGCGTTATCGCGGTTGGCGAACAGACTGCAGATCACCGCTGCCAGCAGCATGCCGCCGGTGGCCGCCGGCCAGGCAGTGGCCATCCAGAAAGCCGACATGCCCAGCAATGCCAGTGCGCTGCGCAGGCCATAGAACAGCGCCATGAGCCAATCGCGGTGCCAGGACAGGGTGCCGGTGGCGACATCATCCACGCGCCCGTCTGCCACTGCACGCATGGTCTTTTCCGAATTCAGCGCCTTGAGCAGCAGCAGGGCGCAACGAGTCAGGCAATAGCGCAGGTCGTTGGAGTAGCTTTCATCCAGACCCGCCGCCTGCAGGCGCTCCTGCAGCGTGCGCATGGCGTCCACCTGCGGGTCCTCCAGGGTGGCGCGCAGCTCTTCGAACCAGGGTTGCAGGCGCGCGCGGTCCTCGGCATCCAGCACACTGCGCTGGCGGGCCACGCCACGCGCGGTGCGCAGCAGGCTGAGCAGGTCGCGGGAAAGAATCCGCAGCGCCCGCGAACGCATCCGTCCGCGATAGCCCTCGAACCAGGCGTGGTCACGCTGCACATCGACTTCGACGATCTTGCCCAGCGCCTGCAGCAGCCCCTTGATCTGCCGCGCATCGGCATCGATCTCGCTGCGCGCGGCCTGCATGCCGGTAAGCCAGGTGGCGTGGGCCTGCTTGCCCAGGTTGGCCTCGACCCGGCGCGGCCAGAGAATCGCACTGACGGCCGAAGCACAGAGGATGCCCAGGCAGATTTCCGTGCTGCGCGCGACAGCCTGGTCGAAGACGTCCAGTGGATGCGTGATCGCCGGCAGCCCGATGATCGCCACGGTGTATCCCGACAGCACGAACGCATAGGACACGTGGTTGCGCAGGCTGGTCGATGCCGCGGTGCAAAGGCCCAGCCAGAGCGAGATGGCCAGCAGGAACAGCCAGGGCGTCTGGGCGAACAGCGCTATGAACACCACCGACATGGCCGTACCGAACAAGGTACCGATCAGGCGGAAAAGGCCCTTGGCCACCACCATGCCCGACAGCGGCTGGGACACGATGAACACCGTCATCAGGGCCCACTGCGGCTGTTCCAGGTCGAAGCGGAAGGCGCACCAGAGCGCCAGGCCGCCGGCCAGGAGGGTCTTGATCGCGAATTTCAGCGCCAGCGTATCCGGCGCGAGGAATGCCTGTAGCGTAGGTCGCACGCGGTCTCTCGAAAGGGTCCGGGTCTTGATCGCTTAAAGATAGTCGGCAAAGCGGATGACGGAATCGTTACCCATCATATTATTAGCAAGCTAACAATGTGTCATCCCGACTTTCGTAGAGGCAAAAAAATGGGTGACCTAAGTCGCCCGAAGTGCCTTGCGTGCTCTTGTGTATCTGTAAGGATCAGCTCTTCTTGTGGCTGTCCTTCCAGATGAAAATTCCGACCCCACCGAAGAAAACAACCATCAATCCGAACGGTAAGGATGCCTGCGAGAACCACTTCGTCGATGAACATGATGCTGGCCTCCTGTTGCCTACATCGTCTGGGGATGTGTGCAGATTACCGGCGGCCGGGCGGGACGAATTGACCTGGATCAATGGTCGACAAGGCGTTTTCCGAGGAGGGCCGGAGCACTGACGCAGGTCAAGTTTCAGAAGGGGTCGGGTGCGGGCGGGAAGCCGCGCAGAGCGGGGCCTGGCGGCCCTGGGAGGGGAGAAATCAGCGTTTCTTGGGCTTGCTCTTGCTCTTCTTGCGCGACTCGCCCAGCGGCAGCGCCTGCTCGAAGGCATTGCGCACGTCCTGCAGGCGCTTTTCGTGCACGTCGTGGATGCGCTTGTCGCGCTCGGCGGTGAAGTCGATCAGCTTGTCGTCGTTGCTCATGGCAGGGCATGCACCAGGCGGAAGGTCAGATTCAGGGCGCGGAGCAACCGGACGGCGCGCGTCTTGGCAACCTGATGTTGCCAATAATGCTGTGTCGCGCCGGACATGACCAGCAGCGATCCGCCGGACAGCTCGATGGAGTGTTCGATTGTGTTTCGCCCCTTGCGCCGCAGATCGAAACGCCGGGTACCGCCAAGGTTCAGCGAAGCCACCACCGGATTACGCCCAAGTTCTCGGGGTTCGTCATCGCTGTGCCAGCCCATGGAGTCCTGTCCGTCCCGGTAATAGTTGAGCAACACGCCGTTGAAGCGCTGACCGGCCGCCTGTTCCACGGCGGCGCGAATCTCTGCCAGCAGTGGCGTCCAGGGTAGCGGCGCATGGGTCTGCCCGGAGTAGGTGTAGAAAGCCTCGGTATCGCCGTACCAGTTGACCAGGCGCGGCACCGGGTAATCGCGTCCGTGCAGATGCACGACCGTCTGCTCCCAGGGAGTCTGTTCGAGCAACTGCTTCAGCCACCGAGCCGCGCGCTCGGGTGGGCACCAGTCGGGAATCAGCCGCAGTTCGGCATCGGGCAGCAGGATCGGGGCGTCGTCGAACAGCATGGACAGCTCGGGAAATCAGCGAAGGGACCAGTCTACCCCCTCGCCCGCTCAGACCTCGACATCGATCCACAGCCCCTTGCGCTGGGCCGCCTGCACGTCCTCGCCCAGCTCCTCCACCTCCTCCAGTTCTTCCAGCGCCTCGCCCTCGGGGGTGCCGTCGGCCAGTTGGCGACGTTTGCGCCGGCGCTGGTACTCCTCGCGCAGCGCCTCCTCGTCCGGGCGCCGCTCCAGCTCCACGCCGGCATTGCCCGCGCTGGGCGCAGGCGGAGTCACCGGGGTGACATCCGGTCGCGGCTTGGGCACGTCCTGCTGGGCAGTGACAGGTGCCAGACTATGGGGAATGGGCGGCAGCATCGATGGTTCCTGGGGGCGAGCCCGGTGGAGAAGTGCGCTGACAAGTCCTCTGGTCAGGCTATCGGCCTGAGCACTACAGACTTGAGTGCGCCTCGCTACACTTTCCACGATTCGCGATGAGTGCGCGCCTCCAACACGTCCTGCCGATGATCCGGACGACCGGAGGCGCCGACGGCCATCGCTGAAAGCTGCGCGTTCCGGTACCATAGCCGGCTTTTTTTGGGAGGTGTCCATGGCGCAGTATCAACCCGGCCAACGCTGGATCAGCGACAGTGAAGCGGAACTCGGGCTGGGGACCATCCTGGCGCTGGACGGCCGCATGCTCACGGTGCTCTATCCGGCCACCGGTGATACCCGCCAGTACGCCGAACGCAACGCGCCGCTGACCCGCGTACGCTTCGCCCCGGGCGATCAGATCACCCACTTCGAAGGCTGGAAGATGACCGTCCGCGAAGTGGACGAGATCGACGGCCTGCTGATCTACCACGGCCTCACCGCGCAGAACGAGCAGCACACCGTCCCGGAAACCCAGCTGTCGAACTTCATCCAGTTCCGCCTGGCCAGCGACCGCCTGTTCGCCGGGCAGATCGACCCGATGTCCTGGTTCGGCCTGCGCTACCACACCCTGGAACACCGCACCCGCCTGCTGCAGTCCTCGCTCTGGGGTCTGGGCGGCGCCCGCGCGCAACCCATCGCACACCAGTTGCACATCGCCCGCGAAGTCGCCGACCGCATGGCGCCGCGCGTCCTGCTGGCCGACGAAGTGGGCCTGGGCAAGACCATCGAAGCGGGCCTGGTGATCCACCGCCAGCTGCTCTCCGGCCGCGCCAGCCGCGTGCTGATCCTGGTACCGGAGAACCTGCAGCATCAGTGGCTGGTGGAAATGCGCCGGCGCTTCAACCTGGAAGTCGCCCTGTTCGACCGCGAGCGTTTCGTCGAGAGCGATGCCAGCAACCCCTTCGAAGACACCCAGCTGGCCCTGGTGGCGCTGGAGTGGCTGCGCGAGGACGAAAAAGCCCAGGACGCGCTGTTCGCCGCCGAGTGGGACATGCTGGTCGTCGACGAAGCCCACCACCTCGTGTGGCACCCGGAGCAGGCCAGCGCCGAATATCAGCTGGTGGAGCAACTGTCCCAGGTCATCCCCGGTGTACTGCTGCTCACCGCGACCCCCGAACAACTTGGCCTGGACAGCCACTTCGCCCGTCTGCGCCTGCTGGACCCGGACCGTTTCCACGATCTGGAAGCCTTCCGCACCGAAAGCACCCAGTACCGCCCGGTCGCCGAGGCCGTGCAGGAGCTGGTCGATCAGGGCAGCCTCTCCCCCGCCGCTCGCCAGGCCATCCACGGCTTCCTCGGCAGCGAGGGCGACGAACTGCTGGCCAGCGTCGAAGCCGGCAATGAAGAAGCCCGCGCCCGCCTGGTGCGCGAGCTGCTCGACCGCCACGGCACCGGCCGCGTGCTGTTCCGCAATACCCGTGCCGCCGTGCAGGGCTTCCCGGAGCGCCAGCTGCACCCCTACGTGCTGACCAATCCGATCGAGTACATGGAGCTGCCGCTGGGCGAGCACCCGGACCTCTACCCGGAAGTCAGCTTCCAGGCGCAGTCCGACGATGGCGACGAGAACAACCGCTGGTGGCGCTTCGACCCACGCGTCGAGTGGCTGATCGACACCCTGAAGATGCTCAAGCAGTACAAGGTGCTGGTGATCTGCGCCCACGCCGAGACCGCGATGGACCTGGGCGACGCGCTGCGCCTGAAGTCCGGCATCCCGGCCACCGTGTTCCACGAGGGCATGAGCATCCTCGAGCGCGACCGCGCCGCCGCCTACTTCGCCGATGAAGAATTCGGCGCCCAGGTGCTGATCTGCTCGGAAATCGGCAGCGAAGGCCGCAACTTCCAGTTCGCCCACCACCTGGTGCTGTTCGATCTGCCGGCCCACCCGGACCAGCTGGAACAGCGCATCGGCCGTCTCGACCGGATCGGCCAGAAGCACACCATCCAGATCCACGTGCCGCACCTGGAGAACAGCCCGCAGGAACGCCTGTTCCAGTGGTACCACCAGGCGCTGAATGCCTTCCTCAACACCTGCCCCACCGGCAACGCCCTGCAGCACCGCTTCGGCCCGCGCCTGGTGGAGCTGCTGGACGGCGGCGACGACGACGCCTTCGAGGCCCTGCTGGCCGAAGGCACCGCCGCCCGTGAAGCGCTGGAAGCCGAGATGCACAACGGCCGCGACCGCCTGCTGGAGCTGAACTCCGGCGGCGCTGGCGAAGGCGAGGCACTGGTGGCCGAGATCGAGGAGCAGGATGACCAGTTCGCCCTGCCGATCTACATGGAGCGCCTGTTCGATACCTACGGCATCGACAGCGAGGACCACTCCGAGAACGCCCTGATCCTGCGCCCGAGCGAGAAGATGCTCGACGCCAGCTTCCCGCTGGGCGACGACGAAGGCGTGACCGTCACCTACGACCGCGCCCAGGCCCTGGCCCGCGAAGACATGCAGTTCCTCACCTGGGAACACCCCATGGTGCAGGGCGGCATGGACCTGGTGCTGTCCGGCTCGCTGGGCAACACCTCGGTGGCGCTGATCAAGAACAAGGCGCTCAAGCCCGGCACCGTGCTGCTGGAGCTGCTGTTCGTCAGCGAGGCCGTGGCGCCGCGCAAGCTTCAGCTCGGCCGCTTCCTGCCGCCGGTCGCACTGCGCTGCCTGATGGACGCCAACGGCAACGACCTGTCTTCGCGCGTGTCCTTCGATACCCTGAACGATCAGCTGGAAAGCGTGCCGCGCGCCAGCGCCAACAAGTTCGTGCAGGCCCAGCGCGATGTGCTGGCCAAGCAGTTCGCCCAGGCCGAGACCAAGATCACCCCGCGCCATGCCGAACGGGTCGAAGCCGCCCGCCAGCAGCTGACCGCAACCCTGGACGAAGAACTGGCGCGCCTGACCGCGCTCAAGGCCGTCAACCCCAGCGTCCGCGACAGCGAGCTGGACGCCCTGCGCAAGCAGCGTGACGACAGCCTGGCGCTGCTGGACAAGGCCTCCCTGCGCCTGGAAGCGATCCGCGTGCTGGTCGCCGGCTGATCCCTCCATCGCGTCATGAAGAAGCCGCCACCGGTTACCCGGTGGCGGCTTTTTTCATGCTTGGCCGGCGCGCCCGCCGCCTGCGAAACACCCCGTTACGCCGCTCTAGTTTCGTAGGGCGCATAACCTGGAACAGGTTATCCGCCAGACGCGCCACCGGCGGATAACGCTGGTGCGTTATGCGCCTACCTTCTGTTCGCGAGCAAGCTCGCTCCTACAGGGTTGGCATGAAGGGATATTCCTGAGCTCGCCGATGCGCTCTTTGTAGGAGCGGACTCCGTCCGCGATAGGCCACCGGCGACCTCGAAGCGGCCGGCAAGCGATCGCGGACGGAGTCCGCTCCCACGCTCCGGTCACTCCAATCGTTGAATCCAGCCGCTCTATTCCCGGCGCATTCACCAGCACCAACTACCATTGACGCTGCGCAAGGGAATCTCGCCCATGGGGGGATAGAGTTTCCTTACCAAGCCACTCATTGAGGGAACACATCATGTACGAGCGCATTCTGGTAGCGGTGGACGGCAGTCCGGTTTCCGACCGAGCCCTGGTCGAAGCGGCCAAGCTGGCCCAGCTGAGCGGCGGCGAGCTGCGCGTCATCACCATCGTCGACAGCCCCCTGCGCCATCTGCCCGACTACGCGGTGTATTACAACCCGGAGCCGCTGCGCGAAGCCGCGCTGAAGGCCGCCGATGACATCCTCGGCAAGGCGAAGGAGAAGATCGCCGAGTTCCCGGTGAAAACCAGCTTCGAGCGGGTCTGCCAGGAGCGCGCCAGCGAAGAGATCGCCGAGCGCATCGAGGTCGAGGCCGAGGCGTCCAAATCCGACATCATCGTCATGGGTACCCACGGCCGCCGTGGTGTGCGCCGCCTGATGCTGGGCAGCGTGGCCGAAGGTCTGCTGCGCGTCAGCAACCGCCCGGTTCTGCTGGTTCGCGAGAAGTAACAGCCCTCGGATAGACAAAAGGCCCTGCGGTTTGCACCGCAGGGCCTTTTTCATGGCCACCGTTCAGGTCGACTCTCCGCTTATTGCGCAGCGGTCATGTCACGCCTGCAGGAGTGGAAGATGTCCAGGTCCGACTGGTACAGGCTGGTGTGCACACCGTACAGGCCAAGCACCGAGTGGAACAGGTTGTCGTGGCTCAGCTCGGCGCCATTTGCCTTCTTCTCCAGGCAGCTGCGGTCCACGCCCATGCCGCCCAGCGCGCCGCTACCAAACCACATCACCATGGGCACATGGGTCTGCGCCTTCGGGGCGATGGCGTAGGGCGCGGCGTGCAGGTACACGCCATTCTCGCCCAGCGATTCGCCGTGGTCGGATACATAGAGCATCGAGGTGTCGAAGCGCTCCTGGTTCTGCTTGAGCAGCTCCACGACCTTGGACAGGAAGAAGTCGGTGTACAGGATGGTGTTGTCGTAGACGTTCACCAGCTCTTCGCTGCTGCAGCTACCCAGCTGATTGGTACGGCACACCGGGGTGAAGCGTTCCAGCGACTTGGGATAGCGGTCGTAGTATTCCGGGCCATGGCTGCCGTCGGCGTGCAGGACGATGATGGCGTTGTCCTTCAGGCCATCGATGTAGGCCTGCAGATTCTGCAGCATGGCCTCGTCCAGGCAGTTCTTGCCGTCGCAGAACGGGCCGGGCTGATCCTTCGGAATATCGCGGTTGGGTACGCGCAGGCAGGTACCCTTGCAGTCGCTGTTGTTGTCCAGCCAGAGCACCGACACGCCGACGCGCTGGAGGATGTCCAGCAGCCCCTGGTTGGTCTTGCCCTTCTTGTCGCTGTAATCCTCGCGAGGGAACTTGGAGAACATGCAGGGCACCGACACCGCAGTGGACGTGCCGCAGGAGCTGACGTTGGTGAAGTTGAGGATGTCGAGCTTCTTCAGTTCCGGGTTGGTGTCGCGGGCGTAGCCGTTGAGGGAGAAGTGGTCCGCACGGGCGGTCTCACCGACCACCAGGATCATCAGCGACTTGCGGCCATCGGCGCTCACCTTGCGCGGCATCACCGCGTCCTCGCCAATGGGCTGCACTACCAGGTTTTCCTTGATGCCCAGGCGCTGCTTGGTGAACTTGCTCACCGCATAGATGTAGTTGGTCGGGTTGATGAAGTGGGTCAGCTTCTCTTCCTGGCGGAACACCGGGGCGTAGGTGGAATAGAACGCCCCCACGCAGACGGCAACCACCACCAGGCAGCCGAAGATCACCAGCACCTTGTTCAGCAGGCCTCGGAAGAACGGGCTGTAGCGCACCGGCGTCAGCCAGATGATCACCGCTGGCAGCACGCCCAACACCAGCAGGTAGCCGACCAGCCGCGCACTGAACAGGTCCGCGGCCTCACCCGGATTGGTCTCGATGACGTTCTGCACCATCACGGTATCGATCACGACACCGTAGGAGTTCATGAAGTAGGCGGCTGCCGCGGACACCAGCGCCACCAGGGTCAACGCCGGCTTGAGCAGCGGGCGGAAGGACACCAGGGTCAGCAGCAGGGTGAAGGCTGCCCACAGGAAGAAGGCGAAAGACGCAAAGAACGCCACGCCCCACAGGCCTTCCATGGGCACCAGGCTGTTCAGCGCCCGCCAGGTGGAGAAGTTGTAGAACAGCACCAGTGCCAGCGAGAACAGCAGGACCAGCCGCGCGGAACTGACCTGGGGAAGAGGCGGCGCTTGCCCTCGGACATCGAGCGCACTCCTTACATCGATAGGCGGATAGGAAATGGGATGGCCGACCCTGCCGGCCGGCGGCGCAACTCTAGCGGGCAGTTAGTCAAAAAAGTGTCAATTTCGAAACAAGGCGTTGCTGAAGGAAACAGGATGATGCCAAAGCAGAATCTGGAACTACCGTACGTCGTTTTGGATTAACCAATTTGTCGGAAATTACTGTCAGACCTTGCGAGCCACAGGCAGCTTCCTAGACTCACATCAAAGTGATATCAATTCGCCAACTACCTCCCTCCACATCCGGAGCATCCCGCCCATGGAATGGCACCAGGACGCCTTACCCGATGCTGTGCTGCTGGAGTGCTCCCACAACCCCGGATTGGTTCTGCTGGCCGTCCTTATCGCCTGCGTCGCCAGCTTCGTCGCGCTGAGCATCACGGCGCGGATGGTCCGCGCGCCCCAACACGCGCACCGCTGGCAATGGGTCGGAGGGATATGCCTGGGCAGCGGCATCTGGTCGATGCACTTCGTTTCCATGCTGGCCTTCCACGCCTCGGTGCCACTGCACTTTGCCGGCGGCCTGACGCTGCTTTCGCTGCTCATCGCCATCGCGATCTGCGTGATTGCCATGCGCCTGCTGGCCCACGCCGGACTGAGCCCGCTGCAGTATCTGCTGGCCGCCTGCTGCATCGGCGCCAGCATCGCCGGCATGCACTACACCGGCATGGCTGCCATCGAGTCGCCACCCATGCAGCATTACGACCCGCTGCTGGTCACCCTCTCGGTACTGATGGCCGTACTGGTGGCCTTCGTCGCCCTGGTGCTGGCGCCGGTACTCAATCGCCAGCCGGCGGGCCGCCAGTGGATCTACCAGATTCTCGCCAGCCTGCTGCTGGGCAGCGCCATCTCCAGCATGCACTTCACCGGGATGGCCGCCCTGACCCTGACCCTGCCCAGCTGGGTAGCGCCGGTGGCAGACCTGGGCCGCAACAACGCCATCCAGCTCGGGCTGATGGTCGGCCTGCTGGCCCTGGCTGTCGTGCTGGCCGGGCTCTGGGCGGCCTGGATCGAGGACAGCCTGGAGAGCAAGGAAAGCGAACTGAGCCGGGTCAACGCGCTGCTCAACCAGCTGGACAGCGCCAACGCCTCGCTGCAGAAACTGGCGCGCTTCGACGGTCTTACTGGCCTGCACAACCGCAACGCGCTCAACGACGAGTTTGCGGCCCGCCTGCAACGCAACCGGCAGAAGGCCCAGGGCATGGCGGTCATCCTGCTGGACCTGGACCACTTCAAGCGGGTCAACGACTCCCTCGGCCACGCCGCCGGCGACGAGTTGCTGTGCATCGTCTCCGAACGCCTGCGCAGCGCACTGCGTAGCACAGACCTGCTGGCACGCTTTGGCGGCGACGAGTTCTGCATCCTCGCCGACCTGGGCGAGGACCACGAGGCGCGCATCCTCGCCCAGCGCCTGATGCAGCGCATGAAAGAGCCGATCAGCATCGCCGGGCGCAGCCTGGTGATGACCATGAGCGTCGGCATCAGCCTGTACCCCAACGACAGTGAACAACCCGAAGAACTGCTCAAGCACGCCGACCTTGCGCTGTACCAGTCCAAGGGCAACGGCCGCAACGCCACGCACTTCTTCAGTCCGCACCTGAAGACCAAGGCCACCCAGGAACTGCAGCTGGAAGAGGAACTGCGCAAGGCGCTGTGGGACGACGAACTGGTGCTCTACTACCAGCCAATCCTGCGCATTGACCACGGCGAAGTGGAGCAGCTCGAAGCCTTGGTACGCTGGAAGCACCCGACCCACGGCCTGCTGGCACCGGATCGTTTCATCGGGCTGGCCACGGCCAACGGCCTGATCGGCGCACTGGACGCCTGGGTGATGCGCCGCGCCTGCGAGGACCTGCGCCGCCTGCACGACCTGGGCTACAAGGACCTGCGGGTGGCAGTGAACTGCTGCGCCAGCAACCTGGGCCGCGAGGGGCTGGTCGATGAAGTGCAGCAGACCCTCGCAGACACCGGTCTCGCCGCTCGCTACCTGGAGATGGAGGTCACCGAGAACGCCGTGATGTCCAACATCAGTCAGGCCATCCCGCTGCTCAACCGTCTGCGCGACCTGGGTGTGAGCCTGTCCATCGATGACTTCGGCACCGGCTATTCGTCGCTGTCCTACCTGCGCCAACTACCGCTGGATGCCCTCAAGGTGGACCGTTCCTTCATTCGCGACGTACCGCAATCTCGGCGTGACAGCGAAATCGCCCAGGCCATCATCGCCATGGCGCAGAAGCTGCACCTGAAGGTGATCGCCGAGGGCGTGGAGCACGCGCAGCAACTGGCGTTCCTGCGCGACAACCATTGCGAGCTGGCCCAGGGCTACCTGTTCAGCCGGCCCCTGCCGCTGAGCGCGCTGGTGGAGTTCCTCGAGGCTTACCGCGAGGACAGCGACTCGGCGCTGCTTCGCAGCCAGGCCTGAGGCCCGTGATAAAGGCTCAGAAGTCGAACTTGCCGGCGCGCCAGCGCGGCAACCAGCGCAGGGAGTCGGCGGTGGTGCCGGTAGGGCGATACTCGGCGCCCAGCCAGCCTTCGTAGCCGACATCGTCGAGCACCTGCAGCGGCACTTCGAACTCCATCTCGCCTGAGCCCGGCTCGCCACGCTCGGGGTAGTCGGCGAACTGCACGTGGCCGATCTGCCCCATCAGCGCGTAGATGCAATCCACCAGCTCCAGGCCCATCCGCGCCATGTGGTAGAGGTCCAGTTGCGCGCGCAGGTTTTCCCGCGCCACGCGCTCGAGCATGTCCTGCAGGTGCTCGGGCGTGTTGAGCAGGAAGTCCTTCATGTCGTGGCAGTTGATGGCTTCCATCAGCACATCGGTACCGCTGCCGGCGAAGGCATCGCAAGTGGCGCGCAGGCGCTCGGCGAGGGTCTGCAGGGCGACCTCGCGCTCCTGCCCCTCGACCAGTCGGCCGGCCAGCACGTTGATGTGCTGCGGCTGGACGATGCGTGCATAGTCCAGCGCCTTGGCCAGTGCCGCCTCGAATTCGGCAGCACGTTCAGGAACAGCGGCAATGCCCGGCCCGCCCTGCATCAGGTCACCGGCCGGCAGGTTGATCAGCACCAGCGGCAGGCCGGCCTCGTCCAGCGCGGCTTTCAGGTCCTGCGCGGGGACATCGTAGGGGAACTGGATTTCCACGCCCTCGAAGCCGGCCTTGGCGGCGGCGTCGATGCGCTGCAGCAGCGGGACTTCGGTGAACAGCAGGGACAGGTTGGCGCAGAGTTTCATGCGGGGAATTCCTTCGAAAGACGGTATTGCTCGACCAGCGTAGCCGGGTCGCGTTCGAGATTGCCCTGGCTGCCATGCAGGCGCATCAGCTGCGCGGCAAGGCCGCTCATGGGCGTGGCCGAGCCTTCCTCGCGGGAAAGCTTCACGGCGGTGTCCAGGTCCTTGAGCAGCGTGCGCACGTGCCACTTCACCGGCTCGAAGCGGCTCTGCGCCATCTGCGGGGCCAGGATCTGCAAGGGTTTGGAGTCAGCGAAACCACCGGCCAGGGCCGGGGCGATCAGGCTCGCGTCGACGCCGGATTTCTCCGCCAGCGCCACCACTTCGGCGATCACCAGCGCGTTGCAGGCAACGATCATCTGGTTGCACACCTTGGTCACCTGCCCCGCACCGACATCGCCCATGCGCGTCAGGCGCTGACCGAGGTGGGCGAGGATCGGCCGCACGCGCTCGATGTCCTCGACACGGCCGCCCGCCATGATCGCCAGGGTGCCGGCTTCGGCGCCCGGCGTGCCGCCGGAAACCGGCGCGTCGACCCAGCGCATGCCGGTACGCGCTTCCAGCTCGGCAGCCATCTCGCGGGTCGCGGCCGGCTCCAGGCTGGAGAAATCCACCAGCACCTGGCCGGCGCGGGCGCTTTCGACGATGCCGCCAGCGCCGAACACTACTTCGCGCACAGCGGCGGTATCAGCCAGGCAGAGCATCACCACCTCGGCATCGGCGCAAAGCTGCGCGGGCGTTTCCACGGCCCTGGCGCCCTCGGCGGCCAGCAGGTCACGCTTGCCGGCGGAGCGGTTCCACACGGCCAGCGGGTAACCGGCGGCCAGCAGGCGGCGCGTCATGGGTACCCCCATCAATCCGAGACCGGCAAAAGCGAGGGATGGCAAAGGGGACGACATGGGGTGATCTCCAGTTCGACAGCAGGACGGGCACGGGGGAGCGGCATTCTAGCAGGCGCGACGCTGGCCCGGCCGGCATTGCTTTCGATAGCGGGACGGCAGCCAAACAGGCGCGCCGCCACTATACTCCCGGAGTTTTTTCCGCCATTGACCCGGAGAACTCTCCCCATGCTCAAACGCACCCTGGCGCTCGCCGCCGGTTTCGCCCTGTCCCTGTCCGCTGTTTTCGCCCACGCCGACACCCCCAAGGAACTGAAAGTCTCGGCCATTCCTGACGAAGCCCCCACCGAGCTGCTGCGCAAGTTCAAGCCGCTGGGCGCCTATCTGGAAGAGCAACTGGGCATGCCGGTGAAGTTCATCCCGGTCTCCGACTACGCCGGCGTGGTCGAAGCCCTGGCTTCGGATCGCCTCGACATGGCCTGGCTGGGCGGCTTCACCTTCGTCCAGGCGCGGCTGAAGACCGGCAACGCCATCCCGCTGGTGCAGCGCGAGCAGGACCAGCAGTTCACCAGCAAATTCATCACCGCCGACCCGAACGTGAAATCGATCCAGGACCTCAAGGGCAAGACCTTCGCCTTCGGTTCGGTATCGTCCACTTCCGGCAGCCTGATGCCGCGCTATTTCATGCAGAAGGATGGCGTGGTGCCCGAGCAGTTCTTCTCCCGCGTGGCCTACTCCGGCGCCCACGACGCCACCGTCGCCTGGGTCCAGGCCGGCAAGGTCGACGCCGGCGTGCTGAACGCTTCCGTCTGGCAGAAGCTGGTGGACAGCGGCAAGGTCGACACCAACAAGGTGAAGGTCTTCGCCACCACGCCGACCTACTACGACTACAACTGGACCGTGCGCGGCAACCTCGATCCGGCCCTGGCCGAGAAGATCAAGAAGGCCTTCCTCGCCCTCGACCCGAGCAAGCCGCGCGACAAGGAAATCCTCGACCTGCAGGCGGCCAGCCGCTTCATCGAGACCCAGCCTGACAACTACAAGGGCATCGAGGAATCGGCGCGCGCCGCCGGCCTGCTGAAGTGACCCTGAAACTGACCGGCGTGGAGCACATCCACGCCAACGGCCAGCGCTCGCTCGCCGGCATCGACCTCAGCGTCGCTGCCGGCGAACGGGTGGCGATCATCGGCCCTTCGGGCGCCGGCAAGACCACCCTGCTGCGCATCCTCGCCACCGCACTGAAACCTGCTTCCGGCGATTTCGACCTGCTCGGCACCCGGCCCTGGGCACTGAGCAGTTCCGCACGCCAGCGCCTGCGTTCGCGCATTGCCCTGGTGCACCAGGCTCCCCCGCTCCCACCGCGCCAACGAGTGGTCACCGCCGTGCTCGCCGGCCGTCTCGGCCAGTGGCCGCTGTGGAAAAGCCTGGCCAGCCTGCTCTACCCGGTCGACAGTGCCGGCGCCCGCAGCGAACTGCAGCGCCTGGACCTGGGCGACAAGCTCTTCGAGCGCTGCGACCAGCTTTCCGGCGGCCAGCTGCAACGCGTCGGCATCGCCCGTGCGCTGTACCAGCAGGCCGAAGTGCTGCTGGCGGATGAACCTGTCTCGGCCATGGACCCGGTGCTCGCCGGCCACACCCTCGGCGTGCTCACCCGTGAAGTGCAGAACCGTGGCGTAACGCTGCTCGCCAGTCTGCACGCGGTGGACCTGGCGCTGGAGCACTTCCCGCGCATTGTCGGCGTGCGCGACGGCCGTATCGCCTTCGACAAGGCAGCAGAAAACGTCACTCCCGAGGACCTGCGTGCCCTCTACGCCAACGAACAGCTCGGCCAGCAGGATGCCTCCTCGCCGGCAGGCAAACCGGTGATGGTGCAGATTCCGCGATGCTGAACCCGGTACTGTCCAAACGCCCGCCTCGCGATCCGGCTGCACTGTCACGCCTGTTGCTCACCTTGCTCGCCCTGCTCTTGCTGTGGCCGGGCCTGCGCCTGTCCGAGCTGGATATTGCCGGCCTGTTCAACGGTGACAATGCGCGGACCATGGCCAACTTCCTCGGTGGTTTCTGGCCGCCCGCCCATGACGAGGAATTCCTCGCCCTGCTCGGCCGCGCGACCCTGGAAACCCTGGCCATCGCCACCGCCGGCATGGCGCTGGCCTGGCTGATTGCGTTCCCCGCCGCACTGCTGGCAACCCGTGCGCTGTCGATTTCCGCCCTGCCTCGCGGCGGCCTGCCAGCCTGGTGGGCGCGGGCGCTGCGCTGGCCGATACGTGGCCTGCTGATCGTGCTGCGCAGCGTGCCGGAGATCGTCTGGGCGCTGCTGTTCGTCCGCGCGGTGGGCCTGGGCCCTACTGCCGGCGTGCTGGCTATCGCCATCACCTACGGCGGCATGCTCGGCAAGGTCTACGCGGAAATCTTCGAATCGGTGGACCCGCGCCCGACCCGCGCCCTGCTGCTGGGCGGCGGCTCACGGTTGCAGGCCTTCGCCTACGGCGTGCTGCCCTCGGCGGCGGCGGAGCTGATCTCCTACACCGTCTACCGCTGGGAGTGTGCCATCCGCGCTTCGGTGGTGATGGGCTTCGTCGGCGCTGGCGGGCTCGGCCAGCAGATCGACCTGTCACTGCGCATGTTCGCCGGCGGCGAAGTGGCGAGCATCCTGCTGACCTTCCTGGTGCTGGTGCTGGGCGCCGACCTGCTGAGCCGCTTCCTGCGCGGGAGGCTCGAATGACCGGCCTGCTGCGCAGCCTGGGCTGGCTGCTGCTGATCCTGCTCGCCGTCGGCGCCTCCTTCGCCTACCTGGAGATGGACACTGGTGGACTGTTCGACGCCCGCGGCCTCGGCCAGATGCTCGACTACGGCCGCGACTTCCTCTCGCCGGACCTGAGTGCAACGCACCTCACGGCAGTCGGGCGCGGCGCCCTGGAAACCCTGGCCATGTCCGCCATCGGCACGCTGCTCGCGGCGTTGCTGGGCATGCTTCTCGCTTTGCCGGCTGCGGGGCGCTTCGGACGCATCGCGCAAAGCCTGTCGCGCTTGCTGCTCAATGCCCTGCGTGCAGTCCCGGAGCTGGTGTGGGGCGCACTGATGGTACTCGCTGCGGGCCTCGGCCCGAACGCCGGCACACTCGCACTGGCGTTGCACACCGGTGGCGTGCTCGGCCGGCTATTCGCCGAAGCGCTGGAGAACACCCCGACTGCCCCAGCAGAGGCCGTGCGCCTGGCCGGCGGCGGACGCGTCGCCGCCTTCACCTACGGCACCCTTCCGGCAGTCTGGCCGCAACTGGTGGCCTACATGCTCTATCGCTGGGAGAACAACATCCGCATGGCCAGCGTGCTCGGTTTCGTCGGCGCGGGCGGCCTGGGGCAGATGCTGTATTTCAGCCTCAGCCTGTTCCAGCAGGCCCAGGCCGCCACGGTGATCATCGCCATGCTGCTTCTGGTGCTGTGCGTCGACAGCCTGAGCGCCTGGGCACGGCAGCGCTGGGTGAGCCAGTAACCTTGCAGGAGCGAGGGGGACGCCCAGTTCTTGCTCGCGAACTGCCCCAGCGCTGGAGCAGCTGGTGAATCCGTTCGCGAGCAAGCTGGCTCCTACCGGAAACGCCTCTGGCGCTGCGGCTGAACAGTCCACAACAAAAAGCCCGGCACATGGCCGGGCTTTTTGTTGAAAACGTCGCTTACGAATCGCCGTGGATCACCTTGTCCAGGTCGATCGGATCGCCAGGCTGGGTGCCGAGCTTCTGACGGATGTCCTCGAACATCGCGTCGTACTCCTTATGGTTGCGCACCATCGAGCCGAACCTCGGGTGCAGGCCATGCTTCTGCGCAATGCGGGTGGCATCGCTGGCAAAGTTGAAGGCCTGCTCCTTGGGCATGTCCCATTCTTCGGTGAAGGCATTGCCGTCGATTTCGCCTTTCATGATGAAGTGGACGAGGGTGCCCTTTTCCGCATCCTTGCGAACCTCATAGTTGATGTGAGCGTCGATCTCCTGCTGCCCCAGACCCGGCAGGGACTGGAGGTGCAGATGGCCCGGTTCGAACATGGCGAATCTCCTTCGATGGAATCCCGACAGTCTAGTCGGGCTTTTCGAATTGGAAATCGCCCTGCGTCAGTGCACGGACTCTTTTCGAACTCTTTCTTGAACCAGTACCCAGGGGGCGATCACCACTGCCCAGAGCTCCGGGTCACGGTCGTGGAAATCCTGCGCCAACTTCTCGTCGACCTTGCTCAGATCACCACTGGCCAGCCAGGCGGCAACCTTCGTCCGGTCGTCCTCGGCCACGCCCATCGCGACCTCCACCAGATCGGCGGAACCCGCGACCTTGAGCAGGTTGCCGCGGGCGAAGAAGGGCGCGAGCTCCTGCCAGGAAATCTTCGCGGTTTCGCCAAGCAACTTGGCATAGAGGGTGCTAGCTTGTTCAGTCATGAATCTCACCTGGTAAACGAACGGCGCCATGATAGCGCCGAGACCGCGCCAGGCAAGGTTCGGACGGCGTTTTCGCTGGTGACGGAAACCCACAAGGAGAAGTCATACAGCGCCGTTTTTCTGTACGTTTGTTTCAATCTTGCGACATGCCCACGATCGGCTGCCCGCCACCCGCTTTTCAAGCGGTCCGGCGGCACTCTACACTGTACCGGTACAGTTGCCGGTGGGTCTGTCCGGGGCAATCCCGGTCCGGTGAGCCGCTGGCAACCAGGACTACAAAAACGAAAACACAAGAAGAGTGGAGCATTATGAAAAAGGGTACTCAGCGTCTTTCCCAGCTGTTCACCGCCATGGCTCTGGCCGGCGTTGCCAGCTTCTCCATGGCCGCCGACACCATCAAGATTGCTCTGGCCGGCCCGGTGACCGGCGCAGTCGCCCAGTATGGGGAGATGCAGTTCATTGGCGCGAAGATGGCCATTGAGCAGATCAACAAGGCCGGCGGCGTCGACGGCAAGCAACTCGAAGGCGTGGTCTACGACGACGCTTGCGATCCGAAACAAGCCGTGGCCGTTGCCAACAAGATCGTCAACGATGGCGTCAAGTTCGTCGTTGGCCACCTGTGCTCCAGCTCCACTCAACCGGCTTCGGACATCTACGAAGACGAAGGCGTGATGATGATCACCGCCGCCTCCACCAGCCCGGACATCACTTCCCGTGGCTACAAACTGATCTTCCGCACCATCGGTCTGGACAGCCTGCAGGGCCCGACCGCCGGCAAGTTCATCGCCGAGCACATCAAGCCCAAGACCGTGGCCGTGATCCACGACAAGCAGCAGTACGGCGAAGGCATCGCCACTGCCGTGAAGAAGACCCTGGAAGACGCTGGTATCAAGGTTGCCCTGTTCGAAGGCATCAACGCCGGCGACAAGGACTTCTCCGCGATGATCGCCAAGCTCAAACAGGCCAAGGTCGACTTCGTCTACTACGGCGGCTACCACCCGGAGCTGGGCCTGATTCTGCGTCAGGCTTCCGAGAAAGGCCTGAAAGTCGGCTTCATGGGCCCGGAAGGCGTGGGTAACAAAGAGATCTCCGCCATCGCCGGCCCGGCTTCCGAAGGCCTGTACGTGACCCTGCCGAAGTCCTTCGACCAGGATCCGAAGAACCAGGCTCTAGTTGACGCCTTCAAGGCCAAGAACGAAGACCCGAGCGGTCCGTTCGTGTTCCCGGCCTACGCCGCGGTCCAGGTCATCGCCGAAGGCATCAAGAAAGCCGGCAGCGAGGACACCGACAAGGTAGCCGCCGCTCTGCGCGCGAACACTTTCTCGACTCCAACCGGCGACCTGGGCTTCGACGAGAAGGGCGACCTGAAGAACTTCAACTTCGTGGTCTACCAGTGGCACAAGGACGGTACCAAGACCGAAGCCAAGTAAGCCACCCGCCGCCACACAAAGCCCACTGCCCACAGCAGTGGGCTTTGTTTATTCGAGTATTCCGGGGGTCCGTCGCGCCACAAGCGCCGCTTCACGCGACGCCCGAGGAGTTAGGTAATGCCTGAGCTCTATCACTACCTGCAACAGCTGATCAACGGCCTCACCGTCGGCAGCACCTATGCCCTGATCGCCATCGGCTACACCATGGTCTACGGCATCATCGGCATGATCAACTTCGCCCATGGCGAGGTGTACATGATTGGCTCGTACGTGGCCTTCATCGTGATCACGGGGCTGGCCATGATGGGGATCGTTAGTCTCCCTGTCGTTATCATCTGTACCTTCGCCGCGGCGGTCATCGTCACCAGCGCCTATGGCTACAGCATCGAACGGATCGCCTATCGGCCCCTGCGTGGAAGCAACCGGCTGATTCCGCTGATCTCCGCGATCGGCATGTCGATCTTCCTGCAGAACGAGGTTCTGCTGGCCCAGGATTCCAAGGACAAGGCAATCCCCAACCTGCTGCCGGGCAACTTCATCATCGGCCCGGACGAGATGAGTGGCGTCACTATCTCGTACATGCAGGTGCTGATCTTCATCGTCACCCTGCTGACCATGTACGGCCTGTCCATGTTCATTTCCCGCTCCCGCCTGGGCCGCGCCTGCCGCGCCTGCGCGGAGGATCTGAAGATGGCCAACCTGCTGGGCATCAACACCAACAACATCATCGCCCTGACCTTCGTCATCGGCGCCACCCTGGCCGCCGTGGCTGCGGTGCTGTTGGGCCTGCAATACGGCGTGATCAACCCGCACATCGGCTTCCTCGCCGGCATCAAGGCGTTCACCGCCGCGGTGCTGGGCGGCATCGGCAGCATTCCGGGCGCCATGCTCGGCGGGCTGGTGCTGGGCGTGGCCGAAGCCTTCGGCGCCGACGTGTTCGGTGACCAGTACAAGGACGTGGTGGCCTTCACCCTGCTGGTACTCGTGCTGCTCTTCCGCCCCACTGGCCTGCTCGGTCGCCCGGAGGTGGAAAAGGTATGAGCCAGAAACTCAAGACCGCATTCTTCAGCGCCCTGCTGGTGATGGCCGTCGCCTATCCGGTGCTGGGCGTGAAGCTCAGCGTGATCGGCATCGGCCTGCAACTGGAGAACGTCAGCCCCGCGCGCCTGTGGACCATCGCGGCCTGCGCCGTTCTGATGTTCGTCTGGCAACTGGTGCGTGACCGCTTCGCCTTCGGCGGCAGCGTCAAGCAAGCCTTGTCGCACCCGCATACCAGGCTGGCCGAGCGCCTGACCCACGCCTCCGTGCAGCGCAAGATCATCATGGGCCTGATCGTCGTCGCCCTCGCCTGGCCGTTCTTCGGCTCGCGCGGCGCGGTGGACATCGCCACCCTGATCCTGATCTACGTGCTGCTGGGCCTGGGCCTGAACATCGTAGTGGGCCTGGCTGGCCTGCTCGACCTCGGCTACGTGGGCTTCTACGCCGTGGGCGCCTACAGCTACGCGCTGCTGTCGCACTACTACGGCCTGGGCTTCTGGGTGTGCCTGCCGATAGCCGGCCTGATGGCCGCGTTCTTCGGCTTCATCCTCGGCTTCCCGGTGTTGAGGTTGCGCGGGGACTACCTCGCCATCGTGACCCTGGGCTTCGGCGAGATTATCCGCATCCTGCTGCGCAACATGACCGAGCTCACCGGCGGCCCCAACGGCATCAGCAACATCGACAAGCCGACCCTGTTCGGCCTGACCTTCGAGCGCCGCGCCCCCGAGGGCATGCAGACCTTCCACGAGTTCTTCGGCATCGCCTACAACTCGAACTACAAGGTCGTCTTCCTCTATCTGGTTGCGCTGCTGCTGGTCCTGCTGGTGCTGTTCGTGATCAACCGTCTGCTGCGCATGCCCCTGGGCCGCGCCTGGGAAGCCCTGCGCGAAGACGAGATCGCCTGCCGCGCGCTGGGTCTTAACCCGACGCTGATCAAGCTCTCCGCCTTCACCCTCGGTGCCTGCTTCGCCGGGTTCGCCGGCAGCTTCTTCGCCGCGCGCCAGGGCCTGGTCACGCCGGAGTCGTTCACCTTCATCGAATCGGCCATCATCCTCGCCATCGTGGTGCTGGGCGGCATGGGTTCCCAGCTCGGCGTCATCCTGGCGGCCGTGGTGATGATCCTGCTGCCAGAAACTGATGCGTGAGTTCAGCGAGTACCGCATGCTGATGTTCGGCGCCCTCATGGTGCTGATGATGATCTGGCGTCCGCAGGGGCTCCTGCCCATGCAGCGCCCGCACCTGGAGTTGCGAAAATGAGCCGACCGATTCTTGAAGTAGCCGGCCTCACCATGCGCTTCGGCGGGCTGCTGGCCGTCAACAACGTGGCCCTGAAGGTCCAGGAAAAACAGGTGATCTCGATGATCGGCCCGAACGGCGCCGGCAAGACCACCGTGTTCAACTGTCTGACCGGTTTCTACGCACCTACCGGTGGCGAGATCCTGCTGCGCGGCGAGCCCATCCAGGGCCTGCCGGGCCACAAGATCGCCCACAAGGGCGTGGTGCGCACCTTCCAGAACGTGCGTCTGTTCAAGGAGATGACCGCGGTGGAGAACCTGCTGGTGGCGCAACACCGGCACATCAACACCAACTTCCTCGCCGGCCTGCTCAAGACCCCGTCCTTCCGCCGTGCGGAAGCCGAGGCCCTGGACTACGCCTCGCACTGGCTGGAAATCGTCAACCTCAAGGACATCGCCAACCGCCCGGCGGGCACCCTCGCCTACGGCCAGCAGCGCCGCCTGGAGATTGCCCGCTGCATGATGACCCGCCCGCAGCTGCTGATGCTGGACGAGCCGGCGGCCGGCCTGAACCC
This sequence comes from Pseudomonas sp., assembly GCA_049840615.1. Classification (GTDB taxonomy): domain Bacteria; phylum Pseudomonadota; class Gammaproteobacteria; order Pseudomonadales; family Pseudomonadaceae; genus Pseudomonas. Next base: position 21,589 of record JASGKM010000057.1, read on the forward strand.
GCGGGAGACCGAGGACCTCAAGGCGCTGATCGCCATGTTGCGCTCCGAGCACGGCGTCACCGTCCTGCTCATCGAGCACGACATGAAGCTGGTGATGAGCATTTCCGACCACATCTACGTGATCAACCAGGGTACCCCCCTCGCGGACGGCACCCCGGAGGAAATCCGCGGCAACCCGGATGTGATCAAAGCTTATCTCGGGGGAGTCCTGAGTCATGTTGAAGTTCGACAAGGTTTCCACCTTCTACGGCAAGATCCAGGCGCTGCACGACGTCAGCATGGAAGTCCAGCAGGGCGAGATCGTCACCCTGATCGGCGCCAACGGCGCCGGCAAGTCGACCCTGCTGATGACCCTGTGCGGCTCGCCGCGCGCCTCCTCCGGCAGCATCACCTACATGGGTGAAGAGCTGGTCGGCAAGGAATCCTCCGTGATCATGCGCAAGAGCATCGCTGTCGTGCCCGAAGGCCGTCGCGTGTTTGCCCGCCTGACCGTGGAGGAGAACCTCGCCATGGGCGGCTTCTTCACCAGCAAGGGTGACTACCAGGAGCAGATGGACAAGGTCCTGGCGCTCTTCCCACGCCTGAAGGAACGCTTCAACCAGCGCGGTGGCACCATGTCCGGCGGCGAACAGCAGATGCTTGCCATCGGCCGTGCGCTGATGAGCAAGCCCAAGCTGCTGCTGCTCGACGAGCCGTCGCTGGGCCTGGCGCCGATCATCATCCAGCAGATCTTCGACATCGTCGAACAGCTGCGCCAGGAAGGCGTGACCGTCTTCCTCGTCGAGCAGAACGCCAACCAGGCGCTCAAGCTCGCCGACCGCGGCTATGTGCTGGAGAACGGGCGCATCGTCATGCAGGACACCGGCGCCAACCTGCTGGTGAACCCCAAGGTGCGCGACGCGTACCTCGGCGGCTGATCCTTTCGCTGCGCTGAGAAACGGCCCTTCGGGGCCGTTTTTCTTGGGCACGAACAGGCATGTCCCTTGTAGGAGCGAGCTTGCTCGCGAACCATCCCCGACGCTGGCGCTGAGGAGAACTCCTTTCGCGAGCAAGCTCGCTCCTACAGTCAGCCCACCCTCCTCCGCCGTTTCTCACGCCTCTCCCGACTTGGCCGACAGACAGCCTATAAGCGCTCGCCAAGCATCTGCGGACGATACAAGGAGAGCCGCCATGAACGCCGATCACTTCGCCGAATCCCTCACCGTGCTGCGCAAGCTCGCCCAGGGCATCGATCCGCGCCACGACGCGCCACTGGCCGTCGATGACCCCTGCCAGGCACCGGAAGTCATCCGCGCCCTGTTCCATGCCATCCGCGCCCTCGAAACGCCCGTACCCAGGCCTCGCACGCTGCCTCAACAGGCGGGCAAGCCCTGGCAGCCGGAAGAAGAGCAGGCACTGCTGCAACGCTTCGAGGCCGGCGAGTCCATCGCTGCCATCGCCCGCGAACACGGCCGTTCCACCGGCGGCATCCGCTCGCGCCTGAAGTACCTGGGCAAGTTGTAGAGCCCGGAAACGAAAACGCCGCCCACTGGGCGGCGTTTCCGTTTCAAGATCGATCAGGTGCCGTAGCTCAGCACCTGTGCACGCTGGCGCAACTGGGAAACGACATCGTCTTCCATGCGGCCTTCGGAGATCAGCAGGTCGCGGCGGATGGTCTGCACCGCTTCCTCGCTCTGTTCATGGTCGGCCAGGTGCTGGCCTTCGATGACACGCCGCAGAACCACGTCTCCATCGTCGTTGGTGAGGGTCAGAATACGGCCACCGTCGGGGCGCGCCGGGCCCAGTGAGGGAGCGTAGGGAGCGAAGGTCTCGGTCAGCAGGGCGCTCAGCCGGTCCATGTCGTATCTCCTTGTTGCGAAATGAAAAACACAGGGAAAAGACCGCACTATCGGCGATAAAGTTCGCCAGTTTCAGTACCGTTGGTCATGACGCGATGTTTCACACCCCCGAATCGCGGGCATGAAAAAGCCCGCCAAGGGGCGGGCTTCTTCGGACAGCTGACCGCGTCTTAGAGCGGTTTGCCGCGGTTGCCGTGGGCACTGACGAAGGCCTGAACCTTGGCCAGTTCGTTCGCCAGCACGGTGCAACGTTCTTCACGCTGGAACAGATCGGCCAGGTGCGCCGGCAGTGCCGGTACGGCCTCGATACCGGCCTTCTCCACGGCTTCCGGGAACTTGACCGGGTGCGCGGTACCCAGTGTAACCATGGGCACGGAAAGGCTGCGGCGGCACTCGCGAGCAGCGCGCACGCCGATTGCAGTGTGCGGGTCGAGCAGTTCGCCGGACTCAGCGTAGACCTGAGCGATGGTCTCGCAGGTTTCTTCGTCGCTCACCGCCAGCGAATCGAACAGACGACGGGCTTCGGTCCAACGGTCATCCTCGACGGCCAGCTTGCCGGTGGCCTTGAAGTTGTCCATCAACTCGGCGACGGCCTTGCCGTTGCGGCCGTGCAGGTCGAACAGCAGGCGCTCGAAGTTGGACGAGACCATGATGTCCATGGACGGCGACAGCGACGCGTGCAGGGTGTCCTTGTCGTAGCGGTTGCCGGACATGAAGCGGTGCAGGATGTCGTTGCGGTTGGTCGCTACGATCAGCTGGCTGATCGGCAGGCCCATGTTGCGCGCCAGGTAGCCGGCGAAGATGTCGCCGAAGTTGCCGGTGGGCACCGAGAACGCCACGGAACGGGCCGGTGCGCCGAGCTGCAGGGCGGCGTGGAAGTAGTAGACGATCTGGGCCATGATCCGCGCCCAGTTGATCGAGTTCACCGCCACCAGGCGAGTGCCCTTCAGGAAGCCCTGGTCAGCGAAGCTGGCCTTGACCATTTCCTGGCAGTCGTCGAAGTTGCCTTCGATGGCGATGTTGTGGATGTTCTCGCCGAGGATGGTAGTCATCTGACGGCGCTGCACCTCGGACACACGGTTGTGCGGGTGCATGATGAAGATGTCGACGTTCTCGCAGGCCTTGCAGCCTTCGATGGCGGCCGAGCCGGTGTCGCCGGAGGTGGCGCCCATGATCACCACGCGCTCGCCGCGCTTGGTCAGCACGTGGTCGAGCAGGCGGCCGAGCAGTTGCAGGGCGAAGTCCTTGAAGGCCAGGGTCGGGCCGTGGAACAGCTCGAGCACCCACTCGTTGCCGTTCAGTTGGCGCAGCGGTGCCACGGCGTTGTGGGCGAAGACACCGTAGGTCTCCTCGAGGATCTTCTTGAAATCGGCGTCGGAGATGCTGCCGGCAACGAACGGACGCATCACGCGGAAAGCCAGCTCGTGGTACGGCAGGCCGGCCCAGGAGGCGATCTCCTCGACGGTAAAGCGCGGCAGGTTTTCCGGCACGTAGAGGCCGCCGTCGCTGGCCAGGCCAGCCAGCAGCACGTCTTCGAAGTTCAGCGCGGGCGCCTGGCCGCGGGTACTGATGTAACGCATGGTGTGAAACCTTCGGGTTGGCGACGGCGCGCAGGCGCCGCCGCGTTCGATTCAGTTCAGTTGTTCGACGCGGATGCGTACGACATTGCCGACGACGTCATCCAGCGCTTCCAGCGCGGCGATGGCTTCGATGATGCGGGACTCGAGCACGCGGTGGGTAACCAGGATCATCGGCACCAGACCGTCATGCTCTTCGACTTCCATCTGCATGATCGATTCGATGTTGATGCCGCGCTCGGAGAGGATGGTCGCCACCTGGGCCAGTACGCCCGGATGGTCCTTGGCCTGGATGCGCAGGTAGTAGGCGCTTTCGCAGGCGTCGATCGGCAGGATCGGGTGATCGGAGAGCGAGTCCGGCTGGAAGGCCAGGTGCGGCACGCGGTTCTCCGGGTCGGCGGTCATGGCGCGAACCACGTCCACCAGGTCGGCGACCACCGAGGAAGCGGTGGGCTCCATGCCAGCGCCAGCGCCGTAGAACAGCGTGGAACCGGCGGCATCGCCGTTGACCATGACCGCGTTCATCACGCCGTTGACATTGGCGATCAGGCGGTCGGCCGGGATCAGGGTCGGGTGGACGCGCAGCTCGATACCCTTGTCGGTACGGCGGGCGACGCCCAGGTGCTTGATGCGGTAGCCCAGCGCCTCGGCGTAGTTCACGTCGGCGGTGGTCAGCTGGGTGATGCCTTCGGTGTAGGCCTTGTCGAACTGCAGCGGGATGCCGAAGGCGATGGACGCCAGGATGGTCAGCTTGTGCGCGGCGTCGATGCCTTCGACGTCGAAGGTCGGATCGGCTTCGGCATAACCCAGTGCCTGGGCTTCCTTCAGCACGTCGGCGAAGGCGCGGCCCTTCTCACGCATCTCGGTGAGGATGAAGTTGCCGGTGCCGTTGATGATGCCGGCCAGCCAGTTGATGCGGTTGGCGGCCAGGCCCTCGCGGATCGCCTTGATCACCGGGATGCCACCGGCCACGGCGGCTTCGAAGGCGACGATGACGCCCTTCTCGCGGGCCTTGGCGAAGATCTCGTTGCCGTGCACGGCGATCAGCGCCTTGTTCGCGGTGACCACGTGCTTGCCGTTCTCGATGGCCTTGAGCACCAGTTCATGGGCCAGGGTGTAGCCACCGATCAGCTCGATGACGACGTCGATTTCCGGGTTGTTCGCCACGTCGAAGATGTCGGCAGTAATGGGGGTACTGCCGGTTTCACACTTCGGATTGGGGCGACGGGCGGCAATCTGCGTAACCTCGATACCACGCCCGGCACGGCGGGCAATCTCCTCGGCGTTGCGTTTGAGTACATTGAAGGTACCGCCACCGACGGTCCCCAACCCACAGATTCCCACTTTCACCGGATTCACGCTGAAACTCCCCATGATTACAGCTTCGGGGCGCCTGAGACGCCGATGCCCGCAACGAGGCGGGCATGGGAGCAGGCACCATGTCAGAACAGGCGGACTGCCTGTTCCCTAGTCAAAGGAACCGAACATTACGAAGCGGTTCCGCATTAGTCAATCAGAGCGCAAGCCGCGGCTTACTTGGCTTCCAGCGCCAGCTTGGCGATCTGGCCGGCTGGCTGGTAACCCGGCAGCATGGTGCCATCGGCGAGAATGATTGCCGGGGTGCCCTGCACACCGACCATCTGGCCCAGGGCGAACTGCGCGTCCACCGGGTTCTCGCACTCGGCGGCCTTCACTTCCTTCTCGTGGAACATGTCGCTCATGGCCGCCTGGCGGTCCTTGGAGCACCACACCGCCTGCAGCTGCGCATCGCCCGGCGAATTCGGACCCTGGCGCGGGAAGGCCAGGTAGCGGACTTCGATGCCGCGCTTCTGCAGCTCCGGCACTTCGGCGTGCAGCTTCTGGCAGTACGGGCAGGTAGTGTCGGTGAAGACGGTGATATGCGCCTTGGTCTCACCCTTGGCCGGGAACACGACCATGTCCTTGGCGGCGATGGCGTTGATGGTCTTGGCCACACCGGCGCTCTCTGCCTTCTCGGTCAGGTTGGTCGGCTTGCCGTCCTTCACCTGATAGATATTGCCCTGCACGACGAACTGGCCGTCAGCGCTGGCGTAGAGGATGCGACCGCCCTTGAGCTGCACCTGGTAGATGCCTTCCAGGGGCCCCTTGGAGATGTTCTCGATGGGCAGGTCAGGCTGCAGGGACTGCAGGGTGGTGCGGATCGCCTGGTCCGGCTCGGCGGCCAGGGCGAAGGTGCTGGCGAGGCCAAGGGCCATACCAGCCAGAAGTCGAGACAAACGCATGGAAAACTCCTGATGTCAGTCGGCGAAGACTATCACACCGAGCCGGCAAGACCGAGCCAAAGGCTGTAGCCGGAAGCTTCGGCGTAGCGGTGCTTCACACGCCTGAATCGCAAAGATCAAACAAGGTGTAGACATCCCTGTCGGTACAACCTGCCCAAGTTCAGCCCCAGCCCGGCCATCCGTGGCCGGTCGTTCGCGGGGCAACGCATGCGTTGCTAAAGCCCCCGCTCACCCACGCGGGTGATGCTGGGCATGCAGGTCCTGCAGACGCGCACGGGCGATATGCGTGTAGATCTGTGTGGTGGAGAGATCACTGTGGCCCAGCAGCATCTGCACCACGCGCAGGTCCGCACCATGATTGAGCAGGTGGGTGGCGAAGGCGTGGCGCAGAGTGTGCGGCGACAGGCTCTTGCCGATGCCGGCCACCTTCGCGTGGAGCTTGATGCGGTGCCAGAAGGTCTGGCGGGTCATCTGCTCGCCGCGCAGGCTGGGGAACAGCACGTCACTGGGCCGCCCGGCCAGCAGGTCGCCGCGCGCCTCACGCACGTAGCGCTCGATCCAACGGATCGCCTCCTCACCCAGCGGCACCAGGCGCTCCTTGCTGCCCTTGCCGAGTACGCGCACCACACCCTGGCGAAGGTTCACCTGCTCCAGGGTCAGCCCGACCAGCTCGCTCACGCGCAGCCCGCAGGCGTAGAGCACCTCCAGCATGGTGCGATCACGCAGGCCAAGCGGATCATCCGTCTCCGGCGCCGCCAGCAGCGCCTCCACATCGGTCTCGGACAGCGACTTGGGCAGCGGCTTGCCCAGTTGCGGCAGGTCCACCAGCAGGGTCGGGTCTTCGGCGATCAGGCCTTCGCGCAGACAATATCGGTAGAAGCCCCGCAAGCCCGAGAGAAAGCGTGCGGTGGAGCGGGCCTTGTAGCCCTCACCCAGACGCCAGGCCAGGTGATCGAGGATCACGTCCCGCCCCGCCGCCTCCAGCACTACCCCGCGCTTATCGAGCCAGCCATTGAACAACGCCAGGTCACTGCCATAGGCGCTACGGGTATTGTCGGAGAGGCCTTTCTCCAGCCATAGGGCATCCAGAAAGCGATCGATCAGCGGATGGGGAATCGGGGTCATGTCGAACCATGGAAAAAAGGAAAAAGCCGCGGCGGTAGTCTTTCATAGACACCATCCCCTCACCACTCCTGCACAACCTCCGGACGGTCCATGGACGAACACAGCACCTACTATGCCTTCGCTGGCATCGGCATCGCCGCCCTCCTCAGCCAATGGCTGGCCTGGCGTCTGCGTCTGCCGGCGATTCTCTTCCTGTTGCTGAGCGGCATCCTGGTCGGCCCGATCCTGCACGTGCTGTCACCCGAAGCCCTGTTCGGTCCGCTGTTGTTCCCCGTGGTCTCCCTGGCCGTGGCGCTGGTGTTGTTCGAGGGCAGCCTGACGCTGCACCTGGACGAATGGAAGGAAATCGGCACCGTGGTGCGCCGCATGGTGACCATCGGAGCGCTGGTCACCTGGGGCGTGATCGCCCTGGCAACCCACTACCTGCTGGACTTCACCTGGGAAATGGCGCTGCTGTTCGGCACCCTGACACTGGTCACCGGCCCCACGGTGATCGTGCCGATGCTGCGCGTGGTGCGCCCCAACGCCACCATCGCCAACATCCTGCGCTGGGAAGGCATCGTCATCGACCCCATCGGCGCCATCCTCGCCGTGGTGGTCTACACCTTCATCGCCGCGAGCGACGCCGGCTCCGGCTGGACAGACAGCCTGCTGACCTTCATCAGCGTGATCGGCTGCGGCATCCTCTTCGGCCTGCTCGGTGGCCAGGCGCTGGGGGTCGCACTGCGTCGCCACTGGCTGCCGGACTACCTGCACAACCTGGCCTCCCTGTCGGTCGTCCTCGGCGTGTTCGTGCTATCCAACACCGTGATGTCCGAGTCAGGCCTGCTCGCCGTCACGGTGATGGGCCTGCGCATGGCCAACATGCAGGGCGTCGATGTGCGGCACATCCTGCACTTCAAGGAGAACCTCAGCGTCCTGCTGATTTCCGGTCTGTTCGTCCTGCTTGCGGCTCGCCTGGACCTGTCGGCCCTGCTCGGCCTCGGGCCGATCGCCCTGCTGGTGCTGGCGCTGATCCAGTTCGTCGCACGACCACTGAACGTCGCGATTGCCACTGCCGGCTCCTCACTCAACTGGCGCGAGCGGGCGCTGCTGAGCTGGATTGCGCCACGGGGAATCGTTGCCGCGGCGGTCTCGGCGATCTTCGCCATCCGCCTGCAGGAGGCTGGCCATGCCCAGGCCGGCGTGCTCGTGCCGCTGACCTTCCTGGTGATCATTGGCACCGTGATCCTGCAGAGCGCCACGGCAAGGCCCCTGGCCCGCCTGCTGAAGGTTGCCGAGCCTGTCCCGACCGGCTTCCTGATCATCGGCGCCAACCCGGTGGCCCGCGCCATCGGCACCGGCTTGCAGAACGCGGGAGTGGAGGTATTGCTCACCGACTCGAGCTGGGAGAACACCCGCGCCGCGCGTATGGACAACCTGCCCACCTACTTCGGCAACCCTGCCTCGCAGCACGCCGAAGCGCATTTGGACCTGATCGGCCTGGGACGCTTGCTGGCCCTGTCACCCAACGCCGAATTGAATGCACTGATGTGCATGAGCTTCCGCCACGAGTTCAACCCGCGCCAGCGCTTCATCCTGCCCAGCAGCCAGGACAGCCGCCGCAGTGAAAAGCATCGGGTCAGCGACCGTCATCGTGGTCGCCCGCTGGGGCAGTCGGCGATCACCTATCCACAGATGGCCGGATTGATCGCACGCGGCGCGGAAATCCGTTCGACACTGCTCAGCGAGAGCTTCGGTTGGGAGGACTACCAGGCCCTGCACGAAGGCCGAGCGCTACTCCTGTTCGCCAAGGACCCGAACGGCCGCCTGCGTGTCGCCACCCCCGAACGCCCGCTGGCGCCTGACACGGGCTGGACGGTGATTTCGCTCGTCGAGGAGGCCCCCGCCAACGCGGCGAGTACGAACGAAACGGCGCGGGCCGCAACAACCTGACGACCGGCCATGTCTGCCTATCTTAAGACTGGTGACAGAATGTGTCCGAAAGACAATGATTGCACCACGCCATCATAGCGCCCCACGAAGCCCACGCCATGCCTAGTCAACAGAACTCCCGCCTCGGCCAGATCCTTGTCAGCAAGGGTCTGATCACTTCCCACCAGCTGGATAAGGCCATCCAGCTCCAGCTCACCAACGGACTGCGTCTGGGCGAAACCCTGATCCAGCAGGGCTGGATCAGCGAGCGCCAACTCGGCCGCGCGCTGAAGAAGCAGAACAACCTGCGCCTGGCGGCGACACTGGTCGCCGCCCTGCTCAGCCCCTTCCAACTGGCCAGCGCCGACGTGCAGCGCCAGGCGCCGACGAGCATCACCCGCCACGAAGCGCCCAAGGGTCTCAAGCCGCTGAGCGACCGCGAGATGAGCGACGTCAGCGCCCAGGGGTTCGACGACACCCTGCAGAGCCTGCTGGTCAGCGCCGAGAGCGGCGATGGCGTCGGCGCCATCAAGCAACTGTCACGACTGGTGATGCCGGTGGTCGACAGCCTCGATGCCGAGACCTCGCTGCATGACGTGCAGTACGACACCGCTCACGCCTCCTCGTCCCTGAACTCGGATGGCTCGATCAACGTGCGCCTGCCCAGCTCCATCGGCGAGGTACGCTTCGACAACATCCGCGTCGCCCGGAGCGCCCAAGACCCAGAGCATGGGTAGCCTGAGCCTGCAGAACATCGACCTGTCCCAGGCCTCGCTGAAGATCAGCCTGCGCCACTGAGGCGCTCTCCTCGGAGAGCGAGCTTGCTCGCGAAGCGGCCCAGCGCCGAATTGGTCGGCGAAAAGCTTCCGCGAGCAAGCTCGCTCCTTCAGAAAGCAGACAGGCATGAAGCAAGAAGGCGCCCACAGGCGCCTTCTTGCGTTTCAGGCCTCGAAGCCAGGCAGGACCGGTACCGGGCGCTTGTCGTCATCGATGGCAGCTCAAGCTGAACAGCCCGTGGATGGCCTTTTCTCGGCCATCGGTATACATGCTCTCGACGAACACTTCCACCTCGACCTTGAGGCTGGTGTTGCCGACCTTCACCACCCTGCCGACCAGCTCAACGATGGAGCCGGTGGAATCAGGGTGCTTGAAGTCGATGCGGTCGGTGGACACGGTCACCAGCGGCAGTCGGCAGAAACGCGTCGCGGCGATGAACGAAACTTCGTCCATCCAGGCCAGCGCGGTACCGCCGAACAGGGTGTTGTGATGATTGGTGGTCGGCGGAAAGATCGCCTTGGTCACGCGGGTTTCGGGAAAGCTCCGTACGACGGAGGATTTCCTGTTCTCTGGGGCTCATGCACTGCTACCTGATGCAATGAGGGTGGCTGCCGGTGCTGCGGGTGTTGTGCTTCTAATGCGCTGACGAAGGCAGACGAGACAAATCGCGGGCTAGAAAAAAGCAGCCCGTGGGCTGCTTTTTTCGGGAACAACCGGCGAATTAGGCGAGTTTTTCCTTGATACGAGCTGCCTTGCCGGACAGTTCGCGGAGGTAGTACAGCTTGGCCTTGCGCACGTCGCCGCGACGCTTGACGCTGATGCTGTCAACCAGCGGGCTGTAGGTCTGGAAGGTACGCTCTACGCCTACGCCGTTGGAGATCTTGCGAACGGTGAAAGCACTGTTCAGGCCGCGGTTACGCTTGCCGATGACAACGCCTTCGAAGGCCTGCAGACGCTGACGGTCGCCTTCCTTCACTTTAACCTGGACGATTACGGTGCCGCCGGGGCCAACGCCGGAATCTCTTTTGTCATCTGTTCAGCTTCGATCTGCTGAATGATCTTGTTGGTCATTTCGTGCTCCTGGAAGACAAGCGCTCGGCGCTCGCCATCGATACGTTAACTATCGTTCCGCTGGCGGATGTATTCCTTCCAGCAGCTTTTTCTTCTCCAGAAAGCGAGCGGCAATTCAGAAGATCGGCACGTCGTTCCCAGGTCCTGCGTAAGGACTGCTGCAAACGCCAGCGCCGGGATGTGTTCGTGGTTGCCGCTGAGCGGAGCACCTTTAGGAACACGTTTGTCTGCGTACACCTCAGGTCCGGGTGTAGTGCGGACAGTCGAGCAGGCCATCCGTGAAGGAGTCCTCCTCGGCGGAGTCCACGTGGCCCAATGCACCGGGCAACAACCCGCGTGACCGCGTCAATCAGCACCATGGCCGGAAGCTCACCCCCGGACAGGACATAATCGCCATCTGACCATTTCTCATTCAACATGCTCTTCAATGAAGCGCTCGTCGATGCCTTCGTAGACGCCCAGCGATGGGGTCGAGGTGGCACGTTTCGCCAGTTCTTCACGGCCGCCTGCGTCAGCTTGCGACCTTGCGGCGAGAGGTAGATCACCTTCACCGGTCCGCCTGCGGCTTGCCGGGCATCGCCCAGTGCGCCTTCGAGCGGCTTGATTTTCATCACCATGCCCGGACCACCGCCGAATGGCCGGTCGTCCACCGTCTGGTGACGGTCCTCGGTGTTGCTTCGCGGGTTGAAGCACTGAAGCTGAATCAGCTCCTGCTTGACCGCGCGACTCGTGATGCCATAGTCGCTGATGGCGCGAAACATCTCCGGAAAG
>JASGKM010000058.1:0-151324 GCA_049840615.1 Pseudomonas sp.
CCAGAGCGGCAACCACAGCATCGAGATCGTCTACTGGGATCAGGGTGGCCAGGCCCAGCTGCAGGTGGAAATGCGTCCGCAGGGCGGCACCTACACCACCGTGGGCGGCACCGCGCTGACCCACGCCGTGGGCGAACTGGTGACCAACGAGGACACCCCGCTGACCATCGCCCCGCAGACCCTGCTGGGCAACGACAGCGACGTGGACGGCGACAGCCTGTCCATCGTCAGCGTGCAGGGCGCGGTGAACGGCAGCGTGAAGCTCGAAGGCGGCAACGTCGTCTTCACCCCGGCCAAGGACTTCAACGGCAGCGGCAGCTTCACCTACACCATCAGCGACGGCCATGGCGGCACCAGCACCGCGACCGTCACCGTCGGCGTCAACGCGGTGAACGATGCGCCGGAAGCCAAGGGCGACAGCAAGACCACCGGCGAGAACACCTCGATCAGCGGCCAGGTTCCGACCGCCACCGATATCGACAGCGCCGTGGACGCCAACGGCTACGCGCTGGTCAGCGGCCCGAGCGCCGGCACCCTGACCTTCAACGCCAACGGCAGCTACGTCTACAACCCGGGCACGGCGTTCGACTCGCTCAACGTCGGCGAAACCCGCCAGGTGACCTTCACCTACACCGCCAAGGACGTCCAGGGCGCGGTCAGCGCCCCGGCCACCGTGACCATCACCATCAACGGCGAGAACGACGCCCCCACCGGCGCCGACAAGACCGTCAGCCTGAACGAGGACAGCAGCCGCACCTTCACCGCCGCCGACTTCGGCTTCGCCGACAAGGACAGCGGTGATGCGCTCAAGGCCATCCGTATCGACAACCTGCCCACCGCCGGCAGCCTGACCCTCAACGGCCAGTCGGTGACTGCCGGCCAGGTGATCGCCGTCAGCCTCCTTGCCAGCCTGGTCTACACCCCCCTGGCCAACGCCGCCGGCTCCACCTACGCGACGCTGAAGTTCTCGGTGCAGGACAGCCACGACAGCTTCTCCAGCTCGTCGAGCACCCTGACCTTCGCCGTCACCGCGGTGAACGATGCGCCGCTGTCGGCGGACGGTTCGGCCAGCGTCTACGCCGGCAAGACCTACACCTTCGGCACCAAGGACTTTGCCTTCAGCGACACCGCGGACTCCGCCAACGGTCAGAACCACAGCCTGCAGAACGTCATCGTCAAGGCCCTGCCGGACTCCGGCAGCCTGCTGCTCAACGGCACTGCGGTGAAGGCCGGCCAGGCCATCAGCGCCAGTGATATCTCCAGCGGCAAACTGACCTTCGTCCCGGACAGCTCGGGCAGCAACGCCCACTTCAGCTTCGCCGTACAGGACAGCGGCGGCACCGCCAACGGTGGCGTCGACACTTCGGCAACCTATGGCTTCGACATCCACGTCGGCCAGGTGCAGATCCCGAGCACCACGCCCAACGGCGACAACACCCTCACCGGTGGCTCGGGCGACGACGTGATCCTCGGCGACGTCGGCGGTATCAAGACCCTCACCCAGGGCGGTACCAACTACAACATCGCCCTGGTGATCGACACCTCCGGCAGCATGGCCTACAACCTCGCCGGCCAGTCCGGCGCGGCGTACAACGACTCGCGCATGAAGCTGGTCAAGGACGCGCTGATCAACCTGGCCAACGAACTCAAGGGCCACGACGGCATCGTCAACATCGCCCTGATCGGCTTCCAGAGCACCGCCAGCCTGAAGGTCAGCGTCTCCGACCTGACCAGCGCCAACATCGACAAGCTGGTCACCGCCATCAACGGCCTGTCCGCCACCGGCGGCACCGACTACCAGGCGGCGTTCGAGCAGGCGGTCAGCTGGTTCAACGGCCAGACCAAGGGCTACACCAACCTGACGCTGTTCCTCACCGACGGCGACCCGACCGAGTCGAAGAACTACGGTGACGGCTCCAGCACCAGCACCAGCATCGTCAAGGAGTCGGCCCAGGCCTTCGTTGCCCTCAGTGACCTGAGCGAAGTGCGCGCCATCGGCATCGGCACCAACGTCAACTCGGACATCCTCAAGCACTTCGACAACACCAGCGTCACCGGCCTGGATACGTCGATCACCCTGAGTACTTCCAACGCCACGCTGTTCACCTTCAACAACGGCACCACCCTGACCGGCTGGACACTGGCCAAGAGCTCGACCGGTTCGGTCGCCATCTCTGCCAACAAGCTGTCCATGACCGATACCCATGCAGATGGCGCGAGCACGGCCACCAGCTCGGACCTGACGGTCGCAAAGAACAGCCTGTCGACCTTCAGCTTCGACTTCGCGGAGAGCATGAGCCGCGGCGATACCTTCACCTACTCGCTGGAGAAACTGGTCAATGGCGTCTGGACCAGCGTCGAGAGCAAGACACTGACATCCACGTCGAGCAACGCGACCTATACGACAGGGGCAGTCGGCGAAGGTACCTATCACCTGAACTACGTGCTGACCGACACCACCAACAACGGCAGTACCGCGACTGTCACCATCGACAACATCAAGCAGGCCACGACCACCTACGCCCCCACCGGCGAAGTGGACATCGTCAAGCAGGCCAGCGACCTCACCGCCGCGCTGCATGGCGGCTCCACCACCACCGAGCTGGCGCCGTCGGGCAACGACACCATCCATGGCGGTGCCGGCGACGACATCATCTTCGGTGACACCATCAACACCGATAACCTGCCCTGGGGCGTCAACGGCAACCCGGCGAAACCGGCCGACATGTCGGCGGGCTCCGGCGTCAGCGCGCTGTCGGCGTTCCTGGAGCTGAAGAACGGCCACGCCGCAACCAGCGACGAGATGTACGACTACATCAAGAATAACCACACGCTGTTCAACGTCGAGGGCGATACCCGTGGTGGCAGCGACAGCCTCTACGGCGGCGAGGGCAACGACATCCTCTACGGCCAGGGCGGCAACGACTTCCTGTTCGGCGAGAATGGCAACGACATCCTCATCGGCGGCACCGGGGACGACCAGCTGACCGGCGGCAAGGGCAACGACATCCTCACCGGTGGTGCGGGCGCGGACCTGTTCATCTGGAAGGCCGGCGATACCGGTAACGACACCATCACCGACTTCAAGGCCGGTGAAGGCGACCGCATCGATATCAGCGACCTGCTGCCGGAGACCGCGCACAACGACATCCTCAGCTACCTGAAGGTGGACACCGCGACCTCGACCCTGCAGGTGAGCACCACCGGGCAGATCAACAGCGGCGGCGCGGCGGACGTAACCATCAAGCTGAGCGGCGTCGACCTCTCCAGCTACGGCTCGACCTCCACCGAGATCGTCAACAAGCTGGTGGCGGGTTCCGACCCGGTGGTCAAGACTGAGCATCACTGATCCGCGGTTGCCGCCAGGCTTCCAAACGGTCAGGCTCTGACACGGCGACAGCGGGGCCACCCTTCGGGGTGGTCCCGCTGTCGTTCCTTCACATCAAGAGACATGGGGACGGGTCGATGCTGTACATCCAGCGCAACGCCGAGGGAAAAGTCGCGCGCGTCGAAGACGCCGAGTTCGAAGGCGCCACCGGTACCTTGCCGGCGGACCATCCGGACATCCAGGCCTGGGCGGCCGAGAGCAGCCTGCTGCAACTCAAGCAGAGCGACCTGGACATGATCCGGGTACTGGAGGACTTGATCTCGGTGCTGATCACCAAGGGGGTGATCCGTATCACCGACCTGCCGCCGGCAGCACGCTCGAAGCTGCTCAACCGCACCCAGGCGCGGGAAGCCCTGGGCGGGCTGACCCGGCTGATCAACGACGACGAGGAAACGGGGCTGATCTGAGCCCCGTTTTCTTTTGCGGCAAACGTTCCCCTGTAGGAGCGGGCCATGCCCGCGATCGCGCCCATGAGGCGCTCCTGCCGGTTGACTGCGGTATTTCCGGCCATGCCCGCGATCGCGCCCATGTGGCGCCCCTGCTGGTTGACTGCGGTATTTCCGGCCAGGCAGGGAACCGAGCTCAAACGTCGGCCTTGCCGACGGATCGCGGGCATGGCCCGCTCCTACAAGTGAGTTCCGTGCTGAGGTGAGGGGAATGCATTGGCAAGGACTCACCTGAAGAAGACAGTTGCTCCTATGTGAACGGAAACGCCAGCGTCACCCTGTAGGAGCGGGCCATGCCCGCGATCGCGCCCATGGGCGCTCCTACACGTCAGTTACGGCGGATCACCAGGGCGCCGGGCCACCAAACAGCTGCCCCTGCACGCCCTGAATCCCCATTTCCTTCAGCACGCGGAATTCCCCGGCCGTCTCCACCCGCTCGGCGATCAGCGGCAGGTCGATGCTGTGCGCCGCGCGCTGCATCGCCTCGATGAACAGGCGCTTGTCGTTCTCCTGGTCGATATGGCGGATGTGGCTGCCATCGACCTTGAGGTACGCCAGCCCCAGCCGTGCCAGGTTGCCGATCATGCTGAAGCGCCCGCCGAAGTGCTGCAGGCTCAGGCGATAACCCAGCTCGCCGAGGCGACGGGTCAGGGCTTCGAGCACCGGTTGCGCCGGCAGCTGGTCTTCTTCCAGCTCCAGGGTCAGGCGCCCGGCGAATTGCGGGTGCTGCTTCAGCAGGTCGAACACTCGGGTGGTCGCCCATTCGTCACGCAGCAGCGCAGCGGACAGGTTCAGCGCCAGCGGCCGGTTGTGCCTGGCCATGTCCGCCAGCACGCTTTCCAGCATCAGCAGGTCCAGTCGCGCGGTCCAGCCGAAACGGTCCAGCCAGGGCAGGAAGCGCCCGGCGGCGATGCTGCCGCCCTGCCCGTCCGGCAGGCGCGAAAGTACCTTGTAATGCAGCACCACCTGCGGGTCGGCACAGGACACCACGGCCTGGAAGTGCAGCTGGAAGCGCTTGTGCACCAGCGCCTGGTCCAGCAGCTGGTGCCAGCTGTGGCGCTCCTCGGCGACCGGCTTGGCGCCGCCCTGGAGGAAGGCCCAGCAACTGTCGTTCTGCCGTTCGGCCTGCACCAGCGCCTCGTCCGCGCGCTGCAACAGCGCCTGGGCGGATTCGCCGGAAACGAAAGGCACCAGGCCCAGGCAGGCCACCGGACTGACGTCGCTGGCACCGGTGGTGACCAGCGCAGCGAGCATGCCCTCCAGGCGCATCGCCAGGGCCGGCGCGTCCTCGGGCATCAGCCCCGGTGCCAGCATCACGAACTCGCCGCCACGGCTGCGCGCCAGCGTCAGGCCCGCGCCCACCCCTTGTCCAGCCAGGCGCAACTGGTCGGCCACGGCCTTGAGCAACTGGTCGACGCGCTGGCCGCCCAGGCGCTGGTTCAGTCCGGCGAGATCATTCACCCGCAGGACCAGCAGCACGCCACTGCTGACCTGGTCCTCGGCGCTCAGCCGGTTGTTCAGCTGCATGTCGAAGAAACGCCGGTTGCCCAGCCCGGTCAGGCTGTCCTGGTAGGCCTCGTCGCGCAGGCGTTCGCTGCGCTGGGCCTGCTCCTGGAACAGAGCCTTGAGCTTCTCCACCATCTGGTTCATGGCCTGCACCACACGGCGCAGCTCGGGGGTGCGCGGCAGTTCCGGCAGGCTGAGGAATTCGCGGCGGGCGATGGCGTGGGACTGCTCCACCATGTAGTCCAGCGGCTTGAGCTGGCGGCGCAGCAGGATGGCGCCGAGCACGGCGCTGGCGATGCCGCACAGCACCAGCCAGAGCAGGCTGCCCAGGGCGCTCTGCCAGAGCTTGGCGATGGCGAACATCGGGTGGCTGAGCACCTCGACCCGCGCCGCCTGGGTCCAGCCGCGGCTGACGATGGCGTCGCCGCCGGCCGAGTGCAGGTCGATCAGCGAGATGAACCACTGCGGCACCTTGGCCGCCACCGCATCCGGCACGCCGGTGCGCTCGACGATCACCTTGTTGGTCGACAGGTCGATCACCCGGATGCTCTCGAAGTAGCCACTGTCGAAGATCGAGCTGACCATCAGCTCGACCATCGCCGGGTCGTCGATGTTCGGCGTCAGCGACAGGCCCAGCGCGGTGGCCGCATCCTGGGCATGGGAGCGCAGCTGGTTGCCGTACTGCTCGCGCGAGCTTTCCAGGCCGACCATGAAGCTGCCGCTGAAGGCGACCACCAGGAACAGGCAGATGGCGATCAACAACTGTTTGAACAGGGACATCGTGTCTCCAGGCTCCGTCGATGGAGCTATCCGCCTCGGTCAGAGGAACTATTCGTTCTCGGGAAAGCCTTCGGCCTTCATCTTCTTCAACAGGTCCTGCCAGCGCGACAGTCGTTTGCTGTCGCCCACCTGCTTGCCGCCGCCCGCGCCACTGCCGGCCAGCCACAGGCCCTCGCCGTTGAACGCGTAGACCGGCTGCAGGTCGCTGCGCTGGCTGGCCGGCAGGATGCTGCCGATCAGGTTGTCCAGCACCAGCGGCACGGCGTCGGGCCTCGGGTAATAAGTCAGCACCATATGCGCCTGGTTCAAACGCAATGCCTTGACGTAGGTAATGCGCAGCTTCTGTGCCGGCACGCCCAGGTGTCGCAGGCTGATGTACTTGGCGATAGCGAAGTCCTCGCAATCGCCGGCGCCCTTGAGCAAGGCCTCCACCGGCGTGGCCCAGTAGTCCACTTCGTGCCAGAGGCTCAGGTCATCGGTGAAGCGCAACTGGTCATTGAAGAAGCGATTGACCGCCTGCAGCTGATCGCGTTCGCTTGCCGTGGTCTGCTGCGCGAGCAGCTTCTGCCAGGCGTCGATGCGCACCTGGCCATCGCCCAGCGGGCCATAGAGCCGCGTGGACTGTTCAGCGATGCGCTTGAAGTCCCACTCGACCTGCTGGGCGCCCGCCAGGACGCCGAGCGATGTCACCAGCACCAGGGCCAAAAGGCCCGGCCAGCAACGGCGCAACGTCCTGGAACAACGGCTGAACACGATCGCGACTACCCGACTGCGAGCGCCAACAACCAGCTGCGGGCGCAGGGGTGGCATGGTGCAGACTGGCCGCGAAAAAAACAATGGCACAATGCAATCACTGCATTGTGCCATCACCGGGTGACGCGGGCTTGAGCGGGATCAGCTCTTCTCGGGCGGGGTCACGATGTCGAACCAAGAGTTGAAATCCTCCAGCATGCCGAACAGCCTGGCCAGCAGCAGCGGATTGCCCGAGCTCTTGAGCTTGCCCTCGAACACCAGGCGCACCGGCGAGACTTCCTTGAGCATCAGCCGATTGAGGTCGGCACGGTCGATGGTCACGGTCTGCCCGGCGTTCTCGCTCTGCACGCCCTTGATGTTGTTCAGGTGCGAGTTCTTCAGCTCCAGCAGGTACTGCTCGTTCTTGTCCGGCAGCACCAGGTTGATGGCAAAGTCCTCGCCTTCGGCCTTCTCCGCATTCAGGCGCACGCCGAGGTAGTCGAACAGCAGGCCGGTATCCATCGCCGCCAGCGCATCGGGACTGCCCGACTTCATCGTCGGCAGGTCACGCGGCACACCATTGCGCAGTTCCTGCGCCGCCGCCAGGTAGCTGTTGCGCCATCCGGCGTTCTCCGCCTGGTAGCCGAGCTGCTCCAGGGCGTCGGCCTGCAGGTTGCGCGCCGCCTGATTGCTCGGGTCGGCGAAGACCAGCTTGTTCACCACCTCCACCACCCAGCGGTACTCGCCCTTGTCATAGGACGCCTTGGCCATCTGCAGCAGGTGGTCGGCGCCGCCCATGAACTCGACGTACTTCACCGCCGAATCCTCCGGCGCCAGCGGGTTCAGCGTCGCCGGGTTGCCGTCGTAGTAGCCCAGGTACTTGTTCACTACCGCGCGCACGTTGTGGCTGACGCTACCGTGGTAGCCGCGGTTGAACCATTCGTTGGCCAGCTCCGGCGGCACTTTCAGGCGCTCGTGGATCTGGTTGATGGTCACCCCGTTGTTGGCCAGGTGCAGGGTCTGGTCGTTGAGGTAGCCGTACATGTCACGCTGCTTCTCCAGGGTGCGGACGATGTCCTCGTGCCCCCAGCGCGGCCAGTTGTGCACGGCGAACATCACCTCGGCCTGGTCGCCGAAGCGGTGCAGCGCCTCGTTGATGTACTTGCTCCAGCCCAGCGGGTCGCGAATCTCGGCGCCGCGCAGGGTATAGAGGTTGTGCAGGGTGGCGGTGACGTTCTCGGCCATCAGCAGCGCCTTCTGCTGGGGCAGCCAGACGTTCATTTCCGCTGGCGATTCGGTGCCCGGTGTGTTCTGGAAGGTGAAGGGCACGCCGTCGATTTCCAGGTCCTGCAGGTTGCCCTCGATCAGTTTGGTCGGCGCGATGATGCTCATCGGGCCGTGGGCGACGCCCTTGCCGATGGCCATGTCGACCTGGCCGTTCGGGCCCTTGGGCAGCAACGTGCCGTACTGGAAGGTGGCACGACGCAGCATGGCGTTGCCGGCCAGCACGTTCTCCTTGATCGCCGCTTCCATGAAGCCCTTGGGCGCGATGATCTGCACCTCGCCCTTGTCCACCTGCTCCTGGCTGACCAGGCCCTTCACGCCGCCGAAGTGGTCGATGTGGGCGTGGCTGTAGATGATCGCGCGGATCGGCTTCTGCCCCAGTTCCTGGCTCACCAGGGCGTAGGCCGCCTTGGAGGTCGCCGGGGTGGTCAGGGTGTCGATGACGATCCAGCCGGTCTTGCCCTCGATGAAGGTGGTGTTGGCGAGGTCGAAGCCGCGCACCTGGTAGATGCCATCGGTGACCTTGAACAGGCCATAGCTGAGGTTCAGCTGGGCCTGGCGCATCAGGCTCGGGTTGACGCTGGCAACGTCCTTGGCGGCCTTGATGAAGTCGTAGTCGCCCAGTTGCCAGGCGACCGTGCCGTCCTCGTTCTTGATCACGAGGTTCTCGGGGCGCTTGATCAGGCCCTTCTCCACCCGGTCGAAGTCGGCGCGGTCACTGAACGGCAGCGCCTGGCGCACTTGCTCCTGGGCGGCAGCGGTGAAAGACGTGGGCGCCTTGGGTTGCTCGGCGGCTGCCAGCAGGCCAGGGCAGAGGCCGGCCAGCAGCACGGCAGCGGAAAGACGGGACATCGGAGGACTCCGGTATTTGTTGTTGTGCTCGCACTATGCCGGCCGTCGCGCTAATAATTCCAATGCATTCCAACTTCACAATCAATGCAGGAAGCGCATGAGCGATCTCCGCCAGCTACGCCACTTCGTCGCCCTCGCCGAGCACGGTCACTTCGCCCGCGCCGCCGATGCGGTGAATCTTAGTCAACCCGCCCTGTCACGGAGCATCCAGGCGCTGGAAGGCCAGCTGAGCTGCCAACTGGTGGACCGCAATCCCCGCGGCGTTACCCTCACCGCCCACGGCAAGCTGGTACTGGAGCACGCCCGCCGCCTGCTCGCCGGTGACCGCGCGCTGAAAAATGCCGTGCTGCAGATGGCCGACCTGGAAACCGGCGAACTGCGCCTGGGTGCCGGCCCGTTCCCTGGCGCACGGCTGATGCCCCAGGTGCTCGCGCGCTACAGCAGCGCGCACCCGAAGGTATCGATCCTGCTCTCCATCGAGAACTGGAGCGAGCTGCACCAACGCCTGCTGGACGATGAGCTGGAACTGTTCATCGCCGACTACCGCGAACTCGAAGGCGATAGCCGCCTCGACATCCTGCCGCTGCGGGTACACCGAGGCGTGCTGTTCTGCCGGCCGGAACATCCGCTGATCGGCAGCGCGCCCTCGGTTGAGCGCCTGCTCGACTTCCCGCTGGCCGGCCCACGCCTGCCGCGCGATGCCCACGAAGGCATGGTGCGCACCCTGGGTCGCGACCAACCGCTCAGCGTGCAATGCGACGACGTACTGATGCTCAAGGAACTGGTGAAGAACAGCGACGTCCTCTGCCTCGCCACCTGGGATGTGGTGGCAGCCGACGTGCAGGCCGGCAGCCTGGCGATACTGCCCTGGCCCGGCGGCACCGATGCCTCCGGGCGTGGTTCCGCCTACGCCCTGGTGCGCCATGCCAGCCGCAGCCTGTCGCCGGCAGCCAGCCAGTTCGTCGAGTTGTTGCTGGAGGAAGACGCGGCGTTCAACGCCGCGTCGTGAAGGTCAACGGCGCCACCCCTGGTGCGGGCCACCGTAGTAGGCCGGCGGCGGTGCCGGCTGGTAATAGCGAGGACCATCCCGCCAACCGCCGTGACCGTGCCCCGGCGGCGGAAGGATCACGCAGCCAACCAGCGGGAGAAACAACAGTGCAGCAGCAAAGATACGACGCATGGCGCCTCCATCAGGCGAGCCGGCCGCCCCACCGGGATGCGGGGCGTACATTCTTCCGGTCTCGCAAGATCAGACATGTCTGTCAGAAAGCGGTGCCACAGCCGAAGGTAAAGCTTGGGTAAATCAGCCGTTTACCGTTTCCAGGCGACGAAGCTTGCGGCTTTGCAGGTGCAGCACACCGAACAGCAGGACCTGCACTTTCTCGGTGATCGAACGGCGGCGAGCCAGCAACAACACCTCGCCTACATGCACCACCAGCAGGATTGCGGAGAGCCAAAGCAGCGGGCGATGCAGCTCGCCGAAGGGGTAGATCAGGTTGAGCACGGCAGCGACCCAGAAGGTGGTCAGCGCGCCCTTGGCGAAGCTCAGCAACTCGGACATGGCGATGGATTCCTCAAGTGAAGGTCACCGCAGTCTGCCGCCCGGCACCTCCGGCACGCTCCTGCCTTTCGACTGGCCCGGCGCACCAGGATGCGGCGCTGCGCTTCATTTGAGGGCGGGCGAACGCCCCGGCTTGCAGCGAAATATCCAGCCCGAGCCACCGCAGCCCTTCTGCTCCGGCACTTTTGCCAACTTGGCACGCTGCTCGCTTTGTATCGGCTGTGCAGGAACGATCCGAACCATTCGGACAGCGGCACCACAATCTGACAATGGATGACTAGGGTTCCGGCTCGCGCAGCGAGTGACTGGTCCGAGAGTCATCGACCTCCAGCGAGGTTACACGGCGGGACAAAAGCCCGGGAGACGAGAGCGACAAGTGCCGCCCGACTCCTGCCTGCCCGACAATCGACTGGAGATGCTCCATGCGCAAGCCCCTTCTGACCGCCCTGTTCGCCGCCGGCCTTACCGCCTTCAGCCTCTCTGCCTCTGCCGCCGCGAAGAACAGCTTCAACCTCTGCTGGACCATCTACGCCGGCTGGATGCCCTGGGAGTACGCGGCCAGCCACGGCATCGTCGACAAGTGGGCTAAGAAGTACGGCATCGAGATCAAGGTCACCCAGCTCAACGACTACATCGAGTCGATCAACCAGTACACCGCCGGCCAGTTCGATGGCTGCACCATGACCAACATGGACGCCCTGACCATCCCCGCCGCCGGCGGCGTCGACTCCACCGCGCTGATCGTCAGCGACTTCTCCAACGGCAACGACGGCATCGTTCTCAAGGGCGAGGGCAAGACCCTGGCCGACCTCAAGGGCATGGACGTCAACCTGGTGGAGCTTTCCGTCTCCCACTACCTGCTCGCCCGCGCGCTGGAAAGCGCCCGCCTGACCGAGAAGGACGTGAAGACGGTGAACACCTCCGACGCCGACATCGCCGCCGCCTTCAATACCGATGAAGTACAGGCCGTGACCACCTGGAACCCGATGCTCGCCGAGGCGCGCGCCAAGCCGGGCACCACCGAGGTGTTCAACTCCAGCCAGATCCCCGGCGAGATCATGGACATGATGGTGGTCAACAGTGCCGTGCTCAAAGACAACCCTGCCCTGGGTAAAGCACTGACCGGCGCCTGGTTCGAAACCGTGGCGCTGATGCAGGGCGAGAGCGCCGAAACCCGCGCCGCACTGGAGCATATGGCCAAGGCCTCGGGCACCGACCTGGCCGGCTACCAGGGCCAGCTCGCCACCACCAAATTGTTCGCCACCCCGCAGGAAGCCCTGGCCTTCGCCACCAGCCCGAAACTGCCGGCGACCATGGACAAGGTGGCGGCCTTCTCCTTCAGCCACGGCCTGCTCGGCGAAGGCGCCAAGAGCGCCGACGCGGTGGGCATGAGCTTCGCCAACGGGCTTTCCACCGGCGATGCGAAGAACCTCAAGCTGCGCTTCGACCCGACGTACGTGCAGATGGCGGCTGACGGCAAGCTCTGACGCTCTTCGTAGGAGCGAGCTTGCTCGCGAACCGCATGACGCCTTAGCGCCAAGCGAAACGCCGTTCGCGAGCAAGCTCGCTCCTACAGATAGTCCCCACCGCGACAAACAGGTACGAAGCATGCGCCTGATCAACCGAACCCCCGACCGCAGCGGCCGCCTGTTCCTGGTGCTGCTGCCCTTCGCCCTGCTGCTGTTCGCCTACTTCGCAGGCTCCACGTCGCGGCTGGCGGAGAACCCCAACGACAAGCTGCTGCCCAGCGCTGCGCAGATGGCCGACGCGGTCAACCGCCTGGCCTTCAGCGAAGACAAGCGCACCGGCGACGTACTGTTCTGGAAGGACACCGGCGCCAGCCTGCAGCGCCTGGGTCTGGGCCTGGGCATTGCCGCCCTGCTCGGCCTGGTGCTGGGCATCGCCGCCGGCAGCGTGCCACTGTTCGGCGCGCCGCTCTCACCGCTGCTCACTGTGTTGTCGATGATCCCACCGCTGGCGATCCTGCCCGTGCTGTTCATCGTCTTCGGCCTCGGCGAGCTGTCCAAGGTGGTGCTGATCGTGATCGGCGTCGCTCCCTGCATCGCCCGCGACATCGAACAGCGCGCCCGCGAAATCCCCCGCGAACTGCTGATCAAGGCGCAGACCCTGGGCGCCAGCACCTGGACGCTGATCCTGCGCGTGGTGCTGCCGCAACTGATGCCGCGCCTGCTGATTTCCCTGCGCCTGATGCTCGGCTCGGCCTGGCTGTTCCTCATCGCCGCCGAAGCCATCGCCTCCACCGATGGCCTGGGCTACCGCATCTTCCTGGTGCGCCGTTACCTCGCCATGGACGTGATCCTGCCCTACGTCGTGTGGATCACCGCGCTGGCCTGGCTGATGGACTGGGCGCTGCGCGCGCTCACCCGCCGCGCCTTCCCCTGGTACG
Organism: Pseudomonas sp.; assembly: GCA_049840615.1. GTDB lineage: Bacteria > Pseudomonadota > Gammaproteobacteria > Pseudomonadales > Pseudomonadaceae > Pseudomonas. The sequence goes on from JASGKM010000058.1 coordinate 12,957, forward strand.
AAGGAGGCAAGGCATGAGCTTCATCAGCGTGAAGAACGTCTGGCAGGAGTACGACGGCAACGTGGTGCTCGAACGCCTCAACCTCGAGGTGAAGGAAGGCGAGTTCTGCACCCTGGTCGGCGCCTCCGGCTGCGGCAAGTCCACTTTCCTGCGCCTGCTGCTCGGCCAGGAGCGCCCCAGCCGTGGCGAGCTGCTGCTCGAAGGCCGGCCGCTGCCCGGCGAACCCGACCCGAGTCGTGGCGTGGTATTCCAGCGCTACTCGGTATTCCCGCACTTGTCGGTGCTCGACAACGTCGCCCTCGGCCTGGAGCTGCCACGCTCGCCGCTGCTCGGCCGGCTACTGGGCAGCGCCAAGCGTGAGGCCCGCGAGCAGGCCGCCGCCCTGCTGGAGCGGGTCGGCCTCGGCCATGCCCTCAAGCAGTATCCCAGCGCCCTCTCCGGCGGCATGCAGCAGCGCCTGGCCATTGCCCAGGCGCTGGTGATGAAGCCCCGCGTTTTGCTGCTCGACGAGCCCTTCGGTGCGCTCGATCCGGGTATCCGCAAGGACATGCACGCCCTGCTGCTGGAGCTGTGGCAGGAAACCCGACTCACCGTGTTCATGGTCACCCACGATCTCGCCGAGGGCTTCAGCCTGGGCACCCGCCTGCTGGTCTTCGACAAGGTTCGCCACGACCCGCAGGCGCCCAACGCTTATGGCGCCCGCATCACTTACGACATCCCGCTCAACGCCGACCGCAAGGCCGCCCGCGCCGCCCTGCCCGAACCGCTCGCCGCGCGCCTGGAAACAGCCGCCGCCCCGCTGATCACGCCGGCCTACTAAGGAACCCGCCATGAATGACCTGCGCACGACCCTCTACGAAGAAACCGTCCCCGGCGGCGGCCACACCTCCTTCGTTCTCAAGCGCGGCCAGCTGCTGCGCCTGACCGACCTGGAAGGCGGCGGCAACGCCAGCGTGCTGCTGTTCAACGCCGCCGAGAAAAGCGAGCGGCTGAACCTGCCCGACAGCCTCAAGTGCCAGCACACCGCCAAGCTCACCGCTGGCCATTGCCTGTACTCGGACATGGGCCGCGTACTGGCCGCCATCACCGCCGACAGCTGCGGCTGGCACGACAGCTTTGGCGGCGTGCTCAACGCCGCCGAGGTGCAGGAGAAATACGGCCAGGGTCGCTACCAGGAACTGCGCAACGGCTTCCATCGCAACGGCGTGGACAACCTGCTGGTGGAAATGGGCAAGTGGGACATGCGCCTGCAGGACCTGCTGATGTGCCTGAACCTGTTCAGCCGCGTGGACGTCGACGCCGATGGCTGCTTCCACTTCGCACCGGGCAACTCGAAAGCCGGCGACTCCATCGAGCTCTACGCGCCGATGGACACCCTCGTCGTGCTCACCGCCCTGCAACACCCGCTGGACCCGAACCCGCAATACGCGCCCAAGCCCATCGGCCTGACCTGGCAGCAGGTCGCATCCGACGGCATCAGCGTGCTCTGCCGCACTTCCCGTCCGGAGAACGGCCGCGGCTTCCACAACACCGAACGCCAGTACCTGTAAGGAGCGCGAGCATGCCCATCGTCCCCAGCGACAAACACCCCGAAGCCTGCGTCTCGCGTACCCTGATCCCGGCTGGCGAACCCAGCCTCACCGAACTCAAGGCCGGACAGACCCTGCGCATCCTCGACCTGGAAGGCAACCAGGCGGTAGACACGCTGTTCTTCAGCGCCGCCAACCCGCGTGAGCGCTACGACGTGCAACGCACCCTGCGCAAACAGGGGCAGGTCTACCTCAGCGCCGGCAGCGTGCTCTGGTCCAACCTCGGCAACCCGATGCTGACCATCACCGCCGACACCTGCGGCCGCCACGACACCCTCGGCGGTGCCTGCGCCCAGGAAAGCAACACCGTGCGCTACGCCCTGGACAAACGCTACATGCACAGCTGCCGCGACAACTTCCTGCGCGCCAGCCTGCACGACGGCCGCCTGAGCAAGGCCGACATCAGCCACAACATCAACTTCTTCATGAACGTGCCGGTCACCGCCGCAGGCGGGCTGACCTTCGAGGACGGTATCTCCGCCGCCGGCAAGTACGTCGAGCTGCTCGCGCACATGGACGTCATCGTCCTGATCTCCAACTGCCCGCAGCTCAACAACCCCTGCAACGGCTGGAACCCGACGCCGGCGGAGTTGCTGGTATGGGACTGACCGCGCGCCTGCGCCAATGGCTGTTCGTGCTCTGCCAGAGCCGCAGCGCCCAGTGCAGCCCGACGCTGCGCCAGCCATCAGGTGACACCGAATCTGCCCCGTAGGATGGGTGGAGCGCAGCGATACCCATGCGGTCTCCGCGATGGGTATCGCAGGCTCCACCCATCCTGCAAAAGCTCCAGCGCCACGGACGACCGTGGTGCGCACCGAATGACGGCGGGACGGCCCGCCACCCCATGGGGACGCCCTCATGTTCGACAAGCTCCTGATCGCCAACCGCGGCGCCATCGCCTGCCGCATCCTGCGCACCCTGCGCGAGCTGAACGTAGAGGGCGTGGCCGTCTACTCCGAAGCCGACGCCGCCAGCCTGCACCTGCAACAGGCCGACCAGGCCATCAGCCTCGGTGAGGGCCCGGCGTCCAGCACCTATCTGGTTGTCGAAAAGATTCTCCAGGCCGCCCGCGACAGCGGCGCCAAGGCTATCCATCCCGGTTACGGCTTCCTCTCGGAAAACGCCGCCTTCGCCGAAGCCTGCGAAGCCGCCGGCATCGCCTTCGTCGGCCCGACGCCCGAACAGCTGCGGGTATTCGGCCTCAAGCACACCGCGCGCGCGCTGGCCCGTGAACAGGGTGTGCCGATGCTCGAAGGCACCGATCTGTTGCCCGACCTGGAAGCCGCCCTGCTCGCCGGCGAGCAAGTCGGTTACCCGGTGATGCTCAAAAGCACCGCCGGCGGCGGCGGTATCGGCATGCGCGTGTGTCGTTCGGCGGATGAACTGCGCGACGCCTTCGACGCGGTGAAGCGCCTGGGACAGAACAACTTCAGCGATTCCGGCGTGTTCATCGAGAAGTACATCGAGCGCGCCCGCCATCTGGAAGTGCAGGTGTTCGGCGACGGCCAGGGCGAGGTGATCGCCCTCGGTGTGCGCGACTGCTCGGTGCAGCGGCGCAACCAGAAGGTGCTGGAGGAAACCCCCGCGCCCAACCTGCCCGACGGCATGGCCGAGGCCCTTTGCGCGGCGGCGATCCAGCTGGCGAAAGCCGTCAGCTACCGCAGCGCCGGCACCGTGGAATTCGTCTATGACAGCCAGGCACAGCGCTTCTACTTCCTCGAAGTGAATACCCGCCTGCAGGTAGAGCACGGCGTCACCGAACAGGTCTGGGGCGTCGACCTGGTGCGCTGGATGATCGAGCTGGCCGCCGGTGACCTGCCGCCGCTGGCCGAGTTGGCCGCCGCGCTGAAGCCCAGCGGCCATGCGATCCAGGCACGCCTCTACGCAGAAGACCCCGGCCGCGACTTCCAGCCCTGTCCCGGTCTGCTCACCGCCGTGCAGTTCCCGGCGGCCGACGGCAAGGCCCTGCGCATCGACACCTGGGTCGAGGCCGGCTGCGAAATTCCGCCCTACTTCGACCCGATGATCGCCAAGCTCATCGCCTGGGCACCGACCCGCGAGCAGGCCAGCGCCGGCCTCGACCGCGCCCTCGAAGACAGCCTGCTCTACGGCGTGGAATGCAACCGCGACTACCTGCGTCAGATCCTTGCCGACGCGCCTTTCGCCAGCGGCTCGCCCTGGACCCGCTGCCTGGAAGGCCTGCGTTACCGCGCGAGCACCTTCGAGGTACTCGGTGCCGGCACCCAGACCAGCGTGCAGGATTACCCCGGCCGCCTCGGTTACTGGGCCGTGGGCGTGCCGCCGTCCGGGCCGATGGACGATCGTGCGCTGCGCCTGGGCAACCAGTTGCTGGGTAACCCCGAAGGCGCCGCCGCGCTGGAAATCACCATGAGCGGCCCGACCCTGCGCTTCAACACCGATGCCGTCGTGGCCATCACCGGCGCGGTATTGCCGATCAGCCTGGATGGCGTTGCGCAGCCGATGGACACCACGCTGTTCATCGCCGCCGGCTCCACGCTCAGCCTCGGCACTGTCGGCGGCGCCGGCGCGCGCAGCTACCTGTGCCTGCGTGGCGGACTGCAGGTGCCGGACTACCTGGGCAGCAAGAGCACCTTCACCCTCGGCCAGTTCGGCGGCCACGGCGGCCGCGCCCTGCGCGCCGGCGACGTGCTGCACCTGACGGAGCTGGCAGACGACAGCCACGGCGCCAGCGTGCCGCCGGAGCTGCGCACCCATCTGCCCACCGTGCGGCAGGTCCGCGTGATCTACGGCCCCCACGGTGCGCCGGAATACTTCACCGCGGCCTACATCGACACCTTCTTCGCCACCGACTGGGAAGTGCACTTCAACTCCAGCCGTACCGGCGTGCGCCTGATCGGCCCTAAGCCGGAATGGGTACGCGAGAGCGGCGGCGAGGCCGGCCTGCACCCGTCGAACATCCACGACAATCCGTACGCCATCGGCGCGGTGGACTTCACCGGCGACATGCCGGTGATCCTCGGCCCGGACGGCCCGAGCCTGGGCGGCTTCGTCTGCCCGGTGACGGTGATCGAGGCCGATCTCTGGCAACTCGGCCAGCTCAAGGCGGGGGACAAGGTGCGTTTCGTGCCCGTATCCATTTCCGACGCCCGCGAGCTAGCCGCTTTTCGTAGGAGCGAGCTTGCTCGCGAACCCGCGCAACTCCAGGACCATCGGCAGAGTGCGTTCGCGAGCAAGCTCGCTCCTACACAAGCACAGGCAAGTATCGGCTCTGCCGGTTTGTCCTCCCCCATCGTCCTCGACCTCGGCCAGGACGACACCCGGCTGGTTGCCCGCCTCTCCGGCGACACCCACCTGCTGCTGGAAATCGGCCAGCCCGAGCTGGACCTGGTGCTGCGCTTCCGCGCCCACGCGCTGATGCAGGCACTGGAAGCGAAGCACCTCGCCGGCGTGATCGATCTCACCCCCGGTATCCGCTCGCTGCAAGTGCACTACCAGCCGGAAACCCTGCCGCTGCAAAGCCTGCTGGAAACCGTCGGCGGACTCTGGGATGCGGTCTGCGCCGCGCAGGACCTCAAGGTGCCGTCGCGCATCGTGCACCTGCCGCTGTCCTGGGACGACCCGGCCTGCCAGCTGGCCATCGAAAAGTACATGACCACCGTGCGCAAGGACGCGCCCTGGTGCCCGAGCAACCTGGAGTTCATCCGCCGCATCAACGAACTGCCCGACCTCGAAGCGGTGTACCGCACCGTGTTCGAAGCCAGCTACCTGGTGATGGGCCTGGGCGACGTCTACCTCGGCGCGCCAGTGGCCACGCCGCTGGACCCGCGCCACCGCCTGGTCACCACCAAGTACAACCCGGCCCGCACCTGGACCGCGGAAAACTCCGTGGGCATCGGTGGCGCCTACATGTGCGTCTACGGCATGGAAGGCCCCGGCGGCTACCAGTTCGTCGGCCGCACCCTGCAGATGTGGAACCGCTACCGCGAGGTCGCGGCATTCGACGGCAAGCCCTGGCTGCTGCGCTTCTTCGACCAGGTGCGCTTCTACCCGGTTTCGGCCGAGGAGCTGCTGCGCATTCGCCGCGACTTCCCGCTGGGTCGTTACCCGCTGCGCATCGAGCACAGCGAACTGCGTCTGGCCGACTACCAACAGTTCCTCGCCGAGGAAGCCGAGAGCATCGACGCCTTCCGCCGCCACCAGCGCGCTGCCTTCGATGCCGAGCGCGAACGCTGGATCGCCTCCGGCCAGGCGCACTTCGAGAGCGAAGAAGCCGCGCTCGACACCGGCGAGGACGCCCCGCTCGGCGCCGGCCAGCACGCGGTCGAAAGCCACATCGCCGGCAACCTCTGGCAGGTGCAGGTGGAAGCCGGCGCCAGCGTGAAGGCCGGCGACATCCTGGTGATCCTCGAATCCATGAAGATGGAAATCCCCCTCACCGCGCCGCGCGACGGCGTGGTGCGCGAGGTCCGCGTGCAGCCGGGTTCGCCGGTGCGGGCGGGGCAAAGGGTGGTGGTGATGGAGGAGGCTTGAGCTGACGTAATCAATCTGGCCAGGAGCCCCTCACCCTAGCCCTCTCCCAGAGGGAGAGGGGACTGTTCGGAGTGGGTCTCAGCGCTGGATTCAACCTGAACCACAGTTCGCGCCACCAGGCCGACCATGGTTCGAACCCAACACCGCGCCGGACTGCTCTTCCCCCTCCTCCCTCCGGGAGAGGGCCGGGGTGAGGGCAATCCGAGCGAATAACTGACAGGTCCCAAGGAATCCCAACCATGCCCACCACCTTCGACCTCCGCCTCGCCACCCTGCGCACTGCCTACCGCGAGGGCCGCGTCGCCCCGCGCCAGCTGATCACCCAATTGCGCGACAAGGCCGCGGCGCTGAACCCCGACTACCACCTGTTCATCCACCTGCTCAGCCTGGAAGAACTGGAGCCCTACTTCGCCGCGCTGGAGGACAAGGCGCCGGAAAGCCTGCCGCTCTACGGCATCCCGTTCGCCATCAAGGACAACATCGACCTCGCCGGCATTCCCACCACCGCCGCCTGCCCGGCCTTCGCCTACACGCCGGAAACCTCGGCGGCGCTGGTGCAACAACTGATCGACCTGGGCGCCATCCCGCTGGGCAAGACCAACCTCGACCAGTTCGCCACCGGCCTCAACGGCACCCGCTCGCCCTACGGCGAATGCCGCAACAGCGTGCTGCCGGAGTACCCCTCGGGCGGTTCCAGCGCAGGCTCCTCGCTGGCCGTGGCGCTGGGCGTGGCGAGCTTCGCCCTGGGCACCGACACTGCCGGTTCCGGCCGGGTGCCGGCGGCGCTCAATGGCCTGCTGGGACTGAAACCGAGCAAGGGCCTGCTGTCCAACTACGGCCTGGTGCCGGCCTGCCGCACACTGGACTGCATCACCTACTTCACCGCCAGTGCTGCCGAGGCCAGCGAGCTGCTGGCCCTCACCGCCCGGCTCGATCCACTGGACGGCTACAGCCGCGCCAACCCGGCATGGAACGATGCCAGCGCCTTCGGTGCGCCCAGGCCGTTCCGCTTCGGCGTTCCGCGTGCCGATCAGCTGGAGTTCTTCGGCTGTCATGAAGGGCCGGTGCTGTTCACCGACGCCCTGGACCAGCTCAAGGCCCTCGGCGGCGAGGCGCAGGAAATCGACTTCGCGCCCTTCCTCGAAGCCGCGCGCCTGCTCTATGAAGGCCCGTGGGTAGCCGAGCGCTACAGCGTGGCGGGCGAGCTGATCGAACGCGACCCGCAGGCGGTGCTGCCGGTGATCCACGACGTGCTGGCGAAAGCCCCCGGCGCGACCGCCGTGCAGGCATTCCAGGCGCAGTACCGGCTGCAGGAGCTCAAGGCGCAATGCGACGCGATCCTCGCCGACCTCGACTGCGTGCTGACGCCCACCATCGGCCGCCCGGTGACACTGGACGAGTTGCACGCCGAACCGGTGAAGCGCAACTCCGACCTGGGCTACTACACCAACTTCATGAACCTGCTGGACTACGCCGCCGTCGCCGTACCCAGCGCGATCATGGGCAACGGCCTGCCCTGGGGCGTGACGCTGTTCGGCCGCGCCTTCACCGACCAGTACCTGCTCGGCGTGGCCGACGCTCTGCAGCGCCGGCACAACCTGCCGCTCACTGGCGGCAACGCCATCGCGCCCTCTTCCTCCGCCAACACCGCGCGCAACGACCGTGCACGTCTCGTTGTGTGCGGTGCGCACCTGGACGGCCTGGCACTGAACTGGCAACTGCGCCAGCGCGGCGCCCGCCTGCTGCGCGCAACTCGAAGCGCGCCGGCCTACAAGCTCTATGCCCTCGCCGGCGGCCCGCCACTACGCCCCGGCATGCTGCGCGTGGCCGAGGGCGGCGTGGCCATCGAAGTGGAAGTCTGGGAACTGCCCAGCGCCGAGCTGGGCTCCTTCCTCACCGGGATCCCGGCGCCACTGGGACTGGGCAAGGTGCAGCTGGAAGACGGCAGCTGGGAAACCGGCTTCATCTGCGACGCCTGGGGCCTGGACGGCGCCGAGGACATCAGCCGCTTCGGCGGCTGGCGAGCCTGGCTACAGAGCCGCAGCTAAGCACAACAGGCTCCCCGTAGGATGGCGTGGAGCGCAGCGATACCCATCAGTCCTGTGCACCGCCAGCATGGGTATCGCTGCGCTCCACCCATCCTACGACCTGCAGGAGCTGGCCATGCCCGCGATGGCGTAAAACGCCACGCTTGCTCCACCGCGGCCATTCGTCCATGGAACCCCGCCGCGCCACCAGCTAGAGTCCCAGCATCACCCGCCGCAAGGACCGGTCATGCCCGACCTCAGCCACCAGCAGGCGCAGCACCGCGTCAACGATATCCTGGCGTTCGACCGCGAGCTGCGCCGCTTGCACGACGAGGGAGCCCTTGTCCTCGACACCGCTCAGCGCGACCGCCTGCACGATCACCAGCAACGCCTGCTCGCCGACTACCGAATGCGCTTCGACATCGATCGCGACAGCCAGGACCACCGCCTCTCCCTGGGTATGCGCATCGCCTCTTTCCTTGGCGCGCTGGCACTGGCTGCCAGCCTGTTCTTCCTGTTCTACCAGTTCTGGGACTGTTCGCGGAGACAGCCCAGGTGCTCACCCTCATCGCCGCCTCCCTGATCAGCCTGCTGCTGACGCTGTTCCTGCAACGCCGCGACGCCTCCGGCTACTTCGCCAAGCTCGGCGCGATGCTGGCCTTCGCCTGCTTCGTGCTGAACGTCGTGATGGTCGGGCAGATATTCAACATCACGCCGTCAGACAAGGCCCTGCTGCCCTGGGCCGCCTACGCCCTGCTGCTCGCCTACACCTGCAATACACGCTTGCTGCTGGCAGCCGCGCTGATCTGCCTGATGGGCTACGTCGCCGCGCGGGTCGGCACCTGGAGCGGCGTCTATTGGCTGGACGTGGGGGAACGCCCGGAGAACTTCTTCCCGGCCGCCCTGCTGATCTTCCTCGTCCCGTCGTTCATCGGGCAGAACCGCTTCGACGGCTTCGCCGCGATCTACCGGGTGTTCGGCCTGCTCGGACTGTTCCTGCCAATGCTGGTGCTGGCCAACTGGGGCGGTGGCAGCTACCTGCCGCTGGGCTTCGCCACGGTGGAGAATCTCTACCAGGTACTGGGCTTCGTCGTCTCCGCGCTGGTCATCTGGCTTGGCGCGCGTCGTGAGTGGCCGGAGGTAGTGAACACCGGGCTGACCTTCTTCGTGATCTTTCTCTACACCAAGTTCTTCGACTGGTGGTGGGAGGTGATGCCCAAGTACCTGTTCTTCCTCGTGCTGGGCCTGTGCGCCGTGCTGATCCTGGTGGTGCTGCGCCGCCTGCGCCGTGCCCATGGCCTGCTGGGAGGGACTTCGTCATGAACTGGACGCGCACCCATGCCCTGGTTGGCGGTGTCGGCTTGATCCTGCTGGTCAATGCCGTGGCCCTGGGCGGCGTCGCCTGGAACCGTTCGGCCGAGCCCGACAGCAAACTGCCCCTCAGCCAGCGCGAGCTGATCCGCAACACTACCTGGCACAACGGAGAACAGCGGCCTGAGCCTGCGCCTGCGCTGGCGCACCCCCAGCCGGGATGAAGAGGCGCGCCAGCACAACCGCGGCTGGCAGCCTGCCCTCGACGGTCGCAAGATGGCGGAACTCGGCTTCGACATGCCCCAGCAGGTGGACGACGACAGCGCCCGGTACTTTGGCCGCCAGCAATCGCGCGATGCCCTGCTGGTGCTGGAACTGGCCGGCCCGCTGTACGAGCGCGAAGTCCAACTGACGCGCAAGCGCCTCGACGAGGCCCGCCAGGCCGCCGACGCCGCACCGCAGAATGCGCGTCTGGCCGACGAGCGCGACTTCATCCGCCGTGAGCTGGACAGCGAGGAGAAGACCGACACGCGCCTGCTACTCAAGGACGTCGGCCTGAATCTGCAGGCGCTGCGGGCGCGCTACCCCGACCGCCAGCGCTACCTGATCATCCACGGTCGCGTACGCCCCATCTCCAACTACTACCAGCACATCTGGACGCTGGGCGGCACCGCCAGCGCCATCGGCACCGACATCATCAACGTGCCGTACGCGTGGCGCGAACGCCTGGAGGAAATCACCGCGCAGCCGCATCGGACCGCAGACGGCCTGCCCCCGCCCTTCGTCGCCGAAGTCGCCTTCGGCCGTCGCCTGGAGCCCTGGATCGAGCGCATCGAAGTCCCCTGAGCGGCACCTGCCGCGCCGATCCGAATCCGCTTGCGCGAGGCGGATCGGCGCTGCACCCTGTGCGCCCGCTTCACTGCCCACGCTCGCCCGACCGGTCATGAACGACGTCGCTCCCGATCCCAGCCGCTGCCCGCTCTGCGGCCAGTCCAACCGTTGCGCCCAGGCCGATCCGGCGCTGGAAGGCCAGCCGTGCTGGTGCTTCAGCACTCCTATCGCCCGCAACGCGCTGGAGCGCATCCCGCCCGAGCTGGTCGACCGCGCCTGCCTGTGCCCACGCTGCGCCGCCGGGCTTTCGCCGCGGAGCATGGACGACGAGTCCGCCTGATGCGTCTGGATCGTTTCATCGCCAACCTGCCCCACCTGAACCGCCAGCAGGCCCGCCAGCTGCTCGCCGAAGGCCGCCTGCGCGTCGATGGCCAGGTGGTACGCGACGGACGTCACGAGGTGCGCGAGTTCTCCCGCGTGGAGCTGGACGCCGAACTGCTGCAGGCCGGCAAGCCGGCACGCTACTTCATGCTGCACAAGCCCGCGGGCTGTGTCAGCGCCACCCGCGACGCCGAGCACCGCACCGTGCTCGACCTGCTGGACGAGCCGGACAAGCACGAGCTGCACATCGGCGGCCGCCTGGACTACAACACCACCGGCCTGCTGCTGATCACCAACGACGGCCAGTGGTCGCGGCGCATGACCCTGCCAGGGCGCAAGCTGCCCAAGGTCTACTACGTCGAGACCGAAGACCCTATCGAGGAGCACTACATCGCGACCTTCGAGCAGGGCCTGTACTTCGCTTTCGAAGACCTCACCACCCTGCCCGCCCAACTGGAAATCCTCGGCGCGCGCGCCGCGCGCCTGACTCTGCACGAAGGCCGCTACCACCAGGTCAAGCGCATGTTCGGCCACTTCCAGAACAAGGTGACGCGGCTGCATCGCGAGAGCATGGGCAGCCTCGCGCTCGACCCCGCCCTGCAACCGGGCGGATACCGCGCACTGACCGCGCAGGAAATCGCCAACCTCGGCTGAGCCGCTCCTGCATACCAGACCCTGAGCGACGTTCCGAAAAACCCTACGCGCACCGTTCAGCCCGGCAGTTTGCAGCCCCCGTCGCCGCTTGGCTAAGCTCCCTGCCATGCCCGCGATCCAAGGAAAGGTAATGAAGAAACTGTCGGTTGCCCTGCTGATCGCCCTGAGCGCCAGTGTCGCATTTGCCAATCCGAGCAAGCCCTCGCCGCTCTCGGACCTGCAGGCCGCGTTGAAGACACTCAAGCCCGGCCAGTTCCTCTGGTACCCGGAAATCTCCCCGGCGGGTCCGGTCACCCTGGTGGTCAGCCTGACCGAACAGCGCGCCTACGTGTACCGCAACGGCATTGCCATCGGCGTGGCCACGGTGAGCACCGGCAAGAAGGGCAAGGAAACCCCCACCGGCGTGTTCTCCATCCTGCAGAAGAAGGTCGAGTACCACTCCGACCTCTACAACAGCGCCCCCATGCCCTACATGCAGCGCCTGACCTGGGACGGCATCGCCCTGCACGCCGGCAACCTGCCCGGCTACCCGGCCTCCCACGGCTGCATCCGCCTGCCCATGGCCTTCGCCAAGAAGCTCTACGAAGTCACCGGATTCAGCACCACTACCGTGATCATCTCCGACGCCAAGAGCTCCCCCGTGGAGGTCTACCACCCCGGCCTGCTCGCCCCCATCGTCAGCGACGGACGCGCCGCCGGCCCGCACGACGACAGCGGCATGGTGGTGCCTTTCTGGAGCGACCCCGGCGCCGAAAAGGGCCCGGTCTCCGTGCTGGTCAGCCGCGCCGACCGCCGCCTCTACGTCTACCGCGGCGGCCTGCAGATCGGCACCGCGCCGGTCGCCTTCGAGCACCCGGAAGAGCGTACCGGCGTCGCCGCCTTCTCCCTCATGGAGAAACCTTCCCAGACCGAGATCGACAGCGAGAACCCGAACCTGCGCTGGACCAGCGTACAGGTCAGCGACCCGCAGCGCGGCCTTTCACCCGCCGAGCAACTGGGCAAGTTCAGCCTCGACCGTGAGTTCCTGCGCAACCTGCTGGCCAGCATGGACGTGGGCAGCACTCTGGTGATCACCGACCTGCCGTCCACCCGCGACATGCGCAGCAACCCGGACTTCACCGTGATCACCACCAACGACCGCAAGGCCGAACAGAAGCCGGTCAAGAACCAGAGCGTGCAGTAACGTGATGAACCGGAGCGACGACAGGGCGCTCCGGATTTCCCCTACAACGTCTTCATCATTCCACTGCACCGGCCCTCTCCAGCGCCCTTCAAACTATCGGCACTCACCTCGGACAGACGGCCTCAAGCCCGCCGTGCAAGCAGCCGAAGAATCTCGAAACACAAAGAGTCCAGGCGCCTGTCCGGGGTGAGTTCATTTCGTCTTCCTGCCCGGAAACCGTTGCACCGAGCGCTTTCCCGTACTGAAAAGTTCGTAATTACCGACGGGCGGAACCATACTTGATTAAAAAACAACCACATCACTGGTCAAAAATCGCGCACAATGCGGCGTTTCCCAGAAAAAACCATATCGATTCAACGGGAATGTTGTATTCATGCTGACTTTTTTGAAGTTACGGGGGTTCTTCCGGATTTCGCTCGCCAGTGCCGCGCTTTTCGCGATCGGTAGCTGGCAGACCGCGTCCGCTGCCCGCCTGCCCACGGCCGAGGAATTGCACCGCCTCGCGCCCGCGACCAATACCGAAACCCTGCGCCTGGCACTCAGCGCACTGCAGTGCGCCAGCACCCAGCTGGGTGGCCAGAACCAGTTGCTGACGGTGATCGATTATTCCAAGCCGTCCCGCGACAAGCGCCTCTGGGTCTTCGACCTGAAGCAACGCAAGCTGCTCTTCGAAGAGTGGGTGGCCCACGGCAAGAAGAGTGGCGACGACATGGCCACCTCCTTCTCCAACCGTCCGGAAAGCAACCAGTCCTCCATCGGCCTCTATCAGACCGGTCAGACCTACAGCGGCAAGCACGGCCGCTCCCTGCGCCTGCTGGGCCTGGAGCCGGGCTTCAACGACAACAGCGAAGAGCGCGCCATCGTCATGCACGCGGCCGCCTACGCCGATCCCAAGGTCGTCCCCGGCCTCGGTCGCCTCGGCCGCAGCCTGGGCTGCCCGGCCGTGCGACCGCAGGTAGCGCAGAAGCTGATCGATACGGTGAAGAATGGCAGCTACGTGTTCGCCTACTACCCGCAACAGCAATACCTGAAGACCTCGCAGTTCCTCGCCGGGCAAAGCTGCACCGTGGCGAAGAACCCGCAGATCAACCGCTACGCCACCAACCTGGCCAAGCGCTGATCTCGACCCGCAAACGCAAACCGCCGGCTGATGCCGGCGGTTTGCGTTTGAATTGCCCCTCCCACCGCTCTGAACTACTATCGCTGAGTTAGTTCACCTGGTTAGCTAACCCGGCGGTCATTGAGGTTCAGCCATGAATACCGATATCGAGATCGTGAACATTCACGACGCCAAGACCAATCTCTCGCGCCTGGTCGATCTCGCCAGCAAGGGTCAACCTTTCATCATCGCCAAAGCTGGCAAGCCGCTGGTGAAAGTCGAAGCCATTGGGGAAAAGCCGAAGAAACTCATCGGCGCGCTAAAAGGCATCTATCCCGCCGTGGACGACATCGACTCGCCCTTCGCTGACGAAATTGCCGCCCTGTTCAACAGCGAGGCCGACTGATGCAGCTGTTGCTGGACACCCACATTCTGCTCTGGGCGCTGACCGACGATCCCCGGCTCCCTGGTGACGTCCGGGCGCTGATCCTGGCTGAGGAAACCGAACTGTTCTTCAGCGCCGCCAGCATCTGGGAAATTTCCATCAAGGCTTCGCTCAAGCGCGCCGACTTTCCCTACGACTCCAGCGTCGTGCGCAAGGCCCTGCTGGACAATGGCTATGGCGAATTGCCTATCACTGGCGAGCATTCGATCTTCGTGGGCTCCCTACCCGCCCTGCACGCCGATCCCTTCGACCGCATGCTGGTCGCCCAGGCCAACGTGGAAGGCATGCTGTTGATCACGCACGACAGCAAGCTCGAGGGTTATCCGGGGCCAATCCGCAGGATCTGATTCAGCCCACAACCGCTACGCCTTCACCCCATCGAGGATCTCCAGGATCGCGCGCACATCCACGGAGTCCATCTGCTCGGGCTGGAGGAAGCGCTCGCCGTATTCGCGGTACACCCCCTGGCTGATGAACAGGCGGAACAGGTCGGCGTCGATGTGCTGGTCGCGGGCCATGAAGGCGAGAATTTTCAGTGACTCGGACAATGTCTTCGGCGCCTTGTAGGGGCGGTCGGCAGCGGTCAGCGCCTCGAAGATGTCGGCGATCGCCATCACCCGCTCGGGGATACTCATCTGCTCGCGGGAGAGTTTGCGCGGGTAGCCGGTGCCGTCCATCTTCTCGTGGTGGTTGGCCGCAATGGTCGGTACACGGCGCAGGTTGCGCGGCAACGGCAGGGTGGTGAGCATCATCAGTGTCTGCACGATGTGCTCGTTGATCTTGAAGCGCTCCTCGTCGTTCAGCGTGCCGCGTCGGATGCCCAGGTTGTAGAGCTCACCGTAGTTGCTCGCGTAGGGCGGCAGGCGCATGTCGAAGCCCCAGATATTGCGCGGGTCGTCCTTCACCACCGGCGGCTTGCGCTCGCCCCATGGCACGCGATGCTCGGCCTTGTCGGCTAGGAGGAACTCCTCCGCCGGCAGGGGCTGTGCCGGCCGCCCTTGCAGGCGCTCGGCCTCATCGTGGGAGATACCCAGACGATCGTCGAAATAGCGCAGCCAGCGACGCTCGCCGATCTGCTTGAGACGTTCGATGTCTTCGTCCTTCATGAATTCGCCGCCGACGTTGGCCTGCGCGACGAAGGCGTAATCGTTGCGCAGTGACTCATGCAACGCGTCGCGGCGGGCGGCCAGCAGGCCGATGTCGCTGCCTTCGGCAATGCCGCGCCAGTAATCCAGTTCAATGTCGCGCCAGATCACTTCAAAGCGCGTACGCACTTCGTGCAGACGGTTGTACAGCGTCTCCAGCTTGGTCGCCTTATCCACAACGTACTCAGGACTGGTGATCTTGCCGCAGTCGTGCAGCCAGGCGGCGATCTGGAATTCGTAACGCTCGGCGTCGCTCATGTTGAAGCCGGCGTACTCGCCGTCATGCGAGTCGATGACTTTCTGCAGCAGCAGGTCGGCCAGCTGCGGTACCCGCTCGCAGTGGCCGCCGGTGTAGGGACTCTTGGCGTCGATGGCGTCGGCGAGCAGCTTGATGATCGCATCCAGCAGACGCTGCTGGGCTTCGATCAGTTGCCGGGTCTCGATGGCCACGGCGGCGGCGCCGGAAAGCTCCTCGACGAAACGCTTGAACGGTTTGCGCGGCTGGCGACTGTGGGCTCCCTCTTCAGCCAGCTGCAGGACCAGGATGCCCAGCAGCTCGTCCGATCGATTGCGCAGGGAAACCTCCAGGTACTGCCCGCGATTGGCCAGCGCCAGGTCCACCCGCTCGGCCAGCTCCGCCTCGGTAAAACCTTCGATCAGCATGGATTGCGGGTACTGCTCACCGTTCACCGAGCAGGCCAGGCGCAAACGGCACTCCTCGTCGTCCAGCAGATAGACTGCGCCGCCCATGACACCAGTGGCCTCCACCAGGCGTGACAGCACGCCTTCGAGCATGCTTTCCAGGCGCGTCTCGCGGCTGAGGGTCAGGGTGATCGCCTGGAAGTTGTGGATGGTGCGCGACATGCTGCCCATCACGCTGCTCAGGTCGCGAACCTCGGCGATCTTCGACTCCACACCCACCGGCCGGGCAAAGTCGAATGCCGCCAGCGCTCCGACCTGGTCGGCCAGTGCGGTCAGCGGGCGGGCGATGCGCCGGCCGATGTACCAGCCGATCAGCAGCAGGACGAGCAGCAGCGTGCCGCTCCACAAGGCCTGGTTGAACAGCAGTTGCCGCGCGCCGGCCAACAGCTCGACGGCGGGAATGGCGATCAGCACCTTGACCTCGTTGCTGGTGAAGTTCGACAGCGGCACCCAGATGCCATACCAGTCCTCGCCATTCACCCGATAAGACTGAGGCGTGCCGGAGGGCACATTCTCGGCGTTGAGCTCGCTCAGTGCCGGGACCTTCAGCTCGGCCAGCGTGGCCAGGCGCAGGTCCTTGCCTTCATGGACCATCAGCCTGGACAGGTCCGGGTAGGCGATCACCGTGCCTTTTCCGTCGACCACCGCCAGTTCCGTGTGGGCTGTCTGGCGCAGGTCACCCATCTCTCCACCGAGGTCGTTGACCGAGGCGTCCATGCCAATCACCGCCGCACCGTCGACGCTGCGATGCGCCAGGGTCAGGCCGATCTCGCGGGTGGTGAAGAAGACGTAGGGCTGGGTCAGCACCGTCTTGCTGGTGAGGCGCGCCTCGTTGTACCAGGGGCGTTGCCGAGGGTCGTAGTTGTAGTCGGGACGCTCCTGCACACGCAGCAGGCGCAAGTCGCTGTCGTAGAACCGCCACTCGCCGAGCAGCCCGCCCTGGCCATTGAGCGTCTGGCTCTGCACCAGGTATTTCGCCGCGTCCGGCGCCTGCAACGTACGCCGCACCTCCGGCACCCGCAGCGCGCGGATCAGCAGAAACTCGCCGTTCGGATAGCCGATGTACACCGCGCTCAGTGTGCGGTTGGCACGCAGGTTCTCCACCAGCATCGGCAGGCGGTCGAGACGGGCCGGCAGGTTGTCGGTCTGCGAGATGAGATCGTGGGTCAGCAGACGCAGTGCGCTTTCCGCCGGGTCGATCAGCCGGCGGATCCGTTCGTTGATGGTCGCGCCCAACTGACTGGCCGACTCCCCCGCCGCCGTCACCAGAGCGCCTTCCACACCGCGGTATCCCTGGATCAGCAACGCCCCCGCCAGCACCAGCATGCTGGCGATGATGGCGCCGGCCACCAGCAGTTGCAGCGGAATGCCCCGTTCGAATGCCTTCATCCTTTACCAGCCTCTGTCCGTGGAGCTGTAGCGATAGCCGCTGTCGAGCAGTTCTTCCGCCTGTTGCGGCGGTGCATTCTTACGCATGATCCGGGCCAGGGTGCCGTCCAGCCACAGCGTTTCCATCAGGCGCATCCACTCGGCGCTTTGCGCCGGGGTAAAGCGCTTGCGCGAGAGCATCAGGTTGTGGGGTGTAGCCGGCCCGGGCATCACATCTATCACATGAAATCGGTCCCGCTGACGGCGATCGCTCACTGCGCCTTCGAGATTCATCTCATGACCGATGACGCCTTCCACATCGCCGTTGAGCAGCGCAGTGAAACGCGTCGCGTCGTCCTTGTACTCGACCACTCGCCCTTCGGCCCTGAGGATGCGCAACATGCCATCGATGTAGGCACCGTGGCGGTAGCCGGCGATGACTCCGAGACGCGCGCCAGGCATGTCGTGGAAGGCATCCAGGCTGTTCATCTGACCCAGGTCGTCACGCACGATCAGCTTGTTGCGCATATACAGGTAAGGCAGCAGGTAGGTGTAGGCACGGCGCTGCGGCGTCGCCACGCCGCTGGTGCCCATCTGCAGCTCACCGTTTTCCAGCTTTCTCCAGATTTCGTCGCGCGGGCGAATCGAGGTCTCGAACTGGCAGCCGGTGCGCTTGCCCAACTCGGCGATCAGGTCCGGATCGATACCCACGTCGTCATGAAAGAACACGACATTACGGGTATAGGCCACCGTGACGGGCTGCTCGCAGCCGTAGCGATCTTCGGCCATGGCTTCCGCACACAGCCATGCGGCCGGGGCCAGGACCAGCAATGTGGATAACCGTGGATGAAGTGCCATTGAACCGCTCCGCACGCGGTATCGGCCTAAGGGGGAGCACGGCGAGCTCGCTCGTCTTCGGCAGGGGGCGTTACAGCCATCACATGAGTGTAATCCGGCTTATCCAAAGCGCCGGAGAATCGCGATGAGAAATGTCATTTCGTCGGATTTCGGCAAACCGATGTGACTCAGGCGCCCAGTGGCGGTTGCAGGCTCCAGACCACCCTGCTTAACTCTGGCTCAAGCGTGACCGACGAGTCACGCAGCGCAACCAACAATGATTTCGCGGCAGCTGTTCCCCGAGCCGCACCTTCCCCCGCCTGATCAGAAGCCAATCTTCCGCGCCTTCACCGGCTCCGGAATGCTGTCTTTTGGTGCCGTAACCGTTTGAAAATAAAGAGATTGTTAACTTTCGTCGAGTGACATGAAGCTGTCACGTCAAGACGCTTTCCTCTGCCTGGGTACTTTCTTCGCATCCGATGGTGGATGCGCACCATGACCTGCGTCTGGAGGAATACGACATGAGGCCGGAAACCGCCGTCGTCGAGATTCAGCAACACCGGGTACACACGGAGTTTCACGCCAACAGGGAAGCGCGCCAGACCATCATCCTGGTCAACGGCTCGCTGGCAACCACCGCCTCCTTCGCGCAAACGGTGAAATACCTGCAACCGCACTTCAACGTGGTCTGCTACGACCAGCCGTATGCGGGCCGGTCCAAGGCCCACAACGACTGCCGTGAGTTCATCACCAAGGAGTACGAGGCACAGCTGCTGCTGGGCCTGATCGAGCACTACCGCGCCGACGTGGTGATGTCCTTCTCATGGGGCGGCGTCGCCACCCTGCTGGCCCTGGCCGAACGCCCGGCGCGGATCCAGAAGGCAGTGATCAACTCCTTCTCGCCGCTGCTCAATGCCTCGATGCTCGACTACCTGCACCGCGGCCTGGACTACCTGTCCGCCTGCGACCGCACCAATGTCGGCAACCTGGTCAACGACACCATCGGCCAGTACCTGCCGCAGCTGTTCAAGCGCTACAACTTCCGCCACGTCAGCGGCCTCGACGAGCACGAATACCAGCAGATGCACTTCCACATCTGCCAGGTGCTCAAGCTCAGCGCGGACAGCTACATGGAGAAGTTCGCGGCCATCGACATCCCGCTGCTGTTCATGAACGGCGAGCTGGACATCTACACCACGCCGGCCGAAGCCAAGCTGTTCCAGCAACTGATCCGCGACTGCGAGTTCCGCACCATCCGCAATGCCGGTCACTTCATCGACGTGGAACACAAGAAGGCCTGGCAGGAAACCCAGGACGCCCTCCTGACCTTCCTCCAGCCGCAGCGCCACCCGGTGCTGGCCAACCCCTACCTGCCCAGCAGCCAGGGCGTGCCCATCGCCGCCATGGTGGGCTGATGCAGCCAGCGCACACAGCCGGGGGCCGGCCCCAGCCCCTCCGCCCCCGGTTTTCACTGCGCCATCCCGCTCACGACTGTCGCCCACTCGCCACACCTGAACGCCTGAGGCTTCACTAAGCCCCGCCCTTCTGGTAAAAAGGCACCCCCAAGCGGGCGTCGTATAATGGCATTACCTGAGCTTCCCAAGCTCATGACGAGGGTTCGATTCCCTTCGCCCGCTCCAGAACACCCTGCCGAACCCCTGAAATGCCTAGCGTTTCGGGGGTTTTGCGTTTTTGGCCCCGGTATGGTGTCGAAAAAGTGTCGAAGGTCGCTTAGCGTCTTCCTCATCTCACTGTCGAACAGCCAGGACGGCATCACCCATGAAGATTTCAGATCATATTAAATATTCTCTCGACGCTTGCGATGCTCGTGACTTAGATAAAGCTATGCTATTTGCATGTTTGGCAGTCGATGGAACAGCCAAGAAAACATATCCCGAGATAAATAGAGTTGGAGAGAGATATAAAAGATTTATTGACGACAATATCGATATTGTTGAACTAATGTTCGGAGGGATCAACCTCTCAGAAACCATATTCCCAATAAAGGGAAACCGCGAAAAACACGGATTGAAATTCGCCGAAGTAATTTATGAAAAATATCGATGTAGCTTAGCGCATGGAGACGAACTCCCAGAGGGATATGGAATAAACATGCGCATCGCAGAGGGCCAGGCATCATTCTCAATCGACATTCACAACCATACAATGACGATGCCCGAAAGTGCCATCTACGCTCTGGGAATTATTTGCGTCCTTGCTCCAAAAAACTCAAACGAGCGAATCGGAAATAACGGATATCACTATAGGGATACTATAAATACATTCCCAGTAGATCGGTGGTGGGGAAAAGCCGACTGCGCCCGTCAGGTAATGGATTTCGCCTCCCTAGCTCGAGTGAAGCTAGTTTTCTGAGAGATTAATTTCGCTTAACGGATTTAGATTAACTGCTTCTACTAAATGCTCATCTGACAGGTGCGCATACCGCATCGTCATCGACAGCGACGCGTGCCCCAAGATGTGCTGCAACGTCACGATGTGCCCGCCGTTCATGATGAAGTGACTTGCGAACGTATGGCGTAGCACGTGGCTGGCCTGTCCTCTCGGGAGCTTGATCGAGGTGGACAGCAGCACGATGCGGAACACGCCAAGGCAGTTTGTGAACGGCCCGTAAGTCTGCCAGTGCTGGCGAATCTCTTTGGCCAACCCTTCTGAGATTGGAACCGAGCGAACACGCTTCGACTTGGTATTGGCGAAGATCACCGTGTTGCCTTTCAAGCGATCCAGGGTCAGTGCCTGCGCTTCTCCCCATCGAGCACCGGTTGCAAGGCAGATGCGAGCAACCATCTTCGGGTGCGGTGACGTGGTGCGAGCATCGAGCGCTGCCAGCAGCTCGGATACCTGATGCTTGGTCAGGTATGACAGCGGCTTCTCCTGAAGCTTCAGCGGGCGCATGCGTCCGACGGGATTCTCGTAGTCGATGGTCCCCAACTGCCGGAGTTCGTTGTACATCGACTTGAGGTAGCCAAGGCGGTTGTTGGCGTACTTGCCCGACATGCCTTTAGCGACCTGCAAGGACCGCACACGAGCCACTTTCGCCGGCTCCAGGGACACCGCCACCGGGTCACCCAAATCCTTCGCTATCAGCCGCAGAATCGCCACGCAGCGCTTACCGTTCGCCAGAGTCTGGCCATGCAGCTCGTACCAGAGTTCGACCAGCTCGGAGAGCTTGCGGCGGTCCTTGGGCTTGATCGTCCAGCTCGGATTCTCAGAGCACTTCTGGCGGGCATTGGCCTCGAACTGCTGCGCTTCCATCTTGGTCTTGAACCGCTTACGGAAACGCTTGCCCTTGATCGGCTCGACGTCGACGAACCAACGGCCATCGGGGAGCTTGGTGATGCTCACTAGATGGAGTACCCCCGTCGCAAATACCGGTCATTCAGCAGCTTGCGCATGTGCTTTTCGAGGTCGGGAGTCGTGAAGCCCTTGGCTCTGTAGTGATCCTCGATCACGTGCCAGAACGGCAGCGTCTTGCCGACCTCAACAGCCTTTTTTAGGGAGACGCGCTCCCGTGCGATAAGGCTGACGAACTGGCCCAGGAACATCTCGCAGTTCTTCCCGGAGAAGCCTTGTGCGGTCTTGTAGTAGCGACGGTACTCGGTGCGATCAATCAGCGGATCGGCTTCCACCTGGACCTTGGCGTCCTGTGCGATCAGGGTCCAGAACGGGTCGATCCTGGACTTGTAGCGGAACAGGCGGAAGTTCTCGCAGGCGTACTGCCAGAGGCCCTGGAGGTGCGGACAGAGCCCTGCCTAGGTACGGCAGCCCAGGACCTCGCCAGAGGACAACGTGGAGCCCTCCGAGAACTGCTGAATCACCGAATGATGGAAGCGGAACTCCAGACGCCACACATCCTCTTCAGGCTTGTATGCCGGGTCGCCACCACCGAACGGATCGCCATTCAGCGAGGCCCATACGTTGCTCCAGTAGTCGAGCTTGTCGGTGGCCCGAGCCTGAAGGGTCTTGTTGTAGATGCACAGCTGCATGCCACTGGCGGAGCCGAACATGTACGTCTCACCGCGACCGTAAACGGATGCACTGCTGTCGAATTCGATGCGATCGATCCCGTTGATCTGACGCACCCGGTGCGACCGGCAATGCATACGCTCCACGATGTCCCGGGGCGGTTCCCAACCTTGCACGTCCAAGGCGAGGTGCACTGCACACTGGTTCGTTTCACGATGCGCGAGGACCGCCGCCGCCAGTTCATCCATCAGGCTCTGGAGGCGTTGAGGGTCGGCGCCATCCAGGGCGTGTGCGGATATCTCGAACTTGAGGTGTGCCCCGATATTCTCCAGCTTCACGTTGTGGTTCTTGATCAGCAGGATCACGCCCATGTCAGCGTTCTGCAGGCGGAACTGATACCCCGAATCGCGCCCTACCCTGCCCTTGGCCCACTGGTACCCCGCGAACTCGACAAACTCTTCCGGCTGTTCGAATAGCGCCATGACTTCCGGCCGGATCATGCCGTTGTACAGCTGGCGAACCGTATCGACGCCGCAGCGCAGCAGACGCACGTTGGACAGGTCGATGAAGCGTTTGCGTTGGTCATCGAAGAACAGGCGACCGCTCTCCGACTCCACGAACTCGCCATTGGGCTTGAGAACGATGCGCAACATATGAGAAGGCTTTGCCATGTCAAACACTCCAAATAGGGACGAATTGAAACTGTGGTTAGTGGGCTTTTCGACGTGTTACAGGGACGTCGCCGCGCCCCCGGCCTACCGCTGGTGCCTTGCGCTCTCGGCCGGGGGCGCGGCGTACGTCCCGGTTCAGGCACATCAGTAAGGAAACGCCACGGCAGGCGTGGAAGAGCCCAGGGCCGAGAGCGCGCCCAGCAGGTAGGCCAGCGCCATCAGCACGAACTCCTGGGTCCAGTCGGGTAGTTGCATCGCGCTGCCTCCGTTGCCTTTTCGCAGGCATGAGTTGGCCCGGCACGGATAAACGGGCGCGCTCGCCAGTTCATCTGCGCAATTGAGTTTTTTGCAGTGGAAT
This sequence comes from Pseudomonas sp., assembly GCA_049840615.1. Taxonomy (GTDB): domain Bacteria; phylum Pseudomonadota; class Gammaproteobacteria; order Pseudomonadales; family Pseudomonadaceae; genus Pseudomonas. The sequence goes on from JASGKM010000058.1 coordinate 36,054, forward strand.
ATCGGTATTGAATCAAACAGCCGAGGGCGCGACTAATCGTTTGATTTGATGGCAGAAAACCTGACGTATACGCACTGGAACGAATAGCGACGGAACGACATTCGAGTCAGTTTGCGGCCGCTCCGAGCCATCAGTTCCGCTGATGGCTGACGCCATCACAACACCAAGGGCTCCGCCCTTGTCATCCCGCTCTCGCCGCCGAGGGCTCGGGAGCGCGGTGCGGAAGAGCTGCACCGCCCTCCCAAGCCGAGGCTGTTTCTGGCGGCGCGCGGTCAAGGGTTCGCTTCGCCCGTGCTTCCGTTCGCCGGAACGGTGGAGCTGTTCCGACGAGCCGGGAGCGCGGCCCCTGACCGGGATGTTTCAGGGTGGGCGATGCGGCCCAGTACGTTGCCGGAACCCTGCCGGTCGCGGTACCGCATCACCCTGATCGTGCGAATGGTGTCCCAGAAGGTTTCATTCGCGAATTCGTCCGTCACGCCGACGGGCACTGTCATGAAGTGGGGTTCGTCGCGCACGCCCTCAGCGGGGAGCACTACGCCGATGATGCGCAGCAGGCGCCACACCGTTTCGGGGTCATCTTCCCAGCCCAGCTCCACCAGGACGGTCTGGCCCAAGTAACGCAGCGCGCTCTGAGCATCCAGGGTGATCGGTGAATTACTCATGGCGGTAGTCCCCTGCATCGAAGGTGGCTTTACCGCGCTCCAGATCGGCGCGGAAGCGGATCAAGTTGATCATGCGGAAGCAGCCCATCTGGATGCTCGGGACGGTTCCGTCTTCTGCCCACTGAGCCGCTTCGTCATACGTCACGCCGCACATCTGCGCGAAGGTGGCGATGCCGCACAGGTCGAGGCTCCAGTTCTCCGTACTCACAGTCGTCCTCCCTTGCCGTTGTTCATGCCACCCACTCCTGTTGAAGCAGCCAGCTACGGAGCAGCGCGCTGTTGACCATCCGCAATTTGCCGAACTTCACGGAAGGCAAGATGCCGCGGTAAACCCAGGCGCGGGCGACACCGAAGTTCACGCCGTTGCGCTCCGCCCAATGCTCAATCGGTTCTATGTCCTGCTGCGGCCCTATCAGGGCGCTGGGGTTCAGCTCTTCCAGTTCCATGCTCGATCCTTCAATATTCAGGATTTATCTGCGCGGTGAAAAATAAATTATTCACCATCGCAACCTTACCACTGATGAATAATTTATCAATAAATTATTCATCATTTTTAAGAGCTTTGGGGAATGATCGAGGAACGGCTTAGAACTTTGGTGCGCTACATTGGGGCGACCAAGCTTGCTGAAGTCACTGCGATAAAAGAGCGACAGCGCTGGCAAACCGTTGCTACCAATAGAAAAGTTAAAGCTCGGGTCGAAGATCTAGAGGAGTTGCTGCGAGCGTTCCCTCAGTACGAACTGTGGTTGTTGAAAGGGGAGACCGACCCTAGCAGTGGCCAACTGGCGCCTAGTGACGAGTAAAAATCGTTCTCAATTAATAGAGTTTTGCTGGCCAAGGGATCTGGAGAGGTAAAGTGGCGAAGTTCAACAAGAGAAAGAACGCCTATTGGGATGCAATTTATACAAACTCAAGCCCTCAGTTAACTCCATACGACTGGAATTTCACTAACAACAAAGGCCCAGCAAATTTAATATTTGATGCAGATTGCCTAATAGAACTAATTAGAACAAGCAACATAAAGAACTATACGTGTCGCGATATTTCATTCTCTACATGTGACTTCGAGGGTCGTTTTGAAGGTGAAGAGATAAGTTTTCGAAAATGCAAATTCACCATGTGCGACTTTGGCGGTAGCTTCTGGAAAAATGTAAAGTTTAGCGAATGTGAATTTGAAAGTTGCTCATTCACAATGGTCGAATTTGACTCATGCCAATTCTATGAGTGCCATTGGAGCAAGATCTCTATTTCCGGCACAGAGACCAAGCTTCAAAATACTTTAATTACCAACCCTTCCGAATTCAATGAAGCTGCATTTACCTGTCAGGACCCCTCAATCCTAAGCGGAAAAAACAAGACCGCTGAATACCAGTTAATGCGGCTTGAGAATACAAAAGCAAAAATTTCTAGAAGCGTATGGAAAAATAGCGAAGGCTATGGCGATGAGGGCGCGTATTACTCGGCACTTAAGACCGCGACAAACCAATCAATTAAATCAAAAAAAATTGAAGCAACCTATAACTTCTCCAAGAAGAAGTACAAAACAAGAAATATCGTAATTATTATCACATGCCTTATTGAGTACGGAATCCTAAATGCATCCGGCTTTATAAACAAATGGGGACAGAGCATAGTTAGGCCCGCCATGCTCGGATTATTTATCATGGTTGGATTTGGAGCCATATATACCATTTTCCCTGGCTGTGGAAACCCAAGAGCGGGAGCAGGAGATATCACCTCAAGAATTATATCAGGCATAGTACAGGGATTTGATATAACATTTCTAGTCGGCTATACAAAATACGCCACTTTCAAACTCCCCTTAACAGAACAGGCGCTATATGCACTAAATGCATTCATGGGTCTATGGTGGTACGCGATCCTTGTACCAACTGTTATAAACAAACTGAGCAGGCCAAACACATGAGCATGCTATCGCTTTCTTTATATGGAAGTAGAGCAAGAGAGGACCATTCCCAGGACTCCGACACTGATTTATTCGCCATCACAGATGATGAATCCTACAAAATGCTTGTAAACGGAAAAACAAACATTGCTTGCTATCCGATGGATTTAGCTTTATCAAGAACCGCCAGCGGCGATCTATTCTTTATGCATATCGTAACGGAAGCAGTAGCACTGTACGATCCTCAAGAAGAATTCCAAAAAATAAAGCGCGAGTTCAAATTTAAAAAAAATTACCAAGAAGAGATCTCTAACGCATCAGAGCTAGGCCACGCACTCCTTCTTAATGAAGATTCAACTAGCGATTTTGCCCTATACAACAAGAGAGTTGTCTGGTGCATTAGAACAATTCTAATTGCGCGAAGTGCTGAAGAAAAAAGACCAAAATTCTCCGCATCAGATTTGTCTCATCATTTCTCCGATCAAAATATTGGAAAAATAATATCCATAAAAGACTCCGACCAGTATGAGAAAGAGTCATACTCTCTGGCCCAACAGATAATAAGCAGATTCGGAACCCCTCCAAAAAATGACATGCCGAAAGAGTATGCAGATCTCACTTTCTACTTTAAGGAAAATGGGAATTTCATGGGTGAAAGGACAGCGCGCCTGCTTTCTCACGACATAGAGTCTGATCAGTATGGGTGGTTCTGAACCCAATAGGCCCGACAAATATAACAGAGACAACCGAGCCCGAAGATTTGGCCAAGTAGGAGGCACGCAAAGAGTGGCCAAAAATTCTGGGGGTATGGGGCTACACAATGATTTATCCAGGATTAGATGGGGCTCCCCGCCTACGATGTATTTTCAGTTGAGCGGAGGTCTTGCCAATGCCAGGAACCTCAGACGTCTTGCGCAGCGATGAGATCATACGTCTCCAACCAATCGCTGCTCAGTTTGCCGAACGCTATGACAGCGCTTTGTCCAAGGTCCTGGATCTAAATTGTCCCTAATGAGCTAACAATCCACGCCTGATTGCCTTGTGTAGGCCTGTCGAAAAAGTGTCGAAATCAATGATACGAAAAGGCATGAATCCGACCTAATAGCTCACAGAATTGGCCATATTGCGACACATAGCGACGCACAGGAACACCGGTCTCAAGGGTTCGATTCCCTTCGCCCGCTCCAGAACACCCTGCCGAACCCCTGAAATGCCTAGCGTTTCGGGGGTTTTGCGTTTTCGGGGGGCGGGAAGGTGTCGAAAAAGTGTTGATACTCCACGCTTGCCATCATGGAAGGAGGCACCGCATGCGATACCCCTGTGGTAACCCTGTGAGGATTGGCGATCATGTGCTGATCGAGTCTGGCCGGACGTCGGGAGTGATTGAAGCAGTCATCGAGACGGATGAAGACATGCGCGAATGGCAAGTCGACGAGCCTGGAGTTCTAGTCAGGGCGGAACCGTTTGGCCTCGTGTTCTGGCCTGCGAGCGACAGTGCCCCTGTGATCCTGGCAGCCAGGTAAGCTCAGTGACTGGCGCTCTGCGCAACTCTTTCCCAGGATGGCTCTCAGAGAATTAGCGAAGCTGCCCTGTTGCCCGCAAAGGAATGCAATATGTTGATTGATGCAACGTTCGTGGACCCTCTAAACGAGCACGGCTCGTTCGGCGAGACAGTTCAAGCTGCTCAGCAGAAGAACAAAGAAATTGAAGCATCAGGTATCAACGGAAAAATCTTCCACCAGTACGCTTTCAACGGCAGAGAATTGGTCATCAGCACCAAGGACAACGCATACCTACGCATCTTCACTGAAGGCGAAACCGTCAAATGGGAAGTCCGGACAACGCCCCTAGCGATTAGCGCCCTCTCTCCGACAGAAAGAACTTCGTTCCAGCTTCCCAACGGCACAGTACTCCCTTGGGACTGGAAACCGACACTTGATGGGTTTCTAGGAAAACAATTCGCCATTTCAGCAAGTGACCAGAATATATTTTTATTCTGGCGTGGAGGCGAAGATCATATGATTTCCTTGCTAAGAGATACATCAAATGACGAAATCTACATGCTGATAAATGAAGTGTAGCTTTACGGTCTGCTCGACTATACCAGCACTCCAAATTTCAAAGGCTCGATACCCTTTACCCATCCCAGACCAGCTTGCCAAATCCATGAATTGACTGGCGCTCCGAGATTTTTCTCTTTACTGGGGCCCTGACGGTGTCCAGAAAGTTTCGGCACCCAACTCTCAAGCCATGCCAGAGTCACGCTGTTCGCCAATGAAGAAATGGAAGACTCCAATGCTCGGACGCATCGCAACTGCCTGCTTCGCCGTTACCCTGCCATTGAGCCAAATCCTTGCGTCCCCCTCCCCTGACTGCCCGTCTCAAGAGGCTGAAATCGCTGAACTCAAGAAAATTTTGAAGAACGATCCGGCAGCCTTGGCAGTAGAAACATCAAAGAGAAAGCAGCCCTACTTCCTGGCCGTCCAAGGCTACACGACGGAAGTGCCAGGAATAGCAGAGAGCGAACTGCACTGTATCTACAAGCACGCATCCGTAAAGCCGCTCCCCGCTACGTCCGATGTACTTTGTACTGATCAGATTGTGGCCCTTCAGCCGGTTGCCATAGACTTTGCAGCCAAATACAACTCCGTGCTGAAGCAAGCGCTCAGCCTGCCGTGTCCCTAACACCGGACTGACGGACGAAACGTCAGGGGCATCCGCCTCGGCTACACAACCAGCACAAGGCGACCAATTCTCAGTGTTGGCTTTTTCCGTCCTCCCAGGGTCTTGTAAACTCCTTGGCCCCCCTAATACCCCCGGACCCGCCGCATGCCCGCCCCCGTCTCGCACCGGCAACTGCTGTCCTGGCTACTGCTCCCCCTCCTCCTTCTACTGATCCGCCCCGCCTGGGCCGATCCGGTGGTTGACGTCAGCGGTGTCACCACCCAGCCGCTGACACTAACCACCTACGTCTCCATCCTCGAAGACCCAACACGCAGCCTGCCCCTGGCAGAGGTGAAATCCCCCGAGCAGCAGGCCCGCTTCAAGGCCGACCAGCCGCCGGGCAGTTCGTTGGCGATGGGCTTCACCCGTTCGGCCTTCTGGCTGAGGCTGCAATTGAGCAACCCCAGCGATGCGCCGGTGCAGCGACTGCTGGTGGTGGAGAACCCGCGCATTTCTAATGTGCAGGCGAATATCCCGCAGGCGGATGGCAGCTACCGGACGATCAACACCGGCAGCGACGTCCCGCAGAGCAGCAGGGTCTACCCGAACCGCAACTTCGTCTTCCCGCTTAACCTGCCGGCGCACGCCGAGCAGGTGGTCTATCTACGGGTGGAGTCGAGCATCGGTCTGCTGGTGCCGCTGCAACTGTGGCCGGTAAAGGCGTTCCACGCCTATGAGCGCGACGACTACACCGGCAAGGCGTGGTACTTCGGCATCGCCGTGGCGATGATCCTGTTCAACCTGATGCTGCTGTTCGCCCTGCGCGACCCGATCTACCTGCTCTATGTGGTGTTCGTGAGTTGCACGGCCGGAGCGCTGGCGATCAAGAACGGGCTGGCGCCGGACTGGTCGATCCTCGGTGAACCGCTCAATTCCAACGTCATCTACTACTCCGGCGTGTCGCTGGCCCTCGCCGCGCTGCTGCTGTTCGCGCGGCGGATGATGCAGCTCGACCGCCTGCTGCCACGGCTGGACTGGGTGTTGCGCGGGATGATCGCGCTCTACCTGGTCAGCCCGATCGCCTATGCGCTCGCGCTGCCGTACGTCTCGCGCGCGGGCATCCTGCTGAATTTCGCCACGGCGGTGATCCTGCTGCTCTGCGCGGCGCTCTGTGCCTTCAAGCGCCAGCGCAGCGCGTTCTTCTTCCTGGCCGCCTTCGCCCTGCTGATGCTCGGCGGCGCCATGACTTCGCTGCGCGCCATGGGCATCGTGCCGACCAACCTGTTCACCGTGGACGGCCTGCAGCTGGGCTCGGCGATGGAGATGATCGTGCTGGCCTTCGCCCTCGCCGACCGCTTCAACGTGATGCGCCGGGAGAAGGCGCGGGTACAGGAGGAATTGATCCGCGCCCAGCAGCAGCTTGTGGATAACCTGCGCAGCTCCGAGCACGAACTGGAGCTGCGCGTCGCCGAGCGTACCGACGAGCTGCGTGAGCTGAACAACCAGCTCGAAGCCATGAGCCTGACCGATGCCCTCACCGGCATCGCCAACCGCCGCCGCTTCGACCAGGTGCTGGAGCAGGAGTGGGGCCACGCGCGCCGCTCCGGCGAATGCCTGGCCCTGGCGGTGGTCGATGTGGATTGGTTCAAGCGCTACAACGACCACTACGGCCATCCGGCCGGCGACGCCTGCCTGCGCGAGATCGCCCAGGCGCTGGCGACTACGGTGAACCGCTCGACCGACCTGGTGGCGCGATACGGCGGCGAGGAGTTCGTCTTCCTCGCGCCGATGACCGATCTTGCAGGCGTGCGTGGCATGGCGCAGAAGCTGCTGCAGGCGGTGGAAGCCCTCGCATTGCCCCACGAGCTTTCACCGCTGGGGCGGGTGAGCGTCAGTATCGGTGTGGCGGCGTCGGTGCCGGGGCAGGAAGTCTCCGCCGAAGTGCTGGTAGCAAGGGCGGATGCGGCGTTGTATGAGGCGAAGAAGCAGGGGCGGAATCAGGTGACGGGCTGAAGGCAGCCAAGCACTCCATCGTCCTACGCCCTCTTCAGCACTTTCGTTGCGATCACCGAACATTTCAGCTGCAGACTCGCTGGCACAGCTGTATCCTTCTGGATACAGTCGCCGCATGACCTACCAGCTCAAGCAAACCAGCCAGTTTGATCGCTGGCTCTCCGGCCTTCGGGATGCCCGTGGGAAAGTCGCAATCCTGCGTCGGCTGGACCGTATCCGATCCGGCCATCTCGGCGACACGCGGTCAGTGGGGATCGGTGTCTCGGAAATCCGATTGGATATCGGCCCTGGCTATCGCGTGTACTTCACGCGCCGTGGCGATGTGGTGATTCTGCTGCTGTGCGGCGGAGACAAATCTTCCCAACAGCGGGATATCAAGCTGGCGCAGCAGCTGGCGGGAGACTTTCAATGACCGTTGAACTGAGCGACTTCGACACCAGCCACTACCTCGACAACGAGGAAGTCATCGCCGAATACCTGTCCCAGGTCCTGGCTGACGGCGATCCTGATGAGCTGCTGCTGGCCATCGGCAACATCGCCAAGGCGCGCGGGATGACCAAGATCGCCAACGATTCGGGTCTGGGCCGGGAGAGCCTGTACAAGGTCTTTGCCCCGGGCGCCAAGCCTCGCTTCGAGACAGTGATGAAGGTCATGCGCGCATTGGGTGTAGAGCTGCAGGCCAGGCCTGCCGGCAGCGGAAAGTAAGAGGGAGGGGCGGATGTCCCCTCCCCTCCATCGCTCACTCACACCCCAGCCTTCGCCCCATCCCGCTCCTTCAGCAAAGCCTGAATCACCTGTTCCTGCTCCTCATACCCGCCCTCCCCGATCGACAGGTGGCGCACGCGCCCCTGGGCATCGATGAAGTAGTGCGCCGGCCAGTACTGATTGGCGAAGGCGTTCCAGATGCGGTACTGGTTATCCAGCGCCACGGGGTAGTGGATGTCGTGCTTCTTCACCGCATCGCGGACGTTGGCGGGAACGCGCTCGTACGGATACTCCGGGGTATGCACGCCGATGACCACCAGGCCCTGGTCTGCGTACTTCTTCGCCCAGCCGTTCACGTACGGCAGGCTGTGCTGGCAGTTGATGCAGTCGTAGGTCCAGAAGTCCACCAGCACCACCTTGCCGCGCAGATCACGCAGGTTCAGTTCGGGGCTGTTGATCCACTCCACCGCACCTTGCAGTTCGGGAGCCGGACCGAGGTCGGGCAGGCGTTCGGCGCCGTGCGCCATGTCGCCGGGCATCAGCTGGCTGATAAGCGCGGGCACGCCGTCGATGACCTTGTGTTCCAGGCTGTTCACCAAGGTCGATGAGCTGCCGGAAGCCAGTTGTGCGCTGGTGCCGCTGGCAATGCCGACGACAGCCAGCAGAGCGAGCACACCGGTGGCGCGACGCAGGCCTTCAATCACCGCCATGCGCGGACGCAGATGCTGCATCAACCGCCGACCGGCGAAGAGCACGATGCCCAGCACGGTGGCACTCCCCAGGCCGTAGGCGAACAGCAACAGGCTGGTCTGCGCGCTCGGGCCTTGCAGCATGGCGCCGGAGAGAATCAGCCCCAGCACCGGCCCCGCGCAGGGCGCCCACAGCAGGCCGGCAGCGAAACCCAGTACCCACGCGGAGAAAGCCGGTGGCATACGCCGAGCTTCGCCATGCAAGCGGTCACCGAGCCACGCCCAGGGCTTGGCCAGCCAATCGCTGAAGCGTGGCCAAAGCAGCGCTACGGCGGAAACCGACAGCAGCACGAGGGCGAAGTAACGGCCCCACTCACTGGCGGCAATCACCCAGTTACTGGAGACGGTCGCCAGGCTCGCCAGCACAGCGAAGCCGCTGGCCAGGCCGAGCAGGGTCACCCACGGCGACCAGGCCGGACCGCCGGCGCGCTGCAGAAGCAAGGGCAGTACGGGAAGGATGCAGGGGCTGAGCAGGGTCAGCGCCCCGCCAAGAAAGGCGATGAGCAACATGGGCACCTCGGTGGGCCGTCGGCCCGTGGGGGTCACGCTTGGAATAAACGCCGGGGAATAAACGCCGCAGCCGTCCCTGGCCGCGGTCCAGGGGAATCAGCCGCCCTCGTTGCAGTTGGTGGCGAACTTGCGATAGGCCACGCTGTGCGGCTGGCCGTGGGAATCCAGGTAATCCATGCGAGCGTTGACGATGCCGCAGTCGAAGGGCGATGCAGCCTCTTCCTGGATGGCGATGACCTGCTTCACGTCCAGCTTCTGGCCGTAGTGGTACGGCTCGGCGGGCTGGGTATCGGCGGCCTGGGCGCCGAAGCTGGCGAAAGCGGCGAGGGAAGCGAAGAGGCAAGCGCTGGCGAATTGGAGGGTTTTCATGGCGGTTCTCCTGTCCTGTGTCGGGTTTGGCCGGCGGGGGCTGTGTGCCTCGCCGTTGGTGCCCATTTCACGTTCAGGAGGTATCGGGCTTGTGTCGCGCAGGCCCCTGGTTTGCGGCGCCGGGTATCGGCGGCGGCTCTGGATACAGTGGAATACAAAGCACGGAAGGCAAGCGCGACGCTGCGCTATAAACTCGCCTCAACCCACTACGAACGAGGCACTGGCATGGACCATGTCGATCACGTACTGATCGTCGACGACGACCGCGAGATTCGCGAGCTGGTCGGCAACTACCTGAAGAAGAATGGCCTGCGCGTGAGCCTGGCGGGAGACGGTCGGCAGATGCGCGCCTTCCTCGATGCCAACTCGGTGGACCTGATCGTCCTCGACATCATGATGCCCGGCGACGACGGCCTGAAGCTGTGCCGCGAGCTGCGTGTGGGCAAGCACAAGTCCACTCCGGTGCTGATGCTCACCGCACGCAACGACGAGACCGACCGCATCATCGGCCTGGAAATGGGCGCCGACGACTACCTCACCAAGCCCTTCTCCGCCCGCGAGCTGCTCGCGCGGATCAACGCCGTGCTGCGCCGCACCCGCATGCTGCCGCCGAACCTGCAGGTCAGCGAGGCGAGCCGGCTGATCGGCTTCGGTCGCTGGAAGCTCGACACCACCGCGCGCCACCTGCTCGACGAAGACGGCACCCTGGTCGCCCTGAGCGGCGCCGAGTACCGCCTGCTGCGCGTGTTCGTCGATCACCCGCAGCGTGTGCTCAGCCGCGAACAACTGCTGAACCTGACACAAGGCCGCGAAGCGGACATCTTCGACCGTTCCATCGACCTGCTGGTCAGCCGCCTGCGCCAGCGCCTGCTGGACGATGCCCGCGAGCCGGCCTACATCAAGACGGTGCGCAGCGAAGGCTACGTCTTCGCCCTGGCCGTCGAACTGCTCGAGCCCAACCCATGAAATCCCTCCTGCACTGGCCACGCACGCTGGCTGCGCGCCTGGCGCTGATCTTTCTCGCCGGGCTGGTGTTCGCTTACAGCCTGTCGTTCTGCTCACAGTTCTACGAGCGCTACCAGAGCGCGCGCAGCATGATGCTGGGCAACCTGGAAACCGACGTCAGCACCGCCGTCGCCCTGCTCGATCGCCTGCCGCTGGACGAACGCGAGCGCTGGCTGCCCATGGTGCAGCGGCCCAACTACCGTTATCGCCTGGACGGCGGTCAGCCCGGCGAGCCGATGAACATGGCGCAGGCGCCCATGGCGGCGACCTCTATCGCCGACGCCATCGGCCCGCGCTACGGGCTGCGCTTCGAGACCATTCCCGGCTCGATCCCGCACTTCCAGGTACACCTGAAGCTGGCCGACGGCATGCCGCTGACCATCGACGTGACGCCCAAGGGCGTGCCCGTGGCGCAATGGTTGCCCTGGGTACTGATCGTGCAATTGGCGCTGCTGCTGCTCTGCACCTGGCTCGCCGTGCGCCTGGCGATCCGCCCGCTGACACGGCTGGCACAGGCAGTGGATGACCTAGACCCGGACGCCCCGACACAGCCACTGGACGAACGCGGCCCCAGCGAAGTCGCTTATGCCGCCCGCGCCTTCAACGCGCTGCAAGGCCGCATCGGTTCCTACCTGAAGGAGCGTATGCAACTGCTCGCCGCCATTTCCCACGACCTGCAAACCCCCATCACACGGATGAAACTGCGCGTCGAACAGATGGACGATTCCCCCGAGCGTGAGCGCCTGTGGAGCGACCTGGAGGAAATGCAGCACCTGGTCCGCGAAGGCGTGGCCTACGCACGCAGCATGGACGGCGCCAGCGAGGCGGCGGTGAAGGTCAACCTCGACGCTTTCCTCGACAGCCTGGTGCTCGACTACCAGGACAGCGGCCAGGCCGTGGAACTGCAGGGCAACAGCCACGCCGTACTGGAAACCCGCCCCCACGCGCTACGCCGGGTGCTTACCAATCTGGTGGACAACGCCCTGAAGTTCGGTGGCTCCGCCCAGGTGGAAGTCGAGCGCGATACCCAGGGCGTCGTGTGTGTTCGTGTACTCGACGACGGCCCGGGCATCCCCGAGGAAGAACTCGCCGAGGTGGTGAAACCCTTCTACCGGGTGGAAAGCTCGCGCAACCGCAGCACTGGCGGCACCGGCCTGGGGCTGGCGATCGCCCAGCAGCTGAGCCAGGCGCTGGGCGGCACGCTGACCCTGTCCAACCGCGCCAGCGGCGGGCTGTGTGTGCAACTGGAACTGCGCCCTGCCAGCTAGGGCTTTGTACAGAGGGATACAAGACGGGCCTCGCCGGACACATCCGGGATAAGGCCCGTCGACAAGATGGCTCCATGAACAGCGGCGGCACCCCGCCCGCCGCGTCCCCCCAAAGGAGCCTGCCATGAACCGTCCCGCCGAACCTGCCTGCCTGCATGGCTGGCGCCTGTTTTCCCTGCTGTCGCTGCTGGTGCTGATCGTCACCGCGTTGGCCCTCTGGTCCCAGCCGCAATGGGTCGAAGCGTTGCGCAGCTCGATCCGCGTCACCGCCCGCACCTCCTTCGCGCTGTTCCTCGCCACTTTCCTCGCCTCGTCCCTGGCAGCGCTGGTGCCGAGCGACTTCACCCGTGGCCTGTTGCGCGAGCGGCGCTTTCTCGGGCTGGCCTTCGCCTTCTCCCACGCCGTACACGCGGTACTGATCATCCTCTACATAAAGTTCTTCCCCGAGACCTTCTGGCACGGCCGCAGCGCCGCCGCGAACATTCCCGGCTCGGTCGGCTACCTGTTCATCACCCTGCTGGCCGTCACCTCCTTCCCCTACGCGGTGAAACTGCTCGGTGCCCGCGTCTGGAAAGGCCTGCACAGTACCGGCACCTGGGTCATCGCCGGGGTGTTCTTCCTGTCCTTCTACAAGCGCCTGCCAATGGGCTCCTGGTACCCGCTGGGCTTCGGCCTGATCTTCAGCGCGATCGCCTTCAAGCTCGTCGCCAAGCTGGCCGTGCGCCTGCGCCGTAACACTCGCCCCGCACTGCCGAACGCCTGACCCCGACTGCTTCCACCACCGGGCGAAAGCATCGCCCGGCCACCCAAGCCTTGCCCACGACCGATTCCCCCATTGCCCAAGAGGTGCGCCATGACCCTGCTGACCCTGAACCCGATCAAATCTGCCTTCGAACAACTCGACCGCCTCGCCGCCTGGGGCTGGGACATCTCGCTGCGCCTGTTCCTGGCCTGGGAGTTCTTTGAATCGGGCCTGGAGAAATGGCATGGCGACAACTGGTTCGAGCAGATCCACGCCAGCTTCCCCTTCCCCTTCAACCACTTCTCCGCCGGCTTCGACTGGCAGGTGTCGATGTGGGCCGAGCTCATCGCGCCGATCCTGCTCCTGCTGGGCCTGGCCACACGGTTCGCCTCGGCCTCGCTGATCGTGGTCACCCTCGTCGCCATCGCGGCGGTGCACTGGCCGGCACAGTGGTCGAGCCTCGCGGAACTGGCCCAGGGCTACTCGATCACCGACCATGGCTTTGGCAACTACAAGCTGCCGCTGATCTACCTGGTGGCGTTGGTGCCGCTGGTGCTCAAGGGGGCGGGAGCGCTTAGCGTGGATGGGCTGGTGCAGCGGTTCAGAAGCCGCTGAATGCCATAGATCGGAAGAGTCGAACTAGGCAAAACGCAGGCTCACGCGCCGATTATGTCGACTCTTCTTCTCGATCCGCTCGCACACCACTAATCCGATCTCACGCGTGTTGCTGACGTGCGTGCCGCCGCAGGGCTGGATATCCAGTCCTGCAATCTCGATCAGCCGCACCCTCCCGTCAAAAGCCGGCGGCGGAATAGAAGTTCGACTCATCGATAGGATGGCCGGCAAGTCTCCCTCGGCAACGGATGAAGAGGCAACTGCGAGCTCGCGCCCCACCAACTCATTGAGCTGGTGTGTGAGCGCTTCCCGGTCGAGGACCGACTCGGGTAAATCGAAATCCAGTCGCCCCTTGTCGACGGCGATGCTGCAACCCGTTACTGGCGCATCGATGAGGGAGCACAGCACATGCAAGCAAGTGTGCATGCGCATGTGCTGGTAACGTCTCTCCCAGTCAAGACACCCCAGCAGTTGCACACCTATAGTCAATTCCGCCATGTTATCTCCGATCTGATGCCAGATGATGGAGCGATCCTGCGGATCACGCTGCACACCCAACACGTCTAGCAGTCCCCCGTCTGGGAGGTGGAAATGCCCCAGATCACAGGGTTGCCCACCACCAGTCGGATAAAACAATGTCCTGTCCAGCGCAACACCCAGCTCACCAAGACCGATTACATGCGCACTGAACTCGCGCTCATAGGGGACTCTATCGAACAGCGCATCAGTTGCCAGCATCATGGGTGACATGGATTCAGACTCCAATGCAGATTTCGTGAGGTTGCATCATCGACTTGATCAGTTGCCCTAGCCCTGGCGGATCAAGCAAGGTGACATCGTGATCTGGACTGGAAAGGCGGAGGCTGATCGGAGAGCGCCACTGCATTTCAACAGGCCTGAATGGGTGGACACGATACTGGTAGTGATGCTGTCCTGCGGACACCTGCTGAAACACGAGCCAATCGAGCGGGCAGTGATCAGCATCCACAGCCATCAGCGTCCAAGAACCGGGCAGTTCGCCTACCAGATGCACCTGATCCTCTGCCACGAAGGCCCCCACATAGCCACGATAGAGTGAGCAGGCGTCGCGCTGCAGCTGAAGCTGATTCGCCACGCTGACCCGACAATGGGCCGGCACATCGCGAGTAATGACGCAAGCCGGGCTGATGAATACGTTATCGCCCACACTGATGGCGCCAAGGATGCGCGCACCGGCCCCGACCTCCACACGATTCCCCAAAGTCGGATGCCGCTTGCCGCAGCAGTTATCCGCAATGCCGGACGCGCCCAAGATCACTCCACTGAGCACATAGCAGTCATCACCAATCTCGCACGTCTCGCCAATGACGGTGCCATAGCCATGATCCAGAACGAATCGTTTTCCAATGCAGGCTGCCGGATGAATCTCGACGCCTGATTGCAGTTTCCCCGCATTGGCCAGCCGATGCGCAATCGATTCGTGCCCGGCGATTCCATCGCACAGCCAGACCTCATGCGCAAAGCGATGAAAAAGAATTGCTCTGAACGAGGCATAGGTGTCCAGAATCAGCTCCAGTCGTCCGCTGGAGGCAGGATCCCGATCGGCGTATGCCTGCAAATCTTCTGCAATCTGAAGAACAGCAGTGGACCATACATTTTTCAGGTATGGGATCATTTGGATCCAATCACTGGGGAAAAGCACCTGCTTAATGAGGCCGAACAACCGTTCCTGAAGCTCGACTTGATTAAGTTCTCTTTCCATTCGATTGCGCTCCATGCAGATCACGCCAACTCGGGGAGATAGCTATCCACACAGTCGTAGATCAGCGTCAGTACCCGGGATCCAGTCATCCACTTGTCAGTCATCCGTGAAATCGCAACCAGGTTGGCTGCCGAGGACAATCCAAGGCTCAAGCCATCCTCGCGCATGCTCTTGCGAACTCGATCCAGACAATCTTTTTGAGCAACCTTGATCATTTCGTCGAGTACCCCAAGATTCAGTACTCCCGGAATCAGACCAATCGACAATCCCTGAATCCCGTGCGGCGCGTGCCGATCACTCCGCAGGTCGCACCCCTCCGGCTCCACGCCAAATACTCCCATGGCCGGCCACCGCTCCTTGAGCACCTCTCCAAGACCAGTGATGTGTCCTCCGGTACCTATTCCCGCTACCAGGTAGTCAATGGGCAAGTCACAAAAGTCATGCAGAATTTCCTGTGCGGTCGTACGCCGATGGATGTCCGGATTCGCTGGATTACGCTGCTGATTGAGCATCACATACTCAGGATGCTCGAGTTGCAGCTCCATGGCTCGCTCACCATGGGCGTTGTTACCCCGACGGCTGTCTGCAAGCACAATCTCCGCGCCATAAAGGCGAAGCAGCTTCTGCTTTTCCGGACTGTAGTTGTCAGGGATGACCAGAATTACCCGGTAACCCAGGATGTTCGCGGCGATCGCCAGGCCTATCCCGGTATTGCCGCCACTTGGCTCGATGATGGTCTGCCCGTTATCCGGAACCAGAATGCCCTTCTCCTCAGCATCGCGAATCATCGCCAAAGCAATGCGCACCTTGTGGCTACCGCCGGGGTTCATCGACTCCAGCTTGGCGTAGACGTCGAAACCGGTCTCCGCACTGAATGCCGGCAAGCGCACCACCGGTGTATTGCCTATCACGTGTAACAGGGATGGATGAATCATGGCAGCGCGACCTCAGTACATCGGCATATCGGGGTCGACATCACGAGCCCAAGCCTTGATACCCCCCCGCAAAACGCGCACGGCGGTGAACCCTTTGGCCATCAGTGCGATGGCCGCTTGCTCGGCACGAGCGCCTGCGTAACAGATCACGCACCAGGACTGCTGGCGATCCAGCTCGCCCAATCGATTCCGAATGTCACCCAGGGGGATATTCACCGAGCCATGGAGTTGGCAGACCTCGAGCTCATTAGGCTCGCGCACATCCAGCAACCGCACTTCGCCAGGACAATGCTCAAGTTGGTGGCGCAACTCCACGGACGAGATGAAGAAATCATCCGGCAAGCGGCTGGGTGGCTCGATGGCTGATGCGCAGGACACTACGGCCAACTCCTGCAGTGCTTGATCAGTCCGTAACGGTGAGCAGGTAGGGCATGCCGCTCGGCGGCGGTAGCCCACTTCAGAGAATTTCATGGCCAGAGCATCGAATCTCAACAAACGTCCCGACAATGACTGGCCGATACCGAGAATCAGCTTCACCACCTCAGTGGCTTGAATCAGACCAACCACGCCCGGCAGCACACCGATGACTCCACCAGCACTGCAGTTCGGCGAGAGATCCGCCGGCGGCGGCACAGGAAACAGACAGCGATAGCAAGGACCATCCCCGTGATTGAATACGCTGGCTTGACCGTCAAATCGATGCAGCGCGCCATAGACCAGCGGACGGCCGAGCAGGAAACAGGCGTCATTGACCAGATAACGCGTGGCAAAGTTGTCGGTGCCGTCCACGACTAGGTCGTAGTTGCCGATCAGTTCCAGAGCATTGTCTGCGCTCAAGGAAGTGTCGTAGGCGTTGACCTCGATGTCCGGATTCAGATCCAGCAGCCTGCGCCGCGCCGACTCCACTTTCGCCAAACCCACTGAACCGGAACCGTGGACCACCTGCCGCTGCAGGTTGCTCCGTTCAACCCGGTCGAAATCCACCAACCCGAGAGTTCCAACACCGGCCGCCGCCAGGTACAGACTGACCGGCGAACCCAAACCACCAGTACCGATAATCAGCACGCGAGCCTTCTTCAGGCGAAGCTGTCCCTGGCGCCCCACATTAGGCAACGTAATATGCCGGACGTAACGTCGCACTTCGTCGTTGCTCAGCTCATCCAGATCCAGCCCGCCGGAGGTGGCGAGCAGGATTTCCAATTCGGCATCCGCTGCGAGCGGGCTTTCGCCATCCACCAGTTGTCCGTTGGCAGTCAGGAGAAAGTGATCCTTGAATTGATGGTTACCATGGAACAGATGCACGCAGAGTTCCGTATGCCGCTTGCACAGATATTCCACCCTTTCGCGCGCGGTGTTCCCTTCACTCGACAATCGCGCGGACGGCAACCGGGCGACACGGACCAATACCTCTGGAAAAATAACTGCATTCATTACGAGCTCCTTGTTATCCATGAGTTAGCTGATTGGCGAACTCACGACTGCATGTGAAACCGCCGTCGCCCCACTCGAACAATCTGGCGCCCCGTGCACACGCATTGCGCACGTCGATTACCAGATAGGCAACGGAGAAGATCGGCTGGCCCATGAACAGCGCCTTGTCCTCATCCTCCCGACTGAAATAGGCGCCTACATCCGGATGCGAGTGGTAGATGACGGCCACCGGGTTGTTGCCTTTCAGGCTCTGGTTGAGCAGCAGCGTGTCTGTCACCGAGAGGGTGTAGCCGTTGGCAGCAGTACGGCGGTATATCTCCGGTTGGCGCCGGTTGAGCTGATCCTGGATATTCGTCCCGAGGTGCACAGTGGCGTCTGCGAAAACAAAGCCACAGCACTCTTCGGGGTACCTCGTCTCGGCATGGCGATAGATCTGCTGAAGTACCACATCCGTCAGAACATCCTGGCTGTTCATGCCCTCACCCTTTCTCCGCCATCAGCTTTTCCAGCGGAACCTTGGTGATCGCGAATCCCACCAACAACAACACCGAGTAAAGGGCCAACTCGGGCGAAATCACCTGCCCCTCGTACCAAGAGCCGATGACCACGGCGAACACGGGGAAGATGATGAAGACGAAGGAAAGGACAATCGGACTCAGGCGTTTGAGCAGGATGAAATAAACGATGAAGCCACCGACCGATGCGCAAATCCCCAGGTAGATCAGCGCCCACCAGGAACGCGTCGCGATGGCGGAGAAATCAGGCTCCTCCACCACCAGCCCGCATATGAACAACAGGAAACCCGCGATACCGATCGGCAATGCGTTGTAAGTGATGACGCTGATTTCCGCGCCCTTCTTCTTGGTGACTACATAACACAGGGCATGCATTAGCGCTGCCGCCAGAATCGCCAGCACACCCAGGAACTCCGCATGATCGACCCGCACACCCTGTGCCTGAAGGATCATGTAAAGACTGCCAAAACCAATGGCGATACCCACGACTTGCGAGATATAAATTCTTTCTTTCAGGAATACGGCGGAAAAAGCCAGGATAAAGACCGGCATACAACTGAAGAGCAGCGCAGTCAGGCCTGAGGAAACATGGGTTTCTCCGTAATTGAGCAAGTAATACGGCGCGCTGAAATAGAACAGCGTGACGAATACGAAGAAGCCTTGAGTGCCGCGCGGGAAGAATATCGGGTCCCGGCGAATCAGCGCGAAAGCGAGAAACAAGGGAAATGCAATCAGGAAGCGCAATCCCGATGCCGTCAGTGGTGGAATACTCTCGACCGCTATCTTGATTCCCAGCCAGGTCGTTCCCCAGCTCAGGCACACACAAAGGAAGAGCAGCCCGGTCAAGAGCCCGCCTAGCAAGGGTTTTCTGATTTTATCGATGCCTTCTGCGGTCGATGTCGTCGACATGGTGTCATTCCCTCGATAGCGCGTTATTGTTTTTATCCAATATCTGATTGAGCCCATTAATTCGAGGCTAT
This sequence comes from Pseudomonas sp., assembly GCA_049840615.1. Classification (GTDB taxonomy): domain Bacteria; phylum Pseudomonadota; class Gammaproteobacteria; order Pseudomonadales; family Pseudomonadaceae; genus Pseudomonas. The sequence continues at coordinate 54,864 of JASGKM010000058.1, forward strand.
TTGAGGGATAAAATGGCTGTCAAACCCTATATTGACATAGTATCAATTCTGAAGGACGCACTTGATAGCTCACCGGGAGCAAAGTATCAGCGATTGTCTGTCGCCCTCGAAAAGAGCATTCTCGACGGCACTCTGAATTCCGGAAGCAAGCTACCTCCCCATCGAATTCTTGCCGACAAGCTGAGCGTGACCATTGGCACGGTTAGCCGTGCTTACGCGGAACTCGAGCGTATGGGACTGATAGTAGCGAGAGTGGGAGATGGAACTTTCGTTCACCAGCGAGGCTTGGAAACCAAGCGTGAATCCGGCTTTAAGAACTTTATTGATAGCACGCCTGATTTATTCGACATGAGTCGGAACATGAATATTCCAGGAGCCGAAATTCCTCTATTGGAAAAAAGTCTTACGGATCTCTCCTGCGACAAACGGAAACTTCATGAGCTAATGCTTTACATGCCTGACACTGGACTCCCAAGATTCAGACAAGCAGGTGCGCAATGGCTATCCAATGGGGAGTTCCGGGCTGAGGCGGAGCAGGTGCTGTGCGTGAATGGTGGTCAGCATGGGCTGATGTGCACGCTGTCATCCCTGCTGAGAGCGGGAGACACCGTGGTGACCGAGCAACTTACCTACCCGGGTCTCATCAGCGCCTCACGCCTGCTCGGTATCAGACTGCTGGGTGTGGCGATGGACCAGGAGGGGATTCTGCCCGAGGCCCTGGATGATATCTGCCGGCAGCATCGAGTGGCCGCACTCTATTGCACACCCACGTTGCAGAATCCAACGACCTCTGTTCTCTCCGAACCGCGGAGGGCAGCCCTCGCCGAGGTCTGTCGAAAGTACAACCTGCTCATCCTGGAAGACGAAACCCACGCGGTACTGCTGGAGAACCGCCCGCTGCCGCTCAGCCATCACGCGCCCGAACGCAGTGTACTGATTGGCGGCCTTAGCAAGGGTGTATCGGCCGGGCTCCGGGTTGGGTATGTGCACGTCCCGGCTCCGCTGGTCGGACAGATTGCGGCGGCGGTGCGTACCTCCTGCTGGATGGCGACACCCCTGGCGATGGAACTGGCCACACAATGGATTGAGGATGGTACGGCGACCCAGTTGCTGCGCCAACAGGCCGCCGAGATTCGCCGGCGAAAGGCACTGGTGGAAGCCAGCTTGCGGGGGCTGAGCTATCGCACGCATTTGCACTGCCCACACTTCTGGATCGAGGTTCCCGAGCCCTGGCGGGCATCGGACGTCGAGGCGGAGATGAAGCTGATGAACTACTTGATTTCCACGGCGGAAGCCTTCGCCGTGGGACGTACCGCCGTGCCGCATTACGTTCGCGCCAGCATCAGCAATACGGTGCAGGACGATGTGCTGCTGTGCGCCGGCTTCAAGGCACTGGCCGGCTTGCTGGGCCAGGAGGCGGTGGCCGGCAGGCTTTAGTTTCCCGTGCCGGGCAAATTCGTTCCTACGAACAGCACAGAGCAAAAACCCGCGCACCGATGAAGGTGCGCGGGCCGGGTTGTGGATAAAAGATCGATCAGGGAATCACGAACCCCACCTCGATGTTCCCGCGAGTCGCCTTGGAATACGGGCAGATCTGGTGGGCCTCGGCCACCAGCTTCGCCTTGTCCTCGGCCTCCAGCCCCGGCAGGTGCACGGTGAGCTGGGCGGCCAGGGCGAAGCCGCCATCGGCGGTGTTGCCCAGTGAGACTTGCGCATCCACCGCCACATCGGCCGGCAGGCGCACGTTCAGCTTCTGCCCTGCGCGGCGCAGGGCGCCGATGAAGCAGGCAGACCAGCCGATGGCGAACAGCTGCTCGGGGTTGCTGCCGGGGCGGCCGGAGCCGGGTGGGCTCAGGGGCAGGTCCAGCTCACCGTCGGCGGTCTGGCCGCGTCCATCCCGGCCTCCAGTGGTGTGCGTGTGGGCGGTGTAGATCACGGTTGCCAGGGTGTCGGTCATGACGTTTCTCCTTCAGGGGCGTGCCAAGGGGGGACGACGTGGGGTGGTGCAGTTCGGGCGAGTGCCGAGCACCACGCCTTGCTCCTTCAGGCTGCGCAGCAAGGCAATGCCCTGCCCATCGATGGCAGCCAGTTCGACGCCGGCGATTTCCGCCAGCGCCTTGAGGTGTTGCCGACCGGTGAGCTGCCACTGTTGCAGCGACACCAGCAGAGCATGGGCCAGCGGGGCCAGACGCGAGAAGTACACCTTCAGGTCGGTATCCCGATGGGCCATCAGCAGTGTCGGTTCGGCCGCTGCTTGCCGCGGAATGTGACCGGGGCCGATGTGGCTCACCGGCCAGGCATAGGCCAGCGGCACGCAGAGACTGGATAGCAGCGGAACGCCATCGAGCAGGTCGCCGTCCGGATCATGGGCCGGTTCGGTGTTGTCGCTGAGCAGCAGCGCAGTTTCGATGAATTCGTAGTGCGCCAGTTCGGCGACCCAGCCGGGCTGCTCGGCGCGGCCTTCCAGGTACTCGACGAACTCGCCAGCCACCTCGGTGAACAGCGGCGTCTGGCAGCGAAAGCTGGCGTAGAAGTCTTCGGTCAGAAGCTGCCACTGTTCGCGCGGCAGGCTCGCGTACAGCACAGGGAAGTTGCCAGCCAGCAGTGATTGCAGGTTGCCGAAGAACAGTTGCCGATACACCGCCAGACGCCGCGCCTCGATGCCCGGCGGCGGTTCGTTGGCCTGCGGATCACGGATGTAGCGGGTCATGCGCAGTTGCTGTTCGCGCAGGGTCTCAGCCATGACGCACCTCCGGTTGGCGAGTAGCTGCTTGCAAGCCACGGATGTAGTCCACTTCACCGAGCAGTTCGGCCAGCGGCGGCAGGTTGAAGTCGCGCTCCAGCAGGGTCGGGACGCTGCCCAGGTACTGGTAGGCGCTGGCCAGCAGGCTCCAGACGTCGTCCTTCACGGCGGCGCCGTGGGTGTCGACCTTCAGATCCGGCGCTTCGTCGTAGTGGCCGGCGACGTGCAGGCAGACGACGCGCTCGGCCGGTACGCGGGCCAGAAAGCCAGCGGCGTCGTAGCCGTGGTTGTGGGCGTTGACGTAGAGGTTGTTGACGTCCAGCAGCAGGTCGCAGTCAGCCTCACTGAGCACGGCGCGGAGGAAGTCGATCTCGCTCAGCGCCTGGTAGGGCGCGGCGTAGTAGGAAATGTTCTCCACGGCGATGCGGCGGCCGAGGACGTCCTGCACCTCACGGATGCGGCTGGCGATGTGACGCACGGCCTCGTCGGTGAAGGGCATGGGAATCAGGTCGTAGAGATGGCCTTCGTCAGAGCAGTAGCTCAGGTGTTCGCTGAACAGCGGCACCCTGTGCTGATCGAGAAATTCGCGGACGCGGCCGAGGAACACATGGTCCAGCGGCTCGGGGCCGCCCAGCGACAACGACAAGCCATGGCAGGACAACGGGAAGCGTTCGGCCAGGCGTGCCAGTCCGTCGCCATAGGAGCCGCCGACACCGATCCAGTTGTCCGGGGCGACTTCGAGGAAGTCCACGGCGCGGTCGTCCATCTTCAGCAACTCGGGCAGCATCGCGCGGCGCAGGCCGAGGCCGGCTCCTTGCAGGGATACGGTAGTCGTCATGGCGCTCTCCTTGGGCGAGTTTCCCTCCCCGGCCGATGGCGCGGGGAGGTGTCGGCCTGGCTCAGTTCCTGGCCTGGCTCAGCTTGCTGTACAGATCGGAAGGGAACGGTTTGCCGTTGGAGTCGAACTGGTTCTTGCGGAACTGATAGACCTCGCCTTCGGAGAGGTAGCCGTCATGGTTGGCGTCGATGGCATCGAATTCGGCATTGGCCTTGGGCGCCACGGCCAGCAGTTCGGCGCGGGAAACGCGGCCGTCATGGTCGGTATCGGTGCGGGCGAAGGAGGCATCGCCGCACTTGCCTTCACCGCACTTGCCCTCGGCACCGGTGGCCTTGGCCTGGGCGCCGTCGGCACCGCATTTGCCTTCGCCGCACTTGCCTTCGCCCTGGCTCGCCTTGGCCTTGGCCTCGTTGGCGCCGCACTTGCCCTCGCCACACTTGCCCTCGCCAGCCTTGGCGGCGGAAGCCAGCTGGTAGCCCTGCGGCAGGGCTTCGACGGCGAAGGCGGACGACGCCAGATTCAGGCCGCCGGCCAAGGCGACAGCGAGCAGGCCGAGCTGGGTTTTCGAGGTACGGGTCATGGTGCTTCTCCAGATGCTGTGGCGCTTGCTGCGCCGGGTCATGCCGCAAGGGCGAATCCCTGGAACGAGGCGCTGGAGGGTTTTCCCTGCCGTCGCGTTGTTTCGTTCGGGTAGGGCTATTTCGCCTGGTCGATGTATCGCGGGCGTATCGGCAGCTGGAGGCTTTTGTATGCGTGTGTCCGCTCAGGGAGCGGCAGATACAAAGCAATACATTCGGCGGGGATCTGGAGCGGGGAGATTCGCGAGCAAGCTCGCTCCTGCGAAGAGCAACAGGCAGCAGACCTGTAGGAGCCGGTCACGCCCGCGAAGCAGAGGTGGGCTGTGCGGGGAAATCGGAGAGGGGAAGAAAGGGCCGCAAGCGGCCCCATCGCGGGCATGGCCCGCTCCTACAAGGATTTAGCTCGCGCGCTTGGCCGCGATGGCGGTGACTTCCACCTTCATGCCTTCGACCGCCAGCTCGGCGATACCGACGGCGGCGCGCACCGGGTAGGGCTTGGCGAAGAAGCGGCAATACACCTCGTTGAACGCGGCGCGGTCAGCCATGCTGGTGAGGTAGATGGTCAGGTGCAGTACGTGGTCCAGGCCGCTGCCGGCCTTTTCCAGGGCCAGCTGCAGGCTGCGCAGGGTGGCTTCGCTCTGGGCCTTGATGTCGCCCAGCTCCAGGCTGCCGTCCTCGAGGGTGGGGATCTGCGTGGACACCAGCAGGCCGCCGAAGCCGGCGACGTCGGAGGAGATGGATTCGGGGTCCGCGTCGGGGATGAAGGTAGGCGTCATGGGACAAATCTCTGCTGTCGGTGAATGGGGCACGTCGCCGCACCAGGTGCGGCGGCCGGGTCGCGCAGCTTAGCCGCATCGCCCCGCCAGGCGCCATGTCACCGTGCCCGCAGCCCCCGGAAACAGTGACATTTCCACTCTCCGAAGAACTTCCGGATTAGTTATGTCAACTGGACAAAAGTCCCGATTATTACAGTTTGGGACATAGACCTTTTCATAATCCGTGATTTAAACGACGAACTCTTTGGGCATTATGACGTCGGCTCTTCCGCGTCTGGAGCAATTCGCGGGGGAATACAAAGCCAGTTAACTGCAACAATGCCAACGCAACTTCCTGCGACTTTCCGCCGTGGTCAAACCACGTCCGGATTCATTGTGCCTGCCTATAAAAACGTCCGGCTCTCACGCACTTCACCGAGCCGGTCCTCCAAGACTCTAGGGGCAATATCCATGAGCACCTCAAACGCAGCGCCATCGTGCTCGCTGTTTCCGCCGCCGCCAGCCAGTTCGCCAGCGCCGAACCCTTCGTCACCGATCAGGCCGATGCCAAGGGCTTCGTCGAGGACGCCAAGCTCGACGTCCTGCTGCGCAACCAGTACTACGACCACGACGGCAAGAACGGCGCAGGCGACAACCGCGACTGGACCCAGGGCTTCCTGGCGAACTTCTCCTCCGGCTACACCCAGGGCACCGTCGGCTTCGGCGTGGATGCCTTCGGCTACCTGGGCATCAAGCTCGACGCCGGCCGCGGCCGCGCGGGCACCGGTAACCTGCCGGTGGGCAACGACGGCAAGCCGGACGACGACTACGGCAAGGCCGGTGGCGCGCTGAAGGTGCGCATCTCCAAGACCGAGCTGAAATTCGGTGACATGCAGCCGACCGCTCCGGTGTTCGCCGCCGGCGGCACCCGCCTGATCCCGCAGACCGCCTCGGGCTTCAACCTGCTGAGCAGCGAGATCGAGGGCCTGGACCTGGAAGCCGGTCACTTCACCTCCGGCACCAGCCCGGTCACCACCGCCCGTGACGGCGGCCTGTGGGCGGCCTACGCCGTGGTGGAAACCAGCGACGTCGACTTCCTCGGCGGCAAGTACGCGATCAACGACAACCTGAGCGTTTCGCTGTACGGCTCCGAGTTCAAGGACATCTGGCGCCAGTACTACGGCAACGTGAACTGGGTGCTGCCGGTCGCCGATGACCAGTCGCTGGCCTTCGACTTCAACATCTACCGCACAAACGACGAAGGCCAGGCCAAGGCCGGCGAGATCAGCAACACCACCTGGTCGCTGGCCGCCGCTTACTCCTTCCTGCAGGCGCACACCGTCACCTTGGCCTACCAGAAGGTCCACGGTGACACGCCGTTCGACTATGTGGGCTTCGGCGACGATGGCGCCGGTGCCACCGGTGACTCGGTGTTCCTCGCCAACTCCGTGCAGTACTCCGACTTCAACGGTCCGGGCGAGCGCTCCTGGCAGGTCCGCTACGACCTGGCGATGGACACCTATGGCGTACCGGGCCTGAGCTTCATGGCGCGCTACATCAACGGTACTGGTATCGACGGCACCCACGCCGACGCGGACGGCGCCTACGCCGGCCTGTACGGTGAAGACGGCAGCCACCACGAAACCGACCTGGAAGCCAAGTACGTGGTCCAGGCCGGCCCGGCGAAGGACCTGTCCTTCCGCCTGCGCCAGGCGTTCCACCGTGCCAACGCCGACCAGGGTGAAGCTGACAACAATGAACTGCGCCTGATCGTCGAGTACCCGCTGTCGATCCTGTAATTCAGGCAGATATCTGCCTGAACAACTCCGCGGGGCAACTTTCGGATTCATCTGAAAGTTTGCCCCGCGTCCGGGTGAGATTATTACGCCCGGGCAGAAAGTCTCTTCCCGGAATGGCGGTTTATCCCGCTACTGTAACTTCCGTAGAATGACCCCATCTTCCCGCTTCCGCACTTTCCCTGCGGAAGACAACTCCTGACGTTGATATTGTGATTGCTCCTTCGACGTCCTTCGAGCCGCTCCCCCGGAGCGGCTTTTTTTATGCCCGGTATTTATCGTTCAATTAATGACCTGAACAAAAACTGATCGAACCACCCGGCGCAGCGGTCCAACTCTGGGACGACGCGGTAATCCCGCCCGCAACCCCAGGAGGCACCTCACCATGAGCGCAATGACCCTCGAAGGCTGGTGCAAGACCACCGCCGAGCAAAAGCCCACGCCGCTGGAAGATATCCGCTTCTATCTGACCGACAACGACCGCCTGCACCTGGAACAGGCCGAGGTCTACCTGCAGGAAAACGGACAGCGGGAAATGATGGTCGATGCCGACCTCGACACCCTCGACCTGCACATGCCCGAAGGCTACGGGCCGCTGGCCGACTGCATGTTTCGCGTGTACCTGGGCGGCGTCGAAAAGCGCGGGCAATTCCACCTGGTCGGCCATCGCGCCAGCGACGGCAGCCTGATCTACACCAATGCCGTGCTGATCGACCAGCTGATCAACTGACCTTCGCGCTCCCGCCGTGTATTCGGCGGGGGCAGCACGCTCGTCGCCCATGTTGCAGGCAGAGATTGTGGCCGCTCACCCGACCGTGATTTCATAAAGCCACCTGCGTCCGTCTGCCGCATGACCGGCTCGGATCGCAATCCAGAACGACGCCCATCCTCCGTTGAAGAAGCTGCTATCGGATGCGAACTTCCAGTAATCCTGGGGTAAAGGAGTACGGGCGATACGACGGCCTGCTGCGTCTCGCCCGCCACGCGGGTGGCGATTGCGCCGTCCTGCTCATCGACATGCGCGGCCAGTTGCTCGGCCAGCTCGGCATCGACGGTGCCGGCGCCCTCTCCCTGGCCACCCTGCTTTCCCTCAATGCCACCACCAGCCCTCTGAGCCACCAGGGTCAGCTGCTGAATCTGCTGACCAGCCAGATCCTGCGCGACCAGGAAGGCTTCCCCCAGGCACACCTGCTGTTGCTCGGCAACAGCGACCGGGCACTCGGCAGGAACAGCAGACGCTGCTGGACGATGTACTGGAGCTGGGCGAGGCCCTGCTCGACCGCACCCGCGCACCGCACCGGGAAAGCGAGCGGCGCATGGCCCTGGCGGTGGACGGCAGCGGAACCGGCATCTGGGACCGCCACGTCCCCACCGGCGAGATCCACTACTCCAGCGCCTGGAAATCCCTGCTGGGCTACACCGAGGATGAGATCGGCAGTCGAATCGAGGACGCCTACACCCGCATACACCCGGAGGACCTCGAGTACGTGCAGAACACCATGCGCGAACACTTCGAGGGTCGCTCAGAGGCTTATGAGGTGGAGCACCGCCTGCAGCACAAGGACGGCCACTACCTCTGGGTCTGCAGCCGCGGCAAGGTGGTCGAGCGCGACGCCGCCGGCAACGCCCTGCGCATGCTCGGCACCACCACCGACATCACTGCCCTGCGCGGCATGGCCGAACAACTGCGCGAAAGCGTGGAACTGCTCACCGACCTGACCAACGAAATCCCCGGCATGGATCTCTCCAGTTCCGCCGCCTGCCCGACGGCACCGGGACCTTCCCTTATGTCAGCGCGGGGGTGATGGACATCTACGGCATTCTGGCCGAGCAGATGCAGCACAACTCCGTGTTCCTGCGCGACCTGATCCACCCCGAGGACCTGCCGGCCTGCCTCGCCTCGCTGGAGGCCTCCGCCGCCCACCTGCAACCCTGGCGGCACGAATACCGCGTGCAGATCGCCGGGCGCGGCACGCTCTGGCGCCAGGGCAACGCCCACCCCAAGCGCGGGGAGGACGGCTCCCTGATCTGGCACGGTTTCATCACTGACATCACCGAACGCAAACGCATCGAAGCCGAGTTGCAGGTACTGGCCACCACCGACTTCCTCACGCAGCTGCCCAACCGCGGCCACTTCATGCGCCTGATCGAGGCAGAGCTGGGCCGCGTGCAGCGCTCGACGACGCACCACGCGGCGATCCTGATGTGCGACATCGACCACTTCAAGGCGATCAACGACCGCTGGGGCCACGCCGTCGGCGACGAGGCCTTGCGCCACTTCGCCAGCATCCTCGGGAGAGACATCCGCCGTGTCGACTTCGCCGGGCGCATGGGCGGCGAGGAGTTCGCCGTGGTGCTGGGGGATGCTGACGTCGCCGCCGCCCAGGTCTTCGCCCAGCGCCTCCAGCAGCAATTGCTGGAGCAGCCGCTGATGCAGGGCGGACAGCGTATCCCGCTGAGCATCAGCATCGGCATCGCTTCGCTGGATGCCAGCGACGCTTCCGCCGAGGCCGGGCTTTCCCGCAGCGACAGCGCGCTTTACCGCGCCAAGCAGAAAGGTCGCAACCGCATCGAGCGGCACTGAAGGCAAACCCGCGAGGCAGAGCGTGCCGTCTTCGCGGGCGTTGCCGATCCTGAACAGCTGCCGTGAAAAATCGTGCAGAATTTTTCACCATTATGATCCGGCGTTTTAAATAATGGACTTTTCAGAATGCCAGGATATTTCAATAAATCCTTTAAAAACAATTACCTACAAGAATTGTAAGACAGGATTTCGGCCATTATTTTTGACGCCGCGCATCGAATTCGTTTGACATATTTAACGGCTCTGGCAGGCTGGTAGGCAGGTTTCGACCGGGAAACTTCGCCTTCTGTGCGCTCCCGGCAGTGCTCGGGGCCTCAGGTAGCGCGCCTTTCCGCTGCGCGCCTGCACAAAAACGATGGGCTGCAGCCCGTCCAAAGGTGACATATGTCCAACAGCAACATTGGCAACAAGAAACAGACTCTCCGTAAACCCGTCGTCCTGATGTCCATGGGCAGCCAAGAGCGTAAAGGCCACGACTATCAGGTAATGACCCACAAATACATCGTGCCCCTGGTCGAACAGTCCGATTGCGTGCCGGTACTGGTACCGACCTGCTGCGGCATCGAAGACCTCGAGCAATACCTGGACATGGCCGACGGCGTGTACCTGACCGGCGCCGGCAGCAACATCGATCCGACCCTGTATGGCCAGGAGAACGAAACTCCCGGCAAGGGCCAGGACAAGGACCGCGACAACTTCGACATCCCGCTGATCAAGGCCGCCATCGCGCGTGGCCTGCCGATCTTCGGCATCTGCCGCGGCATGCAGGAAATCAACGTGGCCCTGGGCGGCGATATCTACCAGAAGGTCTACGCCGAACCTGGCTTCAATGACCATCGCGAGAATCCCGAAGACCCGGTCGACGTGCAGTACAGCCCGGCTCACGGCGTTCGCCCGATCCAGGGCAGCTGGCTGCAGCAGCTGCTGGGTGACGAGATCCGCGTCAACTCGCTGCATGGCCAGGGCCTGAAGAACCTGGGCAAGGGCATCGAAGCCATCGCCCACGCCGAAGACGGCCTGGTCGAGGCGATCCACGCTCCGACTCTCTCGCCCTTCCTCTTCGCGGTGCAGTGGCACCCGGAATGGCAGGCGGCGAAGAACCCCGACTCGGTGAAGATCTTCCAGGCGTTCGGCGATGCTTGCCGCGCCCAGGTGAAGAAGAAACAGGCTCGCGCACTCGCTGCCTGATTCGCTGCCCGCGTCATGAAGAAGCCCGGCCCTTGCGCCGGGCTTTTTCTTGGGTGCTTCCGGCTACGGCAGGAGCGCGCTTGCTCGCGCCGCCCTTGACGCCGTGCCTTGCAGGTTCGCGAGCAAGCTCGCTCCTACACCTGCCGGCTAGCTTGAGACTCCCTGTAGGAGCGCGCCATGCGCGCGATCGCGGGCATGGCCCGCTCCTACAGGTTCGCCCGATCCGTCATTCGCGGGGCGAATGGCGCACCCTGCATGCCCTTGAGGGTTCCTCGGGCTACCCTTGGCGGTCAGCGATTTCGCTCCGTCGACAAAGGTGCAGCCATGAGCAACGACCTCTTCTCCCTCGCCGGCAAGACCGTCCTGGTCACCGGCGCCTCCAGCGGCATCGGCGCACACCTGGCGCGTGCAGCTGCCCGCGCTGGAGCCCGCGTCGTCCTGGCAGCGCGTCGCACCGAGCGCCTGGCGCAACTGGCTGAAGCCATCCGTGCCGACGGCGGTGAAGCCCATGCCGTGGCACTGGATGTCACCGACCGCACCAGCGTCGAGGCCGCCTTCGACAGCGCCGAAGCGCAGTTCGGTGTGGTCGACGTCGTGCTCAACAACGCCGGGATCGGCAACGGCCAGCGCGCGCTGGAGATTACCGAAGAAGACTGGCGCTCCATGCTCTCCACCAACCTCGACGGCGTCTGGCGCGTCGCCCAGTGCGCGGCGCAACGCCTGGCCAAGGCCGGGCGCGGCGGCAGCATCGTCAACATCGCCTCGATCCTCGGCCTGCGCGTGGGCGGCGGCTACAGCCATTACTGCGCCGCCAAGGCCGGCGTGGTGCAACTGAGCAAGTCCCTGGCGCTGGAACTGGCGCGCTTCAACGTGCGAGTCAACGCCATCGCTCCGGGCTACTTCAAGACCGAGATGAACGACGCCTATTTCGACAGCGAAAAAGGCCAGGCCTATATCCGCGACACGGTACCGATGCGCCGCCTCGGCCAGCTGAAGGAACTGGAAGGTCCCTTCCTGCTGCTGGCCAGCGACGCCGGCGCCTTCATGACCGGCGCAGTGCTCGCCGTGGACGGCGGGCACCTGGTCAGCAGCCTCTAGAACGGCCCCGCCAACCCTCCGCCCAGCGCGCCCAGCAACACCAGCGCCCAGGGCGGCAGGCGGCCACTGAGCAAGATCAGGAAAGCCAGCGCGACCAGGGAAATGTCGAGCAGGCCAACGATGGTTTCGCTGCCGATGGGGTGGATCAGCGCGGCCAGCAACAGACCGACCACGGCAGCATTCACCCCGGCCAGCGCCGCGCGCAGATGGCGCTGGCGACGCAGGCTCTCCCAGAATGGCAGGGCGCCGAGCACCAGCAGGAAGGACGGCAGGAAGATCGCCACCAGACAGAGCAACGCGCCAGCCACGCCACCCGGCTTGTCGATGGCCGCTCCGAGGAAGGCGGCAAAGGTGAACAGCGGCCCCGGCAACGCCTGTGCCGCGCCGTAGCCGGCGAGGAAGGTCTGCGCATCGACCCAGCCAGGCTCGACCACCGCGCTCTGCAACAGCGGCAGCACCACATGCCCACCACCGAAGACCAGGCTGCCGACCCGGTAGAAGGCATCGAATTGTGCCAGCGACGGCCAACGCCACGCTGCTGCCGCCATCGGTAGAAACACCAGCAGCGCGAAGAACAGCAGCAGGTAGAAGCCGCCGCGGCGACGGGACGCGGAATGGCCCGAACCCACCAGATCGCCCACCGCGGATGGTCGCAGCCAGGCCATACCGATCAGCGCAGCCGCGAGGATCACCAGCAACTGCACGATGACACCAGGCCAGCGAAGCGCCACGGCGGTCACCAGGATCATCAGCCCCTGGCGCTGCCAGTCCGGGCACAAGGACTTGGCCATGCCCCACACGGCGTGGGCCACCACAGCAACGGACACCAGCATCAGTCCGTGCAACGCACCCGCCGGCAGCCACTGGCCGTGCCGCGACAGCCCCAGGGCAACGAGCAGCATCAACATGGCCGATGGCAGGGTGAAGCCGATCCACGCCGCCAACGCGCCCCATTGCCCCGCACGCAAGGCGCCGAGGGCCATACCCAACTGGCTGCTGGCGGGGCCGGGGAGGAACTGACAGAGGGCGATGAGATCGGCGTAGTGCGGCTCATCCAGCCAGCGACGGCGGCTCACGAATTCCTCGCGGAAATAGCCCAGGTGTGCCACCGGCCCGCCAAAGGAAGTCAGCCCCAGGCGCAGGAAGATCAGGAAGACGGTCCAGAGGGAGTCGCGAGGCGTCGGGTCGGTCATGGGCAAGGGTCGGCAGGAGTCAGTCGCACAGTCTGGCAGGTGGATATTGCAAGGCAACTCAGCGGTCGAGCTCGCGAATCCGCTGCTCGAGGAAGCGCCGCTCCGGCTCCAGCTTCGCCAGCTCCAACGCACGGGTGTAGGCTTCGCGAGCTTGCGCGGAACGCTTCAGGCGCCGGCAGAAATCGGCACGCGCGGCGTGGGCCAGGTGGTAGTCCTGAAGGTCGCCACGGGCCAGGATGGCATCGACCTGCGCCAGCCCCGCTTCAGGGCCGTCGCGCATGGCCAGGGCCACGGCGCGGTTGAGTTCGATCACCGGGGAGGGCTGCATCGCCAGCAGCAGGTCGTAGAGGCCGACAATCTCCGCCCAGTCGGTGCTGGCCATATCAGGGGCGGCGGCGTGCACGGCGGAGATCGCCGCCTGCAGGGTGTAGGGGCCGACGCGGCGGGTGGCCAGGGCGGCAGTGATCAGTTGCTGCCCCTCTTCGATCAGGGCGCGGTTCCAGCGTGAGCGGTCCTGGTTTTCCAGCAGCACCAGTTCGCCGTCTTCCGCGGTGCGCGCCTCGCGCCGCGACTCGTGCAGCAGCATGAGCGCCAGCAGGCCCATCACTTCGGCGTCCGGCAGCAACTCCAGCAGCTGCCGGCCCAGGCGGATGGCTTCGGCAGTGAGGTCGGTACGGGTCAGCGAATCGCCGGACGAGGCCGAGTAACCCTCGTTGAATACCAGGTAGATGACCCGCAGCACGCTGGCCAGGCGCTCCGGCAGCTCGGCGGCGTCGGGCACCTGGTAGGGAATGCTGCGCGTCGCGGATCTTCGCCTTGGCGCGGACGATGCGCTGGGCGATGGTCGAGGGCGTGGCGAGGTAGGCGCGGGCGATTTCCTCGGTTTTCAGGTCGCAGACCTCGCGCAGGGTCAGCGGCACCTGGGCGTCCGCCGGCAGCGCCGGGTGGCAGCAGGTGAAGATCAGTCGCAGGCGGTCGTCCTCGACGCTTTCGTCGGCCAGTTCCTCCACCGACTGGGCGTCGATTTCCAGCTGCTCGGCGATCTGCGCCAGGGAGGCGTCGAAACGCGAGCGCCGGCGCAGGCCGTCGATGGCCTTGAAGCGCCCGGCGGAGACCAGCCAGGCGCGCGGACTGGCCGGTACGCCGTCGCGCCGCCACTGGTCCACCGCAGCCGACGAAGGCTTCGTGCAGCGCCTCCTCGGCGAGATCGAAATCACCCAGCAGACGGATCAGCGTCGCCAGCACGCGGCGCGATTCGCGACGGTAGATGTCGTCCACCACGTCGCGCAGGGGCTGGGCGGAGTACTCGTGCATGCGGGCCGTGATCCTTGGCGGTGGAGAGGGTCTGCCTATCCTGCACGGAATTGGGGCCGATGGGGAGGTGACCGGACGGGTGTGCGTCGAGAGTGCGCTGCGGGGTGTTTCAGATGGCGGGGCAGCCCCTGTAGGAGCGAGCTTGCTCGCGAACCCGCATCACGCCGGAGCTGCCGGGAAATGCGTTCGCGAGCAAGCTCGCTCCTACAAGTCGAGGTCGAGGTCGAGGTCAGGGCTTGGCGTCGAACAGCAGTTGCCCCGTGGCCGGATCGAAGGGAATGGAGAAGTGCTCGTGGGCGATTTTCCACTGGCCCGCTTCGCGCCGCAGGCCGACCGTGACGCGCACCCAGGAGGCGTTGTGCTGGCCCTTGTCGTCGGTGCCGCCGCAGTAGGCGAGGTAGTGCCCGAAGGCGCTCTCGCCGCCACTCTCGAAGCTCAGCTGGTGCATCTCAAAGGTGGGTTCCTTGCACATCTGCGTGCAGTCGCGCCAATGGCTGGCGTAGGCCTCGACACCCTGGAATTGCAGTTGCTTCACTGCATCGAAGGCGAGGATGTCGCGGGTGTAGTGGCGGGTGATGCCTTCCACGTCAGAGGCACGGACGGCTTTCAGCCAGCTCTCCAGCAGCGCGTGAAGTTCGGCGTGTGCGGCGTTCTTTTCAGCGGCAGTCATGGGATTCTCCTCGTTCTGATGACCGATCAGGAACCGCAGCAGCTGTGCGGTGGCGGGGCCTGGTCGTAGTCGTCGTGGAAGCGCGTCCAGTTCATGCCCTTGCCCTGGTAGTCGGGCATGCCACCCCAGCCTTCACCGCGGCCCAGCGGCGTGAGGTCGAGCAGGTGGTAGGTGAACAGCGGCGCCTCCAGCCCTCGACCGTAGGTCGAATAGCTGTGGAAGATCTGCTCGCCGTCGCGCAGGAACACGCTCATGCCCGGCTGCTCGCCGCGTACGTGGTAGTCCTGCCCCAGGCGCTCCAGCTCTGCCTTGTCACGATAGTTGTATTCCACCGGGGCGATGGCCTCGTCGACGCTGACGTGAAAGTCATAGTTGAAATCGCTGCCCAGCGACGAATACCAGGGGAACTGCCAGCCCATGCGGGCGCGGAACGGCGCGATCTCCTCCAGCGGCGCGCGGGAGACCATGGCGAAGGTGGTGCCACGCGCCTGCAGGTGCTCGAGCCGGCCGATGTTGTCGATGAGGAAGGAGCAGCCCTCGCAACCCAGCCCGGTGTCGCGGTGGAACATGAAGTGGTAGACGATCAGCTGCGGCCGCCCCTCGAACAGATCGAGCAGACGCAGCGGGCCGTGCGGGCCTTCGAAGCGATAGTCCTTGTCGATGCGCACCACTGGCAGTTCGCGGCGTTGGGCGTTGAGCGCGTCGCGAGCGTGGGTGGCGGCCTTTTCCTGCTCCAGCAGGCGAATGCGCGCCTGCCGCCAGGCCGCCGGGGAGACCACGCGAGGCATCTCTGGAAAAGCAGAACGCTGGTTAGCCAGTTTCATATCGCACGCTCCTGGGGACGCTCCTGAGAAAGCGCCCGTTGCTCGTGGGGCCGGACGCGGCGCTTGCCGCGCAGGCGGGTGACGGCAAAGGCGCTGATGCCGCCGGCGGAAAGAACGCTGGTCACGGCCAGCGTCAGGGTCGATACGCACAGAGGGCACATGGCTCACCTCCTTCGGATTGCGGCCTGCATCAGCCCTTCTCGGCGAGCACCTTGAGGTTGGCCAGGCCCGCCTCGAAGTCCTTGCCGACCATGCGGTCCACGTCGATGAACAGGTGCATGATCTTCGCCACGAAGGGCACCGGGCCGAACATCGCCCAGGTCACCTCGGTGCCGCCCTCGCGCGGCACCAGAGTGAATTCGGCAGTGTTGCTGGCCTTGAACGGCTTGAGGAAATCCAGGGCGATGGTGGTGCGGGTGCCGGGATCGTTCTCGAGGATTTCCATCCGCCCGGCGCCGGCCTTGCCGTTGCCTGACCAGGCGTACACCGCGCCGCGGCCTTTCTCGTTGCCGGAGAAGCTGCGCTGCATGTCCGGGTCGAGAGCCTCGAAGGGCGA
The DNA here is from genome assembly GCA_049840615.1 of Pseudomonas sp. Classification (GTDB taxonomy): domain Bacteria; phylum Pseudomonadota; class Gammaproteobacteria; order Pseudomonadales; family Pseudomonadaceae; genus Pseudomonas. Next base: position 71,001 of record JASGKM010000058.1, read on the forward strand.
CCACTGCCGCCACTGATGAAAGTCCTCGATGTAGCCCTGGACCTTCTCCGGCGGCGCCTGGATGCGCAGGCTGCGCTCCACGCGGAAGGTGCCCGGACGATTCGCCGCCAGCACCAGGACCACCACCACAGCCACGACGACTACCAACGCAATCCACTTGAGCATTCCATTCTCCTGATGTCGCTTTCACATGAATCGCCGCGGCTCAGCGCCCGGCGAAGTAACGGTCCCAGTCACGCACCGGGCGGACTTCCACCGCGCCCAGGCGGCCGCTGGGAATGCGCTCGGCGATCTGCAGCGCCTCGTTGAGGTCACGGGCGTCGATCAGCACGAAGCCGCCCAGGTATTCGCGGGTTTCGGCAAACGGCCCGTCGGTGATGGATAGCCCCGCCGCACCATGGCGCAGCGTCGTCGCGGTTTGCACCGTTTCCAGCGCCTCCGAGGCGAGCACCCGGCCGGCTCGGCGCTGGTGTTCGTCGTTGGCAAAGCACTCGTCCATCAGCCGGCGATACTCCGCATCCGAGAGGCTGGAGAGCCGCTGGTCATCCACGTAGATCAGGCAGAGGTACTTCATGGTCGTCTCCGGCGCGCGCTGTGCTTGCAGTTACCTCATAGTCGAAGCAGCCGGGAGAAATCGACAGGCCGGTGCGAATTGTTTTCGCAGGCTGTGCGCGGCGACCGTCAGAACCGGTCACCGAAGGGTCTGGCAAGCGGCTCCTGGCCGCTCGTCGGGCGGGAACTGGCGGCGGGACCGGGCGGCCCCGCCCATCACTCGTAGAAGAGGGTGAAGGTCGCCGTGGTGGACACCAGCCCGGTCCCCATGGCCTCGGGGGTAGCAGCGGTGCGGTAGTAGCGTGCGGTGAGCGGAATGCTCACCGGCACGCTGCCGGTGGACAGCGTGGTGGTGTGGAGGAACTTGGTCGCCAGCGGCAGGCGCGTGATGCTGCTCAGGTCGCCCTTGAACAGGGTGACGCCGACGCCGGTGGCCATGCCCGTGCCCGTGGCGTTGGCCAGGACGTTGCCATCACCGGTGGTCTGCGCGCCGTCGATCTGGTAGCTGACCTTGACCCCGCTGTCGCACAGCAGATTGATGTTGAAAGCCCTGGCCTTGTTGTTGTCCTGGGGAATCGGCGCGGCCGCGAAGTCGCTCTTGAGAATGGTCGGCAGCGGCACGTCGATGTTGCGGCTGTCGGCGTTCACGTCGCAGCCCAGGCCGGTGAGCTGCGAGGTGCCGGTGAGCATCAGCGTGGTGACGCCCGCATCGGCATAGGAGATGTACGACATGCCGGGCACGCTGATCGTGCCGGCGCTGGCATCGATATCGGCGGTCTTGATCAGGCGCACCCGCCAACTGATGTTGAGCGGGTACTGCACGGCGGAAACGCTCCAGGCCAGGCTGGGCAGCGGGGTGATCTTGGTCGGGTCAGGGTTGCAGTTGGCGATGGTCTGGTTGCACCAGAACACCGAGATGCCGACGCCGGGCACGTTGGTCTTGAATACCGAGGAGAAGCCGTTGCTGGTGTAGCCGGGCTCCGCCGCGCCGATACCGGTGGCGTGGCCACCCTTCACGGTGCCGGTGGAGTTGCAATTGATGGTGGTACCTGAGTAGCCCTTCCAGCCGCTGTCCCACAGCGGCGTGCCATTGGTGGCATTGCGCGGCACGCTCAGGGTCGCGGGCAGCGCCATGGTCGCCAGCACACTGGCCTTGCCAGTCTCGAAGGTACAGACCGCTGCCAGCGCAGAGGGCGCGCAGAACAGCGTCAGGATCAGGATCAGAATTCGCATGATGTCCTCTTGGGTCAGCGGGCGGCGATCTGTGTCGGCCCGTTGCTGCGCGCGCACAGCGCCTCGGCCTTGGTGAAGGCGGACGTGTTCTTCTCTTTTGCCGGCGGCAGCTGGTAGCGCACGCGGCACTGGCTGTCATTGCCTTCGCCCCAGCGCACGGTCAGCTCGCCTTCACGCTCGGCGGCGCGGATGAACACACGGCTGCCCTGCCCCACCAGCGTCAGGCTGTTGCCCTGGGCGTCGAGCACTTCGGCGCCGACCGGCAGCGCTTCGCCATGCTCGTCACGCAGGGTCAGCAGCACCGGTTCGCCGGTCAGCGTGGGGTACTTGAGCATCACCACGGCGCCGTAGCGCGGGGCGACGTTCTGCGAGGTGAGCTGCAGCTCGACGTCTTCATCGGTGCCTTTGGGGTCCAGCGCCACTTCGTTCTGTCGGTACGGCATGAGGCTGGAAACCACGCCGTAGCCGCTGCCATCCACCTTGGCACCGCTGCTGTTGAGCAGCCTTGCGCCTTCGGCGCCCTTGGCCTCGACGATGGCGCGGGTCTCGCCCTGGGCCTGGCTGAAGGTGATGCCGCCCGGATGCGCGACGATGCTGCCCGACAGGCCCAGGCCCATCTGGCGATACCCTTCGCCCTCGCTGTAGCTGCCGGAGACATTGGTCGCCGCAGCGCGGTACTGCGCGTTGGCGCCGTTGGCCGTGCTGGTGTCGCCGTCGACCCGCGAGCGCGAGCCGTAGACGCCGTAGCTGAATTCGTTGAACTCGCCGAGGGAGCCGGAAACGCTCAGTTGGCTGTTGAGGTCGCCCTTGTCCGAGTAGGTGGTGGAACTGCTCAGGTACGGCGCGTGGCTGGAACGGCCCAGCGGCAGCGACAGGCTGAGCATGTACTGCGTGTCGGTGTCGCCGCGGTCCATGCGCGTGCGGCTGGCGGACAGGCTCAGGCTACCCCAGCGGTAGCCGTTGGAGTAACCGGCCTGGTAGCTGGTGTCGCTGGACTTGCCGTTCTGCCAGTAGTTCTGCGAAGAACCGCTCAGGTACAGGCTGCCGTAGCCATCGGCCAGCGGTTGGTTGACGTTGACCTGTACGCGGTTGCGCTGGCGGTACGGCGCGTTGGCGTTGGAGTCCTGGGCCTGGGCGTAGTCGCCGAAGTTGAGGTAGCCCTCGCTGGAGAAGCGATACGCCGCCACCACGAAATTGGTCCGGGTGGATTCGAGCAGCTTGCTGTAGCTGAGCCGGTAGCTCTGGCCACTGGAGGAGCTGCCCAGGCCATCGCGCGCTTCCAGGCCCGAGGCGCTGGAGTGCGTGGCGTCGAAGGCAAAGGCGCCCACCGGCGTGCTCAGCGCCAGGCCGCCCTGCACCGCCAGGTACTGGTCGGCAATGATGCCGCCGGTGTAACCGGTCCAGCTGTTGGAGATGCCGCGCTGGTAGGTGCCCTGGACGAAGTTCGGCTCATCAGCGAGGCGGTCGTCGCGGTACTTGCCGGCGGTGACGCTGTAGCGCGAGGTGCCGGGGCGCAGCAGTTGCGCCACCGAAGCGAAGGGCACGGTGAAGCTGCGGGCGCGGCCGTCGGCTTCGGTGACCGTCACCTCGAGATCGCCCGAGTAACCGGTGTTGTACAGGTCATCGATGACGAACGGGCCCGGCGCCACCGTGGTTTCATAGAGGATATTGCCGCCCTGGCGCACGGTGACCCGCGCGTTGCTCTCGGCGGTGCCACGGATGGCCGGGGCGAAGCCGCGCTGCGAGTCCGGCAGCATGCGGTCGTCGGAGGCCAGCTGGACGCCGGTGTAGGGCACGCTGTCGAACAGCTCCGAGGGCGTGAAGTATTCGCCCAGGGTCAGCTGCGACTTCAGGCCGGTCAGGTCGCGCTGGGCGTAGCTGCTCACCGCGTCGTAATGGCTGGTGCTCGGACCGTTGCCTTCGCTGCGGCTGTAGCTGCCGTTGTGGCGCAGGCGCCAGTCACCCAGGTTAGCCCCGGCGTTGAGGCCGGTGTAGTACTGGGTGCTGTCCTGGCCGCCGCCTTCATTGCGGTAGGCGTTGGCGTTGTAGTCGACGAAGGCCGCGGTCACGCCGCGATCCCAGTCCTGCGGATCGACGTAGCCGCGCGCCACGCGGCTCAGGTAGGCCTGGGGAATGCTCAGGTCCAGGCGCAGGCTGGCCAGGTCGAGGTCGGCGCGGGCATTGGGAATGCGCTGGACGACATCGACACACTCCTCGTCGGCATCGCTGCCGGCCGGTGCGGCGGGCAGGCGCATGCTGTCCAGGCCGAGGCTGGAAAGCTGCTTGCGGGCGAAGCAGTAGCTCGGCGGCTGCCCTTCGCGTACCCGTACTTCCTGCCGACCGATCCAGTTCTGGTTGACGTAGACGTCCAGTCGATAGCTGCCCGGCGCGACCGGGTTGCCGCGCTCGAAGCGGCTGACATCCACCTGCTGGCCGGATGGCCCCTGCAGGAATGCCGGGTTGAACGAGGCTTGCAGGTCGCCATCGGCAGCCGCCTTGGCGGCAGCAGCGAGGCCGGCACCTACGGCCACCGCCAGCAGCAGGCGCTGGACATGCGGCGGCCCGCCGGCGTTGAGACGCGGCGTTCGGGTCGTCGGAGGCATGGTCTATCCCTAGGGCGTAGTACGGGAAGGCACGCGGCGAAGGCGTGCCACTTCGGAGATCAGCGCAGTGCGGCTTCCTGCTCGGCAGAGGCACCGAAATCGCTCATCCAGCGATAGTGCAGCTTGCCGCCGCTGCCGCCATCGAAGCCGGCCAGGGGGAAATCGTGTTGGCTGTACGGGGCGATCATGCCGCCGCCGGTGTCGTGGCTCTTGCCGTCCTGCTGCAGCGTCAGGGCGCTGAAAGACAGGTGATAGGGGCTGCTGTTCTCGCCACGCAATACATAGGTCGCGCCTTGCTTCTGCACGCTCCAGCGCACCTGCTCGATGGCACTGGGCATGTCGCCGGCCAGGCCCGCGGGGCGGTAGAACAGCTTGAGCCGCGAACGTACGGCGATCTGCATCATGTTGCCGTTGGCGCCCTGGGGCAGCGGGGGAATCTCCAGCGCGTTGAACCAGAACAGGCTCTCGCGATCCTGCGGCAGGTTCTCGCCGGTGAAGGCCAGGCGCACGCTCTGCCCTTTCTGCGGATCGAGGCGGAAGATCGGCGGCGTGATCAGGAATGGAGCGTCGGCATCCTGCGGCTTGCTCTGGGCATTCCCGCGGTCAACCCAGACCTGCATCAGCACAGGCGATGCACCCTTGTTGGTGAGCTTCACGGTGACTTCGCGTTCCTTCGCGGGGTAGACGATTCGCGTCCCGTCGATCATGACGCCGGCCTGGGCATCAGTCAGGGCGAACATGCAGAGCAGCACGCCGGCGAACAGGGACAACAGCCAGTGAGTGGGAACGGCCTTCATTGCGGGTACCTCATGTGGCCCGGAGCTGGTGCTCCGGGCCCGGTGGATCACTCGTAGGTCAGCTGGTAGTTCGCCATGGCGGCGACGTCACCGGCGCCAGCGCTGCCGGCCTGGGAGTAGTACTGGGCGTAGTACTGCAGGGTGACCGGGTTGGCACCGCTGACGGTGACCGCACGAGCCGCCTGGCTGGTGGCGTTGTCGGTGTTGACGTTGATCGCCGCGTAGTTCTGGTCCAGCAGCTGCACCTGTACGTTGCTGGCACCGCCGGCAGCGGAGTTCTTCAGGTTGCCGTAGGCGTCGACGTTGCTGTCCGGAGTGAAGGCCGCGGAGACTTTCACGCCATCGGCGCAGCTGGTCACCTTCATGGTGAAGCCGGTACGGCCGGTGCTGCTCTGCGCGGCGGCGAGCAGGTCCTTGTCGACCGGCGGCAGGTTCACACTGATGTTGGTGGCAGAAGCATCGAGCACGCAGCTGGTCTCGGTGACCTTGCCGGTGATGTTGATCACCCCGGTCTGCGGGGCGGCGGCGAAGGCCTGAGTGCAAAGGCCGGCGCCCGCCAGGCAGATCAGTGCAGCGTGCAATTTGGATTTCATGGTGTCGCTCTCCCGATTACGAATGCATCGGTTGGACGAGCCCTTGTCGGTCGGTCTCTTGTCCAACATCGAAACCATGGAGCCGGAATGGCCCCGCGTGGTGGTGATTTCGACGGGGCGTACTTTGCTGATCGGTCGATCAATAAAACATCAGACGAATCTCAATCCGGCGCGACGCGAAATCGAATTTTCCTTGAGACATATCAATGAAACCCAGACAAATGGGCCTTTCGGCCATTTCGCCACGCTGGCCTTTCAGAATCGTCTCAGAGTTTTCAGAAGGCTCTGAAAGCAACATGGACCTGGGAAAAAACCCTGACCATGGAGCTCAAGAGAATGAAACTTCACGCAACCGCCCTGGCTGTCGCAGCCGCACTCGCTGCGCCGGGCTTTGCTTTCGCCGCCAACACCATCAACTTCAGCGGTGAAGTGACCGACCAGACCTGCTCGGCCGTCGTCGATGGCAACACTGATCCGACCGTCATCCTCGACAGCGTTCCGGTCAGCGCCCTGAACGGCTCCGTCGGCCAGACCACCGGTGAAACCAGCTTCACCCTGCAGCTGACCGGTTGCGCGGCGCCCAGCGGTGCCGACGAGCACTTCACCACGCTGTTCCAGGCCACCAATGCCACCGCCTCGGGCAACCTGACCAACACCGCTTCGGGCGGCGCCACCGGTGTAGCGCTGCAACTGCTCGACGGCCCGGCCGGCAGCCCGGTGAACCTGGCGGGCGGCGCAGCCGTGGAAGCCGGTGACATCGTCCTGAAGGACGGCCAGTCCAGCACCAGCTACGACTACGCGGTGCAGTACATCTCCGAAGAAGCCACCGTGACCCCCGGCCCGGTACTCGGCTCGGTGACCTACACCCTGCGTTACGAGTGATACCCCGCGGCACCGCCCCCCGGTGCCGCCTTCCCGCATTGCGCCGCATCGTTCAGGGGCGATCACGCTCCGAACGATGCGACAAGACAGGTGAACCGGATGAACGCCCTCCCACTGCGCCCGCTTCGCGCGGCGACGCTTACGCTCGCCCTGCTGGCATCCTTCACCGCCACGCTCGCCCAGGCCAGCGTGGTGATCACCGGCACCCGCGTCATCTACCCCGGCGAAGCCCGGGAGAAGACCGTGCAGCTGACCAACAAGGACGGCTTCCCCAACGTCATCCAGGCCTGGATCGACGTCGACGATCCTGCCTCCACGCCGGATACCGCCAAGGCCCCCTTCGTGATCAACCCTTCCGTGTCGCGCATGGCGCCCGGCAGCGGCCAGACCCTGCGCATCCTCTACACCGGCTCCGGGCTGCCCCAGGACCGCGAATCGCTGTTCCACCTCAACGTGCTGCAGATTCCGCCGCGCAACGCCGCCAAGGCCGAGCAGAACCAGATGCTGCTGATGCTGCGCAACCGCCTGAAGCTGTTCTATCGCCCGGCGGCCATCGCCGGCAACCCGGAGCAGCTGCCCGAGAAGCTGCGCTTCTCCCTGGTGCAGAGCGGTGGCGGCTGGAGTGTGAAGGTCGAGAACCCCACCGGCTACCACGCCTCCTTCGGCGGCGCGACGCTCAGCGTCGGCGAGCGTCAGTGGAAGCTGCAGCCGAGCATGGTCGCGCCCATGGGCCAGGCCCAGTGGCGCGCGGACAAAGCCTCCGCTCTGCCCGCCGGCAACGTGCGACTGTCCGCCCTGCTGATCAACGACTACGGCGCAAGAGTGGAACTTCGCCATGACCTGCCGCGCTGACTTCAGCCATGGACCGCTGCTGCCCTTCGCCCTCGGAACTCTCGCCATGGTGGTCGCGGGCCTGGCCCAGGGCGATGCGGACTACCGCTTCGACGACAGCCTGCTGATGGGGTCGGGACTGGCCGGTGGCAGCCTGGAGCGGTTCAACCGCGCCGATCAGGTGGACCCCGGCACCTACCACGTCGATCTCTATCTCAACGGTCAGTACGCCACCCGTGCCGAAGTGGAACTGCGCCAGCGCGGCGAGCGCGCCGAGCCCTGCTTCAGCGAGCGCTTCCTGCGCCAGAGCCTGGGTGCGCGTCCCGACCCGAAGGCCGGCAAGGACGACCAGGGCATCTGCCACTGGCTTACCGAGCGTCTGCCCGACTCGACCTGGAACCTCGACACCGCGCGCCTGCGCCTGGACCTCTCGGTGCCCCAGGCGCTGCTCGACATCAAGCCACGCGGCTATGTCAGCCCGGATGAATGGGACGCTGGCAGCACCATGGGCTTCGTCAACTACGATGCCAACCTCTATCGTTCCAGTTTCGACAGCTCCGGCAGCAGCGGCGATTCGGACTACGGCTACCTCGGCCTGAACGGCGGCGTGAATCTCGGCTTGTGGCGCCTGCGCCACCAGTCCAACTACACCTATTCCAGCTATGCGGGGAGCACCCGCAGCGACTGGAACAGCATCCGCACCTACGCCCAGCGCGCGTTGCCAGGCTTGCGCAGCGAGCTGACCCTGGGCGACAGCTACACCGAAGGCAACCTGTTCGGCAGCCTGGGCTATCGCGGCGTGCGCCTGGCCACCGACGACCGCATGCTGCCCGACTCACAACGCCAGTACGCGCCACAAGTGCGTGGCACCGCCAACACCAATGCGCGGGTAGTGATCAGCCAGAACGGTCGGAAGATCCACGAGACCACCGTGGCGCCCGGTCCCTTCGTCATCGACGACCTCTACGGCACCGCCTACGACGGCGACCTGGACGTGCAGGTGATCGAGGCCGACGGCAGCGTCTCGCGCTTCTCCGTGCCCTTCTCCGCCGTGCCCGAGTCCATGCGCCCCGGCCTGTCGCGCTACAGCGCCACGCTCGGCCAGGCGCGCCAGTACGGTGACGGCAACGACCTGTTCGGCGACCTGACCTACCAGCGGGGCCTGACCAACGCCCTCACCGCCAACCTCGGCGCCCGTGTCGCCGAGGACTACCTGGCCGTGCTCGGTGGCGGTGTGCTGGCCACGCCCTACGGCGCCTTCGGGATGAACACCACCTTCTCCAGCGCCACCGTGGAGAACAACCAGCGCAAGCAGGGCTGGCGCGTCGGCCTGAACTACAGCCGGACCTTCCAGCCGACCCAGACCACCCTGACCCTCGCCGGCTACCGCTACTCCACCGAGGGCTATCGCGATCTGGGCGACGCACTCTCCGCCCGTGATGCCAGCGACCACGGCGAGAGCTGGGACTCGAGCAGCTACAAGCAGCGCAACCAGTTCACCCTGCTGGTCAACCAGGGCCTGGGGCAGTACGGCAACCTCTATCTGTCCGGCTCCACCAGCGATTACTACGACGGCAAGAGCCGCGATACCCAGCTGCAGGTCGGCTACTCCAATACCTGGCGCCAGCTCAGCTACAACCTGTCCTACTCGCGCCAGCAGACCACCTGGTACCGCGATGTGAACGACGACTACGATCCGTCGCAACCACCGCAGTACAACCTGCAGCACGGCAGCAACCGCAACAACACCCTGACCCTGAGCCTGTCCATGCCGCTGGGCTCCAGCAGCCGCGCGCCGAACTTCAACGCCATGGCCTCGCGACGTTCCGGCGATAGCAGCGGCAGCACCTATCAGACCGGTCTCAACGGCACTCTGGGCGAGGACCGTACCCTGAGCTACGCCCTCTCCGCCGGGCGCGACAGCGAAGGCCAGGGCACGGATTTCAACGGCAGTGTGCAGCAGCAGACTTCTGTCGCCACCGTCAACGCCGGCTACGCCGAAAGCTCCAGCTACCGCCAGGTCAACGGCGGCATACGCGGCGCGGCCGTGCTGCACAGCGGCGGCCTGACCCTCGGGCCCTACGTCGGCGACACCTTCGCCCTGGTGGAAGCCAAGGGTGCCAGCGGAGCAGGCGTGCGGGGCGGCCAGGGCGCACGGGTGGACAGCAACGGCTACGCCGTAGTGCCGTCGCTTTCACCCTACCGCTACAACCCCATCAGCCTCGACCCACAAGGCATCGACGAGAACGCCGAACTGGTGGAAACCGAACGCAAGATCGCTCCGTATGCCGGCGCGGCCGTGCGGGTCGAGTTCAAGACCCTCACCGGCCATCCGCTGCTGATCCAGGCCAGGCTGTCCGATGGCCAGCCGCTGCCGCTGGGCGCCGACGTGCTCGATGGCAATGGCGTGAACATCGGCATGGTCGGCCAGGGCGGCCAGGTCTATGCCCGCGCCGAAGGCGAGCAAGGCCGGCTTCGCGTGCAATGGGGCGAACGCGCCGAGGACGCCTGCCTACTACCCTACGACCTCAAGGGCGCCAACCTCGACCAGGTGCTGATCCGCCTGCAGGGTACCTGCCTACCGGAGGCCTCATGAACCCCATCCTTCGCAGCCTGCCACTGCTCGCCCTGCTGCTCGCGCCCAGTGTCTGGGCGACCTGCTACAAGGTCACCGGCGTAGGCAGCGCCACCACCACCCTGACCTATCAGATCCGCCCCGGCGAGGGCGTGGCCGGCGCCTGGCCTGGCGATGGCGCCTGCGACACCTGCAACGGCTCGCTTGGCCTGCCCAGCGTGATCAACGTCAGCGACGCCAGCTTCCAGCCCGACGGCACCCTCATCGCCAGCTCGGTATCGCCGCTGACGCAGTACGGCAACTCCGCCGGCTACGACGCCGAGCGCGTCTTCTTCCGCTGCGCTCCGGAGGACGCTGTGTACGAGATGTTCTCCACCAACGCCGACAACCTCTACAGCGGCTGGTACCAGGGCGGCGACAGTGCGGGCAACAGCATCGGCCTGCAGTCCGCATACCGCACCGCCTGGCCCAACGTGCTGCTGCGCCTGACCCATGTGGAAAGCGGCCAGTTCTTCACCGACGTCTGGCGCGAGCGCCAGCTCAGCGGGCTGGACATCGACTCGCGCGGCTTCCAGCTGGTCAAGGCGAAGAACCTCAGCGCGGTTCGCGCCGAACTGTTCCGCGGGCCGGCCGAAACCAGCCTCGGCTTCCCCTACTCGGCCACCGCCGCTTCGCAGATGTACGGCTACACCCAGCCGGCCGGCTACCTCGCCATCAAGGGTCCGGGATTGGCCTACCCCAATGTCGGCCAGACGCACTACGGCAACTACAGCGGCTGGCACTACAACTGGCCGGGAGCTATCAGCCTGTACAACGACGTGACGCTCAAGCGTTACCCGACCTGCGCAGTCACCAACGTCACCCCCCATGTGGTCTTCCCCTCGATCTCCATCGGCGAGATCAATGCCGGCGCCAACCGCGAAATGCCTTTCCAGGTCGACTTCAAGTGCCAGACCGGAGTGACCAACAGCACCGCCGCCAACGGCACGGCACTGGGCATCAAGGTCTCCTCCGGTGCACTGGCGGCTTCCTCGGGCCTGGGCCTGGTGAATGCCAATGGCGGGTTGTCCTATCTGGTTTCCGATCGCTACGGGCAACCGGGCATGGCCCAGGGTGTGGGCATCCGTCTGCTGCGCAACGGCAACGCGATGAACCTGCTGGCCAACGAAGATTCGGCCAACGGCAGCAATGCCGAAGCGCGCGGTTGGTATCCGGTGATCGGCAGCGCCTCGAACAACACCGGCACGGTCAGCGGCATCACCCAATACAGCGAGACCTTCCGGGCACGCCTGGAAAAACTCAGCCTGGGCAGCATGCCGACGGTCACCGCTGGCCGCGTGGAGGCCACCGCGCAGGTGGTGATCCGTGTGCAGTAAGCGGCTGCGCGCGGCCCTGCTCGGCCTGATGCTGCTGGCGGGTGCGCAGGCGCAGGCCGGCGTCACTGCCGAACGCACGCGGGTAATCTTCGACGAAGGCAAGCGCGAGGCTTCGCTGGCGCTGGTGAACCAGAACAGCTATCCGGTCATCGTGCAGACCTGGGTCGACGACGGCGATCTCGACGCCGCGCCACAGACCGCGCAAGCACCGATCATGCCTCTGCCCCCGGTATTCCGCCTGAACCCCGGCCAGCAGCGCAGCCTGCGCCTGCTCTACACCGGCGAGGCGCTGCCCGGGGACCGCGAGTCGCTGTACTGGCTCAACCTCTACGAGATTCCGCCGCAATCCAGCGAGCCGCTGGCCGAGGGGCAGTCGCGCCTGACCGTCACCCTGCGCACGCAGATGAAGGTCATCTATCGGCCGCGCACGCTGGTGAAGGACGCCGAGGAAGCTCCGCGCAAACTGGTTTTCCGAAGGGCTGGCAACGCGGTGCAGGTGGACAATCCCACCGCCTACTTCATCACCCTGGCCGGCGCCGAAGTGCGCCAGGGCAAAACCGGCTCACCGCTACCGGCCGAACTGCTGCCGCCGTTCTCTTCACGCAGTCTGACGCCTTTGCAGGCGTTGCCCGCAGGAAGCGGTGAGGTGCGCTATGTGTGGATCGACGATGGCGGCAACAGTCAGCAGGGCACCGCGCCGCTGCACTGAACCCCGATGCATCGCAGGATGCGGACTCTGTCCGCGATGTGCCGCCGGCCGGCTCGGAGCCGCCGGAAAGCGATCGCGGACAGAGTCCGCGCCTACGCAGTATGCAACGCCTCAGTTTCGTGGGGCGCATAACCTGGAACAGGTTATCCGCCAGACGCGCCACCGGCGGGTAACGCTGGCGCGCTATCCGCCCTACCTTCTGTTCGCGAGCAGGCTCGCTCCTACAGGGTTGGCGTGAAGGGGCTCGCCGATTCGCTTCTACGCTGATGGAAAATACGCAGCCGCCGTACCGGCGCACGGGCATATTCCGCTGCCCGGGAAGGTCGGCATCGGGGTTACTGGAACAGATTGGCCATCACGCAGAACGTCAGCAGCGCCTGGTCGGTGTCCACGTCCAGCTTGCGCATGGCGGAAATCTTCTGCGCGCTCACGGTCTTCACACTGCGGTTGAGCAGCAGCGCGATGTCGCGCACGCTCATCCCCGAAACGAAGTGTCGCAGCACTTCGTATTCCTTGACCGACAGACTGGCGATGCGCCCTTCCACATCGTCCCCGCTGGACAGCACGCTGCTCGAGGACTGCATGCCCGGCCCCCGGTAGATGCGATCCTGCGACAGCGCCTTGAGCGCCACCAGGATCTCGTTGAGGTCGCCATTCTTCAGGATCACCCCCGACACGCCCAGGTCATAGAGGCTGGAGAGGATCAACGGGTTGGACAGCATGGTGAGGATCAGGATGCGCGTGTCGGGGAAGTTGCGCAGCAGGAACTCGATCAGCTTGATGCCATCGCCATAGGTCTGGTCACCGGGCATGTTGTAGTCGGTGATGACGATGGCAGGCCGCTGCTCGCGGTACAACGCGACCAGTTCGCTGGAGTTGTGCGCCTCGCCGACCACTTCGAAGCGATCATCCCGATCGATCACCTCGCGAACCCCCATCAGCACGATGGGGTGGTCGTCCGCTACTACCACTCTGACTTTTTCCATGAGTTCTTCTTGAGTCCCAACATTTGCGTTCGTTGGCCGGCCCCGCAAGGGCACGACCCTCATTCAGAGTAGCCCTGGATCGGGGGCAGCTCTCAGAGACTGGCCAAGGCCGCCTCGATTCGTCCCATCAACGCGTGCACCGCTGCGCTCAGCTCCCGCCCGGCAGGCTGGGCCAGCAGCGCCTCTTCCACCGCCCCGCAGGCATCGCTCAGCCCGTGGGCACGAACCACCGCGAGGGCCCCGCGCAGGCGATGGACATGCTGGCGAACGGTCGCCAGATCATTGTCCTGCAAGGCCTGGCTGACGCCCTGCATGTCCTGACGCATGGTGCGCAGGAACAGGTCACGCATTTTCTCCGACACTTCCAGGCGATCGTCCACCGAGGCCCGGTCCTCATCCTCGTCCTCGGACTGCACCGTCTCACCCGGCAGGGCGTGGCCACAGACCTTGAGCAAGCCATCATGCAAGGTGCGCAAGCTCATCGGCTTGACCAGCCAGGCATTCATGCCCACCGCCATGCACCGTTCGCCCTCCTCGCGCAGCGCGTTGGCGGTAACCCCGATGATCGGCAGCCAGCTGTCGTGTCGGCGCAGTTCGCCCACCAGCTCGTAACCATTCATCACCGGCATGTTCACATCGGTCAACAGCGCGTCGAAGGCGCCGGGTGCCCAACGCTGCAAGGCCTCGCGGCCATTGCTGGTGAGTGTGACGCGACAACCCAGCTCCTCGAGCTGCTCCTTGAGCAACGCCTGGTTGATCGGATTGTCCTCGGCCACCAGCACCCGCAGGCCAAGTTTGCTCAGGTGCGCGGCACGCGGCGCCTGGCGCGGTTCACTGCCCTCGCCCTGTTGCGCCAGGCGCAGGGCGCGCGCGATGCCGGCGAGGTGATGCAGGCTGACCTGCCATCCCCAGACCTGCGGCTGGGGATGGGCGCTGGCGTCGGCCAGGGCGCAGACCCGCGGGCCATTCCATAGTGGCTCGCTGCTCGCTTCTCCGAGCAGGTCCAGCAGCACCGCGCCATCCGGTGCGCTGCTGGGCAACTCATCCTGCAACAGCGCCGAGCCACCCCAGCAGTCGACCCAGGCCGCCAGGCTCTGCGCCAGCTCCTTCACCGGCGCCCGGACATACACCGGCTGCGGCCAGAGCTGAGCATCCTCGGCCAGCGGTTGGGAGGCCTCCAGCACCGGCAGCGCCACGCTGAAGGTGAAGCTGCTGCCCAGGCCGGTTTCACTGACCACACGCAACTGGCCCGCCATCAACTCGCTCAGTCGCGCGCAGATCGACAGCCCCAGCCCGGTACCACTGACGGTGTGGTCATGCCCGTGGGCCTGGTAGAAAGGCTCGAACAGGCGCTTCTGCTGGGCATCGGAGATGCCGATACCGGTGTCGGTGACCTGCCATTGCAACAGCGTCTCGCCCGCCTCGCCGGTTGCGACGCGCAGGCGCAGCACCACCCGGCCGATATCGGTGAATTTCAGCGCGTTGCTCAGCAGGTTGGCCAGAATCTGCCGGATTCGCGCGGCGTCGCCGCGCACCAGGCCGGGGACATTGGCGTCGATGCAGGCATAGAGCTGCAGCTCCTTGCCCTCGGCCACCCCGGCGTAACCGGCGACCACGGCCTCGGCCAGCTCCAGCGGATTGAACTCCACCGGCTCCAGCGCCATCTGCCCGGCCTCGATCTTGGACACATCGAGGATGTCGCTGATCAACTGCAACAGCGTCGAGGAAGAACGCTGGATGGTGTCCAGGTAATCGCGCTGCTGGCCGCTCAGGTCGGTCAGGCCGAGCAGTTCGAGGGTGCCCAGCACGCCGTAGAGCGGCGTGCGGATCTCATGGCTCATGGTGGCGAGGAACACCGACTTGGCCTCGCTGGCGGCATCTGCCGAGAGCTTGGCGTCAGCCAGCATCTGCTGCGCCTGGCGGTGCGCACTGATGTCATTGAAGGCGCAGAGCACGACGTTCTCGCCGTGGTAGCGAGTGGGCGCGAAGCTGGCATGCAGAGTACGCCCCTGGACCTCGAACACCCTGTCACCGCCGACCTCATCTTCTCCGGCGCCCAGCTCCCAGTCGCGGCTGATCCGCGTGATGGCCTCGGCATCGCCCAGCCAGAGTTCGGCCAGGCGATTCTGCATCACCACCTGGTGGCTGCCGTGGCGCAGCACGCACAGCGCCACCGGCGCCGTCTGGATCACCGCGCGGCTGAAGGCGTCACTCTCGACCAGGTCCAGGTGTGCCTGGCGCGCCGGCCTGATCACTCGACGCGAGTACCAGCGGATGGCGAACCAGCCCCCGGCCAGGCTGCCGAGAATCAGCACCAGACCACCGAGGAACTGCCATTTGGCGTAGCGGAAGAAGCTGCCGTAGCTCAGGCGATAAAGCGCCGTCCAGACGCTGTCGCCACCGCTGCGAACCTTGAAGACCATACCCTCGGCGCCCAGGTTGAGGCCGTCGTCGAAGTCGTCCGCCGAGCCCACGCTGTCGATCAGTACCCGGCCGCGCGGCGAGATCAGCTCGAGCTGATCGAACACCGGGCGATCAAGGATCTGTTCGAAGTCATTGATCCGGTCCAGGTCCAGCAGGGACACCGCGACCACCTGGCGATCCAGGTCCGAATCCCACCAGAGCTTGTCCGGCAGATCGACGCTGACAAACCCCAGCAGTTCGCGCCCCGGACCGCCCGTGTAGGACTGCGCCTGGGCCCAGTGCACCTGGGTGTCGCCGCGTTCCGGCTGGCGGATTTCCAGGCGATTGCGCACCTGTTCGATCACGGTGAGATAACTGCGCCGTGTCAGCGGGACCTGCCCGCGGAAGTTGCCGATGGAGGGCACCGCCAGGCTGGTCGGCCCCCGCAGGTCGAGCACCAGCACCTGGGGCGAGGGAAACGCCGACGTGCTCCAGTAGCTGCTGTAGAAGTTCGCCAGCATCACACCGAAGGAGAACGGCCCCGGTTTGTCCTGCGGGCCCAGGTGGCGGACCTGCTGCGCCAGGGTAAAAGGCATGGCGAAGGAGAATTCGCGCCCCTCGTGGATCTCCATGCCCCTCTCGCGAATCAGCATGCGGCGCTGCAACGGAATGACGTTCAGGTCCTCGCGCTGGGTGGACTCATCGCTCTGCTGGGCGATGCGGGCAAGGAACGCCTCGTGTTCGTGGATATCCCCCACCAGGCGGGTGAAATGGAAGTGCACCTTGTCACGCTCTTCCTGGATCACCCGGCCGAGCGCCCACCAGCAGGCGCCTACCAGCAGCAGGGCGAGGGAGACGGCACACAGCAGCACGACGTTCAGGCGCAGCGAAGTGCTGGCCAGTTTTCGAATCGAGCCGTTGTCATGTTCCTTCATGCAGAAAGCATCCGGTATTGCGGAAAGTGGCGGCGGAAAGCCCACCGAATACCAGCAGACTGTAGATGTGAGTGCGGGATCAGGCGAGCCGAAGGCCGGCGGCGATCCGACGATCACCCGCGCATTGTCGTCGGACCTGCGGTAAATCAATAGGCCCTGGCTGGCCGCTCCTGGAGCAGCTGGCGGGTGAACACTTCCGGCGGCACCGGCCTGGAGAACAGATAGCCCTGGGCGCAGTCACAGCGCAGCCGGCGCAGCAGGGCCAGTTCATCGGGATGCTCGACCCCTTCGGCAATCACCTCCAGCCCCAGTTGCCGGCCCAGTTTGACGATGCTCTCCAGCGCCGCCGCCAGGCCTTCGTCGTCCACGCAGCCATGCACGAGGGCGCGGTCGATCTTCAGTTCGGTGAAGGGCGTGGAAACCAGGTTGTACAGCGAGCTGTAGCCCTGGCCGAAATCATCCTGGGCCAGACCGAAGCCCTTCATGCGCAGGCGACAAGTACCCGCATAGTAGTTCGCCGGGGTCGCCGTGCTGCTGCATTCGAGCAGCTCGAAAACGATGTGCGCCGGCGCGCCGCCCCGCTCGGCGACGAACTCGGACAGGCGATCGGGCAGCTCGGGATCATCCAGCAGGTGCGTCGGCAGGTTGACCGCTACCGACAGGCGAAAGCCCAGCTGCGCCCAGTCTGCCTGGGCCTGCAACGCCTGCTCGAGGATCACCCAGAGCAACGCCTCGTCCAGGCCTGCCGCGGTCAGCGCGTCCATGAAGCTGCCGGGCCTGAGCACGCCGTGCTGCGGATGCTGCCAGCGCACCAGGGCCTCGGCGGCAACGATGCGGCCATCGATCAGCGACGCCTTGGGCTGGTACCAGGCGTGGAACTCCCGGCGCTCCAGGGCTTGCAGCAGTTCCTCGCGGGTCGGCACGGCGATGGCCGGCGCCTCGCGCAGTTCCTCGCGCTCCAGGCGCGAGACGAGCTTCTCCAGGAGGCGGCGAATGACCGGCGCGCGGGCCGGCTTGGCGATCTGCTCGAGCACGGTGATGCCGTGGGCGCGCGCCACCATGCAGGCACTGCCCATCAACCGGCGCGAAGCCGAACTCATGATTGCCAGCAACGGCGGCTGCTCCAGCACGGCCAGTTTCTGGATCAGCTGCACACCGTCCAGGCCCGGCATCATCAGGTCGCTGACGACCAGGTCGAAGCGTTCCTGCTCCAGCCAGCGCAGGGCCTCGGCGCCATCCTCGGCCGCCCGTAGGTGCTCTACCCCCTGCTCGCGGAACAGGTTGATCAGGTACTCACGCTGGAAGGGCTGATCCTCGACGATCAGGATTCGCTGACGTCGCATGGCGGCACCTCCTTGGGCAGACTGATCAGGCATTGGCGCAGGGTGCGCAGGTCCACCGGCTTGAGCAGGCAGAGATTCATGCCCGCGGCGAGGCAGCGTTCGTTTTCCTCGTGCATGGCATTGGCGGTGGCGCCGATGATCGGCCCTCGGTAGCCGCGCTGGCGCAGGGCGGCGGCCAGCTGGTAGCCGTTGAGATGGGGCATGTTGACGTCGCTCAGGACCACATCGAAGGCTTCCGGCTGCCAGCGCGCCAACGCCTGCCGGCCGTCGGCGGCAAGCTCGACATGGCAGCCCAGGGTTTCCAGCTGGTCGCGCAGGATCAGCTGGTTGATGGGGTTGTCCTCCACCAGCAGGACGCGCAGGCCCAGGCCGATGTCGGGCATGGTGTCGGCCAGCCGCGATGCGTCGCTGTCCACGCAGCCCTGCGCCGCCGCCACGGCACGGCACAGGCCCTCGAGGTTGTAGCGGCCGACGTGCCAGTCGCAGCCTTCCTGGCGCGGCTGCTCGCCGCCCAGGTCCGACACCACCACCCGGCACCCCTGCCAGGCCGGCAGCGGCCGGCGATCACTGGGATTGAAGCGCAGGTCCACCAGTACCCCGGCGCTGTCGTCCTCGAAAGTCTGCTCGGCGCTGGCCATCTGCGCCCGCGCGCCCCAGCGCTCGAGCCAGCCACAGAGGCTCTGGGCCAGCTCACGGGTCGGCGCATGCACCCACACCAGCGCGTCTCGCAGCGGCGGGGTCGATGAGGTGCGGCGGTCCACGCACTGCAGCGGCAGGCTCAGCGAGAAGCTGCTGCCCAGGCCGACATCGCTGACCACCCGCAACTGGCCGTCCATCAATTCGGTGAGCCGCTTGCAGATCGACAGGCCCAGGCCCGTCCCACCCGCCACGCGGGCATGGCCCGACACCTGGTAGAAGGCATCGAAGAGATGCTCCTGCTGATCCTCGGGGATACCCACACCGGTGTCGGCCACCTGCCAGTGCAGGGTGTCGTGCCAATCCGCGCCATGCTCGGCACGGACGCGCAGGACGATGCGCCCGCTGTCGGTGAACTTCACGGCGTTGCTCAGCAGGTTGTTCGAGAATCTGACGGATGCGCGTGGCGTCACCCAGCATCCGCTCGGGCATCTGCGAATCGCAGCAGGCGTAGATCTGCAGGCCCTTGGCGCGGGCGCTGGCGGCATAGGACTGGACCGTGTCCAGGGTCAGCTCCAGCGGCGAGAATTCCTCCGGGTCCAGGCCCAGCTGACCGACCTCGATCTTCGACACATCGAGCACGTCGCTGATCAGTTGCAGCAGGGTCGAGGACGAGCGCTGGATGGCACGCAGATAACCGGACTGCTGGTGATCCAGCGCCGTGCGGCCGAGCAGTTCGAGGGTGCCCAGCACCCCGTAGAGCGGGGTGCGGATCTCGTGGCTCATGGTCGCCAGGAACAGGGTCTTGGCTTCGTTGGCGGTGTCCGACAAGCGCTTGGCTTCGGCCAGGGCCGCCTCGGTCTGCTTGCGCGCACTGATGTCGCTGAAGGCGCAGCAGGAGCACCTCCTCGCCCTTGTAGCGGGTCGGCGTATAGCTCAGGTACAGGTGGCGCCCGTCATGGGTCTCCACCTCTTCGCAACCACCCTCCTCGCCACTGTTGAAGCCGCGTTCCAGCCAGCCGTAGCTCCAGTAGCGGCGCTCGTCGCCGCTGCCCAGCCATTGTTGGGCGAGACGGTTTTCCAGCACCACTTCGGCGTCGTTGCGGCGCAGGACGCAGAGCGCCACCGGGGCGGTCTGGATCATCGCGCGGGAGAACCCCTCGTTCTCCACCAGGGCGTTCAGGCGATGCTGCGCCGGCCCGATCAGGCGTCGGTTGATGCGCCGGCATACGCCCCAGACCACCAGGGCGCTGGCCAGCAGGAAGGCGAACGATGCCAGCAGGCGTGGCCACAGCGGTACCAGCAGCTCGGACAGGTTGAAGTAGTAGACCAGCGACCAGTCGGAACTGCCCAGGTGCTTGAGCAGCGCCAGGTGGCTGGGGATCAGCCCGGGGCCGCTGAAAGAGAAATGGTCGCCGTCCCACAGGTCGCTGAACTGCAGGCCGAGCTGCGGCGTGACCGCGCTGCCGAGGACTGCCCGGTGGTCCTGGTCGAGCAGCAGGAAGCGCCCGGCGTCGGGCGTGCCGAAGGCAGCCGCGAGGTCCGCGCCGAACAGTTCCAGGCCCAGCCAGCCGTTGTCCGCCTCGGTGGTCACGCGGGTGAACAGGTACTGCCGCGACTGCGGGTCCGTGGGATCGGCGAGCCAGCGCACCTGCCGCTCTTCCTTGGGCGTACCCGGTCGGCCCAGGGCTTCCAGTACCGAAGGCGGCACCACCGCATTGAGCGCTGGCGCCCCATACAGGCGCGTCACCGCCCGGTCCGGGCCGGGCGATACATAGATCAGGTTGAGCCGCTTGGCCTCCATCTCCGACAGGTCGCGCCCGGACAGCGCCAGGCTCCACTCGGACCTGGGCTCGCCCAGGGTGACGAACACCTGCTCGTGGGGCGCCACCGGCACGCTCAGCTGACGCCACTGGACCTGCGGCTCACGCGCCTTGAAGGTCACACCACGGCTGAGGTGTTCCAGCAGCGACTCACGCTGCCCGAGGTAATCCAGGGCGTCGTACATGGCCGCGTTCATCTGCCGGCGCAGCTGCGATACCTCGGCATTGAAGCTGGCGGCGACGAACAGGCTGAGGGTGAAGAACAGGCAGGCGATCACCACCCAGGCCAGCAGGCGAAGGAGCTTTCGAGCCGCCTTCGGGGTGGAAAAGGACGAGTCCTGGCGTCGCAGGAATTGCTTGAGTTTCATGCCCGCCAGCCTGGCGAAAAGCTGACCGACGGGACATCAGACAAATCTAAAAAGCGTGGAAACGCGAGCAGCCACTCAGCGGCGCCTGGCGCCGCTATCAGCCATCCAGCAACCCGCTTGCCCGTTGCACGCGCCGCTCCGTCGCCGCCTCCAGCACCTGCCAGCCACGCCCGGCGCTGGCCAGAGTGAACCACTTGCGCGCGCGGGTGATGCCGGTGTAGACCAGCTCGCGGGTGAGGATCGGGTTGAGGCTGTCGGGCAACAGCAGCGCAGCGTGGGTGAACTCCGAGCCCTGGGACTTGTGCACGGTCATGGCGAACACCGTTTCCACCGACTGCAAGCGGCTGGGCAGGATCCAGCGGATGGCATCGGTGCCATCGCCCGCCGGGAAGGCCACGCGTGCCACCCAGCGCACCTGGCCATCGTCGGCCGTCTGCGGGAGTGCGAGGGTGATGCCGATGTCACCGTTCATCAGGCCCAGGCCGTAGTCGTTGCGAGTGACCAGCACCGGGCGGCCGGCGAACCAGCCGCTCGCCGAAGGGATCAATCCTTCACGTTGCAGGAGATCACCGATAAGCGTGTTCAACCCTTCCACGCCCCAGGGCCCGCGACGCAAGGCACAGAGCAACTGGAACTGGCCATGGGCTTCCAGCACCTTGCGCGCCCAGGCATCCAGCTCGGCCTGACCGGCGTTGTCCGCCGGACGCGAGCCGCTGACCACACGCAGGTAGTGGGCGTAACCAACCGGGCCGAACAGGTCGCCACCGCGTCCGCCGTCGATCACCAGATCGCGCAGACTGCGAGTCTCCTGGGCGTCCACGACGATGCGGGCAAGGTCTTCATGTTGCGCTTTCCAGACCTGGCGCAGGGCCGGGATATCACCGCCATTGACCGCTTCGGCCAATTGGCCGATGCCACTGTCGGCACTGAAGCGGTGGCTGTGGCGGAGCATGGCCACGGCCTGGTCGAGGTCTGTGCCCGAAGTGTCCAGCAATGCAGGGTCGATCTGTTCGCCGGTCACCGCCTCCAGCCAGTCGCGGGTAGACGGGCGGTAGTGCCCTTCGCGGGCGCGGCTGCACAGTTCGCCGAGCACCGCGCCGGCTTCCACCGAGGCCAACTGGTCCTTGTCGCCGAGCAGGATCAGGCGTGCTCGCGGTGGCAGCGCAGCGAGCAGCGAAGCCATCATTTCCAGGTCGACCATCGAGGCTTCGTCCACCACCAGTAGCTCCAGCGCCAACGGGTTGCCGGCGTGGTGGCGGAACTGACGGCTGTCCGGACGGCTGCCGAGCAGACGGTGCAGTGTGGTGACTTCTGTCGGGATCGCTTCACGCGCGGCCTCGCCATTGGCCAGCCCGGCGAGATCAAGGCGCTGCACCGCACCAGCGATGGATTCGTTCAGGCGCGCGGCGGCCTTGCCGGTAGGCGCAGCGAGGCGGATGCGCAGCGGCCGCCCGCCCTCCCCTAGCGCCAGGCTTTGCAACAGGGCCAGCAGTTTCACCACGGTGGTCGTCTTGCCGGTGCCGGGGCCGCCGGTGACGATGCCGAAAGCGTTGCCGGCAACCAGCGCGCAGGCGAGCTTCTGCCAGTCCGCCGGCGCACCGGGTTTCTTCGGGAACAGTGCATCCAGCGCCTGACGCAACTGCGCGGCGGGCAACACGGCACGCAGCGCATCGCCCTGTTGCAGACGCTGATCGATACCGGCGCGCACTTCGCGCTCGTACTGCCAGTAGCGGCGCAAATAGAGACGGCGGCCGGCCAGCACCAACGGTGTTTCGCCGGGGCCGTCGCCGATCAGGCGCGGATCGTTCAGCAGCGCACGCCAGGCATCGAGATCGAAGCCGTCCAGCAGCACGCCGGGCAGCTCCGGCGCATCCTTGGCCGAGTCGCCTTCAGGGGGCAGCGACAGGGCGAAGCGGCTGTCGGCCAGGGTCGCCTCCAGGTCGAGGCAGACATGCCCGCGGCCGAGCTGGTGGCTGGCCAGGGCGGCGGCGAGGATCAGCAGCGGGTGGGCGTCCGGCGCGCGCTCGACGAGGAAGGTCGCGAAGGCACGGTCCAGCTCGCGCAACCAGCCTCGCTCGGCCCAGCGGCCGATCAAATCGAGCATTTCAGTGGTGCTCTTCATGCCGGCACCTCCGCGCGGAACAGGCTGTCCAGCTCGTCCATCAACGCCTTCGGCGGGCGCTCCAGGTACATGCCCTGGGTTGCCGAGGAACTGCCGCGCAGGAACAGGTACATCGCGCCTCCGATATGGCGGTCGTAGTCATAGTCGGGCAGGCGCGCCTGCAACAATCGGTGCAGAGCGAACAGGTAGAGCGCGTACTGCAGGTCGTAGCGGTGCTCCAGCAACGCCTCGCGCAGCGCGCCTTGCGTGTAGGCCTCGTCGTCGGCGCCCAGCCAGTTGGATTTGTAGTCCGCCACGTAGTAGCGGCCCTCGTGCTCGAAGACCAGGTCGATGAAGCCCTTGAGCATGCCGTTGAGCAGATTGGCCTGAAGCTTCGGCCGCGCCACGCCGCCGAGGGTGTGGCGGATCACGGCGGCGTCGAGGCGCTGGCTGTCGACATTGCGGGTAGAGAACCAGAACTCCATTTCCTTCTGGAAAGTGGTCAACCCGCCGAGAGTGACCGGCGCCGCATCGGGCACGTGGAATGCCGTACGCAGGTACTGCCCGAGCCAACCGGTCAGCGGCTCGATCCACTCTTCCCAGCCGCGCACGGCGCAGCGCCGGGCGATCTGGTCGCGCAGCGATTGTTCATCGACGTGGAAGTTCTCGTCAGCGGCCCACTCCAGCAAACCATGAAGGAAACTGCCGGGGTTCGCGCCGCGCGGGAAGGCATGCAGGCTGAAGGGTGCGGGCACGGCCTCCAGCTCGCGGTGTTCTTCCAGGCTGCTCTCGCGCAGCAAGTCTTCGCCGGCGCTGATGGGTTCGTCGGCGGCTGGCGCGGGAGCAATGTCGCTGTCGTCCTCGGTGGCCAGCGTCGCCAGCGCGGAGTAGCTGGCGATCCACCACTTCTCCGCCACCCGGCGGCGCGGTTCGCGGGCCGCGCCCAGTTCGCCAGCCTGCTGGCCAACGAAGAGTTCGGAGCCGGCTTCCGGCGCCGGCTCCAGGGCAATCTCCGCCAGGCCTGCCTGCAAGTCACTCAGCCGCGCGCTCACCTCTTCGACACTCAGCGCGTTACCGCCGCCGAGCAGATAACCCACGGCGCCCTTGTGCAACTCGGGGTTCTTGCTGTTGCTCATCACCAGCGGCGCCATGCCCAGCCACACGGCGTGGCGCGCGCGGGTCAGGGCCACGTAGAGCAGACGCATGTCCTCGCTCAGGCGCTCGTCGTTGGCCAGCTGGAAGGCCGCCTTGGCCAGCTCCTTGTCGCGGGACAGTTCCACCACCCGCGATTCGCCGGACTGGAAACTCGGCGGCGTGCCGCTCTTGCCGTCCAGCTCACGCCAGGTGCAGATGAACGGCAGCAGTACCAGCGGATACTCAAGGCCCTTGGACTTGTGGATGGTCACCACCTTGATCAGGTCGGCGTCGCTTTCCAGGCGGAGAATTTCCTCGCTGGAGGGGCTCTCCAGCTGTTCGGCGAGCACGCGCAGCAGGGCATGTTCGCCGTCCAACTCCACGGCTTCGCGCTGCAGCCATTCGGCCAGGTGCAGCAGGTTGGTCAGGCTGCGTTCGCCATCGGTCTCGCGCAGCAGGCGCGCCGGCAGGGCGAAGTCGGCGAGCAGGCGGCGCAACATCGGCAACACGCCCTGCTGCTGCCAGAGCACGCGGTAGTCGCGGAAGCGCAACACCATGTCTTCCCAGAAACGCTCGTCCTGGTTCAGCCGCTCCAGGGTCGGCCCAGTCCAGCGCCAGGCTGCGGGTCGCCAGGGCGATACGCAGGGCGCCATCGTCGCGCGGGTCCGCGCAGGCGCGCAGCCAGTCGCAGCAGGTCAACCGCCTCGGCGGCTGTCGAACACCGAGTCACGGTCGGACAGGTAGACGCTGGCAAGCCGCGCGTTTCGCCAGTTCGCCGCGTACGGCTTCGGCTTCACTGCGACCGCGCACGAGGATGGCGATGTCCGCCGGACGCAGCGCGCGCCACTGGCCATCGGCGTCGCGGAAACCGCTGCTGGGCGGAACTCAGCCAGCGCTGCGATGGCACTGGCGCTGCGCTCGGCCATCTGCTGGCGGTACAGGGTCAGAGCCGCCGACCTGGCCGTCGTTATCCAGCTGCCAGAAGGTCATGGCCGGCGCTTCGCTGCCTTCGAGCAGCAGCGTTTCGTCACGCGCCACGCGCGCCTACCCGACGCGAAGGGCACGGGGTTTTCCTGCCCTTCCACGAGGCGAAGCGGAAGCGCCGCGCGCGGAAGGCCGCTCGGCATGCAGGAAAGAGCGGTTGACCGCGTCCACCATGCGCCTGTGTCGAGCGGTAGTTGGTGCCCAGCGTGTAGTGCCGCCCCGCGGTGGCCGGCGCGCGCGCGCAGGTAGGTGTGGATGTCGGCGCCGCGGAACGCGTAGATCGCCTGCTTGGGGTCGCCGATCATGAAGCAGTCCGAGGGTCCGAGGGTTTTCGCCGATGCGGTAGACGCGTTCGAAGATGCGGTACTGCAGCGGGTCGGTGTCCTGGAATTCGTCGATCAGCGCGATCGGGAACTGCTCGCGGATGCGCTCGGCCAGGCGTTCGCCAGCGCTGCCGGCCAGCGCGCGATCAAGGCGCACCAGCAGGTCGTCGAAGCCCAGCTCGGCGCGCTGTCTGTTTCTCCACTTCCATGTTGTGCCGCACTTCGCCCAGCGCGTGCAGCATGCAGTTGCGGTGCGATCTCGGGGCAGCTGCTCGGCGCGCTCGACCCAGCGTCGATGGCCTGCAATGCGGGGTGCTCGGGCACCACGGCCTTGGCCTTCACCTTGATCCAGTCTGGCCGAACCTTGGCCAGGTTGTCCGGCGCATCGGCGCCGTGTCGCGCCCAGGCCTCCAGCGCCTCGATCCAGCCAGGCGAACACGGCGTCGTCGATCTTTGCCGCGGTAGCTGTTGCCGTTGAGGTCGCCGCGCAGGTGCGCAGCAGTTCGGCAGCGCCCTCGCGATCCGCCGCCCAGGCTTCACGCGCACGGCTCTCGGCAGCCGCGAGTTCGTCGTAGAACTGCCCGGTGGCTTCCAGCAGATCGCGCCAGCGAGCCGGGGCGCTGAGCGGCTGGTCGGCGTGCGGAAGCCTCGCCTCCTGCGCCCCAGCAGCGGTTGCAGGGCTCACGGCGAGCGCTTCGGGGCCGGCTTTGTCAATGGCGCACTGCGTTGGCCGCGGCTACGCCGCCAGCGGGTAGCAACTGCTGCCGCCAGTAGTCGCGCACGGCTTCGGCGAGCAGTTCGCTCTGGTCGGCGGCGAGGTCTGGGTGAACAAGCTGCCGCTGTCGAAGGCATGCTCGCGCAGCATGCGGTAGCACCAGCTGTGGATGGTGGAAACGGCGGCCTCGTCCATCCACTCGGCGGCCAGACGCAGCAGGCGCGCGCAGCCGGGCCAGCGTTGCGGCGGCGTAGCTGTCGCGCAGCTTCGCCAGCCAGACGCGTCATGCTTCTGCTCGGGATCGGCGAAGCAGCGCGCAGCCTCGACCAGGCGCGCACGGATGCGCTCGCGCAGTTCCTGGGTCGCGGCTTCGGTGAAGGTCACCACGAGGATTTCCGGCGGGCTCAGCGGCCGGCCGAACGCGGCCTGCTCGCCACCGTGGTCGAGGACCAGACGTAGGTAGAGCAAGGCAATCGTGAAGGTCTTGCCGGTGCCGGCACTGGCCTCGATCAGCCGGCTGCCGTGTAGCGGGAAGTCGAGGGGATTGAGCTCGACGGCGCTCATACGGCCTCCTCCTTGCGCTGCACAATTGCTAACAACGGCCCGTACAAGGCCTCGGCCCAGGCGGCGAATTCCTCACTGGCATTGAGTGCAGCGAAGTCCGGATAGACCCGCGCCAGCGCCGCCGAAGACGACGCTTCGCCGCTCAGGTTGAAGCCCCTGGTCGATAGCGTTTGGCGGCTTCGCGGGCGGCTCGCTCTTCGTCATCGCCGGCGGCCATCCAGGCGAAAGCCGCCTTGCAGGCGACCGGCAGCGGGCGGCTCATGCCCTGGAACCAGGCATCCAGCAGCGCATCCAGCTCAGTGCGGGCATCTTGCGCCGACAGCGGCGGGAGTTCCAAAGTGCCGGTCAGGCCGACCAGCACACGTCGTCACCGGCTCTCCGCACAATTGCAGGGCGAGGTGGCGCCCCACGGGCGCACCAGCCGCATGCCATTTGTAGCCCTTGCCTTCATGCAGCTTGCCGCTGACGCAGCTGCAGGCTGGCGAGCTGGCCGTCGCGCATTGCGGCGCAAACCACCGAGCCAGTCAGCCAGTTCGATGCCGGCATGCTCATGGTGAAGTTCACGCTGTCTCGTCTTCCACCTGCGACCAGTGCTACCAGCTGTTCGCGGTAGCGCGCCAGCAGGTCATGCAGCGGGGCCACCAGCGCCTCGGGCAGAGAAGTCGCCGAAGGCTGCCAGCGGCAGCCGGCCTTCGCGGCGCAGGCGTTCCACTTGGCCGGTCAATTGCGCCGCCAGCTGATCATCCGCCAGTGCTGTCCACCCAGGGGCGCAGGCGTTCAGCAGAGCTCGAACTGCAATTGCCAGACGTCCAGGCCGTTCAGCTCGAAGGGTTCGTCGTCCTGACCGGTCAGCTGCTCCTCGCCGAAGCGCACCTTCAGGCGTTGCAGGAAGAAGGCACCAACCGGGTTGGCGAGGAAGTCCGAAAGCACGCGCAGTCCGATGGGCAGCATCCAGCACCGGCGGCGACAGTGGCGCGTCGTTCGTCTCGCCGTCATGCTCGCGGTGCGACGTCGCGCCATTCGCGAGCATAGGTGTAGAGGCCGTCGGTCTCTGCCCGGACGTCGCAGCGAAATAGCGCGCGGCTGAATGGTTGCAGCGGGTGCTCCAGGGTCAGCGCGTGCAACAGGTCGCTGCCGTCGGCGCCGTGCCAGCCGGCGGCGAGGTGGTCGCGCAGCTGGCCGACCAGCACGGACGGCGGGCGCTCGCTGTTGTCGCGGATGCTCCGCCCAACCCAGCTGACGTAGAGCTGGCGGCGTGCCGACAGCAGCGCTTCGAGCAGCAGGTAGCGGTCGTCTTCGCGGCGCGAGCGGTCGCCGGGGCGGTAGTCGTTGCCCATCAGGTCGAAGTCCAGCGGCGATTGCGGCGCGCGGATAATCGCCGTCGTTCATGCCCAGCAGGCAGACCAGCTGGAAGGGAATCGCGCGCATCGGCATCAGGGTGCAGAAGTTCACTGCGCCGGCCAGGAAGCGCTGGTTCAGGCCGCCGGTCGTCCAGGCCGCCGAGCCAGGCCTCGCGCACCACCGAGAGCGGCAGCGGGTCGGTGAAGCCGGCGTAGCCGCAGGTTTCCAGCCAGCCTTCGAGCAGGTTCAGCAGTTGCTGGCGAAGCAGTTCGTCGTGGTCGTCGGTGACCCGGAAAAAGTCTTCCAGCAGGTTGCGCAGGCGCTTTACCCAGGTCGCCGGATCGGCGTCATCGGCAAGCAGGTCGCAGGCGTTCTCCAGCGCGCCAAGCAGCCCGGCCAGTGGGCCGAGCGCGGCGGCGTCGAGCCCACCGATTTCCGCGTAGGGCTGGATGCCGTGGAAAGCCTCGCCCTCGCCCACCGCGTAGCCCAGCAGCATGCGTCGCAGGCCGAAGCGCCAGCTGTTCTGCTTCGGCGGCTGCCGGCAAGCCGAGGCGTTCGCGCTGCTGGCCGTCGAGCCCCCAGCGCACACCGGCGCCGTCGATCCAGCGGCGCAGCAACGGCAGGTCGGCGTCGGCCAGGCCGAAGCGCGCGCGCACGGCGGCGACGTCCAGCAGGTCGAGGATTTCGCTCACCGCAAAGCGGCTGTCGGGCAGCCGCAGCAGGTGCTCCAGTGCAATCAGCAGCGGTTCGCGGCCGCGCTGGCCCTGGTCGGCCAGGGTGTAGGGAATGAAGCGTTTGTCGTCACGACCGATCTGGCCGAACACGGCTCGGATATGCGGCGCGTAGGGGTTGATGTCGGGCACCATGACGATCACGTCGCGCGGGCGCAGCGTGGGGTCGGCATCGAAGCGCGCCAGCAGCTGGTCGTGCAGGATTTCCACTTCACGCTGCGCGCTGTGGGCGACGTGGAAGCGCAGCGAGTCGTCGGCCTGCGGATCGACGGCCGGCCAGTGTTCGCGGGTTTCGTTGAGCGGCCGCAGCTCGAGAATGTCGTCCTGCAACTGGCCAAGCAGGCTATCCGGCGCCACGTCGCTGAACAGATCGATGCGCCCGTTGCTCACCGCGCCCAGGCGCGCGCGATAGCTGTCCGGGTCGTCGTACTGGTCGAGCAGGTTGATGTAGTCGCGGCCCTGCTTGCCCCAGGCGGCCAGCAGCGGCTGGGCGTACTGGTGCTGCTGGTCGTCGCTGAGCAGCTCCGGCGTACCGGCGCGGCGGCGCTGGCGGCGGTATTCGTGGCGCAGCAGGTCCTTGTCGGCGACGATGTCGGCCCAGTGGTGGCGACAGGGGTTGTGTACGCAGAGCAGTACCTGGGCATGGCGCGCCAGCACGGCGAGGGCTTCCACCGTCTGCGCAGGCATGGCGGAGATACCGAACACCACCACGCGGCGCGGCAGGTTCGGCAGCAGGCTCTCGGCCTTTTCAGTTTCTCTATGAAGCGCCCGTGAACGCCGGCGCGGCTGGTCGCCAGGCCTTCGGGGCCGACATCGTCGAGCAACGCGCGCCACAGCGGCGGCCTGCCAGCGGTTGTCGGCCTCCAGTTCACGCAGGCGTGCCGTTGGCCAGGCGCAACTGATCGACGCTTGCGGCCCAGTCCTCCAGCCAGTCGGCACGGTAGACCTGGTACTGGTCGAACAGGTCGGCCAGGCGCTCGGCCAACTGGTGGCGCTTGCGCAGGTCGGCGTCGTCGGCGAGGAAGCGCTGCAAGGTGGCGAATTCGTCGCGTTCCAGCAGCGTGGGCAGCAGGCGCATCAGACGCCAGGTCAACGGGCCCTTGTCGAGCACCGAGACTTCGGGGATTTCATCGCGGCCCAGCGCACCACGATAGGCGCGCCAGAGGAATTGCGCGGGCAGCTGCACGTCCAGCGCGGCGGTGACGCCGCAGCCGCCGTCCGCCACATCGCGCCCCAGTGCCAGCTTGAGCCACTGGGCAATGCCGTTGCTCTGCACCAGGATGACTTCGTTCTCCAGCGGCGCCAGCGGGTGCAGGCTCATCCACTGCACCAGCAGGTCACGCAGCGCTTCCGGATGGTTGCCGTGGATCACCATCAGGCCGGGGGTCAGTCGCTGCTCGCTCATCGTGTCTCCTGGTGCGGAGCGGGCAACTGGGAGCGCCCGCCGGGGATTACGGGCATTTCACCAAAAAAGCGGGCTGGCGGGGCAGTTTTTTACGGCGCGCCTCAAGCCGCGACGGCGCCTTGCTCCCAGGCTTGGCGGATGGCGCCGGCAATCTCTTCGCGCAGTGCCTCGCGGCGGCGGAACTCGCTGCGCCGCTGGCTCTTCACCTCGGCGATGTCGCGCACCGGCTCGCGCTCGGGCAAGCGATACCAGTGGCGGTCGTGCCGGTTGGCCTGGGCCTCCAGCCAGAAGGTGTCGTAACTGGACTTGAGCTTGTGCGAGCAGGTGTGCGCAGCGTCACTGATGCCCAACAACTGCCGGCCACCCATCTGTTCGCCCAGCGTATAAAGAGCGGTGAGCAGCAGGTTCTTGGGGCGCAGGCCGAACATTTCCTTGCCCAGCCATTTGACGGTGCCTTCGTCCATTGTCGTGCGCGGCCCCTGCAACCCACCGATCAGCAGCCGACCATTCTTTCCGAGGGTGAAACTCAGGGAGTACAGGCGCTCACCATCACTATTGCGCAGGTACAAGCCCAGCTCTCCCTCACGGTAGAAGTCCGATGGCTCCAGCAGCACTTCCAGCGCGTCACCGCTTTTCAGAGGTACCCGACTGAGGTGCACCGGCCCAAGGGCCATTAACTGGTCTCTCCAGGAGCCAGGCAGGCTATCCAGCTGCGAATAGTGCTCCAGCAGTGCAGCGAGCCGGTGCCGGACACTCCAGTGGCGACACAGGTACTTTCGCCAGTGCTTCTGGGCGGGCGGCAATCCGTCCCGGTAGGGCTCGGACAGCACCGGCATGAGCTGGATACGGCGCGACCAGCGCCAGTGCAGGTAGGGGAACAGGGTGGCTGCCAGCGCGCGTTGGCCGGTTTTGCGAATGGTTTTCCAGCGCATGGGTCTGAGGGTGCCGGAGCGGGAGAAAGCGGCGCACTCCTGCGCACGCGAAATGAAAAGCGCGCCAGTGTGGTCGTGAAGTTCCCGCTGGGGGATCGGCTCCCCAGCCGCCCTGCTGAGTGATATTTCCGATTGGCATACAGCAAAGTCCGACCGATATCCGCTCGCTTTCGCAGATGCTCGATGGCAATCCACCGCTATGCTCTGGAGTGGTATCCCAACGCCCCGACATGGAGACCAAGATGGGCAAGAAGAGCAAAGCCAAGAGTCAGGCTGTAGAACCGCAAGGCAAGA
This sequence comes from Pseudomonas sp., assembly GCA_049840615.1. GTDB lineage: Bacteria > Pseudomonadota > Gammaproteobacteria > Pseudomonadales > Pseudomonadaceae > Pseudomonas. The sequence continues at coordinate 102,170 of JASGKM010000058.1, forward strand.
TGAAGAACGGCGAATACGAGGAACACCTGCGCAAGCTGTCCGTGGAACTGGTCAAGCTGCAGCAATGGGTGGTTCACAAGGGCCTGAAGGTCTGCATCATCTTCGAGGGCCGCGATGGCGCCGGTAAAGGCGGCACTATCAAGGCGCTCACCGAACGCGTCAGCCCGCGGGTGTTCCGCGTGGTGGCACTGCCCACGCCCACCGAGCGCGAGAAATCCCAGCTCTACGCCCAGCGTTATATCCGCCACCTGCCGTCGGCCGGTGAGGTGGTGATCTTCGACCGCAGCTGGTACAACCGCGCCGGCGTCGAGCGGGTGATGGGCTTCTGTACCGAAGATCAGGCGGACAAGTTCCTCGCCGTGACCCCGTTGTTCGAGCGCATGCTCACCGAGTCGGGAATCATCCTGCTGAAGTTCTGGCTGGAGGTCAGCCCCGAGGAGCAGGAACGTCGTCTGAAGGACCGCATCACTGACGGTCGCAAGATCTGGAAACTCTCGCCGATGGACGTGAAGTCCTTCACCCGCTGGGACGAGTACACCCGCGCCCGCGACCTGATGTTCGCCGCCACCGACTCGCCCTGGGCGCCCTGGATCGTCGCGCCCTCCGAAGACAAGAAGCGCGTGCGCCTGAACGTCATCAGCCACATCCTCAAGCACGTGCCTTACAAGGAACTCCCGCGCGAGGAAGTGAAGCTGCCCAAGCGTGGAAAGATCGGCAAGTACCAGAGCCCCGACTACCCGATCCACTACATCGAAGAGAAGTTCTGATACCAACCGATCGCTAATCTGCGACCGCTGTAGCGGCGTAGGAGCGGACTCCATCCGCGATGTCTTCCGGCGCGATGCGGGTCTATCGCGGACAGAGTCCGCTCCTGCGTTGGCTCAGGCTATAGCTCGCAGGTAGGCATCCACCTCCCCCGATAACCAACTGGCAAACGCCGCCACCTTGGCTTGGGTCGCCTCGCGCTCGGGCCAGACCAGCCAGTAGGGGAAGCCGTAGGGCACGCGCAGATCGCTCAGGGCAACCAGCTCACCGCTTTGCAGAGCACCTGCCACCAGGCTGCGGCGCTCGAGACCGATCCCCTGCCCCAAGCGCACCGCCTCGATACTCAGGTTGGAGTCGTTCACCACGAACTCCGCCGATTCCTGCGGCACCGCCACGCCAGCCGCCTGGCACCAGCCCAGCCAGGACTCGAAACCCGTGACACGCGGGCAGCAAAGGATTTCCTCGGGAGTCCGGGGCAGTCGTCCTCCGTTGAACCCCGGCGCGCCAATGACCACCATTTCATCCTCGAACAGATGCTCCTGCGCCAATCCTTCCCAATGGCCCTGACCGATGCGAATCGCCACATCGGCCAGCCCCTGCCGCAGGTCCATCACTTCCAGGCTGGCCAGCAGGCGCAGGCGGTACTGTGGATAAGTTGCGCGAAAGCCCGGCAGGCGCGGCAGCAGCCACTTCTGGCCGAACGACGGCGTCAGCGCCACCACCAGTTCATCCTCGCCCGGACGCGCCTTCGCCAGGCGGGTGGCCTCGGCGATATCGCGCAGCGCCCCGCGAATCTGCAGGGCGTAGAGGCGGCCTTCCTCGCTCAGGCGCACCCCACGGCCCTCGCGCTGCAGCAAAGTGATGCCCAGGAGGCTCTCCAGCAGGCGCACCTGCTGGCTGATCGCCGAATGCGTGACATGCAGTTCACTGGCGGCAAGGGTCACGCTGCCGAGCCGGGCGACGGCCTCGAAACTACGCAGGGCAGAGAGCGGGGGCACTGCACTCATGTAAGCGTTCCTAACTGAATCGGTCACTAATCATCGCTATTTCCCAGCGGAAAAAGCCTCTAGATTCGTGGCCATCGCGCGGAAAACCGCGCCAGCCACGATGCAATTTCCACTAACAGGATGTGCCCATGCAACAGAAGCTTCCGCACCTGATCGGCATGCTCGACTCGCCCTACGTGCGCCGCGTCGCCATCACCCTGCGCCTGCTCGGCATCGAATTCAGCCACCAGTCGCTGTCGGTGTTCCGTACCTACGAGGAATTCCGCGGCATCAACCCGGTGGTGAAGGCGCCGACCCTGGTAATGGGCGACGGCCAGGTGCTGATGGACTCAACCCTGATCATCGATTGCCTCGAACACCTGGCCGGTCGCAGCCTGATGCCTGCCGAGCCGGCCGCGCGGGTGCGCGCCACGCGCTTGCTGGGCCTGGCCCTGGCGGTGATGGAGAAGGCCGTGCAGCGCTACTACGAGCAGCAGCGGCCGGATGACAAGCAGCTCGCCACCTGGCAGGAGCGGGTCGACCAGCAGTTGCACGCCGCCCTGGCGCAACTGGAAGGCGAATTGCGCGAGATGTCGCTGGACGCCGGCGCGCCACTGGACCAGGCCGGGCTGAGCATCGCAGTAGCCTGGACCTTCGTGCAGTTGCTGCACTCCGAAGACATCCCGGCGGACAGCTATCCGGCGGTGCACGACTGGGCGGAACAGGCCGAAGCGCTGGAGGTGTTCAAGGCTTTCCCGCCGGTGTGATCCCGCGCCTGAACGTGGGAGCGGACTGCGTCCGCGATAGGTCACAGGCACGCCGGAACCCAATCGCGGACAGAGTCCGCTCCTACGCTCTCTGAGGCTCAGTCCTTGGGCAACTCTTCATGCTGCTGTCTGGTAAAGCGCAGCAGGCCGAAGCAGATGACGAAGCCGCAGAGCGCCAGCCCAGCGGCGGCCAGGAAGATCGACGCGTAGCCATGGCGAGCGGCGACCAGCCCCATCAGCGGGCCGGCGACACCCATCGCCAGGTCGAAGAACAGTGCGTAGGCGCCCAGCCCCGCGCTGCGGCTGCTGGCCGGGATGCGCAGCACCGCCTCGACGCCCAGCGATGGATAGACCAGCGACAGGCCACAACCGGTGAGCGCCGCACCCAGTAGCGCGAAGCCCGGCCCCGGCGCCTGCCAGAGCAACAGCAGGCCGAAGACCTCCACGCCGAGGCAGACCACCGCGACGGCGAAGCCGCCGAAACGGTTGACCGTGCCCGAGAAGATCAGCCGAGCGCCGACAAAGCAGACGCCGAAGGCCGTCAGGCACCAGGCCGGGTTCGCCCAGCCCTGGCTGCCGTAATAGAGGGTGATGAAGGTTGCCAGGGTACCGAAGCCGATGGAGCCGAGCATCACGCACATCCCGTAGGGCAGCACGCGGCCGAGCACCGCATGGAAGGCCATGCGGGTGCCGGGAATAGTCGGAACCTCGTCCCGGCCGCGGGCCGCCAGCCAGCCCAGCGCGGTGAGCACCAGGATGCTCACGCCCAGGCTCCACAGGCCCAGCGAGGCCGACATGGTCACGCCCAGCGGCGCCCCGATGGCGATGCCGCCGTAGCTGACGATGCCGTTCCAGGAAATCACCCTGGCGGTGTTCTGCGTGCCCACCAGCGCAATGCCCCAGCTCGCCGTGCCGATGCCCAGCAGCCCCTGCGCCAGGCCGAACAGCAGGCGGCTGCCGAGCAGCAAAGTCAGGCTCAGCCAGGTCACGGACTCGAAGCTGGTGGACGCCGAGCACCAGCACACCACCCGCGCCCAGCACCCCCAGGCCATGGAGCACGGCGCGCTTGGCCCCGTAGGTGTCGGCCACGTAGCCCGCCAGCGGGCGGGACAGCAGGGTGGCGATGTACTGAAGGCCGATTACGCCGCCGGCAACGATGGTGGAATAACCCAGTCCTTCGTGGACGAAGCCGGGCAGCACCGGCAGCAGCAGGCCGATGCTCAGGAACAGGACAAAGGTGAACAAGACGGTCGCGAGGATGCGCAGGGTGACGGAGGCGGTTCGCTGCTCGGACGAGCTCATGGACGGGCCTGACGGTGGGTGGCGGAGCGTGTGCGGGGACGATTGAAAGCAGGCTATCTATTTCCGCCCCGATTGCCAATCCGAACCTTGCTCGCCGGCTGATGCTCCTATAGTTGTTCCATTGCCGCGCGCCGTGGCGGCGCGCTCCCTACGCATCAAGGAGATCGTCATGGATACCAGCCAGCACAGCCTGAGCGCCCTGTTCAAGCAACTGGGCCTGCCCGACGGGCGCCAGGACATCGACGCCTTCCTCGGCAGCCACCGCCTCGCCGAGGGGCAGAAACTACCGGACGCGCCGTTCTGGAACGCCGCCCAGTCGCAGTTCCTGCGCGAGGCGCTGCAGCAGGATTCGGACTGGACCGAGGAAGCCGACGAGCTGGCAGTGCGGCTGTCCAACTGACCCGCAAAGCGCCTGCCGCCATCTGCGGCAGCTCTACTTCAAATAGGAGCGCAGCACGCCCATGACCTGTTCCAGGTCTTCGTGGCGCTGCTCCGCGGTGCGATCCTCGGCGCCCAGGTGATCGCGCAGGTGGCCTTCGAGCACCTCGGCCATCAGTCCGTTCACCGCGCCGCGGATGGCGGCGATCTGCTGCAGGATCGCCGAGCATTCACTGCCCGCCTCCAGCGCTCGCTCCAGTGCCTCGCTCTGGCCCTTGATGCGCCGCACCCGGGTCAACAGCTTCTTCTGGTCCTTGATGGTATGTCCCACGTCAAAACTCCAAAGGTATACTGGGGTATAGTATCCAGACTGATCCTACGGACCATCATCATGCAGCACGCCGCCCACCCGCAAGACGGTCGCCACGACCACCAGTTCCACGAAGGCAATCCCCTGGCCGAACGCAATACCCTGCGCGCCGCGCTGCTGACCGTCGTGATGATGGTGGTGGAGATCGCCGGCGGCTGGATCTTCAACTCCATGGCGCTGCTGGCCGACGGTTGGCACATGAGCTCCCACGCCCTGGCACTGGGACTGGCGTTCTTCGCCTATGTGGCGGCGCGGCGTTTCAAGGGCGACGCACGCTTTGCCTTCGGCACCTTCAAGATCGAGATTCTCGCCAGCTACACCAGCGCCATCCTGTTGCTGGGCGTGGCGGCGCTGATGATGTTCGAGTCCGTGGCGCGGCTGCTCTCCCCTTCGCCAATCCATTACCAGCAGGCCATCGCCATCGCAGTCATCGGTCTGCTGGTGAACCTGGCCTGTGCCTGGCTGCTGCGCGGCGAGCATCATCACCATGGCCATGATCACGCTCATGGTCATGACCATCACCACGACCATGAACACCATGACCATGGCCACGACCTGAACCTGCGCGCCGCCTACCTGCACGTGCTGGCCGACGCCGCCACCTCGGTGGCGGCGATCATCGCCCTGATCGGCGGCCTGATCTGGGGCGCCGCCTGGCTCGACCCGTTGATGGGTATGGTCGGCTCGGTGCTGGTGGCCGTGTGGTCGGTCGGCCTGCTCAAGCAGAGCGGCCGGGTGTTGCTGGATGCGGAGATGAACGATCCGGTGGTGGAGGAAATCCGCGAGGTAGTCGCCGAGTTGCCCTCTCCGGCGCGTATCACCGACCTGCACCTGTGGCGCGTGGGCAAGTCCCGCTACGCCTGCATCCTCAGTCTCGCCAGCAGCGGCGACCTGACGCCCGAGCTGGTGCGCCAGCGCCTGCAGGTCCACGAGGAATTGGCGCATATCACGGTAGAGATCAACCCGATCCCCACCTGAGAACGGCCCCCGGAACGACCGGAAGTCGTGGCGGCTTTGACGGCCGCCACGCCGCTGCGGCCTAATGCGCAGCCTGTCGAACCCGGTCGCCCCCGCATGTCCAGCTCCCGCTTCTCCACCGCCCAGCAACGCGCCAGCATCCTGCACCTGCCCGCCGGCCCCTGGACGACGGTGCTCGATTGCCTGTGCGCGCGCTTCCCGGCGATCAGCCGCGACACCTGGCTGGACCGCATGGCGCGCGGCAAGGTGCTGGACAACGACGGCCAGCCCATCGGCCCCGCGCATCCGTATCGCGAAGCCCTGCGCATTCATTACTTCCGCGAGGTGCCGCAGGAAGCGCCGATCCCCTTCCAGGAAAGCATCCTGTATGCCGACGATCACCTGGTGGTGGCGGACAAGCCGCACTTCCTGCCGGTGACACCCGCGGGCCAGTACGTCGAGGAAACCCTCCTCGCCCGTCTCGCCAAGCGCCTGGACAACCCGCAGCTGGTGCCACTGCACCGCATCGACCGCCTCACTGCCGGACTGGTGCTGTTCTCCGCCAACCCGGATAACCGCGACGCCTACCAGGCGCTGTTCCGCGAGCGACGCATCGACAAGATGTACGAGGCCATCGCCCCGGCGCTGCCGCAACGGGAATTCCCGCTGGTGCATCGCTCGAGGATGGTCGAAGGGGATCCCTTCATCCGCATGCAGGAAGTGGACGGCGAGCCCAACAGCGAAACGCAGATCGAGGTGCTGGAGCGGCGCGGTGACCTGTGGCGCTATGGGTTGCATCCGGTGTCCGGCAAGCGCCACCAGTTGCGCGTGCACATGTCGGGTCTGGGCGCGGCGCTGTGCTTTGACCCGCTCTACCCGACGCTGCCGCCGCGCGGCGAGCGGCCACCGGAGGATTTCGACAAGCCGCTGAAGCTGCTGGCCCGGCAACTGGCGTTCATCGACCCGATCACCGGGGAGGCACGGCAATTCAGAAGCCAGCTGGAACTGACCTGGCCTTCCATCAATTTCATCGATGGTCACCCTTAAGACGATCCATTTCCGTCGATAGCGGCCCGAATGTTTTCATAGCTCCACCCCAAGGAGAGAAAGCATCGGGAGCCCGATCATGAGCTACAGCGCCAAGTCCTTTTCCGCCCTCGTCAACGCCCTGCGCGCCGATGGCATCACCCGTCCCGAACAGATGGCCCGCCAGCCCTTCCGCAATGCCCAGGGCTTCTGGTCTGCGGTGGCCAAGAAATGAACCTCATGCGGCGACTCCCGCCTGCGCTGCGCATGGATGCGGTGATCGTCCTCTACGCCATGGCTGCGGCCTGGCTAGTTTTCTCGGGCCTGTAATGCCGGGCCGAGGAGACAGACACAATTGAAAAGGGCAGCCGAGGCTGCCCTTTTTCGTGCCCCGCGCGGCACTGCCGCGCGCCATCCTCACTTCTTCAGACAGGTGCTCATGAACGCCTTGCGTTCATCGCCCTTGAGCGCCTTGGTGGTGGCGTCGGCATTGCAGGACTTCATCTTCTGCTGCTGCGGTGTCATCGCCTTGCTGTCACTGCCGGCCTTCAGGCAGGTGCTCATGAACGACTTGCGCTCATCGCCCTTGAGCGCCTTGGTGGTGGCGTCGGCGTTACAGGTTTTCATCTTCTCCTGCTGCGCGGTCTGTGCGGCGGTGGCGGCAAAGCCTTGCGCCGAAAAAAGCAGAGCCAGGACGAGCAGCGGAATCCGAACGGTGGTCATGGAGTGGTCTCCCAGGATGGAATTGCCACTCTGAGCGTAGCTTGCAGCCCAGCATTCGCGAGGGCTGCGACGCGATGCTGCACTTCATCCCTCCCGGCCCGTGATGGCTTGCACGAGGCAAAATTAAAAATCAGTTATATATAAATTCGAATTGATAATTTTTTGAAATATCAAAAATACCGCAGTATGGCGCTGCCACCCATTCGGTACGCCAGGAACCTGCCATGTCGCTGTTGACCCTTCCCAATGCCCGCGAGCAAACCAAGTCGGTCCGCGCCACGGTGCTGGTGTTCAAGGACCCGCGTTCGCAGGAGCTGCTCAACCGCATCGAGCGGCTGGCCCCCAGCGAAGCCAACGCGCTGATCATCGGCGAGACCGGCACCGGCAAGGAACTGGTCGCGCGACATATCCACAAGCTCAGCCGCCGCAGCGGCGCGCCTTTCGTCGCGGTGAACTGCGGCGCATTCTCCGAGACGCTGGTGGAAAGCGAGCTTTTCGGCCACGAAAAAGGCGCCTACACCGGCGCCACCAGCAGCAAGGCCGGCTGGTTCGAGTCGGCCAACGGCGGCACCCTGTTCCTCGACGAAATCGGTGACCTGCCGCTGAACATGCAGGTAAAACTGCTGCGCGTACTGCAGGAACGCGAAGTCGTGCGGCTCGGCTCGCGCACACCCGTGCCGATCAACGTGCGAGTGGTCGCCGCCACCAACGTCAACCTGGCCGACGCCGTGGTGGCCGGGCACTTCCGTGAGGACCTGTTCTACCGCCTGCACGTCGCCACCATCCGTCTGCCCCCGTTGCGCGAGCGCCCCGGCGACATCCTGCCGCTGGCCGAGTTCTTCCTCGAAGAGCACTGCCAGCGCCTGGGCTACAACCGCGCGACCCTGAGCCTCGAGGCCGAACGCAAGCTGCTGGGCCACACCTGGCCAGGCAACATTCGCGAGCTGGAGAACGCCATCCACCATGCCCTGCTGGTGTGCCGCAACCAGCAGGTGCAGCCGGGCGACCTGCAACTCGCCGAGCTGCCGTCGGCGCCACGCCACGATGCCCTGCGCCACGAAGCCTTCCCCCACGCCCTGGCTCCCCGCGTCGAGGCAACCCTGGAGCAGGCGCTGCTGGAACTGTTCGAAAGCAACAAGCCCGATCTCTACGAGCACGTCGAGGAAGTGCTGTTCCGCACCGCCTACCACTTCTGCCATGGCAACCAGTTGCAGACCGGTCGATTGCTGGGCATCAGCCGCAACATCGTTCGCGCACGCCTGGAAAAGATCGGTGAACTGAACCTCAGCCGCACCGGCTGAGGTGAGTTCAGCCCGCGCCAGCAGCGGGCTGAAACCGTCCGTCGGCGATCCTCGCCCGACCTCCCCCCGCGAAAGGTTATAATCCGCGCCGTTTTTTGCAGCCGGCACGCCAGTGCAAGTCGAGCGTCTACACTTCCAGGGTGTCGCCCAGGCAGGGCATCGATTGCCAACGAGCGGCCCATCGTCATCAGCTGCTAGTCAGCCTCTTCAAGTCATCAGCTTTTTTCATCAGGAATGATCGTGACCAAAGACGAACTGCGCGCGGAACTGGAGCGCCAGGAGCAACGTTTCAAGGATGAACAGGGCGGCGAAGTGACCCTTTATGCCGCTCAGCCCGAACCCGGCAAGAAACCCTGGCGCAAGCGACCCAGCGTGCAGGACAAGGCCTTCGACCGGGAACTGGAAAGAATCGAAGAAGAAAGACTGAAAAAGGATCAGGAAGCCGCTTCCGTTTAAATCGCAGGTACGGCCCCAGGCTGAAAGACCCGCCCGAATCTGGTGTGGGAAAGTCTTGAGGCGATGGGCGAGCGGCGCTCCGTGGGGGAGCCCGCCAGTTGGCCTGCAAACACTCATCCGATGGGCCGGCGGCCCGCGTGGAAGCATTGCAAACTTTTTCCACCCTGCCTGAAAGCGCCGTGCGACGAGGCGTCGCGCAAATTGGAGAAACCGTTTCAGGCTAAATACGGTGCTCCAAGCTTCTGGCATAATCGCCGCCCCGTCTCCGACCGGTCATAGAATTTTCATGTTCGATCTCTTCAGCGGACTCGATGTCTGGGTGGGTATCAGCCTGGTGCTGGCACTCACATTCGTCCTGGCCTTCGAGTTCATCAACGGCTTCCACGACACCGCCAACGCGGTGGCCACGGTCATCTACACCAAGGCCATGTCCCCGTACCGAGCGGTGATCCTCTCCGGCATCTTCAACTTCCTCGGCGTGTTGCTCGGTGGCGTCGGCGTTGCCTACGCGATCGTCCACCTGCTGCCGGTGGAGCTGCTGATCAACGTGAACACCGGCCACGGCCTGGCCATGGTGTTCTCGCTGCTCGCCGCAGCCATCACCTGGAACCTGGGCACCTGGTACTTCGGCATCCCGGCTTCCAGCTCGCACACCCTGATCGGCTCGATTCTCGGCGTAGGCCTGGCGAATGCCCTGATCAACGGCGTGCCGGTGGCCGACGGGATCAACTGGGGCAAGGCCATCGACATCGGCCTGTCGCTGATCTTCTCGCCGCTGGCCGGCTTCATCGTCGCGGGCGCCCTGCTGATCGGCCTGAAGTGGCTGTATCCGCTGTCGAAGATGCACAAGACTCCGGAAACCCGCCGCGACGTCGACGAGAAGAAGCACCCGCCGTTCTGGAACCGCCTGGTGCTGGTGATCTCGGCCATGACCGTGAGCTTCGTGCACGGTTCCAACGACGGCCAGAAGGGCATCGGCCTGATCATGCTGGTACTGATCGGCATCGTCCCGGCGAAGTTCGTCCTCGACCTGAACAGCACCACCTACCAGATCGAGCGCACCCGCGACGCCGCCATCCACCTGCAGCAGTTCTACAACCGCCACTCCGACACCCTCGGCGAGATGCTCGCACTGGGCAAGGCCGGCGAAACGGACATGCCTGACCTGTACCGCTGCGAGCCGAAGCAGACCGAAGCGACCCTCAAGGGCCTGCTGGGCGACCTGCACGGCGTCTCCAGCTACAACGACCTGAACGACGACGAGCGCGTGCAGGTACGCCGCTACCTGCTGTGCCTGGACGACACCGCGAAGAAGGTCGGCAAGCTGTCCGAGCTGCCGTCCCGCGAGAAAGCGGACCTCGAGAAGCTGCGCAAGGACCTGACCAGCACCACCGAATACGCGCCCTTCTGGGTGATCATCGCGGTGGCCCTGGCCCTGGGCATCGGCACCATGGTCGGCTGGAAGCGCGTGGTGCTCACCGTCGGCGAGAAGATCGGCAAGCAGGGCATGACTTACGCCCAGGGCATTGCCGCCCAGCTCACCGCCACCGCCGCCATCGGCATGGCCAACATCTACAGCCTGCCGGTCTCCACGACCCACGTGTTGTCCTCGGGCGTGGCGGGCACCATGGTGGCGAATCGCAGCGGCCTGCAAGGCAGCACGATCCGCAACATCCTCATGGCCTGGGTGCTGACCTTGCCCGTGTCGATCGCGCTGTCCGCCGGCCTGTTCTGGCTGTCGTCGCGCTTCATCGGCTGACCTCGCGCCGCGCACCACGAAAAACGCCTGCATCCGCAGGCGTTTTTCATTTCCTGTCACTCAATCGTGACGGCCTGTCGCGGCAGGCGGATGACGAAACGCGCGCCTCCCTTGTAGTTATCCACAGACAGGCTGCCACCCATATTGCGGATCAGGTCGTGGCTTACCGACAGGCCCAGACCTGTGCCCTTGCCGATAGGCTTGGTGGTGAAGAAGGCCTCGAAGATGCGCTCGATTACCGCCGGGTCGATGCCACCAGCGTTGTCGCGCACATGCAGCTCCACCCAGCCAGGATCCGTGAAGGGCTCCTGCGACACACCGACCCAGCGCGCACCCTCCTCTCCTCGGCCAAGCAGTGCGTCACGGGCGTTGGCCAGCAGGTTGATCAGCACCTGCTCCAACTGGTCGGAGTAACCGCGCACCACCACCCGCTGTGCCGGTGGTCGGCATTCCAGGCTGATGCCCTGTTGTGTCAGGCTTTCGCCCAGCAGCGCGACCGCGCCTTCGCAAGCGTCGTAGGGATCGAAGGGTGCGGCTTCCAGCTCCGACTTGCGGCTGAATACGCCCATGTGGCTGATCACCCGTGAGAGCCGGTCGATCTGCGCGTCGGCACGCTCGAGCTTTTCCTTCAGGTAGTCGGGCTCGCCCAGCTTCTGCCGTGCGTTGTAGAGGGACATGCGCATGACATGCAGCGGCTGCTTCATCTCATGGGCCATGCCGCTGACCATCTCGCCCAGGCTGGCCATTTTCGCGCCCTGGGCCAGTTGCTGCTGGGCGTGGCGCACGGCGGTGTTGTCACGGCCCACGGCCTGGATTTCCACCAGCCGTCCCTCGGCATCCAGCAGCGGCCGGTCCGACCAGATCAGCCAGAGGTTGCGCTGGCCGGGCAGGCAGAAGCGCAGTTCCCAGGAGTCGTCCGCCGCGCCCTTGCCACCGCCCACCAGCCGGGCGCGCAGGGCACTGCAATCCTGCTCCGACAGCCACTCGTCGAGCCGCCGGCCGAGCAGCGCGTCCACCGGCTCGCCCAGCACCTGGGCGAAGGTGTGGTTGATGAAGGTCAGCTGCAGGCCGGGGTCGTAACGGCAGATCAGCGCTGGCGAGTCCTCCACCAGCACGCGGTAGCGCTCCTCGCTCTCGGCGATCTGCAGCGCGGCGAGGTGCTGCTCGGTGACGTCCAGCCAAAGGCCGACAGCCTCCTGCGGGATGCCCTGGATGTCGCGCAGCAGCTTGGCCTCGTCGTAAAGCCAATGCCATTCGCCGGCGCTGTCGCACAACCGGTATTCAGTGCGCACGCGGCCTTCGCGAAGCAGCTCGCGGCCGCGATCGAGGAAGGTTTCCAGGTCTTCGGGGTGCACCCGTTCGGCCAGCGCCTGCCAGTTCTGGCCCTGCAGGTCGAGGCCGAGCAGGTTGCCAGCACTCTCGCTGTAGAACTCGGGAATCAGGTGCCCCTCCTCTACCCGCTGCACGTAGATCACCACCGGTGCGCTGTCGATCAGGTTGCGCAGCCGGGCGTGCGCGGCGAGAGCCTGCTCTTCCTGCAATTTGCCCTCGCTGATATCCAGCAGCACGCCGTCCATCAACTGGTCGCCGGCGCGCGCCTGCCTCCGGCCCTGCAGGCGCAGCCAGCGGCGCGTCTGGGTCGAGGCGGCACCGCGCAGGCGCAGGTCCTGGACCAGACGCCCACCCGGCTGCAGGTTACGCAGGCGAAGGCTGAGTTCATCGGCGTCGGCCGGGTGCAACTGCCCCAGCAGGTCGGTCAAGGCCAGCTGCAGCTGCCCGGCAGGCAACCCCAGGCTCGCCGCTACCGCCGGCGACAGTTCGAACAGGCCCTCGTCGACGCGCAAGCGCCACCAGCCGCCGCCTACCATGTCCTGCAGCAGGCTCAGGCGCCGGCTGCTGTCGCGCAGAGTGTGCAGCTCGGTGCGCTCGTGGACGAGGTTGGTGAGGATCTCCGCCAGGTACTGCCAGTCGCTCGGCGCCAACCCCGGCCAGCTGCCGCCGTGCTCCATCGGTTCGGCCAGCAACCCGGCCAACCGCCCGCCGCGCACCGGTGCCGGGATCAGGTAGAGCTGGGTGCAGCACAAGGTGCGCAGTAGCTCCGACGGGCTGCCGTCCGCTCCCAGCAGACTGGCACCGCTGGCGGCACGCAACTCATCGCCGGGTACCGCCAGGTTTTCCCTCAACAGGCTGTCGAAACCGGGCTGCACGTAGCAGGCAAAGACCCGCAGGCTCTGGTCCGGCGCTTCCAGTAACAGGGCCATGCTGCGCATGTGGAAGTTGCTGCAGAACGCCTCCAGCACCTCACCGACGGCCTCGCCGAGGCGGCGTTGGGAGCTGTGGCGCAGGCGCGCCGGCAACAGCTTGCTGAGGTTCAGGCATTGCAGCTTGTGTTGCTGGCTGTCGGACTGCCAGTTCAGGTCGGAGATGTCCGTACCCAGCAGCAGGCAGTGCTCGTTGGCCTGCAGGACAGCCTGGAAGCGACAGACCAGCGGCAGGTCGCCGGTACTGCGCAGTACCAGGTCGAGCCGTTCGCCACCGCGCAGGCTGGACACCTGCATGCCGCCGGGAATGCGCCGATCCAGATAGTCACCCAGCCCCGGCAGGTCTCCGTTGCCCGGTACCGGCGGCAACAGCCGGTGAGCCTGGCTGCCACCTCGAGCGATGACACGGTCACGGCTGTCCAGCTCAAGCCACAGGTCCCAGTGGCCGGTCACCACCGGCTCGGCCAGCTCCTCCAGCGGCAGCGCCGGCCGCCGGCGCGCCGCCAGTGGACGACTCGGTACCGGGTTGTCGTTCATCTCATGCTGGCCACGAGGCCTGGAGCGCCAGAAATCGAACATCCGGTGCCTCAGAGCAGGACGCTGGCGGTGCTGCTGAGCACGTCAGGGAGGCGCGGTATCGTGCCGATTCCCGGCAGGGTCAATAGCGGAACGATGGGCGAGGTGGCGTAGGGATAGCTGACGCACACCCGGACGCGGGTGTACTGGCGCCCCGAGACCGTTTCGGTCACCGGGGTGTCCATGAACTGCCCGCTGTAGCAGCCATTGCGCCAGCTCGTGGGCATCCAGCTCAGGCGCTGGGTCACGGCGTTATCCACAGCCGCTTTCAGGGCGGCGTTGTAGCCACCCGCCGCCTGGGGATTCACCGACACGGCTACCCGAGCCCCAGCCGCCGCCGCGTCGTTGAACGACTGCAACATCAACAAGGGCACGCAATAGCCGAGCAGACCATAGAGAACGGCGAAGAACAGGACGAATACTGCGGCAAATTCGATAGCCACCGCGCCCCGCTGCCTGTCACGCCGGCCGACTCCGTTCATGCGCAATACTCCCAGACCAACTTGCAACTTGAATGATCGTTCAACTTATCGGCGCGGCAGAACTTTACTGAAGATACTCGCCGTCGGATAAATTCCACTACCGAGCAATACTAGGCGCTCTTCCGGGATTCGCCCTCATGGCCTGCAGGAATAACGTTACGCGCCAAATTCGATTTCATATGGCTTGAATTGCAATATAGCGCTGACCTACCAGATACCTTAAAACTCCAAGTAGCCGCTTTCGAACGCACCTGCTGGATAAGGATAGTCTCGATGCTGTACAAACTCTGCCTGCTGGGCTGGTTCGCGCTGTGCGCCTATCAGGACCTCACCCGGCTGCGCGTCAGCAACTGGCTGACCCTGGGCGGGGCGCTGGCCGCCCTGTTGTTCCTGCTGTTCACGGGCCACACGCTGACAGGCTTCGCGCCGCTCGCAGCCGGGGTCGCTGCGCTGCTGGCGGCGCTGCTCAGCGTGCCGGGCTATTGGCTGGGAAAGCTGGGCGCAGCCGACGTCAAACTGCTCATCGCCCTGGGCCTGGCCAGCGACCCGCTGACAGTGCTGTACACCCTGGCGCTGGCCTGCCTGTTCTGCGTGGTGCTGATGTTCGCCAGCAAACTTTTGATTGATTCGGACAATGTACCGGCTAATTGCAAATCGAAATTAGCGCCACTGAGACCGTCAAAGTTCAAGTCATTTCCTTTCATCTTCGCGCTATTCGCCGGTCTTCTGACGACTTTGCCGCTCCTCCATTAAATATGATTCCGACAATTGGCAGAATCCAAACTTAACGACTATATGCTAAGGGTTAATACCACCTATCGCCTGATGGGAAGAGCCGGCTTCGGTAATTGAACGGCCGGACGATAAAAATAATGGAAGTACTCTTTCAAGGAGCGTGCAGTCATGGAAAAAACGGCCAATCGCCGTTTCAGCGTGCTGGTCATTGATGACGAGCCTCAGGTCACTAGCGAGCTCTCCGAGTTGCTGGAGAACAGTGGCTACCGCTGTGCGGTCAGCGACAGCAAGGACAGCGCCCTGCAGAAATTTCGCGATGATGCCTCGATCGGCCTGGTGATCTGCGACCTGGGCCTGGGTCGTGACAATGGCATCCGCGTGGTCGAGGCACTCAAGGAGTTGGCCGGTTCGACGCGATTCTTCGAGACCATCATCCTCACTGGCCAGCAAGGCAGCCAGGAAGTGATCGAGGCCATGCGCGTGGGTGTTGCCGATTACTACCAGAAGCCGGTGGCGCCGATGGACCTGCTCAAGGGCCTGGAGCGCCTGGAGGCGCGCCTGCACGAGCGCATCCGCAGCCAACTCAGCCTGAGCCATGTGAACCAGCGCCTGGAGTACCTCGCCGAGTCGCTCAACTCGATTTCACGGGATATCCACAAGATCAAGTACGAGGTCCATGGTGGTGGCCAGCCAGCCAACAGCAGCGCGCTCAAGCAGGAGCAGGCCGAGCCCGCAGCGAGTGCCGCGCCGAGCAACGCCGAGCAGATGACGCCGGTGGTGAACAATCCGCTGTTCAACAAGCTCTCGCCGCGCCAGCAGGCAGTGGCGCGCCTGGTGAGCAAGGGACTGACCAACTACCAGATCGCCTACGACCTGGGGATCACCGAGAACACCGTGAAGCTGTATGTTTCCCAGGTGCTGCGGCTGATGCACATGCACAACCGCACGCAACTCGCCCTCGCCATCTCCCCCACCGCCGCACAGAGCAGCGCAGTGCACTGACGCTGGCTCGGTCGCCGACGACCTTCAGATCAGCAGCTCCGCGCCGCCGGTCTGGAGGTCGATCAGGCGCACGTCGAGGATGCCGGTCTGTATGCCCAGCAATGATAGTAACGGGTCGATCAGTTGCTGACCCAGCGCGGTTACCAGCGTACCCAGTGCCCCCGTGAGATCGAGCGCCAACTGCGCAATGGAACTCACCAGACTGCTCAATGCGCACAGCAGCCAACTGAGTATGTTGTTGCAGTTACCACCTGCCTCGACCTTGATGGTCAGGGAGTTCGCCAGACTGGTGAGCCCCGTCCCCAACGATGATCCCAGCGGGCTCTGCACTCTTTTTACTGCGCTGGGCAGATCGGTTGGGCTGCTGACCAGGAAGCTGATGGATTGCTCCCCTGGAATGGCGAATTGGGTAGCCGTCGACGCACTGTTACCGCTAGCTCCAGTACTGTTGTTGGTGATGGTCACCCCGACCAGACTGCCATTGGCGCCGGAGAGCAGACTGACATTTACATCGAGGCTGGCGCTCGCTACACCCGGCCGCGCCTTGACGTTGACCGTGACTGGCTTACCCACTCCTCCACACTGAATTGTGTCCAGTGCGGCATAGCCCTCCGCCACACCCACCTTGAGGCTCAGCGCCAGCCTCACCAGGTTCAACCCCAGCAGGTTGGCGTTTGCGCCTACTTCTAGTTGCACCTGGGCGTTCTTGGCCACAGTGCGCCAATTGCCAACGCTGTCCTTACCTGGGTATCCCATGGCGATGGCCGGTGGGGAGATGACCCTCAGCTTCACAGTAGGTACTACACCGGCAATGCTCTTGCCCTTCAAGTCCAGGTCCACCGCATTGTTCTTGTTCGCCACCAACGCCGTAGCCATCAGCAGGTCCAACAGGTTGACCCCGGCGCTGAGCGCCGTATCTCGCACGCTGTCCGGCGCCACCACACTGAGAATCTGCCCCAGAGTCAGGTTCGCCGTCGGCACGTTGATGGTCGCCAGCGCGGTGCGCAGCAGCGCCGTGTTCACCCCGGCCAGTTGCGAAGCATCCGCCGCATTGACCATGGCCGTCAGCAATTGGGCGGCGGTGACATTGGCACCCAGCAGGCTGTCGATCTTGCCCAGCTCCAGGTTCACCCCCGCCGCCTTGAGCTGCTGGCTCAGGGCGAGCAGAGAGACGTTGGCCCCGGCGATGCCCTGGTAGGTCACCACGTCCAGGTTGAGGCTGGTGCCCAGCAAGCCGCCGAGCAGCGCGTTGAGCAGAGGTGAGTTGCTCGAGTCCAGACTCAGCACGCCGCTGCCGGCGGAGATCCCGGCCATCGCCGAGCGCCGCGCCACGGCCTGGGCGCTGAGCACCGTGGTGGACGAGGCCCCACTGAACAGACTGGCGACGTTGAGCACCAGGCTCGACGGCACACTGTGGGTGGCCTGCACGCGGACCGAATCGGCAAGGTTGCCGCCAGCGCTGAACACCCGCCGCGACTCGGCACCACCATAGCCGGCATCGAAGCTGACGCTGCCCAGCGTCCCCACCAGGGTGTCGCCGGTGCCGGGCACGAAGCCGTTCTTCGCCGCGCTGGCGGTAACGTAGCCCTGGATGTCAGCGGCCAGTTGCGAGCCGCACATGCCACCCTGGGTAGCCGCTTCCAGCGCCGCCATGTCCGCCACGCGCTGCAGCTTGCGTTGTTCGAAGTACAGGCGCCCGGTGTCGATCACCAGGGCCAGGCAGATCAGCGCCAGCAGCAGCGTTCCCGCTGCCATCACGCCGATTGCGCCTCGCTGCCGATTACGTCCCATGGCAGCCTCCGGAAGGGATCAGTTCTTGTCGGTGCTGAAGCTGTTGTCGTCGAGCAGATACTCGGGAATCTCGCGGGTATAGCTCTTCAGGTAGCGCTGGTAGGCGCGGTCGCGCTCGGCTGGCGTGGCGCTCTGCCGGTGCGGCGAGGCGGCCTTGCCGCTGCTCTGCAGTTCCAGCCAGGTCAGCACTTCCTGCTGGTCTCGAGCGGTAGTGCCGGCTTCGGTGCGGGTGTTTTCCACCGCCTGGGCCAGCATCGGAGTCGCCAGCAATGCGCCGGCCAGAATCCATGTCTTCATCCTTCCCTCCCTGCCCATGTCAGCGGGCCTTGACCAGCAGCTTGGCGTCGCGCGCCACCGCCGGTGTCGACTCGACCAGCTCCGGATGCGCCTGCTCCACCGGATCGTTCACGTAGCTCACGCTTTCGACCTGCACCGCCGGCTGACTGGCCGGGCTGGCGGGGCTTATCGGGCGAAGGTCCTTCGCCTGGTCCTGGGCCGCGCGCACCTGGTCGGCGGACAGCCCAACGCTCTGGATCAACCGGGTGGCCTCATTGGTCTCGCCCTGGATGAACATGACGCTGAGCAGGTTGGTGGCCGGCAATTTGTCGTGCTCATTCAGCTCCATGGCGGTGATGAATTCGAAGCGCGCCTTTTCCATGTCGCCACGCCGCAACAGGACGTAGCCCAGGTCGTTGCGCAATGAGCTGTTGGTTGGCTGCAGGCGTGCCGCCTCACGCAGCTCGCGTTCGGCTTCCACGGTGTTGCCAGCGCGCATGGCGATCTGCCCAAGGCCGTGGTGCGCCTCGGCTGCCTTGCAGGTACCGAGCAAACCTTCGTAGACGATCCGCGCCTTGGGATCGCCGATGCGGCGCAGCGCCAGCGCCTTGCTTTCGCGCACTTCCAGCGAGTTCGGCGGCAAGGTTTCCAGATTGGCCAGCGCCGCATGGGCGCGGCCGTTGTCGAGCATTTCACGGGCCAGGTTGAGCTGCAGCTCCACCGACTGGCCGAGCTTTTCGTCGCAGTTCTGCCCAACGCTCGGGCCGCCACCCAGGGTGTCGAAGTTGGCGCAGCCACCCAGCGTCAGGCCCAGCAGGCCGATCAAGCAGGCGTTTCTCATCCCATTCTCCCCAGGGCCTTGGTAATCGCGAGGAAGCCGGGCCCGGCGAGGATGATCAGCAGCGCCGGGAACAACAGCGTCATCATCACCAGGCTCATCTTCGCCGACATCTTGCTGACCTTTTCCTGCAAGCCGGTCAGACGCCGGTCCTCGAACAGTTGCTTGAGCGTCAGCAGCGAGCCTCGTGCGCTGCCGCCCTGGCGCACCATCTGACGCAGCACATTGCAGCAGTCCGTCAGCTCGCCGACCGCCAGACGCTTGCTCAGCAGCTCCAGCTCGTCGGCCAGGTCCAGGCCGCTTTCGGCGTGAACCAGCACGCCATCGAGTTCCTCCACCAGCACCGGCACGATGTTCCGCCCTTCCCGGCAGACCACGCGCAGGCTCTGCTCCACGGTGAGGCCCGAGTCGAAGAGAATGCGGATCAGCTGGATGAACAGGATCACTTCGTCCGACAGACGCTGCCGACGCTGGCCGGCGAAATAGGCCAGGATCCGCTTGGGCAGCAGGAAGCCGATGCCGGCGGCGAAGGACAGAGGCAACAGCGGCGAGGTATGGGCGTGCGCAGGTGTGGCGAGGACTACCAGGACAATGGCCACGAACAGCACAGGCACCAGGAAGATCGACACCAGATAGACATTGCGCGGCGTGCTGCCGGACCAGCCGGCCTGGTTGAGCAGCAACCGGACCTCTTCGTCGCGCAGCTGCAGGCGCTTGCCCAGGCCACTGTCGCTCATCCGGTCGAACGCCTGCGCCACACGCTGGCCGGCTCCGCGCGGCAGCGTATCGCCACCCAGGCGCTGCTGGATCAGACGCTGCTCGCGCCCGGCAGCGCGGCTCTGGGAGAGCCACAGAAGGATCGCCGCCAGGGCCAGGATGACCACCATCAATCCGTACATCAGGGGCATGCCGACCTCCTCAGACGCTCTTGAGCATGCGCCAGAGCGTGTAGCACCCCAGCACCTGCAAACCCAGGGAAGTCAGCAGCATCAAGCGGCCGCCATGGTCGTGCCACATGTTCATCAGGTAGCCCGGATTGCTGAACAGGATGTAGGCACCCAGGCTCACCGGCAGCAGCGCCAGCACCAGGGCACTCATGCGGGTCTCGCCGG
This sequence comes from Pseudomonas sp., assembly GCA_049840615.1. Lineage (GTDB taxonomy): Bacteria > Pseudomonadota > Gammaproteobacteria > Pseudomonadales > Pseudomonadaceae > Pseudomonas. The sequence continues at coordinate 122,033 of JASGKM010000058.1, forward strand.
TCATGGCGCGCAGCTGACGGCCGAGCTTCTCCCGCTCGTGGATGACCTTGATGATGTTCTCCAGCAGATCGGTGGTATTGCCGCCGTAGCGGTGGTTCACCGCCACGCCGAGGGAGAGCACATGCAGTTCCTCTACGTCGTAGAGCTCTGCCACCTCCTGCAGCGCTTCGGGCAGACTGATGCCCAACAGCACATGGTTGTTCACCAGCGAGAAGATTTCCCGCAGCGGATCGTCGGCCGCATTCACCGCCTGGGTGATGGCATCGCCCAACGTGCGGCCGGAGTGGAGACTGCGCACCACCTGGTCGAGGAAGTTGGGCATCTGCCGGATCATCTTCTGCAGGCGTCGGCGGTACAGCAGGTTGACCAGACCATGGAAGCCCAGCACGCCCAAGCCGACGCCACAGAGCGCGCCCACCGGCCCGGCCAGGCGCTGCCCGAAAAGCCCCAGCACGACGGAGACTGCCGCCGCTCCCAGCAACCAGCGCCCCATCTCCGTGATCCCCGCGCGGCGCATGCGTCTCGCCAGCCAATGGCTGCTGCGGGCGCGCCCTCCTCCGGCGACCACGCTCTCTCCGCTCAGGCGGCGCATCACCAGCTCCTGGTGCCGCGCGCGCCAGCTCATGCCCGCCAGGGCCATGCCCAGCGCAGCCAGCGCCAGGCTGGCGACGACCAACCAGAGGGCGCCGCTCACAGCAGCACCTGGCGAAACTTCAACCCGCCCGGCTGAGCGGTGCGGACGAACTGCCCCGTGCCGCGCCGGTCGAGGCTGAACAGTGAGTTGGTGACGTAGACGCCGTCGCGGACTTCCAGCACCTCGAGGATCTCGCTGACGCAGCGGCGGCCGTTGGACAGGCGGGTGATCTGCACGATGATGTCCAGCGCCGAGCAGAGCATCTGCCGCAGGGTCTGCTCCGGCACACGCTGGCCGGTAAGCCCCACCAGCATTTCCAGCCGCAGCAGGGAATCCATCGCCGAGTTGGCGTGCACGGTGCTCATCGATCCATCGTGGCCGGTGTTCATCGCCTGCAGCACATCGAGCACTTCGACGCCGCGAATCTCGCCGAGGATGATGCGGTCCGGGCGCATCCGCAGGGCGTTGCGGATCAGGTCGCGGGCGGTTACCTCACCGAAGCCTTCGGCATTCGGCGGACGCGTCTCCAGCCGCACCACGTGGTCGTGGCCCAGTTGCAGTTCGGCGGTGTCCTCGATGGTGACGATGCGCTCGCGCTCGTCGATGAAGCTGCTCATGACGTTGAGCAGCGTGGTCTTGCCGGTGCCGGTGCCGCCGCTGATGAGGATGTTGCAGCGGCTCGCCACGGCCTGGCGCAGAAAAGCCAGCATGGCTTCGTCGACGCTCTGATAGGCCAGCAGGTCGGCGCTCTTGAGCAGCTCCTTGCTGAACTTTCGGATCGACAGGCAGGGGCCGTCCAGCGCCACCGGCGGGATGATCGCGTTGACCCGGCTGCCGTCGGGCAGGCGCGCGTCCACCATCGGGCTGGATTCGTCCAGGCGCCGCCCCAGCGGCGCGAGGATGCGCTGGATCACCCGCTGCACATGGTGGTCGTCGATGAAGCGCAGGTCGCTCTGGTACAGCCGGCCTTCGTGCTCGATGAATACCCGATCCGGGCCGTTGACCAGGATTTCCGAGATGCCCGGATCGCGCAGGAGGATTTCCAGCGGGCCGAAGCCGGTCAGTTCGTCCACCACCTCTTCGGCGAGGCGGTCCAGCTCGTAGCGGGAGATCGCCAGCTGGCGGCGCGAGGCGTATTCGCAGACCTTCTCGGAGACATACTGCGCCACCGCCGGCCGCGCGCCCTCCAGCAGGTTCATGCCGTCTTCGTCGATCTCATCGATGATGTAGCGGTGCAGGCGCATCTTCAGCGTCTGCAGGTCCTGGTCGTGACGGCCGTGACCACCGCCGTAATGCTGGCTCATGAACGTGCAGCCTTCGCCCGGCCGATCCAGCTGAACAGCCCGCGCTTCTCGGCCACGCCCGCGCCCAGTGCCTCGGCCAGGTCGCGCAGCTTCACCGTCAGTGGATCACGCGGGGCCAGGTCGAACAGGCTCTGGCCAACGTTCTTGGCACGCAGGCGGGCTTCGGGCGAGGCCGGCAGCACGCCGAAGAGTTCCAGGCCGAACATCTTGCCCAGCGCCGGGGCATCCGGTGGCACCGAGGCCCAGTAACGCTCGATCAGTAGCTCGATACGCGGCAGCGAGGGGGTGCGCTCGCGCAGGCGGCGCAGGCGTTCCAGGCCTTTCTTGCAGGACGGCACGCTCTGGTCCACCAGCCACAGCACTCGATTGGCCTGCATCAGCAGCTGGCCGCTGAGTTCGCCTTCGGCAACGCCAGTGAGGTTGATCAGGATATGGCTGAAGGCGCTGCGCAGGTTGCCCAGCAACAGATACAGCTCGGCGGTGGTGATGCGCTCCAGCACGCCGGGCTCGTCCGACAGGCTGAGCACGCGCAGGCCGGACTCGTGGCGGGCAAAGGCGCTGTCGATCAGAGTCTGGTCCAGGCGACGCAGGTTGCGTAGCGCATCAGCGAAGGTGAAGGACGGCTCCATGCCGAGGATTGCCAACGCCTCGCCGGTGGGTTGGCCGATGTCCACCAGCAGCACGCGATGGTCCGGCTGGCGTTGCAGCGCCAGGGCCAGGTGCAGCGCGACGAAGGCTCCGTCGGCGTCGGGCCGGGCACTGATCAGGCTGATCAGTTCGCCCTGCTGGGTGGCGCTCACCGGCACCGTAGGCAGACGCCCGCCGAGACGGCGGACCAGTCCGCTCAGCTCGCTGGCGCGGGCGCCGTAGGTGACGAAGTCCCGCGCTCCAGCACGCATCGCGGCCAGTACCAGCTGATTGTCCAGACCATCGCCGACGGCGACGACCGAGAGCAGCGGCCGCGCAGAAACCAACCCCTCGATGAGCGAGCCCTGGGAGACCAGGTTGGCCTTGTTCAGGCTGGTGAACAGGACCGTCGCACCGGTGACGTCGAGCAGCGACAGCAGCTCCTCCAGCGTCCCGCTGTTCGCCAGGACCACCTGCCCGCAGCCGGCCAGGCTGCTCTGCAGCCATTCCTGCTCCCCGGCATGCTGGACCAGCGCCACGAATGTCTGACTCATGCCCGTGCTCCCTTGCTTCGCCTTGCCTCCCGCTCTCTGGCGGGTCAGCGCTTCATAGGTATCCATCAGTGCGACATCCCGCTGCTGGCCTTGCGCTTGTCGAAGCGGCCGTCCTCTAGGAAGTAGAACTCGCCAAACCCCGGGTCGTAGTCGCGCAACCCTTCGCCGGGAAGCTTGGGCAGCGCGGCATTGGCCGCCAGCGGCTGGACCAGATGGGGGGTGACGATCATCAGCAGCTCGCGATCGTCCTTGTCCAGGTTGGAGGAGCGGAACAGCGCACCGATCACCGGGATGCTGCCCAGGAAGGGGAACTTGTCGATGTTGCTGATGGTGCTGCTGCTGATCAGTCCACTGATCACGAAGCTCTCGCCGTCGGCCAGCATCACGCTGGTGTCGGTGCGCCGCACGGTCAGCGCCGGCACAGCGATGTCGTTGGTGCGAATGCCGCTGGAGAAGTCCAGCTCGCTGACTTCCGGCGCCACCTTCAGCGCGATGCGCTTGTCATTCATCACCGTCGGGGTCAGGGTCAGGCGCACGCCGAACTCCTTGTACTCGATGGTGATGGTGTCCTTGTCACCATTGGGCACCGGGATCGGGAACTCGCCGCCAGCCAGGAACGAGGCGGTCTGCCCGCTGGTGGCCACCAGGCTCGGTCGTGCCAGGGTGTAGGCGAAGCCGCTGCCTTCCAGGGCATTGATGAAACCCAGCCACTTGCTGCTGCCGCCACCCCAGATGATGTTGAAGCCACCATTGGCATTACCGAAGGTTCCGCCGCCCAGAACCCCACGCGAATCAACCTCCACGCCGCTCAGGCTACCCGGCGATCCCAGCACGAAGGTGTTGGAGCCCTGGCGAATCAGCGAGGTGCTGGCCTGCTTGAGCTTGCTGCGGCTGACCTCGACGAAGCGGATATCGGTCTGCACCTGGTTGGGCAGGCTACCGGCGCCGACGCCGGTAGCCCCGGCCACGTCGCCCACCGCGCGCGCACCAACGCGTACCACGGTGCGTATTGGCTGGTCGCTGCAACTGGTCCAGATCAGCAGGCTGGTCAGGCCTTCGGCCTTGCCGGTGACGAGGAAGTCGCGCTTGTCCAGCACCTGCACGTCGGCGATGTTCGGATCACCGATGGCCAGGCGCTTGATCGGCACCGGAAGCTGCTGGTCGCGCTGGGCGCCCTGTTCGACGTCGAGGTTCAGTTGCTGGTCAGCGAAGCCCGCGCACGCGCTCGGTACGGCCTGCGCCGCGGAGTGGGCGGCACAGGCCAGCAAGGCGACCAGGGGAAGGATGAAGCGCTTGGACATCGATGCACTCCTTGCTCAATGTGCTTCACGGGAAACGGTGGTGCCGCGGTAGACCACTACGCCAGCGTCTACCTGCGGTGCGGAAACCTGACGCACGGCTGGAGCCTTCGCCGGGAGCGGCTTGCCGATCAGTTGTTCGAGGGTGATCGGCTGGCTGGAAGCGCCGCCGAGCGAGGCCTGGATATAGCGGCCCTGCTGCTCCTTCTCGTAGAGGTTCTCGTCCTTGCTACGCACGGCCAGCCGCAGCGAACCGGCCTGGCTGGCGAGCATCAGGCGCGATGCGGCTTCGGCGGGAACCGCCAGTACGGCGGTGCGCGGCGGTTTGGGCGTCTTGTCCTTAGGGTCGCCGGCGTTGCGCGCCTGGCCATCGGTGGAGACGGCGATCTGTTCGCCGTAGGTCAGAACCCGCACACCGGGCAGCACCACCTGGGCGCTGAGGCTGCGCTCGGTGCTCTGCTGATCCTGGACGAAGAGCATGACGTCGACATAGTCGCCGGGGAGCACAAAGCCGCCGCCGCCAATCACCTCGTCCACGGCAATGGCCATGGCGCGCTCATCCGGGCGGATGGTGCGGGCCAAAGGGCCGCCCGGCTCGGTGACGGCGGAGGTGAGGATGCTGCCCGCCGGAACGGCGACCCAGACGCGCTGGCCGATCAAGGCTTCAGGCTTGGGAACGCTACCCGCAGGAGCGGTGCGCAGCATTTCCACGGTGAGGTCTTCCTTGCCGATCACCGCCAGGGCTGGCAGGTCACGGGCAGCCACCACCACGGCGGTGCGCTGCAGCTTGTCCGCTTCGGCCAGCGCTGCCGGCGCCACCTCCTGCACGGCACCGGTCACCGGCGCGGCAGGCTTGCCGACTTGAAGCCCCAGGTAACCCACCACACCTGCGCATACCAACAACAGCCCGGCGAATACCATCAGCACCTTGCTATTCATGACCACTTCCTTGGGTGATGTCGGGGATGCGGACCTGTGGGTCCACGGCCTTGTCGTGTGAAGTCTTATCACTGGCGCCGCCAGTGCTCGTCCTTCAGACCTTTATTGTTGTTTCGGCCAGGCGAGGAAGTTCGATAAGAAGCATTCCTCATAATCAGCTTTTACTTGTTCCAAAGCAGAATCTAGTAGCTGTGTTTAGAGCGTCAACCACGCCGGATAAATTTCCAATCCCCAGTTAGTTCTACTTCGCCATGACTATAACTTTGGTATTAGCGCTATTTGACCAATTGCATTCAGCCATACTGCGCCTAGCCTGACGATGAAGTCGGGGCGCCGCCCCGGTGGTATTCGAGGGAGCACTCGCCATGGACCTGAAAATAAAAAACCTGTCCCTGAAACTGTATTGCGTGGCCAAGGCATTCGCGGCCGACAAGGAAGGGGCGACGGCAATCGAGTATGCGGTTATTGCGGGATTGATCTCGGTGGTTGTTATCACCGGAGCCGCTCTGATCGGCACGGATCTGGGCACCATCATGACCAGCATTCAGACTGAAGTGGCAAAAGCGAAATAACCGCTATTCCTGAACTACCTAATTCATAGTTCCCGCGCACCCGCGCGGGAACTTGTTCTTGTGTCTATAAAAAGCTTCTAAAGTTACAGCACTCCCTGCCGATAGCCCCTGCTCAAACCCGTTTTGCAGCAGGATGCTTTACCGATGCTTCGTTCGCTGTCCTTCTCCAGGAAGATTCTCCTGGCAGCCTCCCTCGTGGTCACTTTCGCCTTCGCCTGTTTCATCTTCTTCAACGATTTGCGCCAGCGCGACGCGATCCACTCCGACACCGAATCCTACCTCTCCGAAGTCGGCAGCCTGACCGCCAGCAATATCCAGAGCTGGCTGGAAGGTCGCATCCAGCTGGTGGAAGCGGAAGCCGCACAACTGGCCGATGGCGAGCCGACGCCCGAGCGTATCCAGCATGTGCTGGAGCAACAGGTGTTCCAGAAGAACTTCGAATCGGTCTACCTGGGTGAAGCCGCCAGCGGCGTGTTCACCATGCGCCCCTATGCGCCGATGCCCGACGGCTACGATCCGCGCACCCGCGGCTGGTACAAGGACGCCGTAGCTGCCGGCCGGCTGATCGTCACCGAGCCCTTCCTCGATGCCGGCACCAACGAGCAGATTCTTGCCATGTCCATGCCGGTCATGCGCAACGGCCAGCTGGTCGGCGTAGCCGCCGGTGACATGAAGCTGGAAACCATCACCGCGATCATCAACTCGCTGAAGTTCGACGGCGATGGCTATGCCTTCCTGGTCAGCGACGCCGGCAAGATCCTCCTGCACCCGGACAGCAGCCTGATCTTCAAGAGCCTCGGCGAGGTCTACCAGCAAGGCGCACCCAAGGTGCAGCCGGGCGTGCAGGAAGTCAGCATCAACGGCGAGGACCAGCTGGTCTCCATGACGCCGGTGAAGGGCCTGCCGGGCGTGACCTGGTACGTCGCCCTGGTGCTCAACAAGGATTCCGCCTACGCGATGCTGAGCGACTTCCGCAACACCGCCATCATCGCCACCGTCATCGCCATCGTCGCCATCCTGTTCCTGCTGGGCATGCTGATCCGCGTGCTGATGGCACCGCTGACCGACATGGGCCGCGCCATGCAGGACATCGCCCAGGGCGAAGGCGACCTCACCAAGCGTCTGAACGTCGCCAGCAACGACGAATTCGGCGTGCTGGCCAACGCCTTCAACCGCTTCGTCGAGCGTATCCACGAGTCCATCCGTGAAGTGGCTTCCACCGCACGCCAGCTGCACGACGTCTCGCAATTGGTGGTGAACGCCTCCAACTCGTCGATGAGCAACTCCGACGAGCAGGCCAACCGCACCAACAGCGTGGCCGCAGCGATCAACGAACTGGGCGCTGCCGCCCAGGAAATCGCCCGCAACGCCGCCGACGCTTCCCACCACGCCACCGACGCCTCGCACCAGGCCGGCGACGGGCGCCAGGTGGTGGAGCAGACCATCAGCGCGATGAACCTGCTGTCCGACAAGATCAGCTCCGCCTGCGCCAACATCGAGTCGCTGAACAGCCGCACGGTGAACATCGGGCAGATCCTCGAGGTGATCAAAGGCATCTCCGAGCAGACCAACCTGCTGGCTCTGAACGCCGCCATCGAAGCCGCCCGCGCCGGTGAAGCCGGCCGCGGCTTCGCCGTGGTGGCGGATGAAGTGCGCAACCTGGCGCATCGCGCGCAGGAATCCGCGCAGGAAATCCAGAAGATGATCGAGGAATTGCAGGTCGGCGCCCGCGAAGCCGTGGACACCATGACCGAAAGCCAGCGCTACAGCCTGGAAAGCGTGGAGATCGCCAACCGCGCCGGCGAGCGCCTGGCCAGCGTCACCCATCGCATCGGCGAGATCGACTCGATGAACCAGTCGGTCGCCACCGCCACCGAGGAGCAGACCGCCGTGGTCGACTCGCTGAACATGGACATCACCGAGATCAACACCCTGAACCAGGAAGGCGTGGAAAACCTCCAGGCCACCCTGCGCGCCTGTGCCGACCTGGAGAACCAGGCTGGCCGCCTGCGCCACCTGGTGGACAGCTTCCGCATCTGATGGCTGAAACAATGAAAAAGGCGCCCTCCGGCGCCTTTTTCATTTTTGCAGGAGCGCGCCGTACGCGCGATCGCGGGCATGGCCCGCTCCTACACCGAATCACCACCGGTCGGGGGGACGCCATCGTCGGACAAGACAGGCAACGCTTCCGAACACACTGCCTGTATCACCGCTGAAACACCCGCCACAGAGCCACCCCTACCGTTCGTCCGACTCTTTCAAGCTTCCCTCGGGCACGCCGAAATCAAGGGTGAAGGCCTTTGATAGCAACCAACAAACCGGGCCTGTCGTCACCGCCGGCACAAGGGAGTTCCGGCCACGCCCGCACGGCTATCCGCCGCGCCGGCGCCGTCCGTTTCACACCACGGGGACGGACGTTCTGCGGCGACACCGGATCTGTCGCCCGGACCAACGCCGCTCAGGCATCCCACTACTTCCGGACTCGCAGCATGATCAAGAGCCTGAAATTCAGCCATAAGATCCTTCTGGCCGCCTCGCTTGTTGTTTTCTCGGCATTCGCCCTCTTCACCCTCTACAACGACTACCTGCAGCGCAACGCGATCCGCGAGGACCTCGAGGATTACCTGCGGGAAATGGGCGACGTGAGCGCCAGCAATATCCAGAACTGGCTGAGCGGCCGACTGCTGCTGATCGAAAGCACTGCGCAGACCATCGCCCGCGACAGCACGCCGGAACACCTGAGCGCGCTGCTGGAGCAGGACACCCTGCGCAAGACCTTCAACTTCACCTACCTGGGTCAGGAAGACGGCACCTTCACCATGCGCCCCAACAGCGCCATGCCTGACGGTTACGACCCGCGCACCCGCCCCTGGTACAAGGATGCCGTCGCGGCCGGCGGCACCACGCTGACCGAGCCGTACATCGACGCCGCCACCCAGGAACTGATCATGACCGTGGCCACCCCGGCCCGCGCCGCCGGCAAGACCGTGGGCGTGGTCGGCGGCGACCTCGGCCTGCAGACCCTGGTACAGATCATCAACTCGCTGGACTTCAGCGGTATGGGCTACGCCTTCCTGGTCAGCGGCGACGGCAAGATTTTGGTGCACCCGGACAAGAGCTTCATCACGAAGTCCCTCTCCGACGTCTATCCGCAGAACACCCCGAAGATCGGCGGAGGCTTCAGTGAGGCCGAGCTCAATGGTCAGACCGCGCATCCTCAGCTTCACCCAGGTGAAGGGCCTGCCGTCGGTGAACTGGTACATCGGCCTGTCCATCGACAAGGACGCCGCCTACTCCATGCTGAGCAAGTTCCGCACCTCGGCCATCATTGCCGCCGCCATCGCCATCGTCGCCATCCTGTCCGGCTGGGCATGCTGATCGCGTAATCGACTCGTAGCCGCTGACCACCATGGGCCGCGCCATGGAAGACATCGCCCAGGGCGAAGGCGATCTGACCAAGCGCCTGAAGGTCGCCAGCAACGACGAGTTCGGCGTGCTGGGCAATGCCTTCAACCGTTTCGTCGAACGCATCCACGAATCGATTCGCGAGGTGGCCTCCACCGCACGCCAGCTGCACGACGTCTCGCAGTTGGTGGTGAACGCCTCCAACTCGTCCATGAGCAACTCCGACGAGCAATCCAATCGCACCAACAGCGTCGCGGCCGCTATCTACGAACTGGGCGCTGCCGCCCAGGAAATCGCTCGCAACGCCGCCGACGCTTCCCACCACGCCACCGACGCCTCGCACCAGGCCGGCGATGGCCGCCAGGTGGTGGAGCAGACCATCAGCGCGATGAACCTGCTGTCCGACAAGATCAGCTCCGCCTGCGCCAACATCGAGTCGCTGAACAGCCGCACGGTGAACATCGGGCAGATTCTGGAAGTGATCAAAGGCATCTCCGAGCAGACCAACCTGCTGGCCCTGAACGCCGCCATCGAAGCCGCCCGCGCCGGTGAAGCCGGCCGCGGTTTCGCCGTGGTGGCGGACGAGGTGCGCAACCTCGCCCACCGCGCCCAGGAATCGGCCCAGCAGATCCAGAAGATGATCGAGGAACTCCAGGTCGGCGCCCGCGAAGCCGTGGACACCATGACCGAAAGCCAGCGCTACAGCCTGGAGAGCGTGGAGATTGCCAACCGCGCCGGCGAGCGCCTGGCCAGCGTCACCCACCGCATCGGCGAGATCGACTCGATGAACCAGTCGGTCGCCACCGCCACGGAGGAGCAGACCGCCGTGGTCGACTCGTTGAACATGGACATCACCGAGATCAACACCCTGAACCAGGAAGGTGTGGAAAACCTCCAGGCCACCCTGCGCGCCTGTGCCGACCTGGAGAACCAGGCCGGCCGCCTGCGGCAGCTGGTGGACAGCTTCCGCATCTGATGGCTGAAACAATGAAAAAGGCGCCCTCCGGCGCCTTTTTCATTTCTGTAGGAGCGCGCCGTACGCGCGATCGCGGGCATGGCCCGCTCCTACAGGATGACTCCGTCGTTACCGCCGTTTGCTACCGCCCAACAGCGCGCCCATCAGCCCACGCACCAATTGCCGGCCGATCTGGTTCGCTGCCTGGCGCACCACCGTCTTGCTGACCTGACTGGCCAGCGAACCGAGGATTTCCCCGGCCATACCGCTGAAATCGGTGCCAGCGCCCTTCTCTTCCTTCCTCCTGGGTCGACGCCATCTTGTCATCGGCGCGGCCGGTCAGTTTCTCGTAGGCGGACTCTCGATCGATCGGCTGGTCATAACGGCCTGCCAACGGCGAGCGGCGGATGACGTCAGCACGCTCGGCGTCGGTCAGCGGGCCGATGCGCGACTGCGGCGGAGCCACGGCCACGCGCTGGACCATCGCCGGCGTGCCCTTCTCTTCCAGCGTGCCGACCAGCGCCTCGCCGATGCCCAGTTCGGTGAGCACCTTCAGGGTGTCGAACGCCGGGTTGGGGCGGAAGCCATCGGCCACCGCGCGCAGGGATTTCTGTTCCTTGGCGGTGAACGCACGCAGGCCGTGCTGGATGCGCAGGCCCAATTGCGCCAGCACGTCGTCCGGCAGGTCACCGGGCGACTGGGTGACGAAGTACACGCCCACGCCCTTGGAGCGGATCAGCCGCACCACCTGCTCCAGGCGATCCTGCAGGGCCTTGGGCGTACCGTTGAACAGCAGGTGCGCCTCGTCGAAGAACAGCGCGAGGATGGGCTTGTCCGCATCGCCGCGCTCAGGCAATTGCTCGAACAGCTCGGCCAGCAGCCAGAGCAGGAAGGTGGCATAGACCTTGGGCGCGTCATGCACCAGCTTGCTGGCGTCCAGCAGGTGGATGCGGCCACGGCCGTCGGCTTCGGGGCGCAACAGGTCTTCCAGTTGCAGTGCCGGTTCGCCGAAGAAGTCCTCGGCGCCCTGCTGCTCCAGCAGAGCCAGGCGCCGCAGCAGCGCCTGGGCCGAGGCGCCAGTGAACAGCGCGCGGTCCTCACCGAGGATTTCCGGGTTTTCCTTGAAGTGGTTGAGCAGCGCCTTGAGGTCTTTCAGGTCGAGCAGCAACAGGCCTTCGCGGTCGGCCACCTTGAACGCGGCGAACAGCGCTGCCTGCTGGCTTTCGGTCAGCTCCAGCAGGTTGGCCAGCAGCAGCGGGCCCATCTCCGACAGCGTGGTGCGCAGCGGATGACCGGTCTTCCCGGCCACGTCCCAGATACTCACCGGGTAGGCCTGGGGCTTGTGGTTCAGCCAGGGCATGCTGGCAATGCGCTCGGCCACCTTGCCCTGTGGGTTGCCGGCGGCGGCGATGCCGCACAGGTCACCCTTGATGTCGGCGGCGAACACCGCGATGCCGGCGTCACTGAAGGACTCGGCGAGGTGCTGCAGCGTGACCGTCTTGCCGGTGCCCGTGGCGCCGGCGATCAGGCCGTGGCGGTTGGCGAGCTTCCAGGACTGGCCGACCGGCTGCCCGTCGGGCCCTGCGCCGATGATGAGTTCGTTGGTGGCTGACATCCGTTGTTCCCCTTCAGTGGGCCTGTCGCGCCAGTAGGCCTGTCGCGATGAGTGCTTGAACAAGATCGGCGTGTCCCGGCGTGCCGCGCAATCGGCTATCCCGGTACTTTGAAGACGTGCTTGAGGTAATGCAGGAAGTTCTCGTCCTTGCATTGGGTCTTGCCTGGCGCATCGGAGATCTTCGCCACCGGGTGGCCGTTGCAGGCCGTCATCTTCAGCACGATGTTCATCGGCTGCACGCCCGGCACATCGCAGGTGAAATGCGTGCCGATGCCGAAGCTGACGTCAATGCGCTCGCGCAGCGCCCGGTATATCTCCAGCGCGCGCGGCAGGTTGAGACCATCGGAGAACACCAGGGTCTTGGTCAGCGGGTCGATGCCCAGATGCTCGTAATGCCGGATGGCCTTTTCCGCCCACTCCAGCGGGTCGCCCGAGTCGTGGCGCAGGCCGTCGAAGAGCTTGGCGAAGTACAGGTCGAAGTCCGCCAGGAAGGCTTCCATGGTGATGCAGTCGGTCAGGGCGATGCCCAGTTGGCCGCGGTACTCGCGAACCCAGGCGTCCAGCGCAGCGGCCTGGCTATCGATCAGCCGTGGACCGAGTTGCTGGTGCGCCATGAGCCACTCGTGGGCCATGGTGCCCAGCGGCTTCACTCCCAGCTCGCGGGCCAGGTGGACGTTGCTGGTGCCGACGAAATGGCCTGGGAAGCCATCGCGCAGACCGCGCACCACCACTTCCTGCACCGGATAGGAAAAGCGGCGTCGGGTGCCGAAGTCGGCCATCTTGAAACCCGCCAGCTCTTCGGCACTGGCTTCCTTGCGCAGCCAGTCGAACTTCTCCTGCAGGCGCTCACTGACCATCGTCAGCGTCGTGCCCGGATGACGGTGGCGGTTGCGTACTTCGCTGATGATCGCCAGCAGCGGCACCTCGAAGAGAATCACATGCAGCCACGGGCCTTTCAGGCGCAGAAACAGCTCCTCGTTCTCCACCCCCAGCTGCACATAACGGGGATTGAAGCGGAACAGACCGAGGAAGCGGATGAAATCGGGCTTGAAGAACGGGATGCGCTCGAGGAAAGCCAGGTCCTGCGGTGCGAAGGAAAGCTCCGCCAACTGCTCGATCTGCTCGCGCAGCGGGTCCAGATAGGCGCGCAGGTCCTCTTCGTTGCGGCAGCGGAACTCCCACTCTACTTCGGCGTTGGGGTAGTTGTGCAGCACCGCCTGCATCATGCTCAGCTTGTAGAAGTCGGTATCCAGCAGGTTCTGCACGATCCGCCGGGAAAATGCGCTGTCGCTCATGCTCATCTCATTGCAGGCTTGAATCGGCAGTCTAAACCCGTCGCCCACAAAAAACTCCCGCCTGGGCGGGGTTTTGAGTTGGAATCAGAAATCAGCGTGCTTTGCTCTGCGACATCCCGAACAGGAAAAGCAGCAGGTCGTCATCCGGACGGATGTCCTGTTGCTTGGCGCGCAGGTTGGGCGGCATCGGGCAGCTGTCCAGGCCACCTTTTCCGGAAATGACCGAAGGCCCCGGCTCATGCCAGGCCGCCGCCGCCAGGGTTGCCACCCCGAGCGCACCGACGAGGAGCAAACCTCGCGTAATTTCTAACTTCATGTCTGCAACCCTTTGATGGCGCTGCCAAACGCCGCTTGGTAACCATAGACAAAGGCCTGCCATTGCGCCTCTGTCCACGACGAGCGGCGTTTCACCTGGCGAAGATCGTGACGGGCGGCACGCTGGGCGCTGAAGCGCTGGCGGGCTTTTTCCATGTCAATCAGGGCCACTTCGATCTTGTCGCCGTCCACCTTCACGAACACGTGCTTCAGGTAGAGGCAGCCATGCTGCCAACGGCCGGCGTTAAGCTTTGCAAGGGTACTACCGTAATGTTGCAGAATTCTTTGGTGCAGGGCTTCGCCCCAGCGCTCCTGGTCGCCACGGGCGTAGCAATCTTCCAGGCTGCTGAAGCCGTCCAGGGACTCGGTGACCAGCAGCGCCTGCCATTCGCCGTCCACCTTGCGGCAGCCGGCGTAGACCAGGGTCGGCACTCTCACACCCAGTGCTTCGGCGGCCTTCAGCGCATTGCGTTCGCGGATGGCGGTGGGATAGCCGAAGGGATGCAGCAGATCGCGGTAGATGTGGCCCATCTGCTGCTTGCGATAGAGCATCCGGCCGTCGGAGGTCAGGACTCGCTGCACGCCGCTTTCGCCGCCGCGCCGACGGTTGGGTTCCTCGACCCACTTGCCGGGCACCTGGAGCCAACGGTCGATGGCGTTCTCACCGGAAATTTGCTGCAGCGAAGCCAGATCAACGGCCATCCATCACTCCTTACGCAGAATGTAGACCCGCCACATGTGTACGAGCGGGACGAAATCAATGTGATCCTGGACCTTGAAACCAGCCTGGCGGAACTCCGCCTCGATGGTCTTGGCGGGAATCACGAAGCGGTTCTGGTAGGCGTGTTTCTTGCGATTCGACTCGGCGCGAGCACGTTTCCAGGACTTGAAGTTGCCATCGACCCACATCGACAGGATTACCGAGTCACGGGTTACGCGGTGAAATTCGCGCAACATCGTCAAACGATCATCAGATTCGCCGATATGGTGCATCAGGCGCATCGAGAAGATGCTATCGACGGCGTTGTCGGGCAAATCAATGGCAAACGCGGAAGTCTGCAAAGGTCGGACGCGTTTTACAACCTCATTCGGTTGACCGGCGCAGGCCACGGCGATCATGTCCGGGGAATTGTCCGCCCCGATGATCACCCGGTTCTCCTTTTCGGCCAGCATCGGCCAGAAGCGACCGGCACCGCACGGCAGATCGAGTACCAGGTTGGGTTGGCCAGCAAGCTTGAGAGCCTGGCGGGCGACTTGGACATCGCGCCAATGGGAAAGTTTCCGGGAGAGTCCGGCCTGGTGCTTACGCAGATAACGTTCTGCGTGCTGGCGGTCGTACTTTTGGGAGAACTCCAGGTCGACGGGTTTTTCAGTCATCGGATATTTACCTTTCCCGAATTCAGGGCGAACGATACAAACCAGCCTGTCACAGCCGGGTCATGCACTTGTGAAGTTTTTGTCAAACGACGGCTAGGCGAACTTCGAAGCGGCAGCCATGGGGTTCGGCCGGACGCAGCGTGACGTCCCAACCTTCGGACGCGCAGATCCGCTTGACCAGCGACAACCCCAGCCCAAGCCCCTCACCACGCGGGTTCTGGCCACGCACGAAGGGCTGGAAGACGCGCTCGCGCTGTTCTTCCGGGATGCCGGCGCCGGTGTCTTCGACCCAGAATCCGGTCGGCCCAAGTTGTAAGCGGATGCTGCCGCTTTCGGTGTAATGCATGGCATTGCGCAATAAGTTGCTCATTACCGAACGCAGGAAAGGCGCGTTGAACTGCCCGGGCATCTCCTGGTTGACGCTGTATTCCAGGGTCAGGCCCTTCGCTTCGATAGGGCCACGCCACTGTGCGACCAGTTCGTCGCCGATCTTCCGCAATCCCGCCTGGGACACTATGGCCATGTCCTTGCGCTGGGCACGCGCCAGCATCAGGAAGGTCTGCACCAGATCGCGCATCTCTTCGCAGGCACTGTTCATGCGCGCCAGCTGGGCGCGCGCCCGCGGGCTGAGCCCCGGCTCTTCCGCCAGCAGTTCGCAACTGGTAGCGATCACCATCAATGGGGTACGCAGTTCGTGACTGACATCGCTGGTAAAGAGCTTCTCCCGGGTCAGCACGTCGTGCAGCCGGCCCATGGCGTAATCAAAAGCCGCCGCCAGCTCGCCCACCTCGTCATTGGCGTAGTCCGGCGACATCGGCGGCGCCAACTCCAGCAACTGGTCACGGTGGCGAACCTGCCGCGCCAGGCGCGATACCGGCTCCATGACCTTGCGCGCCAGCAGCCAGCCCAATACTCCGGACAAGGCCAGGCTGAGCACATAACCGGTGACCACAGCGGCATAGAGGATCTGCTCGCGCGCCTCGAAGTCGCTCTGGTCCTGCAGCAGGACAAAACGACGACCGTCGACGTCTCGCGCCAGCGCATGGAAGGACAACTCGCCGTCGAAGACTTCGTGGAAGCCTTCGTCCAGCCGGCGCAGCGCTGGCGGCATGGCATAGACGCCAGCGCCATCACTGATGAAGAAGCGCATGCCCGGATCGAGCTTGGGAGCCTGGCCGTTGCCCAGGTCCTCATTGATGATGCGGTCCAGTTCACCGCCCAGGTCGCGGGAAATCAGGCGCTCTTCGACGATATGAACGACGCCGACGATTCCCACCGAAAACAGGCCGCCAACGGCGGCGGTCATGAGTACGAAGGCAAAGACAATCCGTCGGGAAAGGCTCTGCTTATACTCCATGCGCTTCCTCCGCCAGCTTGTAGCCGACGCCATGCACCGTGTGCAGCAGGGAGGAAGCAAAGGGTTTGTCGATTACCTGGCGCAACTGGTGAACATGGCTGCGCAGGCTGTCGCTGTCGGGGCAGTCATCCCCCCAGACGGCTTCCTCGAGGACATCGCGGCGCACCACGTGCGGGCTCTTCTGCATCAGCACCGCCAGCAGCTTGAGGCCGATGGGGTTGAGCTTCAGCGGCTTGCCGGCACGGTTCACTTCGAGGGTGTCGAGGTTGTAGCTCAAGTCAGCGACCTGCAGCTCGCGACGCCCGCCGCCCTGGCTACGACGCAGCACCGCTTCGATGCGGGCGGCCAGTTCGGAGAGCGCGAAGGGCTTGAGCAGGTAATCGTCGGCGCCGGAGCGGAAGCCCTGCAGACGGTCATCCAGCTGGTCGCGAGCGGTGAGCATGATCACCGGGGTGTCGCGGCGCGCATCTTCGCGCAGGCGGCGACACAGGGTGAAGCCGTCCAGCCCCGGCAGCATCACGTCCAGCACGATCAGGTCGTAATGGGATGTCGCCGCCAGGTGCAATCCGGACAGGCCGTCCTGGGCGCAATCCACCGTGTAGCCCTTGAGGCCCAGGTAGTCGGCCATATTGGCCAGGATGTCCCGATTGTCTTCAACCAACAGAATGCGCATGTGCTCTCCTTTCGCGAACAGCACTCTAGCGTAACTGGCTTAAATGGAACTTAAGCGCCTTTGACGGATTTTTCACACTTGCTCGCACTGACACGGTAGCACTCGGACGCAACGCGCTGAATGCAGTAGCCAGGCGGGAGTCAGTCGTCCTCGCCCGTGACGCCGAACTCGATCGGCGTCTTCACGTAGAACAGCTTCACGCCCGCCTGGCGAATCGCCTCGAAGATGCGCTCGCACTCCTCCTCGCTCACCGCCATGGTGACTTCCTGCGGCTGGTCGGCCAGCTCGAAGAAATGCGCGTAATGAATGCGCCCGGTCTTGCCGAATCCTTCGCTGGCCGTCATCAGGGTGGCGCCGCGAACGCCTTGCCGGCGCGCCTCCTCCAGCAGCCACTGGGCCAGCGGCAGGCCGGCATGCTTGCGATCCTGCTGGGTGAAGAACTTCAACTGATAGCCGTTCATCTTTCCTCCCAGGGCCTAACGGCCCATCAGCGCGTGCACTGACCAGAGCCCGGCCAGGGTCATCAACAGAGAACCAGCGAGGTGCGTGGCAACGGTGCCCATTGCCCAGGCGAGACGCCCCTGCTGCAACAGCACGACGACTTCAGCCGAGAAGGTGGAGAAGGTCGTCAGGCCACCGCAGAAGCCGGTGATGATCAGCAACCGCCATTCTGGCGCCAGGCCGGGGGTGTTGGCGAAGAAGGCGATGGCTGCGCCGATGATGTAGCCACCAACCAGGTTGGCGACCACCGTACCTGGCGGCATGGATGGCAGGAGGGTATTGAGCTTGAGCCCGAGCACCCAGCGCAGCAGTGCGCCGAGGGCGGCTCCGAGTGAGACGGCGACAATGGATTTCCACATGGTCCTGTCCTGGGAAGGTGTTTTGGACAGGCTGCAGGCGAGCGCCTACGCGCCTTTCCAGGTCAATGCGTAGGCATCATCAGCCACGAGGGCGGTTGAAGGAGGAATGCCATCTCCTGCGGCGCAGTCTGGCATAACCTGCGCCCATGAAAAAGCCCCGCCTAGGCGGGGCTTTTTCCTACAGCAGGTGCCGGGTGGCTTACATCATGCCGCCCATGCCACCCATGCCGCCCATGTCCGGCATGGCCGGAGCAACCTTGTCGTCAGCCACTTCGGCAACCATGGCCTCGGTGGTGACCATCAGGCCGCCGATGGAAGCAGCAGCTTGCAGAGCCGAACGGGTGACCTTGGCCGGATCGAGGATACCCATCTCGATCATGTCGCCGTACACGCCGGTAGCAGCGTTGTAGCCGAAGTTGCCCGAACCCTGCTTGACCTTGTCGACCACCACGCTCGGCTCGTCGCCGGAGTTGGCAACGATCTGGCGCAGCGGAGCTTCAACAGCGCGACGCAGCAGAGCGATACCGACGTTCTGGTCTTCGTTGTCGCCCTTCAGGCCTTCGATGGCTTGCAGAGCACGCACCAGAGCGACGCCGCCGCCAGGAACCACGCCTTCTTCCACTGCAGCACGGGTAGCGTGCAGGGCGTCTTCAACGCGGGCTTTCTTCTCTTTCATCTCGACTTCGGTGGCAGCGCCAACCTTGATCACGGCAACACCGCCAGCCAGCTTGGCCACGACGCTCTTGCAGCTTCTCACGGTCGTAGTCGGAGGAAGTCTCTTCGACCTGCTTGCGGATCTGCAGGACGCGAGCTTCGATGTCGGCTTGGGCGCCAGCGCCATCGATGATGGTGGTGTTTTCTTTGCTCAGGACGACGCGCTTGGCGTTGCCCAGGTGCTCCAGGGTGGCACCTTCCAGGCTCAGACCGACTTCTTCGGAGATGACGGTACCGCCGGTCAGGATGGCGATGTCCTGCAGCATGGCCTTGCGGCGATCGCCGAAGCCCGGAGCCTTGACGGCTGCGACCTTGACGATGCCACGCATGTTGTTGACGACCAGGGTAGCCAGGGCTTCGCCTTCGACGTCTTCAGCCACGATCAGCAGCGGACGGCCGGCTTTGGCAACGGCTTCCAGGACCGGCAGCATTTCGCGGATGTTGGAGATCTTCTTGTCGACCAGCAGCAGCAGCGGGCCGTCGAGCTCGGCCACCATGGTGTCCGGCTTGTTGATGAAGTAGGGGGACAGGTAGCCGCGGTCGAACTGCATGCCTTCTACGACGGACAGTTCGTTTTCCAGGCCCGAGCCTTCTTCAACGGTGATCACGCCTTCTTTACCGACCTTGTCCATGGCTTCGGCAATGATGTTGCCGATGGACTCGTCGGAGTTGGCGGAGATGGTGCCGACCTGGGCGATGGCCTTGGTATCGGCGCACGGCTTGGCCTGCTCTTTCAGCTGAGCAACGATGGCCACGGTGGCCTTGTCGATGCCGCGCTTGAGGTCCATCGGGTTCATGCCGGCAGCGACGGCTTTCAGGCCTTCGTTGACGATGGCCTGAGCCAGAACGGTAGCGGTGGTGGTGCCATCACCGGCAGCGTCGTTGGCCTTGGAGGCAACGTCTTTCACCAGCTGGGCGCCCATGTTCTCGAACTTGTCTTTGAGTTCGATTTCCTTGGCGACGGAAACGCCGTCCTTGGTGATGGTCGGAGCGCCGAAGCTCTTGTCCAGGATGACGTTACGGCCTTTCGGGCCCAGGGTCGCTTTCACAGCGTCGGCCAGGACGTTTACGCCGACCAGCATTTTCTTGCGAGCGGAATCGCCGAACTTAACTTCTTTGGCAGCCATGTTCTGTTTCCTCTAAATCGAATTCGGTGGGGAGTGGACGGACTGAAATCAGTCTTCCAGGACGGCGAGGATCTCGGACTCGCCCATCACCAGCAGTTCTTCGCCGTCGACCTTGATGGCGTTGCTGCCGGAGTAAGGACCGAAGACCACCTTGTCACCGACCTTCACGGCCAGAGCGCGAACTTCGCCGTTGTCCAGGACACGGCCGGCACCAACAGCGACCACTTCACCGCGGTTCGGCTTCTCGGCGGCGGAACCCGGCAGCACGATACCGCCTGCGGTCTTGGTCTCTTCCTCGCTGCGACGGATGACGACGCGGTCATGCAGAGGACGAAGCTTCATAGTCGTAACTCTCCCAAACTGTGATTTCCAACGGCCGGATCGATGCCCGGCAGGTTTTATTGAATCCGGCGGAGCCGGTTTGCGTCCCGGCTGGCGAGACGCGTAAAGAGCAGCCTGTCCGTGTGACAGGGACCTTGCGGTGACCGGTACATAAGGTCGCTACAAGGCATTTCAAGTGTGTGACGAAAAAAATTTTGCCAGCAGAAGGTGCGGCAGGCGGCCGAAACCGCCCGCGGCTCAACGCAGACGGTCGCGATCTTCCTCGCGGCGCTGGTACTCGCCCTCGATCACGCTGGGGCCGCTACGGTGCTGGGCGGCCGGATCGTCGGCGAAGGCGCGGCGGCGCTCGGCTTGTTCCTGCATGCGTTGGCGCACGCGGCCAAGCATCAGGCGGCGGGTGAAGGGGATCAGGCAGAGCAGGCCGACGATGTCGCTGATGAAGCCCGGCAGCATCAGCAGGCCACCGCCGAGGGCAATGACCAGGCCTTCAAGCATTTCCTGCTCGGGCAACTCGCCGCGGTTCAGCCGCTCGCGGGCACGCAGCGCGGTGGCGACGCCGGCCACGCGCAGCACCGCGGCGCCGATGAAGGCGCCAGCGATGATCAGCAGAAGGGTCCAGCCCACGCCGATCACGCTGCCGACCTTGATCATCACGGCCAGCTCGATCAGCGGGAACAGAAGAATCAGAAACAGGGGAACTCGCATCGATGAATCCTTGGCGGGGTCATTGCCCGGGTAGAAAGCTAGGTGGCGACGCCCCGCTACGATTTCAAGCCTGGATCACTTCATTGCCCGGCCAGACATCCGCCTTGGCCAGTTGCACCAGCGCCTGGCGCACCGCGCCGGGATTGCCGCAGGGCGCGGGGAACGGCAACCAGTGCAGCCCTTGGCCGATGCGCAGGTGGAAACCTTCTGTATCAATTCCCGCCAGTTGCGGGTTCTTGCCGACGGGCAGCCCGGCCAGTTCGACGTAGTGCTCGATGGCATTGGCGTGGTCGCTGTTCATGTGCTCGACCATGCTTTTCTCCGCCTCGCCAACGAAGGGGTTGGCCAGCGGCACACTGTTCGCACCCAGCCAGTGGATATCGCCGAAGCCGCCGATGAAGCGCCATTGCACCGGCTCCAGCACCCAGAAATCGAAGTCGTGGACGATGTGATAGTCCTGCGAACCGGGGAAATAGCGGTAGTAGCGCTCGGCGGCGCCTGCAATGGCGTCGACATCCTCGATCAGCAACGCCTCGGCCAGCAGGGTCAGGCGGCCGGCGGCCTGGATGTCGTCGACACCGCGCTCGCCGATCAGCAGCGAGCATTTGCCAGTCCATCTGCAGGTTATGGGTGTGCTGGGCGATGCGGCTGATCAGGATCAGCGGCCGGCCCGCCTCGTCCAGGCAGTAGGGCACCACGGAACCGAAGGGGAATCCTGGCCACTTCTTCGAGTGGGTGGAGAGGACGCCGCGGTATTCCTTGAGCAGCAGTTCTCGGGCATGCTTGGCAGCTTTCACGCTCAACTTATGACTCCTCGCAAAGAATCCGTCGCAAACGGACGGGCAGGACTGACTCTGTGCACAGCTGCCGGCGGGGCCTTTCACCAGAAACTGTTCGTGGGGTTGTTCCGATGCAATTGAAAGACAAGGTCATCATCATCACCGGTGGCTGCCAGGGCCTGGGCCGCGCCATGGGCGAGTATCTCTCCGGCAAGGGCGCGCGCGTGGCGCTGGTTGACCTCAATGCCGAAAAACTGGACGAAGCCGTGACTGCCTGCAACGCCGCCGGCGGTGACGCACGCGCCTATCTGTGCAACGTCGCCAATGAAGAACAGGTTACCCACATGGTGGCCCAGGTCGCCAGCGACTTCGGCGCCATCAACGGCCTGGTCAACAACGCCGGCATCCTGCGCGACGGCCTGACCATCAAGGTCAAGGACGGCGAGCTGAGCAAGATGAGCCTGGCCCAGTGGCAGGCGGTGATCGACGTCAACCTGACCGGCGTGTTCCTCTGCACCCGCGAAGTGGCGGCGAAGATGATCGAGCTGAAGAACGAAGGCGCGATCGTCAACATTTCCTCCATTTCCCGCGCCGGCAACATGGGTCAGGCCAACTACTCCGCTGCCAAGGCCGGCGTCGCCGCCGATACCGTGGTGTGGGCGAAGGAACTGGCGCGCTACGGCATCCGCGTGGCGGGCGTGGCGCCTGGCTTCATCGAGACCGACATGGTCGCCAGCATGAAGCCCGAGGCCCTGGAGAATATGACCTCCGGCATTCCGCTCAAGCGCCTGGGCAAGCCGCTGGAAATCGCCCACTCGGTGGCCTACATCCTCGAGAACGACTACTACACCGGCCGTGTGCTCGAGCTGGACGGCGGCCTGCGTCTGTAAGCCGTCTCCCCATGAAAAAGCCCCGCCAAGTGCGGGGCTTTTTTTGTGCTTTTCGTAGGAGCGAGCTTGCTCGCGAGCTCTTTCCCTGCAGCACCGGTGCCATGCGGTTCGCGAGCAAGCTCGCTCCTACACCTCGGGGCGGTTTACCAACCGACGCCGAGGCCGACGGTGTAACGACGCTCGTTGACGTCGCCGTCGTTGCCGCTGAGCTTGTCCCACTCGGCCTTCAGGCTGAGGGACGCCCAGGAGGTGAGCTTGTAACGAATGCCCGCCTCGCTCTCCAGTTCGTACTCCACGTTGGACTCCAGCGGCTTGCTCACCTCACCGTTGGTGAACAGCTCGAACTGCTTGGCCAACAGGTAACGGTTGTAGTCCCACTTCAGGCTGGTGCTGTAGAAGTGGGATTTCTCGTTGTCGACGAACTCATAGTCGTTGCGGTTGACCAGAGTCGCCAGGGAGAACGCACCCAGCTCGTTGTCCCAGAACTGGTAACCCGGGCCGGTACCAACGGTGCGCTTCTTCTGCAGGTCCTCGATCCAGTCGCGCTTGTACTGCGCCTGGCCCTGCCAGAACCAGTGCTCGTCGAGGAAGCGGTCCAGCGCGTACTGAGCCGAGTAGTTGTCGGTGCTGACCTGGTTGTCCTTCTTCTCGCGGTTGTACTCACCCTGCAGGTTATGGCGCCAGCGACCATGACGGGCGTTGGTCTTGAAGTCGATGTCGTAATCCTCGACATCGTTCTCGGCCTGCTTGTGGTCCAGGGAGAATTCGACGTTGCCGGTCCACACCCAGTCTTCGAGGATCGGCTTGGGCGGCATCATCTGCTCGATCTTCGCCAGCTCCACGGTCTTCGCCTCGCCATTGACCAGCGTGACCTTGCCCTGGTCAGACGCCTTCAGGCCCTTGGAGTGCTCGCCCTGCTCATCGTCGTACTTCACCAGCAGATTCTGCTCGGTCTCCAGCGTCTTGATCTTGTCCCATTTGAGGGTGATCTCTCCGCCGTAGTCGGTCGCGAGCAGCAGTTTGCCGCCGTCATACAGCTTGATGGTGCCGGTGAGGCGGTCACCGTTCTTCAACCAGACGGTATCGGCCAGGGCGGACAGGGAACAGGACGCGAGGGCAAGGGAGAGCAGGGTTCTGGGCGACATGAGTCGAATTCAACTGGACTGATTGGGCAAAAAGCCGGGCATTATCCAGATACCCGGCACTAGAGCAACGACTGACAGACCCAGTTGCAGGGAGTTCACCATGACTGACAGATGGGTCTTAGGAAAAAGCCGACTTGTCAGCTCCGCGCCAGCCTATATCCTGATCGTCAGCCCCTCTGTTCCGGTGCTTTCGATGCCCAACCCCAAGTCCCCATCCAGCGCGCCGGTTGCCGATCTCGGATTGGAAAGCCTGCAGGTGCGTCGCGAGGCGATTTTCCTGGTGATCGCTCAAGTGCCGGAGGGATCGGTCATCACCTATGGCGACGTCGCCAGGCTGGCAGGCCTGGGCCGTTCCGCACGACTTGTAGGACGCATCCTCAGTCAATTGCCGGAAGGCACCCGCCTGCCCTGGCACCGGGTGATCACTGCCGGTGGGCGAATCAGCCTGCCGCTCGGCACCGTTTCGGGTAACGAGCAGCGCGCACGATTACGTGCGGAGGGTGTCAGAATCCATAACGATCGGGTGGACATACGTCGGCACGGCTGGCCTAGCGGCGAGCAGTCCTAGTAGAGTTCGCGTAATTTTTCGACCTGCTGGAAAACACCCCCCATGAAAGAGCATTCCTGGCGCGAGGCATGGATTGCCTACAAGTCTCCCGCCAGCCTCGCGCTTTTGCTGCTGGGTTTCGCCGCCGGCCTGCCGTACATGCTGGTGCTCTCCACTCTCTCGGTGTGGTTGCGTGAAGCGGGTGTCGCTCGGGAAACCATCGGATTCGCCAGCTGGATCGGGCTGGTGTACGCCTTCAAGTGGGTGTGGTCGCCCATGCTCGACCAGTGGCGCCTGCCCTTCATCCGGCCGCCTGGGCCGCCGCCGCTCGTGGCTGGTGTTCTCCCAGGGGCTGATCGCCATCGGCCTGCTTGGCATGGCCCTGTGCAACCCGCAATCGCACCTGAACTGGCTGATCGCCCTGGCGATGGTGGTGGCCTTCGCCTCGGCCACCCAGGACATCGCCATCGACGCCTATCGCCTGGAAATCGCCGAGAACACCCGCCAGGCCGCGCTGGCCGCGTGCTACATGACCGGCTACCGGGTCGCCGTGCTGTTCGCCACCGCCGGCGTGCTGTTCCTCGCCGAGTGGGCCGGCTCCAGCGCCCTGCACTACAGCCAGTCGGCATGGGCGCTGACTTATGCCGTGTGCTCCCTGGCGATCCTGCCTGGCCTGATCACCACGCTGCTGATGAAAGAGCCGCCGGTGAATGTGCAGCCGCAGGCCGGCAGCTCGGCCTTCGCCTTCAATCATCAGCTGCTCTCGGTACTGACCCTGCTGGTGCTGCTGATCTCCGTACCAGCCATGCTCACCGCACTGACCGCCCAGGCCTGGCCACGGGCCGCGCTGTACGGAATCTTCATCGGCATCTGCATGACGCCCCACGGCCGCCGGCAGATCCGCCCAGTGCGCGAACTGCTATCGAAAGTCCGCCGCCCACTGCTCCTGGCCGTACACGGACGCGGCCTGCCGCAGTTCGACTTCGTCCACCAGGCCGTATCGGTGATCGTGCTGATCATCCTGCTGGTGACCGGCACTGCCTTCATCAACATGGCCGAAGCTGGCAAGTGGTGGCTCGCCATCCTGTACATGCTGATCGCCCTGAGCTGTATTTCCGCTCCCGGCCGCCTGCTGATGGCGCCGGTGCTGACGCCCATCACCGAGTTCGTCCGCCGTTACCGCTGGCAGGCGCTGCTGCTGCTCGGGCTGATCTCCACCTACCGCATGTCCGACACCGTCATGGGCACCATGGCCAGCGTGTTCTACATCGACATGGGCTTCACCAAGGACACCATCGCCACCGTCAGCAAGCTGTTCGGCGTGGTCATGACCCTGATCGGCGCGGCGGCCGGCGGCGTGCTGATCGCGCGCTTCAGCATCCTGCCGATCCTCTTCATCGGTGGCGCCGCCTCGGCAGGCACCAACCTGTTATTCGCCATGCTGGCGCAGATGGGTGCGATCGACGATCCCCACCTGATGAGCCAGAACGTCTTTGCCCTGCTCAAGGTGCTGGAGCCTCACGTCACCATGCTGGTGGTGACCATCATGCTCGACAATTTCAGTGGTGGCCTCGCCACCTCGGCCTTCGTCGCCTACCTGTCGAGCCTGACCAACCTGAAATTCTCGGCGACCCAGTACGCCATGCTCAGCTCCACCATGCTGCTGCTACCGCGCTTCATCGGCGGTTACTCCGGCAGCATCGTCGAAAGCATGGGCTACGAGCGCTTCTTCTTCTTCACCGCGCTGCTCGGCATACCGACACTGCTGCTGATCGGCTGGCTCTGGCTGCGCCGCAATAGCGACATGACCAATGGCGCGACCGAGGAAGCCACGGAAGCGCCCACGCAACAGCCCAGCGCCGAACGTCACTGATCCACTCGTGAACCAGCGCCCATGAAAAAGGCCGGCGATTGCCGGCCTTTTTCGTTGGAGCTTGCAGGATCAATCCGCCAGTACGGCATCCTCTTCGCCCTTGACCACACGTACCACCTTGTGCGGCGCCAGGTCGATGCCGGAATCGCGCAGACGCAGGCGCACCTGCTCATTGAGCATGAAGGTGACGCCCCAGTAGTCGGAGTTGGCGGTCCACAGGCGCAGCGACAGGGTCACCGAGTTCTCCCAGGCCCGCGACCACCACCACCGGCGCCGGAGACTTGAGCACGCGCGAGTCCTCGAGCCAGTTCCTTGTGAATGACCGGGCGCCATCCAGGTCGGCGTCGAAGGCCAGCTTCACGTCGAAGGTCACCTGACGGGTGGTCTGGGTCGAGGTATTGGTGATGATCTGCCGTTGGACAGCGCGCCGTTCGGCGCACGATCACGGTGCGGTTGTCACCGGTCCGCGGCGCGGATCTGGAAGATCATGGTGTTGTCCACCGTGCCGGACACGCCCTGGGCTTCGATCCAGTCGCCGATCTTGAACGGGCGGAACAGCAGTATCAGCACGCCGCCGGCGAAGTTCGACAGGCTGCCCTGCAGCGCCAGGCCGATAGCCAGACCGGCGGCACCGATGGCGGCAACGAAACTGGTGGTCTGGATGCCGATCATCGACGCCACGCTGACCATCAGCAGGATCTTCAGGATGATATTGATCATGCTGCCGATGAAGCCCTGCAGCGTACTTGTCCACGTGCCTGGTGGACAGCAACCCACCCACGCGTCGGGTGAACAGGTTGATCACCCACCAACCGATCAGCAGGGTCAGGAGCGCCAGGACGGCATTGCCCAGGTAGGTCAGAGCAATCGGAGTCCAGGCCTCCGCACTGTTCATGATCTGCTCGTAATTCATATCCATGGATGCAGGCCCCTTGTCTATTGCCATTGCTAAAAACAAAACCGCCATGGCAAGCCATGGCGGTCGGGAGTTCGCCGAGCGACTCTATTACTGCGACGTCACGCGGGCGATGAGGTTCCGCAGCTCTTACAAAGGAGCCTGTATCAGTCGCGGAAGTTGTTGAATTGCAGCGGCATGCCGAGGGACTCGCCGCGCAGCAGCGCGATGGCTTCCTGCAGGTCGTCGCGCTTCTTGCCGGTAACACGGAGCCTGCTCGCCCTGGATGGCAGCCTGTACCTTGAGCTTCTTGTCCTTGATCAGGGCGACGATCTTCTTCGCCAGATCCTTGTCGATGCCCTCGCGGAAGTTCACTTCCTGCTTCACCACCTTGCCCGAGGGGAAGGGGTCTTTGGTCTGGATGTCACCTGCGCACAGTCGATCTTGCGCCTTGACCAGGCTGGAGCGAAGAATGTCGAGCATCTGCTCGAGCATGAAATCCGCCTCGGCGGTCAGGGTGACGGACTTGTCCTTGGTCTCGAAACTGCACTTGCCCTTCAGGTCGAAACGGCGGTCCAGTTCCTTGGCAGCGTTATCCAGGGCGTTGAGTCAGTTCGCGTTGATTATACAGTTCGGACACCACGTCGAACGAAGGCATGACATCTCTCCAGATGGACGGCGCGACCCGGTTCACAACGGGACAGTAGCCTGGCTTGACGATAAAAATGCGCGGTCATTATAACTGACAGACAAGACCGCGCCCGGCCTCTGACTCCGCTAGCCGGCATTTCCTACCCGTTTCCGAGATATTCCATGCCAACCAACCATCTCAGCATCCTGGTGGTCGACGACGCCAAGTTCTCCAGCGCCATGATCGGTCGTGCGCTGAGCCAGGCCGGCTACCAGAACGTGCGCTTTGCCAGCAGCGCCAGCGAAGCGCTCGACCTGCTGGAAAAGGAGCCGGTGGCGGTATTGCTCGCCGACTGGCTGATGCCCGAGATGAACAACCTCGAGCTGACCGCGCGGGTACGCCAGCTCGACGAGAGCAGCAATCACTACACCTACATCATCCTGCTCACCGGCAAGGAAGGCGACAACGCCCTGGCCGAGGCCTTCGACCGTGGTGTCGATGACTTCATCAGCAGACCGTCGATGAACGAGCGACTGGTGCCTCGCGTACTGGCGGCCGACCGCCTGAGCGACACCCTGCAGCGCCTGCTGATGGAAAACCGCCTGCTCACCGAGAACATCACCAGCCTGGAAGAGCGCAACCTGGTGGACAGCGCCACCGGCCTGGGCAGGGTCCCGGCTCCTCAAGCAGAAGCTGGCTGACAGCATCCGCCAGGTGGAATCCCGTGGCGGCGCCGTGTGCTACATGCTGATCGGCCTGCCGGAGCTGGCCGAACTGGGGCAGAAGCACGGCCAGTCATTCCAGAACGAGCTGCTCCATGGCGTCGCCCGGCGCCTGCAACAACTGGTGCGACCGCTGGACGTGCTGGCGCGCATCGATGGCCAGCACTTCGCCTTGATTACCCTGCTCGAAGACCTGCAGGAATGTTCACCCCAGCAGCTTCCGCCGCCTGCACGAAGGCCTGAACCTCAAGGCGTTCAAGACCAGCGAAGGCTTCATTACTCTCAAGGCTGGTATCAGCCTGGTGGGCCTGGACGCCAAGGCGCTCCCGCTTGAAGTCGAGCAACTGATGCAGCAAGGCCGCGCCCTGCTGCCCGATGCCTTCGCCAGTGGGCGAATCAACGCCAGCCGGCTGACCGGCCTGCGCTAAACTTCGCGGTAAGCCCCCGAAACCGCGAAGTTCCTCCCATGACCTGGACCATCCTCGGCGCCGGCAGCCTCGGTTGCCTGTGGGCCGCCCGCCTGTCCCGCGCCGGCCTGCCGGTGCGCCTGCTGCTGCGTGACCGCCAGCGCCTGAACACCTACCGCGCCCTCGGCGGTATCACCCTGGTGGAAGACGGTCGCGAGAGCCTCTACCCGATTCCCGCAGAGACCGCCGCCCAGGGCACGCCGATCCAGCGCCTGTTGCTGGCCTGCAAGGCCTACGACGCCGAATCTGCGGCCGCCAGCGTGGCCGCGCGGCTGGCCCCCGGTGCCGAGCTGATCCTGTTGCAGAACGGCCTGGGCAGCCAGCAGGCGGTCAGCGCCCATCTGCCGCGGGCACGCTGCCTGTATGCCTCCAGCACCGAAGGCGCATTCCGCGAGTCGGATTTCCGCGTGGTGTTCGCAGGTCATGGGCAGACCTGGCTGGGCGACGAGAATGGTGGACCCGCGCCGAGCTGGCTGACTGAACTGGAGCAGGCCGGGATTCCCGCCCAGTGGAGCGAGAACATCCTCGAACGCCTGTGGCGCAAGGTCGCTCTGAACTGCGCAATCAACCCGCTCACCGTGCTGCACCAGTGCCGCAACGGCGAACTGGCCAGCCATCCGGAGGAAGCCGCCAAGCTGTGCGATGAGCTCGGACAACTTCTGCACGCATCTGGCT
>JASGKM010000059.1:0-7231 GCA_049840615.1 Pseudomonas sp.
CGGTAGCTGACGACCTGGAAGCCGAGCGGATTGAGGTCGCGGTCGCGGTCGTCGAACTTCAGGTCGTGCCGGTGTTCGAACTCGAGCGTGGCCAGCTTGTTGTCCAGCGGCTGGGTGGCGCCGCTCTTCTTGTCGTAGATGAAGCGCTGGAAACGCACGGTGGCGCCGCGGAACTCGCCCTTGCCGCTGCGCACGAGCACGGTGCTGAGCAGCCTCACCCGCAGCGCCGCGCCGCGCCCGTACAGCGCCGCCGGGCTGGCCGGATTGTTCTTGTCGTAGAGCAGGCGATAGGCCTGCGCCACCGGCGCGCTGGACATCAGATTGACCTGGCGCCAGCCTCCCAGCGCGCCGCCGAACTGCTCGACGTCGAACGACTCGCGGGCCAGCACGTAACGGTCCACGTTCGCACGCGTCAGCGCCTCGTTGCCGGTGATCTGCCGGTCCATCACGTCCGGCACCAGACGACTGGCCTGGACGTTGCCGGTATAGGGATCGGCCATGACGATGAAGGGCGTGCGCTCCTTCAGCGGCAGCAGCATGAAGTAGCCGCCGGCCAGGATCAGGCACAGCACGATCGCCGTGGCCGCCACCTGCCAGGCGCGCCGCTCGCTGCGCTTGGCCAGGTCGGCGATGGTGAGCTCGTAGTTCACCGCCCTGCCTATCGCCGCCTTCACCGCCGGCGTCGGGTCCTTGTCGTTGCGGGACATGCCGGCGATCCCCATGGGTCAGCGTGCGGAGGCAGTCGGCGCCGGCGCGGCGACGATGCGCCCGCCCTCCAGCGCGAGCGACACGCCCTGCCCCGCGTAGGCCTGGCCGACCTGGGCGAGCGCCTCGGGCAGGCTGGTGGTGGCGACCTGCGCCACCGGCGCGAACAGGGTGTAGTCGCTGTCCAGGCGGTATTCCAGGACCATGCCGTTGTCGCCGGCCCAGCGCGTCAGCAGGGTCTTGAGGGTGCCGTCCATGGGCGAGGCCTGGTAGATGTAGCTGCCCGTCAGCGGGATCGCCACCGGCGTATCGGCGAAGCGGTTGAGCGGCTTCCACTTGCCCTTGTAGTCCGGCGCCGGCGTGGTGCCGCAGGCCGACAGCGCCAGCAGCAGGAACACGAGCGACGGCCACCGCGGGAGACGCAGGCTGGGACTCATACCTTCCTCGTAGACAAAGGAGTGGGGACAGACGCACGTGGCGTGGTGGCCGCCCAGGCGCGGCCAGGCGCCGCCATGGCCTGGGCTCTGCGACGCCAGGGAGCGCAGCGATGACGAACCGTCGAATCGGCGGCAAGCGCGCAGCGCACGCCAGGCCCACGGCGATGCCGGAGGCTGCAAAAAGAAAAGGGGTGGTTCCGCGAGAGAAAGTGACAATTCCATGTCCGTTCTATCCTTGGTCGTGGTCACCAGCCGCCGTATGGCCGTCCACGAAGCTGACGCCACGCTAACCGAGCGCGTGCGTATGG
Source organism: Pseudomonas sp. (assembly GCA_049840615.1). Classification (GTDB taxonomy): domain Bacteria; phylum Pseudomonadota; class Gammaproteobacteria; order Pseudomonadales; family Pseudomonadaceae; genus Pseudomonas. The sequence continues at coordinate 1,451 of JASGKM010000059.1, forward strand.
TCAAGCCTCGGCCAACGCGATCGCGCAGGTTTCATGCGCAACTTCCTTCGATCAAACCGCGATCGTCGGCACATCGGTGCGCGGCAACAGCCGCGTCCTGAAACGGCGGTCCTTGTAGTAGCGGATCTTGTCGCACATCACCGGGTGGGCGATGCCCTCGTACAGCACCACTTCGCGCTCGCCGCCCATCGCCTTGAGCTCCTGCGGCAGCATCAGCGCGCGCCGTTCCTCGCTGACGCTGCGGGTGGTCTCGCGGCCCTTGCTGACGTTGCGGCGCCGGTAGGTGGTGTAGCCGAGCATTTCCGAATAGTCGTTGGCGTCCTGCTGCTCGCGCGGAGCGAACACGATCTGCAGCGCGTGGTTGGTGATGATGGTGCGCGCAACGTCCTTGCCGTACACCGCATCGAGCTGGGCCATCGACTGGATGATCGGCAGCAGCCGCAGGTTGTAGCCGGCCATGTACGCCACCGCCGTGGCGATGATGTCGACCCGGCCGATGGCGGTGAACTCGTCCATCAGCAGCAGACACTGGTGTCTGAGCTGCGGGTTGTTGCGCGGCAGTTCGCGGGTGTTGAGGTTGACGATCTGGCTGAAGAACAGATTGACGATCAGCCGCGCCTCGGCCAGCTTGTTGGGCTGGATGCCGACGTAGATCGTCATCCTCTTCCTGCGCAGGTCGGTGAGCAGGAAGTCGTCGGCGGCGGTGGCCGCGTCCAGCACCGGATTGATCCAGGCGTTCAGCGGTTCCTTGAGCGTGCCCATGATCGAGGCGAAGGTCTCGTCGGCCTGCGACAGCAGGGTCGAGAACGCCGAGCGCGCGGCGGGGCCGAGGAAACGCCGCGCGGCCAGCCCGCGCAGGAAGCCCTTCGGGTCGCCGCCGTTGCCGGAGGACAGGCGGTAGATGCCGCCCAGGGTCGGCGGCCCGCCGCCGGGGAAGCCGGTGGCGACCTCGTCGTCGTGGTTGTCGAACAGGTACAGGGCGAAGGCCATGAACGCATTGCGCGCCTGGCTGACCCAGAATTTCTGCTCGTCGGCGCCGTCGGGATAGAGCATCGCGGCGATGCTCATCAGGTCCGAGACGCGGAAGGCCGGATCGCCGGAGACGTAGGTCAGCGGGTTCCAGCGGTGGGTGCGCCGATCCTCGGCGAAAGGGTTGAACAGGAACACCTCCTGCCCCTGCGACTTCCTCCAGCCGCTGGTAAGATCGAAGTTCTCCTGCTTGATGTCGAGCACGACCACCGACTCGCCGTATTCGAGCAGGTTGGGCACGACCACGCCCACGCCCTTGCCCGAGCGGGTGGGCGCGGCCAGGATGGCGAACTGCTGCCCGCACAGGCGCATCAGCCTGCCGTTGTAGCGGCCGACGACGATGCCGTCCGCGCCCTGCTTGAACAGCCCCTGCCGGGCCAGGTCCGCGGCGGTGGCGAAGCGCGCATCGCCATGCAGCGACTTCCTGGCCGGCTTGAACAGCAGGTACAGCAGCAGTGCTTGCAGAACCAGGGCGGCGCCGAAGCCGAGCGCACCGCCCAGCTTGATCCTGCCCAGGTAGGGCTGGACCTGCGGCAGGTCGAGCGCCCGCAGGTACTGCAGGTAGGTGTGCCAGTACAGCTGGTGGGTATCCAGGTGCAGCAGCGCCAGGGTGGCGTATCCGGACAGGTACACCCCCCCGTACGCCAGCAGCAACGTGGCCGCGATGGCGGCGATCGGCTTGCGCTTGGGCACGTACGCTCTCCCTGATCGACCGGCGCGCGGCCGGGTTGTCCTTCAGATCGTCCGACGCAGCGCCCGTCCGGACTTACGCTTGCCGGCACGCGGCGGCGCGGCCGGCCAATCCCGGTCTCGATCCCCGTCCCGGGCCAGCAGATCGTCCAGGCACAGGCGCGCCTGCTCCAGGCTGGCGACCTCGCGCAGGCGCACGCCGGAATCGGTCATTACCTGGTAGGCGATCACCTCGTCGGGGGCGTAGCCGGGATCGTCCTCGCGGGTCAGCGCCACGATCTGGTAGCGGTCCTTCACCAGCACGGTGTGGTGGTACTCCATGTGCGCCTCCCTGGCATCGGCTCCGGGGCCGATCCTAAGCCATCGGCGCCGAAGCCGCCAAGGCACGGCGGCGGCCGGCCTGGCGCCTCTGGGCGGCCCGCCCGACGCGGCCTGACGTGGATCACAACCTTTCTCGGCCGCGGAGGCGGTGCTATCATGCGCCCCCGTTTGCCGGTGCCCGCGCGCCCGGCCGGCCCCACGGGCGGTTAGCTCAGCGGTAGAGCACTACCTTGACATGGTAGGGGTCACAGGTTCGAACCCTGTACCGCCCACCACGAAAACCCTTGAGAACAAGGCGTTTCGTGACGATCAACAGAAACCCGGCCCAGCGCCGGGTTTTTTCATGTAAGCACTGTGTAAGCAGAAAGGGCATGACATACCCTGCGCCAGATCACTTGCCCCTACCCTTCTTCTCCGGCCCCTCCAGGTACTCGTAGGGCGAGACCTCGCGGCCGTCCTGGCTAACCGATGTTCGCGCACCACGTCGCGCAGGTGACCTACGAAGAAATGATGCAGTGGCGCGTCATCTACGAAACAGAAAGCTTCTGGGTGCGCCTCAAAAGCGGTAAGGCGATCGGCACAACCATCCTCATTGACCAGTTTGATACTGTGTTCCCGCTGATCGAAAAAACTGCCAACCAGAGCCCGGTCAGAGGGCTGTCAAAGAAGGAACTGGAAAACGCCGGGGTGGAGTTCATCCCGTTCTGATTCTGACCATCCCCAAACCATCCAAGGCCAACCCCTGGAACGAAGAACCCCGCCGAAGCAGGGCTTCTTGCATCTACCCTGCCACCTCAGGCGTGCGCCTGCTTACCCGAGGACAGCGAGCTCGTGATCCAGCGCCTGGTCGATCAGCGTGTTCATGCTGATGCCCCGGGCCGCTGCGGTGATGGCCAGGGCGGCATGTTTCTGCTTGCTGACTCGCACGTTGAAAGTACCCGAGAACTTCTTGATCGGGTCGATACCGCGCTCCTGGCAGATGTCCAGGAACTCGCGCAGCGAACGCCCGCCCTCCGCCTTCAGCTTCGGCAGCGTAGTGGCGTAGAAGTCGGCACTTCCATTCAAGCCGACGAACTCGCCACGGAACATGTCGATATCCGGATCGTAGGAAATCACGGCATCGTGGCCGTCGATCTTCAGCACATTGAACTGGCTCATGGTTTGATTCCGTTGGCTTCCAGTATTCGCTTGACGCTCGCAACCGCACCCTTGTCCGTGACGGGCTCGGGATGTGGCCGATGGAACAAGTGGACCTGTCCCTTCCAGATGAAGGCCATGCGGGAACCTTCCCGCTCCACCACCTCTGCTCCCAAGGCGACGAACAGGGCTTCAATGTCCGCCCAGCGGATCGTCCCCGATACCGGGCGGCGGAAGATGGCGGACAGGGTTCTGGCGTGTTTTGCCTTCATTGGCGCGCATGGTACCGCTTTTTGGTACTGAATTGGATATGGCTGGACACTTGTTCAGCCCGTACCCAGCCGGTTGACCGCCTCGGCCAGCTTGTCCGGGGCCAGGTGGGCGTAGCGCAGGGTCATGCGGATGTCGGAGTGGCCCAGCAACTCCCGGACGGTGTTCAGGTCAACGCCGGCCATGACCAACCGGCTGGCGAAGGTGTGCCGCAGGTCGTGGAAGTGGAAGTCGGCGAGCTGGGCCTGTGAGCAGACCTCCTCCCAGCTGCTGTTGATGTTGTCCATGCGCCCGCCGGTCTTGGGCGAAGGGAACACCAGCCGGGCGTCCTTGGCGGCCCGCTTCTTCCAGCGGGTCAGCACGTCCCGGGCTTCGGCGTTGAGCGGCAGGTGCCGGGCCTTGCGCGACTTGGCGTTGCCGGCAGTGATGGTCAGCAGCTTGCCGAGCAGGTTGGAGCCTCCAGGAAGGAATCCCGGTGCGGTTCACCGTAGGCTTTTCCTAGGGAACTTGACGCCTACCTTTTTTCGCCCCCCCCCCGAAACCCTGGGGAGCGTCCATGCCCCCACCAGCACGTCAACGACCTCCATGTCGTCGACGATTCGTAGGTCAAAGGTTGACTTTCACGTTCAACGCGAACACCCGCGGCATGCCTGGGTACACGTAGCTGCCCACCACCCAATAGTTGCGATCGAACAAGTTCTCGATCTCGCCCCGTAGGGTCACGTCGTGGCCACCGAACTGGGTGCGATAAGCCACACCCAAGTTCACCAGGCTGAAGGCGTCGGTCTTCACAACTACTTCCTTACCGGTGTTGTCGTAGGCCACGCCCTCGCCGTAGTACTTGCCGTCGGCTTGCACCGACAGTCCGGGCACGGCAGCGATCTCATAGCTGGCGTACAGAGCGCCGGTGAAATGGCGGCTGCCAGCCTTCGGCTTGCCGATCAGCCAGTCGACGCTGGTGTTCCTGTAGGCAGAATCCAGGTACAGCGCCGACGCGCCAAGGGTCAGGTTGTGGGTCACGTGCGCTTCTCCGGCCAGCTCTGCGCCGTCGTAGCGGATATCGCCGTCCTGCACGTAATAGTTGGCCGCGTTGGCGTATTCGGCGCCACGCTCGATCCGGAACAGCGCCGCGGTGGTATTCCACCTCGGGCGCTCCCATTTGAAGCCGACCTCGTATTGCTTGCTGATGAGCGGGTCGAGGATCTGGCCGTAGTTGGCGTAGCTGCTGCCGACCGTGCTGCCGCGCTCCATCGCCTCTACGTAGCTGGCGTAGAGCGTCGCATCCGGCACCGGCTTGTACAGCAGCGCTACCGTCGGCGTGAGCGGGTACTTGTTGTAGGTCTTGTAGGTGAAGTCCAGATTGCCATCTGCGTCCTCGGTATAGCTGTTATAGGCAGTGCGCCGGTACTTGGTGTAGCGCAGGCCGGCCAACAGGGACCACTTGCCGTAGCTGATCGTGTCACTGAGGAACACCGCGGTCTGCCGGGTCGAGGAGGCAAAGTAGGTGGTGTTCTGGTCGTCGGCATAGGGGTTCCACACCAGCGGGTCAGCCGCGTACAGGTAGGTGTACTGGGAAACGTAGGAAAGCTGCTCGAAATTCATCTTGCCGTAGTCCGCGCGGTCGTTCTGGTGGGACGCGCCGAAGACCAGCTCATGCCGGAACGGGCCGGTATCGAACGTGCCCTGCAACTGCACCTGGCCCATCCAGCTCTTGGTGATGTCCAGGAACACGCCTGTGTCGTAGGCGATGTTGCCGTCCTGGTCGAGCAGGTAGGTGTACTCGGTGAACGCCTTCAGCCGGCTGTACATCTCGCCGACGTTGGCGCGTAGGCTCCAATCCGGCGAGATTTGCCAGTTCAGCCCGGTACTCAGGTAGTAGTACTTGTTGTACACGATCGACTTGTCGGTGGTCAGGTTTTCGCTGCCATCGAGCGGATCCGGCAGCCGTGTGCCGGTGTAGGACGAACCGCTGAAGTAATACTCGGTTTGCGGCCGGTCGATGTTGCGCTTCTGCGCCAATGCGTCGAAGGTCCAGGTCAGGTCCGGGGTCAGCTTGGCTTCCAGGGCGAGCGCGACGGCCTGGCGGTCGATGCGACTGCCGTTGGCGGCGGTGCCTTTTTCATTGGATACGTTGAGTCGGTAGCCGAAGCGCTCATCGCCGAATAGGCGGCCACCGAAGTCGACATGCTGGCTGTAGATGTTGCCGCTCTTGTAGCCGACGTCGATGCTGGCCAGGGTCTGCTCGGTCGGCTTCTTGGTGATGTAGTTGATGATGCCGCCCGGCGAGGCGAAGCCGTACAGGAAGCCGGAGGCGCCCTTCAGCAGCTGCACCTC
>JASGKM010000060.1:0-9070 GCA_049840615.1 Pseudomonas sp.
GGTGAAAGGCGTCCAGTTCACCCGCCAGAAGTCCCAGGACAAGCGCTTCCAGAAGCAGTTCTGGAGCGCCACCAGCCTCGAATCGGCCGGTGACCAGGCCGCCGGCAAGCCCGGCGCCGGCGCCCGCGTGGCCCAGGCCGGTTTCGCCGCCATACAGGTCCAGGACAACGGCCAGCCGGACCTCGCCCAGTCGATCAACCACCAGGACCGCCTGGAGCGCGCCCTTCGCCAGCAGATCGAGCGTGAGCGCCGCTCCCTGGAGTCCGGCCTGGCGGTGCTCGCCTCGATCGGCTCCACCTCGCCCTTCATCGGCCTGTTCGGCACCGGTGTGGGGCATCATGGAAGCGCTCAAGGGCATCAGCGCGGCCGGTTCGGCCAGCCTGGAAACCGTCGCCGGCCCCATTGGCAGCGCGCTGATCGCTACCGGTGTGGGTATCGCCGTCGCCGTGCCGGCGGTGCTGGTCTACAACTACTTCCTCCGTCGCCTGAAGCTCACGGCGGCCGACCTCGACGACTTCGCCCACGACTTCTACAGCCTCGCGCAGAAGAGCGCCTTCCGCGTCGTCACCCTGCCCACCGCCGCGCGCAAACCGGCTGCTGGCGCCAGCGTGAAGGAGGCGAGCTGACATGGCCTTCTCGACCCAGGACAGCGACGAGGTTCTCTCCGAGATCAACGTCACCCCGCTGGTAGACGTGATGCTGGTGCTGCTGGTGGTGTTCATCGTCACCGCGCCGCTGCTGACCAACGCCATTCCGATCAACCTGCCCAAGACCGAGGCGGTCGCCCCGCCGGAGCAGAAGGACCCGCTGGTGGTGAGCATCGACGGCGCCGGCAAGTGGTTCATCAACAAGGACGAAATTCAGCCAGAACTCCTGCAAGGCAACCTGCAGGCGGCCAAGGCCAAGGACGCAGAAGTGCGTGTGCAGCTGCAGGCCGACGAGAACGTGAACTACGGCCAGGTGGCCAAGGCCATGGCCTCCATCGAGAAGGCGGGCATTACCAAGCTGGCGGTGATCACCGCGCGCTGAGGCACCTGTAAGACACCTGAAACAGAGCGGGTGTAGAAAGGGACCTCCACAACGTACCGAGCTTCAAGGCCGCTCTCCCAATACTCAGGCAGGGGTGAGCGGCCTTTTTTTATGCCCGGCTTCGACATCCGCCGGATGTCAGGTTCGCGAGCAAGCTCGCTCCTACAGGTTTGAGCCGGAGCGATCTTTGTAGGAGCGAGCTTGCTCGCGAACCGCCCCTGATCCGTCCACCACCGTTCGTCGTCATCCCCACCTCGGCAATAAACCTATGCCTTTCAGGCCCTTCCGTGGCCGCCGCAGTTCTACTAAGTTGATGACAGTTAGGAGACCTGAGGGGTACCGCATGACATCGTCTCCCGCTTCGGAAGGCCCGTTCTATCCACCGACACTGGGGGTGCCGGAACGCTTCACACCCGCACAGCTGCGCGCCTCGCTCGACATCACTATGAGCGAACACGGCGCCGGGCCGGTGTGGCTGTTCGCCTACGGCTCGCTGATCTGGCGACCGGAGTTTCCGGTGGCCGAGGCACGCCGCGCACGGGTGCACGGCTACCATCGCGGACTCTACCTGTGGTCCCTCACCCACCGCGGCACCCCGGAAGCGCCGGGCCTGGTACTGGGCCTGGATCGCGGCGGCTCGTGCTCCGGCTTCGCCTTCCGCCTGCCGGAAGACCACCTCGACGCCAATCTCTACGCACTCTGGGAACGGGAGATGCCCTACGCCTCCTACCGCCCGGAATGGCTGAATTGCCGCCTGGACGACGGCAGCCGCGTGCGCGCCCTGGGCTTCGTCCTCGAACGCCACCTGCCCAGCTACGCCGGCTCCCTGCCCGACAATATCGTCCAGCACGTGCTCGACAGCGCCCAGGGCCACTTCGGCACCACCCGCGACTACGTCGAGCAGACCGCCAAGGCACTGCGCGACTACGCCATGCCCGACCTCAACCTGGAAGGCATCCTGGCGCGCTGCTGCCCGTTGCGCCGGGCGCAGGAATGAAGGCTTATAGCGATTCGTTTAGCCTAAATACTGCATAAGCAAAGAATTTCTTATTCCTTAACGAATATTAAAACCCTCCCTAGAATGCCTTCTCATGACGATTCGAGAGGGCCGCTCCATGCGCAACGAACGCATCCGCTACCTGATCGTGCCGGGCTGGCACGGTTCCGACGACGCTCACTGGCAGAGCCACTGGCAGCGCGCCCTGCCGAACGCCGCGCGGGTGCAGCAGCAGGATTGGATCACCCCGCAGCACAACGACTGGGTTGCCGAACTGGACCGCGAAATCCGCCGCGAGCCTGGCCGCGTGGTGCTGATCGCCCACAGCCTGGGCTGCGTCACCGTTGCCTCCTGGGCAGCACGGGCCGACCGCCGCACCCTCGCCCAGGTCGCCGGCGCCCTGTTGGTCGCCCCGGCTGACGTGGAGCGGGAAACCTGCCACGAAGCCCTGCGCAATTTCGCCCCCATCGCCGCGCAGGCGCTGCCCTTCCCCGCCGTGCTGGTGGGTTCGGACAACGACGCTGCCTGCAGCCCGCAACGAGCGCTGATCCTCGGCCGCGCCTGGGGCACCGAGACGGTGATCCTGCCCTCCGCCGGGCACATCAACGTGAAATCCGGCCACGGCGCCTGGGAATCGGGCTACCGTCATCTGTATCGCCTGCAGTACCTGATCGACCAGCAATCGCGCCAGCGCGCCTGATTCCGCCTCCTGACGACCGGAGCATGGCGCGCGGTGTGACGACCGCGCCTATCCCATCGCGGCGCGGATTCGGCTAGGGTGAGGCATAGCCCCACGCCGGAGACCGCCATGCCACCGTTGCACGACCTGTCCGCCGTCGAACTGCTGGCCCTGTATCGCTCGCACCAGCTTTCCCCCGTCGAATACCTGGAGCACCTGATCGCTCACATCGACCGCTGGGAGCCGCAGCTTTGCGCGCTCTTCGCCTTCGACCCACAGCGGGCGATGGAGCAGGCGCGACGTTCCGAGGCGCGCTGGATCCGCTGCGCGCCCTGCGGCGAGCTGGATGGCGTACCGGTGACCATCAAGGAACTGATCGCCACACGTGGCGACCCGATTCCCCAGGGCAGCGCCGCCACCCTGCTGCAACCCTCCACCGGCGACGCACCGCCCGCCGCGCGAATGTTCGAGGCCGGCGCGATCCTGCTGGGCAAGACCACCGTGCCGGACTTCGGCATGCTCTCCTCCGGGCTCTCCAGCTTCCACGAACTGGCGCGCAACCCCTGGGACCTGCGCATGAACCCCGGCGGTTCCAGTGCCGGTGCCGCCTCGGCGGCCGCCGCCGGCTACGGGCCGCTGCACATCGGCACCGATATCGGCGGCTCGGTGCGGCTGCCGGCGGGCTGGTGCGGCCTGGTCGGGTTCAAACCGAGCTTCGGGCGTATTCCCATCGACCCGTACTACACCGGGCGCTGCGCCGGGCCCATGACCCGCACCCTGGATGACGCGGCATTGATGATGAAGCACCTCGCGCGCCCGGACTGGCGCGACGCCACGTCACTGCCGCCGGAGGAACTGGACTGGCACATCGAACCGCTGGACGTGCACGGTCTGCGCATTGGTCTGCAGCTCGATCCCGGTTGCGGCCTGCAACCGGACGCTGAAGTTCGCGCTGCCGTCGAAGCGGTTGCGCAGCGCTTCGCCAACGCCGGCGCGGAGATCGTCGAGGTACAGCCGATCCTCGACCGCGAGCTGCTCGATGGCCTCGACAAGTTCTGGCGCGCGCGCCTCTGGGCCGAGCTGGAAAACCTGCCCCGGGAGCGCCAGGCCAAGGTACTGCCCTACATCTACCAGTGGGCCGAGGGCGGCGCCTCGGTCAGCGGCGCCGATGCGGTGCGCGGCTACAACCGCACTTTCGACATGCGTCGACGGGCTGCCGAGCAATTCCACGAAGTAGACTTCCTGCTCTCGCCGACCAACCAGGTCTCCGCCTTCCCGGCCGAGTGGGCCTCGCCCACCAACGACCCGGCGCTGCCCTTCGAGCACATCGGCTTCACCGTACCCTGGAACATGTCCGAGCAACCGGCACTCTCAATCAACTGCGGCTTCACCAGCGCCGGCATGCCCACCGGCCTGCAGATCGTCGGCCCGCGCTTCGCCGATATCGAGGTGCTGCGCCTGGGCAAAGCCTACGAGCACTGGCGAGGCCCGATCCACCACTGGCCGCAGCCGCCGGGAGTCAACTAGGCTCAGACCATTCGCCGAGCACAAGGAACCGATCGCGCGCCCATGCAGTACTCCGCCTACATCGCCCACTTCCTGGTGGTCATCCAGTTGCTGGGGATCATCGCCGCCGTCCACGCCGTGCTCAGCGTGCGCACCGCGCAGGGCGCCATCGCCTGGGCAACTTCGCTGGTGTTCATGCCGTTGCTGACGCTGGTGCCCTATCTGGTGTTCGGCCGTAGCCGCTTCGACGCCTACATCGGCGCACGCCGGCAGGCCAACGAGGAAATGCACGTGGCCGCCGCCGAGCTGGACTGGCGCCCCTGGGTGGAAGAAGCCCTCGCCGCCCGCCAGTACCACGCCTACAAATCGCTCAAGGCCATGGTGGGTCTGGCGCGCATGCCGACGCTGGCGAACAACAAGGTGCGCCTGCTGGTGAACGGCAAGGCCTCCTTCGACGCGATGTTCGAGGCGATCTCCAGCGCACGGAAAGTCATCCTGGTGCAGTTCTTCATCATCCGCGACGACGCCCTCGGCCAGCGCCTGGCGCAACTGCTGATGGAGCGCGCCGCCAACGGTGTGGATGTGTTCCTGATGTATGACGGCATCGGCAGCCATTCGCTGCCGCGCCGCTATGTGGAAAAACTGCGCCAGGGCGGCGTGCAGGTGCACGCCTTCAGTACCGGCAGCGGGATGATCAACCGCTTCCAGGTCAACTTCCGCAACCACCGCAAGATCGTGGTGGTCGACGGTGTTCGCGGCTTCGTCGGCGGGCATAACGTCGGTGTCGAATACCTGGGCGAGAAGCCCCCGCTGGCGCCCTGGCGCGACACCCACATCGAGCTGCACGGTCCGGCGGTGGCGTGCCTGCAGGAGTGCTTCGCCGAGGACTGGTTCTGGGCCACCCACGCGCTGCCGACGCTGATCCTGCCCGACGGCTACGACGACGCCGGGATGCTCTGCCAGGTGGTGCCCAGCGGCCCGGCCGACACCCAGGAAACCTGCTCGCTGTTCTTCGTCGAATCGATCAACGCCGCGGTGGAACGGATATGGATCACCACACCGTACTTCGTGCCGGACGAAGCAGTCGCCGCCGCCCTGCGCCTGGCGGTGCTGCGCGGCGTGGACGTGCGCATCCTGCTGCCCTCGCGGCCGGACCACAGGACGGTCTACGCCGCCTCCAGCCTCTACGCGCTGGAGGCCGTGCGCGCGGGTGTGCGGGTGTTCCGCTACCAGCCGGGATTCCTGCACCAGAAGGTGGTACTGATCGACCACGACAGCGCCGCCGTAGGCAGCGCCAACCTGGACAACCGCTCCTTCCGCCTGAACTTCGAGATCATGGTGATCACCGTCGACGAAGGCTTCGCCCGCGACGTGGAGAGCATGCTGGAAGAGGACTTCGCCCAGTCGGTGGAGATGACCCTGGACGATCGCAAGCGCGTGCACCGGCTGCAGCAACTGGGGATGCGCGTGGCGCGGCTGGTGTCGCCGATTCTCTGAGGGCTTGGAGCCGACGCCTCCCTCACCCCAGCCCTCTCCCAGAGGGAGAGGGAGCCGCGTGTACCGGCTGATGCCATCGTTTCAACCTGCACCCAACCAATCCCCTCTCCCTCCGGGAGAGGGTCAGGGTGGGGGCAAGCCGGAGCTCATACGGCCCCGGCAATTTCCCCAAAAGAAAACGCCCGGTTCACTCTCGTGAACCGGGCGTTTCTTTCTCTAGCGCGAGGTCATCAGGCTGGCGCGGAGGAGCGGATCAGATGATCGAAGGCGGAGAGCGACGCCTTGGCGCCTTCGCCGACCGCGATCACGATCTGCTTGTACGGAACGGTGGTCACGTCACCGGCGGCGAAGATGCCCGGCAGCGAGGTTTCACCGCGAGCGTCGACGATGATCTCGCCGCGCGGGGTCAGCTCGATGGTGCCCTTGAGCCATTCGCTGTTGGGCAGCAGGCCGATCTGCACGAAGATGCCTTCCAGCTCGATGGACTTGAACTCTTCCGAGTTGCGGTCCTTGTAGACCAGTCCGGTAACCTTCTGGCCATCGCCTTTCACTTCGCTGGTCAGCGCGCTGGTGATCACTTCCACGTTCGGCAGGCTGAACAGCTTGCGTTGCAGTACAGCGTCGGCGCGCAGCTTGCTGTCGAACTCCAGCAGGGTCACGTGGCTGACGATACCGGCCAGGTCGATGGCCGCTTCGACGCCGGAGTTGCCGCCGCCGATCACCGCCACGCGCTTGCCCTTGAACAGCGGGCCGTCGCAGTGCGGGCAGAAGCACACACCCTTGGCCTTGTATTCCTTCTCGCCCGGCACACCCATTTCGCGCCAGCGCGCGCCGGTGGCCAGGATCAAGGACTTGGCCTTCAGGCTGCCACCACCCTCGAACTGCACTTCGTGCAGGCCGCCGGCGGTCTTCGCCGGGATCAGCGCGCTGGCGCGCTGCAGGTTCATGATGTCGACGTCGTAGTGCTTGACGTGCTCTTCCAGTTGGCGAGCCAGTTTCGGGCCTTCGGTCTCGGTCACCGAGATGAAGTTCTCGATGGCCATGGTGTCCAGCACCTGACCGCCGAAGCGCTCCGCCGCGACGCCGGTACGGATGCCTTTACGGGCAGCGTAGATGGCCGCCGCAGCACCGGCCGGGCCACCGCCGACGACCAGTACGTCGAACTCTTCTTTCGCCGACAGCTTCTCGGCTTCGCGGGCAGCGGCGCCGGTGTCGATCTTGGCTAGGATTTCTTCCACGCCCATGCGGCCCTGGCCGAACACTTCACCGTTGAGGTAGAGGCTCGGCACAGCCATCACCTGGCGGCGCTCGACTTCTTCCTGGAACAGCGCGCCGTCGATGGCGACGTGGCGGATGTTCGGGTTGAGCACGGCCATCAGGTTCAGCGCCTGGACCACGTCCGGGCAGTTCTGGCAGGACAGCGAGAAGTAGGTCTCGAACTCGAACGAACCCTGGATGCCCTTGATCTGCTCGATCACGTCGGCGTCGAGCTTGGACGGGTGGCCGCCGACCTGCAGCAGTGCCAGCACCAGGGAGGTGAATTCGTGGCCCATGGGGATGCCGGCGAAAGCCAGGCCGATATTCGCCCCGGGGCGGTTCAGTGCGAAGGAAGGTTTGCGGGCATCGCTGCCGTCCTCACGCAGGGTGATCTTGTCGGTCAGGCCGACGATGTCGTGCAGCAGTTCGCTCAGCTCGCGGGATTTGTCGCTGTCATCGAGGGAAGCGACGATCTCGAACGGCTGCTGGACCTTTTCCAGGTAGGCCTTCAACTGGGTTTTAAGCGTGGCGTCCAACATGATCCAGATCCTCGGAATTTGAGCAAAGGGGTTCCCCGGCGAGCCTTCTGGCCCACCCTACACACGCTTTTGGCTTTAGGTAGGGAGGATGCCGGTAGGCATCCTCGGGGTGTTGCAAAACGGTGGGGGAAGCGCGTTGGGCGAGTGCCCCGGAGGTGGCGCGGCAGGAGCCGCCGCGCCACCGCTTCCCGGCCGTTCTTAGATCTTGCCGACCAGGTCCAGGGACGGAGCCAGGGTCTTCTCGCCTTCTTTCCACTTGGCCGGGCAGACTTCGCCCGGGTGAGCGGCGGTGTACTGGGCAGCTTTCAGCTTGCGCAGGGTCTCGCCGACGTCACGAGCGATCTCGTTGGAGTGGATTTCGACGGTCTTGATCACGCCTTCCGGGTTGATCACGAAGGTGCCGCGCAGGGCCAGGCCTTCTTCCGGGATGTGCACGCCGAAAGCGTTGGTCAGCTGGTGAGTCGGGTCGCCGATCAGCGGGAACTGAGCCTTGCCAACAGCCGGGGAGGTTTCGTGCCACACCTTGTGGGAGAAGTGGGTGTCGGTGGTCACGATGTAAACCTCGGTACCAGCGTCACGGAACGCAGCGTAGTTGTTGGCGGCGTCTTCGATCTCGGTCGGGCAGTTGAAGGTGAAGGCTGCCGGCATGAAGATCAGTACGATCATCTGCCCTTCAGGGACTGCTCGGTGACTTCGATGAACTTGCCATTGTGGAAAGCGTTGACCTTGAACGGTTGGACTTGGGTGTTGATCAGGTTCATTAGGCAATTCCTCGTAGAGAGTTGTCGTTTAATCGAGTGGGTCTTAATCGTCAGAAATTCGACAGGTAGAAGATTATCGTCTGATGACAGAAAAGGCCCATTGATTTAGGGCATTAGGAATATTGAGTCTTTCTATGGGAATGCTTATAGAAGGAAGAAATTTGCTATCAAACGAAGCGGCGCATCCTACACCTGGATGCTCTTGCTTCGAGGACTCTGCCTGGCGGCCTCAAGCCCTACCCCCTGAGTCCGGCGGCTGGCACCGGTCCTGACACCTTGGCGCGAAAGCCACTGGAGGGCAACGGCGGATCGACGTACGGTCCTCTGCCTCCTCTGCGAAGCCTTCGCCTTTTTGCCCTGCCCGCCCACGAGCCTATGCTTGTGCCTGAGGGCTGCTGCCGGGGGGCTCTCGCGTATTCCGGACAGCCTTCGCGAAGCGGTACGCCGCACGCCTGACGACGAGGACTCCCGATCATCCAGTTCCTGCTCGGCGATGAAGCAATCCAGGTCGACGGACTCGCACCCGAAACCAGCCTGCTCGACTACCTGCGCATCCACCGTGCGCGCACCGGCACCAAGGAGGGCTGCGCCTCGGGCGACTGCGGCGCCTGTACCGTGGTGCTTGCCGAGCCCGAGGGCGAGGCGCTGCGCTACCGCGCAGTGAACGCCTGCATCACGCTGCTGGGAGCGGTCCACGGGCGCCAGGTGCTGACCGTGGAGCACCTCGGCGAACCCGGCACGCTGCATCCGGTGCAGCAGGGAATGGTGGACTGCCACGGCTCGCAATGCGGCTTCTGCACACCGG
>JASGKM010000061.1:0-5190 GCA_049840615.1 Pseudomonas sp.
ATGTAGTTGAGCACGTCGTCGATCTTCGCCGCCGCCCAGCCGAAGCGCTCGAAGCGTGCGTTGCGGTAGCCCCACATGGCGTCGAGGGTGTTGCTCAGGCGATAGAGCACCACGCCCGGTGCGCCGGCCACAGCGAACCAGAACAGCGCGGCGTACACCGCATCGCTGCCGTTCTCCAGCACCGACTCGGTGGCGGCGCGGGCCACAGCGGTGTCGTCCAATTCAGCGGTTTCGCGGCTGACCATGTAACCCACGCGCAGCCGGGCTTCGTTGAGGTCGCCGGCGCGCAAGGCCAGCGCCACCGGCTCGGCGTGTTCACCGAGGCTGCGCAGGCCTAGCGCGGCGTACAGCGCAAGCATCTGGACGATCCAGCCGACGCTGGGCAACAGGCTGAGCAGCAGCGCGAGCAGCGTCAGTGGGATCACCGCCAACACCCAGGCGGTAACGCCGTGGCTGCGCCAGCCGAGGCCGACAAAGAGAAAAGCGGAACGCGGGATCGGTTGAAGCGCCGCTCCAACCGATCTGCCAGGCGCCCGAAAGCCACCAGCGGATGCCAGCGCTTCGGCTCGCCCAACAGCGCGTCCAGCGCCACGCCGAGCATACTCAGCAGAGCCACGCTCATGGCTGTTCTCCCCACTGGTTCTCATACAGCAGTTCGCCCAGCGCGCGCGGTTGACGCCAGCCTTCGAGAGCCAGCATCGGCGCGGGATAGAACTCGCTGACCGGGCCGAGGCAGATCACCGCGACCGCCTCGGCTCCGTCCGGCAATCCAAGCAATTCGCCCAGCGCCTGCGGATCGAACAACGACACCCAGCCCATCCCTAGTCCTTCGGCACGAGAAGCCAGCCAGAGATTCTGGATAGCGCAAGACAATGAGGCCAGGTCCATGTTCGGCAAGGTACGACGGCCGAAGACATGCGCCTCGCGGCCATCCATCAAGCGCGGCCACCAGCACTTCGGCGCAGTCGAGTACACCTTCGACCTTGAGCTTCATGAACTCGTCGGAACGCTCGCCGAGCGCCTCGGCGGTGCGCACACGCTCTTCCTCCATCAACGCATGGATCGATTCACGCAGCTCCGCGCGAGGTGACGCGGATGAACCGCCAAGGCTGCATCAGACCGACGCTGGGCGCCTGGTGCGCCGCTTCGAGCAGGCGTGCGAGCAATTCGGGCGCCACCTCACCGCCGCTGAAGTGGCGCATGTCACGGCGCTCGGCGATGGCGCGGTAGAGCGCGGCGCGCTCTTCTGGACTGTAGGCGTGCTCGGTCATGGTCTGACGCTCTTCATGGTCTGAGCAGGGCAGCTGCGGCGTCCGGGTCGGACGGCAGGTAGAAGTGGATATAGGACGGCGGTCAGCCGGCCGTGGCGGAACACCGCTTCGGCCACCGGCTTGTCGTTGGGGCAGATGCCACGGGCGAGCGGCTCCTCGCTGCTGTCCAGCAACGAGTGGTGGTAGGTGTGCCCGCGCAGGGTGCCTTCGGGCAGCGTCACGGCCTGCAGCGCCAGCGCGGCGAGGCGCTTCTGCATGCGTGCCTCGCCCGGCAGCAGGCCAAGCAGGGGCGCGCGCTCGCCGGCAACATCGGTCAGCGCGTCGAGCAGATAGAGCATGCCGCCGCACTCGGCGAGGATCGGCTTGCCCATCGCGTGGTGCGCGTGGATGGCCTGGGCCATGGCGTGGTTGCTCCGCCAGCGCCTGCAAATGCAGTTCCGGGTAGCCGCCGGGCAGGTAGAGGCTGTCCACTTCCGGCAGGGCTGCGTCACGCAGCGGCGAGAAGAACACCAGCTCGGCGCCCAGCTCGCTCAGCAAGTCGAGGTTGGCCTGATAGAGGAAGGCGAAGGCGTTGTCCCGCGCCACGCCGATGCGCACGCCATCGAGACGGGCAACCTGGCTGCACGGCTCGGGCGCGGCGAAGCTCACCGGCTGCGGCAGTTCAGTGCTGGCGCTGGCCGCCAGGGCATCAGCGGCGGCATCCAGGCGGGCGTCGAGGTCCGCCAGCTCGTCGGCCTGCACCAACCCGAGGTGGCGGCTCGGCAGCTCCACTTCGGTATCGCGCGGCAGCGCGCCGTACCAGCGAATCCACTCCGGCAGGCTGTCACGCACCAGGTCGCGGTGGCGCTGGCTGCCGATGCGGTTGGCGAGCACGCCGGAGAACGGCAGGTCGCTCTGATAGGTGGCCATGCCGACGGCCATCGCGCCGAAGGTCTGCGCCATGGACTGGCCGTTGATCACCGCCATCACCGGCACATTGAAACGCCGCGCCAGGTCGGCCGCCGAGGGCGAGCCGTCGAACAGGCCCATCACGCCCTCAATGAGGATCAGGTCAGCCTCTCCAGCGGCCTCCCAGAGCAGGCGGCGACTCTCCTCCTCGCCGACCATCCACAGGTCCAGCTGGTAGACCGGCGCGTCACTGGCACGGGCGAGGATCATCGGGTCGAGGAAATCAGGGCCGCACTTGAACACCCGCACCTTGCGCCCGAGGCGCGTGTGCAGGCGCGCCAGGGCGGCGGTCACGGTGGTCTTGCCCTGCCCGGAGGCGGGTGCGGCGATCAGCAGTGCGGGACATTGGCGCGCATCACGCATCAGTCGCACTCCCCGGCACGGGCAGAGAGCCCCTCAGCCCAGCCCTCTCCCAAAGGGAGTAGTTGGGTGTGTCCTGCGGGATTGGTTTTAGTCGATCAACAACCGCGCCGCGGTCGGCCAGGCAGAACAGCCTGACGGCGAGTGCCGACGTTTCTCCAAACACCGAACGGTCCCCTCTCCCCCGGGAGAGGGTTAGGGTGAGGGAAGCCCCAGACCATCAGAACTCCACCCCTTTCTGCGCCTTGATGCCGGCCTTGAAGGCATGCTTCACCAGGCCCATCTCGGTCACGGTATCGGCGGCCTCAAGCATCGCCGGCTGCGCGCCACGGCCGGTAGCAACCACATGCTGCATGGACGGGCGCGCGGCGATGTCGGCCAGCACGGCGTCCAGTTCCAGGTAGCCATGCTTGAGCGCAATGTTCACTTCATCCAGCACCACCAGGCCGACCTGCGGGTCGCTCAGCAGTTGCCGCGCCACATCCCAGGCGGCCTGTGCCTTGGCAATGTCGCGCTGGCGGTCCTGGGTTTCCCAGGTAAAGCCTTCGCCCATGACGTGGAAGCTGACTTCCTCGGGGAAGCGGCGGAAAAACGCTTCCTCGCCCGTGGTCGCGGCGCCCTTGATGAATTGCACGACGCCCACCTTCATGCCATGGCCCAGCGCACGGGCAACCATGCCGAACGCCGAGCTGCTCTTGCCCTTGCCGTTGCCGCTGTCGACCAGGAACACACCGCGCTCCCCCTGGGCCTGGGCGATCTTCTCGTCGATCACGGCCTTCTTGCGCTGCATGCGCGAACGGTGGCGGTCGTCCTTTTCCAGGGACTCAGTCATGGGAGGTTCCTTCTAAAAGAGGTTGCACCGGTGAAAGGGATTGCACAGGCGTCAGGCCGCCGGCCGAGTGGCAGCGAACAGGGAATGGAGCAGGCAGGGATGTACCGCTGGCGCGCGCAGGCGCCATGCAGAAGAGATCGCCCAGCACGAAGGCTGTCGATCTGCGGAATAGGGATTTCACCTGAAGGATTCTCCGCCGCTCTCACCCGCGCGGCACTGACCAGTCGGGGCAGGCGGAGGACGGCAACGCGCGGCGCGCAGCGCCGACGTCGGGAGCGCCTCCCGCGATGCCATGCGATGACAGCAGGCCGGTCTCCGGGCTTGCGAGTGGAAGCGCCTGGCGTCTCCGAAGGAACCGCACCTTCCGATGCCGAAGGCACAGTGGCGGATTGCGGTTCGAAGCTCGCTTACCGTTGCGGGGGCAGCGCCCGGGTTAGAGATCGATTGCGCATCGACTTCACCGGCTTCCCTGTTTCACTCGCGGCTTGCGCCGAGAGCACCTGAAGCAGGCGCGCAGCTTAGTGGCTGGCGGGCTGGGGCGTCAATTGAACAGGATGTCGCCGGGCCCCGCCTTCAGAACCACAAAGGCTCTAAAATGGGTCACACAAGTCAAGTGGTCAGGCCGCGTAACTTCGCTAGAATGCGACTCATGACGCGACTGCCCTACCCGGCCAGCTCCAGCTCGACGCCACCGCCAACCCACCACTGATGCGCATCAGTGGTGACTGGACGCTTGCGCATTTCTCCACGCTGGAGGCCCAGGTGGCTGCGCAGCGCAGCGCCGAGTCCCCGGCCGCGCTGGACTTCGCCGGCCTCGGTGCACTGGATACCGCCGGTGCCGCGCTGCTCGCCGAGATCGTCGGCGGCGCACGCATGAGCCAACTGGACCAGATCGCCCGCAACCTGAGCGCCGAACGCCAGGCGCTGCTGCGCACCGTCGGCAGCGCAATCACCCAGTGCCGGCTCGACGAAAAGGCCCCTCCGCCCGGCAACGCGCTGGTCGATGTGCTGGAGCGCATCGGCATCGCCTCCGTCACCTTCAAGGACCACCTGATCGGTGTACTGGGCTTCATCGGCCTGACCCTCCAGACCCTGCTGCGCAACCTGCTGCGTCCGCGCCGCTGGCGGCTGACCTCACTGGCCGCGCACATGGAAGAAACCGGCCTGGATGCCGTGCCTATCGTTGCCCTGCTCACCTTCATGGTCGGCGCCGTAGTGGCCTTCCTTGGCGCCACCGTGCTGCAGAAATTCGGCGCGGCGATCTACACCGTCGACCTGGTGGGCTTCTCCTTCCTGCGCGAATTCGGCGTACTGCTCACGGCCATCCTGATTGCCGGCCGCACCGCCAGCGCCTTCACCGCACAGATCGGCTCGATGAAGGCCAACCAGGAAATCGACGCGATCCAGGCGCTGGGCCTCGACCCGGTGGAGCTGCTGGTGCTGCCGCGGGTGCTGGCGCTGCTGCTGACCCTGCCGATGCTGACCTTCCTGGCGATGATTTCCGGCATCTTCGGCGGTGGCGTGGTCTGCTCCCTGAGCCTGGACATCTCGCCGCGCATGTTCTTCGTACATGCTGCAGAACGACATCGCCGTGCAGCACTTCCTGGTGGGCATCGTCAAAGCCCCGGTATTCGCCTTCATCATCGCCGTGATCGGCTGCCTGGAAGGCTTCCGCGTCAGCGGCAGCGCGCAGTCGGTGGGCGAACACGACGACCTCCAGCGTGGTCCAGTCGATCTTCGTGGTGATCCTGCTGGATGCCATGTTCGCGCTGTTCTTCA
>JASGKM010000062.1:0-74213 GCA_049840615.1 Pseudomonas sp.
CGATGCGCTGCTGCGCGATTCCGATGGGTGGCTGGAGCGTCTTGGCTGCCAGTATCACTGGAGCAACCGCAGCTATCGCGATTTCCAGGACTTCCTCGACGCGCTCAGCTCGCGCAAGCGCAAGCAATTGCGCAAGGAGCGCGAGCAGGTTGCCGGGCTCGGGCTGGACTTCATCTGGATGGAAGGACGCGAGCTATCCGAGGCGCATTGGGACTTCGTCTACGCCTGCTACAGCAGCACCTATGAGGTGCGCGGGCAGGCGCCTTACCTGAGCCGCCCGTTCTTCAGCCTG
Source organism: Pseudomonas sp. (assembly GCA_049840615.1). Lineage (GTDB taxonomy): Bacteria > Pseudomonadota > Gammaproteobacteria > Pseudomonadales > Pseudomonadaceae > Pseudomonas. Next base: position 293 of record JASGKM010000062.1, read on the forward strand.
ATCGGCGAGCGCATGCCCGAGGCGATCCGCGTGGTCTTCGCCCACCAGAATGGCCGGCCCGTGGCCATGGCCTTCAGCCTGCTGGGTGGTGACACGCTGTATGGCCGTTATTGGGGCTGTCTTGCGGAGTTCGACCGCCTGCATTTCGAGACCTGCTTCTACCAGGGGCTGGACTTCGCCATCAGCCATGGCCTCAAGCGCTTCGATGCCGGGGCGCAGGGCGAGCACAAGCTGATCCGTGGCTTCGAGCCGGTGATCACGCGCTCCTGGCATCGCCTGGGGCATCCGGGGCTGCGCGAAGCGGTGGCGGAATTCCTGGTGGGGGAGAGGGCGGGCATTCTGGCCTACGCCGAAGAGGCCCGCGCGGCGCTGCCCTACCGCCAGGAGTAGGGCATTTCCCTGTAGGAGCGGGCCATGCCCGCGATCGCGCGCAGGGCGCGCTCCTACAGGTGCTGAAGGTTTACTCCGGTTTCGCTTCGCCCTTGCCCGGTAGCATCCGCACCAGGGTGTTGTCGCGGCTGATGTAGTGGTGGAACAGCGCGGCCAGCGCGTGGATGCCGATCAGCCAGTAGCCGAGTACGGCGATGGTCTCGTGCCAGTACTTCACCTGCTTGGCCAGGTCCGGGTTCTTGTCCACCAGGTGCGGCAGCTCCATGCCCCAGAACGGCACCGGCTTGTCGGCGGCGCTGAGAATGATCCAGCCGGCCAGCGGCAGGCCGATCATCAGGCCGTAGAGTGCCAGGTGCGCAAGCTTGGCCAGCGCCATCTGCCAGACCGGTGGCGCCGGGACGATCGGCGGGGTGGGGTAGATGAAGCGGCCGATGATACGCAGCCAGACCAGCACGAAAACACTCAGGCCGAGCATGAAGTGCCATTGGGAGAACAGCGCGCGGGTATCGCTGCCTTTGGGGAAGTTGGTGCGGTACTCCATGCAGAAGTACGTGGCGGCGATCAGCACTAGCATGATCCAGTGCAGGGCAATGGACAGGCTGCCATAGCGGGACGGGGTCTTGGACAGGCTCATGACGGTTCCTTGTTTGGCTCGGAGTCGTGACGCCCCGTTCTGGCGACGGGGCTGTCAGTCTCAGCATAGAGCCTTAACCCTGCCTGAAACACCGTGAAGGCAAAGTGAAAGGGCCGCGATGTGCGGCCCTTTTGACGTCGGTCAGCCTTCGTCGTCGGCTGACTGGCGGGAGCGGATGGCGTTCACCAGGCGCTTGGCCAGCGCGGGATAGTCTTCATCGAAGTGGTGGCCACCGGGCAGCTGCAGGTTCTCGCCCACCGCCTGGGGCTGGGTGCAGCCGCTCTCGTCCTTCTCCTCTATGCCGTACACGCAGAGCACCTTCGGCCCGGGCAGGCGAGCCATCTCCGGGCCGGTAGAGGCTTCCTGGCCGGCTTTGCCGAGCCAGCCCTGCACTTCGATCTCGAAGCTGCCACTGCGGGCGAAGGCCAGCAGGATCACCGAGCTGACGTCCTTCTTGGCGTCCGCCGGCAGGCGGTTGTAGATCGCCGGCAGCACGTCGGCGCCGAACGAGTAACCGGCCAGCACGAAGTGCTTGGCGCCCCATTTTTCGCGGTAGTGCTGCATCAGCAGGGCGAGGTCGGCGGCGCTCTGTTCCGGGGTCTTGTGCTCCCAGAAGTAGCGCAGGGCATCGACACCCACTACGGGGTAGCCCAGCTCGGCCATCTGCGCGGCGACATCGCGGTCGAGGTCGCGCCAGCCGCCATCGCCCGAGTAGAACAGGGTGACGGTTTCCGAGGGCTTGGCGGCCGGGACTTCCACCACCGGGACGTTGTCGCCGCCGCCTTGCAGCTGCTGGCGCAGTTGGTCAGCGAGGACCTTGGGCAGCGGGGTGTCGTAGTCGGTGATGACCGTCTCGGCGTTCTTCAGGCCGCGGGCGAAGCGCGCGCTGGCATCGTCCGGGTTGTCGTTCCAGGCGGCCAGCCAGTGGCCGTGGGCGGCAGTGGTCGGCAACGGGGTAGCGGCGCAGTCGGGTTTCTCCAGGGAGAAGCCCACCGACAGGGCCTTGGCCTTGTCGTCGGTCTGCCCGGCGAGCCAGCGGAAGGCCCAGGCGCTGCCCGGACCGATGCCGGCGACCAGGGTCGGCTGACCGTCGAGCAGTGCACTGGCGGCCTGGATGCGGGCCTGCTGGGTAGCGCAGTCCTTTTCCGGGAAGACGAACTGCACCACGCGGGCGCCGCTGTCGTGGGCCAGGGCCAGCAACTGGCCGTCGTCGAGTTTCTGGTCGGCCTGCACGGCCAGCAGCACACGGGCGTTCGGCGCCTTGCCGGGGACGGCCAGGGCGACGGCGCTGCCGTCGGGCAACTGGCGGTGTTCCAGGGAGGCCTGGGAAGCCGGGCGGCTCCACAGCAGCAGGCCGATGGCGATGATGATCAGCAGGAGGAGGGCGAGCAGGTGTCGCCAGTCTTCGTTTCAACATATCAGCGTTTTACCAATCCACTCAGACCGCCTGCGATGAGGGCGGCCGTATCGGCCAGGGCCACCAGCGGATCCAGTCCGGCGGGCACGGCCAGGTAACGGGGTTCCCAGTCGGGCTGGAACTTGTCCTTGAAGCGCCGCAGCCCCTGGAAATTGTAGAACTGCTCACCCCGGCGAAAAACCAGCGCGCCGAGACGTTGGGTCAGCGGGGCGCCACGACGCGGCTGCAAGCCGGCCAGGGGCACCATGCCGAGGCTGAAGCGGGTGTGCCCGCTCTCCTTGTAATGCAGGATCAGGCCGAGCATGAGGAATTCCATGGTCAGCTTGGGTGCGTCGGGGGCCACGCGCATCAGGTCGATGCTCGCCAGCTCCTTGCCGGAGGTTTCCAGCAGGTTGGCGAAGGCCACGGCACGGCCCTGGAAGCGGACCACGACGACGCGGAAATAGCGCAGGTATTCGGGGGTGAAGCGGCCGAGGGAGAAGCCCTTCTCGCGGACGTTCTTGCCACCCAGCCAAGCGTCGGAGATGGCGCGCAATTCGTCCATCGGGGCATTGCCGGCGTCATGGAATTCCAGGCTCAGGCCGTCGCGCTGGCCACGGTTCCAGGTGTAGCGCAGGTCCTTCATCTCCTTGCCCTTGCTCTCCAGGTCGAAGCGGCGCAGGTCGACCCGCGCCTCCTCGCCGAGCTTGAGCGCGGTGAGGCCGATGTCCATGTACAGCGGCAGGTTCTCCGCGCGTACCTGGTAGAACACCGGGCGCGCGTGGTGCAGGTCGCAGAGGTCGCGGAACTGCCAGATCAACTCGGCGCGGGCCTGGACCGGTCCGACCGGGTCGAACAGCGCCACCAGGCTTCGGCCGCGGCGGGCGTACATCAGGAAGGCGTCGTTGCCCTCGTGGAACAGCAGCGCCTTGTCGCCGGACAGGGCGAGGCCGCCGTCGGGTTGCGAAGACTTGGCGAGGATGGCGGCGGCGGTGTCCAGCTCTTCGCGACTGGGCTCATGAATTGCCGGCGGTGCAGTGCGCAGCAGCCAGTACAGCGCCAGGGCAGCGAGCAGGACGCAGCTGCCCAGGGCCGCGCGCAGGCCGCGCGGGGCATCGGCGTCCAGGGCGAACTGCCACCAGAGTTCGTGGCTGTAGGGCACGTCCTGGTAGGCGAACAGCAGTAGCCAGATCGACGCGGCGACGACACAGGCGGCGGCGCCCAGGTAGATCGGTGAGAACGGCAGGTCCATCAGACGGCTGCGGCGGTAGAAGGCACTACGGAAGATCACCAGCAGGGCGGCGGTGAAGCTGAGGATCAGCGCTTCTTCCCAGTCGAAGCCCTTGAGCAGCGACAGTGCGGCGCCGGCGATCAGCAGGCCGAGAGTCAGCGCCCAGGCGGCGGACAGGCGGCGGCGCAGACCATAGGCGAGCAGCAGGCAGAGCACGCCGATCAGGCTGGCGGCCAGGTGTGAGGCATCGATCAGGCGGTGCGGCACGAGGAAGCCGACTTCGTCCAGGCGGGTGTCGATGGACGGCGTGGCGCCGGAGAACAGCAGCACGATGCCGGAAATGAACACCAGCAGGGAGAGGATCTGCGCGGCAAAGCCGGAGGTGATGCGCACGGCCTGCTTGGCCACCAGCACGCGGCGGGCTTCGAGGAACAGCAGCAGCAGGCAGGCGACGATCAGCGGCAGCACCACATAGATCAGTCGATACAGCAGCAATGCGGCGGCCAGCGGCGCGGCGCCCAACTGGTTGGCGAAGGCCGCCAGCAGCACCGCTTCGAACACGCCGACGCCGCCCGGCACATGGCTGAGCACCCCGGCGGCCAGGGCGATCAGGTAGACCAGCAGGAAGGCGCCGAAGGGTGGGGCTTCCGGCAGAAGCAGATAGAGCACGGTGGCGGCGGCAGCCACGTCCAGCGCGGTGATCAGCAATTGCAGCAGCGACAGGCGCAGACCGGGCAGACGCAAGGTGCGGCGGCCGAAGCGGACCAGGTGGCTGTCGGGCGAGGGCTGCTCGGGCAAGCGGCGGCGCTCTATACCGACGACCAGCAGCAGGCAGAAGCCGATGATGCCCAGCGCCAGTACCGCCACCAGCCACTCCGGCAGGTGCAAGGCCAGCGAGGCGTCGGAAAGGTCGCTCAGCGCGGCGAGCGCGGCCAGCACCGGCAATGCGCAGCCCAGCGACAGGCTGGCGAACAGGGTCATCAGCGCGACGTCGCCGGCGCCCAGCCCCTGGCGGGCATAGAGGCGGTAGCGCACCGAGCCACCGGAAAGCATCGACAGGCCCACGGCATTGCCGATGGCAAAGGCGGAGAAGCCGCCGGTCAGCAGCGCCGGGACGGGCAGTTTCACGCCAGCGAAGCGGCTCGCCGACCATTCGTAACCCAGCAGGAAGACGAATCCGACCACGGTGGCGGCGAAAGCGCCGAGCAGCGAGGTGGTGGGCACGTCGAGCAGGGCGTCGTGTAGGGAGTAGGCGTCGATGTCGCGCAGCAGGTGATAGCAGGCGATCAATGCGAGGCTGAACAGCACCAGGGTCACGCCCAGGCCGAGTGCCTGGCGGTTGTTGTTCACCCAGTTGAGCCAGGTCGCTCGGGTGGGAGCGTCCTCGGTGGCAGGTGTTTCAGGTGTGGCGGGGTTGGCGCTCATCGGGCACCTCAATCGATTTAGCGCGACAGAGTAGGGGTACTGACGCGAATTCCCAAGTCCCCGGAAGAGTATTTTCCTGATCCGTGAGACGCCACCCGTGGGCGATCATTTTTCGCACGCAACGAAAAAAGCCACTCCTAAGAGTGGCTTTCTTCTTGATGTCTGGTTGCGGGAGCAGGATTTGAACCTACGACCTTCGGGTTATGAGCCCGACGAGCTACCAGACTGCTCCATCCCGCGGCGGCAATTCTACGGATATGAAGTCTTGTGTCAAACGATATTTCGTTTTCGATCAAAGATTTAGGCGCGCGCAAACGAAAAAGGGCCACTCCGAAGAGTGACCCTTTCTCTGTGTCTGGTTGCGGGAGCAGGATTTGAACCTACGACCTTCGGGTTATGAGCCCGACGAGCTACCAGACTGCTCCATCCCGCGGCGGCCATTCTACGCAGGTGAAAGGTCTTGTCAATCGATATTTCGCCTTCGATCAATAATTTAAATCGCGCGCAAACGAAAAAGGGCCACTCCGAAGAGTGACCCTTTTTCTGTGTCTGGTTGCGGGAGCAGGATTTGAACCTACGACCTTCGGGTTATGAGCCCGACGAGCTACCAGACTGCTCCATCCCGCGACGGCCATTCTACGCCGGTACGCCGGGGTGTCAATCGATAAAAACGGGAAAAGTGATTTTCTATCAATTATTTAGCCGCGATGAACGGCAGCGGGGCGGCTATTGATAGGAGGGGCTTTCCGGCCTGTGGATAACCGAGGAGGCGGCTTTTTGCATTACCATGCATGGGTTTTCCGCCGCCAGTTCAGGCGGCTTCCGATGGTGATGCAGGCGCCTTCTTCGTGACTCGGCAGAGAAAGATCATCCACATCGATTGCGACTGCTTCTACGCCGCCATCGAGATGCGCGACGACCCCAGCCTTGCGGGCAAGCCGCTGGCCGTGGGTGGATCGCCGGACAAGCGGGGCGTGGTCGCGACCTGCAACTACGAGGCGCGCGCCTACGGGCTGCATTCGGCGATGGCCATGCGAACGGCGGTGAAGCTGTGCCCGGACCTCACCATCGTGCGCCCGCGCATGGACGTTTACCGCGAGACTTCGCGGGACATCCACGCGATCTTCCGCGATTACACCGACCGGATCGAGCCGCTGTCCCTGGATGAGGCCTATCTCGACGTCAGTGACAGCGAACGCTGTGGCGGCAGTGCCACGCGTATCGCGCAGGAGATTCGCCAGCGCGTCTGGGAGACCCTGCATATCACCGTGTCTGCCGGGGTGGCGCCGAACAAGTTCATCGCCAAGATTGCCAGTGACTGGCGCAAGCCCAATGGTCTGTTCGTGGTCACGCCGGACGAGGTGGACGGCTTTGTCGCCGAACTGCCGGTGAAGAAGTTGCATGGCGTGGGCAAGGTCACCGCCGAGAAGCTGGCACGCCTGGGTATTCGCACCTGCGCGGATCTGCGCGACTGGTCGCGCATCCAGCTGGCCAAGGAGTTCGGCAGTTTCGGCGAGCGGCTCTGGGGGTTGTCGCGGGGAGTCGACGAGCGCCCGGTGCAGGTGGACAGCCGCCGCCAGTCGATCAGCGTGGAGAACACCTTTGACCAGGATCTGCCGGACCTGGCGGCCTGCCAGGAGGAATTGCCGTCATTGCTGGGCGAGCTGGAGCGGCGCATGACGCGCCTGGATGCCAGCTACCGGCCGGGCAAGCCGTTCATCAAACTGAAGTTCCACGACTTCACGCAGACTACCCTGGAGCAGGCGGGCGCTGCGCGAGACCTGGAAAGCTATCGGCTTCTGCTCGGGCAGGCCTTCCAGCGCGGCAACAAGGCGGTGCGACTGATCGGTGTGGGCGTGCGTCTGGTCGATCTGCGCGGCGCCCACGAGCAGCTCACGCTCTTCTAGCTCTGGCTGAAAGAGCCTCAGCCTTCGGGCCACATGCGCATGGCGCGACCGGAGACCGGCCACAGGCGCAGCTCGCCTTCGTCGGTGATATCCCAGCGCTGCACTTCGCCGAGCATCTTGAGGAACTGCTGTTCCTGCTCCATCACCAGGTCGGCGCAAAGCTTGCGGGTGGCGCCGGGCTGGCCGAAGGTCAGTTGGTCGCCTTCGAGCTTGTAGCTGGCGAACCAGTGGTTGCAGCCGGCGCTGCCGTAGGCGCGACCGTTGCCGTCCAGGGTCAGGCTGATGTGCGTGTAGTCGATCAGCGGGTGCTCACCGACCCATTCCACACGGTAGGTCTGCTCCGCTTCGGGAACCGGCTTGCTGGCGCAGCCGGCCAGGGCCAGCGCGGTGCAGGCGCTGGCGATCAGGGCTTTCATGCTGTCTCCTTGCTCTGGCAATCCGGGCAGAGGTGGCGGTTGCCGACCTTGGCCCATCCGAGTTCGGCGATGCGCTGCTCGGCGGCGGGCTGCTGGGCAGCCTTGCCGAGGGTGGCATCGACGGCGAATTCGAAGTCCAGTGTAGCTTCGCAGCCGTCGCAGTTGACCTTCCACTCGTGGATGCCCAGTTCACGGAACACCGGGCCCTTGGCCACGGCCATCCACTGCCCCGGCGGGTTGATCAGGTGGCGGACCTTTTCCACTTCCAGGGTCATGCTCAGGCTCTTGCTGCCCTTGAGGCTGACCAGCAGGGTGTCGCCGGCCTTGATCGAGCCACCGATGCCGGTGACCTGGTAGCGGCCCGGAGTCAGCGCACGGCACTCGTTGAGGGTGAATTGCGGGTTGAGCAGGGTGTAGCGGAAATCGTGCTGGGCCATGGGTCCTCCGGGAAAGCGCGGCATTCTAGGGCGCGTGGCCTACGGATGCGAGCGCCTTCTGCTCAGTTTTTCACCAGGTTGACCGGATTGCCGGCCTGCCAGGCGGCGATGTTGGCCAGGGTGGTCTGGGCAATTCCGGCCAGCGCTTCGCGGGTCAGGAAGGCCTGGTGCGCGGTGATGATCACGTTGGGGAAGGTCAGCAGGCGCGCCAGTACGTCGTCCTGCAGCGGCTGGTCGGAGCGGTCGGCGAAGAAGATGTCGGCTTCCTCTTCATAGACGTCCAGGCCGAGGTAGCCGAGCTGGCCGCTTTTCAGCGCTTCAATCAGCGCCGGGGTATCCACCAGCGCGCCACGGCCGGTGTTGATCAGCATGGCGCCGCGCTTCATGCGTTCAAGGCTGTCGGCATTGATCAGATGTCGGGTCGCCTCGTTGAGCGGGCAGTGCAGGCTGATGATGTCGGACTGTGCGAGCAACTCGTCCAGTTCGACGAAGCGTCCGCCCAGCGCCTCGATGGCGCGGTTGGGGTAAGGGTCGTACGCCAGGATCTGGCAGCCGAAGCCGCTCATGATGCGGGCGAAGACTTCGCCGATCTGTCCGCTGCCGATGATCCCGACAGTGCGGCCGTGCAGGTCGAAGCCGGTCAGGCCGTGCAGGGAGAAATCGCCTTCGCGGGTGCGGTTGTAGGCGCGGTGCAGGTGTCGGCACAGCGCCAGGACCAGTCCGACGCCATGTTCGGCCACCGCGTGGGGCGAATAGGCCGGTACGCGCACCACGGCCAGACCCAGTGCATGGGCGGCGGCGAGGTCGACATGGTTGTAGCCGGCCGAGCGCAGGGCGATCAACCGGGTGCCGCCGGCCGCCAGGTGCTCCAGCACCGGGCGTGACAGATCGTCGTTGACGAAGGGACAGACCACCTCGAAGCCCATGGCCAGGGCGACGGTGTCCTCGCGCAGCTGCGCCTGCTGGAAATGCAGCTCGAAGCCGCGGCCATGGTTGGCGGCAAGGAAGCTGTCGCGGTCGTAGGTCTGGTTGCTGAACAGGATGATGCGCATCGATTGAATTCCGTCTTCAGTGCGACTGGCCGGCTTCGACTTCCAGAAGGCCTTCGGTCGCTTGTGCCAGCTCGGCCATGGCCTTGTCCAACTCATCCAGCGCAGCGGGGCTGTCCGGTTCGTTCTGCTTGAGCAGCGTCTCGGCGCGCTGGCAGGCGGCACGCAGCATCGGTACGCCGCAGTAGCGGGTGGCGCCGTGCAGACGATGGATGCGTTCGAGCAGGGTGTTGCGGTCGTTGCGCTCGCGGGCCTGGCGGATCACCTGGCGGTCGGCGGACAGCGAGGCGAGCAGCATGCCGAGCATGTCGGCGGCCAGTTCCGGCTTGCCGGCGGCCAGGCGCAGGCCTTCCTCCGGGTCCAGTACGCTGAGGCCTTCCAGGGAGGACTGGGCCTGGCGTGGACGTTCGTCGCGCGGCTCGCCCAGCGCCAGGCCGGTCCACTTGAGGATCACCTGGACCAGCTGGCGCTCGTCGATCGGCTTGGTCAGGTAGTCGTCCATGCCGCCCTGCAGCAGGGCGCGCTTCTCGTTGGCCAGGGCATGGGCGGTGAGGGCGATGATCGGCACCGGGCTGACCTCGCGATCGCCTTCCCACTGGCGGATCGCTTCGGTGGCCTGGCGGCCGTCCATGATCGGCATTTGTACATCCATGAAAACCAGGTCGAAACGCTCGCGCTGCACCGCCTCGACGGCGGCAAGGCCGCTATCCACGGCAGTTACCTCGGCGCCCAGGTCGGTCAGCAGGGTCTTCACCAGCAGCAGGTTGGCCGGGTTGTCGTCGACGCAGAGCAGGCGTGGCGTGCGCTCGAGCTTGCCATTGACGGTCTTGTCCTTGCGCGCCGGCCGCAGGTGCAGCAGCTCATTGAGTGCCTGCTGCAGCTTGCGCGTGCAGGCGGGTTTGCTCTGCACCTGGGCATCGGGCAGCACGTCGTTGTAGTGCGCCTGTTCGATGGTCGGGCAGAGCACCAGGCTCTTGCAGCCGTGTTGTTCCAGCTCGCGGATGGATTGGCGCAGCGCCTCGGGCGGGTGGTCAGCGGCGGTCACACCGAGCAGCGCCAGGGTAATCGGCGCCTTGTCCGACGGCCCGGCCAGCAGGGTCTTTTCCAGCGTGGCGAGGTCGGGGAACTCGGTGACCTCCAGGCCGCAGTCTTCCAGCTGGTGATGCAGGGCCGTGCGGGTCAGTTCGTGGGGTTCATACAGTGCCACGCGCAGGCCGCCGGCCAGGGCGTGCGGCAGGTCGTCGCCGTCGTCGCGGGCCTTGGGCAGGTTGAGGCTGATCCAGAACTCCGAGCCGTCGCCGGCGCTGCTTTCCACGCCGATCTCACCGCCCATCTGCTCGATCAGGCGCTTGGAAATGACCAGCCCCAGGCCGGTGCCGCCGGCTTGGCGCGAGAGGGAGTTATCCGCCTGGCTGAAGGCCTGGAACAGCGCGCGCAGGTCGGCGTCGGTCAGGCCAACGCCAGTGTCCTGCACGCTGATGCGCAACTGCGCGCGGTCGTCGCTCTCGTCTTCGAGCATGGCACGCACGGCAATGCTGCCGTCGTGGGTGAATTTGATGGCGTTGCTCACCAGGTTGGTCAGCACCTGCTTCAGGCGTTGCGGATCGCCCACCAGCTGCAGCGGGGTATCGCGGTAGATCAGGCTGACCAGCTCCAGGTGTTTCTCGTGGGCGGCAGGGGCGAGGATGGTCAGGGTGTCCTGGATCAGCTCGCGCAGGTTGAACGGGATGTTCTCCAGCACCAGCTTGCCGGCCTCGATCTTCGAGAAGTCGAGGATCTCGTTGATGATTCCCAGCAGGCTTTCGGCGGACTTGTGGATGGTGCCCAGGTAATCCTGCTGGCGGCTGGTCATCTCGCTCTTCTGCAGCAGGTTGGTGAAGCCGAGGATGCCGTTGAGCGGCGTGCGGATCTCATGGCTCATGTTGGCGAGGAACTCGGACTTGATCCGGCTCGCCTCCAGCGCCTCTTTACGTGCAAGGTCCAGCTCGATGTTCTGGATCTCGATGGTCTCCAGGTTCTGCCGCACGTCCTCGGTGGCCTGGTCGATGTTGTGCTGCATCTCTTCCTGGGCACTCTGCAGTGCCTCGGCCATGCGGTTGATGCCGCCGGCCAGTTCGTCCAGTTCGTGGCTGCCCAGCGCGGGCAGCCGGGTTTCCAGGCGGCCTTCCTTGAGTTGGGCGACGCCCTGGGCGATCTGCCCCAGGGGCGCGTTGATCGCACGGCTCATGCGCAGGGCGAGGAGGGCAGTGACGGCCAGGCCCGCACCGATCAGCAGCAGGCTGGTGAACAGGCTGCGGTAGCCGCGCAGCAGGGTGCCGTGGTGCGACAGTTCCAGTTCGACCCAGCCCAGCAGCTTCTCGGCATCCTCGTCCGGGTCGCCGGACAGGCTGCGGTGCTTGCCCAGCACCGGCAGGAGAAAGTGGGTGGTATCCAGGTTGCTCGCCATGCTCAGGTGCGAGCCATCGCCCGAGGGCATGGGAGTGAGGATGCTGGGGCCGGCGTGGACGAGTTTTCCCCGGTCCGGGTCAAGGAAGGTCACCGCACGCACGTCGGGCTGGTCCAGCGCTTCATTGGCGATGCGCTCGAGCAGCTCGTTGTTGTGGTTGGCCATCGCCGGGGCCGACAACGGCGCGAGTTGTTCGGCGATCAGTTGCCCACGCTCGATCAACTGGGCGTGCATGTCCGACAGCTGCACCCAGGTGAAGTAGCCGCCCAGCACCAGCGCCAGCAGGCTGGTGGGCAGCAGGGTGAGCAGCAGTACTCGTCCCTTGATGCCGAGATCCTTGAACACGCGCTTCCTCCGATGCGTTTATCCCCGGCAGTGTAGCGGTTCAGACCTTCGTCGGAAGCCCTTTGCCTTGCCGAGAGCGCGTGGAATCGTGAATACTTCACGCAATTGCTAATCACTCTTATTTGATATGAATGCCATCGCTTCGTCCGGCCTGCGCCTGCTGACCATCGAGGATGACCCGACTCTGGGCGCCCACCTGTCTTCCCATTTGAGCGAGCGTGGCTTCGAGGTCACCTGGTGCCAGGATGGCGACGAAGGCCTGGCCCAGGCGCGCGGCGGCGACTACGACCTGGTGCTGATGGACATCATGCTGCCCGGCACCGGCGGCCTGGATATTCTCCGCACCCTGCGCCGCGAGCGCGCGGTGCCGGTGATCCTGATGTCCGCTCTGGGCGCCGAGCAGGACCGTATTGCGGGCTTTTCCCAGGGCGCCGACGACTATCTGCCCAAGCCTTTCAGCCTTGCCGAACTGAGCGTGCGCGTGGACGCGGTACTGCGCCGTGTGGCGCTGGAGCGCGGCAGCCAGTCGCTGAGCACGGCCCCGACCGGCCTGCAGATGGACCCGCAGAAGGACGACGTCGGCCTCGACGGTCAGTGGGCCGGGCTGACCGGCACCGAGTACCGGCTGCTGGAAACCTTCCTCGGCAGCCAGGGCGAGACCCTGAGCAAACCCTTCCTTTATCAGCACGTGCTGCACCGCGCCTTCACCGCCCACGACCGTAGCCTGGACATGCACGTCAGCCACCTGCGCCGCAAGCTCCAGGCCATCGGCTACGTTCGCCACCAGTTGCACACCGTCTGGGGCAAGGGTTATGTGTTCTCCGAGGCCGAGGACTGACATGCCTGGGCGTCACTCGCTGTTCTGGAAACTTGCCTTCGCCCTGGTCGTGCTGTGCCTGTCGGTGATCTGGCTGTCCTGGAACTGGGGCAAGCAGATGGAGCGCGACAGTTACTTCCTGTCCGAGGCCGCACGCCAGGTCCTTGCCGGCTATGCCGACGAGGCCCAGCAAGCCTGGCGTACTGGCGGGGCAGCGGGTGTCGATGCCTGGTTGACGCAGATGAAGCAGCGCGAGCCGGTGTGGATGGTCGTGGTGGATGCCCGCCTGCAGTCGCTGGGCACGCAGCCGCTGCCCATGGAAGACGTGGCACACCTGACCTTCCAGCGTGGGCTGGACTGGCCGGTGAGTTCGCGCTCGGTGAACCTCCCGTACATTGGCATTCCCTTCCCGGACGATCCGTCCGCCGGCCGGCTGGTCGTGCAACTGCCGCAGCGTTACCTGCCCGGCGGCCTGACCTTCCTGCGCCAGTCCATCAGCCATGCGCTGGTGCCGGCGATCCTCGCCCTGATGCTCTGCGGGCTGATCTATCGCCGCCTGGTGCGCCCGCTCGGGCGGTTGCGCGAACACGCCAACGCCTTGCAGGCGGATAACCTCGGCTCGGTCGCAGGTCCCGAACTGATTGCCCGCCGCGACGAACTGGGAGAGTTGGGCCGCGCACTGGACCACATGGCGGAGCGCCTGCGCGGTCACGTCGGTCTGCAGCGGCAACTTCTGCGTGATCTGTCCCACGAACTGCGTACACCGCTCAGCCGCCTGCGTGTGGCCGGGGACAGCCCGATCAGTGAAGCTGCGCTGCGCCAGCGCGTGGAGCGCGAAGTAGAAGTGATGCAGCGCCTGGTCGCCGACACCCTGGAGCTGGCCTGGCTGGACACCGAGCGCCCGCGCCTGGAACTGGAAGAAATTGACCTGCGCTCGCTGTGGGACCTGCTGGTGGACGACGCGCGCTTCGAGGCGGGCTGGAGTACCGAACGCTTCCTTTACCAGGTCCCGGCGGATTGCCGCGTACGCGGCCACCTCAACGGTCTGGCCCAGGCCCTGGAAAACCTGCTGCGCAACGCCATCCGCCATTCGCCGGAAGACGGCCGTATCCGCCTGAGCGGTCGGCTCGAGTCTGGTGGCTGGCACCTGTGGCTGGAGGATGATGGTCCCGGCGTGGCGGAAAGTGACCTGGAACGCATCTTCCTGCCCTTCACCCGGCTCTCCGATGCGCGCACCGGCGAAGGCTTCGGCCTGGGGCTGAGCATCGCCCGCAGCTCGTTGCGCATGCAGGGCGGCGAACTCTGGGCGGACTGCGCCGAAGCGGGGCTGCGCGTACACCTGCGCCTGCCCGACGCGGCGGCGGCCTGAGGCGGACGCCGGCCCGGCACACGGCTTGTTAGGAAGTTTCGTATGGCGGGGCGGCTTTTGCCGGTATCATAGGGCGCCCTGTTCCAGATCCGAGTGCTTCCATGACCGTGCAGTACCCGACTATCGCCGATTGCGTCGGCCATACCCCGCTGGTGCGCCTGCAGCGCCTGGCCGGGGAAACCTCCAACACCCTGCTGGTGAAACTCGAGGGTAACAACCCCGCGGGTTCGGTGAAGGATCGCCCGGCGCTCTCGATGATCACCCGTGCCGAACTGCGCGGCGACATCAAGCCCGGCGATACGCTGATCGAAGCCACCTCCGGCAATACCGGCATCGCCCTGGCCATGGCAGCGGCGATCAAGGGCTACCGCATGATCCTGATCATGCCCGACAACTCCACCGCCGAACGCAAGGCCGCCATGACCGCCTACGGCGCCGAGTTGATCCTGGTGACCAAGGAGCAGGGCATGGAAGGCGCCCGCGATCTCGCCGACCAGATGGCGCGCGAAGGCCAGGGCAAGGTGCTCGACCAGTTCGCCAACGGCGACAACCCGATCGCCCACTACCATTCCACCGGCCCGGAAATCTGGCAGCAGACCGGCGGTGAGATCACCCATTTCGTCAGCTCCATGGGCACCACCGGCACCATCATGGGCGTGTCGCGCTACCTCAAGGAGCAGAACCCCAACGTGCAGATCGTCGGTCTGCAGCCGATGGAAGGCTCGGCCATCCCCGGCATCCGCCGCTGGCCGCAGGAATACCTGCCGAAGATCTTCGACGCTACCCGTGTCGACCGTGTCGTCGACATGCAGCAGAGCGAAGCCGAAGACGTGATGCGCCGCCTGGCCCGCGAAGAGGGCATCTTCTGTGGCGTGTCCTCCGGTGGTGCGGTGGCAGCCATGCTGCGCCTGTCGCGCGAACTGGAAAACGCGACCCTGGTGGCGATCATCTGCGACCGTGGCGACCGTTACCTGTCCTCGGGCGTGTTCGACTCCAACTGACATGGCCAAGCAGAGATCCGGTCTGCGCTTCCAGCCCAGCGGCGGAGCGCGCAGCCCTGCGGTACCGGTGGGCAAGAAGCAGCGCCTGAACATTGAGCGACTGGCCCATGACGGCCGCGGCATCGCCCACATCGACGGGCGCACCTGGTTCGTCGACAACGCCCTGCCGGGTGAGTCGGTGGAAGCCCGTGTGCTTTCGGCTCGCGCGCAGATCGTCGACGCCCGTAGCGAGCGTATCCTCACCGTCGCCGCCAACCGTCGCGCCGAGCCTTGCCCGGTGGCTGGTACCTGTGGCGGCTGCAGCCTGCAGCACCTGTCCCACGCCGATCAACTGGCGCTCAAGCAGCGCACCCTGGCGGAGCAGCTGGAGCGCTTCTCCGGGCTGGTTCCGCAAGAGTGGGCTGCGCCGCTGGTCGGGCCGGAATTCGGCTACCGCCGTCGCGCCCGTCTCGCCGTGCGCTGGGACGTGAAGGCCAAGCGCCTGGACGTTGGCTTCCGCGCCGCCGCCAGCCAGTCCATCGTTGCCTTCGACGATTGCCTGGTGCTGGTGCCCGAATTGCAGGTTCTCGCCCGCGAGTTGCCCGAGCTGCTGCGTGGCTTCGCCAAACCGCAGTCGCTCGGCCACATCGAGCTGTTCCACGGCACTTCCAGCGCGCTGCTGCTGCGGCATATCGAACCTTTGTCCGATAGCGACCGCGCGCGACTGCTGGAATTCTGTTCGGCACGGGATGTGCAGCTGTGGTTGCAGGGTGACGGCGAACCGACGCTTTGCTCCGATGGCGAAGAAAATAGTGGGAACCGCGATCTCGGCTTCCGGCTCGAAGCCTGGAATCTGACCCTGGCCTACCGCCCCGGCGACTTCGTTCAGGTGAACGAGCCGGTGAACGAGGCGATGGTTGCCCAGGCGCTGGATTGGCTCAAACCCGGTAGCGACGAGCGTGTGCTGGACCTCTTCTGCGGCCTGGGCAACTTCGCCCTGCCGCTGGCGCGCCAGGTGCGCGAGGTGGTGGGTGTGGAAGGTGTGCAGACCATGGTCGAGCGCGCCGCCGCCAATGCCCGGGCCAACGGCCTGACCAACACCCGGTTCCATCAGGCGGACCTGACGAAACCGCTTGCCGAAGCCCCCTGGGCGGCGGAGGATTTCACCGCCGTGCTGCTCGACCCTCCGCGTGACGGAGCCTTCGAGCCAGCGCGGCAGATGCGTTCACTGGGCGCGGAGCGGGTACTCTATGTGTCCTGCAACCCGGCGACCCTGGCGCGCGACGCTGGCGAGCTGGCCCGACAGGGCTATCGTCTGAAGCGCGCCGGCATTCTCGACATGTTCCCGCAGACGGCCCATGTCGAGGCCATGGCTTTGTTCGAGGCAGGCTAGGACGGCTTGCGCAATCCGACCGGCTCAAGCAAGAAAGGCCGGCGCAGTGAGCGGTGTGTTGTGGCGCACCGTGGGGAAGGGTAGACACGATGGTACAGGTGAGAGCGCACCAGCCGGTCAATACTGACGGCAGCATCAATCTCGAGGCCTGGCTGGACCACGTCCAGACCCTGGTCCCGGGCCTGGATCGCCAGGTCCTGCTGGAAGCCTGCGAGTTCGCTCGCGAGGTGGAAGACAGGGCTGTCAGCACGGCTGACAACTCCTGGGCGGACGGCACCTCCAGCTTCCAGACGGGCCTGGAAATCGCCGAGATCCTCGCGGACCTCAAGCTCGACCAGGAGTCGCTGGTCGCCGCGGTGGTCTACCGCGGCGTGCGCGAGGGCAAGGTCAAGCTGGAGGACGTGGCGCAGCGCTTCGGCCCTGTCGTCGCCAAGCTGATCGAGGGCGTGCTGCGCATGGCGGCGATCAGCACCAGCCTCAGTCCGCGACAGTCCTGTGCTCGGCACCCAGGCGCAGATCGAGAACCTGCGCAAAATGCTGGTGGCCATGGTCGACGACGTGCGCGTCGCGCTGATCAAGCTGGCCGAGCGCACCTGCGCGATCCGCGCGGTGAAGAACGGCGACGAAGAAAGCGCATGCGTGTCGCCCGCGAGGTGTTCGACATCTACGCGCCGCTGGCCCATCGGCTGGGCATCGGCCACATCAAGTGGGAGCTGGAGGACCTGTCCTTCCGCTACCTCGAGCCCGACCAGTACAAGCAGATCGCCAAGCTGCTGCATGAAGCGCCGGCTGGACCGCGAGCAGTACATCGCCACCGTGATGCAGCAGCTCAAGGACGCCCTGGCCGCCACCGGCATCAAGGCGGACTTGTCCGGCCGCGCCAAGCACATCTATTCCATCTGGCGGAAGATGCAGCGCAAGGGCCTGGACTTCAGCCAGATATACGATGTTCGCGCCGTGCGCGTGCTGGTGCCGGAAATGCGTGACTGCTACACCGCGCTGGGCATCGTGCACACCCTGTGGCGACACATCCCCAAGGAATTCGACGACTACATCGCCAACCCCAAGGAAAACGGCTACCGCTCGCTGCACACCGCGGTGATCGGCCCCGAGGGCAAGGTGCTGGAAGTGCAGATCCGCACCCACGCCATGCACGAGGAAGCCGAGCTGGGCGTCTGCGCGCACTGGCGCTACAAGGGCACTGACGTCAAGGCCAGCTCCAACCACTACGAAGAGAAGATTTCCTGGCTGCGCCAGGTGCTCGAGTGGCACGAGGAACTGGGCGACATCGGTGGCCTGGCCGAGCAGCTGCGGGTGGATATCGACGCCCGACCGGGTCTACGTCTTCACCCCCGACGGCCACGCCATCGACCTGCCCAAGGGCTCCACGCCGCTGGATTTCGCCTACCGCGTGCATACCGAGGTTGGCCACAACTGCCGTGGCGCGAAGATCAACGGCCGCATCGTGCCGCTGAACTACAGCCTGCAGACCGGCGAGCAAGTGGAAATCATCACCGGCAAGCAGAGCGGGCCTAGCCGCGACTGGCTGAACCAGAACCTGGGGTATGTCACCACGTCGCGAGCACGGGCGAAGATCGTCCACTGGTTCAAACTGCAGGCGCGCGACCAGAACGTCGCCGCCGGCAAGGCCATGCTCGAACGCGAACTGGGCCGCCTGGCATTGCCGCCGGTGGACTTCGAGAAGCTTGCCGAGAAGGCCAACTACAAGACCGGCGAAGACCTGTTCGCCGCTCTGGGCGCCGGCGACCTGCGCCTGGCCCATGTGGTCAACTACGCGCAGCAACTGGTGGAGCCGGAGCGCGGCACCGAGCAGCTCGAACTCATCCCGCGCAAGCCGAGCAAGATCGGCCATGGCAAGCGCGGCGACATTCAGATCCAGGGCGTCGGCAACCTGCTCACGCAGATGGCCGGCTGCTGCCAGCCGCTGCCGGGCGACCCGATCGTCGGCTACATCACCCTCGGTCGTGGCGTCACCATCCACCGCCAGGACTGCGCGACGGCGCTGCAACTGGCCGGCCGCGAGCCGGAGCGGATCATCCAGGTCAGCTGGGGGCCGGTACCGGTCAGCACCTATCCGGTGGATATCGTCATCCGTGCCTACGACCGTTCCGGCCTGTTGCGCGACGTCTCGCAGATGCTGCTCAACGAGCGCATCAACGTGCTGGCGGTGAACACCCGTTCGGACAAGGAAGACAACACCGCGGTCATGCGCCTGACCATCGAGATCCCTGGTCTCGATTCGCTGGGACGCCTGCTGGCGCGCATCTCCCAGCTGCCCAACATCATCGAGGCGCGGCGTGATCGCGCGGGTGCCAAGGATGCATAAGCTCGACGACCTGCTGTACCTGATGGCCCGGCTGCGCGACCCGCAGCACGGCTGCCCCTGGGACCTGAAGCAGAGCTACGCGACCATCGTCCCGTACACCCTCGAGGAAGCCTACGAGGTCGCCGATGCCATCGAACGCGGTGATTTCGACCACCTGCGCGAGGAGCTGGGCGACCTGCTCTTCCAGGTCGTCTACTACGCGCAGCTGGCGCGGGAAGAGGGGCGCTTCGAGTTCGACGCAGTGGTCGATGGCATCACCAGCAAGCTGATCCGTCGCCATCCCCACGTGTTCCCCGACGGCGATCTCTACGGCGAGCCGGACCCGGCGAAACTGGAGGAAGCGGCGGTCAAGCAGCGTTGGGAAGAGTTGAAAGCCGAGGAGCGTGCGGCCAAGGCCGCGGAGCCGGTGCAGCTGTCCCTGCTGGACGATGTGCCCAACGCCCTGCCGGCGCTGAGTCGTGCGGCCAAGTTGCAGAAGCGCGCCTCTCAGGTCGGCTTCGACTGGGCCGACGCGCTGCCGGTGGTGGACAAGGTTCGCGAGGAACTGGACGAGGTGCTCGAAGCCATGGCCGGCGGCGACACCGAGGCGCAGGCCGAGGAAGTGGGCGACCTGTTATTCGTGGTGGTCAACCTGGCGCGCAAGCTCAAGGTCGATCCGGAAACCGCCCTGCGCGCCGCCAACGCCAAGTTCGAGCGCCGCTTCCGCTATATCGAGACGGCTTTGCGCGACCAGGGGCGTACACTGGAAGACAGCAACCTGGAAGAGATGGACGAGCTGTGGGGCGCTGCCAAGCGCGACGAGAAGAACCCGCTCAGCTGTGGATAAGTCTTCCGGCCATGAAAAAGCCCCGCAATCGCGGGGCTTTTTCATGGCTACTGGCGTTACCGGTCTCTGTAGGAGCGGGCAATGCCCGCGATCGCGCGCATGGCGCGCTCCTACAAAAAAGAGCGGTCAGCCGAACAGCCAGCGCAGGATCAGTACCAGCAGCACGACGGCCAGGATCGGCCGGCCGATGCGGTAGGCCTTGGGATAGGAACGCTTGAACACTTTGACCTTGCTGCCCACGGCGTCCCCGAAGTGAATCAGCACCGAATAGGCCTGGTTGATCCCACCGACGCGCTCTCCCTCGACGTTCTGCGGCGCCGTAGCTCGTCCGAGGAAGGCGCTGACGCGGCGGTTGATGCGGGTCAGCAGCGGCGACTTGAGCGGGCGCTCGATATCGCAGAAGAGGATCAGGCGCGATTCGTCCGTCTCGTTCTTCACCCAGTGGACGAAGGTCTCGTCGAACATTACGTCCTGGCCGTCGCGCCAGGCGTAGGGCTGGCCGTCGACGAAGATGCGGCACTCATCGGAGTTTGGCGTGGCCAGTCCCAGGTGGTAACGCAGCGAACCGCCGTAGGGATCGCGGTGCTTGTTCAGGTGGCTGCGCGGCGGCAGGCGGGTGAACATCGCGCCCTTGACGTTGGGGATGCTGCTCACCAGCTCCACGGTCTTGGGGCACAGGCGCAGCGCTGAGGGTAGGGGGCCGTCGTACCAGGTCAGGTAGAAGCGGGTCCAGCCCTTCTTGAAGAAGGAGCCGAAGCCGGCCTCGTTGTTGTTCAGGGCGTCGCGGATGTAGCCCTCGTCGAACAACTGCTCGGCTTCCTCGCGGATCATCTGCCAGTTGTCGCGCAGCTTGTCGAGCTCGGGGAAGCGCTCGCGGTCCAGGTAGGGCTTGGACGGCACGCTGGAGTTCAGGTACATCAGCGAGTTGTAGGGGGCGAACCAGGCGGAGTGGTTCACCACCTGGCGCAGGAAGGGCAGCCGCACCTTGCCGCGCAGGTGCACGTAGAGAATGGCGACGAGGAAGATGGCCAGTATCGCGAGAACGATGAGCTTCAGCATGAAGGTTACGAGTCCGCTCCAGAGGAGTGATTTCGAGCCAGGCACTTGCGCTGCGCTGGCACAGGCCCGAGGATTATACCCCCTGAGGACGATCCCGCCGCACCTATGCGTTGGTCTGGGAGTTGTCCTGCATCATTATGGGCTGTTGGAGAGCCTTGATTCATGAGCATGTCATTGCGTGATCAGTTGCTGAAAGCCGGACTGGTCAACGAGAAGCAGGCCAAGCAGGCCGGCAAGCAGAAGCAGAAACAGCAGCGCCTGGAGCACAAGAACCAGGTGGCCAAGGACGACAGCCAGCGTCAGGCAGCCCTGCAGGCCCAGGCCGAGAAGCAGGCCCGTGACGCCGAGCTGAACCGCCAGCAGCAGGAAAAGGCCGACAAGAAGGCCAAGACCGCTCAGATCAAGCAACTGATCGAAGGCACGCGCCTGCCAAAACTGGAGTCGGACGACTACTACAACTTCGTCGACAACAAGAAGGTCAAGCGTATCGCGGTCAATGACCTGATCCGCGACAAGCTCAGCCGCGGCAGCCTGGCCATCGTCAGCTACGACGGCCGCTACGAGATCGTGCCGCGCGATGCTGCGCTGCGCATCCAGGAGCGCGACGAGCGCCGCATCATCGTCCTCAGCGAACCCAGCGGCGAGCCGGACGAAGACGATCCGTACAAGGATTACGTGGTGCCCGACGACCTCATGTGGTGAGGTCATTGCGGTCGCTCAGCCGGCCGCATCCAGCTCCACCCTTCCGAACAGCGCCTGCGCCGACAGCGGCGTAATGGCGTGCAGACGGTCCAGCCGGAGTTCCCGGCTGGCATCGTCCACCCGCACCTCGAGAAACTCCTCCAGCACTCCGCCCGCATTCCTTCGCGTCTGTGTGGTGAAGGCCTGGGCGTCGAACGCCAGGCCGTCACGCAGCTCGATACGCAGCCAGTAGCGGTAGAGGCAGGCGATCTCCAGGTAGTCATGGAGATCGCAGTGCAGCGGCCGGTAGTGGCTCATGCCGGCCAGCCTTATTTCAGATCGGCCAGGGCGGCGCCGAAGTTCAGGTGCAGCACCTGCCCATCGACCACCAGCGCCGGTACGGACTTCACTCCGGCGGCCTCGGCTTCGGCCACACGCGGCGACTGCTCGCCCAGGTGTACCACTTCGACTTCGCGGTTCAGCAACGGCAGCAGTGCGCGCTCGGCTTCGACGCAGACGGGGCAACCGGCATGGTAGTAAACGGCTTTGCTCATGATCGTTCTCCTGATTGATTAAGTATCGATTCGATACCACTTGAGTCTGCGATTGAAATGAGCCTTCTGTCAAACTGGTTTTTGATCGATACTATCTATCGGGAGGATTAGCTCATGACCGATACGACCCTGTACGACTACCTCGAACGCATCGCCAGCCTGATGCGCGCCTGGGCGCGCGAGCAGCCGTTGATGGCCGATCTGCAGCCGATCCAGCTGAGCGCGCTGAACTACCTGGCGCGCTGCAACCGCTATTCGAATACGCCGCTGGGGGTGACGGATTTCCTCGGGTTGACCAAGGGCACGGTGTCCCAGTCGCTCAAGGCGCTGGAAGCCAAGGGGCTGATCGAGAAAAAGCCGGATGCTCAGGACCGCCGCAGCGTGCACCTGGAACTGACGCAGGAGGGCAGGGAGCTGATCGATGCGTTGGTGCCGCCGGTTTTCCTGCGCCGCGCCGAAGAGTCGTTGGGGGAGCGCAGCGCGTTGCTGGTCGAGTTGCTGCGGGAGTTGCTGGCGACCGTGCAGCGCGAGGAGAACGTGCCGGGATTCGGCCTGTGCCGTACCTGCCGCTTCCACCGGAAACTGGAGGACGGTGCACTCTGCGGGCTGACGGGGGAAAGGCTGGAGGCGCACGAAGGCGGGCTGATCTGCCGCGAGCATGCGGCGCTGGAGCCGGTGGCCTGAGCTCTTCGTAGGAGCGAGCTTGCTCGCGAACCGATTGGGTCCTGAGTCGCCGGGAGGCGCTGTTCGCGAGCAAGCTCGCTCCTGCAGGAGACGCGGGCATGAAAAAGCCGGGCAGATGCCCGGCTTTTTCATGACGCAGAAGCTATCAGAAGCGATAGGTCATCTGCGCGGTCAGGCCGTGGGCGCTGTTGTCGTACTTGGCGCTGTAGGCCGGCTGCAGTTGCAGACCCGCCAGCTCCTGGCCGTCTGGCTGGTTCACGCCGGCGGTGGATTCCCACAGGTAGGCGTAGGCCACGTCGATGGTCATGTCGGCGTTCGGCGAGTAACCGGCGCCCAGGGTGAAGATCTTGCGATCGCCCACCGGGATACGCACGGTACGGTGCTCGTTGGTGGTCGGCGACGGATCGTAGGCGAAGCCGGTACGCAGCACCCACTGGTCGTTCCACTGGTAGGAGGTACCGATCGCAGCCGACCAGGTGTCGTGCCAGCTCAGGTCTTCGCCGATGGTGTCGAAGGAGGAGATCGGCGCGCCGCTGTTCTGCACTTCGATGGACTTCAGACGGCTCCAGCGCGTCCAGGTGGTGCCACCGTAGACGGTCCAGCGGTCATCCAGCTTCTGGGTGATGGACAGGTCCAGGGACTCGGGCAGGGTGATGTCCAGGCTGGCGTCCATGCGCGAATCGAACAGGCCGGCCGGCGAGTTCGAGACGGTGGTATGGCCTTCCAGCTCGTACTTCACCTTGGAGTGGTAGGTGGCGCCGATGGAGGTGCTCTCGGTCGGGGTGATCAGCAGGCCGACGTTGAAGCCGGTAGCGGTATCGTCGCCCTTGATGCTGATCTTGGTGTCGCCGCCGTTACCGCCCAGGGCGCTGTTCAGGCCGCCGGTGTCCAGGTAGTTCTCCAGCTTGCCGTCGATGCGGTTGATGGTCGGGCCGAAGCCGACCGACACCACGTCGTTGAACTTGTAGCTGATGGTCGGCTGGACGGTGATCACCTGGACCTTGCTGTAGGAACCGTGGGAACGGCCCTGGAAGCCACTTTCGTAGTCGTTGATGATGCCGTAGGGCACGTAGATGCCCAGGCCGACGCTGACCTTGTCGTCCAGCGGAGTGGCGAAGTAGCCGAACGGCACGGCAGCCAGCGGGACGGAGTCGCCCTTGTTGGAGCCAGAGGCGGAGCTGTGGGCGTCACTGATGTCGTCCTTGGCGGAAACAACGGCGAGACCGCCGCTGACTTCAGTGCGCTTGAGCTTGGACATGCCGGCAGGGTTGCCGTAGATGGTGCTGGCGTCCAATGCCGAAGAAGCACGGCCCGCGTAAGCGGTACCGGCGCCGCTGGCGCTCTGCTCGTTGATGGCGATGCCGTTGGCGAGAGCCTGGGCAGAGGCAGCGCTAATGGTCAGGGCTAGTGTGGTCTTGAGCCATGTTGTTTTCATTGTAAGAGCAACTCCTGTGTTTAACGGCGCGCAAGCTATCAAGATTCCCTTTACTTGGGTAGTGCCGGAAAAAGGCTCTACCTTGGGCCTTGAAGCTCAAACGAACGTTCCATCGGGATGACGGCCGTTCGTCGCTGTATGTAAATTTTTTCTGACCGATTGGTCATTGGATGAACCTGCAGGAATGCCTAGGCGACTTGCCTGAGGTTTCCGACGTAGCTGTGCCACGCGTCGACGAAGTCGTGCAGGCGGCCGTGAGGATGGAAAACCTGGCGCCAGATCCGCGCCAGTTCCATGGGGTCGTCCGCCAGCGGCAGGTGCAGGTGCTCCGCCTCCACCAGCATCCAGGCGATGGCGGTGCTGTAGCGCAGATTGACCGTGAGCTCGAGGTGCGGCGCATCGAGGAAGGCATGCTGGCTGGCCAGCCCACGGACGCGGCTGGCCAGCTCGGGGTCCAGCGCCAGGAATCCATCCCAGAGCGTCTGGTGCCGTTGTTCACCAATGCGATACAGCCCGTGGCCATGGCTGTCATCGAGGGCGCTCCCCAGCGCCGACTGACAGGCCGCTGCCCCCAGCAGCAGCGATTCGGCCGCGGCACTGTGACGCCCCAGGTAGTGCAGGGTAGGGCGAATCACATACTGGCAAAGATCGTTCGCGGCGATTCCCATGACATCCTCGTCATCAATGACCGGCGGGGCTGGGCGTCTTGGCAGCTTCTGATGATTATCCTCGGCCCCGCCGGAAGCGGACTTAGCCGCTCGAATTGAAGTGTAGTGCGATGAAGATGCTGTAAAGGACTGTTTTTAAATTGTTTCGTCGGCGCAAAAAGCCTTCATATGCTTTCTGGCGATTAGATGCTCGGCGGTAACTCCGGCATCGCCGAGAGCTTTTCCTCGGCCTCTTCGTGGCCCTGGTCGGCCGCCTTCTGGTACCAGGTACGGGCCTGTGCCGGGTTCTTGGCCACGCCACGGCCCTTGGCGTAGCTCTCCGCCACCTGGAACTCGGCATCCACGTCGCCCTGCTCGGCCGACTGCAGATAGAGGGCGAAGGCCTTCTTGTAGCTGCGGGTCACACCGGTGCCGTTCTCGTACATGATCGCGAGGTTGTACTGGGCATCCTTGTCGCCCTGGTCGACGGCCTTCTGGTACCAGTACACCGCCTTGGCCGAGTCCTGCTCCACGCCGTCGCCATTGTCGTACGCGTTGCCGAGGTTGTACTGGGCGCAGGCATGGCCCTGCTGGGCGGCCTTCTCGTACCAGTAGGCTGCTTTCTCGTAGTCCTGGTCGTACTCGTCGCTGCCCGAATCGTATTCCAGGCCGAGCGTGTATTGGGCGCTGGCATGGCCGGCCTTGGCGGCTTTCACCAGATCCTCGCCGTAGAGATCGGACCATTCGTCCTGGATGGCGCAGGGGGTCGCTTCCAGTTCGTTGGCGTGGACGGGGATGGCGCTGCACAGGCCCAGCAGCAGGCTGGCGAGCAGGGTTTGGCGGATGCGCGAAGGCATGGGTTCACTCCTTTGAAGAATGGGCACGAGTCTGACCGATGCCCTGACACCTATCCATAGGAACGGAGGGCACTGGCGTGAGGTGCCTTCCGTTTTTTCCGCCAGAGCGGGGAGATCAGTCGCCTTTGGCCACCGGGCGGCGCGTATCGGTGATCCATTCGCTCCAGGACCCGGCATACAGGCGACCCAACGGGTAGCCCGCCAGGCTCAGGGCGAACAGGTTATGGCAGGCGGTAACGCCAGAGCCGCAGTAGGCCACCAGGTCTTCGGCCGGGCGCCCACGCAGCAGGCCGGCGAAGCGCTGGTGCAGGTGTTCCGGGCGCAGGAAGCGGCCATCGTTGCCGAGGTTGTCGGTGAAGGCCGCGCACTGGGCGCCGGGAATGTGCCCGGCGACAGGGTCGATGGGTTCGACCTCGCCACGGAAACGCGGCAGGCCGCGGGCGTCGATCAGCGGCAGTCCAACCTCGCCGAGTTTCGCGGCCAGTTCGCTGGCACTGATCAGCAGGCTGGCGTCCGGCTCGCCCTTGAAGTCGCCGATGCGCAGCGGCGTCTCGGCAGTCGTCAGGCGCAGGCCGGCGTTGCGCCAGGCGGTCAGGCCACCGTCAAGCAGATAGACGCCCTCGCTCTTGCCCAGCCACAACAGCAACCACCAGGCGCGCGCGGCGAAGGCGCCGGGGCCGTCGTCGTACAGCACCACTTCGCTGTCGGCGTTCAGGCCCCAGGCGCGCAGGTGTTCCTGCAGATGCTGCGGATCGGGCAGCGGATGGCGCCCCGTGACGCCCGGAATCACCGGGGAAGACAGGTCCCGGTTGAGATCGGCGAAATGTGCGCCGGGGATGTGGTTCTCCTGGTAGCTGCGCGCGCCGTAAGCCGGGTCTTCGAGGGCGAAGCGGCAGTCGAGCAGGACGAGGTTCGGGTCATCGAGGCGGGCGGCCAGTTGCTCGGGCGTGAGCAGGCGGGCTTGGGTCATGGTCGCGTTCCTGTGTCGTGACGGGGCTGAGGCGCATCATAAGGCTTGTACGATGAAAAGTTGGTGGGAGTTGGCGAACATGCACGACCAGCAATCGGCACCGCGCAAGGCGGGCCCGCTGCGCGTCGCCCTGGTGGGACTGGCGACCGTTCTGATCACTCTGGGCTACAGCGTCCGGGTCCTCGCGCTGGGCGCCATCGGCCGGCTGCGCCGCGCCAAGGTCGACGGCTTTACCCGCGACTGGTCAGGCAGCCTGCTGCGCCTGACGGGCGCGCGCCTGAGCCGCCACGGCGAGGTGCCGGACTTCGGAGATGGCCGTCGTTACATGATCCTCTGCACCCATTCCAGCTTCTATGACATCCCGGCGATCTTCGTGACCATGCCCGGTTCGATCCGCATGCTGGCCAAACGCGAGTTGTTTGCGGTGCCGGTGTGGGGCGCGGCGATGCGCGCGGCGGAGTTCCCTTCCATCGACCGGCACAACCGCCATCAGGCCATGGCTGACCTGGCGAAGGCACGACAAATGATGGAGAGCGGCATCGTGCTCTGGGCCGCGCCCGAGGGCACCCGCTCCAAGGATGGCAAGCTGCAGCCGTTCAAGAAGGGCTGCTTCCGCCTGGCGCAGCAGACCGACGCGATCATCGTTCCGGTGGCCATCCGCGGTATCCAGCAATTGCTGCCGGCCGGGGGGCTGAAGCTGAACCTCGGGATGCCGGTGGAAGTGCATGTCGGCGCGCCGATCGATTCCACCCAGTTCGCCGAGCGCGGCGTCGATGCGCTGATGGGCGAGGTGCGCGAGCGCATGCTGCAGCTGCTGGAACCTGCGGCTGTGTTGGCACCGGTGCCTGTTCCGAAGGAGCAGGCGCCGGCCTGAGCCATCAACGCCGCTTGCGCCCTCAGTGTAGGGGCAGCCGGCCGATGCGGTCGTTCTCCAGGCTGCCCAGGTAGAGCACGCCATTCACCGGCTTGGCCGACGTCACCATGCGCAGGTGCTGGCCACTGGTGTCATGCAGGCTGCGCACGATCTCGCCGTTCTCGTTCACCTGGATCACCAGGCCATAGGGCACCGGCTTGGGCAGCACGGCGCGTGGCAGTTTGGTGAGCTGGCGTTTCAGCCAGGGCATCTGCTGGATCACATCGGCGTCAGCCTTGCGCGGCGAGGGCAGGGCGACCCAGAAAGTACCGCTGCGGTCACTGGCGAGGTTGTCCGGCAGGCCCGGCAGGTTGTCGATGAACACCTCATGCTGCCCGGCCTTCGCGCCCTTGAGCCAGTAGCGAGTGATGCGGTAGCGGTACGTTTCGTTGACCAGCACGAAGTCCTCGTTCTGTGACAGCGCCACGCCGTTGGCGAAGTACAGGTCCTTGAGCAGCGTCTCGGTCTTGCCGGTGGCCGGGTCGTAGCGCAGCAGGCGGCCGTGCGGGCGGGCTTCGAGCAGGTCGAGGACGTAGTCGGGCTGGTGGAAGCGGCTGGAGGCATCGCTGAAATAGATGCGCCCATCGCTGGCGATGTCCAGGTCATCGGTGAAGGCAAAGGGCACACCGTCGGCCGAGTCGGTCAGCACGCGGATCTTGCCCTGCGGATTGACCTCCAGCAGGCCCTTCCAGGCGTCGGCGACGATCAGGTTGCCGGCCTTGTCGAAGGCCAGACCCAACGGGCGGCCGCCGGTTTCGACGAAGGTTTCGGCCTTGCCATCGGCGCCGATGCGTACGATGCGTCCGTCATCGAGCCCGGCGAAAACCCGGCCCTGGCTGTCTACGGCAGTATCTTCCGGGCCGACGATCTGGCCCTGGGCAAGCAGTTCGGCCTTCATCAGTGTGTCGTTGGGTTCCATCACACCGGTCATCGCTGGCGCCTTGGGCGGCGTCCAGGCCAACGGGTCGATGGGGCTGGGCGTGAGCGCCAGGTAGACCGCGAGGGCTACGACCAGCAGGACGACCAGTCCGAGAAGCTTTTTCATGCGCAAGCTGCCTTCTTGTAGTTGTGGGCGGGGCAAAGCGTAGAAGTTGCCATGCAGTCGTCACAGACCGATGGCCGAGTGGAATGCTCGCACATCATGCATCTCTATATAATGCGCGCACCGAAACGAAGGAGAAGTTCGTGACCGTCCTCGACATACAGTGGATTCGCGACGATGCCACCCTGGAGCGCAAGTGCCAGGATTGGAAAGAACTGCCGTACCTCGCGCTCGATACCGAGTTCATGCGTGTCGATACCTTCTACCCGGCCGCCGGGCTGGTGCAGGTCGGCGACGGCAGCGGCGTGTGGCTGATCGACCCGCTGCTGATCCGCGACTGGTCGCCGTTCGCTGCCGTGCTGGAGTCGCCGGTGGTGGTCAAGGTGTTCCATGCCTGCGGTGAGGATCTGGAAGTCTTCCAGCGCCTGACCGGCAGCCTGCCGCAGCCGCTGTTCGACACCCAGTTGGCCGCCGCCTACCTGGGCATGCCGCATTCCATGGGCTACTCCAAGCTGGTGCTGGAAATCCTCGGCCTCGACCTGCCCAAGGATGAAACCCGCTCCGACTGGCTGCAGCGCCCGCTGACCGACATGCAGGTCCGTTACGCCGCCGAGGACGTGCAGCACCTGGCCGAGGTCTACGTGAAGCTCGCGCCGCGCCTGAGCGACGAGAAGCTGCAGTGGCTGCTGGCCGACGGCACCGACCTGACCAACAACCAGAGCCGCGTCAGCGATCCGCAGGAGGCTTATCTCGACGTCAAGCTGGCGTGGAAGCTCAATCGCCCACAGCTGGCCGTGCTGCGCGAGCTGTGCGTCTGGCGCGAGGAGCAGGCACGGTTGCGCAACAAGCCGCGCAACCACGTGCTGCGCGAGCACACCCTGTGGCCGTTGGCGCGCTTCCAGCCGGCCGACAAGGTTGCCCTGGCGCGCATCGACGACATGCACCCGCGCACCGTGCGCCAGGACGGCGACACCCTGATCGCGCTGATGGCCCATGCGGCGAAGCTGCCCGAAGCGGTCTGGCCGCAGACTCTGCCGGAGCCGCTGCCGCGCGAGATCACCCCGGTGCTGAAGAAACTGCGCGAAGTCGGCCAGAAGCAAGCCGAGCGTCTGGAGATGGCGCCCGAGTTGATGCTGCGCAAGAAAATTCTCGAGGCCCTGCTCAAGACCGGCTGGCCCAACGGCCCTTACCAACTGCCCGATTCGCTGCAAGGCTGGCGCCGCGAGCTGATGGGGCAGGCCCTGCTGGATAGCCTGGCTGCCCAGCCCCCCGAATGACGCGGCCCACTCCATAACGTGGCCCACTCAATAACGCGGAAAGCACCGACATGAAACGCATCTGCTCCATCTACAAGAGTCCGCGCAAGAACGAGATGTACCTGTACGTCGACAAGCGCGAGGCCCTCAGCCGTGTTCCCGAGGCGCTGCTCGCCGCCTTTGGCGCCCCCAAGCACACCTTCGACCTGGTCCTGAGTCCCGAGCGTCAGCTGGCTCGTGAAGACATCAATGTCGTGCTGGAAAACATCGAGAAACAAGGTTTCCACCTGCAGATGCCGCCGGCCGAAGACGAGTACATCGAGCACCTGCCCGAGGAGTTGCTGCGTAGAAACGATCCGGTCTGATCGCGACTGGCTCGTCACGCTCTTCAGGCCGCGTATTTGCGCCATGCTGGCACTGTGCAAATACGCGGCCTGAGCGCATTATGCGCTCAGAAATAGGGTTCAACGGAGCGGAACGCTTGGTCTCTGGCTGTGTCTATAGCCGCCTGACTTCCCTAGAACTGACGACGATTGCCCCAGGGAAGCTCCCTTGAAGCGAGTCCAGATGCGCCAGCCGGAAATGCTCCACCGTTCGAAGCGAAAGGCCTGACCATGCGCCTGCTCGTACTCGATCGCGAACACGCCCTCTATGCCGCCCTGCTGATGGCGGCCGAACCCCGGTTGACGGTGATCTCCGGCAACAACCCCGACACCCTGGTGGAAGCAGCGGCAGAGTGCCCCGTGTGGCTCGGCGAGCCCAACCTGGCCGCGCAACTGCTGCGCCAGGGCGTACACCCGGTATGGATCCAGTCCAGCTGGGCAGGCATCACACCTTTGCTGGCCGACGACCTTCCCAAGGATTATGCCCTGACCCGCGCTGTCGGCATCTTCGGCCAGGTCATGACCGAATACCTGCTCACCTACATGCTCGCCCACGAACGACAGTTCCTCGGCCGCCTCGCCAGCCAGGTCGGCGTGCAGTGGGATGACCGCGCGCCGGGCAGCCTGAGTGGCCGACAGATCCTCATCGTCGGCACCGGCGAGATTGGCCAGGCCGTGGCGCATATGCTGGCGCCCTTCGGCGTGGAGCTGGTTGGCGTGGCGAAGAACCCGCGCGCGCTGGTGCCCTTCGGCCGCATGGGCGGGCTGGATGACCTGCCGCGGCTGGCCGAGACCGCCGACTACGTGATCAACCTGCTGCCTGATACGCCGGAAACCGCGGATATCTACAACCTCGCACTGTTCCAGCGGATGAAGCCCACCGCCCTGTTCCTCAACGCCGGGCGTGGCACTTCCCGTGGTGGATGAAGACCTGGTCGCGGCGCTGGAAGCCAACCAGCTGGCGGGTGCGGTGATCGACGTCTGTCGCCAGGAACCATTACCGACTTCGCACCCGTTCTGGCACACGCCGCGCCTGTTGCTGACCGGCCACACCGCCGCGCCGACGCTGCCCAGCCTGCTGATCGACCTGTTTCGCGACAACCTCGCGCGCTTCTGGGCCGGACAGGCCATGCGCGGCGAAGTGGATTTCTCCCGCGGTTACTGATCGGCGTGCACAAAAAAAGGCCCCGTATGGGGCCTTTTGCTTTCCGTCGGCGCTGAACCGCACAACGCCGGCGTCAAGCTGTAGGAGCGCGCCATGCGCGCGATCGCGGGCGTGGCCCGCTCCTACAGGGAGCGCCGTGCCGTCAGAGCGAGAAATCACCCTCGGCAACGATTTCCGCCAGCGGGCGGCGGGCGTTGGGCACTTCACGGGCCTGCAGGCTCTCGGAGAGGATCGACTTGTCGCCCAGCTTGCCGATGGCGATCACCGCGTGAATCTCGTGGTCCGCCGGTACCTTCAATTCGCTGCGCGCCAGCTCGCGGTCGAAGCCGGCCATGCCGTGGGTGTGCCAGCCCGCCAGGCTCGCCTGCAGCGCGAGGAAGCCCCAGGCCGAGCCGGTGTCGAAGCTGTGCCACAGGGCGGGCTTCTCTTCGCTGGAGCCAGGCGGGGCGAAGGTGGTCTTGGACAGCACCACCACCAGCGCCGAGGCGTGTTGCGCCCAGCCGCGGTTGAATTCGCCCAGCAGGTTCAGGTAGCGCTGCCAGTTCGGCGTGTCGCGCAGGGCGAAGAGGAAGCGCCAGGGCTGCGAGTTGAAGGAGGACGGCGCCCAGCGCGCGGCCTCGATGAAGCTCAGCAGAGTCTCCTGGGGAATGGCTTCGCCGTTGAAGGCGCGGGGCGACCAGCGATTGATGAACTGCGGGTCGATGGGGTGCTCGGAAACGCGAGGATTGGCGCTCATGGTGGCTCCTTGAAGGGCTTGGAATCTGCCGATGGTGCCGTGGTCGGCCGGGCATCGCGGTGGGAACGGGCGCCTGGTGTGGCGTGCGGCACTGGTAAGAGGGCACCCGTGGGTCGGTCAAACTAACCAGAGCGGCCCGCTCTGGCAAGCGCGGCGCGGTCAATGGTCGCCTGCACTTGGCCTTGCGGCTTGTGGGGCTTAGACTTTGCGCCCCGTGAAATTGCCCCTGTACAAAAAATGGCCGCCAAAGTAGAGCCCTTCTGGAAACGCAAGACCCTCGATCAGCTCGACCAGGAAGAGTGGGAGTCGCTGTGCGACGGCTGCGGCCTGTGCTGCCTGCAGAAGCTGGAAGACGAGGACGATGGTGCCGTCTACTACACGCGCATCGCCTGCAAGCTGCTGGACCTGAAGACCTGCCGCTGCACCGACTACGCCAACCGCCGCGCCAGCGTGCCCGACTGTATCCAGCTCACTCCGGCCCAGGCCGACGAGTTCCAGTGGCTGCCGCCAACCTGCGGCTATCGCCTGGTCTCCGAAGGCAAGGACTTGCCGCTGTGGCACCACCTCGTCTGCGGTGATCCGGACGCGGTGCACCACGAGCGCATCTCGCAGTCCGGGCGCATGCTCGCCGAGGGCTCGGTGCCCGAAGACGACTGGGAAGAGCACCTGATCTTCCGCGCCGGCTGATCCTTCCGCCGCTCAGGGCGCCCATGGCATGCTGCGTGTCTTCCGCCCCGGAGCCGCGCCATGCCCAGCCTCGAAAGCCTCAGCCTGTTCTTCATCGCCACCCTCGCGCTCAATCTCACGCCCGGCCCGGACATGCTCTACGTCGCCTCGCGTTCGGCAGCTCAGGGCACGGCAGCGGGCCTGATGTCGACCCTTGGGATCGGCGCCGGCTGCGTGGTGCACATGCTGGCTGCGGCGTTCGGCCTGTCGGCGCTGCTGATGATGTCCAGCGTGGCCTTCGGCGTCCTCAAGTGGTTGGGCGCGCTCTACCTGGTCTGGCTCGGCGTGCAGTTGATCCGTGGCGCCTGGCGCGAGCAGAAGCGCACGGAGCTTGAGCCCGCGCGCCTGAGCCGGGTGTTCCTGCAGGGCATGATGGTCCACGTGTTCAACCCCAAGGTGGTGCTGTTCTTCCTTGCTTTCCTGCCGCAGTTCGTGCCCGCCGGTAGCCCGAACTTCGTGCTGCAGATCCTCTGTCTCGGCCTGTTGTTCAACCTCGGCGGCTGCCTGGTGAACGCCGTGGTGTCAGTGGTTGCCGGGCGCGTGGGCAACCGTGTGGGCAGCAATCCGTCCTGGCGGCGCTGGCAGCAGACTGCCTCGGGTGGGCTGATCGTTGCCATGGGTGTCGGCCTGGCATTCAGCAGCCGGCGCTGATTCGCACTCAGGCCGGTGCGCGCAGCCAGTAACAGGCTTCCTCGCCGGTCAACGGTGCTTCTTCCTCCGGCAATTCCACGCGCTTCTCCCACAGCGGGAACCAGCGCTCGTCCTTCTCGTCGTCGATGGTCGCCGGGCGCACCTTCGTGCGGAAGCGCCGTTCGCAGGCGCCCCATTGCACGAAGTTGACCTGCGCTTCGATCAGGCTCACGGCGTTGGCGCCGCCGCGGGCGTCGGGAAAGCAGAGTTGCAGGTGGTCGTCTTCCCAGAAGCAGATCTCGCAGATTTCGTACGACCCCGGCGGGTCGCCGAAACTGAAGTAGCCGCAGCAGGGGCAGGTATAGAGCATTAGGCGCTGCCTTCGATGCCCAGCACCTTGAACAGGAAGGCGTACTCCAGTGCCACGTCCTTCAGGCCCTGGTAGCGGCCGCTCATGCCGCCATGGCCTGCGCCCAGGTCGGTCTTGAGCAGCAGCAGGTGGTCGTCGGTCTTGCTCACGCGCAGCTTGGCCACCCACTTGGCGGCCTCCCAGTACTGCACGCGGCTGTCGTTGTAGCCGGCGACCACCAGCAGGGCCGGGTAGTCCTGCGCGCTGACATTCTCGTAGGGCGCATAGGCGCGGATACGCTCGTAGACCTCTGGTTCCTGCGGGTTGCCCCACTCGTCGTACTCGGTAACGGTCAGCGGCAGATCAGGGTTGAGCATGCTGTTGAGCACGTCGACGAAGGGCACTTCGGCGATGGCCGCGGCGAACAGCTGCGGGCGCTGGTTGAGTACCGCGCCGATGAGCAGGCCGCCGGCGCTGCCGCCACTGATCGCCAGCTGTGCCGGGGTGCTGTAGCCATGGCTGAGCAGGTGTTCGGCGCAGGCGATGAAGTCGCTGAAGGTGTTCTGCTTGTGTTCCAGCTTGCCGGAACGGTACCAGGCTTCGCCCAGCTCGCCGCCGCCGCGCACGTGGGCGATGGCGAAGACGAAACCGCGCTCCAGCAGGCTCAGGCGGGCGTGCGAGAACCAGGGTCGAGGCTCTCGCCGTAGGCGCCGTAGCCATAGAGGTAGAGTGGCGCCGGCTTGCCCCGTGCGATGTCTTCCAGTACGTCGCGGCGGCCGACCAGGCTGATCGGCACCTGTACGCCATCGGCGGCGTCGGCCCAGAGGCGACGGCTTTCATAGGCATCGGCGTCGAACGGGCCTTCCACCGGGGTTTGCTTGAGGACTTTCTGTTCGCCGCTGGCGAGGTCCAGCTGGCGGATCTGTGCCGGACGGTTGAGCGCCTCATAGCGCAGGCGGATCACCTTGCTGTCGAACTCCAGGCTGTCCTGCACATAGAGATTGTAGGCGGCGTCCGGCAGGTCGACGCGGTGCGCCGGCTGGCCGTGCGGGTGGACTTCGACGATCGGCAGGCCGCCTTCGCGCAGGCTCAGGGTCAGGGCGCTGGCGCTCAGGGTCAGGCCTTCGAGCATCACGTCGTCGCGATGGCCGATCAGTTCGCGCCAGTGTCCGCGGGACGGCTGTGCCTCGCTGGCGTGGTAAAGGGCGAAGTTGATGCCGGTCTGGTTGCTGCGGATCAGCCAGGCCCAGTCACCCTCAAGGCGACCGTGGTCCGGGTAGTACTCGTGGCCTTCCTCGCGCGGGGCCAGGCAGACGAACTCGCCTTCCGGCTTGTTGGCATCCAGCACCCAGGCTTCGCTGGTGGTCTTGCTGTTCAACAGCAGGATCAGCTGACGCTCGGAGCTGGCGCGGTAGCAGTTGAGGAAGAAGCGCCCGTCGGGCTCCTCGAAGATCAGCTGGGCGTCGGTGTCGCCCAGGCGGTGGCGATAGAGCTTGTGCGGGCGGTGGGTGTCGTCCAGCTCGCCAAAGAACAGGGTGAGGTTGTCGTTGGCCCAGGTCATGCTGCCGTCGCAGTCGTCGAAGGGCAGGGTGGTCACGCTGCCGTCGGCCAGTTCCTTCACGTAAAGCGTGTAGATCTCGTCGCCACTGGTATCCAGGCTGTAGGCCAGCTTCGAATGATCGGGGCTGACGCTGAAGGCGCCGACCGACAGGAATCCATCACCGGCCAGCTCGTTCGGGTCCAGCAGCAGTTGCTCGGCGCTCTCCTCGACGGTCAGCGAACCATCGGCCGGGCGCGGGCTGCGGTAATGGCGTGGGTACTCGTCGCCGGCGGTGGTGCGCTGGTAGTAGAGCCAGGGGCCCCAGGGCGTGGGCAGCGACAGGTCGGTCTCGCGGATGCGGCCCTTGATCTCCTGGAACAGCGTTTCGCGCAGTTTTGTCTGAGGAAGAAGTCGATCTTCCAAGTAGGCATTTTCTGCTTTCAGGTAGTCGAGGACATCTTCGGCGTCGCGGTTCTCCAGCCAGCCATAGGGATCGGCGGCGGCCTCGCGGCGGGCGATAGGGGGCTGGCGGTCGGTCATGGCGAATCCTCGGCGGCGGCATGGATGACGCCTGGCTGCGCACCCACGGGGAAAAGGAGCTATCATACGCACCCCTCTGTCGACACCGCACGTACGCACGCGCATGAACGAACACGATTACACGCTTGCCTGGGCGCCTATATCGCCGCCGGCCTTGGCCTGACCCTTGTCTGGTTCCTGATGACCGGCTGGATGTGGCGCTGGCTGCGCGAGCCGCTGCGGGTGATCGTCATCGTCCTGCTGTTCACCCCCACCCCGGTGGACCCGGCGAACAACCTGTACGCTCCGGCGATAGCCATCACCGCTCTGGATGTGGTGTTCAAGGTCGGCAACAACGCCTGGCGCGCCGTCTCCGACCTCGCTCTGGTGCTGCTGGCGGCATTCGGTGTGTACCTGCTGTTCGTGCTCATCCGCTGGCCGCTGGAGCGTTCGCTGAAGAAGCGCCGCCAGGACAAGGAAGCCGACGACGAGCCGACCCTGCGCCAACTGATGCAGCCTGAACTGGTCGAGGGCGTGGACTCCCACCCGAGCGAGCGGCACGACAACCGCGCGCGGATCGAACCGCGCCTGTAGTCCGGCCTTGCGTCCTGCCCCGCACGCGTCCAGCATGAACTGAACGGCCTTTCGAGGAGTTCCCATGGACTGCGTGTTCTGCGCCATCGCGGCCGGTCGCGTGCCGGCCCGTATCCTCTACGAAGACGATCATTTCATCGTGCTGCTGGACATCTACCCGCTGCGCCCCGCGCACCTGCTGCTGGTGGCCCGCGAGCACGCAACCTTCCTGCACCAGCTCTCCGAGGCGGCGCAACAGGACCTGATCCCGCTGGCCGAGCGCATGGAGCGCGTGCTGCGCCGCGCCGGCTATGGGCGGGTCGGCATCAACCTGCTGGTCAACGACGGCCCCGCGGCCAACCAGCACGTCCCACATTTTCATCTGCACCTTATCCCGCGTGAATTGAGCGACTTGCCGGCCTTGTTGCTGCGCGCGCTCACGCGGTTCCTGCCGCTGGGGCGGAAAAGGATGCAGAATCGCCTGGAACGCGAGCTGCATCAGCTGCGCGAGGCACTGATGGAGGAGAACTGATTCATGTGCGAGTTGCTCGGCATGAGCGCCAACGTCCCGACGGACATCGTCTTCAGCTTCACCGGGCTGATGCAGCGCGGCGGCGGCACCGGCCCGCACCGTGACGGCTGGGGCATCGCCTTCTACGAGGGGCGTGGCGTGCGGTTGTTCCAGGATCCGTCCGCCAGCGTCGACTCGGAAGTCGCGCGTCTGGTGCAGCGCTACCCGATCAAGAGCGAGGCAGTGATCGGTCACATCCGCCAGGCCAACGTCGGCAAGGTCTGCCTGTCCAACACCCACCCGTTCGTGCGCGAAATGGGTGGACGCTACTGGACCTTTGCGCACAACGGCCAGCTCGCCGACTTCCACCCCGAGCCAGGCTTGTATCGTGCGGTGGGTGACACCGACAGCGAGGCGGCCTTCTGCGACTTGCTCAACCGCGTGCGCCGCGCCTTCCCCGAACCGGTGCCGGTGGAAGTACTGCTGCCCACGCTAGTGACCGCGTGCGCGTCCTACCGCGAAAAAGGCGTGTTCAACTGCCTGCTCAGCGACGGCGACTGGCTGTTCACCTTCTGTTCGACCAAGCTGGCCTGGATCACCCGGCGCGCACCATTCGGCCCGGCACGCCTGCGTGATGCCGACGTCACGGTGGACTTCCAGTCGGAAACCACACCCAACGACGTGGTCACGGTGATCGCCACCGAACCGCTGACCGATAACGAGAACTGGACCCGGATGCAGGGCGGCGAGTGGATGCTCTGGTGGCGTGGCGAGATCGTCACCCAGGGCCGCATCTGATCGGGACGTGAAGCAATCCCGGAATGCCGGTGCGGCAATCGGGAGAATCCGGCGTCGCCTTGCACATCATAAGAACGAAGGGGGAGAGAATGCTGCGCAGCTACGTACGCATGGTGCTGTTTGCACTGGGGCTGATGGTCGCGGTCCAGGTGCCGGGCTTCATCAAGGATTATGTGCAACGCGTCGACGCCCATCGCATCGAGGCGGCCCAGGCGCTGCAGGGCTTCAAGGACACATCAGGGCAGTTCTTCAAGGGCGACCTGAGTGCACTGGTGGCGCATTATCGCGGTAGTGCTGACCCGGTATTCCAGCGCGACGCCGACAACATCGAGCGCCTGATGCGCCGCGCCCAGCTGTTCGAGAACGAATGGCAGGCCCTGCAGGGCAACTGGTACCAGCGCGCTCTGCACATGGTGAGCGGGCCCAATCAGGAGCTGCTGCGGGAGACGTACGAGAACTATCGCTACCAGGTGGTGTTGGAGCCAGAGGCCATTGGTTGGGCACTGGCCGGCGGTTTGCTGCTGGCGTGGATCGCCGAGGTCCTGATGGCTTCGGTGGCTGCTCTGGTGGGCCTGGGCGACAACCGTCGCGCTTCGCGGCGCCACTGGAACTGAACCTCGACGGCTCTTCGTAGGAGCGAGCTTGCTCGCGAACCGGTGTCAGCCCGACGTGTCGATGTCAGGTGGGATGCCGTTGTTCGCGAGCAGGCTCGCTCCTACAGGTTGGCCTGACGCCCCAAGGCTTCCTCCGGCGATTCATGCCGGCGATACGGAAACACATCGATCACTTTTCCCGCCCGAATCTGCTCCTGCAGCCCCTTCCAGTAGTCCGCGTCGAACAGGTTGCCGTGCAGCTTGGCGAACTGCCGGCGCAGCTTCAGGTCGACGAACAGGAAGCGCGGGAACTCCTCCGGAAACACATCCATCGGCCCCACCGAGTACCAGGGCTCGGAGGACATCTCGTCCTCTTCGTAGCGCGCCGGCGGAATGTGGCGGAAATGCACTTCGGTGAGGTAGCAGATCTCGTCGTAGTCGTAGAACACCACGCGGCCATGGCGGGTGACGCCGAAGTTCTTCAGCAGCATGTCGCCGGGGAAGATGTTCGCCGCCGCCAGCTGCTTGATTGCCAGCCCATAGTCGTACAACGCTTCGTGCACCTGAGCCTCGGTGGCGTGCTCCAGATAGAGGTTCAGCGGGGTCATGCGGCGTTCGGTCCAGCAGTGGCGGATCAGCACCACGTCGCCTTCCAGCATCACGGTGGACGGTGCAACGTCCAGCAGCTCGGCCAGGCACTCGGGGTCGAACTTGCTCACCGGGAAGCGGAAGTCGGCGAACTGCTGCGTATCGGCCAGGCGCCCGACGCGGTCGTGGTTCTTCACCAACTGGTACTTCTGGATCACCGTGGCGTGGTCGACGGTCTTGGCCGGGTTGAAGTTGTCCTTGATGATCTTGAACACGGTGTTGAAGCCGGGCAGGGTGAACACGCTCATGACCATGCCGCGTACGCCGGGGGCCATCACGAAGCGGTCGTCGGTGGTCGCCAGGTGGTTGATCAGCGCGCGGTAGAACTCGCTCTTGCCCTGCTTGTAGAAGCCGATGGAGGTGTACAGCTCGGCGATGTGCTTGCCCGGCAGCAGACGCTTGAGGAAGGCCACCATCTCCGCCGGCACCGGCGCATCGACCATGAAGTAGGAGCGGGTGAAGGAGAAGATGATCGAGACTTCCGCCTCGTCGGTGATCACTGTATCGAACTGGATGCCGCGTCCCTCGTGGTGCACCAGCGGAAAGACCAGCGGCCACTGCTCTTCCGGGGTGAACAGGCGGCCCACCAGGTAGGCGCCCTTGTTGCGGTAGAACACCGAACCGATCAGCTCGATGGTCAGGGTCGGGTCCTTGCACACCCAGTCCGGCAGGTTGGCGTGCAACAGGCTGCCCATGCGTTCGAGGTCGCGTTCGCGGTCGTCGTAGTCCACGGCGAACCGGTAGTCGTCGAAGATGCCTTCCAGCGCCTGGCGCAGCTTGCCGCCAGGGCGGTAGATGCGCGTGTGCGGGTCGCGCGAATGGGCGCGCAGCGAGGGACGGGTGGTGTGCACGAACATCGTGCCGTCGCTGATGTTGTCGTGGCTGAACAGGCCGCAGAAGATCGAGTTGAACCAGGTTTCTGCCAGTTCGTCGTCGAGCCGTGGGTCGATCAGGGTGATGTAGGCGCTCTTGGCGACCGGCCAGCGCTCTACGTCCACCAGGTCGATGCCGGCCATTGCACGGGTGAGGCGGCCCACGGTCTCGGCAACCATTTCCTCGTACAGTTCGATGCGTTCGGCGGAGGCGCGCTGGGCCTCCTGCCACTGCGCCTGTTCGAAACGCGCAGGCGCCCCGGCGGTGATCTGATGGAAC
This sequence comes from Pseudomonas sp., assembly GCA_049840615.1. GTDB lineage: Bacteria > Pseudomonadota > Gammaproteobacteria > Pseudomonadales > Pseudomonadaceae > Pseudomonas. The sequence continues at coordinate 40,122 of JASGKM010000062.1, forward strand.
TTCGCGCGGTAGTCGTCGAAGCCTTCGAGGATCAGGGTCGCGATCTCGGTCGCTGGCCAGTGCTGAGCCATGGGAGCGCCTCTGCTGGGTTCTGGTGCAGCGAGCTTAGCCAGGGGAAACGGTGAGGGAAAGGGCGATTTCGCCGGAGGATCGTGGCGCTTTCCCGCGAAATTAACGCGTATGCTGGCCGGCCGCGCTCTTGGATAAAGAGCCCTGGAAAAACACTCATCGGCAAGGAGCCGGCACGCAATGGAAGACTTTCGCATCGAGCGCTGCACCGAGCAGCACATCAACGGACTCGCGGCCCTCTACAACGATCCGGCGGTGGCCCGCCAGGTGCTGCAGATGCCGTACCAGGCGCCGGAGCTGTGGCGCAAGCGGCTGGTGCTGGACGACGAGCGCCGCGTCACGCTGATGGCGATGCATCAGGATCAGGTCATCGGCAGTGCCAGCCTTGAGCAGTACCCGCGTGTGCGCCGTAGCCAATGCGGCAGCATCGGCATGGGCGTCGCCGTGGCCTGGCAGGGGCGCGGAGTCGGCACGCGGCTGCTGGCTGAGCTGATGGAGGTGGCCGATAACTGGATGGGCCTGCGTCGCGTCGAGCTGACTGTCTACACCGACAATGCGCCGGCCATCGCGCTGTACCGCAAGTTCGGTTTCGAGGTGGAGGGAACGCTGCGTGAGTTCGCCCTGCGCGACGGTGTTTATGCCGACGTACTGAGCATGGCGCGGCTGAGTCGCCGCTGAGCATGGACTTTGAAAGTCAGCTGTGGATGGATGTGATTTCCCACCGGCGTAGGCTGGTGGCTTACCTGCCCTGGAGCTTTTCGCGATGAATCCCGCTGCTCTGCTGAATATGTTCGGACTGGCCGCCATCTGGGGCGCCAGCTTCCTGTTCATGCGCCAACTGGTGCCCGCTATCGGCGTCATGCCGACGGCCTTCTTCCGTGTCGTGCTGTCGGCGCTGGGGCTGGTGGTGATCATGCTGGTCCTGCGCACGCGCTGGGACTTTCGCGGCAAGCTTGCGCGCATCCTGCTGATCGGCGTGATCGCCTCCGGCATCCCGGTACTGATGTACAGCCTGGCGGCGCAGTTTCTGCCAGCGGGATACTCGGCCATCTTCAACGCCACCACGCCGCTGATGGGCGTGCTGATCGGTTCACTGTTCTTCGGTGAGGCTCTCACCGGCGGCAAGGCTCTGGGCGTGCTGCTGGGGCTGGCCGGCGTTGCGGTGCTGACCCGCGCCGGGCCCGTACCCTTCGATGCCCAGGTGCTCTGGGGCGCTGCTGCCTGCCTGGTGGCGACGACGTGCTACGGCTTTGCCGGCTATTTCACCAAACGCTGGATCAACGATCAGGGCGGGCTGGACTTCGCCGTCTCGGCCCTGGGCAGCCAGACCGGCGCAACCCTTTGCCTGCTGCCGTTCTTCCTCGGTACCAGCCTGGACATGCCGCTGGCGCCGCTGGCTGAGCCGAAGATCCTGCTGGCGCTGGCCGGGCTGGGCTTCCTCTGCACGTCCTTCGCCTATGTCCTGTACTTCCGCCTGCTGGCCAGCATCGGCCCGCTGAAGACCATGACGGTGACCTTCCTGATTCCGCCCTTCGGCGTGTTCTGGGGCGTGCTGCTGCTGGATGAGTCGCTGTCCTGGGCACATCTGCAGGGCGGTGTGCTGATCGCCCTGGCGTTGTGGCTGGTGCTGCGCCCGGCGCCACAACCCAAGGCGGAAGCCGCGAACTGAGTGAAGTGCAGGCGAGGAGCGATCCTCGCCTGTACCTTGCCGGGCAGGCTAGCGGTTATCCACAGCCTGCGTCGCCTTGGTTTCACGCACCGGGGCTGCCTGGCGAAACACCAGCATCAACCCCACCACGATCAGCCCCATGCCCAGTACGCCGAGGACGGACAGGCGATTGCCGAACACCAGGTAATCCATCAGCGCCGTGACCGCCGGCACCAGGTAGAACAGGCTGGTGACGTTGACCAGGTTGCCTGCCGCGATCATCCGGTAGAGCAGTACCGTGGCCAGCACCGAGACCATCAGTCCCATCCACAACGCACTAAGGATGAATGCGGCGTTCCACTCCACATGCAGCGGCTGGAAGGGAGCTACAGCCAGACATAGCACGAGCCCGGCGATGTATTGCAGGGGCAGGGTGCCCAGCGGGTTCTCGCGGATGTTCTTCTGCAGGATCGAGCCGCCAGTGATCGACAGCAGCGCCAGCAGGCAGCAGGCCAGCCCGGCGAAGGTCAGGCCCGACAGCCCGATGCTCTGGTAGACCACCATCACCAGCCCGATCAGGCCCAGCGCGAGACCGCCCAGGCGCGGAGCCGAATGGCGGCGCTCGAGCAGGAAGCTGGTCAGCATCGGTTGTACGCCCAGCACCGTGGCGATGACGCCGGGAGTGACGTGCAGGTCCAGCGCCATCAGATAGAAGATCGGGTAAATGCCCAGCATCACCAGGCCAGTGAGCACGGCGTGGCGCACCTGTTTGCGTTCGCGCGGCCAGCGCAGGCCGATCAGTGGCGAGAGGACCAGCAGCGCCACCAGTGCGGTGCCGAATCGGGCGATGAGGAAGACCATCGGCGAGGCATGGGCCAGGCCCCATTTGCTGATGATGGCGGCGCTGCTCCACAGCAGCACGAACAGGGAAGTGCTGGCCAGGCCGGCCAGGGAGGAACGGTTGAGCGAAATCATGCAATACACCTGTCGTCAGGCAGATCACGACCGGCCTTCGAGGGCCGGACACATACCGGGAGCCGCGTCAGTGAAGCGCGGAAAACCAGGCGGTGAAAAACGTGTGTGGCGTCAGAAACTCACGCCGGGTGGCGGGTAGGCCGCACCGGGAGGCGGAGGCGACGCGATGGCGACGACAGGCGGAGGAGGGCAGGCCGCACCCGCACCCGCGCCGCAAGCCGGGGAGGCTGCTGCGATGATTGCCGGTACGGGCAATGGGTATCGGGACATGGAAGGCGAACCTGTTCAGTGGGGCAGCAACTGTGCTGCGTGGTCTGACTATAGCGAGCTTCTTGCGTCGAGGCGAGCTTGGTGCGAGTCACGCGGCAAAGCGCGATTCCTGCGATAGAAACGACAACGCGGGCTGAGCCGATGCTCCGGCGCTGGGGCTCTTCGTAGGAGCGAGCTTGCTCGCGAACCGATTCCGCAGCGGGGCTTGTTCGCGAGCAAGCTCGCTCCTACAACAGGTTCGCCTTCTGCTTCCGGGCTCGTCGGAGTGCATCCGGTCCGCGAAATGTCTACCGGTGAAGTCGGCAGAAACGACAACGCGCGGCCGGGGCCGCGCGTTGTCAGGCAAGGGTGATGCTTACTTGCCGGTCTTGATGGTGTTCCAGGTGCGGGTACGCACGCGGTCGATCTTCATCGGCATGGATTCGAGGGCGAACAGCTTGGCCATCTTGTCCTGCGGCGGGTAGATCGCCGGGTCGGCCTTGATCGCCTTGTCCACCAGCGGGTCGGCAGCCAGGTTGCCGTTGGCGTAGTGCACGTAGTTGCTCACGCCGGCCATCACTTCCGGGCGCAGCAGGTAGTTCATGAAGGCGTAGGCGGCCTTCTCGTCCGGTGCGTCGTTAGGCATGGCAACCATGTCGAACCACAGCGGCGAACCTTCCTTCGGCGTGGAGTACTGGATTTCCACGCCGTTCTTGGCTTCCTTGGCGCGGGTGGCTGCCTGCAGGATGTCGCCGGAGAAGCCGACGGCTACGCAGATCTCGCCGTTGGCCAGGTCGCTGACGTACTTGGAGGAGTGGAAGTAACGAATGTACGGACGCACCTTGAGCAGCGCTTCCTCGGCCTTCTTGTAGTCATCCAGCTTCTGGCTGTGATGCGGCAGGCCCAGGTAGTTCAGGGTGATCGGCAGCAGCTCGGGGCCGTTGTCCAGCACCGCTACGCCGCACTTGGCCAGCTTCTCCATGTATTCGGGCTTGAAGAAGAGGTCCCAGGAGTCGATCGGCGCGTTGTCGCCCAGCACTTCCTTGATCTTCGCCGGGTTGTAGCCGATGCCGGTGGTGCCCCACAGGTAGGGGAAGCCGTGCTCGTTGCCCGGGTCGTTCACTTCCAGCGCCTTCATCAGCACCGGGTTGAGGTTTTTCCAGTTCGGCAGCTGGCTCTTGTCCAGCTTCTTCAGCGCGCCGGCCTGGATCTGCTTGGCCATGAAGTGGTTCGACGGCACCACGATGTCGTAACCGGATTTGCCGGTCATCAGCTTGCCATCGAGGGTCTCGTTGCTGTCGTAGACGTCGTAGGTCGCCTGGATGCCGGTTTCCTTGGTGAAGGTCGGCACGGTGTCCGGGGCGATGTAGTCGGACCAGTTGTAGATCTTGACGCTGTCGGCCTGGGCGGCGCCGGCGGCAACGGAGAGGGAGAGTGCAAGGGTGGAGAGCAACGGGGCGGAAATTTTCATTCTTGTGTTCCTGACAACGGTGCGGAAAGCCCGGGCCATCCGCGAAAGATGGGCGACGCTTCGTCGCGGGCTGGGCAAGAATTAACCATTTTGCCGGAACATGGCGAGGGGCCATGGCTGCCTGCGGGTCCGCAGACAGCGCCTGTGACCCGAGCCGCACCGATTCGGAACGACAGGTAGGAATCCGCCCCGCAGAGGGGCGGAATAGAGCTTACTGGACCAGTTCCTGATCTTCGAACAGGCCGTCGAACAGCATGCTGGAGAGGTAGCGCTCGCCCGAATCCGGCAGTACGACCACGATGGTCTTGCCCTGCATGGTCGGTTCTTCGGCAAGCTTCACGGCGGCGGCCATGGCGGCGCCGCTGGAGATGCCACAGAGGATGCCTTCTTCCTGCATCAGGCGCAGGGCCATGGCCTTGGCGTCATCGTCGGCGATAGTGGCAACGCGGTCGACCAGCGACAGGTCGAGGTTCTTCGGCACGAAGCCGGCGCCGATGCCCTGGATCTTGTGCGGGCTGGGCTTGACCTCTTCGCCAGCCAGGGTCTGGCTGATCACCGGCGAGCTGACCGGCTCCACGGCGACCGACAGGATCGGTTTGCCCTTGGTGTTCTTGATGTAGCGCGACACACCGGTAATGGTGCCGCCGGTGCCGACACCGGCTACCAGCACATCCACTGCACCATCGGTGTCGTTCCAGATTTCCGGGCCGGTGGTCTTCTCGTGGATCGCCGGGTTCGCCGGGTTATCGAACTGCGCTGGCATGAAGTACTTCGCCGGGTCGCTGGCGAGGATTTCCTCGGCCTTGGCGATGGCGCCCTTCATGCCCTTGGCCGGCTCGGTCAGCACCAGTTCGGCGCCCAGGGCCTTGAGTACCTTGCGGCGCTCCAGGCTCATCGAGGCCGGCATGGTCAGGATCATCTTGTAGCCGCGGGCAGCGGCGACGAAGGCCAGTCCGATACCGGTGTTGCCGGAGGTCGGCTCGACGATGGTCATGCCCGACTTCAGGCGGCCACTGGATTCGGCGTCCCAGATCATGTTGGCGCCGATCCGGCACTTCACCGAGTAACCCGGATTGCGGCCTTCGATCTTGGCCAGGATGGTGACGCCGCGCGGGGCGATGCGGTTGATCTGGACCAGCGGCGTATTGCCGATGGACTGCGCGTTGTCGGCGAAAATGCGGCTCATGATGCGTTCCTTAGGTTCGGAGCTGTGCAGACCCAGCAGCCTATGCCCGGCGGGCTTCGTCGTCCAGTCGGCGCACCCGTCTCAGCCGGGCTGCGTGTCGCTGAAGACGGCCTCGATGGGCAGCCCGAAAACCCGCGCTATACGAAAGGCCAGCGGCAGGCTGGGATCGAACTTGCCACTCTCGATGGCGATCACGCTCTGCCGTGAAACACCCAGTTGCGCCGCCAGGTCCTGCTGGCTCCAGCCGTGCTCGGCACGCAGCTCCTTGAGGCGATTGTGCATGTTTCGTCCTCAGGCAAAGCGCCGGCGCAGCAGCACCACGGCTATGCCATAGGCCGCCCAGAACAGCGGGAAGGCGAGGATCACCGGGAAGCGTGGCCAGGCGGCGTACTGCTCGAGAAAGCCCCAGGCGCTGAACAGCCCGACCACCACACCGCCGGCCAGCATGGCAGCGCGAGACAGAAGGAAACGCAGGAATTCGTCCGGCTCGCTGCGCAGGTAGCGGTCGAACACGTAAAGCATCGCCAGCAGCGGCAGCGCCGGAGACGCGGCGGCGAGGACACGCAGGGCATAAGGCAGCTGCTGCAGGTCCAGCCCCCAGCTGATCAGCGCGACCAGGGCAGAGTAAATGAACATGAGGGCGGCGCAGGACAGGGTGTAGCGGCGCAGGGCGGGATTCATCGTGGACTCCTTGTGATGTAAAGCAAACTTAACATCTGTGTTTTTCGGATGTAAAGTAAACTTGTCATCGGCAGGCCAATTGCGATCAGTCACCCCCTGACCCGCCATTCAATGACTGAATGCCGCGTCTGCGTTCACACTCGCCTTGGGTGCGCGGTATAGTCGCAGCTTGTCCGACCATTCGCCCGGCCCGGCAGAACGCCCGGCCCGCTATCGTTCGAGGATTCACCGATGAAGTTCGAAGGCACCCAGTCCTACGTCGCCACCGACGACCTCAAGCTGGCGGTCAACGCCGCCATCACCCTGCAGCGCCCGCTGCTGGTGAAAGGCGAGCCGGGCACCGGCAAGACCATGCTCGCCGAGCAGCTGGCGGAGTCCTTCGGCGCCAAGCTGATCACCTGGCACATCAAGTCCACCACCAAGGCCCACCAGGGGGCTCTACGAGTACGACGCGGTCAGCCGCCTGCGCGACTCGCAGCTGGGCGTGGACAAGGTCCACGACGTGCGCAACTACATCAAGAAGGGCAAGCTCTGGGAGGCCTTCGAGGCCGAAGAGCGCGTGATCCTGCTGATCGACGAGATCGACAAGGCCGACATCGAGTTCCCCAACGACCTGTTGCAGGAACTCGACAAGATGGAGTTCTTCGTTTACGAGACCAACGAGACCATCAAGGCCAAGCAGCGCCCGATCATCATCATCACCTCCAACAACGAAAAGGAGCTGCCGGACGCCTTCCTGCGCCGCTGCTTCTTCCACTACATCGCATTCCCCGACCGCGAGACCCTGCAGAAGATCGTCGACGTGCACTACCCCAAGATCAGCGGCACGCTGGTCAGCGAGGCGCTGGATATCTTCTTCGACGTGCGCAAGGTGCCGGGCCTGAAGAAGAAGCCCTCCACCTCCGAGCTGGTGGACTGGCTGAAGCTGCTGATGGCCGACAACATCGGCGAAGCCGTGCTGCGCGAGCGCGACCCCACCAAGGCCATCCCGCCGCTGGCTGGCGCCCTGGTGAAGAACGAGCAGGACGTTCAACTGCTTGAGCGCCTTGCCTTCATGAGCCGCCGCGCTTCGCGCTGATCTACGAATCTGCTCTTTTGTAGGAGCGAGCTTGCTCGCGAACCCTGTGAACTTCGCAAAGAGCTTCGCGAGCAAGCTCGCTCCTACGAAGAGCATCCGCTTTACGAGAGGGTGCAGCCATGCTGCTCAACCTGTTCAACGAAATGCGCGCGGCCAAGGTGCCGGTGTCGGTGCGCGAGCTGCTCGACCTGATCGATGCGCTCAAGCACCGCGTCGTGTTCGCCGATATGGACGAGTTCTACTACCTCGCCCGCACCATCATGGTGAAGGACGAGCGCCATTTCGATAAGTTCGACCGGGCCTTCGGCGCCTACTTCAAGGGCCTGGAAAAGCTCGATGACCACCTCAAGGCGCTGATCCCCGAGGAGTGGCTGCGCAAGGAATTCGAGCGCCTGCTGACCGACGAGGAGCGTGCGCAGATCCAGTCGCTCGGCGGTCTGGACAAGCTCATCGAGGAGTTTCAAGAAGCGCCTGGAAGAGCAGAAGGAACGCCACGCCGGCGGCAACAAGTGGATCGGCACCGGCGGCACCAGTCCGTTCGGCTCCGGCGGCTTCAACCCCGAGGGCATCCGCGTCGGCGACGCCGGCAAGCGCCAGGGTAAGGCAGCCAAGGTCTGGGACCAGCGCGAGTACAAGAACCTCGACGACCAGGTTGAACTGGGCACGCGCAACATCAAGATCGCCCTGCGCCGCCTGCGCAAGTTCGCCCGCGAAGGCGCGGCGGAAGAGCTGGACATCGACGGCACCATCGACCACACCGCCAAGGATGCCGGCCTGCTCAACATCCAGATGCGCCCCGAGCGCCGCAACACCGTGAAGCTCCTGCTGCTGCTGGATATCGGCGGCTCCATGGATGCCCACGTTAAGGTCTGCGAGGAACTGTTCTCGGCCTGCAAGACCGAGTTCAAGCATCTGGAGTACTTCTACTTCCACAACTTCATCTACGAGTCGGTGTGGAAGAACAACCTGCGCCGCTCCAGCGAGCGCACCGCCACCTTCGACCTGCTGCACAAGTACGGGCCGGACTACAAGGTGGTGTTCGTCGGTGATGCCGCCATGGCGCCCTACGAGATCACCCAGGCCGGCGGCAGCGTCGAGCACTGGAACGAAGAGGCCGGCTACGTCTGGATGCAGCGCTTCATGGAGAAGTACAAGAAGCTCATCTGGATCAACCCGTACCCGAAGGACACCTGGAACTACACCGCCTCCACGGGCCTGGTGCGCGAACTGGTGAAGGAACAGATGTTCCCGCTGACCTTGAGCGGGCTGGAAGAGGGCATGCGCTTCCTCTCGCGGTTGACTCCACCGCGATTGAGCATCAGGACGGTGCGCTCGCACCGTTCTGTGTCCGCAAAGGTAACCCCGTCATTGGGTGGATCGCTTCCGCCCGGCATCCCAAGCCCCGTAACATGGGGATCGATCCGGCCACGCTGGGTGGCCGGCACGCAACTTGCCTGCTCCTGACCTGCGCCTGTCGCGGTAACACCCGGCGGCGCACCGTAGCGTCTACGATGGGCATCGAATGAATCCTCTGACCTTCTCCCGTTCCACCTGGCTCAACTCCCTGCACATGACCTCGCTGACCGTCGCACTGATGGAGTCCGAGGGGCACAGCCGCGAGTCCATCCTCGAGGGCAGCGGCATCACCGGCGATGACCTGCTCGACCTGCGTCGGCTGGTCAGCCCCTGGCAGGAGCAGCAGGTCTTCGGCAACGTGCAGAACCTCGCGGGTGAGCCGGCCCTCGGCCTGCGCCTGGGCGTGCGCACGCGGATCACCGCGTACGGGCTGCTGGGCTATGCACTGATCTCCGCCCCGACCCTGGGTGAAGCGCTGCGCATCGGCCTGAGCTACCCGGTGCTGCTGGGTACCTACTTCCATCTCGCGCTGGAAGTGGACGGCGATATGGCCTGGCTGGTTGCCACTGGTTACGGCGAAGAGGAGGAGCTGCGCCCGTTCAATACCGAACTGTGCCTGGGCTCGCTGAAGGTGGCCTGCGCCGACCTGCTCGGCCAGCCGTTGCCGCTGGTGCGCGCCGAGTTCGACTACGAAGGCCCGGTCGATCGCCGTGCGGCGTACGCCACGCTGTTTGGCTGCCAGCTGAGCTTCAATTGCTCGCGCAGCGCCATCGGCTTCCCCGCGAGCTGGCTGAACATGCGGCTGCCGCTGGCTGACGCGGTGACTCACCGCGAGATGCTCGAACAATGCCGGCGTCAGAACATCGACCTGGCCGCGCGCCGCGCCTGGCTGGACAAGGTCCGCGCGATCCTTGGCGAACGCCTGCAGGAGCCGCCGGGCCTGGAAGAACTGGCGCGCCGCCTCAACTGCTCCTCGCGCAGCCTGCGCCGCCACCTGCAGCAACAGCAGACCAGCTACCAGCAACTGCTCGACGAACTGCGCTTCGCCCGCGCCAAGGAACTGCTGCAGGACGGCGACATGCCGATCTACCGTATCGCCGAGGAACTGGGCTTCAGCGAGACCGCCAGCTTGCGCCATGCCTTCCAGCGCTGGAGCGGCCAGCCGCCGAGTCATTTCCGCGCCTGAGGGCGCCTTGTCAGGGAACTATGGTGGGTGGCGTCGGAGTTTCCCTGAACCGTTCATGCAACTGCCTGGCGCTTGATCCAAAGCAAGGTTCACCCGCTGCGCTGCCTTAGGCTGGGACGGTCCCATTCCGCCGTCGAGGCTTCACCCATGGCCAAGAAATTCCCGCTCAACCCGCCGCACCCGGAGCGCATCTGCTGGGGCTGCGACCGCTATTGCCCGGCGACCAACCTGGCCTGCGGCAACGGCGCGGACCGCACCATGCACCCTGCCGAGATGCTCGGTGATGACTGGTACCTGTTCGGTGACTGGGGCATCGAGGCGCCGAAAACCATTCCCGCGGTGCAGCTGGAGCCTTCCAGCTGACGCATACCCGCGCCGTTGCGACGCTGGTCAAAGTGAAAGCGCGCATTCCCTCCCCGGAATGCGCGCTTTTTCGTCATCAGCCCTTGGCGGGAGTGATGCCGTAGATCTTCTGGAAGCGGGCGATCAGGCCGACCGGCTTCTTCTCTTCCTTCTGCATCAGGTAGACCACGCGCTCGCCGTTGGGGCCGCTGGCGATTTCGGTGTGGCGGAAGATCGGCTCGCCCAGGCCGTTCATGTCGACCATGTCGCCGTAGCGCTGGGCCACGTAGATCACGCCTTCCTGACGGATTTCGCCGTAGAAGCCGGCGGCCGGCGGCAGGCTCTGCTTGAGGAACTGGTAGCCGGCGATCTTCTTCACGTCCTTGCCCTGATCCTCGGCGCGTACCACCAGCACGATGTCCTGGCCGAACTTGTCCTTCTCGCCGACGGCCTTGGTGTGCTCGGTCTTGCCGGTCACCAGGTAGTCGCGATAGACGGTGGCGTCGTCGAATACATAAAGGGTCGAATCGGTACGCACCAGGTACCAGTCTTCATTGTTGGGCGTGGCTTCCTTGCTGGCCACCGGTGCCTGCGCGGCGCAGCCGGCGAGGGCGGCAACGAGCAGGGTGATGGATGCGGCGGTGTTGGCTTTCTTGTTGAACATCTGGGGGCTTCCCTGGGTTGAAAGCCTGCGAGTTTCAACGGGCCACATAACGGATTGATGACGGCGAAATGACGAATTGTTTCCGAGCTACAGCGCCCGGATTCCGGGCGCTGTAGCCGATCGTGGAGGCGTTACGGACGGGCTTCGAGGATCAGGTTGAACGGCGTTTCGGCGGCCCGGCGGAAGCGGCTGAAACCGGCTTCCTCGAACACCTTGCGCAGACGCGCTTCGCCGGCCTGGGCACCGAGCCCCAGCCCGACTTCCTGGGACAGCGAATTGGGTGTGCAGATGAAGGTGGAGGCGGCATAGAACAGCCGGCCGACCGGGTTCTGGTTGTCATCCAGGCGGTCATTTGCAAAGGGCTCCACCAGCAGCACCGTGCCGTCCGGCTTGAGTGCCTGGCGTGCGTGCTGCGCGGCACCTACCGGGTCGCCCATGTCGTGCAGGCAGTCGAAGAAGCAGATCAGGTCGTAGTCATTGCCGGGGTAGTCCTTGGCGCTGGCCCGCTGGAAGCCGGCGCGCCCGGAGACTTGGGCCTGTCCGGCGCGCTGGTTGGCGACGTCGATGGACGGCTGGTGGTAGTCGAAGCCGACAAAGTTCGAGGCGGGGAAGGACTGCGCCATGACGATGGTGGAAGCGCCGTGGCCGCAACCGACATCGGCGACCTGTGCACCGCGTTCGAGCTTGCCGACCACGTCATCCAGGGCCGGCAGCCACTCGGCTACCAGGTGCGCGCGGTAGCCAGGGCGGAAGAACTTCTCGGTGCCGGAGAACATGCAGGGGTGGTGATCGCCCCAGGCCAGGCCGCCGTCCCCGCGCATGGCGGCGACCAGCTTGTCCTTGTCGTGGTAGAGCGCGGCGACCACGGAAGCGCCGCCGGCGACGTAGACCGGCGAGTCTTCGATAGCCAGCGCCATGGCCTGCTCCTCGGGTAGGCGGAAGTTGCCGTCCTGGTGCTCCATGTAGCCGGAAGCGGCATGGGCGCTGAGCCATTCGCGCAGCAGGCGGGCATTGCAGCCGCTGCGTTCGGCCAGTTGCGTCGGGCTCAGCCACTGGCCGTCGGCCATGGCTTTGTAGAGGCCGAGCTCCTCGCCCAGGATGATGTTGGCGAGCATCGCTGCGCCACCCATGTCGGTGACCAGCTTGCCCATGAACTCGTTGAGTCTGGCTTCGTCCATCGCACGATCTCCCCTGCGAAGCCGCCGGGCAATGCCGCGGTGGCCAACCGAGATTGAGGGGCGGCAGGGGGCGCGTGCGGCCCTTGCCGCGACGGGCGCCGGCCAAAGGCAGGCTCAGGGCGCTTGAGGCACAACGACGACTCCCGCGCGGGACTGTTGCGCGAAGTCCGGCGGACCGGGGCGGCACGCCGGTGAACTTCCCTATGTTACGGCGACGGTTTCAGCCCGGTGTCATCGCCGACCTGCGGTGCGCTTTCTTCGTCGGTCGGTGTGGCGCGCATGGGCCGCTGCAGGACCAGGCTCTGCGGCGAAGAGAGGCTGATGCCGGCTTCGCGCAGGCCGCTGAAAATGGTGAACAGCAGATCGCTCTTGGTCGAGTACACCGCGCGAGGGCTGCTGACATTCCCCGAGGCGGCCAGGGTCAGGCCGGTGGCGCTAAGGTCCTTGAAGGTCACCGAGGGGGCGGGCGTATCGACTATGTTTTCGTGCTCGGTGTACGCCTTGAGCATCAGTTCGCGGACCTTCTGCACGTCGGTATCCAGCGGCAGGGTGAGGTTTATACCGACCACGCCCAGCGCGCTGCCCATGGTCACGTTGCGCACGTTCTGCGAGATGAACTGGGAGTTGGGCACGATCACCGTGGACTGGTCGGACATCTGGATTTCCGTGGCGCGTACGTTGATCCGCCGGATATCGCCTTCCACGCCGCCGGTCAGGCTGACCCAGTCGCCCACCTTCACCGGTCGCTCGGTGAGCAGAATCAGGCCGGAGATGAAGTTCTGCACGATGGCCTGCAGGCCGAAACCGATACCCACCGACAGGGCGCTGACCACCCAGGTCAGGCTGGTGAGGTTGATGCGCAGCGCCGAGAGCACCAGCAGCACGAGGATGACCATGCCGATGTAGCCCACCAGGGTCACCAGCGAGGCGCGCATGCCGGCGTCCATGCTGGTTTCCGGCAGCAACTCGTCGGCCAGCCAGCGCTTGAGCAGGCGCAGGCCGAAGAGGCCGGCGGCCAGGGTGCCGAGGGCCAGCAGGATGTCCTGCGGGACGATGTTCAGGCGGCCCAGAGACTGGCCGCTTTCCACCAGCTGTACAAGGCCCTGGAGCAGTTCGCCGGGGCTGGTGCCGGAGGTGGAGAAGGCGATCAGCAGGGTGGACAGCACCAGTAGCGTGCGCCCGGCGCCGGTCAGCAGGGTGGCGAACTGCGCCTGGTGGCGCGGATCGACACCGAGGTTCTCGGCCAGCCGCGCACCGATCTTCTGCCGCGGCGACAGCAATGCTTCGCAGAGGTCGACGAACAGGGTCGTCAGCAGGTAGCCCGTCGCGCAGACCACGCTGGCCCAGAGCAGCTTGCCGGCGAGGAAATAGGCCAGTGACAGGTAGCCGCTGACCAGCGCCAGGACGATCAGCAGGACCGTGAGGAGGATCGCCAGGACGATGATCCCGGCCAGCGGCGAGGTTTCGTGGCCTTCGGCGTCGCGTCGGGCCCGGCGGTAGCGGTAGAGGGCCGTAGCGTACAGAACGGCGGTGGCCAGCGCGGTGAGGCCGTTGACGGCCACGGTCAGTGCCAGGCTGGCGCCGCTGGCACTGTTGATGCGGTCCATCGTACCCAGCAGGAGAAGCAGCCAGGCCATCAGCCAGGGGAACGGCGACAGTGCCGTGGCGACCGGGTCCGGCAGGTCCGGCAGGCGCCAGGAGGGCCGCTGCACGGCCAGCAGGGCGCGGCCCAGGCCGGCGGTGAAGGTACAGAAGATCACCAGCGATAGCAGTTGGTCACCCAGGTTGGCCATGCTGCCATTGAGCTGCTCGTGCCAGTCCAGGCCCTCGCGGATCAGCAGGGCACCGCCGCCGAGGGTGAGGATGGTCGCCAGGCTGACGGCCACTGCCAGGGCGCTGCGGCGCAAGCGGCCGACCGGAATCCAGCGGATCATCGCTTTGGTCAGCAACTGTTCCAGCAGGCGCCGGCCCGGAATCCACAACAGCGCGGCAAGGCCCAGGCAAACGATGAACGGCCAGCGGTGCTGGGGCTGCCAGGTCGTCGCGAAGCCCTCGCCGATCTGCTCGCGCATGGCTTGCAGGCGTGCCAGGTCATCGTCGGTGGGACGGATCAGGCTGGACCAGAAGCGCGGGCTCAACGGCGGTGGATAGCGCGTGGCGATCTGCGAATTGAACTGACTGCGGCGCAGGTTGACGATCTGCGCGGCAAGGTCCTGGGCATTCTTGTCCAGCTGGTTGGCGCGGTCCTGCTGCTTCTGCTGCTGTTTCTGGTCGGCCAGCAGGTCATTGCGCTGGTTGGTCAGGCTGGGGGCTTCGTTGGGGGTCACCGGGCCCAGCACCTTGAGCTGGTCCTCGGTGCGCACCAATTGCGCGCCAATGTCGCTGGCGCTCTGTTCCGCTCGGGCCTGGACGTTCAGCGCGGCCTGGCGCAGGTTAGACAGCAGGCCGTCGTCGCTGTCGGTGGAGACCCGTTGGCGGATCAGTTCCAGGCGGTCGCTCAACTGGTCCAGACTGGCGTCGTCCGGCAGCGCTGGCAGTTCGATCAGGGAACCGGCCTGTACATCGGTCGGCTCATCCGCCAGCACGGCGCCAACGCCTGCCAGCGACAAGGTCAGCATCAGCAGCGCACGGCTGCAGGCGCGTATGAAGGTTTCCCGCATCTTCCCCCATCCTGTGGTCAAAACGCTTGATGATGTTCGACCGGCCCTGGGCCCGGACAATTCCCTGAGCATAGCGCCGCCACGGTGGGTCTTTGTCGGGCGAAAGCGGATAATCCAGGGATGCAGATGGTTAAGGGTCATAAATTCTGGCCACATCGATCCCCTTTTGGCCGCTTCCGCTGTTCTGTGCAGCACAGTCGCTGGGCAGAATTCCCGTCACCGGACAACAAGAATCCTTCAGAGGGTACTCCCATGCTTACCGTGTACAGCGATGATCACCGCCTGCATTTCGGCCAGTCCGAACTGGTCGACGGCAAACTCCAGCCTTGCTTCGAAATGCCCAGCCGCGCGGACACCGTGCTGGCCCGCGTGAAGTCGCAGAACCTGGGCGAAATCATCGCCCCCAAGGATTTCGGCCTCGACCCGATCCTGCGCGCGCACAACACCCGTTACGTTGAATTCCTCAAGGGCGCCTGGGCCCGCTGGGCGGCCGAAGGCCACACCGGCGACCTGGTCTCCACCACCTTCCCGGGCCGCCGCCTGCTGCGTGACGGTCCGATCCCGACGGCGCTGATGGGCGAAGTGGGCCACTACAGCTTCGACACCGAGGCGCCGATCACCGCCGGCACCTGGCAGGCCGTGTACAGCTCGGCCCAGGTCGCGCTGACTGCGCAGGATCACATGCGCCAGGGTGCCAGCACCGCCTTCGCGCTGTGCCGTCCGCCGGGCCACCACGCCGGCAGCGACTTCATGGGCGGCTACTGCTTCCTGAACAACGCCGCCATCGTCAGCCAGGCCTTCCTCGACCAGGGCGCCAAGCGCGTGGCCATCCTCGACGTGGACTACCACCACGGCAACGGCACCCAGGACATCTTCTACCGCCGCAACGACGTGCTGTTCGCCTCGATCCACGGCGACCCGCTGGTGGAGTACCCGTACTTCCTCGGTCACGCCAACGAGCACGGTGAAGGCGCCGGCGAGGGCTACAACCACAACTACCCGCTGCCGCACGGCACCGGTTGGGACGGCTGGTTCGCCGCGCTGGACGACGCTTGCCGGAAGATCGCCGACTACGCCCCGGACGCCGTGGTTGTATCGCTGGGCGTGGATACGTATAAGGACGACCCGATTTCCGAGTTCAAGCTGGACAGCCCGGACTACCTGAAGATGGGCGAGCGCATCGCCGCACTGGGTATTCCGACCCTGTTCATCATGGAAGGCGGCTACGCGGTGGAGGCCATTGGCGTCAACGCGGTGAACATGCTGCAGGGCTACGAAGGCGCTGCACGCTGATCGACAAGGTGGGGCGGACATTGATCCGCCCCACTGCATTTATTGGCTCGCGACCCGCTGTTTGTAGTGGTCAGAGTGCGAGCGCATCCAAACTGGGGAAGGACATGAACAAGAATACCGCGCTGCGCGGCCTGCTCGCCGCCGCCACCCTCGTCACGGCCAGCGCCGCCAGCGCTGCGCCGGAAGTGCGCATCTATAACTGGTTCGACTACATCGGTCCGGACACCCTCAAGGGTTTCCAGGGCGAGACTGGCATCAAGCCGCAATACGACGTCTACGACAGCAACGAAGTGCTGGAAGCCAAGCTGCTGTCCGGTCATTCGGGCTACGACGTGGTCGTCCCCAGCGACAGCTTCCTCCCCAACTACCTCAAGGCCGGCGTGTTCCAGCCGCTGGACAAGAGCAAGCTGCCGAACTGGAAGAATCTCAATCCCGCACTGCTCAAGGTGCTGGAGAGCAAGGACCCGGGCAACCAGTACGTGATGCCCTACATGTGGGGCACCAACGGCATCGCCTACAACGTCGACAAGGTCAAGGCCGTACTGGGCGACAACGCGCCGGTGGACTCCTGGGATCTGGTGTTCAAGCCGGAGAACCTGGCCAAGCTGAAGTCCTGCGGCGTGGCCTTCCTCGATTCGCCCACCGAGGTGATCCCGCAGGTGCTGCACTACCTGGGCCTGTCGCCCAACAGCCACAACCCGGACGACTACAAGAAGGCCGAGGCACTGCTGGCGAAACTGCGCCCGAACATTACCTACTTCAGTTCCTCGAAGTTCGTCACCGACCTCGCCAACGGCGACGTCTGCGTGGCCCTGGCCTGGTCCGGCGGCGCGATGCAGGCGGCCAATCGCGCCAAGGAAGCCGGCAACGGCATCCATATCGAATACCGCATTCCCAAGGAAGGCGCGGCGGCCTGGTTCGACGTGCTGGCGATTCCGAAGGACTCGAAGAACGTCGAGCAGGCCCACGCCTTCCTCAACTACCTGCTGCGCCCGGAAGTGGTCGCGCCGATCTCCGATTACGTCGCCTACGCCAACCCCAACCAGGCGGCGGACGGGCTGATCTCCAAGGAGCTGCACGACAACCCCAACGTCTACCCGCCGGCGGACGTGCAGGCCAAGTTGTTCTCGGTAGAGATGTTGCCGCCCAAGCTCGAGCGCATCCGCACTCGTACCTGGACGCAGGTGAAATCCGGGAAATAATCTCGCTGGCGGCGCTCTGAACAGCGGATTTCCGTTGGCGGGCAGCCGCCGCGAACTGGCATGATCGGCGGACTTTCTTCGAGGAAGTCCGCCGATTCTTATTTGGGCTTCCCGTTTCTGTTGAACTGCCGAGCCTTGCCATGACCTGCCCGAACGTTGCACACGCCTTCGCAAGGAGGCGCTCATGAATACGCCCGCCAACATCGTCGAGCGCAAGGGCGCCGACGCCTTCGCCATCCAGGTCATGACCGGCCTGTGCATCATCTGGGGCATCCAGGCGGTCATGGTGAAACTCGCCGCCCACGACATTGCGCCCATCATGCAGGCCTTCGGGCGCAACCTGGTCGCCGCGGTGGCCGTCGGCCTGATCATGTGCTGGCGCGGTGGCTGGGAAGGTTTCCTGCGCCACGGCACGCTCAAGGGCGGCCTGCTGGCCGGCGTGCTGTTCGCCGCCGAGTTCTTCTTCATCGCCCAGGGGCTGGTCTATACGTCGGCCTCGCATATGGCAGTGTTCATCTACACCGCGCCGATCTTCTCCGCGCTGGCACTGCATTTCCTGTTGCCCAGCGAACGCCTGCGGCCGCTGCAGTGGCTGGGCATCGGCGTGTGCTTCGGTGGCATCGCGATGTGCTTCGGGGGCGGCTTCGACTTCGCCAACCTGGACAGCCGCGTGCTGCTGGGCGATGCGTTTGGCGTGCTGGCCGGCTTCGCCTGGGGCATGACCACTGTGGCAGTGCGCACCACGCGGCTGTCCGAGGCCAAACCGATCCTGACGTTGTTCTACCAGCTGCTGATCGCCGCGCTGCTGCTGCCCTTCGCCGCGCTGGCGCTGGGCAAGACCCAGGACGTGAGCTTCACCGCCATCGGCGTGGGTAGCGTGCTGTTCCAGGGGCTGGTGGTGTCGTTCTTCAGCTACTTCACCTGGTTCTGGCTGCTGCGCCGCTATCTTGCGTCGAACCTGGCGGTGTTTTCCTTCATGACACCGATGTTCGGTATCGCCTTCGGCGTGCTGATCCTTGGCGAGCCGCTGACGCTGAATTTCGTTGCGGGCGCGGTGCTGGTGCTGGCGGGGATCACGCTGGTGAGCAGCGAGCAGTGGATCCGCCGGATGCTTCGTCGCTGACTTGGGAAATGTCGCGCTCTTGATTCAGGTCAGGCGCCGCGGCGAGGGAAGACGATAGTCTTTGTTGCAAGGAGTGAGTGGCACGGGCGGAGAGTGGGACGCCGGGCTATTCTTCCTAGGGCGACCCATGGTGGTAACGGGTCGCCCGACCTGAATTCGAACGAGGAGGTATCCATGAAAGCCTGGCTGCAAAGCATTGCGTGGAAACTGGGTGTCACGCTCGGCCTGATCGAGCCTCCACGTCTGAAACCGATCCCGATCCGCAGCGACGAGCAGCGTCGCCTGATGGAGCAGCGCCGCCGTTACTGATGGCGCCCGCGTTGGACACGAAAAACCCGCCTGATGGCGGGTTTTTTTATGGGTTCCTGGCGGATGGCCCGTCAGTCGTGGGCCTTGAACCAGTCGTCGATCATTGCCTTCAAGCGTTCCCCGGAGAAGCTGTCGAAGTGCCCGCCGTGGACTGTGCGCACCGGCAGCTCGCGCAGGCGCGCCAGGCTCGCGGCGTAGTCGCCGAGGTTGGAGTGGTAGGCATCCTCGATCAGCGGGCCGTCGTAGATGATGTCGCCGGAGAACAGCGTCTGCGTCTTCTCCTCCCAGAGGCTGATGCCGCCCGGTGAGTGACCGGGGGTGTGCAACACCTGCAGGGTGCGGTCGCCCAGATCGAGCACGTCGCCTTCATCGATGGTGCGGGTCGCCGGCGCGGCCTTGACGCGGTATTCGGCGTAGCACAGCGGGCAGTCAGGGTGCGCGTCGAACATCTCGTCGTCGACGAAGGCTGTGGCCAGGGTGCGCTCACCGTCAGGGTTGGCGAGGATGTCGGCTTCGGCCGGATGCACCAGGCGCTCGTCGAACTCGTGGTGGCCGGCGATGTGGTCGAAGTGGGTGTGGCTGGCCACTGCCAGCAGAGGGCGCTCGGTGAGCCAGGGCAGTTGCTCGCGCAGGCTGACCAGGCCGGAGCCGCTGTCCACCAGCACGTCGCGGTCGCGGCCCTGGATATGCCACAGGTTGCAACGGTAGAAGGGGCGGACGTAGGGCTCGTGGATCAGGCTGACGCCGTCGTAGCAGTGACGGACCTCGAACCAGCGGTCGCGGGTGACGATCTTCATGAGTCGGGTTCCCGGCGTTTGGTGCAGGAGCGGGCCATGCGCGCGATCGCGGGCATGGCCCGCTCCTACAGGAAAGGGTGCCTCACCCTAACCTCTCCCAGGGGGAGAAGGAACCGTTCGGAGCCTTGGGGGATTGGAGCGGCGTTGCCGGTAGCTGCGCGGCCGCTCGGCTCTGGCGGATTCCCGCTCCCCCTGGGAGAGGGCAGGGCGGGGTGAAGTGGCTTGAACACAGGATGGGTGGAGCGGAGCGATACCCATGCCGATGGCTATCACAGGCTCCATCCATCCTACGGCAGCGTTACGGCGCGAAGGGCGCCGCTTCCATCACTTCCACGATCAGCGGGCGGTCGCTCGGCGCGGTGCGCAGCAGCTCCTGCAGGTGATCGTGGTCGCGGGCGCGCTCGGCGGCGCAGCCGAAGCCCTTGGCGATGACGAGGAAGTCCGGGGTGTAGATGTCCACGCCCAGCGGGGTGATGTCGCGGCGTTCCATGTAGCGCTTGATCTCGCCGTAGCCGTGGTTGTTCCACAGCAGGACGATGATGCCCACCTTGGCTTCCACGGCGCTGGCCAATTCGGTCATGGTGAATTGCAGGCCGCCGTCGCCCATCAGGCTGATCACCGGACGGCCCGGTTCGCCGAGCTTGGCGCCGATGGCCGCCGGCAGGCCGTAGCCCAGGGTGCCGTAGCCGGTGGAGGCGTTGAACCAGCGGCGGCCGCCGTCCAATTCCACCAGGTGATTGCCGCTGTAGACGGTCTGCGTCGAGTCACCGACGAAGCGCGCGTCGGGCAGCACTTCGAGAATCTTGTCGAACAGGGTGCGATAGTGCGCCCAGCCGCTGAAGTCCTCGGCCAGCTGCGCACGCACCTTGGCTGCGCGTTGGGCGCCGGGGCTGGAGGTGTCGGCCTCACGGGCCGGCAGCAGTTCGAGCAGGGCACGCATGGCGGTGCGGGCGTCGCTGTGGATGGCGAGGCTCGGTGCGTAGTTGCGCATCAGCTGTTGCGGGTCGATGTCGATGCGGATCAGCTCGCCGCCGATCTTGAAGTTGCCGTCGAACACCACGTCGTAGTCGGTCTCGCCCAGTTCGGTGCCGATGGCCAGTACCACGTCGGCTTCCAGCGCCAGTTCGCGGACCGGAATCAGCGACTGGTTGCTGCCGATCAGCAGCGGATGATCCGGCTGCAGCAGGCCCTTGGCGTTGATGGTCTGCGCGGTCGGTGCATCGAGGGCGATGGCCAGCGCACGGGCTTCGGCCTGTGCCTCGACGCAGCCGCCACCAAGCAGCAGCAGCGGGTTCTTCGCCTTGGCCAGCTTGGCGGCGGCCTCGTGCAGCGGCGAGCGCGCCGGGGCCGGGCGGGCCAGTTGCACGCGCGGGCGCACCTGCATGTGGTCGGCCGGCGCGGTGATGATGTCCAGCGGCAGTTCGATGTGCACCGGGCGCGGACGCTCGCTGTCGAACACGGCGAAAGCGCGGGCCAGCACCGCCGGCAGCTCCTCGACGCTCATCAGCGTGTGGCTGAAGGCGCTGACGCCGGCCACCATGGCGCGCTGGTTCGGCAGCTCGTGCAGGTAGCCGTTGCCGTGGGCCAGACGCGAGCGCTCGTTGACGCTCGAGATCACCAGCATGGGAATGGAGTCGGCGTAGGCCTGGCCCATGGCGGTGAGGATGTTGGTCATGCCCGGGCCGGTGATGATGAAGCACACGCCCGGCTTGCCGGTGACGCGCGCATAGCCGTCGGACATGAAGCCGGCGCCCTGTTCGTGGCGCGGGGTGATGTGGCGGATGCCGCTGTGGGGCAGGCCGCGGTACAGCTCGACGGTGTGTACGCCGGGGATGCCGAAGACGGTATCGACGCCCCAGGCTTCGAGTTGCTTGACGAGGAATTCGCCGCAGGTGGTCATGGCAGTTCCTTAGTATTCGTGGGTGAGGTCATGGTGGTCAGGCAGGGTGATCATCATGCAAAAAGGCGCGGAGATCAGCTCGCCGCGCCCTTTTGCCTAGCGCAATGTCTTGTCAGGCCGCGTCGGCGACCGCCGCCGGACGGGGCGACAGCAGGCTGACGACGATGAAGCTGACCAGGCCGATGGCCAGGCTGTAGTAGATCGGGGTGTTGGCGTCGAAGCCATCCTTGAGCATGAACACCAGTGCGGTGACGAAGCCCAGGGCCATGCTGGTGATGGCGCCGGCGGTGGTGGCGCGTTTCCAGTAGATGGCACCGATCAGCGGGATCAGCATGCCGCCCACCAGCAGGTTGTAGGCCAGGGTCAGGGCGCTGAGCACGTCGTTCACCACCAGGGCGATGGCCAGGACCACCACGCCGGTGAGCAGGGTGCAGATGCGGTTCAGGCTCAGGCGGGTCGAGCGCTGGCCGGTGAAGATCGGCAGCAGGTCTTCGGTGATGGTGGTGGAGGCGGCGAGCAGGCCGGCACTGGCGGTGGACATCATGGCGGCCAGCGCAGCGGCGATCACCAGGCCACGGATGCCGTCCGGCAGCGCGGCGCTGACGATGGCGGCGAAGGCGTTGTTGACGTTGTCCAGGTCAGGCAGCAGGACCTTGGCGCACATGCCGATCAGCGCGCCGACCAGGCCGTAGATCACGCAGTACACGCCTGCGGCGGTGCCGGCGTATTTGGTGACCTTCTCGTCGCGCGCAGTGAACACGCGCTGCCAGATGTCCTGGCCGATCAGGATGCCGAAGAAGTAGATCAGGAAGTAGGTGATGATGGTGTCGTAGCCGATGGTGTGGAAGCTGAAGGCGGTTGCCGGCAGCTTGGCCACCAGTTCGTCCCAGCCGCCCACACGGTACAGGCAGATCGGCAGCAGGATGAACATCAGGCCGACGGTCTTGATGATGAACTGCACGATGTCGGTCAGGGTCAGGGACCACATGCCACCGATGGTGGAGTAGATCACCACGACACCGCCGCCCAGCAGCACGGATACCCAGAACGGCAGGCCGAAGAGGACCTGCATGACGGTGCCGATGGCCAGGGTGGAGACCACGCCGATCATCAGCGCGTAGGCGAACATGATCACCGCCGAAGCCTGGCGGGCCATGGGGTTGTAGCGACGCTCCAGGACCTGGGTGACGGTGAAGATGCGCAGCTTGAGCAGCGGCTTGGCCAGGAACAGGTTCAGCGCGATGATGCCGGCGCCCAGGGCGGCGCACAGCCAGAAGCCGGAGATGCCATGGACGTAGCCCAGGCGCACGGTGCCCACGGTGGAGGCGCCGCCCAGAACGGTAGCGGCCATGGTGCCCATGTAGAACGACGGGCCGAGGTTGCGGCCGGCCACGAGGTAGTCTTCGTGGGTCTTGGCGCGGCGCATGCCGTAATAGCCCAGCCACAACATGCCAGCGGCATATATCAGTACGACGATCAGATCTAACGCCATGGTCGGCTCCTCACACTTGCATTGTCATTGTTGCCGCGCGCTTGTGGCGTGCGGTAAGGCATCGGACCGGCGGCAACCGGTCCGATGGGGGCTTTCAGGTAGTGCGTTGCGCGTCAGGCCACGAAGCCTGGATCAGGCCGTCGGCTCGCTGATGCTGCGGACCGGACGGTCATGGCTGCCGACCCAGCGCGGGCCCTTGGGGCCGTAGACGCCAGCCGGCTCCGGGAAGGTGCGCAGCAGGGTGATGTAGAGCAGGGCGGCGACGCCGAGGGTGACCGGCAGGCTGATGTCGATACCGCCGGCCAGGTTGCCCAGCGGGCCGACGAACTGGCCCGGCAGGTTGACGAAGCACAGGCCCAGGGCCGCACTCGGAATCCACGCACCCATGCCGCGCCAGTTCCAGCCGTTGTGGAACCAGTAGGCGCCGCCTTCCTGGCCACGGGTGAACACTTGCAGGTCGTCGGCGTGGTAGAAGCCACGGCGGATCACCAGGCCGAGGATCATGATCACCATCCAGGGGCTGGTGCAGGTGATGATCAGCACGGCGAAGGTGGACACGCTCTGCACCAGGTTCGCGGCGAAGCGACCGATGAAGATGAAGGCGATGGACAGCAGGCCGATCAGCAGGGTGGCCTGCACGCGGTTCAGCAGGCGCGGGAACACGCTGGACATGTCCAGGCCGGTGCCGTACAGCGAGGTGGTGCCGGTGGACATGCCGCCGATCACCGCGATCAGGCACACCGGCAGGAAGAACCAGCTCGGCGAAACGGCCAGCAGGCCGCCGACGTAGTTGTTCTGCGCGATGTAGTCCGGAGCGTTGACCGCCACGATGGTCGCGGTGGCCAGGCCGAACAGGAACGGGATCAGGGTGGCCAGCTGGGCGCAGATCACCGCCAGCATGATGCGTTTCTGCGAGGTCTCGCGCGGGATGTAGCGCGCCCAGTCACCGAGGAAGGCGCCGAACGATACCGGGTTGCTCATGGCCAGCAGGGCAGCGCCGATGAAGGCAGCCCAGAAACCTTCGCTGCCCATCTGCACGGTGCCGGCGTAGCCCGCATCGAACGGGCCGGAGAAGGCGAACAGGCCGAGCAGGAACAGCAGGCTCGCGGCCCACACGGCGATCTTGTTGACCATCAGCATGAAGCGGAAGCCGTAGATGCAGACGATCAGCACCAGCACGGCGAACAGACCGTAGGCCAGGCCCAGGGTCAGGTCGGTTTCCGGCAGGTCGAACAGGCGCTTGGCGCCACCGATCAGCGCATCGCCCGAGCTCCACACGGAGAGGGAGAAGAATGCGACGGCGGTGAGCAGCGACAGGAACGAACCGACGATCCGCCCGTGCACGCCGAAGTGGGCGCCCGAGGAGACCGCGTTGTTGGTGCCGTTGAGCGGGCCGAACAGGCCCATCGGTGCAAGGATCAGCGAGCCGACCAGCACGCCGAGGACGATGGCCCAGACGCCGGCCTGGAACGACAGCCCGAACAGAACCGGGAAGCTGCCGAGCACGGCGGTGGCGAAGGTGTTGGCGCCACCGAAGATCATGCGGAACAGGTCGGTGGGCGTGGCGTTGCGTTCGTTGTCCGGGATCTGTTCGACCCCGAATGTCTCGATCGTTGTGATTGCGTGTGCGTTGTTCTTGTTATCCATGACTTCCTCCCGGGGAGCCCTGTCTTTATGGCGTCGGCGACGGTGACAGGTGCTCGTGTGTGGCCAGCCAGCGGCCCTGTTTCGGATCACGGCGGAAGACGATGGTCTCCCGTTCGTGGTTCAGGCTTTCCTCTCCCTGGATGCGCAGCCGCGTGGCGACGTCGTGGCAGAACACCGCCACGTCTTCGCTCTGCAGGCTAACAAAGGTGTTGCTCGAAAGGCAGTCAAGGACTTCGAAACCATCGTCACGCAGCCAGCCTTCCCACACCTCGCGGTAGGCCGCACGCGAGAGCAGCGGCTCCGGCCAGGTGTGGAAAATGAAGGAGGCGTCTTCGCTGAACGCGGCGAAGTAGGCTTCGGTGTCGGTGCGCGCGAAGGCTGCCACGAGATCGCGGGCAGCCTCCAGCACCTGTGCTACGCAGGCGTCGTTATTCATGTGTGTGCTCGTGCGCTCAGCGGCGCTCTACGCCCGGGAGGATGCAGAGCATTTCGTACAGCAGGTTGGCGCCGAGCAACGAGGTGTTGCCAGTGGTGTCGTAGGGCGGGGAGACCTCGACCAGGTCGCAGCCGATGATGTCCAGGCCCTGGCAGCCACGGACGATCTCGATCGCCTGGATGGTGGTCAGGCCGCCGATTTCCGGGGTGCCGGTACCGGGCGCCCAGGCCGGGTCGATGCCGTCGATGTCGAAGGACAGGTACACCGGGCCGCCGCCGACTTTCTCGCGGACTTCGGCCATCAGCGGTTCCAGCGACTTGTGCCAGCACTCTTCGGCCTGCACCACGCGGAAGCCCTGCTTGCGGCTCCAGTTGAAGTCTTCGGCGGTGTAGCCCTGAGCGCGCAGGCCGATCTGCACCACGCGGTCGCAGTCCAGCAGGCCTTCTTCCACCGCGCGGCGGAAGGTGGTGCCGTGGGCGATCTTCTCGCCGAACATGTGGTCGTTCACATCGGCGTGGGCGTCGATGTGGACCAGGCCGACCTTGCCGTGCTTCTTGTGGATCGCACGCAGGATCGGCAGCGTGATCGTGTGATCGCCGCCCAGGGTCAGCGGGAGGATGCCGTGGTCGAGGATCTTGTCGTACGCCTCTTCGATGATGCGTACGGATTCCATCAGGTTGTAGGTGTTGATCGCCACGTCGCCGATGTCGGCAATGTTCAGCGAGTCGAACGGCGCGGCGCCGGTGGCCATGTTGTACGGACGGATCATCACCGACTCGGTGCGGATTTCGCGCGGCCCGAAGCGCGTGCCGGAGCGCTGGGAGGTGCCGATGTCCAGGGGCACGCCGACGAAGGCGGCGTCGAGCTCGTCGAGCTCTTCGGGGGACTGGATGTGCGGCAGGCGCATCATCGTGGCGATGCCGCCGAAACGCGGCATTTCGTTACCGCCCAGGGGCTGGTGAAGTTTCTTGTCCATGGGGAGGGCCTCAGGCTGATCGCTGTCTTCGTGGAAACAGGCTTGTTGATACTTAAGGCCGGATTCTCTCCACGCCGGGTAGTGGAAAAAATCGCTGGCTACAAATAATCACTTCAGAGTTTTCTAAACTAAAGAGGGCCGCTAGACTGCGCCACCTTGCCGCAGCAGACGGCCCGCCGGGCTTGTGGCCTGCGGTTCCTGAATAGATAGCTGGTATCATCCGTTTCAGGTACAGAAAGTACTGAACTAGAGCGGCCCGGCCGCGGTTTTGCGGAGTCTTCATGAGCGCGAGCGCATTGCCCGACGTCAAACTGCTGCGGATTTTCGCCTGCGTGGTGCGTAGCCAGGGCTTCGCTGCCGCCCAGCAGGAGTTGAACCTGTCGACTTCGGCGATCAGTACCTACATGAGCCAGTTGGAGAACCAACTGGGTATCGTGCTCTGCCACCGTGGCCGCGGCGGCTTCGGGCTGACCAGCAAGGGCGAGCTGTTCCATCAGGAAACCCTGCGCATTCTCGGCGAACTGGAAGGCTTCGAACGCTACGCGGCGACCCTGAAAGGGGAGCTGCGCGGCACCCTGAACCTCGGTGTGCTGGACTCCACCGTCAGCGACCCGGCACTGCCGCTGGCGGATGTGATCGGTTCCTTCAGCAGCCTGCACCCGGCGGTGCACCTGCACCTGCAGGTGCAGAGCCCGTACGAGTTGCAGCTGGCGGTGCTGGACAACCGCCTGGACCTGGCCATCGGCTCCTTCTTCAGCCGGATGAACGGCCTGGTCTACCAGCCTCTTTATAGAGAGCAGCACTGGTTGTATTGCAGCGACCGCCACCCGCTGTTCGACGGCCGGCGCATTCCGGCCGAGCTGATCACCCAGCAGCGCATGGTCGGCCGTGGCTACTGGAGCCAGGCGGAGCTGGCGCGGCACGGCTTCAAGCACAGCGCCGGCACCGTGGAGAGTATGGAGGCGCAGCTGATCCTGATTCTTTCCGGCGGCTACATCGGCTACCTGCCCGAGCACTACGCCCACCCCTGGGTCGAGCAGGGCCGCCTGCGCGCGTTGCTGCCGGCGACCTTCGGTTACCAGGCGCCGTTCTCGCTGATCCTGCGCCGTGGCCGCTCCCGCGAGCCACTGATCCAGAACTTCCGCGACCTGCTGCGTACCCAGCCGAGCCAGTCATGAGCCGCGCCCGTTGCCTGCGCTGCGAGCGCCCGCTGAACCACTGCCTGTGCGCGCTGATCCCGTGCCTGGACAACCGCACCCGCGTACTCCTGCTGCAGCACCCGAGCGAGGTCGGACATGCGCTGAACACTGCGCGTCTGGCGGTACTTGGCCTGGCCAATGCGGAGCTTATGGTCGGTGAGGATTTCAGCGACCTCGACCTGTCCGCCTGGGACGCCTGGCTGCTGTTCCCCGGCGAAACCGCCGTGGCGCTGGCCGAACTGGCCGCCCGGCCTGTGGATAAACCACGCCTGCTGGTCGTGCCCGACGGCACCTGGCGCAAGGCGCGCAAGCTGTTGCACCTCAATCCGAACCTCGCGTTGCTGCCGCGAGTCGTCCTGCCGGAAGGGCTCACCTCGCGCTACCGCCTGCGCAAGGCGCCGGCCGAGGGCGCGCTGTCGACCATCGAGGCGGTGGTACAGGCACTCGATGCGCTGGATGCGCCGCATTCCCACGTTGACCTGCTGCGCCCGTTCGATGCACTGATCGAAGGGCAGATCGCCGCGATGGGGGAGGAGACCTTCCTGCGCAACCACGGGCCGCGTTCCTCCTCCTGAAGGCGGACCTTGTCCGCCATCGCGTGCATGGCACGCTCCTACAGCCCCGCGCGACACCTTCCCTGCAGGAGCGGGCCATGCCCGCGAACCGGCCGGCAGGCCGGACGTGTCACGGGGCACCGCAGGTTCGTTATACTGCGCCCCTCATTCCCCTTCGCGAGGTGTTCGTCCGATGCGCAATTGATGCCGCCGTGGTTTCACGGCCCGTTTCCTCCCTGGCCCGTTCCCGGGGGAATTCCGGCATCAATCTGGTACTGCGCATGACGAGCCCGTTCACCCTGGCGCTGCAAGGCGTCTCTTTCCAATTGCCCAGCGGCGAGCTGCTGCTGAGCGACCTCAACGAAACCTTCGACGACCGCCGCACTGCGCTGGTCGGGCGCAATGGCGCGGGCAAATCCGTGCTCGCGCGGATCATGGCCGGCGAGCTGGTCACCAGCGCGGGTCGCTGTCTGTCGTCCGGGCCGGT
This sequence comes from Pseudomonas sp., assembly GCA_049840615.1. Taxonomy (GTDB): domain Bacteria; phylum Pseudomonadota; class Gammaproteobacteria; order Pseudomonadales; family Pseudomonadaceae; genus Pseudomonas. Next base: position 68,280 of record JASGKM010000062.1, read on the forward strand.
GCATTACCTGCCGCAACATATCGAGCCGCACGCGTTCCGCAGCGTCGCAGAGCTGGCCGGCGTACAACCGCTGCTGGAGGCGCTGGCGCGTGTCGAGGCCGGTGGAGTCGACCCTGCCGACTTCGAGTGCCTCGACGACCACTGGGATATCCGCGCCCGCCTGCAGGCCGAGCTGGCTGTCGCAGGGCTCGCCCATCTGCTGCCGGAAACGCCCGCCTCGCAGCTCAGCGGCGGCGAATGCACGCGGGTGGCTCTGCTCGGCGCCTGGCTCAGCGACGCGGACTGGCTGATTCTCGACGAACCGAGCAACCACCTGGACCGCGCCGGGCGCGAGGCCTTGCGTGAGCAACTGCAACGCTGGCGCGGTGGCCTGATTCTCATCAGCCATGACCCTCTGCTGCTGGACGACATGCAGCGCATCGTCGAGCTGTCTTCCTCCGGCCTGCGCAGTTATGCCGGTGGCTATGCCTTTTACCGAGAGGTGCGTCAGCAGGAGCAGGACAATGCCCTGCGCGAGTTGCAGCGGCGCAAGCTGGAGCGTGATCGCCAGCAGCACGCCATGCAGGAGCAGCGCGAGCGCCAGGAGCACCGGCAGGCAAAGGGACGCAAGGAGGCGAAGCAAGCCAATCAGGCGAAGATTCTCGTCGACCGGCAGAAGGAGCGCAGCCAGACCAGCATCGCGCGCCTGGCCACGCAGCAGGATGAGCGTCGGGAACGGCTGGCGCGGGAGGTTCAGGAGGCTTTCGGGCAGTTGCGCGAAGATGTCCCGGTGGTCCTGAACGCGCCGGACTGTGAGTTGCCCGAATCCCGTGGCGTGTTGCTGCTGGAGGCGCTATGTCTGCCGTTCGGCAATGCCGCGCCGTTGGACTTGCAGTTGAACGGTCCTCGTCGTGTGGCGGTCACCGGGCGCAACGGCAGCGGCAAGTCGACCCTGCTCAAGGTGATCGCGGGCGTGCTCAGCCCCGCCGTGGGCTCGTGCAAAGTGAAGGTACGCAGCGCTTATCTGGATCAGCGTCTCACCGCGCTGTTGCCCGAGCGCTCGGTGCTGGAGCAACTGCAGGAGCGCAATCGAGTGGTGGACTCGGCGGTGCTGCGGACACGGCTGGCGCAGCTGGGTTTGCCGGCGGCACGGGTCGAGTTGCCCAGTGCGCTGCTCAGTGGCGGCGAGCGGCTGAAAGCGGCACTGGCCTGCGAGCTGTACGCCGAACAGCCGGCGCAGCTGCTGCTCCTGGATGAGCCGGACAACCACCTCGACCTGCCGTCCCGCGAGGCGCTGGAAAACCTGCTCCAGCAATACCGTGGTGCGCTGCTGGTGGTCTCCCATGACGAGGCGTTTCTGCGACGGCTGGGCCTGGAGGCGCGGCTGGAATGCGGGGAGAGCGGCTGGCGCTGGCTGGCCGAGTGAGGCTTTACCGTCCGGTAATGGCTGGGTAGGATCGACCTCCCTCTCTTCCCGGCTGCCTCTGCCGTGCTCCGCCCAGGCGTTGAATCGCGAAGCGGGCATTCATGCTGCCGACGCTCCAACGGCCGTCACCACCGGTGGCGCGCTATCCCTTTGTGATTCGCTGAATCAGGATGCATTCATGCTCATTCGCCAACGCATCGCTGCGGACAACCCGCGGCTGCTCGATATCTGGCTGGGCGCCGTGCGCGCGACCCACCACTTCCTCCAGCCCGCCGACATCGACGGGTTATTGCCGCAGGTCCGTGACCTTTATCTGCCCGCTGTCGAGGTGTGGGTAGCGGTCGATGCCCACGACTGCCCGCAGGGCTTTATCGGCCTCAACGACACCCATGTGGAGATGCTCTTCATCGACCCGGACTGCCGGGGGCAGGGACTAGGCCGCGCGCTGCTGGACTTCGTGCGCGGATCGCGCGGGACCTTGAGCGTCGACGTCAACGAACAGAATCCGCAGGCGGCAGGTTTCTATCTGCACTACGGCTTCACCCAGACCGGGCGCTCGCCCCTTGATGGCGAAGGGCGGCCGTTCCCGCTGCTGCACATGAGCCTGTCGGGCAACCGATAACCTGCACTCCCTGTAGGAGCGGGCCATGCCCGCGACCCGGCCGGCACCGTATGGCGTCCGGCATCCTGGCGGACCTTGTCCGCCATCGCGTGCATGGCACGCTCCTACAGGTTCAGGCTGTCTCGCCGCTGCCGAAGCGGATGCTCCGCGCGCCGAGCTTGAGCAGGCTGTCAGCGAACAGGTTGCTGGCCGTCTGACGGCAATCCCAGGCGGCTTCCCAGTCTTCCCGGCGGCGCCAGTGCAGGCGGCCGACCAGACGCTGCGGGTCGCCTTCGGCATGCAGCTCGCTGGCGAGGTAGCCGGGGCGCAGGTAGAACAGCTCCTGCAATTGCGACAGGTAATCGCACAGGCGCGCGGCGATGTGCGGGCGTTGCTGGGGCGTTACGTCGATCTCGATCTGCAGGATGAAGTGCGGGTTGTCCACGCAGGCATGGGCGGTGATCGGGGCGGGTTGCGTCATGTTCCTGGGCTCCCTGGCTTCGAACCGAATGCCTGGCGAGGGTAAAACCTCAACTTAAGTTGAGGTCAATAGCCCATGAAAGAATCTTCTTCCTGCTCCATGCACCGCGAGCTGAGCGTCGGCGAGCTGGCCAAGCGTGCCGGCGTGGCCGTCTCCGCGCTGCACTTCTATGAGGCCAAGGGCCTGATCAGCAGCTCGCGCAACGCCGGCAACCAGCGCCGCTATTCGCGCGACACGCTGCGCCGAGTGGCGGTGATCAAGGTCGCGCAACGGGTCGGCATTCCCCTGGGCGAGATCGCCGAGGCGCTGGGCTCGCTGCCCAAAGGGCACAACCCGTCGGCGGCGGACTGGGCGCGCTTGTCGGCGCGCTGGCGGGACGACCTGAACGAGCGGATCGAGAAGTTGCTGCTGCTGCGCGATCAGCTCGATGGCTGCATCGGCTGCGGCTGCCTGTCGATGGAGGCCTGCCCGCTGCGCAATCCGGGTGATCGGCTGGCGGAGGAGGGGCCGGGAGCGCATTGGCGGGAGGGGCAGGATTGAGTGGGGGGTAGTTGAAGAGCCCCTCTCCCTAACCCTCTCCCTGAAGGGAGAGGGGACTGTCCTGCGCGAAGTGGGGGTGATGGCGTCAGCCGGATGCCGCTGTTCGAACGGAGCAATGGACTTGAAGTTGGCACGAGCGGCCCCCTCTCCCTTCAGGGAGAGGGCTGGGGAGAGGGCAAGCTCTCGCGCCGAAGTCCTACGAAATACTCACCGCTCCCGCAAAGCCTCCCACCGTGCCTTGAGTACCGGCTTCAAGATGTAGTCCAGCACGCTCTTCTCGCCCGTGATGATATCCACCGTCGCGACCATGCCGGGGATGATCAGCAAGGGCTTGGCGTCGGTGCCCAGGTGGTTCTGTCGGTGCGCACCTGGATCAGGTAGAAGCTGTTGCCCTTGTCGTCGGTGATGGTGTCGGCGCTGATCATTTCCAGCTTGGCCTTGAGCCCGCCGTAGATGGTGTAGTCGTAGGCGGTGAACTTCACCGTAGCCGGCTGGCCGGGGTGGAGGAAGGCGATGTCCTGTGGGCGCACCCGCGCTTCCACCAGCAGGTTGTCCTCCAGCGGGACGATTTCCACCATGTCGTTGCCCGGCTGTACCACGCCGCCGATGGTGTTGACCTTGAGCTGCTTGACGATGCCGCGCAGGGGCGCGACCACCAGCGTGCGGTTGACCTTGTCGTCGATGGCGCGGCTGGTGGCGGTGAGCTTGTTGAGGTCGGTACGGACGTCGTTGAGCTCCTTCAGCGCATCGCTGCGAAAGCCCAGTTTCGATTCTTCGACCTTGCGTTGAATCTCGTTCACCGCCGCTTCGGCGCGGGGGATGGCGAGGTTGGTGGCGTTCAGGTCGCCACTGATTTCCACGGCGCTGCGGCGCAGGCGCAGCAGTTCGACAGGGGAGACCGCACCGGCCTTCACCAGCGGCTCGGACATGTTGATCTCCTGCTGCACCAGGCCGAGGCTGGAACGGTATTGCTGCACCTTGGCGCGGAATTCCTGGAGTTCCTGGCCCTTCTGCCGCAGTTGTTCCTGGAGGATGTTCAGCTCGCTGTTCTGCCGCTGCATCCGGGTCTGGTAGAGCGCCAACTGGTCTTCCACCACTTGCGGCGCGGCTTTCTTCAGGTCGTCGGTAAACACCGGCTCGCGCCCTTCGGCTTCCGCGCTCAGGCGTTCGACGCGGGCTTCCAGGGAAATGCGGTCGGCCTCGGTTTCGCCCTTGTTGGAGGAGAAACGGGTGTCGTCCAGGCGCAGCAACGGCTGGCCCTTGTTCACCACCTGCCCCTCGCGGACGAAGATTTCCGAGACGATGCCGCCCTCCAGGTTCTGGATGGTCTGCACCTTGGAGGAGGGGATGGCCTTGCCTTCGCCCTTGGTCACTTCTTCTATGTCGGCGAAGTAGGCCCAGGTGATGGCCGCTACCAGTAGGCCGAGCGCCGCCCACAGGGTGATGCGGGTGGCGTTGGGCGAGTCCTCCAGCAGGGTGCCTTGCACCTCGGGCATGAACTCGGTGTCGCGGGCGCCGCTGCCGCCGATGTAGCCGCGGATCGATTGGGAGAATTGCATGGCGATTACCCCGCTGCCGGGCCGACGTGGCCCTTGCGCAATGCTTCGATGACCGCGTCTTTCGGGCCGTCGGCGACGATGCGGCCGCTGTCGAGCACCAGCAGGCGGTCGACCAGGCTGAGCATCGAGGTGCGGTGGGTGACCAGCAGCAGGGTCTTGTCGCGGCAGGCCTCGTGCAGGCGTTTGCGGAGGATTTCCTCGCTGCTGTTGTCCATGGCGCTGGTGGGTTCGTCCAGCAGCAGGATCGGCGGATCGAGCAACATCGCGCGGGCCATCAGCACCGCCTGGCGCTGGCCGCCGGAAAGCAGCTGGCCGCGCTCGCCCACCGGGCGGTCGAAGCCGGCCGGGTGTTGCCGGGCCAGTTCGCTGACGCCGGTCAGCTCGGCCACTTCGAGCATCCGCGCATCGCTGACGTAGCGCGCGCCGAGGGTCAGGTTGTCGCGCAGGCTGCCGGCCAGCAGCGGCAGGTCATGGGCCACGTAGCCGATCTGCTGGCGCAGGTCGGAGACGTCGAGTTGGCGCAGGTCCAGGCCGTCGAGCAGGATCTGTCCTTCGTCGGGGTGATAGAAGCCCATCAGCAGGCGGCCGAAGGTGCTCTTGCCCGAGCCGCTCTTGCCGATGATGCCGATCTTCTCGCCGGGGGCCATGCGCAGGCTGACGTGATTCAGCGCCGGGTGGTCTGCTCCGGGTAGCTGAAGCTGAGCTGGCGGACTTCCAGGGCACCGTGCAGCTGCGTGCGCTCCAGTGGGCGCTGGCGGGCCTGGCGCTCCTGCGGCAGTTCCATCAGCGCGTCGGTGCTCTTCATGGTCAGGCGCGCCTGCTGGTAGCGGGTGATCAGCCCGGCAATCTGTCCCAGCGGAGCGAGCACGCGGCTGTTGAGCATGTAGCTGGCGACCAGTGCGCCAACGCTGAGGTTGCCGTCGAGGATGCTGTAGACCCCGGCGCAGATCATCGCCATGCCGGCGAACTGTTGCAGGAACAGCGTGCCGTTGGTGGCCAGCGCGGAGAGGAAGCGTGCGTGGTTATCCAGCCGCGCCAGGGCGCCATGGGTGGCTTCCCAGCGGTACTGGCGCTCGCTTTCGGCGCCACAGGCCTTGAGGGTTTCCAGTCCGCCGAGGGTTTCGATCAGCAGCGCCTGGCGCTCGGCGCCCAGGGTCAGGCTCTTCTGCACGGTGTCGCGCAGGCGGCTCTGGATGATCAGGGCGAAGACGATGGTGAGGGGGAAGGCCAGCAACGGCACGGCGACCAGCCAGCCGCCGAGCAGGCCGATCACCAGGATCATCAGGATCGAGAAGGGCAGGTCGATCAGGCTGGTGAGGGTCAGCGCGGTGAGGAATTCGCGCAAGCC
>JASGKM010000063.1:0-40303 GCA_049840615.1 Pseudomonas sp.
CTAAGGTTAATAGGGAAACACGATAGAATCCGAACAGCACCTAAAAGGACGTGGAGATGCGTGTCCTGCTCAACGACGAGTTCCACCTGGAGATCGGCAAGATGGCGCACAACGACTACCTGATGCCGAGCCTGCGCCGCCTGCTCATCGACCACGCGCGCCTGGGCAAGATCTTCTACCGGCACCCCACGACCGACGACATGCAGCAGGACCTGGAGCTGGCCTGCGACCAGCACGACCAGATGATCCAGGCGATCGAGCAGCGCAACCCCGATGCGGCTGCCGACATCGTCCGCGCCCACTTCGAACTGTCCCGTCGACGCATGGCCGAGTACGCCGCGCCGGTCGGGGTCGAAGTAGCGCTCGTTTACTGAGTTCAGCTACTACCCCCGAGCGCCGCTGGTCCCGCTTCACCGCAGCCACGTCACGCAAGGGATGTTCAACAGGTACAAACAATAAGAGTTAGGTCCCTGAAATGACGAAAGTGACGCATCTGCCTGCCGATGACTCGACCTGCGGCTGGTATCACCTGAGCAAGGCCCGTCAGGCACGACCTGGCCACTACGGTACGAGCAAGGCGCGCTGGGCTGTCGTGGGGGCGGGCTTCACCGGCCTGGCAGCGGCCCGGCAGCTGGCGGAGAACTTCCCCGACGACGAGATCGTGCTTATCGAGGCGCAGGAAGTCGGTTACGGCACCTCCGGGCGCAACGCCGGTTTTGCCATCGACCTGCCCCATGACATCGGCGCCGACGACTATATCGGCGACATCGAGACGGCGAAAACCACGCTCAAGCTGAACCTGGGCGGCCAGTCGCTGCTTCGCGACCTGGTCGAGCGCCATGGCATCGACTGCCAGATGAAGGCCTGCGGCAAGTACCAGGCAGCCATCGAGGATCGCGGCATTGCCGTTCTCGAAGCCTACCAGCGCGGCCTGGACAAGCTCGGCCAGCCTTACCAGATGATCGAGGGCGACGACCTGCCCGCGCACATCGGCACCCATTTCTACCGCAAGGCGCTGTTCACCCCCGGCACCGTGCTCATCCAGCCCTCCGCGCTGGTCAAGGGCCTGGCAGACTGCCTGCCGTCGAATGTCACGCTCTACGAGCACACCCCCATCACCGATGTGGAATATGGCGACAAGGTGGTGCTCACCCACGCCAACGGCAGCATCACCGCCGACCGCTTGGTATTGACCAACAATGCCTTCGGCATGAGCTTCGGCTTCCTCAAGGGGCGCATGCTGCCGATCTTCACCTACGCCAGCATCACCCGGCAGCTCAGCGCCGAGGAGCAGGCCCGTCTGGGCGGCAAGCCGTTCTGGGGCGTGATTCCCGCCGACCCCTTCGGCACGACCGTGCGCCGCACCCCGGACAACCGTCTGCTGATCCGCAACAGCTTCAGCTACAATCCCGACGGGCGCAGCCACGGCAAATACCTGGAGCGCTTCTCCAGCCGCCATCGCGCGTCCTTCGAACAGCGTTTTCCGATGCTGCCGCAGGTGGAGTTCGAGTACACCTGGGGTGGCTCCCTGGCCCTGTCGCGCAACCATATGGGGTTCTTTGGCCAGCTAGCGCCCAACGTCTTCGGCGCGCTGTGCTGCAACGGCCTGGGAGTTACCCGCGGCACCGTCACCGGCAAGCTGCTGGCCGACTGGCTGGCTGGCAAGCGCAGCGACCTGATCGACTTCCTGCTGCAGTCGCCCGGCCCCAATTGCAATCCGCCCCAGCCGTTCCTTTCCCTGGGGGTGAACGCCAACCTCATGTGGGGCCAGTATCGCGCCGGCCAGGAAAGTTAATTAGCCATACAACGCTCTGAATGAATTAACCCAACTTGCCGGAAAGTGCTCAATAACCCGGCACGGGAATGCTTCGTCCGCTGAAGTCCAGACAGGCGGTTGTTCGAATATTTAACGCTGACCCCGAGTTCTGCGTTACGGATTCGCTCAGCCCGACATTCACTGACTAATAATATCGGGACATAATAATGACAATTCCTAATACCTCAGTTGAAGATGTACCTCTCAATCGTTTCCATAAACTCCTGACCGTTCGTTCAGGTGGCGGATCTTTCATCGACGGATATGTACTGAGCATCATCGGCGTTTGCATGGTGCACATGTCCACCTCGCTGAATATCGGCAACTTCTGGCAAGGCATGATTGCCGCCTCGGCACTCATCGGCATCTTCTTTGGCGGCTTCATCGGCGGCACGCTGACTGACCGCCTCGGCCGCAAGCGAGTGTTCTTCGTCGGCCCCACCCTGTTCCTGGTCTGCTCGCTGGCGCAGTACTGGGTCGAATCGGCGGAGATGCTCTTCGTCCTGCGCTTCATGGTCGGCATGGCGGTGGGTATCGAATACCCGGTAGCCACTTCGCTGCTGGTGGAATTCCTTCCACGCAAGTACCGCGGCCCACGCCTGGCGACGCTGACCATCCTGTGGTTCGCCGGTGCCGCCTGTGCCTACCTGGTCGGCGATTTCATCCTGCGCGCTGGCGGCGCGGACGCCTGGCGCCTGGTGCTGGCCAGCACCGCGGGCATCGCCGCCCTCCTCTTCGCCCTGCGCATCGGCACGCCAGAGTCGCCGCGCTGGCTGCTGAGCAAGGGCCGGGCGCGAGAAGCCGAAGCCATCATCCAGCAGGTCTACGGCCCGTCCTTCTCGCTGAAGAACCTGCCTGAGCAGCCCAAGGTGAAGACCTTGTCGGTCTGGAGCCTGCTGCACTCGGGGTACGGCAAACGCATGCTGTTCGTCACCGCCTTCTGGACCTGCTCGGTGATCCCGGTGTTCGCCGTCTACGCCTTCGCCCCGAAGGTATTGGCCGCGCTGAACCTGAAAGGTGACTGGGCTTCCTTTGGTTCGGTGGCGATCACCCTGCTGTTCGTCGTCGGCTGCATCATTGCCACCCGCCTGATCAACTCGGTGGGCCGGCGCAGCGTACTCATCCACAGCTTCCTGCTGTCGGGCCTCGCCCTACTCGGCCTGGGCTATTTCCACGCCGCCAACGAAGTACTGATCCTCGCCCTGTTCGGCGCCTACGCCCTGTTCATCGGCGGTGCCCAGGTGCTGCAGCTGGTGTACCCGAACGAGCTGTTCCCCACCGAGATCCGCGCCTGCGCGGTTGGCGTCGGTACCTCGCTGTCACGCATTGGTGCGGCGGTCGGCACCTACCTGGTGCCCATTTCCCTCGACACCCTGGGCATCTCCCAGACCATGTACGCCGCCGCCATCGTCACCCTGATCGGCCTCGCCGTGTCGTGCTGGCTGGCCCCGGAGACCCGCGAACTGAACCTGCAGCAGGCCGCTGCGCTGAGCTGAACCCATGGGCCCTTGCGCGGAGCGCGGCGGCCATCCAACGAACGACCACCCCACCTGGAGTACTCATCATGAAATTTGAAGGCATCTACACCCCCGCCATCACCCCGCTGGCCGCTGACGGCTCCATCGATCACGCGGCGTTCGCCGAGGTCCTCGAATACCTGATCGACTCGAAGGTGCACGGCATCATCATCGGTGGCTCCACCGGCGAGTACTACGCCCACACCACCCAGGAGCGCATCGACCTGGCCATCAAGGCCAAGGACGTGATCGGCGGTCGACTGCCGCTGGTGATCGGCACCGGCGCGATCCGCACCGAAGACTCGGTAGCCTTCGCCGGCTCCGCCAAGGCCGTCGGCGCCGACGCCATCCTGGTTGGCTCGCCGCCCTACGCCCTGCCCACCCAGCAGGAAATCGCCGAGCACGTGAAGACCGTGGACGCCGCCGCCGGCCTGCCGATCATGCTCTACAACTACCCCGGCCGCATGAGCGTGGAAATGGGCGAGGCCTTCTTCGACGCCGTAGCCGACGTGAAGAACATCGTCGCCATCAAGGAAAGCTCCGGCAGCACCGCCCAGCTGCACCGCCTGGCCTGCAAGTACCCGCGCATCGCCCTCTCCTGCGGCTGGGACGACCAGGCCCTGGAATTCTTCGCCTGGGGCGCGCGCAGCTGGGTCTGCGCCGGTTCCAACTTCATCCCGCGCGAGCACGTCGCCCTCTACGAGGCCTGCGTGATCGAGAAGGACTTCGACAAGGGCCGTCGCATCATGGCCGAAATGATGCCGCTGATGGACTTCCTCGAAGGTGGCAAGTTCGTCCAGTCGATCAAGTACGGTTGCGAGCTGGCCGGCCTGCGCAGCGGCGGCGTACGCGCACCGCTCAAGGGCATGACCGATGCCGAGAAGGCCGATCTGAAAGAGATCGTCGCCGTGCTCAAGCGCAACGTCGCACAGATCACCGAGGGCTGAGACCATGGCTGACCTGCTCACCAAGGCCGGGTACGCGGCCATCGCCGCCAACCTGCGTCCGCGCACCCAGGCGTTCATCGACGGCGAGTTCCGCGACGCGCTGTCCGGCAAGACCTTCACCAGCACCAACCCGGCGACCGATGCAGTGCTGGCGCAGATCGCCGCTTGCGATTCCCGCGATGTCGACGTTGCCGTGGCTGCCGCCCGCGAGGCGTTCGAGGATGGCCGCTGGCACAAGCTCTCCCCTGGCGCGCGCAAATCCGTGCTGCTGCGCTTTGCCCAGTTGCTGGAAGACAACGCCCACGAACTTGCCGTACTGGAAAGCCTGGACAGCGGCAAGCCGGTCCACGAGTGCCAGACCATCGACGTGCCGGAGACCATCCATACCCTGCGCTGGCACGCCGAGCTGATCGACAAGATCTACGACAGCACCGCCCCGGTCGGCTCCGCCGCGATGACCATGGTGGTGCGTGAGCCCATCGGTGTGGTCGGACTGGTGCTGCCGTGGAACTTCCCGCTGCTGATGCTCGCCTGGAAGATCGGCCCGTCGCTGGCCGCCGGCTGCTCCATCGTGGTCAAGCCGGCCAAGGAAACCACCCTGAGTGCCTTGCGCGTGGCCGAACTGGCCTTCGAGGCCGGCATTCCCGCCGGCGTGTTCAACATCGTCCCTGGCGGCGGCAAGGATGCGGGCGAGCCCATCGGCCGTCACCCGGACGTGGCCATGGTCAGTTTCACCGGGTCCACCGAGACCGGCCGGCTGTTCCTCAAGTATGCCGCCGAGTCGAACCTCAAGCGCGTGGTGCTGGAGTGTGGCGGCAAGAACCCGGCGGTGGTGATGAACGATGTCGAAGACATCGACCAGGTCGCCCAGCACGTGGTCAACGGTGCTTTCTGGAACATGGGGGAAAACTGCTCCGCTTCCTCGCGCCTGATCGTCCATGAGGAGGTGAAGGACGCCTTGCTCGAACGCATCGGCGTGCATATCCGCAACTGGAAGATGGGCGACCCGATGGACCCGGAGAACCGCCTCGGGTCCATGGTCAGCAAGGCGCACTACGAGAAGGTCCGCTCTTACATCGAGCAGGCCGGCACCGAGCAGCTGAAGGTGGTCTTCGGCGGCCAGACCGTGCAGGACATCTTTGTCGAGCCGACCGTGGTCAACGACGTGCCGGCGCAGAGCCGACTGTTCCGCGAGGAAATCTTCGGCCCGGTACTGGCGGTCACCTCCTTCGCCACCCTGGATGAAGCCATTGCCCTGGCCAATGACACTGTCTATGGCCTGGCGGCATCGGCCTACACCGGCAACCTGCGCAATGCCATTCGACTGTCGCGGGAAATCCGCGCCGGCATCGTGACGGTGAACTGCTTCGGTGAAGGCGACGCCTCGACACCCTTCGGTGGCTACAAGGAGTCGGGCTTCGGCGGCCGCGACAAGTCCGCCTGGGCCCATGACCAGTACACCGAGATCAAGACCATCTGGATCGACGCATCCTAAGCCGATGCGCTGAAGCACAGAGCACCACCATGCCGGTCATCGCCGCCCCGCAGGCGATGGCCGGCATCCCCATCGAGAACTTTGCGAACAAGCTGCGCTGCTCAAGGAAGGGCAACCAACGCTGCTGTCTCGCCGGCTCCTGAACAGCAGGCGCCACCCAAATCCCCCACTCAAATGGAACCCTTGCACTCGGCTTCTGGGGGTAGTCGCACGTGCACCCTGCATAGATTGACTGCCATGATCGCTTCCAACGTTTCTGATTCCGTTACCTCTCACACCCATCGCAACGCGCTGATCGCAGCGCACGTCGCCGCCGTGCTGTTCGGCCTCACCGGCATCCTCGGTGCGCTGATCGACGCCGACGCCTCCATCATCACCTTCGGCCGTGCCGCCTTTGCCGTGCTCGCTCTCGGCGCGGTGTCGCAACTGCAGAGCCAGCCCGTATTCCGCGGCCTGAGCTGGCGCAAACTCGGGGTGCTCGCACTGTCCGGCGCCCTGCTGACCTCGCACTGGGTGTCCTTCTTCATCGCCGTGAAAGTCGGCGGTGTGGCAGTGGCCACCCTCGGCTTCGCCAGCTTCCCGGCGTTCATCGCGGTAATCGACATCCTGGTGTTCCGCGAGCGCATCCACTTGAGCGAGACGGTGCTCCTGCTGCTGGTCACCACCGGACTGATCCTCGTGGTGCCCTCCTTCGACCTCGCCGACAGCGGCACCGTCGGCCTGCTCTGGGGCCTGGGTTCCGGTCTGTCGTTCGCGCTGCTGGCAGTCACCAACCGCCGGGCGGCCAGCGGCATGAGTGCCATGCAGGTGGCGTTCTGGCAGAACCTGGTGGTGACGCTGCTGGTGGCGCCGTTCGCCCTGCCGCACCTGAGCGTGCACGGCCTGCATCCGGCAGACTGGGTCTATCTGGCGGTACTCGGGGTGTTCTGCACCGGACTGTCGCAGTACCTGTTCGTCAAGAGTCTGGAGGGCATGGAGGCACGCAGTGCCGGCATGATCATCGCGCTGGAGCCGGTCTACGCCATCGCCTGCGCCTGGGCGCTGTTCGGTGAGCAGCCGTCGCTGCGCATGCTGATGGGCGCCGCGCTGATCATCCTCGCCACCGTGCTCTCCGCTCGCAGCAAGCTGGTGGAGGCCGGGGCGTCCGGGCACTGAGGACTTGCCAGTGAAACACGGCGGACCGATGGGTCCGCCGCCTGTCTGCGTCAGGCGGACGAACCGACTCGCGCGCCGCTTCATGCTGGCGGCCGTTGACCACGCCGACCAGCAGGATCACCACGGCCAGGCCGATGGTCGAGGTCACCTCCAGTCGGTGTGCGGGCATCACGAATATCACCCGATGAAGTCGGTCACCGCGTAAGTCAGCCAGGGCAACAGCCATATCCTGAAGGCGATCTCGGCATTGCGTTTCCAGCGCCCGAATACGCGAGCCGTTGTTCTTGGCGGAGCCATTACATCGGCCTGGGCGAGAACCACCGCCCAGCGGTGGCCAGACGCCTTGACGGATTACCAGCCTGCGAGCTTGAGCGCCCACAGGGTGCACATGCCGGCCGCCAGTGGCAGCAGTGCGTTGCGCACTTTCCAGGCCAGCAGGGCCGCGACGATGGCCGCGGGAATCTGCGGATTCATCGGGTCGAATTCACCGTGACCGGCGGGATAGATCACCGCCGGCAGCACCAGTGCGGCGAGAACGCTGGGCGGCACGAACAGCAGCGCCTGGTTCAGCAGTGGAGGAATTCGCAGCCGGCCATAGAACTCGACGAAGGACAGGCGCATGGCGAAGGTGCCCAGGCCTACGGCGAGGAAGATGCCCCACAAAGTCATGTCGTTCATTGTCCGTCACCTGCGGTCCCCATCGTCGCGTCGCCCTGCTCCGCGCGCCGGCGAACATTGCTGATCGACACGCCGACCACGATGCCAACGATCGACGCCGTAACCAGCCCGAGGTTGTAGGGCAGATCGATCGCCAGCACCGCCACCGAGCCACTGACCACCGCCGACGCAAGGCTGGCGCGATTGCGGATGGCCGGCACCAGCAGCGCCAGGAACGACAACGGGATGGCGAAGCTCAGCGACCAGCTGCTGGGAACACCGGCCCCCAGCAGCACACCCGCCAGTACCGACAGCTCCCACGCCAGCCACATCGCCACTGCCGTGCCGGCGTAATAGAAGTGGCCGAAGGCGCCGAGCCTGCCTTCGCTGAACTTGAGAATGCAGATCGCATAGGACTGATCGGACAGCATGTATGACAGCGGCCAGGTCCAGCGTCGCGGCAGCTGATGCAGGTAGGGCGCGAGCGACGCGCTGTACATCACGAAGCGCAGGTTGATGATCAGCGCGGTGAGCACGATAGCCACCGGCACCACGTCGTTGTGCAGCAGTTGCAGGGCCGCCATCTGCGCGGAGCCCGAATAGAAGATCAGCGTCATCGCCATGGTCATGCCGGGCGACAGGCCCATTTCCGTGGCCATGACCCCTGCGACCAACCCGAACGGAATCACTCCGGGCGTCAGCGGCAGCAACGTGCGGGCGCCCGCGAGAAAGGCCTCGGTTCGGGTTCGGTAGGGCATGAGAGTTCCTTGGTGATGAATCGATTTCGACCAGCATCGCCCCGCGGGTGGGGCCGTACGCAGGGTAGAATTCGCGGTAAGCTGCCTGTTGTCGGCGCAGCGAGCGCAGAGCGGCCCTCTGGGCAGTTTCACGGATCAGGTTGGCCAGGAGTTTAGGGTGCGAATCCCCACTGCCGATACCAACTTTTTTTAACGGCGAAGCGATAGTTTTCCTTATGGCGAGAAGCCCCCAGCCGGACCAGACACTGATCGGGATGCCGTCCTTCAAGGCCGTGCGTTCCTTCGTGGCCGCGGCGAAGTACCGCAACTTCACCCGTGCCGCCGAGGCACTGTGCGTGACGCAGGCGGCGATCAGCCGGCAGATCCGTGAGCTCGAAGCACACCTGGGTACCGAGCTTTTCGAGCGCAGCAGTCGCGAAGTCAAACTTACCGCTGCGGGAAGCGCCTTCTTCGACGCCGCGCAACTGTCGCTGCTGAATATCTACCAGGCCACGCAGCGAATACGCCGTGAAGACACCGACTGCGGCGTACTCACGCTGTGCTGCTCACCGGCCTTTTCCGCGCTTTGCCTGGGCAGCCAGTTGGCAGACTTCCTCGCCAGCAACCCAGGCATAGAACTCCGGGTCGTCACCACCCAGCAGTTCCTGGCGATGGAAGCCGGCACCCGGCCGGATGTGTTCATCACCAAAACGCTCGACCTGCAGCCCGGCTACCGGCGCCGGCCGCTGTTCCACGAAGTCGTCTACCCGGTCTGCACACCCGAGTACCTCGCGCTGAATCCCCAGGCGGCCGGCCTCGATGGCCTGTGTCAGTGCAACCTGCTGGACCTCGATCCCTACGGCCGTGCGCAGATGTCCGAGCATGTGGACTGGAGCACCTGGCTCGCGCTTCAGCCGATGAGTGACCAACGCCCTTCCATGACTGCCGCTGCGCCTTTGCGCACCAATGATTACGGGCTGCTGATGCAATTGGTTCTGGAGGGGCGCGGCGTTGGCCTGGGCTGGCACCACCTTGTCCAGCACCTGGTATCGCAGGGACGGCTGGTGCGGCCTGTGGAGGAGGAACTCGTGCTCCGGAGTGCAACGCACTATCTGGTTCTCAACGAGGAAACCGAGAGCGACCCCGCTTGCATCACGTTGGTGAACTGGCTCGAGGCTCAGTTCCGCCCGCGATGAGCACCCATTGCGTGAAGTGCTATCGCCCCATCTGCCCGCACGGGCCCACATTGTCCCTGCCAGTTTCGAGTGCTGATTCATAGCGCGTCCGCTACGGTTCGGTCGCGGCCTATTACAGGTGCAATGGGCCCAGAAGCACGCCTTCCAGTCAAAGCGATCGTCAGTAGCTCGTGGGAGTGCTTTCGGATAACCGTTCACTGAAGGCTCTGGCCTTCTGGTCCACCGCCGTGCGCAGCAGGACCAGGTCGATGGCCACTGCGACGAACAACGCGCCCAGTTCGAGCAGTTCCCGCGCCCGCGCTTCGTCGACCATCAGGATGCCCGGCGCCTTGCCGCAGCGCGCGATACGCCTCACTGCGTCATCCACGGCGCGCTTCACTTCGGGATGGTTCACCGCGCCGGCATGGCCCATGCTCGCCGAGAGGTCCGCCGGGCCGATGAAGATACCGTCCACGCCATCGACCGCCGCAATCGCCTCGATGCGCTCCAGCGCCTCGGCGGTTTCCACCTGGACGAACACGCCGACTTCCTCATGTGCCCGCGCCACGTAGCCGCTGTCGCGGCCGAAGCCGGCGGCGCGCACCGAGCCGCCCATGCCGCGCACGCCCAGCGGCGCGAAGCGACAGGCCGCCACCGCCGCCCGCGCTTCCTCCGCCGTCTGCACGAAGGGGATCAGCAGGTTCTGCGCGCCGATATCCAGGTAGCGCTTGATCAGCACCGGATCGTTCCACGGCGGCCGCACCACCGCGCTCGGCGCAGCGCCGAGCGCGGAACGCGCGGCGGCCACCGCCTGCAATTGCCCGAGCATGTTCATCACATCGGTAGGCGCGTGCTCGGCGTCCAGCAACAGCCAGTCGAACCCGGCGCCAGCGAGCATCTCGGTGACATACGGGCTGGGCAGCGTGGACCACAGGCCGATCTGTGCCTGGCCCGCAGCCAGTGCGCGCTTGAACAGGTTGGTCGTCATCGTCGGCGGCCTCCTCAGCCGAAGTGGCAGGCGACGCTGCCGAACTCGCCATAGTCGGCGACGATGGTGTCGCCCTGCTTGACGTCGATGGGGCGGATGAAGGAACCGGCGAGGATCACTTCGCCCGCCGCCAGTGACGCGCCATGGCTGTGCAGCCGGTTGGCCAGCCAGGCGACGCCGTAGGCCGGGTGATTGAGCACACCGGCGGCCAGGCCGGTCTCCTCGACTTCCCCGTTGCGGCTGACGATGGCGCCGATGCGGCGCATGTCGGCGTCCAGCGCGTCCGGGCGGAAGGCGCGCCCTCCCAGGACCACGGCGGCGTTGGCGGCGTTATCCGAAATCGTGTCGAGCACGGTGCGCATCCGCCCGGTTTCCGGGTCCTTGCGCAAAATGCGCGCGTCGAGGATTTCCAGCGCCGGAGTGACATAGGCAGTGGCGTCGAGCACGTCAAACAAGGTGCAGTCGGGGCCCGACAGCGGCTTCTTGAGGACGAAGGCCAGTTCCGCCTCGATCTTCAACTCGATGAAGCGCCCCGCCGGGATGACCGCGCCGTCGCGGTAGAACATGTCGTCGAGCAATACGCCGAAGTCCGGCTCGCCGATGCCCACGGCGCGCTGCATGGCCTTGGAGGTCAGGCCGATCTTGTGGCCCATGACCCGTCGCCCGGCGGCAAGCTTGCGCGCCATCCACACCGACTGGACCCGGTAGGCGTCCTGCAGGGTCATCTGCGGGTAGCGCTCGGACAATTGCCCGCACGGCACACGGGACTCCTCGGCGGCCTGCAGAGCCAGCGCCGCCGCTTCGATCTGGGATGCTTCCAGGGCCATGCTCACTGCTCCTGCTCGACGACGTTGCGCAACACGCCGACACCGCTGACTTCCACTTCCACCGTGTCGCCCGGTTGCAGGAAGCGCGGCGGATCGAAGCGGATGCCGGCGCCGGTAGGCGTGCCGGTGAGAATCAGGTCCCCCGGTTGCAGCGTGGTGAAGGTCGAGAGGTAGTGGATGATGTAGGCGAAGTCGAACATCAGCCGCGCAGTCGTGTCGTCCTGGCGCGTCTCGCCGTTCACGCGGGTCTGCACCCGCACGTTGGCATAGCCTTCGGGGAACTCGTCGGCAGTCACCACCCACGGGCCGAAAGCGCCGGAGCGGTGGAAGTTCTTGCCCTGGGTGACGTTGAACTTGGCGTGGTGCACCCAGTCGCGGATAGTGCCTTCGTTGGCGCAGGTCAGCCCGCCGATGTGTTCCAGCGCGGCTTCCCGCGCAATGCGCCGGCCACCCTTGCCAATGACGATGGCGATCTCGCCTTCGTAGTCCAGCTGGGTCGACTCGAAGGGTTGCAGCAACGCCTGGCCTGGCGCGGCGAAGGAGTCGGCCACGCGCATGAAGATGCTCGGGTACTTGGGCAACTCACTGCCATCGCGGTACTCGGCATTGCGCTGGGCGTAGTTGACTCCAATGCAGAAGATCTTGCCCGGCGCCGGGACCGGCAGGCAAAGGCTGACGTCGCTCAGGGCGTAGTCCGCCGGTGTCTGTTCGAGCAGTCGCGCCGCTTCGAGCCGGGCGGCGGGTCCGGCGCCGAGGAAGTCGCCGACGCCTTTCCACTGAGCCAGGCGAGCGCCGAAATCGATGACGCCGTGGTCGGTCACCGCGCCCCAGGAAGTGTTGTCGCCAAGGGTGAACGTAATGAGCTTCATGCGTCGAAACCGAACAGGTGGGCGGGATTGGTGACGAGGATGCGTTGCAGCGCGGCTGCGTCCGGGGCGAAGCGGTACAGCAGCTCCAGCAGATCGCCCTCGTTGGGCGGCTGTTTGGTGGAGATCGGGTGCGGCCAGTCGCTGCCCCAGATGCAACGCTGCGGGGCAACGTCGATCAGGGTCTGCGCCACTGGCACCACGTCGGCCCAGGGCTGGCCCGCCGTGGAGATCTTTTCCGAGAGCGAGAGCATCACCCAGAAGTTCTCGTTGCGCAGCAGCTCGACCAGGCGCTCCAGGCTGGGGTCGTGCAGGCCCAGCTCGGGCTTCGGGCGGCCCATGTGATCGAAGACCACGGGGATTTCCAGGTCCTGGAAGTCGGCGAGCTGGTCGAGGATGCCGCCGGGCGCCGGCTGCACCTTCACGTACCAGCCCAGCTCCGTAACGATGGCGAGCGCACGCTCCAGCTGTGCCGGCGTCAGCGTGACGCCCAGACCGGCTCGGCTGAAGCGCGCACCGCGTACGCCGGCATCGTGCAGGCGCTGCAGGTAGGCTTCATCGCGCTCCACCAGCACCGCCGCGTTGGCACAACCCAGGTAGCGGCGGCTGGCATGGCCGGCGTTGAGCCCTTCGAGGGCATCGAGCACCACCGAGTGGTCGGCGCCATAGGTGGTGGCCTGGACGATCACCCCACGCTGGATGCCGAGCGTGCGGTGCAGCTCGCGGGCGGTTTCCCAGGTGGCGCTGGGCATGGTGTAGGCGGCGTTCGGCTGGGTCGGGTACTTCGACTCGGGGCCGAACACGTGAAACTGGCTGTCGCAGGCCAGCGCCGGAGGCAGTGGATCGGGTGAACGGGGATGGGGATCGAACGGCAGGTAGTCGGTCATGGTGAACGTCTCGCCAAGGGGGTGAACCGACTGTAAAAACGCCTCGGAGCAGCAGCAACACGCTTCCCGTCATTAGTTCCACCTGGTGGAACGAAGGCGTATTGCGCGGTTGCGACGCCCCCTCGCGGGCCGCTCAGAATAGAACGCGCCACTTGTCCTCACGGAGCCACTCCCCATGCGCCGCAGCATCTACCTGAGCCAGTTCGCCCACGCCAATCCAATCCCCGCCGCCTGCTGCCACGGTCTGCTGCTGATGACCGGAATCATCAATGGCAACGACCCGCAGACCGGCGAACTCCCCGCCGATCAGGCCACCCAGTGCCGCCACATGTTCAGCCACATCCGCGCAATTCTCGAGGCCGCCGGCACCACGCCCGGTGCGGTGGTCAAGGTCACCGTCTGGCTGCAGGACCGCGAGCAGCGCGAGACGCTCAACGCCTGCTGGCTGGAGATGTTCCCCGACGAGCACAGCCGCCCTGCCCGGCACGCCATCCAGGCCGCCACGCCGTCGAAGTTCCTTATCCAGTGCGAGCTCACCGCCTGGCTGGACTGAGCGGCAGCAGCGCCGGGCAATGGCCAGCGAGAGTCCACCAGATGGAACGAATGGCAATTTCCCACTACCGCGCCCCTGGCAGTCGGCGCAAGCTTCACTGGCACCGACGACCCGCCCGGACGCACCCCTGAGCCTCCGGGCGCCATAACAAGAATCGAGGTCACCATGAGCAGCGATGCCGACGTTGAAACCGGCCAGTCTTCCACCGTTCGCGCCCTGTCCCGCGCGTTCCAGGTGCTGCGCGCCCTGGCGCTGGAGCAGGAGCGCGGCATGCGCCTGATCGACGTGGTGCGCCACACCCAGCTGACCCGCCCGACAGTGCACCGCATCCTGCAGGCACTGATCGATGAAAGCGCCGTCGAGCAGGACGCCGCCACCCGTCGCTACCGGGTCGGCGCGGAAATCTCCCTGCTGGCCCTGGCCCGCCCTTCTCGCCTGCCGCTGCGCAAGATCGCCGAACCCTATCTGCAATACCTGAGCGACCAGCTCGGCGACACAGTGTTCCTGACCATCCAGAGCGGGCGCGACTCGGTCTGCCTGGACCGCCGTCTGGGCAGTTTCCCGGTGAAGGTGATGTCGATCGATATCGGCACGCGCCGCCCACTGGGCGTCGGCGTGGCCGGCGTGATGCTGATGGCCGCGCTGCCGGATACCGAAGTCGAACACCTGCTGAACCTGAACGCCGCACGCCTGGCGGCGATCAACCTGGGCATCGACGACATCAAGCAGCGCATCGAGCAGGCCCAGCAGCTGGGCTACGCCTACGTGGCCAATGGCGTCACCAAGGGCACCTCGGCCCTGTCGGTGCCCATCTGGGGCCCGGACGGGGACATCATCGCCGCCCTGAGCGTAACTGCCATCAGCGGCAACCTGCTGCCCGAAGACGCGCCACGGATCGCCCAGGCCCTGCAGGAACAGGCCACCGCCATCACCCGCAGGCTCGCCCAGACCTGCGGATAAACCCTCGTTTCACGCCACCCCTTTCAACCGACCACGTCAGGAACCTGGGTCCGACTGGCCGGTTCATTCTAAAAATAAGAGGCACCGCCCCATGCGCACACAGGTCCAAGACAGCAAGATGCTCTCGACACCGCTTCCCCACGGCGACGTCCACCGCAAGGTGGCCTGGCGAATCCTGCCGTTCCTGTTCATCGCCTACGTCCTGTGCAACATCGACCGCTCCAACGTCGCCATCGCCCACCTGGAGTTCAGCGCCGAGATCGGCCTGAGTGCCGCGCAGTACGGGCTGGGCGCTTCGCTGTTCTTCATTGGCTACATCCTCTTCGAGGTGCCCAGCAACATGATGCTGGAGCGCTTCGGCGCACGCTTCACCCTCACCCGCATCATGGTCCTGTGGGGCCTGGTCACCGCTGGTTTCATGTTCATCCATTCGCCGATGTCGTTCTATATCGGGCGAATCCTGCTGGGTATCGCCGAGGCCGGATTCCTGCCGGGCATGATCCTCTACCTCAAGCTACTGGTTCCCTGCCTCGCGCCGTGCGCGCATCACCTCGCTGTTCACCCTCGGCATCCCGGTGGCCGGCATGATCGGCAGCCCGCTGTCGAGCTTCCTGATGGTTTACTTCGACGGCTGGCACGGCCTGAGCGGCTGGAAATGGATGTTCCTGATCGAAGGCGGCATCACCGTGGCGCTGGGCCTGATGACCCTGCTCATCCTGGACGACAAGCCGGCCACCTCGCGCAAACTGAGCAGCGAAGAGAAGGCCATCATCCAGCAGAGCCTCGAAGCCCCTGGCGAAGCCGGTAAACCGGCAGAGAAACCCAAGGGTTTCTGGGCCGCGCTGCTCTCGCCGATGATCCTCTCGCTGGGCTTCGTGTACTTCTCCATCGTCATGTCGATGGTGGTGCTGAACTACTGGGCGCCCTCCTTCATCAAGGAATCCACCGGCGCCAGCACACAGAATATCGGTGCGCTGTCCGCGCTGCTCTACGGCGCCGGCGCACTGGGCATGCTCATCCTGGGCTATGTCTCCGACCGCTTCATGCTGCGCCATCGCTTCGTCGCCGCCGCACTGCTGGGCGCCGCGATCTGCTACAGCCTGATTGCCCTGCAATTGTTCACCACGCCGGTCAGCTCCTTCGTGCTGCTGTCGGTGGCAGCCTTTTTCACCTACGGCTCGATGCCGGTGTTCTGGAGCATTCCCTCCTCCGTGCTGGGCAAGGCCTCGGCAGCCATCGGCATCGCCGCCATCAGCGCCCTGGCCAACGTAGCGGGCATGATCGGGCCGGTAGTCATCGGCTGGTCGAAGAGCCTGACCGGCCACTTCTCCGGCGGCGTCGTGCTGCTGGCGGTGTTCCTCGTGCTGGGTGCGCTGGTGATCGCGCTGAGCGCCAAGCACCACCGCGCCTGAGTCGGCGCGCCGACGATACCCGCGGCCCCGCGCCGCGCCCCTGAAACCTTCCCCCCACAGCCAATTGATCCAGGCCGGCCCGGCCAGCCTGGAGGGCTTTCCTCGTCTCGACAAAGGCACAACAACAATGAAAAAGCTGGTCACCCCGGTACTGGCCCAGAGCCTGCTACTGCTGCCCGCGTTTGCCCACGCGGACTTCCTTGCCGACAGCAAGGCCAACCTGGAACTGCGCAACTTCTACTACAACAAGGACTTTCGCCAGGCCGGTGCAAGCCAATCCAAAGCCGAAGAATGGGCGCAGGGTTTCCTGCTGCGCTACGAGTCCGGCTATACCGAGGGCGACATCGGGGTCGGGGTGGACGCCATCGGCCTGCTCGGCCTGAAGCTCGACTCCGGCCCGGAGCGCAGCGCCAGCGGCCTGCTGCCCTACTCGGCGCGCACCGGCCGCGCAGCCGATGAGTATTCCGACCTGGGCGTGACCGCCAAGCTGCGCGCCTCGAAAAGCACACTGAAGATCGGCACCCTGCTGCCCAAGCTGCCGGTGGTGCAGTACAACGACACTCGCCTGCTGCCACAGACCTTCCAGGGCGGCTTGCTGGAGGTGAACGAGTTCGACGGCCTCACCCTGCAGGCCGGCCAACTGCGTCAGGTCAAGCAGCGCGACTCGACCAACGAGGAAGACCTGGCCATCACTCGGGGCAGCAAGAAGAACATCACCCTCGGCCGGCACGCCACCAGCGACCGTTTCAACCTCGCCGGCGGCACCTACCGCTGGAGCGACAGCCTGAGCACCAGCTACCACTACGCCAACCTGCAGGATCTTTACCGGCAGCACATGCTCGGCCTGGTGCACCAGTGGGCGCTCGCCGAAGGCCAGTCGCTGAAGTCCGACCTGCGCTGGGCCCGCTCCGGTGACGATGGCGGCAGCAATGTCGACAACCGCTCGCTGAGCGCGATGTTCACCTACAAGCTGGGCAACCAGGCATTCGCCCTGGGCTACCAGCGCATGTCCGGGGATACCGGCTTCGCCTACATTTCCGGCACCGACCCGTACCTGGTCAACTACGTGCAGATCGGCGACTTCGCCAACAAGGACGAACGCTCCTGGCAAGCCCGCTACGACTTCAACTTCGCAAGCTTCGGCCTGCCCGGCCTGAGCCTGATGACGCGTTACCTGCAAGGCGACCATGTCGACCTGCTGACCAGCGACAGCCGCGGCACGGAATGGGAGCGCGACACCGACATCGGCTACGTGGTGCAGAGCGGCCCGCTGAAGAACGTCGGCGTCAAGCTGCGCAACAGCACCTTCCGCAGCAGCTTCGGCAACGATCTGGACGAAACCCGGTTGATCCTGAGCTACTCGTTGCCGCTCTGGTGACGCGCAATTGCTGCGTGAATGCTTGCTTCGGGCCGGATGACGATTGTTGGCTTACAGCAGCTGACGGCCCGTGGTCACGCCTGACGCCCGGATGGAAACCAGCGTGGTCAACACCCGCAGGAAACTGCGGGCATTCGACAACGTTGCATGGGCTGCGGCCATGGCACTGGGCGAGGCCTAGGGCTTCCAGTCCACCCCGGAGTCAGCCAGGTAGGCATCCACGGCGGCGCCCAGCGTCGGGTGGAAGGCCGACTCGCCCAAGCCCTCGAACAGCTCGAACTGCTTCATCTTGTCCTTCACCGGGTCCTTCATCTCGGCGAACTGCAGTTCGACGCCGCGCTGTTCCAACTGTTTGTCCAGCTCGGCGAGCATGTCTGCAGAAGTCACGTCGATACTGGTCACCGGGCTAGCGGCAATCACCAGCCGTTGCACCGGTGTCGGTGACTCGTCCAGCGCGGCCAGCACCTGGTTCTGGAACTGCTCGGCGTTGGCAAAGAACAGCGGCGCGTCCCAGCGCAGCATAACCAGTCCGGGGATGCGCCTTGCATTCGGGTAACGCGTTACGTCGTGATAGCCACGGACTCCATCGACCCGCCCGAGCACGGCATGGTGCGGTCGCCAGCCATCCCAGAGAAACTCGATCACCGAGATCACCACGGCAATACAGATGCCCGAAATGGCGCCGAACACCGCCACGCCAGCGAAGCAGCCCATGGACAGCCAGAACTCCCACTGTTGCAGGCGGAAGATACGTTTCAGGCCGGTGATCTCGAACAAGCCCAGCGCCGCGGCGATTACCACGGCAGCCAGCGCACTATGGGGCAAGTGCTGCATCAGGTTGGGGGCCACCAGCAGCAGCAAGGTCACCGCCAGCGCGCCGATGATGCCGGTCAGCTGGGTTTTCGATCCGGCCGCCTCGGCCACCGGGGTACGCGAGGAACTGCTGCTGATGGGAATGCCCTGGAACAACCCGGAGGCGACGTTCGCCACGCCCAGGCCGAACATTTCCTGGTTGGGGTTCACCGTGGTTTTCAGTCGCGCCGCGTAGGTCCGCGACAGCACGCTGGTATCGGCAAAGGACACCAGCGCGACCGCAACGCCGCCCAGCACCACGTCCACCAGATTGATATCGCTCACCCACGGCAGGGTGAACGACGGCAGCCCCTGCGGCAGCTGGCCCAGCACCTTCACACCATGACTGCCGAGGTCGAACAGGCTGACCGCCAGCGTCGCCAGGACTACCGCAATGAGAATGCCCGGAATGCGCTTGTACCGCTTGAGCAGCAGAATCAGCACCAGGCAGCCCGCCCCCACCGCAAAGCTCGGCCAATTGGCCTGCCCAGCCAGCAGCGACTGACCCAGTGACCAGAGGTCCTGCAAGGGCCCCCGGCTGTCGACGGACAGGTCGAACAGCTTGGGCAACTGGCTGATCAACACCGTGAGCGCGATGCCGTTCATGTAGCCGTAACGGATCGGTTTGGACAGCAACTCTGTGATGAAGCCCAGGCGCAGCAGGCCAGCGACCATGCACACCGCACCGGAGACCAGTGCCATCAGGCTGGCGATGGCAATGGCCCGTTGTGGGTCGTTCGCCGCCTGCACCAGCACCACCGCAAGAATCGGCGCGGCCAGCGCCGAGTCCGGCCCCAGCACGAGAATGCGGCTCGGGCCGAACAGTGCATACGCCAGCAGCGGAATGATGGTCGCGTACAGGCCGTAAATACCCGGCACGCCAGACGCTTCGGCATAGGCGATCCCCACCGGTACCAGCATGGTGGTCAGCACCAGGCCGGCGGCAAGGTCCTTCGGCAGCCATCTCGCCTGGTAACTGCGCAGGGTGACGAGGCCCGGCAACCAACGCTGCCAGTCGAAGCGGGAGAATTGCCGTGGTGAGGTATCGGACATGGGGTCGAAAGGCTCCGGGTCGCTACTGCGAAGGCCCGCGCATGAGAGCCTGTGTCCCCTAGCCTAGATCAGCCACCTGTTCGTTGACGGTGCTCTCGGTCAAGAGCGCCGTTTTGCGTTGCCGAGGTGTTTCGCGAAAACCGGCCGACCGTGCAGGAGCGAGCTTGCTCGCGAACGATTGACACCGGCACCCGGCGGAAAAGGTTCGCGAGCAATCTCGCTTCTACAGATAGTCGTTCAGCCGCCGGCGCTGGCCAGGAGTCGCCGGGCGCGGGCCAGCACCGGCGCGTCGACCATCTGCCCGTCAACCTGGAAGGCAGCCGCGCCGCCTTGCGAGGCCTCCACAACCCGCCGTGCCCAGTCCAGTTCGTCAGCGCCGGGGGCCAGCGCCGCATGGACCACAGCGACTTGTCGGGGATGGATGCACAAGGCGCCGAGCAGGCCGAGATCGCGACCATGGCGAATGGTCGCCGCGAAGCCTTCGGCGTCATCGAACGCCGGGAACACGGTATCCAGCGGCGGTTGCAGGTTGTTCACCCGCGAATGCAGCAGCAGGCTCAGCCGCACCTGGTCATAGACCACGGCGGCGGCCGGGGTGCCGCTGCTCATGCCGATGTCCAGCGCCAGGTCCAGGCCGCCAAAGGTCAGGCGTTCCACGCCCTCGCAGGCAGCGATTTCGCCCAGGGCGAGCAGGCCGCGGGCGCTCTCGATCAGCGGCCAGACCGGCTTGCCGCAGGATGCTGCTATCAGCACCTGCATCGCGCGCTCGGCCTTGGGCAGCAGGATGCCGATGACGCCGGGCAGGCGCCGGCACAGGTCGAGGTCGGCTGCCTGCTCCGGATCACCAGCGGCGTTCACCCGCACGCGCACGCGGGCGTCCGGGTTGGCGCCGAGAAAGGCTTCCAGGTTGTCGCGCGCCTGGGCCTTGAGCGATGCCTCGACGGCGTCCTCGAAGTCGACGATCACCGCGTCGGCGCCGCTGGCCAGGGCCTTGGCGAAACGCTCCGGGCGACTGCCGGGAACGAACAGCGCGCTTCGTGCGACTGCATCCATGGGGATTTCCTGACTCACGGGGTTCTCCTGGGTCATACCGCGCCCTGCTCGTGCAGGCGCTGGATATCACCGGCGGTATACCCCAGTTCCCGCAGCAGGTCATCCGTCTGCTGACCTAATGCCGGCACAGCGTCCATGCGAGGTGCGTAGGCATTGCTGTTCACCGGCGGCAAAAGCGCCGGCAAACGACCGGCCGGGCTGTCGATTTCACGCCAGCGGTCGCGGGCGGCCAGCTGCGGGTGTTGCCAAAGGCCGCGCATGTCGTTGACGTGGGCGTTGGCGATCTGCGCCTGTTCCAGACGCTCAACCACCTGCTCGGCGGCGAGGCTGGCGAAGGCTGCGACGATCAGCGTGCGCAAGGCATCGCGGTTGGCCACGCGCAGGCTGGTCGCGGTAAAGCGCGGATCGGTCGCCAGCTCCGGACGCTGCAGGACGATCTCGCAGAACAGCTTCCACTCGCGCTCGTTCTGCACGCCGAGCATGACGCTGCCGCCATCGCCGGTGGGGAACGGCCCGTAGGGATAGATGGTGGCGTGGGCCGCACCGGCACGGGGCGGCTGCGACTGGCCTTCGAACGCGTAGTACATGGGAAAGCCCATCCACTCGGCCATGCCTTCGAGCATCGACACCTCGACGCGGCTGCCCTCCCCTGTGCGGCCGCGCAGCAGCAGCGCGGAGAGGATGCCGCTGTAGGCGTACATGCCGGCGGAGATGTCGGCGATGGAGCAACCGGCCTTGGCCATCTCGTCGGCACCCGGCCCGCCAGTCACCGAAAGGAAGCCGCTCTCGCTCTGGATCAGCAGGTCGTAGGCCTTCTTCTGCTCGTAGGGGCCGCCTTCGCCGTAGCCGGAAATGTCACAGACGATCAGCCGCGGGAAGCGCTCGTGCAGCGCTTCGAACGACAGGCCCAAGCGCGCGGCGGCGCCCGGTGCGAGGTTCTGTACCAGTACGTCGGCAGATTCCAGCAGTTGCTCCAGTACGGCCTGGGCCGGCTCCTGCTTGAGGTCGAGGGACAGGCTTTCCTTGGAACGGTTGGTCCAGACGAAGTGCGAAGCAAGGCCGCGCACGCGCTCGTCATAGCCGCGGGCGAAGTCGCCGACGCCAGGGCGCTCGATCTTGATCACACGGGCGCCGAGGTCGGCCAGCTGGCGGGTGCAGAACGGCGCGGCAATGGCGTGTTCCAGGCTGACGACGGTGATGCCGTCAAGGGGACGCGAACTCATGGGCAACTCCAGACGCCGGCCCGGCAGCCGACGTTACGATTCGGTGGGATCGGGCGACCAGGTCGCCCGCGAGTCTCTCTTGGGTGGAAGTCGCCGTCAGTGGAAGACGCCCAGCTCCGCAAGCTCATGCAGGCGCCAGCTGGCTTGCACCAGGCGGTCCGCTTCAGCCTCGCTGCGCTGGCCGGCGAAGGCCAGCAGACGACGGAACTTGTCCTCCAGCTCTGCGCGGCTCAGGCCGTTGCCCGGATCGCCCTTGGGCTCGTCGATGGCGCCGTGCAGCTGGCGGCCGTCGGTGGTCAGTACGTCGACGCGGCCGAGCCAGCGCCGCGGGTAGGCGCCGTCCACTTCAGGGTCGAGCTGCATGCTGACCTTCTCGCGGAAAGCCGAGACATCAGCGTCGCTCAGGGAGAACTCCTCGAACTCCACCAGTCCGGCCTTGCCGTGTACGGCGATCAGGCCCAGCACGGTGCCCATGGAGAACTTCGCCTGGTGCACCGTCTGCGGCACAACCACGCGGCCGAGCACATCGATGGCGCCCTGGTGTACGCGGGTGGTGACCTTGGCGATGTCGCCATGCTTCAGCCCCTCGCGCTGCATCAGGCCCAGCAGTGCATCGGCGGCAGGATGGGTGTGGCGGCAGGAGGCGTGGAACTTGTAGGAGGTCTCGCAGAGTGCCCAGCGAGTGCCCAGCCCGTCCACCAGTCGACTCGGATCGGCGTCGCTGGACATACCGGCGGCCATGCCCTGCTCGCCTTCGAGGATGTTCTGCGCGCCGGTCAGGCCGTCAGCCGTCAGATAGGCGGCGAGCAGGCCGTCAGCCGCAGCTTTGGCGGTATGCAGTTGCTTGGAGTCGGCGGCATCCCGCAGGAATTCCCAGAGCCCGGCGGCCTGTGTGCCGGCGCTGCCCAGGCAGTTGACGAACTGCCGGCTGTCCAGCTCCAGCAGCTTGCCCACGGCCACGGCGGCAGCCAGGGTGCCGACCGTGGCGGTGGTATGGAAGATGCGGTAGTGCGAACGGCCGAGGAATTCGCCGATGCGGATGCCTGCCTCGTAGCCGGCAACGCTGGCGAGGATCAGTTCGCGGCCGGACTTGCCCAGCTCCTGCGCGGCCGCCAGCGCCGCCGGGAAGACCACGGTGGCCGGGTGCAGCACGGAGCTGTTGTGCAGGTCATCCTGCTCCACCAGGTGCGAGCTGGCGCCGTTGACCAGCGCGGCGAAATAAGCGGAGGTCGAGGTGCCGTCCACCAGCACGCGGCTCTTGCCGCTCGCCGGGCCCATGCGCTGGGCGTAGCGCTGGAACAACGGGATCGGGTGGCGGTTCTGGCTGGCCAGGGCCGAGCCGAGCCAGTCGAGGAACAGTTCTTCGGTGTACTCGACCACGGACGCGGGCAGGTCTTCGTAACGCAGGCCGGCAAGGAACTCGGCGAGGGCGTGGGTATTGTTCATCGCTTGTCGTCCCGGTCGATTAGAAAGAGCGCGGCAGTTCGAGCAGGTGCTCGGCCACATAGGACAGGATCAGGTTGGTGGAGATCGGCGCCACCTGATACAGGCGCGTCTCGCGGAACTTGCGCTCGACGTCGTATTCGTTGGCGAAGCCGAAACCGCCGTGGGTTTGCAGGCAGGCGTTGGCCGCTTCCCAACTGGCCTTGGCTGCCAGGTACTTCGCCATGTTGGCGGCGGCGCCGGCGTTCTTGCCGCTGTCGTATTCCTCGCAGGCGCGCCAGCGCATCAGGTCGGCGGCCTCGATCTCGATATGCGCCTCGGCAATGGGGAACTGCACGCCCTGGTTCTGCCCGATGGGCCGGCCGAACACCACGCGGTCGCGGGCGTACTGCGCGGATTTCTCGGTGAACCAGCGGCCATCGCCAATGCACTCGGCGGCAATCAGCGTGCGCTCGGCGTTGAGGCCGTCGAGGATGTACTTGAAGCCCTTGCCCTCTTCGCCGATCAGGTTGCCGGCGGGGATTTCCAGGTTGTCGAAGAACAGTTCGTTGGTCTCGTGGTTGACCATGTTGGCGATGGGTTGCACGGTCAGGCCGTTGCCGATGGCCTCGCGCAGGTCGACGATAAAGATCGACATGCCCTCGGACTTCTTCTTCACCTCCGCCAGCGGCGTGGTGCGGGCCAGCAGGATCATCAGGTCGGAGTGCTGGATACGCGAGATCCACACCTTCTGGCCGTTGACCACGTACTTGTCGCCCTGGCGCACGGCGGTGGTCTTGATCTTGGTGGTGTCGGTGCCGGTGGTGGGCTCGGTGACACCCATGGACTGCAGGCGCAGTTCGCCGCTGGCGAGCTTGGGCAGGTAGTAGGCCTTCTGCTCGGCGCTGCCGTTCCGCAGCAGGGTGAACATGTTGTACATCTGCCCGTGGATGGTGCCGGAGTTGCCGCCGCAGCGGTTCACCTCCTCGAGGATCACCGACGCCTCGGCCAGGCCCAGGCCCGAGCCGCCGTACTCTTCCGGGATCATTGCCGAGAGCCAGCCGGCTTCGGTCATGGCGCGGACAAATTCCTCGGGGAAGCCCTTCTCTTCATCGATCCTGCGCCAGTACTCGGCGGGGAACTCCGCGCACAGGGCGCGCACGCCTTCACGGATGGCCTGGAGCTCTTCGGGGGTGGACGTCATCGAAACACCTCATGTCTTTCTTGTTGGAGGCACCCTCAAAAGGTGCGGTCAGTCGAATTCCACTTCGCCACGCTGGGCGATGCCGGCGCCGTTGCCAGCCCAGACTTCAGCCTTGCTGGGGCCGCTCACGCGCCCACCGACTTCGAATGGCTCGGGGCTGATCAGCGGGCGCAGGCCACGGTAGGCATAGCGGCGCAGGCGCGCTTCGGGGTTTGCGCGGCAGAATGCGCGCAGGTTCAGCGTGCCGATCAGCGGGCCGTGCACCACCAGGCCGGGGTAGCCTTCGGCTTCGGTGACGTAGGGCCAGTCGTAATGGATACGGTGACCGTTGAAGGTCAACGCGGAGTAACGGAACAGCAGGATCGGCGAAGGCTCCACCGTTTCACTCCACTCTCCGGCGGGCAGCGCTTCACCGCTGCCCAGCTTGGGCGGAGTCGGCTCGCGGTAGACGATGTCCTGCTCTTCGCTGAAGGCCAGTCGGCCGTCCTGGCGGAAGTCGTGACGTAAGGTGACGAACAGCAGCGAACCGGTGCGTCCGTGCTTTTCCTCGACGTTGAGGATGGTGGTGGTGCGCTTGGCCACGCCGCCGACGCGCAGCGGCTCGTGGAATTCCAGACGACCGCCGGCCCACATGCGGTTGCGCCCATCGGCCGGAGGCAGGAAGCCGCCGCGTGCCGGATGACCGTCGGCGCCAAGGCCCGGCTCGGTCACCTCGTCCTGAAAGAACATCCAGTGCCACAGCGGCGGCAGTGCATCGCCCCTGGCCGGCGCATCTTCGGCCAGGGTCACGGCCAGACGGCGGACCAGCACGGCACTCAGTTCTTCCTCGCGTTCCTGGGAACGGCCGATCCAGTCGGCGTACGGCGAATCGCTCATGGGTGACCTCTTGGCAGAGTGGATGACGCCGAGGATGCAACAGGGCTTGCGTTCGGCGAATCCACATTTTCATAATCCAGCGTTAAGCTACATCGAACGCCACTCCCCTCCCCAAGCCTAGCGGGAACCCGTTACATGCATTTCGATCTCGCCGACCTGCGTCTTTTCACCCACATCGCCGAGGCTCCCAGCCTCACCCAGGGCGCGCGCCGCGCCCACCTTTCCGCCGCTGCCGCCAGCGCACGGATCAAGGCGCTGGAGGGCCAGCTCGAGTGCCGCCTGCTGTACCGCGACAACCGTGGGGTCGAGTTGACTCCCGCCGGGGAGCGTCTGCTGCAGCACGCGCGGCTGATCCTGCGCCAGGTGGATCACCTGAAAAGCGACTTCAGCGGCCAGGCCGGCGACCAGGTCGGGCACATCCGCATCTTCGCCAACACCACGGCGTGCACCGAATTCCTCCCGGAACTGCTGGCCGACTTCCTCGCCGAGCGCCCGGGCGTCAGCATCGATCTGCAGGAGCGGCTGAACCGCGACATCGTCCGCGCCATCCTCGATGGCTCCGCGGACCTGGGTATCGTGGCCGGCCCGGTTCGCGCCGAAGGGTTGCAAGTCGTCCACTTCAGTACTGATCGGCTGGTGCTGGCCGTGGCCCCGGAGCACCCGCTGTGCACCCTGCCCCGCCTGACCCTGGCCGACACGCTGGACTACCCGCACATCGGCCTGCACGAAGGCAGCACCCTGCAGAGCTTCCTGCGCGAGCGCGTGGAGCGCATGGGCGGCGACCTCAACCTGCGCATCCAGGTGGCCAGCTTCGAGGCCATCTGCCGGATGGTCGAAGCCGGGGTCGGCATCGGCGTGATCCCGGAAACGGCCGCCGTGCGCCACAGCCGCACCATGAACCTGCAGATACTGGCGCTGGACGAGCCCTGGGTGGTTCGCGAGCGCAGCGTGCTGCTGCGCGACCGCGAGGCCCTGCCCGCTTGCGCCCGCGCACTGGTGGACCTGCTACGTGGCCTGCAGATCAGTGCCACGGAACAGCAGGCCGACTGATTGCCGGCTGCGAGGCTGCTTTGCATTCCGCTATGCACAGCCATATGATGAATATATGTTTTGTTATATTTCATATGAGAGCTGAACATTCATGGGCATCATCAACCTCGACGACGAGCTGCACGACCAATTGCGTCGCGCCAGCTCTGTCGCTTGCCGCTCGATCAATGCGCAGGCAGCGTTCTGGATCAAGATCGGCATGCTCTGCGAGCTGGAGCCGACCCTGAGTTTCAACGAGATCGTGACCCGTGAACTGCAGGAAGCCGGGGTGAAATACCCGGCCACGGCGGGTGCGAAATGATCAAGACTCCGGCGGAAATGGCACTGATGGCCGAATCCGGCCGACTGCTGGCGAAGGTCTTCGGTTTCGTCGATAGCCTGCCGCTGGAAGGCATGACTACCCTCGAAGTGAACGACCGGGTCGAGCGCTACATCGTCGATGAGCTGCAGGCGCGCCCGGCCAGCAAGGGCCAGTACGGCTTCGCCTACGTGCTCAATTCCTCGCGCAACCAGGTGGTCTGCCATGGCGTGCCGTCCGCGGCGGACCGCCTGCAGGATGGCGACATCGTCAACTTCGACATCACCCTGGAAAAGAACGGTTTCATCGCCGACTCGAGCAAGACCTACCTGATCGGCAAGGTCTCACCGGCGGCAAAGCGCCTGGTGGAGATCACCTACGAAGCGATGTGGAAAGGCATCCGCGCGGTGAAGCCCGGCGCCCGTCTGGGCGACATCGGCCATGCCATCGAGCGGCACGCCCGGCAGAACGGCTACAGCGTGGTCGAGGAGTACTGCGGCCACGGCATTGGCCGCGAGATGCACGAATCGCCGCAGGTACTGCACTTCGGCCGCCCGCGCACCGGCCAGGTACTCAGGGAAGGCATGACCTTCACCATCGAGCCCATGCTCAACCAGGGGCATTCCGGGGTAAAAACCCTGGCGGACGAATGGACCGTGGTGACCCTCGACGGCAAGCTCTCTGCGCAGTTCGAGCACACCGTAGCGGTGACCGCCAAGGGCTTCGAAGTCCTCACGCTGCGCCCCGAGGAGCGCAACGCTGGGCGCTGAGCCCACGCCAGCGGTTTCGGCGCAGGAGCAACGGTATTCCCCTGGAGAATCCGTTCTTGCGCTTTCCCCTCACCCCAGCCCTCTCCCTTTGGGAGAGGGTTGATCCGAGCACAGAACTGTCCGCTCCTACGCTCGCCTTGAATTTCGTAGGGCGCATAACCTGGAACAGGTTATCCGCCAGACGCGCCACCGGCGGATAACACTGGCGCGTTATCCACCCTACTTTCTGTTCGCGAGCAAGCTCGCTACTACAGGGTTGGCGCGAAGGAATCTCCCTGAGCTCGCCGATTCGCTCTTTGTAGGAGCGGGCCATGCCCGCGATGTGCTACCGGCCAGCTCGGGGCCGCCGGGAATCGATTACGGACAAAGTCCGCTCCTACCCGACGGTTCTGTACTCGGATCAGCCCTCACCCTAACCCTCTCCCAGGGGGGAGAGGGGACTGTTCGGTGCAGGATGAAAGCTTGGCATCAGCCGGCACGGGCGGCTCCCTCTGGAGCGGGGCGCGCAGCCAGGGCTGGGCGCTGCCCGTCCCTGGCATTGAAAGCCGAATATCGAGGGGCGAGCGATACGTTATTGCTACGACCAAGGATGAAGTGCAATAAATCGCCAGGATTTTGCCAGATATCGCATTTAGAATATCGCTTCACCACAAGTTCAGCATGCAGACGTCAGCTATCTCTGCCCCAGCCAAAGGAAAACGCCCATGACCTGCGCCCTGTCCCTGGAGGCGCTCGCCTATGACCACCAGGACGGCGAGGAAATCCTGCCGCACTGCCACGTCCAGGCGCAGCTGATCCATTCGATCTCAGGCGTGATGCTGGTAGGCGCGGCGCAGAAGAACTGGGTGGTTCCGGCCGGCCACGCGCTGTGGGTGCCGCCGGGCACCGAGCACCAGATTCGCATGTTCGGCAGCGTGCGCATGCGTACGCTGTTCATGCCTGCCTCCACCTGGCCCTGGGGTGGCCAGCACTGCCAGCTGATCGCGGTGACGCCCCTGCTGCGGGAACTGCTGGTCGCCGCCAGCGCGATACAACCGGGCGAAGGCAACGAGCACCGCCGCCGTTGCCTGCACGAGTTGCTGCTGGTGGAAATGGATGCGGCGCAGACGGTTGGCATCCACCTCGCCATGCCACGGGACCCACGCCTGCTGCGGTTGTGCAACGCGGTGATCGGCGCTCCAGCGGACGAAACCGGCATGGAGGACTGGGCGCAGCAGCTGAACATGAGCAGTCGCACCCTCGCCCGCCTGTTTCAGCGCGAACTGGGGATGAACTTTGGCGACTGGCGTACCCGTGTGCGCATGGTCCTCAGTCTGCAACGCCTGATCTCCGGTGCCTCGGTGCTGGAAGTGGCGCTGGAGCATGGCTACCAGAGCCCGAGCGCCTTCTCGCAAACCTTCAAGCGCATCCTCGGGCAGTCGCCCAGCCACTACCAGGCGGTTCGCGGCTGAGCAGCCTGTCATTTTCGCGAGGCTGGTTGTCATCCGTGCGAGAGAGCCACACCGGCTGAGTCCCTAACCTGCGGGAGTCCGAAGCAAAGTGACTCCCCGACATGCCCATACCCTCCTCGATCCCTCGACATTCGCTGCTCGCGCTGGCTTGCGCCGGCCTGCTGCTCGGCGGCTGCTCGGCGGTCAGCGAACATCAGGCGCCTGCTGCCCATCCGCCTGCCGGCGGCGACTGGCAGTCGCTCGCCGGCGGTACCGCCGCGCAGGAGCCGCCCAGCGATTGGTGGCGCCTGTATCGGGACCCGCAACTCGACCAGCTGGTAACCCAGGCCCTGCGGCACAACCACGACCTGCAAGCCTCCCTCGCCCACGTCGATGAACTGCTGGCCCTGCTCGGTCAGGCGCGAGCACAACGTTGGCCCAGCACCACAGCGAGCTGGCAGGCCTTCTACGGCCGCACCAGCGATGACCAGACCGAAGCCAAGGCCACCGGCAGCCGCGCCGGCTCGCAGTGGAATCAGGTGCCGGGGTTCGCGCTGGACTATCAGCTCGACCTCTGGGGCCAGGTGCGCCAGTCGATCCAGGCCGCCCAGGCCAACGCGGAGGCCGCTCAAGCCGCCCACGACCAGTTGCAGGTCAACGTCGCTGCCGGCACCGCCCGCGCCTACGCCAATGCCTGCGCCTACGCCGCGCGGTCGGCCATCCAGCAGCATTCGGTCCTGACGGTGGAGCGCAGTCTCGAGCTCACGACCCGCCAGCGCCGCGCCGGGCTGGTTACCGATCTGGAGGTGGATCGCGTGCGCAGCCTGCTGGAGGAAACCCGCGCCCTGCTGCCGCGCCTGGAGGCCGAACACCAGGCTGCGCTGGAAGAACTCGGCGTGCTCACCGGCAGCGAGCCGGGGCAACTGCCGGCGGCCGTCCATGACTGCCAGAGCGTGCCCCAACTGAGCCGGGCACTGCCGGTTGGCGATGGCTGGGCGCTGCTGCAACGCCGCCCGGACATCCGTGCCGCCGAACGCGCGCTGGCGGCCGCCGGGCATGAAGTGGGGATGCGCCAGGCGGACTTCTACCCGAACGTATCCTTCGGCGCGTCGATCAGCTCCTCCGCCGAGCGCCTGCACGACCTCGGCGACCACGAAGCGATCACCTATGCCGTCGGCCCGCTGATCAGCTGGAACTTTCCCCAACCTGCTGGTCACCCGCGCCCGCCTCGAAGGTGCCCAGGCCCACGAACGCCAGCAATTCGCCCGTTTCCAGCAGCAGGCGCTGGTGGCACTCAAGGAGGTTCGTCAGAGCCTGGCCCGCTACAGCGGCGAGACTGGCCACCGCGAAGCGCTGGCCGGCGCGCTCGACAGCAGCCGCAACGCCTATCGCCTGGCCCAGGTGAACTACCAGGCCGGCGCCCTGGACTTCCTCGACGTGCTCGACAGCGAGCGCGCCATGGTCCGCCTCGAGGCGGACAAGGCCGAGGCCGACCGGCAACTGGTCGAGCGCCAGATCGAACTTTTCCACGCCCTCGGCGGCGGTTGGCAGGACTCGCCAGCCAGCGTACCTGCCAGGCGCATCCTCTCTTCTACGGAACCCGCACGATGAACATTGCCGTCGATGACCCGCAAGCCAACGCCGCCGAACAGAAGGCACAGATCGACCGCAAGCGCCGGCAACGCCGCCTGATCTGGCTGGGCGGTGGCATCCTCGCTGCCGTCGCGCTGGGCTATGGCCTCTACTGGGCCGACATCGGCCGCTACCTGGAGGAAACCGACGACGCCTATGTGCGCGCCGACTGGATCACCATCAGCCCGAAGGTCTCCGGCTACGTCGCCGAGGTGCTGGTGGAGGACAACCAGCATGTCGCCGCCGGTACTCCACTGGTACGCATCCAGGAGCGTGACTACCAGGCCCGCTTGCAGCAGGCACGGGCGCAACAGGCCGAGGCCCGCGCCGCCGTTGCCGCGCAGCAGGCCGCGCTGGTGACGCTGGATGCGCAGTTGAAGGAGCAGCAGACACTGATCGAGCAGGCCGGCGCCGATATCGACAGCGCCCGTGCCGAACGCCAGCGCGCCCAGCTGGACTTCCAGCGCTACCGCGACCTGGTGGCCCAGCAGGCCGCGAGCGACCAGCGCCTGGAGAGCGTCACCGCCGACTTCGCCCGCGCGCGTTCAGCCTTCAGCCGTGCCGAAGCCGCGGCCAGCCGGCAACGCACCCGCCTGAGCGTGCTACAGGCCAGCCGTGAGCAGGCCACCGCCCAGTTGCAACAACAGCAGGCTCGCGCCGTCGGGGCGGACGCCAACCTGGCCCTGGCGGAAAACGAGCTGGAAGACACGCTGGTCCGCGCGCCCATCGCCGGCGTAGTCGGCCAGCGCCGCGTGCGCCAGCGCCAGTACGTGACGCCCGGCTTGCCGCTGCTGGCCCTGGTCCCGGTGGATCAGTCCTACGTGGTGGCCAACTACAAGGAAACCCAACTGCGCCGCATGCGTCCCGGCCAGCCGGTAGAGGTACGCGTGGACAGTTTCCCCGAGGCCGTGCTGCACGGCCGCGTCGAGAGCTTCTCGCCCGGTTCCGGGGCGCTCTTTGCCCTGCTGCCACCGGACAACGCCACCGGCAACTTCACCAAGATCGTCCAGCGTTTCCCGGTGAAGATCACCCTGGATGCCGGCGCCCGCCAGCCGGTGCCGATCCTGCCCGGCATGTCGGTGATCGCCGAAGTGGACACCCGCGCCAGCGCGGAGGCGCAGCCCAATGGCCAGTGACAGCGAGAAGACCTCGCTCAAGGCCTGGGTGGCGGTGGTCGGCGGGCTGTTCGGCTGCTTCATGGCGGGCATGAACGTCCACGTCACCAGTGCCGCCCTGCCGGAAATCCAGGGTTCGCTGAGCGCCAGCTTCGAGGAAGGCTCGTGGATTTCCACGGCCTACCTGGTCGCGGAAATCGTCATGATCCCCCTGACCGCCTGGCTGGTGGAGGTGTTCTCCCTGCGCCGGGTGATGCTGGTCGGTTCGGCGATCTTCCTCGCGGCCTCGGTGGCCTGTTCGTTCTCGCCCAACCTCGCCACCCTGATCGCCATTCGCGTGATCCAGGGCGCGGCCGGCGCAGTGCTGATCCCGCTGTCGTTCCAGCTCGATCGTCACCGAGCTGCCGCCCTCGCGGGTGGCCATGGGCATGGCGCTGTTCAGTCTGTCCAACAGCGTCGCCCAGGCCGCCGGGCCGTCCATCGGCGGCTGGCTGACCGACGCCTACAGCTGGCGCTGGATCTTCTACCTGCAGCTGATCCCCGGAGTGTTGCTGCTCGCCGCCGTGGCCTGGGCGATCGAACCAAAGCCGATGCAGCTGCAGAAGCTGCGCAACGGCGACTGGCTGGGCATCGCCAGCATGATCGTCGGCCTGGGGGCGATCCAGATCGTGCTGGAGGAAGGCGGTCGCAAGGACTGGTTCGGCTCAGACTTCATCACCGCGATGCTGGCCATCGGCGGCGTCGCCCTGCTGCTGTTCATCTACACGCAACTGTGGGGCCGGCGCTCGTTCATCAACCTGCGCCTGCTGGCCGGCTACAACTTCGGCGTGGCCAGCGCGGCAATGTTCATCTTCGGCGCGGCAACCTTTGGCCTGGTATTTCTGGCCCCCAACTACCTGTCCCAACTGCATGGCTATAACGCCCGCGAGATCGGCGTCAGCCTGATCGCCTATGGTCTCGTGCAGTTGCTCCTGGCGCCGCTGATGCCGCGCCTGATGCGCTGGCTGAACCCCAAGCTGATGGTCGCCACTGGCTTCGCCATCATGGCCCTGGGCTGTTATCTGGGTGCGCACCTGGATGCCGACAGCGCGGCCAACGTCATCATTCCTTCGACGGTGGTGCGTGGCATCGGCCAGCCTTTCATCATGGTGGCGCTGTCGGTACTGGCCGTCTCCGGGCTGTCCAGGCAGGAAGCCGGCTCGGCCTCGGCGCTGTTCTCCATGCTGCGCAACCTCGGTGGCGCGGTGGGGACGGCAGCGCTGACGCAGATCGTCTCGCAGCGCGAACGCTTCCACTCGGAACGCATCGGCGAGCAGGTAACGCTCTTCTCGCCCGCCTTGCAGGAGCGCCTGCAAGGTGATCCCGGCAGCGCCTTCAGCCTCAACGAATGGCTGCCGGCACAGGCCGAAACCCTTGCCCGCCTGGGCGCGCACATTCGCCACGAAGCGTTCCTCATGGCCTATGGTGATGCGTTCTATCTGGCCTTCATCGCCCTGCTGGCCTGCGCGGTGGCCGCGTTGGCCCTGCGCGGCAACAAGAGTTCCTAGAGGAGTCTGCATGCCCATCGATATCTTCAAGCACAATCAGGACGCCTGGGACCGCCAGGCACGCCAGCAAGGGCCATGGAGCCAGCCGGTCGGGCCGCAGATCACGGCGGCGGCGCGGCGCGGCGACTGGCAGGTGCATCTCACGCCGTCCCCGCTGCCGCCTGCCTGGCTGGGCGATGTCAGCGGCCAGCGCATCCTCTGCCTGGCCTCCGGTGGCGGGCAGCAGGCGCCGGTTCTGGCAGCAGCTGGCGCGCTGGTAACGGTGCTGGACGCCAGCCCCGAGCAACTGGCGCGCGATCGCGAGGTGGCCGAGCGCGACGGTCTGCAACTGGAAACCGTGCTGGGCGACATGCGTGACCTGTCGGCCTTTGTCGACGGCGCGTTCGATTGCATCTTCCACCCGATTTCCAACCTCTACGTGCCGGATATCCGACCG
Organism: Pseudomonas sp.; assembly: GCA_049840615.1. Classification (GTDB taxonomy): domain Bacteria; phylum Pseudomonadota; class Gammaproteobacteria; order Pseudomonadales; family Pseudomonadaceae; genus Pseudomonas. The sequence continues at coordinate 33,332 of JASGKM010000063.1, forward strand.
ATCTGGCGCGAGTGCTTCCGCACCTTGCGCAGCGGTGGACGGCTGCTCAGCAGCTTCTACAACCCGGTGGTGTTCATCGGCGATCGTGACCCGACGCTGGCCGAGCAAGGGCTGATCCGCCCGCGCTACAGACTGCCCTATTCCGATCTGCGCGACTTGCCGGCGCAAGCCCTGAACGACAAGCAGCAGCGCGGCGAAGCGCTGGTGTTTGGTCATAGTCTGGCCGAGCAGATCGGCGGCCAACTGGAAGCGGGGTTCGTCCTCCGGGGATTCCTCGAGGACGAACAGCCCAACCCGCGTTTCGTGGTGGACCGTTTTGTCCCGACCTTCCTGGCGACCTGGGCGGATAAGCCCTGAGGCATCGCCAGGTAATGGCCCACCCCCTGCGGCCAGCCAAGTGCAGTTCGCAGGAGCGGCGTCTCAAGTCCATGCCGCGTGCGGGGACTCAGTGGGCAGCCTCCAAGGGCAGAAAAAGGTGCTCGCTGGTCACCGTGTCGCTCAACTGCACGCCCTGTTGCTGCAGGGCTGCCAGCACGGTGGCGCCGTGGGCCTCGACCGTCCATCTGTGCCCCTCCAGCGGTGCCGCCCCGCGCCTGGAAACAGCGTCGAAGAGCCGCTCCCGTTGCGGTCTGTACAAGGCCAGGCCATTGCCTTTGTAAGCAGTCACCGTGTACCCCAGTTGCTGACAGATCGCCACTTTCTCCGCAGCGTCGCGCCGATCCGCTGTTCGGGACTCCTCGATCAGCTGTGCCAATGCCGGGTCCACCCTGGCGTCGCTGGCAATCAACACTTCGGTTGCCGCACTGCTCCATGACTCCGGCGGGCACTCCTTGCTGGCCGGATCGAGCTCGATGAACGGGTTGATCTCCATCGGATAGATGCGGCAGACCAGTGGCCGCTCCGCGTGGATCGTGCAGCGGTCCTCGGCATCCAGGTTCGGGCATTGCGGCTGGGCGACGCCGACGAAGATCGGAATCAGGTTCAATCGGGCAGTGCCGCAAGGGACTTCGCTGGCCCGCCGGCTGTAGTGGTCATAGTGGGCGTCGTGTCCCAAGACATCGTCCGTCAGGAAAGCCTCCAGAAGGATCGCGACCTCATCGCCACGACGCAGCCAGGCGTGGGACTCCGCCAGCGTCAGTGGAACGTAGCGCCCGCGACAGCACGCGCCACAGCCGACACAACCGAAACGAACCGGGTGCTGTCTATCCAAGGTCATGCTCCCGCAGGCGTGTCGGTGCTCCCCGGCACTTGTCGACGGGTACGAACAGGGCCTGCCCGGCGCCGGATAGACGCGGGCCTGTGATGGTGGGCAAAGGTTGCCGATGGGGCATGAGTCGAGGAGTCCTGGAGTGACGGCGTCGGCACGCGGCCCCGGACAGGGTCTGGCCTCACGCGCCTTGAGTCGGGCCATTCTCCAGGCGGTCGCTTCCAGGGCAGTAGTGCGATTCAGCGGGATTCTTGCCCGATCCTCCAGGCGCGCGAGCTGGCGATAGCAGGGATGGCACGGAAATCTCGTGAAAACCGTTCCGCACTGCGCATCCACGGGGTGCTGCACACCACGGAGCCGCGGCCGCTGCTGGCTCATACGATCGTACAAGCGGCCTCGACGCGCTTCTTATCTTGAGTGAATTGTCCGCCTGCCAAGCCCCCTGCACCCTCTCCACCCGTCGCTGCCAGAGCGATCGACCCGGGCTCCTGCCTCCCCCCAGACGGTCATCGCCGCCACGAAGCACGCACAAGCGCGCTGCCTGGCCACTTATAAATTCAACAAAGGTTGTACCCATGAGCGTGTTTGATGTCATTGAACATTCCCCGGTCTCGAAATTTCACCGGAAACTGCTGCTGGCCTGCTGCGGCGGCCCCTTCCTCGACGGCTACATCCTCAGCCTGATCGGCATCGCGCTGATCGGTTTCGGCCAGGACATCGCTGCCACCTCGGTAGAGACAGGGCTGATCGGCGCCGCCTCGCTGCTGGGCATCTTCTTCGGCGCCACGGTGTTCGGCGCCATCACCGACCGTATCGGCCGGGAGACCATGTACGCCCTGGACCTCACCGTGCTGGTGATCGCCTGCGGCCTCTCCGCCTTTGTCACCGAGGCCTGGCAACTGATCGTGCTGCGCTTCGTCATCGGCCTGGCGGTCGGTGCGGACTATCCCATCGCCACCTCGCTGCTGACCGAATTCACGCCGTCCAAACGTCGCGGCTTCATGATCGGCGTGTCGGGCCTGGCGTGGTCCTGCGGCGCCATGACCGCCTTCATCGTTGGCTACCTGATGGTCTCCTGGACCGGTGACCACTCGCTGTGGCGCTGGATGCTGTTCAGCGGCGCGGTGGTGGGCATCATCGTCGTGCTGATCCGCCGTGGCATTCCGGAATCGCCGCGCTGGCTGGCCAGCAAGGGGCGCATCGAGGAAGCGCAGAAAGTCATCAAGCTGGTCTACGACAAGGACGTGGTGATCACCCCGGCCGACGTCGCCGAGCTGAACGACGGTGGCCGCCATCGTTCGTGGAAAAGCGACCTGAAGATGATTTCCTCGGGCGGCTACCTCAAGCGCACCATCATGTGCGGCATGCTCTATTTCGCGCAGATCACCCCGCAATACGTGCTCTACACCTTCGGCAGCATGATCCTGCTGACCGCCGGCATCAAAGGCGAGAACTCCTCGACCCTGGGCGAGCTGATGATCGCCATCCTCTTCGCCATCGGCGTGATCCCGGCGCTGAAGCTGGTGGAAACCTGGGGCCGCCGCCCCATGGTGGTGGTGCCCTTCGCACTGATGGCGCTGCCGCTGTTGGCGCTGGGCCTGTGGGCGGACGCTCCGGCCTGGTTCATCGTCGGCGCCTTCGCCTTCTACGCCTTCGTTTCCGGCGGCCCGAGCATCCTGGAGTGGATCTACCCGAACGAGCTGTTCCCCACTTCCGTGCGCGCCACCGCAGTCGGTGTGGCGGTCGGCTTCAGCCGCATCGGCGCGGCGACCGGCACCTACCTGATGCCCATCGGCATCGAATCCATCGGCCTGCAGGCAACCCTGCTGATCGGTGCGGCCATTACCCTGCTGGCGTTCTTCATCTGCCTGGCCTGGGCGCCGGAAACCAAGGGCCGCTCGCTGCAACAATCGGCATCGCTGAGCCTGGCGACCTGATCCGCTCCCGAGCGTAACCCGAAGCCCATCGGTGACCCCGATGGGCTTTTTTGTGCTGCCGCGGAGCCCATTGTAGGAGCGCGCCATGCGCGCGATCGCGGGCATGGCCCGCTCCTACAGGGATATGCCGACAGCCACAAAAAAGGCCGCCCGAAGGCGGCCTGAAAGTGCGGCGACGCCGCACACTGTGAAGGTTTACTGCTTGGCGGCCCAGGCGTTGAAGCGCTGCTCCAGCTGCTCGCCGTGATCGGCCCAGAAGGCGGCGTTCATCGCCACCTGCCCCGCGAGGTTGGCCTCGTCGGTGGGCATATTGCTGCGACGGTTTGCATCGACCAGCGGGACGGCGGCGCGGTTCACCGGGCCGTAGGCGATCTGCTGCGCGTAGTTCTTCTGTTGTTCGGTCTGCAGCACGTACTGGATGAAGCGCAGCCCTTCCTCGGTATTCTTCGCGCCCTTGGGAATGGCGAAGGCGTCCATGTCGTAGATGCCGCCATTCCACACCACGCGCAGCTGGCTTTCGTCCTGCACGGCGGCGATCCGGCCGTTGTAGGCGGAACTCATCACCACGTCGCCGGAGGCCAGGTACTGCGGCGGCTGCGCGCCAGCCTCCCACCACTGGATGCTCGGCTTGATCTGGTCAAGTTTCTTGAACGCACGGTCCTGACCTTCCTTGGTCCCGAGCACGGAATAGACGTCCTTCGGCGCAACGCCATCAGCCATCAGCGCGAACTCCAGGGTGTACATCGCCCCCTTGCGCAGGCCGCGCTTGCCGGGGAATTTCTGCGTGTCCCAGAAATCCGCCCAGCCGGTGGGCGCGCTCTTGAGCTTGTCGGCGTTGTAGGCCAGCACCGTGGACCAGACGAAGAAACCCACGCCGCACGGCTGCACCGCGCCATCCAGCAACTCCGGGGCGAGTTTGGCAATGCCCGGCTGCTCGCCGATTTCCTGCAGCAGGCCCTCGTCGCAGGCGCGCGCCAGTTCCGGCATCTCCATCTCCACCACGTCCCAGGAGATGCTGCCGGTGTCGACCTGCACCTTGACCTTGGCCATCTCGCCGTTGAACTCGTCGGCGATCAGGCGGCTGCCGCTCTGCTGCATGTAGGGTTCGTAGAAGGCCTTGACCTGGGCGGCCTTGTTGGCGCCGCCGTGGGACACCACGGTGAGGTCGGCGAAGGCAGGGAAAGTCGCCGCGCAACCCAGGGCGCAGGCGATGGAGGAACTCAGGATCTTGTTCATTGTTATGGTCTCCGGTGAGTAGACGGCCCGCCACGCGGCAGGCGGCGCCATCCGGGGCCTCCAAGGGCTCGCATGGCGCACTGCCAGCTAGTCTTGGGGCTCCCCGGCAGGGTCCACAATCAGACGGAACTACAATTCGGAAGGCCCCGCTCGTATCCCGGTACGAAGCCTGCAGAACCCGCACAGGCCAGGCGCGACAAGGCGTTGCGCTGGTGGCATGCTTGCCCCCGTTCTACTTCGCTGCGGACCTGCCATGCCTTTCCATATCCAGGACATCCTCGACAACGCCTCCCTGCGCACCCGCCTGCTTGGCGGCAGCGAGGGCGTCGGCCGGCGCCTGCGCTGGGCGCACGTGTGCGAGCTGGCCGATCCCACCGAGTGGCTGGGTGAAGGCGACCTGCTGATGACTACCGGCATCGGTATTCCCGTGCAGGCACAGGCGCAGCGCGACTACCTGCAACGCCTGGCCGGGGCACGCATCTCGGGGCTGATGATCGGCGAGAACATGCAGGCCCCGGCGGACATCCAGGCCTTGCAGGACGAAGCCTGCCAACTGGGTTTCCCGCTGCTGATGACCGACTACGCGGTGCCCTTCTCCGCCGTGACCCGTGCCATCGTCGACGCCAGCAAGCAGGAAGAACACGAGCGCCGCAGCGCCGTGACGCGTATCTATGAAAGTGCTCGCATCGGCTTGCGCGGACTCGGCCTTGCCGGGCTTTTGCATCGGCTGCGCAGCGATGTCCGCGCGCAACTTTTTCTGTTCGATTCGGCAACCCTGCAACCCTGGCAGGAAGGCCTGGCGCCGCTGCCGGACAGCTGGCAGGCAACCCTTTCCCAGCGCCGTTCGGTACCGGACACCGTAACCCGCTGCAGCAATGGCGAGCAGGAAGCGCTGGTGATGCCGCTACCGTCGCTGACTACTTGCGAAATCCTCGCCACGGGCGGTGAGTTGCTCGACTACGGCCTGCTGCATCACATCGTGGCAGTGCTGGGGATCGAGCTGGAGCGTGCTCAGGTCGAACACGAGCGCATGCTGCGCCTGGGCTCGGAACTGCTGGACGACCTGCTGCAGCAACGCCTCACCGAACGCGCCGCGCAGGAGCGACTGGCGCAGCTGAATTGCCCGGTGGATGCGGCCTGTCTGGTGCTGGCGCGTGCCACCGACGAGTTGCCGAAATACTGGCAGCAGCGTCTTCAGCGTCTCGGAATGGGCCTGTTGGTGCGCCACCAGGGCAACGAACTGATCCTGCTGCTGAACGATCCGACACGGGCCGAAGCCCTGCAAGCCGAGCTGGACTGCACCCTCGGCCACAGCAACCCGCTGGGCCATGCACTGCGGGCAGTGGAAGCACTGCGCGAGGCGCGGCTGGCGCTGGCCCATGCCAACCGCCAGCGTCCGTTGGTGGCCTATGCCGACGCCCAGGGCGAGCAGTCCTGGCTGCCGGCGAGCCTGGAAGAAGCACGGCGCGTGCATCGACGGGTACTGGGTGCGCTGGCGGATTACGACGCGCAACAGGGCGGCCAGTTGCAGCACACCCTGCGCGTCTTCCTCGAACAGAACCGTTCCTGGCAGAAAGCCGCGCAACGGCTCAACGTGCACAAGCAGACGCTGGTCTATCGCATCCGCCGCATCGAGGAAATCACCGAGCGCTCGCTGGACTGCACCGAGGACGTGGCTGTCCTCTGGATCGCGCTGCGCTCGGCGGATATCGCGGGTCTCAGGGAATGATCACGAAGCTCTTGCGCACCGTCTCGCGGATGTCCCAGGTGCCCTGACAGTTGGCCGGGAACAGTACCGCATCACCGGCGCGCAGTTCGATCGGCTCGCCGTCGTCCGGGATGAACAGGCAGTGGCCGCTGATGAAGTGGCTGAACTCGCGTGATAGCACCTGGCGCCGCCACCGGCCGGGAGTGCATTCCCAGACGCCGGTGAGCAGGCCGCCCTCGCCTTCCTCGGCATGGGTCGCGGTGCTGGATACCGGCGAGCCCAGGGGTTCCTTCACAGGCTGCGGCGCCGGCAGTTCGAGTCCGGCGGTGCCGGTTAGCAGAATCGGTTGGGGCATGGGGCTTTTCTCCTAGAGGTCCTTGTCTTCGAGTCCTGCCGGGGCGAAGCCGGCCAGGGTACGGTCGAGCCAGCCGCCTTTGCGGTTCTGCGCCTCGGCCTGCTCCTTGCGCTGCACCGCGCCGCGCACCATCAGGCCACCGACGTAGCGCACCGGTTCGAGCGGGAAGCGCTTGGGCTGGCGGCCAACCAGGCCGCAGCGGCTCCATTCGTCATCGATCCCCAGCGCCAGGCTGGCGAGGATGCGCCCACCCAGGCGGCTCGGGCCGACGCCGTTGCCGCTCCAGCCGATGCCGTAGACGATGTGCGGCGCGCCGTTCAGATCGCCGAACACCGGCAGGCTGTCGTAGGTACGGTCGATCGGGCCGGACCAGCTGTGCGTCACCGGCACGTCGTCCAGTTGCGGATAGGTGCGGCGCAGGTCCTGCTCGGTGTCGTCGCTGAGCTGCGGGTTGTGGTCGTAACTCTCGTCGATTCGACTGGCGAAGCTGATCATCCCGGTGCCCTTGCCGAAGGCAATGCGGCCGTCC
>JASGKM010000064.1:0-143586 GCA_049840615.1 Pseudomonas sp.
TTTGTCACCTTACTTCGTTCAGAGTACGTATTGCTAAGGTTAATAGGGAAACACGATAGAATCCGAACAGCACCTGTAGCCATCATTGCGCCACAACGGAAGCTGCTAAACGCATCGCGTTCAAGAGTCGAAGGGGCGTTGTGTTCAAAAGACTAGCGAATGGCAGGCGCCTGGTTTTCGATGTACATGCACTCCTTGATTTCGCTTATCCCGGCATCTGCAGATACCTGCGAAAGGTTCGAGCTGACGGAGGTATTGAGCCCATGAACACCGGGAAAGAACATCATGCCTCCGCCCAGGCGAAGGTAGTACACCTCGCCGTTTTTGACGTCGAGCGTTCCGTTCATGTTGAGCGGAAACAGGTCGATTGCCCATTTCGTCGCGATCTTGTGAGTGCCTTCGGCGAGATAGAAGTAGGTGAAGCTCTTGTTCTTGATCTCGCTGATCTCACGATCATCGATAAGGAGCGTCGGGTCGCGCCAGAGGGGAGGAATGCCCTTGCGGTAAACGTAAATCAGTGCCGCGTCGCTTCGCGTGGCCGCTGGTTCCTTGAAAGCTTCTCCGCTGTGAAGGGTGGTGCAACTCGCCAGCAGCATTGTGCCGATCAGTAGGAGTACTCAATGGAAGTGCATCTGTAGAAGTCCGTTTCTGGGGGATGGAAATCCTAGAGGGTTTCCTCACCCAGTGACATACGGCGTTGTGCCATCCAGGCATCGATGATTCAGAACAGGAAGTAACGCTGCGCCATCGGCAGCACGTCCGCCGGTTCACACCAGAGCAGTTGTCCGTCCGCGCGCACCTGGTAGTTCTGCGCATCGACTTCGATGTGCGGCAGGTAGGCGTTGTGGATCAGGTCGGTCTTCTGCACGCTGCGGCAGCCCTTCACCACACCGATGGCCTTGCGCAGGCCCAGCTCGTGGTGCACGCCGAGGTCGAACGCGGCCTGGCTGATGAAGGTCAGGCAGGTAGCGTGGCGGCTGCCGGCGTAGCTGGCGAACATCGGTCGGTAGTGCACCGGCTGCGGCGTCGGGATCGAGGCGTTGGCGTCCCCCATCAGGCTCGCGGCGATGGCGCCGCCCTTGAGGATCAGGCTCGGCTTCACGCCGAAGAAGGCCGGGCGCCAGAGCACCAGGTCGGCCAGCTTGCCCACCTCGATCGAGCCCACTTCATGGGCCACGCCGTGGGTAATCGCCGGGTTGATGGTGTACTTGGCGATGTAGCGTTTGGCGCGGAAGTTGTCGTTGCGCGCGCCGTCGCCGTCCAGTGCGCCGCGCTGCTGCTTCATCTTGTCGCGCAGTTTGCCAGGTGCGCGTGATCACCTCGCCGACGCGGCCCATGGCCTGGCTGTCGGAGCTGATCATGCTGAAGGCGCCAAGGTCGTGGAGGATGTCCTCGGCGGCGATGGTTTCGCGGCGAATGCGCGACTCGGCGAAGGCCACGTCCTCGGCGATGCTCGGGTCCAGGTGGTGGCAGACCATGAGCATGTCCAGGTGCTCGTCGATGGTGTTGCGGGTGAACGGCCGCGTCGGGTTGGTCGACTGCGGCAGCACATTGGCGAGCCGCAGGCCTTGATGATGTCCGGCGCGTGGCCGCCTCCGGCGCCCTCGGTATGGTAGGTGTGGATGGTACGGCCCTTGAACGCGGCCAGGGTGGTTTCGACGAAGCCCGGATTCGTTGCAGGGTGTCGGTGTGGATCGCCACTTGCACGTCGAGGCGGTCGGCCACGGACAGGCAGTTGTCGATCGCCGCTGGGGTAGTCCCCAGTCCTCGTGCAGTTTCAGGCCGATGGCGCCGGCGCGCACCTGTTCTTCCAGCGGCAGCGGCAGGCTGGCGTTGCCCTTGCCGGTGAAGCCGATGTTCATCGGGAAGGCGTCGGCGGCCTGGAGCATGCGCGCCATGTGCCACGGGCCGGAGGTGCAGGTGGTGGCATTGGTGCCGGTGGCCGGACCGGTGCCGCCGCCGATCATGGTGGTCACGCCGCTCATCAGCGCCTCTTCGATCTGCTGCGGGCAGATGAAGTGGATGTGCGTGTCGATGCCGCCGGCGGTGAGGATCATGCCTTCGCCGGCGATCACTTCGGTGCTGGCGCCCAGGGCGAAGTGACGCCGGGCTGGATGTCCGGATTGCCGGCCTTGCCGATGGCAGCGATGCGGCCGTGCTTGAGGCCCACGTCGGCTTTCACGATGCCCCAGTGGTCGAGGATCAGCGCGTTGGTGATCACGGTATCGACGACCTGTGCGGCGCACAGCTGGCCCTGGCCCATGCCGTCGCGGATGACCTTGCCGCCGCCGAACTTCACTTCCTCGCCGTAGACGGTGAAGTCCTGCTCCACCTCGATCCACAGGTGGGTATCGGCCAGACGCACGGGGTCGCCGACGGTGGGGCCGAACATGTCGGCGTAGGCTTGTCTGCTGATTTTCATCGGGGCTCCTTGGTCATTCCCTGCGCTGTTTTGCCCTCTCCCCAACCCTCTCCCTGAAGGGAGAAGGGGCTGATCGGAGAAGCAGTGTCGGTCCCGCCGTGGCGGCCTGCTTTCGCCCTTTCCCTTCAGGGATAGGGCGAGGGGCTCTCAGAGCGCACCCATCACCCGTCCCGCAAATCCGTAAACCTTCCCGCTCGCCGGCCAGCTCGACCAGCTCCACTTCGCGGCTCTGCCCCGGTTCGAAGCGCACGGCGGTGCCCGCCGGGATGTTCAGGCGCATGCCGCGCGCCGCGTCGCGGTCGAACAGCAAGGCGTGGTTGGTCTCGAAGAAGTGGTAGTGCGAACTGACCTGGATCGGCCGGTCGCCGCTGTTGGCCACCGTCAGGGCGCGCGTGCGGCGGCCGGCGTTGAGTTCGATCTCGCCGGGCTGGATGTCGTATTCGCGGTCATGGGGAGACTCCGTGGGTCGAGGATCAGTTGCATGAAGGTCAGGTCCAGCCAGCGACCGAATTTCTGGCCCACCTGCGGCATCTGCCCGCTGGTGATGAAACCCAGACGCTCGTGCAGGCGGATCGACGCCGTGTTGCCGCTTTCGATGGCCGCGACCATCACGTGCAGGCCCTGGGCACGGACCTACTCGATCAGTGCCTGCATCGGGATCGGACCCAGGCCCTTGCCGCGCTGGTCGGCGCGCGCGTAGACCCGAGTGCTCGACCGTCTCGCGGAAGCCGTCGAAGGCACGCCACGGGCCGTAGCTGGCGTAGCCCGCCACCTCGCCGCCATCCTCTGCCACCAGCACCGGGAAGCCCTGCTGCGCGCGCAGTTCCAGCCAGGCGCGGCGGTTCTCCAGGTCGAATGGCGACCTCGTTCCAGATGGCGGTGGTGTTGAGCGCGGCGTCGTTGTAGATGTCGCGCAGACTGCCGAGGTCGGCTTGGCTGGCGTCGCGGATGTGCATGTCGGTTCCTCAGTTTGGTAGGGCGAATGAAGCGGTACGCTTCATTCGCCATTGTCTTTGCGCCGCAGCGTGCTCAGGCGATGGGCTGGTGCACGGTGACCAGCTTGGTGCCGTCCGGGAAAGTGGCTTCCACCTGGATCTCCGGGATCATTTCCGGCACACCCTCCATCACCTGTTCACGGGTCAGCAGCGTGGTGCCGTAGTGCATCAGGTCGGCGACCGTCTGGCCATCCCGCGCGCCTTCGAGCAGCGCAGCGGAAATCAGTGCCACGGCCTCCGGGTAGTTGAGTTTCACCCCCCGGGCGAGGCGACGTTCGGCGACCAGGCCGGCGGTGAAGATCAGCAGCTTGTTTTTTCGCGGGGCGTCAGGTCCATCTCAGGTGCTCCAGATTCGGGGAGGGACGGCCTCGCGGCCGAGCAGCGCCGGCCGCAGCCGGCGCCAGAGTTCAATGAGCCAGGCGCGGGCATGCAGCGCCTCATGGGCGAGGCAGCGGGCGACCAGCAGGCCGGGCAGTTGGGTGAGGTTGCCACGCCCCTGGCAGGGGATGGTGCGGCAGGCTTCGATGAGCGTCGCGTCGATCTGCCCGCTGGCGATCAGCGTCGCCATCACCGGGTGGCCGGCGAGACCGATGGGCGAATCGAGCAGGCGGTCGCTACCCGTCACGCGCTGGCGCTCGTGCCACAGGCGCTGGCCGTCGCGGCGGATGTCCAGGGCGGCGGCAAAGTGACCATCGTCGAAGCGCTCGCCGCTGGCCGGACGGCCGAGGGCGACCACGTCCCAGTAGAACAGCCGGGCGTCGGCTTCGAGATCGATACGGGTCGTCAGTTCGGCCTGCGCGCCGGAGTAGACGATGGTTTCCTGCGGCAGCCATTCCAGCGTGGCGCCAGGGCCGACCCGGATGTCCAGTTGCTGTTTCGCCGGGCAGCTGGCGCGGTACCACTTGGCCGCACCGGGGCTGGTGAGTTGTGCCCAGCTGTCGTTGCCGGCGCGGATATCGAGGTTCAGGGTGTCGCCACCGGCGATGCCGCCGGGCGGGTGCACGACGATGTGCTGGCAGACCTGCGGCCCTTCCGCATACAGGTGCTTCTGCACCCGCAGCGGCCCGAGGTGGCGTCGGGTGACCGGCCGTGTGCTGTCTCCGATGCGGGCGTAGGCAAGCTCCAGCTCGGCGTGCCAGGCGGGATGAAAGAGGGTGGCCGGTGCGTTCATGGGCAGCTTCGAAGCGAAGGATGCACACGACAGAGCAAGCAGCGTGCCGGGATGCGCCAGGATAGTGCGTGGCTGCTGCTTGGCTTTGTACAGCTCAGTTATGGCGCGGGATTGACGCTGACAGCGGCGATTGTCCGTTCGGTCAGGTATGGGCGCGGTTGCGGTGCGTCTGCAGTCCGGGTGCACTCAAACGGTGCGTGGGAGCGGACTCTGTCCGCGATTGATTCGCCCCCGCGCGGGCCTGGGCCGATCGCGGATGAATCCGCTCCTACAAAAGCCTTGTCTCAGCCCAACTGCTTGCGCATGTAGACCCGGCGGAAGCCGTTCTCGAGCTTGCGCGCGTATTCCTGATAGCCGTTCTTCGCGTACAGCTCGATATTTTCGGTCATGCGCTCGTTGGTGTAGAGGTACAGCGATGGGTAGCCCAGTTGCGTCGCCGTTGCCTCGGCGTGGATCAGCAGCTCGCGGCCGATGCCTTGCCCGGCGCACTCGGGCAGTACGGCGATGTTGTCGAGCAGGAAGCCCTCGTCGGTCTCGCGCATCACCAGCAGGCCGACCGGCGCGCCGTCCTGCTCGGCGATCAGCACGCGGTCCTCGGCGATCACCGCGTGGTAGTCGTCGAGCATCGGTCCTGGCTTGCGCCCCAGCTTGGGAATCCACTGGGCGTAGGCCGCCGCCACGCAGACCGCGGCGAATCCGGCGTCGTCGTTGACGGCGGGGCGCAGGGTGATCGGCATGGCGGGCTCCAGGAAAAACGAATACGGGGCCTGGCAGCTTGCCACCCGATGCCGTCATGCGCCAGTGACAGGTCGTCTCACGATGGAGCCGTGGTTCGCGAGCAAGCTCGCTCCTACAAGACGCGTGCGGGCCCGATCTGTAGGAGCGAGCTTGCTCGCGAACCCGCCGACAGGCGGGCCTAGATGGCCACCAGCCCGCGCACACCGTCGCTTTCCATGTCCGTGCCACGTCCCTGCTGGACGATCTCGCCACGGGACATCACCAGGTACTGGTCGGCCAGTTCGGCGGCGAAGTCGTAGAACTGCTCCACCAGCAGGATGGCCATGTCGCCGCGCTCGGCGAGCTTGCGGATGACCGCGCCGATCTCCTTGATCACCGACGGCTGGATGCCTTCGGTGGGCTCGTCGAGGATCAGCAGGCGCGGCTTGCTGGCCAGTGCGCGGCCGATGGCCAGTTGTTGCTGCTGGCCGCCTGAGAGGTCGCCGCCGCGGCGCTGCTTCATCTCCCGCAGCACCGGGAACAGTTCGTAGATGTGTTCAGGTACCGCCTTGGCTTCGCTGGCACCGAATCGCGACAGGCCCATCAGCAGGTTTTCCTCCACCGTCAGGCGCGGAAAGATTTCCCGCCCTTGCGGCACATAGGCGATGCCGGCGTGCACGCGCTGGTGCGGTTTGAAACCGGTGATCGGCTTGCCTTCCCAGCTGACCTTGCCTTCCTTGGCCGGCACCAGGCCCATCAGGCAGCGCAGCAGGGTGGTCTTGCCCACGCCGTTGCGCCCGAGCAGGCAGGTGACCTCGCCGATCTTCGCGTCGAACGACAGACCACGCAGGATGTGGCTGCCGCCGTAGTACTGGTGCAGTTTGTCGACTTGCAGCATGTCTTTTGTCCTTGATGATTCCTGAACATCCGGTGTGCATCGAGAGCTGTTGGGTATCGCTGCGCTCCACGCCAACCTACGACGTGCCTCCCGGCAAACTGCGCTCGTAGGATGGGTGGAGCGCAGCGATACCCAGGCTGTCGGAGCCGCTACCGCCCGAGATAAACCTCGATCACCTGCTCGTTCGCCTGCACTTCCTCCAGCGACCCCTCGGCCAGTACATGCCCCTGGTGCAGTACGCTGACGTGGTCGGCGATGCTGCCGACGAAGCCCATGTCGTGCTCCACCACCATGAGTGAGTGTTTTCCGGCGAGGGACTTGAACAGCTCGGCGGTGAATTCGGTCTCGGCGTCGGTCATGCCCGCGACCGGCTCGTCCAGCAACAGGAGCTGCGGCTCCTGCACCAGCAGCATGCCGATTTCGAGAAACTGCTTCTGCCCGTGGGACAGCAGTCCGGCGGGGCGATTGCTCGATTCGCCGTCAGCCGCAGCAATAGCGAGCACTTCATCGATGCGATCCCGTCTGCTCGCCGGACAGCTTCGCGCACGCAGGCTGGTCCACACCGACTTATCAGTCTTTCAGCGCAATCTCGAGGTTTTCGAACACCGTCAGCGCTTCAAACACCGTGGGTTTCTGGAACTTACGGCCAATGCCGGCGCGGGCGATTTCCACCTCGGCTCATGCGGGTGCAGATCGATGGTTTCGCTGATAGTAAGCGTCTTGCCGTTGTCCGGGCGTGTTTTACCGGTGATCATGTCCATCAGCGTGGTTTTGCCCGCGCCATTTGGGCCGATCACGCAGCGCAGTTCGCCCACGCCTATCTAGCAGCGACAAATCTCGTCAGCGCCTGAAGACGTCAAAGTGACGTTGATGTTTTCCAGTCAGCAGTACCGTATCGGTAGCTGTCGCGGTCGAGCCGATCCTGGCATCGCGGCTGGGTAAAATACGGTCAGCATCAGTGACCGCTCTCATCGCTTCCTCCCGCTTGAGCAGGCCGATGACGCCGCGCGGCAGGTACAGCGTGACGAGGATAAACATTAGCGCCGAGGAAGAAGAGCCAGTACTCCGGGAAGGCGACGGTGAACCAGCTCTTCGCACCGTTGACGACGCCGGCACCGAGCAGCGGGCCAATCAGCGTGCCGCGTCCGCCGAGCGCGACCCAAATCGGCCGCTTCAATCGAGTTGGTCGGCGACATTTCACTGGGGTTGATGATGCCCACCTGCGGCACGTACAGCGCGCCGGCCAGCCCGCAGAGCACGGCGGAGAGCGTCCAGACGAATAGCTTGTAGCCGCTTCGGATCGTAGCCGCAGAACATCAGGCGGTTTTCCGCATCGCGCACGGCGGTGAGTACCCGGCCAAACTTGCTGCGCGCCAGGGCAAAGCCAATGCGCCAGGCTGACCTGCCAGCAGCAGCACGATCGCGATAAACAGTGCGATCCGCGTGCCGGTCGCGGTGACGCGAAAAGCCGAGCATGGTGGTAAAACCGGTAAAGCCGTTGTTGCCGCCAAAGCCGGTTTCGTTGCGGAAAAACAGCAGCATGCCGGCGTAGGTCAGCGCCTGAGTCATGATCGAGAAGTAGACATCTTTGATTCGCGAGCGAAAGGCGAAGTAGCCGAACACCAGCGCCAGCAGGCCCGGCACCAGGATCACCAGGCACAGCGCCCAGAGCAAAATACTGAGTTCCGGCCCAGAACCAGGGTAGTTCCGTCCACGAGAGAAACGACATAAACGCTGGCAGACCGTCGCCGCGCGGCCTGGCGCATCAGGTACATTCCCATGGCATAGCCGCCGAGGGCGAAAAACAGCCCGTGGCCCAGCGACAGCAGCCCGGCGTAGCCCCAGACCAGATCCAGCGCCACCGCGACGATGGCGTAGCAGAGGATTTTGCCTATCAGCGTCAGCGTGTAGGTGGACATCGCCAGCGCGCTGCTTTCCGGCAGCAGGTGCAGAAACGGCAGGATCAGTAGCGCGGCCAGCAGCAGTGAAGCCGAGCATGCAGGCTCAGGCGCGGCGCTTGCGTCGCGGCGATAGTTAAGGTAATAGGTTGGCTCATCAGTCAATGACCCTCCCTTTGAATGGCAAACAGACCCTTGCGGACGTTTCTGGATAAACAGCATGATCAGCACGAGGATCAGGATCTTGCCCAGCACCGCGCCGATTTGCGGCTCGAGGATTTTGTTCAGCACGCCGAGGCCGAAGGCCGCCGACAACGCGTGCCCGCGAGTTGGCCGACACCGCCGAGCACCACCACGAGGAAGGAGTCGATGATGTAGCCCTGTCCCAGTTCCGGGCCGACGTTGCCGACCTGCGACAGCGCCACGCCGCCCAGCCCGGCGATGCCGGAACCCAGGCCGAAGGCGAGCATGTCGACGCGGCCGGTCGGTACGCCGCAGCAGTCCGCCATGTTGCGGTTCTGCGTCACCGCCCGCACATTCATGCCCAGACGGGTTTTGTTCAGCAGCAGCCAGGTGAGCGCCAGTACGCAACGAGAACAAAGCACGATCACCGCAATACGGTTCCAAGGCAGCACCAGGTTCGGCAGCACCTGACATGCCGCCGGACAGCCAGCGCCGGGTTGGCGACTTCGAGGTTCTGCGCGCCGAACAGCACGCGCACCAACTGAATCAGCATCAGGCTGATGCCCCAGGTGGCGAGCAGGGTTTCCAGCGGGCGGCCATAGAGGTGGCGGATAATGGTGCGCTCCAGCAGCATGCCGATGCATGGCGGTGACCAGGAAGGCCACCGGCAGCGCGAGCAGCGGGTACATCTCCAGCGCGCCGCGGCGCGTAGTGCTGACAGAGATACTGCACCACGTAGGTGGAGTAGGCGCCGAGCATCAGCATCTCGCCGTGGGCCATGTTGATCACCCCGAGCAGGCCGTAGGTGATCGCCAGGCCCAGCGCGGCGAGCAGCAGGATCGAGCCCAGCGACAGGCCGCTGAAGGCCTGGCCGAACAGATCGCCCCATCATCAGGCGCTGTTTGACCTGGCCGAGACTGGCGGCGGCGGCGGTGCGTACGGCATCGTCGGGTTCGACGGCGGGGTCGAGGAGATTTTCCAGGCGGGTGCGTGCCTGCGGATCGCCGGATTCGCCCAGCAGGCGTACGGCAGATAGGCGCACGGCGGGAGCCGGGTCAGCCAACTGCAGGTTGGCCAAGGCCAGTTGCAGGGCGGCTTTGACGCCGTCGTCGGGCTCTTCGTTGAGACGGTATTCGAGCAGCGTGCGCTGCGCCGGGCGAGCGCTCTTCTGCAACTGGCGCGCGGCTTCCAGGCGCACTTCGGCGCTGTCGGCGACCAGCTGGTGACTGGCCATCGCGGTGTTCACCAGGCCGCGCAGCCGATTGTTCAGGCGCAGCTTGTCGGGCTCGCCGATCGGTGCGGCGCCTCCGTCGGCGGGCTGGTACTGCCCAGCGTCACCAAGGAGGAAGGCGCGGCCCTGCGCATCGACGGCGAGGCGGCCGGACTGGATGCGCTTCCAGCAGAGGAAGGCGGTCGGCATCAGGCGCGGCGGCCCATTGTTCGAGCAGCTTGGCGCGGGCGTCGTTGTCGGCGCTGGCGAAGTCCTGCGCGGGGCCGGCGAAGGCGAGCTGGGCAGCAGTGCGGCCAGCGCGAGGGCGCAGAGGCGGAGCAGGTGGAGAAAGGCAGAGGGCATCGTCATATCCCGGCACACAGGAGTCTGGGATTCCCTCACCCCGGCCCTCTCCCAGAGGGAGAGGGGGGAGAGCGGAGCCGGAGTGCGGGCTGACAGTCCGCGCCGTCCGGCTCCCCTCTCCCTCCGGGAGAGGGTTAGGGTGAGGGGCTTTCGCTCCCCGAAGGTTCAGTTACTGCGCACCGCGTAATCCGGCTTCTTGTCGTTGCCTGGAATGAACGGACTCCACGGCTGGGCGCGGATCGGCTCGGGGGTCTTCCAGACCACGTTGAACTGACCGTTGTCCTCGATCTCGCCGATCATCACCGGCTTGTGCAGGTGGTGGTTGGTCTTGTCCATGGTCAGGGTGAAGCCCGAGGGCGCCTTGAAGGTCTGTCCGCCCATGGCCTCGCGAACCTTGTCGACGTCGGTGCTGCCGGCCTTCTGCGCGGCCTGCGCCCACATGTGGATGCCGACGTAGGTGGCTTCCATCGGGTCGTTGGTCACGGCGGTGCTGTAGTTGGGCAGGTTCTTGGCCTTGGCGTAGGCCTTCCAGTCGGCGACGAACTTGCTGTTCTCCGGGTTCTTCACCGACTCGAAGTAGTTCCACGCGGCCAGGTTGCCCACCAGCGGCTTGGTGTCGATGCCGCGCAGCTCTTCCTCGCCCACGGAGAAGGCCACTACCGGTACGTCGGTGGCTTCCAGGCCCTGGTTGGCCAGTTCCTTGTAGAAGGGCACGTTGGAGTCGCCGTTGACGGTGGAGATCACGGCGGTCTTGCCGCCAGCGGAGAACTTCTTGATGTCGGCGACGATGGTTTGATAGTCGCTGTGGCCGAACGGCGTGTAGACCTCCTGGATGTCCTTGTCGGCCACGCCCTTGCTGTGCAGGAAGGCGCGCAGGATCTTGTTGGTGGTGCGCGGGTAGACGTAGTCGGTACCCAGCAGGAAGAAGCGCTTGGCGCCGCCGCCGTCCTCGCTCATCAGGTACTCCACCGCCGGGATCGCCTGCTGGTTCGGCGCGGCGCCGGTGTAGAAGACGTTGGGTGACATTTCTTCACCCTCGTACTGCACCGGGTAGAACAGCAGGCCGTTGAGTTCCTCGAACACTGGAAGCACGGACTTGCGCGACACGCTGGTCCAGCAGCCGAAGACCACCGCGACCTTGTCCTGGGTCAGCAGCTGGCGTGCCTTCTCGGCGAACAGCGGCCAGTTGGAGGCCGGGTCGACGACCACCGCCTCGAGCTTCTTGCCGTTCACCCCGCCCTTGGCGTTGATCTCGTCGATGGTCATCAGCGCCATGTCCTTGAGCGAGGTCTCGGAGATCGCCATGGTGCCGGACAGCGAGTGCAGGATGCCGACCTTGATGGTCTCCGCAGCCTGGGTGCTGAACGGGAACAGACCGGTGAGCAGCAGGGCGCTCATGGCCAGCGTACTTTTCAACAGCGGACGACGTTTCATCGCGGCAGCCTCCTTGGCTATCCAGGGGCGGGGAGGTTGCCGGTAGCGGCAGCTTCCCCGGAAATGGGGCGATCCCCAGCGGGATCGAAGCTGCCATCGCAGCATCCGTGCCAAACAGGCAAAAGCCTCGGCGCAGATGGGCTGGACGCGATTTTCTGTCGTATCGGGGAGGTTTTTCAGTGCGCAGCTTTGGTGCGCCAGGCACGCTTTGGCGTGCGGCGCTCCCCAATGGTGCGCATCACTGCGGGATGAAGTAGCCGCGCACGCCGGTCATGATGATCTGCGCAGCAAGGGCGCAGACGAACAGGCCCATCAGCCGGCTGACGATCATCAGGCCCTGTTCGCCGAGAATCTTCTCGATCTTGTCGGAGAGGTAGAGCGTGATACCCACCGTCAGGCAGGCGAGGAAGATTGCGGCCAGCGCGAGGAGCTTGTGTTCCCAGTCCTGGTTAACGCCCATCACCAGCAGCGCACCGATGGTGCCGGGGCCGACGGTGATGGGGATGGTCAGCGGGACGATGGTGACGTCCTGTTGCACGTTGTCCGCCTGCACCGCCGAGCGTCCCTGGGCCATACCCAGCGCGGAAATGAACAGCACGCTGCCCGCGCCAATGCGGAAGGCGTCGGCGGTAATGCCGAACAGGGTGAAGATGTAGCGCCCGAACAGGTACAGCAGCACGCTGGCGATCAGCGCCGCCAGGGCCACGCGCCAGGCCATGTGCTTGCGGTCGCGGGGAGCGAAGCCGCGGTTGAGGCTGATGAAGCAGGACAGCACGAAGAACGGGCTGTAGAGCACCAGCATCTTCAGGTACACGCTGAACATCACTTGCATGGGAACGACTCGTCCGGATTGAGTGGGCGCGGCAGGGCAAAGCATAGCGGGTGGGACGGCGGGAGGCATTGCGGCGGGGCAACTCACCCACGCGGCGCTCGATTTGTGGGTGGGAGCGGACTCTGTCCGTGATCGATTCCGCATCGCGCCGGAGCCGATCTGCAGGAGCGGGTCATGCCCGCGATTGCGCCCATGGGGCGCTCCTACAGGTTATCCGTAATGTTGCCGCGCGGCTGGAGACCTGTCGCGGACAAAGTCCGTTCCTACGCTCGCCGGTGATTTGAATGGGATGCAGATATCACGAGGGCAGCGCATCGCTCTGCTGCTGACGCAGGCGACGATCGCGCTCGCCGACCCAGTAGGCCACCAGTTCGCGCAGTTGCGACAGCTCCACCGGCTTGGCCATGTGCCCGTCCATGCCGACCAGCCGTGCGCGCTCCTTGTGCTCGCTGAG
The DNA here is from genome assembly GCA_049840615.1 of Pseudomonas sp. Classification (GTDB taxonomy): domain Bacteria; phylum Pseudomonadota; class Gammaproteobacteria; order Pseudomonadales; family Pseudomonadaceae; genus Pseudomonas. The sequence continues at coordinate 12,578 of JASGKM010000064.1, forward strand.
GATGTGCGCGGTGAGCGCCACCACGGGGGTGTGCGGGCGATGTTCGCTGGCTTCCCAGGCACGCAGGCGCTCGGTGGCGGAGAAGCCGTCGAGCACCGGCATCTCGCAGTCCATCAGCACCAGGTCGTACTGGGTGGCCTTCATCGCGGCCAGGGCTTCCTCGCCATTGCTGGCGGTATCGGGCTGCAGGTTGAGCTTGCTCAGCATGCCGCGGATGACCTTGGTGGAGATGCTGTTGTCCTCGGCGACCAGGATGCGGAAATCGCTGGGCGGCACGTTCGACGCCGGCTCGCTCGCTGGTGAGAGGTAGTTGCTCACGCCGCTCGGGCCACGTTGCGACAGTTCCTCGGCCAGGGTCGCCTTGAGCGTATAGCCCGCCACCGGCTTGGCGAGGATGCGCTTGATACCGGCGTTGCGCGCGATGATCTTGCTCGGCGCGTTGCTGATGCCGGTGAGCATGATCAGCAGAATGTCGTGGTTGAGGTTCGGGTCTTCCTGGATCTTGGTCGCCAGCTGCATGCCGGTCATACCAGGCATGTCCTGGTCCAGCAGGACCACGTCGAAGTACTCGCGCAGGTGCGCCTTGGTGCGCAGCTGGGCCAGTGCTTCCTTGCCCGATGACACCGCGCTGACGTTCATGCCCCACGCGCTGCACTGCTGCACCACCACCTTGCGGCAGGTCTGGTTGTCGTCCACCACCAGCAGGCGTGCACCCTGCAGCGGGCCGTCGAGGTCGGCGCCGGCCTGGTCGATCTGCTGCGGGTCCAGCGGCAGGCTGAGCCACAGCAGGTTGCCCGCGCCTTCGGCGCCGTGGCCGCTCTCATTGCCGCCCTCTATTCCAAAATCGCCATTCATCAGGCGGATCAGCTGGCGCGCGATGATCAGGCCCAGGCGACTGCTCATGCGGGTGGCAGAGAGGAAATCGCGGCTGTGCACTTCGGCGGTGAGCAGGGCCTGGCGGTCGGCGCTGTCCAGCGGGCGTCCGCTGTCCTGCACGGCGATGCGCAGGCGCGGGCGTTCCGGCGGTCCGTCGAGTGCGACCACCAACAGGATTTCGCCCTCGTCGGTCTGCTTGAAGGCGTTGTCCAGCAGGCTCAACACGGCCTGGCGCAGGCGCGTCGGGTCGCCGCTGACAATGCGCGGCACCTGCGGCTGGGTGAAGCTGATCAGCTCGACCTTCTGCTGCTCGGCCTTGGCGCGGAAGATCGCCAGGCAGTCCTCGATCAGCGCGCCGAGGTCGAACTGCACCTCGTCCAGCTCGATCTGTCCGGACTCCAGCTTGGAGATGTCGAGAATCTCGTTGATCAGCGACAGCAGCTCATTGCCTGCGCTGTGAATGGTCTGCACATAGTCGCGCTGCTTGGCCGAGAGCGGGGTGCCGAGCAGCAGCTCGGTCATGCCCAGCACGCCGTTCATGGGGGTGCGGATCTCGTGGCTGATCTTGGCCAGGAAGTCACCCTTGGCCTTCAGCTCGGCGACATTGGCGGCGCGCTGGCGGCTGGCGGCGAAGTGGTCGTTCTGGATCTTCCGCTGGCGTTCGGCGAGCGCGAGGCTGAGCAGGAAACCAACCACCGCCGAGAGACCGAGCAGGCCGCTGCCCAGCCATTCGGCGCGAGTCGCCACATAGCCCAGCAGCGACGGCAGGCACAGGCACCAGACCACTACGAAGAGGCCCATGCCGATGGCGAACAGGCGGGCCGGCCGGTACGCGTGAATCCAGTAGTAGACCGCTACGCCGAGCATGCCCAGGGTCACCAGGGTGATCAGCCCGTAGACCAGGCTGCTGATGGACAGGGCAAGCACCAGATTGAGGGCGACGCCCAGCACCATCAGTGCGGCGGTGCCGCCCAGCAGCAAACGTTTGAGGGGCAGACGCGGGCTGCTGTCGCGGAAGAAGCTGGCGGTGTAGCCCAGCGCGCAGAACAGCGTCACCACCAGGCAGGCCAGGGCCGCCATCGGTTGCAGCGACTGGCTGTTGCCGTACCAGGGGCTGAGCAGGCCGAACAGGTTGAGGCAGGCCAGCAGCAGGCTGGCATGCACGCCCGCCAGCCACAGGCCACTGGCGACGCGGGTGTAGGCGAAGCGCACGAGGTTGTAGATCAGCAGCATGGCCAGGCAGCCGATCAGCACGCCGAAGTGCAGCGGGCGCTGGTCATTGCTCGGCTGGCCGGCGGCCTCAATGCTGATGTTCGGCCGTAGCGGCATCGTCGAGGCGAGGCGCAGGTAGAGGTCCAGGGGCTCGGCCGCGGTGCGCAGCGGGATCACCAGGTCGCTGTTGAGCAGCGGGCGCTGCACCGGGGAAAGGTTACCGGCGCTCTTCTGCTCGAGGACTTTCTGCCCGTCGAGGGTGAACATCTCGAAGCTGTCCAGGCTCGGCGCGAACAGGCGCAGTTGCTGGGGCTCATCGTTGGCAGGAAGGCGGAAGTGCAGCCAGGTCGCGCCGGGGCCGGCGGGAGCGTGCAGGTCGTTGATGTCGAGGGGGCTGAAGAGGGTGCGGTAGCGCGGGGAGATCACGTCCTGCAGTTGCAGGCGGGCGTCACTGTCGTGGAGCTGGGACCAGCCGGGATCCTGGCTTGCCGCATAGGTCGGAAGACAGACCAGAGCGGCCAGCAGCAAGCTGACGAGGAGTCCTGTGGCAGTCCAGAGCCGACGCACGGCGAAGTCCCTTCGGTAGTGAGTGGGCGGATTATAGCCAAGTGTGCTGAAGGCCGTAATCCACCCGTGCACGCCGGGACCACCGGAGAAGGCGTCCGACGACGGATGCCTCCGCCCGTCGGATCAGCCCTCGCCGCGCTCGCGGGCGATGGCGCGATAGCCGATGTCCTTGCGGTAGAAGCTGCCGTTCCAGCGGGATCTTCTCGGCCAGTCGGTAAGGCCTGCTCCTGGGCCGAGGAAACGGTCGGGCCGATGGCGGTGGCGCACAGTACGCGGCCGCCGGCAGTGACGATCTGGCCATCCTTGAGCGCGGTGCCGGCGTGGAAGACCTTGCCGTCGAGCTGGGCCGCAGCATCCAGGCCTTCGATGACGTCACCCTTGGCGTAGTCGCCCGGGTAGCCGCCGGCGGCGATCACCACACCCACGGTGGGACGTGGGTCCCAGGTGGCCTCGACCTTGTCCAGCGCCTTGGCCAGGGCGGCCTCGACCAGCAGGACCAGGGACGATTCCAGGCGGACCATGATCGGCTGGGTTTCCGGGTCGCCGAAACGGCAGTTGAACTCGATGACCTTGGGCTTGCCGCTCTTGTCGATCATCAGGCCGGCGTAGAGGAAGCCGGTGTAGACATTGCCTTCCTCGGCCATGCCGCGCACGGTCGGGTAGATCACTTCGTCCATCACGCGCTGGTGCACGTCCGGGGTGACGACCGGAGCGGGGGAGTAGGCGCCCATGCCGCCGGTGTTCGGGCCGCTGTCGCCGTCGCCGACGCGCTTGTGGTCCTGGCTGGTGGCCATGGGCAGAACGTTCTGGCCGTCGACCATGACAATGAAGCTGGCTTCCTCGCCGTCGAGGAACTCTTCGATCACCACGCGCGAACCGGCGTCACCGAAGGCGTTGCCGGCGAGCATGTCGCGCACGGCGTCCTCGGCTTCGGCCAGGGTCATGGCGACGATCACGCCCTTGCCCGCGGCCAGGCCGTCGGCCTTGATCACGATGGGCGCGCCTTTCTCTTTCAGGTAGGCCAGCGCCGGCTCGACTTCGGTGAAGTTCTGGTAATCGGCGGTGGGAATCTGGTGGCGCGCGAGGAAGTCCTTGGTGAAGGCCTTGGAGCCTTCCAGCTGGGCTGCGCCGGCGGTGGGGCCGAAGATGTCCAGGCCACGGCTGCGGAACAGGTCGACCACGCCGTTCACCAGTGGAGCTTCGGGGCCGACGATGGTCAGCTGCACGTTCTTCGCGGCGAAGTCGGCCAGTTCTTCCAGGGCCAGTACGTCGATGGCGACGTTCTCGCACTTGGCTTCGGTGGCGGTGCCGGCGTTCCCCGGCGCGACGAAGACCTTCTCGTACGCGCGAATCCTGCGCGACCTTCCAGGCCAGCGCGTGCTCGCGACCGCCGCTGCCGATGATGAGTACGTTCATTGGAGTTCTCCTGAACAGTTCCGGCAATGCCGGATCGTTGGGTATCGCTTCGCTCCACCCAACCTACGAAAGCTTCACGACCGAATCGCGCTTTTAACGACCCGATCTCAAGGGGCGCAATCGGGTTCTGCAGGCGCCCGGCCCTTCACCCAGCGGAGTTGCCTTCTGGCAATGAGCATGGGGGAAGGGCCGGGCAACGCCGCAGATGCGAGTCCGAGTGCATCCTGCACTTAGTGGCGGAAGTGGCGCATACCGGTGAACACCATGGCAATGCCGGCTTCGTCGGCAGCGGCGATCACTTCGTTGTCACGCATCGAGCCACCCGGCTGGATCACGGCGGTGATACCGGCCTTGGCCGCATTGTCGATGCCATCGCGGAACGGGAAGAAGGCGTCGGAAGCCATGACTGCTCCCTTCACTTCCAGGCCGGCATGCTCGGCCTTGATGGCGGCGATGCGGGCGGAGTTCACGCGGCTCATCTGGCCGGCGCCGACGCCGACGGTCTGGCGCGCCTTGGCGTAGACGATGGCGTTGGATTTGACGAACTTGGCGACTTTCCAGGCGAAGATCAGGTCGTGGATTTCCTGCTCGCTCGGGGCGCGCTGGGTGACGATCTTCAGGTCATCGGCGGTGATCATGCCGATGTCGCGGCTCTGTACCAGCAGGCCGCCGTTGACGCGCTTGAAGTCCCAGCCCGGCGCACGCTCGGCCGGCCACTCGCCGCACTCCAGCAGGCGCACGTTGGCCTTGGCAGCGACCACGGCACGGGCGGCCTCGGGAGATTTTCGGGGCGATGATGACTTCGACGAACTGGCGCTCGACGATGGCCTGGGCGGTGTCGCCGTCCAGCTCGCGGTTGAAGGCGATGATGCCGCCGAAGGCCGACTCGGTGTCGGTGGCGTAGGCCAGGTCGTAGGCCTTGCGGATGCCGCCTTCGTTTTCCGGAACCACGGCTACGCCGCACGGGTTGGCGTGCTTGACGATGACGCAGGCCGGCTTGACGAAGCTCTTCACGCACTCCAGCGCGGCGTCGGTGTCGGCCACGTTGTTGAACGACAGTTCCTTGCCCTGCAGCTGGATGGCGGTGGAGACGCTGGCCTCGCCCTTCTTCGCCTCGACGTAGAACGCCGCGCTCTGGTGCGGGTTCTCGCCGTAGCGCATTTCCTGCGCCTTGATGAACTGGCTGTTGAAGGTGCGCGGGAAGGCGCCGCGATCCTCGGTGGACAGGGTGTCGCGCGCCTGGTCGATGGTGCCCAGGTAGTTGGCGATCATGCCGTCGTAGGCCGAGGTGTGCTCGAAGGCCTTCAGGGCCAGGTCGAAGCGCTGGGCGTAGGTCAGGCCGCCGGCTTTCAGGCCCGCGACGATGCCGGCGTAGTCACCGGCATTGACCACGATGGCGACGTCCTTGTGGTTCTTCGCAGCGGAACGGACCATGGTCGGGCCGCCGATGTCGATGTTCTCGATGGCGGTCGGCAGGTCGCAGTCGGCCTTGGCCACGGTCGCTTCGAACGGGTACAGGTTGACCGCCACCAGGTCGATCGGCTTGATGCCGTGCTGCTCCATCACCGCGCTGTCGAGGTCGCGACGGCCGAGGATGCCGCCGTGGATCTTCGGGTGCAGGGTCTTCACGCGGCCGTCCATCATTTCCGGGAAGCCGGTGTAGTCGGCCACTTCCACGGCGGCGATGGCGTTGTCCTTGAGCAGCTTGTAGGTGCCGCCGGTGGAGAGGATCTCCACGCCGAGGGCAGCCAGCTCACGGGCGAAATCGACGACGCCGGTCTTGTCGGAAACGCTGATCAGCGCACGGCGGACGGGCAGGCGGGTGGTTTGGTCGGTCATAACGGCTTCCACAAAGGCTTCGGGCTTTTCGCGTGTCAGGCGCGGGCCCGGCTGACCTTGAGGTCGCGGGCCCGCGCCTGCCACCTGTCAGAGAAGATCGTACTGCTTGAGTTTCTTGCGCAGGGTCCCGCGGTTCAGCCCCAGCAGTTCGGAGGCTTTGGTCTGGTTACCCTTCACGTGGTTCATGACGGTTTCCAGCAGCGGCGCTTCGACTTCGCAAAGCACCATGTTGTACACGTCCGTGACCGGCTGCCCTTCGAGATGGGCGAAATAGTTGTGCAGTGCCTTTTCCACGCTGTCGCGGAGGGTCTGGCCCTCCTGCGTCGGAGTGGTCAGGTGCTGTTTAAGGTTGGCGTTGTCGCTCACGGGTGTCATTCCACTCACTAATGTCTCGGTCATCGTTGTCATGCGGCCACCCCTTCTCCGTTATTGTGGCGCTCGGCGAAGAACTGCCTGACGCTGGCGCTCTGTGCATCCGTGTCCTGCAAACGATTGAACTGGGAACGGAACTCCGCCGCTCCCGGTAGGGTTGCGAGGTACCAGCCCACATGCTTGCGGGCAATTCGCACACCCATTTCCTCCCCATAAAACGCATGCAATGCAGCGAGGTGCTCGAGCAGGATGCTCTGTACCTCGTGCAGACTCGGCGCCGGCAACAGCTCGCCGGTGCTCAGGTAATGATCGATCTCGCGGAAGATCCAGGGGTTCCCCTGGGCGGCGCGGCCGATCAGCAGGGCGTCCACGCCCGTCTGCTCGAATACCTGCCGTGCCTTGCGCGGTGAATCGATATCACCATTGGCGAAAACCGGAATCGAAACCGCCTGCTTGATCGCCGCGATGGTTTCGTACTCCGCTTCGCCGGTGTAGAGGTCGGCACGGGTCCTGCCGTGTACCGCCAGCGCCTGGATGCCCGACTGCTCGGCGATCCGCGCCACCGTCACACCGTTCTTGTTCGACCGGTCCCAACCGGTACGAATCTTCAGGGTGACGGGAACCTCTACCGCCGCGACCACCGCCTCGAGGATGTCGGCCACCAGCCGTTCATCCTTCATCAGCGCGGAGCCCGCGGCCTTGTTGCAAACCTTCTTCGCCGGACAGCCCATGTTGATGTCGATGATCTGGGCGCCGAGCTCCACATTGCACCGTGCAGCTTCCGCGAGCATCTGCGGGTCGCCGCCGGCGATCTGCACCGAACGCGGCTGATCCTCATGGTCGTGCTGCAGGCGCAGGCGCGACTTGCGGCTGTTCCACAGGCGGACATCACTGGTGACCATCTCGGAGACCACCATGCCGGCGCCGAGACGGCGGCACAGCTGGCGGAACGGACGGTCGGTGACGCCGGCCATCGGGGCCAGGATCAGTCTGTTGGGCAGTGTGTAGGAGCCGATGCGTACCACCGACTGGTTTTCCATGGTCAATGGGGCGGGAACACCGAGGCGCCGCGCGCTGTACAACTCGCGGATGCGTTTCGGGGCCTGCCACCGGTGCTAGCAAAAAAGGGAGGGCATGATACCCGCTCTCGATGACCGGATAAAGGCGATTTTGGATAAATTCTGAACAGCTTCGGGCTTAGCACCCAAGGTAGGAAGACGAGCGGAACTGGCGCGCTCAGGCGCTTTGAGCTACCCGCCGGCTCATTCCGGCGAGTGGAAGCTCAGGCTGTAGTTCACCGCTTTCGGGCCCGGATCGAGGATGTCCAGGGAGATGTGGATCGGCGTCTGCGGCGGCATTTCGCTCTGCCCGGCCAGTTCGCCCGACAGGTATTCGCTGGGCTTGAAGCGGCGGCTGGCGATCAGCTGGCCGTTCAGGTCGGCGAAGCGCATTTCCAGCAGCGGGAAGGGCTGGGAGAAGTTGGCGCGGTTGTAGATGATCGCGTCCACCACCAGCGCACCGCTGAAGTCCGGGTGGCTGCGTACCACCAGGTTGCTGCTGCGGATCTGCTCCACGTCGACCTTGGAGGGCAGGGTGCAACCCAGCTCCGGGCAGGCCTGGGCGAACCAGGGGCGGTACTGGTCCTGGCGGGCCAGTTCGTCGAAGTGATAGGCGATGTACTGCCCGGCGAGGCCGCCCAGGGCCAGCAGCACCAGCAGCAGCCAGAACAGGCGGCGTCCCCAGCGGCTCTTGGGCTTCTGCCAGTCGAGTTGCAGGGGTTCGTCGCTCAGGTCGTGCAGGCCGCCATCGTGCAGGCCGGGTTCGGCGCGGCGGTTGTCACCACGCTGGTCGGCCAGCGGCGGTTCCTCGTCTTCCTCGCCGTCGGCGTCGGGTTCGTCGTCATCGCGGCGGGCGCTGAAGGCGGGGAGTCGGTCGTCGTCGCTCTCTACCCGAAGGGGGCTCGGGTCGATGCGGGGTTCGTGCTCCGGCTCTTCCTCGGGCTGCTCCGGCTCGGATTCCTTGTCGGCCACCAGGCGTGTACTGGCGGGCGGCTCTTCCGGCTCATTGGCGGGCAGCTGGCCGAGGCTGGGTTCCTGGCGGGACACACGGCTGGCGCCTTTCTGTTCCTCTTCGATCAGGGCTTCGGCCCAACGCTCGTCGTGCGGGTCGCGCTTCTCTTCCTGGCGAGTCTGCAGGGCTTCGCTGGGGCGCGGCGCGCGTTCGATGCTGAGGAATTCCTGGGACAGTTCGAACTCGTCGAGCTTGGCCAGCTCCTCGTCGAGGTTGAGGCTGTCCAGGTCGAGATCGTCGTGGATCCACAGCGTCTCGTCTTTTTTTCCGTTCGCCGGCGCGGGCTTGGCCGGCTCGCTGGTCACGGTTGCCGCCGGGGCGATCACCGTGGCCGCAGCGACGGCCGGGGTATTTTCGACAGCCGGTGCCGGTTTCGTTTCCACCTTCGGTTCGGCGACGGCGGGCTTTTCCGCTACATCGCTGGAATGCCGCGCGGCATGGGGAGCCAGCGGCCAGCCAAGGGTGGCCGTGCCGGGAGCGCTCGGGGCGGCGGGCTTTTCAGGAGCGAAGGAACTGAAGGCCGGCGCGGGAGCTGGCGCGGCTGCTACGGGCTCCGGTGCTCTCGGCGGCGCAGATTGCGTGGCCGGATTCGGGATCGGGATCGGTTTGGCGGCTTCGACGGGCGGAGCGGCCGTGACGGTCGGCGCTGGAGCCTGGGTCGGTTCGCCGACCATATTCTGCGGCGCACTGAAGACCTTCAGGCAGGTTCCGCAGCGCACAGCACCGCTGGCCGCGCCCAGTTGCGCCGAGTTGACGCGGAAACGGGTCTGGCAATGGGGGCACTGTGTGATGAAGCTGTCGCTCATGCGGCGGTCCGGCGGAAAAATCTGGCGGTTAGTCTAACTCAAGCCCCGTGTGGCGGGCACTCAGCGGCGGCGGCCGCTGATGCGAATCCAGCCGTCACGCTCGGCAGTCGGGTCGAGGTCGAAGGCGTCTGCATAGGCAGCGCGCACTTCCTCGGCCTGCTCGGCGAGGATGCCCGAGAGGGCCAGCAGGCCACCGGATTTCACCAGTCCGGTGAGCTGTTCTGCCAATGTGACCAGTGGACCGGCCAGAATGTTCGCCACCAGGACGTCCGCCTGCGCCTTGGGCAGATCGGCGGGCAGGTAGACGGGGAACTTCGCCGGGTCGATGCCGTTGCGCGAGGCATTGTCGCGGGAGGCTTCCAGCGCCTGCGGGTCGATGTCGGTGCCGACCGCCTGTTCGGCGCCCAGCAGCAGCGCGGCGATGGCGAGGATGCCCGAGCCGCAGCCGAAATCCAGTACCTGCTGGCCGGCCAGCTCCTGGCCGTCGAGCCATTCCAGGCACAGCGCGGTGGTCGGGTGGGTGCCGGTGCCGAAGGCCAGGCCCGGGTCGAGCAGCAGGTTCACCGCTTCCGGCTCCGGCGCGTCGTGCCAGCTGGGGACGATCCACAGGCGGCGGCCGAAGCGCATCGGCTTGAAGTTGTCCATCCAGCTGCGTTCCCAGTCCTGGTCCTCGATGCGCTCGATCTGGTGCTCCGGCAGCGCACCGCCGGTGAGCAGCGACAGGTGGGCGATGAGTGCCGTCTCGTCGGTGTCGGCCTCGAACAGCGCGAGCAGGTGGGTGTGGCTCCACAGCGGGGTCGTGCCCAGGTCCGGCTCGAAGATCGGCTGGTCTTCGGCATCCATGAAGGTCACGGAGACGGCGCCGACTTCCAGCAGCGCATCTTCATAGGTTTCCGCCTGATCCGGGGTGATGGCGAGTCGGACTTGGAGCCAGGGCATGGGCGGTACCTCGATCGTGCTGGGATGGTGCTGGAAAAGACAACGGACCGCCTGGGCGGCCCGCAGATAAAGGCGGCAAGCTTACTGCACGGCACCCTGCCATGCCAGCGTGCGGGTTTCGCAAAGCACAAGGGCCGCCCGGAGGCAGCCCTTGTGATGGAGCGAGGCGAGGCTGGCTTTCAACAAGCGCTTAGTGCTTGTCCATGCCCAGCTTCTTCTCCAGGTAGTGGATGTTTACGCCACCCTTGCAGAACTCTTTATCGCGGACCAGCTCCTTGTGCAGCTCGGTGTTGGTCTTGATGCCATCGACGATCAGCTCGTCCAGCGCGTTACGCATGCGCGCCATGGCTTCATCGCGGTCCTTGCCGTAGGTGATGATCTTGCCCACCAGCGAGTCGTAGTTCGGCGGTACGGCGTAGCCGCTGTACAGGTGCGAATCCACACGCACGCCGTTGCCGCCCGGTGCGTGGAAGTGCTTCACCTTGCCGGGGCTGGGCATGAAGGTCTTCGGGTCTTCGGCGTTGATCCGGCATTCCAGCGCATGGCCACGGATGACCACGTCCTCCTGCTTGAACGACAGCTTGTTGCCCGAGGCGATGCTGAGCATCTCCTTGACGATGTCGATACCGGTGACCATCTCCGACACCGGATGCTCCACCTGCACGCGGGTGTTCATCTCGATGAAGTAGAAGCGGCCGTTCTCGTAGAGGAACTCGAAGGTGCCGGCGCCACGGTAGCCGATTTCCACGCAGGCCTGGACGCAGCGGGCCAGCACTTCGGCGCGGGCCTTCTCGTCGATGCCCGGTGCTGGTGCTTCTTCCAGCACCTTCTGGTGACGGCGCTGCAGGGAGCAGTCGCGGTCGCCCAGGTGGATGGCGTTGCCCTGGCCGTCAGAGAGCACCTGGACTTCCACGTGACGCGGGTTGGTCAGGAACTTCTCCAGGTAGACCATCGAGTTGCCGAAGGCCGCGCCCGCTTCGGTGCGGGTCAGCTTGGCGGACTTGATCAGGTCTTCCTCATGGTGCACCACGCGCATGCCGCGACCACCACCGCCACCGGCGGCCTTGATGATCACCGGGTAGCCAACCTCGCGGGCGATGGCCAGCGCGGTTTCTTCGTCCTCGGGCAGCGGGCCGTCGGAGCCCGGTACGGTCGGTACGCCGGCTTTCTTCATGGCGTCCTTGGCGGACACCTTGTCACCCATCAGGCGGATGACGTCGGCGCTCGGGCCGATGAAGGTGAAGCCGGAGCGTTCGACCTGCTCGGCAAAGTCGGCGTTCTCGGCGAGGAAGCCGTAGCCGGGGTGGATGCCCACGGCGCCGGTGACCTCGGCTGCGGCGATGATCGCCGGGATGTGCAGGTAGGACTGCGCAGCCGGGGCCGGACCGATGCAGACCGCTTCGTCGGCCAGCGACAGGTGCATCAGCTCGCGGTCGGCGGTCGAGTGCACGGCCACTGTCTTGATGCCCAGCTCCTTGCACGCGCGCAGGATGCGCAACGCGATTTCGCCGCGGTTGGCGATCAGTACTTTTTCCAACATCGCAGGTTCCCCGCGGTTTAAACGATGGTGAACAGGGGCTGGTCGAACTCGACCGGCTGGCCGTTCTCCACGAGGATCTGACCGATCACGCCGCTGGTCTCGGCCTCGATGTGGTTCATCATCTTCATGGCTTCGACGATGCAGAGGATGTCGCCTTTCTTCACGCTCTGGCCGACTTCGACGAAGTTGGCGGAGGTCGGCGAGGCAGCGCGGTAGAAGGTGCCGACCATCGGCGAGCGCACGGCGCCGGCGAGGTTCTGGGCGGCCGGGGCGGCTTCGGCTGCCGGGGCAGCAGCGGCAGCGGCGGCGACCGGAGCGGCGGCCGGGGCCGGAGCGTAGGCCGGGGCGGCAGCGTAGATCGGCTGGGCGGCGGTCTTGCTGTGACGGCTGATGCGTACGGACTCTTCGCCCTCTTTGATCTCCAGTTCGTCGATACCGGATTCTTCGAGCAGTTCGATCAGTTTCTTGACTTTACGGATGTCCATCAGTGTTCGCTCTCCCAGGTGAGGTCACGGGCGTTCAAGTTGTTCGAGGGCGGATTCCAGGGCCAGGCGGTAGCCTGTGGCTCCCAGACCGCAGATCACCCCTACCGCCACGTCGGAAAAGTAGGAGTGATGCCGGAAAGGTTCACGTTTGTGCACGTTGGAGAGGTGCACTTCGATGAATGGGATGCTCACTGCGAGCAATGCGTCACGTAGGGCGACACTTGTATGCGTGAAAGCGGCCGGATTGATGAGGATGAAGTCCACGCCTTCGTTGCGTGCGGCGTGGATCCGGTCGATCAGTTCGTACTCGGCGTTGCTCTGCAGGTGCATCAGGTGGTGGCCGGCCTCGCGGGCGCGGCGCTCCAGGTCCTGGTTGATCTGCTCGAGGGTGACGGAGCCGTACTTGTCGGGCTCGCGGGTGCCCAGCAGGTTGAGGTTGGGCCCGTGCAGTACCAGTAAGGTCGCCATCTGGATGCTGTAGTCCTTGTTCTTGGCGGGAAATGATAGGGCGGGACTATGCCGGAAAGCCGGCGTGACTGTCCAGTCATGCGGGTTTTGCCGTAGATGTCAGCATGTTGCCAGCCGATTACGGCAAAACCATTGCAATCAAACTGTGATCAGGAGCGCGTTCCAGCCTGTTTCAGGCGGTCGGCGAGGGTGGCGGCGTCGGTCTCGCCGATGATGCGCAGGTCAGACCATTCGTCGCCTTTGGGCGAGAAGAACAGCAGCGCCGGCGGGCCGAAGAGGTTGTAGCGGTCGAGCAGGGCGCGCTGTTCCTCGGTGCTGGCGGTCATGTCGAAGCGCAGCAGGACGAAGCCAGGCAATTGCGACTGGACTTCCGGCGCCGGCAGCACCTGGCGTTCGATGATCTTGCAGCTGATGCACCAGTCGGCGTACCAGTCCAGCAGTACCGGCCGACCGGCGGCCTGGGCGCTGGCCAGCGCGGCGTTGAGCTGCGCCGGGGTGGTGATGTTCTGCCAGTCGCCAGGGGTGGCGCTGGGCGGGCCGGCGTGGGTGCTGACGCCGCTGCGGCCCAGCGGGTGCAGAGGGTCGGATTCGCCGCGCAACGCGCCGGTCCAGGCGGCTACCGCGTAGACCAGCAGCATCAGGCCGATCAGTTGGCCACCGCGTTGCAGCGGTTTCTTCGGTCCCAGTTCGAGAGTGCCGATGGCCAGGGCGATGCCGCCGGCCAGGGTGCCCCAGAGGGTCAGCGCCACCGGACCGGAGACCAGGCGCTCGAGCATCCAGATCGCCACTGCCAGCAGCATCACGCCAAAGACGTTGCGCACGCCGTTCATCCAGGCGCCGCTCTTGGGCAGCAGCGCGCCACCGCCAACGGCGAAGATCACCAGCGGCGTGCCCATGCCCAGGCCCAGGGAGAACAGCAGCAGGCCGCCACCCACTGCGTCGCCGGTGCTGCTGATGTACAGCAGCAGGCCGGCCAGCGGGGCGGTGACGCAAGGCGATACCAGCAGGCTGGAGAGCACGCCCAGAGTCGCCGCGCCGGCGATGGAGCCGCCACGGGTGTTGTTCGCCATGTTGTCCAGGCGCTCGCGCAGGAAGCCCGGCAGGCGCATCTCGAACACGCCGAACATGGCGATGGCGAAGACCACGAAGAAGGCTGCGAAGGGGATCAGCACCCAGGGCGACTGCAGCATCGCCTGCAGATTCAGCTTGGCGCCGAACAGGCCCATCAGGGTGCCCAGTACCGCGTAGCAGGCGGCCATCGGCAGCACGTAGGCCAACGACAGTGCCAGGCCGCGCATGCCGCCCGGGCGGCCGCGCAGCACGACCCCGGAGAGGATCGGCAGCATCGGCAGCACGCAGGGGGTGAAGGTCAGCGCCAGACCCAGCAGGAAGAAAATCACCAGGGCGCGGCCGAGCTTCTTGATCTTGCCCGGCTCATGGTCGCCCAGCAGGCTGGCCAGCGGGTTGCTCGAAGCGGTGGCGGACTTGGCGGTCGAAGAGGGGGCGGGGCCTGTCACCACACTGGCAGCCTGGCCGTCGGCGATCTGCAGACGGGTGGTTTCCGGTGCGTAGCACAGGCCCTTGTCGGCGCAGCCCTGGTAGCTGACGACGAGGGTGAAGGGCTTGTGCTGCGGATTGATCAGCGGCACGTCGATGTCGGTGATGGCGTAGTAGACCACCGTGTCGCCGAAGTAGTCGTCGTGATGCTGCTTGCCTGGCGGCAGCTTCACTTCGCCGACGCTCACGCCGCTGTCGGCGGGCTCGACCTTGAAGCTGAAACGATGCTGGTAGAGGTAGTAGCCGTCGGCGTTGATGAAGCGCAGCTTCACCTGCTGGCTGTCGCTGTCCTCGACGCTGACGCGGAAGGCCTCGGCCACCGGCAGGAAGTCGCCCTTGGCCGGTTGCCCGACAGCAAAGCCGCCCTTGTCGGCAGGTTTGTCGAACAGGCCGGCGGCAGCGGGCAGGGCGACCAGAAGGAGAAGCAGAGTGAGCAGGCGGCGCATGGACATCTCGCGGACTACAGGGTGGCGGGCATGATAGCGGAAAGCTTCCGGCGCGGCCCGAGGCGTTGCCGGATCAGCTGTCACAAGACGTGATAGAGGCTGTGGGACTGCGCCTGCAAGGCTCGGTTCCCATGGCGTCGCTGCGTCAATCGGCCGCGTGCTGGCCGAAGGCTGCCAGCAGGTCGCTGACGAAGGCCTGCTCGGCGTCGCCGGGGTGGCGGCCGCGGTGGCGGGTCAGGCTGAAGGCCACATCGAAGCCCAGTTCGTCTGCCAGCAGTTCGCGAATCTGGCCGCGCTCGATCCAGGGTTGGGCGACATGCCGGGGCAGATAGCCGATGTGCGCGCCCGAGAGAATGAACGCCAGGCTGCCGTCCACCTGCTCGCAGCGTGCGCTGCTGCGGCTGGTTTGCAAGGGTTCGTCGGCGGCGATGAAACGGTAGGGGTGCAGCACCTGGTCGGCGTCGGCCAGGGAGTCGCGGGTGGGTTGCTCTTCCTTGAACGCCGGATGGCCGGCTCCGCAATACAGCCCCTGCGGCTCGATGAACAAGGTGGTGTGCTGCAGCGCTGCCTGGGTGCCGGCGAAATAGCCGACCGCCAGGTGCAGGCGGTCCTGTAGCAGCAGGCGCTCCAGCTCGGCCGGAGTGGCGGTGAGCAGGTCCAGGGTGACCGCCTCGTTGCGCTGGCGGAAACGCCGGATGGCATCGGACAACCGCGCCAGCACGCTCTCTTCCAGGCTTTCCGACAGGCCGATGCGCACTTCACCGAGCAGTTTGTCGGCCACGCCGCGCGCCTCGTCGCGGAAGTCTTCGATAGAAAGGAACAGCCGCCGTGTCGCCTGCAACAGGTGCTCGCCCTTGGGTGTCAGGCGGAAGCCACCCTTGCCGCGCTCGCACAGGCGATAGCCCAGGCGCGTCTCCAGCTTGGCCATCTGGATGCTGATGCTCGGCTGGCTCAGCCCCAGCTCGCCTTGCGCCGCACTGAAGCCGCCGCACTCCACCACAGTGACGAACAGGCGCAGCAGTTGCAGGTCGAGGTCGCGCAATTGGCTGAGCATGGTCGTCTCCAAACATTGTTCTGATGAAATGCCAAAGTAATTAACTTTGTATTTTTACAAAGTAAAGCCCGCCCCATGCTCGCCCCATAACCACAACAACTCCGAGGCGATGATCATGCGTGTGTTCTTCCGGGCGACTCTCGCGGCGCTGGCCGTGGCGCTGGCTGTGCCCCTGCAGGCGCAGGAGCGGGTGCTCAACCTTTACAACTGGGCGGATTACGTCGGTGCGGACGCGCTGCAGCGGTTCCAGAAGGAAACCGGCATCCGCGTCAAATACGACACCTTCGACAGCGCCGAGGTGCTCGACAGCAAGCTGATGACTGGCCGCAGCGGCTACGACGTCGTCTTCCCCGCCAGCAGCGGGCTGGCCCGTGCCATCCAGGCGAAGGCGGTGCAGCCGGTGGACGATGCGCAGCTGAAGAACTTCGCCAACCTCGATCCGGAACTGCTGGCCAAGCTGGCCGCCATCGATCCGGGCAACCGTTTCGGCGTGCCCTACACCTGGGGCACCGTGGGCCTGGCGATCAACAAGGACGAAGTGCTCAAGCGCATCCCCGATGCGCCGCTGGACAGCCTCGACCTGCTGTTCAAGCCCGAATACGCCAGTCGCCTGGCCGACTGCGGCATCTCGCTGATCGACTCGCCGCAGGAAGTGATCAGCGTCGCGCTCAACTACCTCGGCAAGTCGCCCTACAGCACCGAGCCGGCCGACCTCGCCCAGGTCCGTGAACTGCTGGGCAGGCTGCAACCCAACGTGCGCTACATCGCCAGCGGCAAGCACATCAATGACCTGGCCAATGGCTCGCTGTGCGTTGCCCTGACCTATACCGGCGACGCGCTGATGGGCGCGGCGCAGGCCAAGCAGGCGAACAAGCCGTTCGAGGTGATCTACCGGATCCCCAGGGAAGGCACGCTGATCTGGTTCGACACCATGGCCATCCCGGTAGACGCGCCGCACCCGCAGGAAGCCCGCGCCTTCATCGACTTCATGCTGCGCCCGGACGCCATTGCCGAGCTGACCAACACCCTGTACTTCGCCAACGCCAACCTGAAGGCGACGCCGCTGCTCAACGCCGACGTGGCCAGTGACCCGGACATCTACCCCCCGGCGGCCATGCGCCAGAAGCTGTTCGGCGAGCAGTTGCTGACCCTCAAGCAACAGCGTGACCGCACCCGGCTGTGGTCAGCGTTCCGTACCCGTAGCTGAGCCCGAAACTCCCTGTAGGAGCGGGCCACGCCCGCGATCGCGCGCATGGCGCGCTCCTACACCCCACACCGTGATCACCTGATAACTAGAAAGAGGACACCATGGATCTCGCAAACGACAACGACCAGGCCATCACCCGCGACAGCCTTTACGGCACCGCTGCCGAATCCACTTACGCCGGCATTACCAGCTTCATGCGCCGCCGTTACAGCCGCGACCTGCGCGGCGTCGACCTGGTGGTCAGCGGCGTGCCCTTCGACACGGCCACCACCAACCGCCCTGGCAGCCGCTTCGGACCGCGCGCGATCCGCGCCGCCTCGGTGCAGATGGCCTGGGCCCGGCACTTCCCCTGGGAGTTCGACCCCTTCGACCACCTGGCAGTGATCGACTACGGCGACTGCTCCTTCGATCACGGCGTACCGCAGGAAACCCCGGAAGTCATTGAAGCCCACGCCGCGCGCATCCTCGATGCCGGC
This sequence comes from Pseudomonas sp., assembly GCA_049840615.1. GTDB lineage: Bacteria > Pseudomonadota > Gammaproteobacteria > Pseudomonadales > Pseudomonadaceae > Pseudomonas. Next base: position 29,908 of record JASGKM010000064.1, read on the forward strand.
TGTGCGCTGCTGACCCTGGGCGGCGACCACTTCATCAGTTACCCGCTGCTCAAGGCCCACGCGAAGAAGCACGGCCCGCTGTCGCTGATTCACTTCGATGCTCACAGCGACACCTGGCCGGACGAGGACTGCCAGCGCATCGACCACGGCACCATGTTCTACCACGCCGCCCGCGAGGGGCTGGTCGACCCGGCGCGCTCGGTGCAGGTCGGCCTGCGCACCACCAACGACGACGTCATGGGTTTCCAGGTACTCGATGCCCGCGAGGTGCACCGCAACACGCCGCAGGCCATCGCCGAACGCATCCGCGCTCGGGTCGGCGACAACCCGGTGTACCTGACCTTCGACATCGACTGCCTCGACCCGGCCTTTGCACCGGGCACCGGCACGCCGGTCTGCGGCGGGCTGAGTTCGCACCAGGCGCTGGAAATCCTCCGCGCGCTGCGCGGCATCAACCTGGTGGGGATGGACGTGGTGGAAGTCGCGCCGCCCTACGACAGCGCCGAGATCACCGCCCTGGCCGGCGCGACCCTGGCGATGGAGATGGTTTGCCTGTATGCGGCACGGCACAAGCTGGGCGAGCGCTGAATCCGGACTGAACTGCGTTCGTTAGGGTTGAACGACGACACTCCCTTGTAGGAGCGGGCCATGCCCGCGATCGCGCGCGTGGCGCGCTCCTACAGGTTGAGTTCGCTACACGCGGAACGCCCGCACGGCGGTGTGCAACGCACCGCCCAGCTCCTGCAGTTGCTCGCCCTGGCTGCGCCCCTGGCCGATCAGGCGCAGGTTCTGGCCGCCCAGCTCGTGGATGCGTTCGCTGTGCGAGCGGATTTCGCTGACCGCGCCGCTCTGCTGCGCCGAGCTCTCGGCGATGCGCTCGGCCATGCTGGCGATGGTGCGGATAGCGCTGACCACCTCGTCCAGCGCGCCCTCGGCGGCGCCGGCCTGGTTGGCGGTGACTTCCGCGTGTTCGACCTGGCTGCGCATCGCGTCCACCGACTGCCGCGCGGCCTGCTGCAGGCGCGCGGTGAGTTGCTGGATTTCCTCGGTGGCGCCGGCAGTGCGCAGGGCCAGTGAACGAACCTCTTCGGCGACCACGGCAAAGCCGCGGCCTTGCTCACCGGCTCGTGCGGCCTCGATGGCGGCGTTGAGCGCCAGCAGGTTGGTCTGATCGGCGATGGAGCGGATCACCCCCAGCACGTTACCGATGGTGGCCGACTCCTCCGCCAGGTTCTCGATGGCCTGGGCGTTGCTTTGCACTTCATCTACCAGCGCACGCATGCCGTTCAGGCTGTTGCCGATCACCTGCTGGCCCTGCTCGACGGCCATGCCGGCGGCGTGGCTGGCCGAAGCGGCCTGGCTGGCGTCGCCGGCCACCTGCTGGATCGCCGCTTCCATGTCGCCCAGCGCGTCGCGGATTTCCCCGGTGTCGCTGGCCTGGCGCTCGGCGCCGGCATGCAGGCCGCCGCTCAGTTCGGCCAGGGCGCGGCTGCTGCCGGCCACTTCCTCGGCGCGCTGGTGGATGGTGCCGACCAGGGTGCCGAGGAAGTCGCGCAGACGGTTCAGCGATTCCTGCAGCTCCACCAGGTCGCGGGTGCGGGTGGCGAGGGCAATGGGCTGGTTGAAATCGCCGCGCGCCCAGGTCGAGAGCGCCGGGACCAGTTGGCCAAGCACGCGCGCCAGGCGGCGTTGCAGGGTGTCGATAAGCAGCGCGGTGGCGAGGATCAGGGCGATCAGCGCGCCCTGGATGACGCGCACCTGCGTCTGGATCTTCGAGCGCTCCTCTGCACCTGCGGCTCCAGGGTCGCCAGCGCCTGCTGCACGGCGCCCAGGCGCTGGGCGGTGGCGTTGGCCAGTTGCTGGCGCTGGGCGATCAGTTGGCGGGTGCGGTCGAGTTCGTCCGGATAGCGGCGCAACACGCTGGCGAGGTCGCGCTTGAGGGTGACGCCACGGTCCTCGCTCTGCGCCGCAGCGGCCGGCTGGGATTCCAGGCCCATCATCGCCGCGAAGTCGTCGGAGGCGGAGGCCTGTTGTTCCAGCACACCGAGCAGCGGCAGGGTGTCGATGCGTTCGGCCAGCTGGCGCAGGGTTTCCAGTTCGCGCTGGATGTCCTCGGCCAGCGCGGGGTTACCGCTTTCCACCAGCTTGGCGCGGGCGTGGGCCAGGCGTGTCAGGTGCAGGCCGGCCTGCAGCAGCGGGGTGCGGTACTCGGCGGCGGCGGGGTTCTGGCTGGCATCGGCGTAAGCGCCGAGCTGGTCCAGCGCGGCCAGTACGTCGCGCTCGGCCTGGAGCAGCAGGCCCTGCGGATCACCGGCCAGTTTGCCGGCGGCGAGCAACTGGTTACCGCTGAACTGGCGCAGTTCCTCGAGGCTCTGGCCGAGCAGCTGGCTGAGGCTGTCCGGCAGTTGCGGCAGTTCCTGGGCCAATTCGTCCAGCCCTTGCTGGGCGGCCTTCTGCTTGAGCGCGTCGCCGCTGGCGAGGTACGCCTGGATGTTCTGCGCGACCTTGCGCTCGAAGCCCTGGGAGAGTTCCAGGTAGCGGTCCATCAACGTGAAGGGGCGCTCCAGGGCGCGTTGCGACCACCACAGGGTGGCGCCCAGCGCGAGACAGACGAGCAGGAGCAGGAAGGTGTTGAGGTTGGTGAGCAGCTTGAGGCGCATGGCAGGTCTCGACCGACAGCGAAAAAACGGCGAGCCCTGAACCTATTGCAGTTTCGTTACTGGCTGATGACACGGTGCCAGCGTTCGGTCGGAAAATGGCGCGGCAGAGCGCCGCGCCAGACCGGGACGGGGGTTACCTGTAGACCTCGACGCGGTTGCGGCCGCCGTGCTTGGCGGTGTACAGCGCATCGTCCGCCTGCTTGGCGAGGGTCTTGATGTCCATCTCCGGCCCCAGCTCGGCGATGCCGCAGCTGAAGGTGCAGGAGAGGTCGTGGGGCTGCGCCGGGTAGTGGATTTCGGCGAAACGCTGGCGGATTTCCTCCAGCACCTTGCGCGCGGAGTCGGCGTCGGTGTCCGGCAGCACCACGGCGAATTCCTCGCCGCCGTAACGGCCGATGTGATCGGTCTTGCGCAGGCGCTGCTTGAGGAACAGCGCCAGGCTCTTGATCACCCGGTCGCCCATGGGGTGACCATAGGTGTCGTTGACCCGCTTGAAGTGGTCGATGTCGAGCATCGCGAAGGTCAGCGGGCGCTCCTCGCGGCGCGCGCGGAAGCGGGCATCGTCGAGCAGTTGCAAGGTATGGGTGTGGTTGTACAGGCCGGTGAGGCTGTCGCTGCACGATTCGCGCCTTCAGGCTGCGCGCACGGGCCGCGCGGTTGCGTACCGTGGCGATCAGGTGGCGCGGCTTGATCGGCTTGGTGAGGAAGTCGTCGCCGCCTTCGCTCATGGCGTCGAGCTGCTTGTCCAGGTCGTCCTCGGCGGACAGGTAGATGATCGGTACGCTGACATAGCGCTCGTGCTGGCGGATCACCTTGGCCAGCTCGGTGCCCAGGCACTCGGGCATGTACATGTCGAGGATGATCAGGTCCGGCTGCGAACTCGGCCAGCTCGGCCATCACCGACAGCGGCGCGCATGAGCGCGCGGGTGACGATGCCGGCGCTGTTGAGGACCATCTCGGTGTGTGCGGCCTGGGCGCGGGAATCGTCGACGATCAGTACGCGGAACGGCTCGTAGTGGGCGATGCGGGTCAGCGTCTCGATCTTCTCCAGCAGGCCGGAGGCGTCCAGTGTACCGCTGAAGAAGTCCTGGCCACCGGCGCGGGCAGCGGCCAGGCGGGTGGGGGTGTCGGTTTCCTCGTGGCTGAAGAACAGCACCGGCAGCTTCTGCTCGAGGCCGGCCTGGGCCTCGTCGGCCAGCGCCAGGCCCTGGCCGCCGGCGAAGTCGATTTCCATCACGATGGCTGCCGGATGGCGGTCGGCCATGGCGGCGCGGAAGGCGTTGGCGTGCTCGAAGGGCTGCACGGCCATGCCGAAGAATTCCAGCTGCTGGGCCAGGCGCTCGGCGCGTTCCTGGTCCTGCAGGGCCAGGTAGACCGGCTTGCGCAGCGGCGGCAGGTGGGTCTGCTCGAACTGGTCGCCGTGGCGCAGGCCCGTGCGCGACAGGCGCTGCATCAGGCGATTGAGTTCGGTGATCAGCTCGCTGGAGAGACGTCCGCGGTTGTCCTGCACGGCGCGCAGGCACTGGTCGATAGCCTTGGCCAGGTCCGCATGCTCGGCCTGCTCGAAGCGTTCGGCGTAGCGCTGCAGGCGCAGATAGGCCTCGGCCAGCTCGGCCGTGCCGGCGCTGTTCCACTCCGAGCGCGACAGGCGCTGCCAGACTTCCAGCAGGTGACGGGCCTGGTGGATCACCCGCTGGGCGAAGTGATGCTTGAGGCGGTCGAGGGATGGATCGTCGGGTTCGGTCATCGCGCGCTTCTTTATAGAGCCGTACCGGCGGCCTGCGGGGCGAACATGTTTCCGCCGTGATACACACTGATGGCCCATGCTCCAACGCTTGCATGGCAATAACAGTGCCTTCGGTCAAACATCCGAAGCTTTGTAATTCGCATCATTACCTAGCACCATGCGCAGGGTAGGCTGCGCTGACCCGCCTGCGTGCGGCATGCTTGCGCAGCGAGGCCTAGAATCGCGGCACCCTGGGGCCGGTTGTGGGTCCAAGCTATCTTCGAATTCGGACATCAAGGAACTTGCCATGTGGAACTGGAAGAACGCGGCTCCGTGCGTGACCGCGTGAATGACTCGGTGGACAGCGCGCGCCTACTTCGGCGGCCCCTGGCTGGGCCGCGTGCTCGGCGGTCTGCTGGGCGTCTACCTGGTGATCTGCGGCGCGATCGGCTGGTACTGGAGCCAGGAGCCGGACCTCTTCCCTGTGCAGCAGAACGCCCAGGCTGCCGCCGAACGTGCCGGCCGACAGATGGTGGTGGGCTACACCACGGTGGAAACCCTCAAGGAAGTGGTTGCCACGCTGCTCAACAAGCCGGGCGGCTACCTGTCCAACGACATCTTCCCGCCGGGCGTCTGGCTGGACAACATGCCCAGCTGGGAATACGGCGCCCTGGTCCAGGTGCGCGACCTGTCCCGCGCACTGCGCAAGGACTTCGCCCGCTCCCAGTCGCAGTCCACCGAGGACGCCGACCTGGCGCGCGCCGAGCCGCGCTTCAACTTCGACAACAAGAGCTGGGCGCTGCCGTCCTCCGAGTCGGAGTACGCCGAGGGCATCGAGTCCCTGGACCGCTACCTCGGCCGTCTCTCCGCCGATCCGGCGGGCGCGCAGTTCTATGCCCGCGCCGACAGCCTGAACAACTGGCTGGGTGACGTCTCCACCCGCCTGGGCTCGCTGTCCCAGCGCCTCTCGGCCAGCGTCGGCCGGGTCAAGCTGAACACCAACATCACGCCGATGCAGCCGGTCACCCCGGGCCAGGCGCCGGAAGTCGAGGAAGTGATCGCAGGAAACCCCCTGGATGCAGATCGACAACGTGTTCTACGAAGCCCGCGGCCAGGCCTGGGCGCTGTCGCACATCCTGCGCGCCATCGAGGTGGACTTCGCCGACGTGCTGGCGAAGAAGAACGCCACCGTCAGCGTGCGCCAGATTATCCGCGAGCTGGAGGCCGCCGAGGCGCCGCTGTGGAGCCCGATGGTCCTCAACGGCAGCGGCTTCGGCGTACTGGCCAACCACTCGCTGGTGATGGCCAACTACATCTCCCGCGCCAACGCCGCGATCATCGACCTGCGCCAGCTGCTGGCGCAGGGCTGATCGATGGACGGCATCAGCCAGAAGGAAGCCGCCCACCGGGCGGCTTCGGACGCCGAGAAGATCGCCTGGGTCGACGACGACGACCAGTTGCTGGGCAGCCTGCCGCGCGCTGAACTGCGCGCGCGTGGGTTGATCGGGCGGGGCACCTTCATCCTGCTGTTCAATTCCGCCGGTGAGCTGTGCGTGCATCGGCGCACCCTGAGCAAGGCGGTCTACCCCGGCTACTGGGACCCGGCTGCCGGCGGCATGGTGCAGGCGGACGAGAGCTACGCCGAGTCCGCCGCCCGCGAGCTGGAAGAAGAGCTGGGCATCTCCGGCGTCGAGCTGCGCGCCCATGGCACCTTCTTCTTCGACCAGCCGGACAATCGCCTGTGGTGTGCGGTGTTTTCCGCCGTTTCCGATGCGCCGTTGACGTTGCAGCCCGAAGAGGTGCTGGAAGCGAAATTCATCGACCCGCACCAGGCGCTGGCCGAGGCCAGGGCGGGGGCGCAGTACTGCCCGGATTCGCTGGCGGCGTTGCGCAAGTACCTGGTCAGTTTCTGACACGCGCAGACCTGTTGCAGGAGCGGCCCATGCCCGCGATCGCGCGCATGGCGCGCTCCTGCAACGGCCTGGCAGAGCGTAGGGCGAATAACCTGGAACAGGTTATCCGCCGGCTCTTGAATGGCGGATCTGTGAGGTCGAGGCCGCCGGGGAGCAATCGCGGACGGAGTCCGCTCCCACGCCAGGGCCAACATCAGTGTGGGAGCGGACTCCATCCGCGATCGCTCGATCCGACTTCCAGCTGCCCTGAAAAGAAGGCATGTCGCCAAACCGCCGCTCAATGACGCATTTTCGCTCTTAGCATTTGCCTTCAATGCTGCTAAATTGCGCGACCTTTCCGGCAGGGTCCTCCGCCGGGAATTGCGCAGCCCCTGCCTGAGTGGGGCGTCGCGGTCGGCGCCAGCCGGCCATTCGTTGACCTGGCCCGAAGAGGCCAATCCTGGGAAACGCCCGGTGGTCAAGAAAGCATCCTCCCTGTCCGCCCTCGGCGGGCTCGTCTATTCCACTGATTCCGGCCGGCATTGCCCGGACTGCAATCAGCCCATTGGCGCGTGCATCTGCAAGCAGGCCGAGATTCCGGCCGGCGATGGCATCGCTCGCGTGCGTCGGGAAACCAAGGGCCGCGGCGGCAAGACCGTGACCACGGTGACCGGCGTGCCGCTGGCGGCCGATGCGCTCAAGGACCTCGCCACGGCGCTGAAGAAGCGTTGCGGTACGGGTGGCGCGTTGAAGGACGGCATCATCGAGATCCAGGGCGACCACGTCGACCTGCTGCTCGAAGAGCTGACCAAGCGCGGCCTCAAGGCGAAGAAATCCGGCGGCTGAGCCGTCTCCTGCCGTTTGTCTCAAGTGACAAGCGACTCTCCCCTGTCGAGAACGGGTTCCAGGCTATGGGCGCCAAGCGCATGGCCGGCAAGCCCTTTCCCTGAGATGGGAGATTTATCGGCGCGCCCTGGGCGTGTCGTCGGATTTTCCTAAACTTACCGCCAACGCTGGCGGTCAACACGGCAACGTCACGAGGCCCGGCTAGGTTTACACCACCAGGACTTGACGACTCACCCGCACGCCGGGCGGGCGCCTGCATACATTCGCGCAATTTGAGGAGACCACCACGCATGGCCGCTAGACGGACCCGCAAAGACGACGGCAGCAACTGGACCGTGGCAGACAGCCGCAGCATCTACGGAATTCGCCACTGGGGTGCTGGCTACTACGCCATCAACGACGCCGGTAACGTGGAAGTTCGCCCGCAGGGCGCCGATGCCCAGCCGATCGATCTGCATGGGCTGGTCGAGCAGCTGCGTGAAGCGGGCCTGTCGATGCCGCTGCTGGTGCGCTTCCCGGATATCCTCCAGGACCGCGTGCGCAAGCTCACCGGCGCCTTCGACGCCAACATCGCGCGCCTGGAATATGGCAGCCGCTACACCGCGCTGTACCCGATCAAGGTGAACCAGCAGGAAGCGGTGGTGGAAAGCATCATCGCCACGCAGAACGTCTCCATCGGCCTTGAAGCCGGCTCCAAGCCTGAGCTGATGGCCGTGCTGGCACTGGCGCCCAAGGGCGGCACCATCGTCTGCAACGGCTACAAGGACCGCGAGTTCATCAAGCTGGCGCTGATGGGGCAGAAGCTCGGCCACAACGTGTTCATCGTGATCGAGAAGGAATCCGAGGTGCAGCTGGTGATCGAGGAAGCCGCCGTGATCGGCGTGCTGCCCCAGGTCGGCCTGCGTGTGCGCCTGTCCTCGCTGGCGTCCTCCAAGTGGGCCGATACCGGTGGCGAGAAGGCCAAGTTCGGCCTGTCCGCCGCGCAGCTGCTGTCGGTGGTCGAGCGCTTCCGCGCCGCCGGCCTGGACCAGGGCGTGCGCCTGCTGCACTTCCACATGGGTTCGCAGATCGCCAACCTGGCCGACTACCAACACGGCTTCAAGGAAGCCATCCGCTACTACGGCGAACTGCGTGCCCTCGGCCTGCCGGTGGATCACGTGGACGTCGGCGGCGGCCTGGGTGTGGACTACGACGGCACCCACTCGCGAAACGCCAGCTCGATCAACTACGACATCGATGACTACGCCGGTGTCGTGGTCGGCATGCTCAAGGAGTTCTGCGACGCGCAGGGCCTGCCGCATCCGCACATCTTCTCCGAGAGCGGCCGCGCGCTGACCGCGCATCACGCGGTGCTGATCACCCAGGTCACCGACGTCGAGCGGCACAACGACGAAGTGCCGAAGATCACCGACCTCGTCGAACAGCCGGAGATCGTCCAGTGGCTGGCCGACCTGCTCGGCCACGACCGATGCCGAGATGGTCACCGAGACCTACTGGCGCGCGACCCACTACATGAGCGACGCCGCCGCGCAGTACGCCGAGGGCAAGATCAGCCTGGCGCAGAAGGCCCTGGCCGAGCAGTGCTACTTCGCCATCTGCCGCCGCCTGCACAACCAGCTCAAGGCGCACCAGCGTTCGCACCGCCAGGTGCTCGACGAGCTGAACGACAAGCTGGCTGACAAGTACATCTGCAACTTCTCGGTGTTCCAGAGCCTGCCCGACACCTGGGCCATTGGTCAGGTGCTGCCGATCCTGCCGATCCACCGCCTGGGCGAGGAGCCGACCCGCCGCGCGGTACTGCAGGACCTGACCTGCGACTCCGACGGCAAGATCACCCAGTACGTCGACGAGCAGAGCATCGAGACCAGCATGCCGGTGCACGACGTGAAGGAAGGCGAGGATTACCTGATCGGCACCTTCCTGGTCGGCGCCTACCAGGAAATCCTCGGCGACATGCACAACCTGTTCGGCGACACCGACTCGGTGAACGTCTACCAGAACGCCGACGGCAGTTACTACCACGCCGGCATCGAGACCCACGACACCATCGAGGACATGCTGCGCTATGTGCACCTGTCGCCCGAAGAGCTGATGACCCATTACCGCGACAAGGTCGCTGGGGCCAAGCTCACCGTGCGCGAGCGTACCCAGTATCTCGACGCGCTGCGCCTGGGGCTGACCCGTTCGGCCTACCTGTCGTCCTGATGGATCGGCTGTCCGTGTGATGAAAAGCTCCGCTTCGGCGGGGCTTTTTCTTTTCCAGCGTTACACCGGAGCTGATCTGTAGGAGCGGGCCATGCCCGCGATCGCGCGCATGGCGCGCTCCTGCAGGGGAATGCGGAGCGCCAGGAGATACGGATGTTCACGCGTCGCGCAGTTCGAAGCTTGGGAACAGCGTGTGCAGCTCCCGCCAGAGATCAGGTGCGCCATGGGGCGCGGGCGTGGCGATCAGCTCCGGATCGAGCTGCCGGTCGCTGCGAGCCAGTTGCACGACGAAGTTATCCACACCCCTCCCGCGCAACCTCGTGGCCAGTCGGCGCAGCCGTTCCAGGTCGAACAACTGCCAGTGCACCGTCGTCCGGCACTCGTGCTCCACGCCGCTCTCCAGCAACAGTTCGAGGCTGCGCCAGTTGGCCAGCCCGCTGCGTTTCACGCCGGTCGTGGCGTCCACGTCCTCGGCCAATCCCTTCACGTCGAAGCCAACCCAGTCGGCATAGGGCAGCGCGCGGGCGAAAGCCTCCGGGCGGATGCCGGCGCTGTGCAGCCCGGCGCGAAAACCCATCGCGCGCACGTTGGCCATAGCTTGCGGCAGCGCGTTCTGCAGCGTTGCCTCGCCGCCGCTGAACACGACCGCCTGCAGCAGGCCCTGGCGACGACGGAGGAAGGCCAGGATGTCGTCCCAGTGGATCTCGTGCTCGCCCCTCGGCGCAATCAACTCCGGGTTGTGGCAGTAGCGGCAACGCCACGCGCAGCCTTGGCAGAACAACACGCAGGCGAGCAATCCGGGATAGTCGAGGGTGGTCAGGGGCACCAGGCCCCCGACCCTGAGCGTGCTGCTCATCGCGTCTCGCGGAAGTGGCGGCGCTCGCGGTGCTCGGATTGCTTGCCGGCGTTGAACGCCGTCACCGGGCGGTGATAGCCCATCACGCGGGTCCATACCTCGCAGCGCTGGCGCTGGTTTTCGGGGAGTTGGTTGGCGGTCATCGGTGGTGCTCCTTCTTGCGTGGATGAAAGGTGAAGTGGAAATCAGCTGGCACAACAGCCCTTGGTTTCGGCCTTTTGCAGCGCGGCTTCGTCGCACCGGGGGCAGAACTCGTGTTCGCTGGCCAGGTAGCCGTGCACCGGGCAGATGGAGAAAGTCGGCGTCACCGTCAGGTAGGGCAGGCGGAAGCGCCCGAGGGCGGTGCGCACCAGGGTCTTGCAGGCCTCGGCGCTGGAGATGCGCTCGGCCATGTACAGGTGCAGCACGGTGCCGCCGGTGTATTTGCACTGCAGGGCGTCCTGCAGTTCCAGCGCCTCGAACGGATCGTCGGTGAGGCCCACGGGCAGTTGCGAGGAGTTGGTGTAGTAGGGCGCGTCCGGCGTGCCGGCCTGGAGGATGTCCGGGTGGCGCTTCTGGTCCTCGCGGGCGAAGCGGTAGGTGGTGCCTTCGGCCGGCGTGGCTTCCAGGTTGTAGAGATGGCCGCTGTCCTCCTGGAAGCGCACCAGCTGCGCCCGTACATGGTCCAGCAGTTCCAGCACGATCTGCCGGCCGGCCTCGGTATGCAGGCCTTCGCGGTCATCGGTGAAGTTGCGGACCATCTCGTGCAGGCCGTTCACGCCAATGGTGGAGAAGTGGTTGCGCAGGGTGCCCAGGTAGCGCTGGGTGTAGGGGTACAGCCCGGCGTCCATGTGCTGCTGGATGACCTTGCGCTTGACCTCCAGGCTGTCGAAGGCCAGCTCCAGCAGATAGTCGAGTTGAGCGTAAAGGGCGGCAGCGTCGCCGCGATGACGGTAGCCCAGGCGCGCACAGTTGATCGTCACCACGCCCAGCGAGCCGGTCTGTTCCGCCGAGCCGAACAGTCCGTTGCCGCGCTTGAGCAGCTCGCGCACGTCCAGCTGCAGGCGGCAGCACATGGAGCGCACCTGGTTGGGCTGCATGTCCGAATTGAGGAAGTTCTGGAAGTACGGCAGGCCGTAGCGTGCGGTCATCTCGAAGAGGCGCGTGGCGTTGTCGCTGTCCCAGGGAAAATCATGGGTGATGTTGTAGGTCGGGATCGGGAAGGTGAACACCCGGCCGTGGGCGTCACCGGCCTGCATGACCTCGATGTAGGCGCGATTGATCAGGTCCATCTCCGCCTGCAACTCGCCGTAGGCAAAGGGCATTTCCACGCCGCCGACATAGGGAATCTGTTCGCGCAGGTCCTCCGGGCAGACCCAGTCGAAGGTCAGGTTGGTGAAGGGCGTTTGCGTGCCCCAGCGTGACGGCACGTTGAGGTTGTAGATGAACTCCTGCAACGCCTGGCGCACCTGTTGATAACTCAGCCCGTCCTGGCGCACGTAGGGCGCAAGATAGGTGTCGAAAGAGCTGAAGGCCTGGGCGCCGGCCCACTCGTTCTGCAGGGTGCCGAGGAAGTTGACCATCTGCCCCAGCGCGCTGGACAGGTGTTTCGGCGGCCCGGCCTCGACCCGGCCCGGCACGCCGTTGAGACCTTCGCTGAGCAAGGTGCGCAACGACCAGCCGGCGCAGTAGCCGGCGAGCATGTCGAGGTCGTGGATATGCAGGTCGGCCTCGCGATGGGCGACGGCGATGCCTTCGCTGTACACCTCGTCCAACCAGTAGTTGGCGGTGACCTTGCCGGACACGTTGAGGATCAGCCCGCCCAGGGAATAGCCCTGGTTGGCGTTGGCACGCACCCGCCAGTCTTCCCGCGAGAGGTATTCGTTCATCGAGGCGGCGACGTCCACCAGCGTCTTGCGTTCGCGACGCAGGCGGCCGTGGCGTTCGCGGTAGACGATGTAGGCGCGTGCGGTGGGGTAGTGGCCGGCCTCCATCAGGGCACGCTCGACCACGTCCTGCACCTGCTCCACGTCCAGATCGTTCTGTGCCGGCAGGCGGCCCAGCACGCGACGGGTCAGCTCCTGCGCATGGGGCGCGGCGAACTCGCCGCTGGCCTCACCGGCGGCGGCGATGGCGCGTTCGATCTTGCTCGGGTCGAAGACGGCGGAGCTGCCGTTGCGCTTGTGCAGGTGAGTGGGAAGAGCAGCGGTCCGTGTCAGGGGCATTGGTTGAATTCCACAACATGCTGTGTCTCGAGTTATTCAAGACAACAAGATGTTGTGGGAATCTAACGGCTTCGTCTGAAGGGAAATTGACCTCGGTCAACGTCACCTGTCAGTCAATTTTTGCCATCGGAGGTATTGACCGCCGCTCGGTATGAATCAGGCCGGCGGTGTGCTCAACCGTTCTGTCTGGCGAGTGGCAAGACCTCATGGTGACGCTGGCTGTGGTCGTCATCGGTCGGTTCGCGAGCAAGCTCGCTCCTACGCAGAGCGCGCCGGCGCCGGCCTTGTAGGAGCGAGCTTGCTCGCGAACGGGAAGGCGCGCCGAGCGCGGGGAAACTTCAGGTCAGCAACGGTGCCAGCCGCTCTGCCAGGCGCCCGGCGAGCTGCTCGCCGGTGACATTGGTGAAGCTCAGGATCAGCGCCGGGTCGCGCCTGGCCTCCACGCACCAGGCGTTCAGTGCCTGCAGGCCAAGGCCCTCGGCGTGGGCGCGGCGGGCGACGCTCAGATCATCCTGGTCCAGCGTACCGATCAGGTGCAGGCCACCGGGCGTGTCGGCGAAGCGCAGGTGTTCGCCGAGGCGATCCTCCAGCGCGCTGCGCAGCCACTGGCGGCGCTGGGCGTAGAGCACGCGGGTGCGCTTGAGGTGGCGGGCGAAATGGCCTTCCTGCATGAAATCGCAAAGCGTCGCCTGCAGCAGTTCCGCGCAGCCGGAGGAGAACACCTGCTGGGCGCGCACGAAGTCTTCCACCAACCCTGCCGGCACGACGAGGTAGCCCAGGCGCAGGGCGGGATAGAGCACTTTGCTGAAGGTCCCGGTGTAGAGCACGCGGCCGGCGCGGTCGAGGCTTTTCAGCGCCGGCAGCGGGAAGCCGGCGTAGCGGTACTCGCTGTCGTAGTCGTCCTCGACTATCCACGCGCCGCTGCCGGCGGCCCAGTCCAGCAGGGCCAGGCGGCGCGGCAGGCTGAGGGCGACGCCGGTGGGACTCTGTTGCGACGGCGTGACCAGCGCGAAGCGGGCATCCGGCGCACGGACGATGCCGTCCTCCACGCGCAGGCCGTCGGCGTCCACCGCGACCGGCACTGGTACGCCGCCGGCCCGGCGCAGCAGTTCGCGGCCGCGCGGGTAGCCGGGGTCTTCGTGCCAGTAGCGCTGGCCGGGTTCGAGCAGGGTGCGGCTGATCAGGTCCAGTGCGCCCTGGTAACCCGCGCAGATGAACACCTGCGCAGGGTCGCAGACGATGCCACGGGAGATTCCCAGGTAGCCGGCGACCGCTTCGCGCAGTGGCCCGTAACCGCAGGGTTCTGGGTAAGCCAGCATGGACGCACTCTGCTGGCGCAGACGCCGCGCGCACAGACGCGACCAGAGCGCACGGGGGAAGGCGTCCAGCGCCGGTACGCCGAGCTGGAACGGCCGCAGGGCCGGGCCATGGGCGATCAGGCCGGGCAGGGCACGCTCGACGGTATCTGGTGCAGCGACCACGGGCGGCGCAGCGGCGGTGCGCCCCGCCAGTTGCGGCGACACCACGGTGCCCGCCGGCCCGCGCGCCAGCAGGTAGCCCTCGCTGGTCAGCAACTGGTAGGCCAGCTCCACGGTGCCGCGTGCCACGCCCAGTTCGCTGGCCAGTCCCCGAACCGGCGGTACGCGCTCGCCCGGCCGCAGCGCACCGCGGGCAATGGCATCGCGGAAGCGCTGGTAGAGCTGGCGATAGATCGGCAGCTCGTGGCTCGGGTCCAGCGGTTGGCGGAAGGAATCGAGGGGCGCGGTCATGGCCTATCCAGGGCGGGGATGATTCCGGAAGTCGACTATGCCATGACCGGTATCAAGTCGTCCCGGCGGCCGCGATGCAGGATCAGCGTCTAGGCTTGCAGGCAGTGTTGAAAAGCGCGCGCCGCGACTCCATCTGTTGTCGCAGAACCCGCTTTTTCCACCTGTTCGCCTCGCAGTGCGCGCAGCGGCTCCGGCTGCCCGCGCGAATCCCCCGTGTCCCAGGCGCCGACAGGTCCAACGCATGAGAGGAGTGACCGCTACCGATGGAATTCAAGGACTATTACGCCGCGCTCGGGGTCGAACCCGATGCCGACGAGAAGGCGATCAAGACCGCCTACCGCAAGCTCGCGCGCAAGTACCATCCGGACGTCAGCAAGGAGCCGGACGCCGAGGCGAAATTCAAGGACGTCTCCGAAGCCTACGAGGTGCTGAAAAGCCCGGAGAAGCGCGCCGAGTACGACGAGCTGCGCAAGTACGGCTCGCAAGGGCCACAGTTCGAGGCGCCGCCCGGCTGGCAGCCACGCGGTGGTTTCGACGGCCCGTCGCCGGGGCATGAACAGGACTTCAGCGACTTCTTCGAGCAGATATTCGGCGGCCGTGCCGGCGGCGCTCATGCGGGCTTCGGCGGTGCACGCCAGCCGCAGCCCCATCGTGGCCAGGACGTGGAAATGGAAGTCCCGCTGTTCCTCGAGGAGTCCCTCTCCGGCGACAGCCGGCCGATCAGCTTCAGCCTGCCCAGCTACGACGAGTACGGCCGCAAGCTGCCGCCGCAGAACAAGACGCTGAACGTGAAGATTCCCGTGGGCACCGCCGACGGCGAACGCATCCGCCTGAAAGGGCAGGGCGCGCCGGGCATCAATGGCGGGCCGGCGGGTGACCTGTACCTGGCGATTCGCCTGGTGCCGCATCCGGTCTTCGATGTCGATGGCCGCGACCTGATCGTCACCGTGCCGGTGGCGCCCTGGGAAGCCGCGCTCGGCGCCAAGGTGGAAGTACCCACGCTGAGCGGGCGGATCAACCTCGGCATCCCGGCCAACAGCCAGGCCGGCCAGCGCCTGCGCATCAAGGGCAAGGGTTTGCCGAACAAGGGCGAGGCCGCCGCTGGCGATCTCTACGCCGTGCTCAAGGTGGTGATGCCGAAGACGGCGGACGAAGCGACCCGCAAACTCTGGGAAGAACTGGCTGCCAAGGCGGCCTTCGACCCCCGTGCCGATTGGGGTAAACGCGCATGACGACGACAGTGATGGTGGTGGACCTCGACGAGCTCTGCCAGTCGGTGAACCTCCCCCGCGACGTGCTCGTCGAGATCGTCGAGGTGGGTATCGTGGAGCCCCGCGAACAACGCGCAGGGCATTGGGTATTCGATTACCAGGCGGTCAGCGTGGTACGCCGCGCGGTGCGCCTGCGCCGCGAGTTCGAGCTCGACTGGCCGGGCATCGCGCTGGCGCTGCGCTTGCTGGACGAAGTGGACGAGCTGCGCGCGGAGAACCGCTACCTGCGCCAGCGCCTGGCGCGCCTGCTGGAGGAATGAGAGCGAGCGTCAGTGTGAGGCGGCTGCCGTGGCGGCATCCAGCGGGATGAACTGCGCCAGGCCGAGCAAGGGCGCAGCCAGGATGCCCTGTACATAGTTGATACCGCTGCGGCGCAGGCTCTCGTCGCTGGTCTGCGCGAGCAATTCGAGGCGGCCGATCATGCGCCCGAATTCGCGCTCGAACGACAGGTTGCGTCCGGTGCTGCTGATCTCATTGGAGAGCAACAACGGCTGGCCATTGCGATCGGTTCGACTGGCCAGCAGCCAGGCAGCGACTTCGATGTTCCAGGCGGCGTTGACGGTCTTCTGCGCGTTCAGCCCGCTGAGCAGGTGCAGGGTCGTGGTACCGCCGTAGAGCTCCATCAGCATGCTGCCGATTCCGTAGATCAAGGCACCGGCACGGTCGCCCTGGTAGTCCGCCTCGAAGGCAACCGGCAGGGCTGAGATGGACGTCCTGCCATTCAACCCGATCAGCGGGTGTTGTTCGACAATAGCGTCCATCACGGCCTTGTGTGCCTCTTCCCGCGAGGCGGCCCCGGTCTTTTTCCACTGCCCCGGATTGCGCTTGTAGAGCTTGTCGAGCAGCAGTGAAAGGCTTTCCAGGTTATCGCGCATTGCCAGGTTGGCGGCGCGGTTGGCGTCGTTCTGCAGCATCTGCCCGGCCGAGAAGCCTTCGCCATCGATGTCTTTTTTCACCGGCGGCGAACTGCATGCCGCGAGGATGGCCAGCGCGGGAGCGCAGAGGTGTCGGAGGCGAAGCGGCATGGTGGGTCCGTGCTGGGAGGGCGGCCCTGAACCATGGCTCGCAGAGCTCGATGCGACCAGTCGGATCGTGAGGGAAAAGGCGCTTGCCCGGCAGCCTGCGATGCGTTGCACAAACTGCCGGGGCGATCCGTGCGCCAGCGTTCAGCTGGCCTCGGCGGGATCAGCGGGGCTGGTTCTGTTCGATCCAGCCGGCGAAGGCATCGATGATGCTCTTCAGGAAGGGCTGGGTCTTCTCGGACAGTTTGCCGCTCTCGTCGAAGAAGCTGCCGGCTCCGCCCAGGTAGGCTTCGGGCTGTTGCAGCACCGGCATGTTGAGGAACACCAGCGATTGGCGCAGGTGGTGGTTGGCGCCGAAGCCGCCGATGGCGCCCGGAGAGGCACTCACCACGGCGCAGGGCTTGGCATTCCAGGCGCTCTTGCCGTAAGGGCGCGAGCCGACGTCGATGGCGTTCTTCAGCACGCCGGGCACCGAGCGGTTGTATTCGGGAGTGACGAAGAGCACCGCGTCGGCGCGGGCGATGCGCTCGCGGAAGGCGCTGTAGCTGGCGGGCGGAGTGCCCACATCGAGCTCTTCGTTGTACAGCGGCAGGTCGCCGATCTCCACGATTTCCAGCTTCAGGTTGGCCGGCGCCAAGGCGGCGAATGCCTTGGCTATCTTGCGGTTCAGGGACTCCTTGCGCAGGCTGCCGACGACCACGGCAACATCGAAGACTTGGCTCATGACGACTCCTCAGGATCGGGGGTTTGAGCCGTTTGTTATAGACGATGAGCGTGACATTGCGCGGACATGGATCAAGGTTGGAACATCATGTCCCAGTCGTTCCGGATGATCTTGGCTCTGTGGGGTGGGGCATGGCGTGGCTAGAGTGACGACATGTCCCTGCCGCCCGATTCGAGGTCCCCATGTGCATGAAAGTCTTCTTCGCCGGTGCCAGCGGTGCCATCGGCCAGCGTCTGCTGCCGATGCTGCTGGAGCGCGGTTATCAGGTGTTGGCGATCAGCCGCTCCGCGCAGCGCGCCGCGGCTCTGGAAAGCGCCGGCGCGCGGGCGATGCTGCTGGATGTTTATGACGCACCAGCCCTGCATGCCGTGCTGCTGGAGTTCCGGCCGCGCTGGGTGATCCATCAGCTCACCGACCTGCCGGCGGGTCTGGACCCAGCCCTGATGCCTGCCGCCCAGCCGCGCAATGCGCGCGTTCGCCGAGAAGGCACCGCCAATCTGGTGGCCGCGGCCCGCGCTGCCGGCGTCGAGCGCATGGTCGCGCAGAGCATCGCCTGGGCCTACGCGCCGGGCGAGCTGCCGCTGCACGAGGAGCAGCCATTGGACCTGGGCGCCGAAGGCCCACGCGCCGTGAGTGTCGGCGGTGTCGCCGCGCTCGAAGAGGCGGTGCTTGGTGCCCGGCCGATGGAGGGCATCGTGCTGCGCTATGGCCGGCTCTATGGGCCTGGAACGGGGGCTGCCGCGGCTGATCCGAGGCTGGCCGTGCATGTCGACGATGCCGCCCGCGCCGCGCTGCTGGCGCTGGAGTGGGGCGCGCACGGCGCCTACAACATCGCCGAGCAGGACATCGACGTCAGTTCGGCCAAGGCGCGCCATCGCCTGGGCTGGCAACCGGGCTTTCGCCTGGCGGGAGTGTCGGCGTGAACCTCGCCATGGCTCTCGCATCGCGACGTGAGGTACGCACCGGGCTGGCGCTGGTCGCGGCCATCGCCGCAGGCGCTTTGCTCTGGCAGCCCGGATCGCGGCCAGCGGCGAGCCTTGCGCAAAGCCATGCCGGACCTTTGGCCAGTGCACGGCCCGGCACCCAGGTGAAGCGCCTGTCCTGTGAGCCGCTGGCCGACATGCCCGGCAAGGTCGTCACCACGTTGCAGGTGGACTTCCCGCCCAACGGCTACACCCCGGCGCACCGTCATCCCGGCGCGGTGACTGCCATCGTGCTCAGTGGTCAGGTGCGCTCGCAGATGCAGGGCCTGCCGGCGCAGACTTACGCTGCCGGCCAGACCTGGTTCGAGCCCAGCCGCGAGCTGCACCTGTTCGCCGAAAACCCCAGCGCCAGCGAACCCGCGCGCCTGCTGGCGGTGATCGTCAGCGATGAACATTGCGGCCCGCTGG
The DNA here is from genome assembly GCA_049840615.1 of Pseudomonas sp. Taxonomy (GTDB): domain Bacteria; phylum Pseudomonadota; class Gammaproteobacteria; order Pseudomonadales; family Pseudomonadaceae; genus Pseudomonas. The sequence goes on from JASGKM010000064.1 coordinate 48,474, forward strand.
TGATTCCCGAGCCGACTACTGACCACCGCCATTGATGTTCCGCGAAAGGAGACTCGCATGATCCCGCTCACCCCTTTCAGCGCCGTCCAGCTCGACGCGACCCTGGCACGCCTTGGTCTGCCGCCGCAGCGCCTCGCGCCGACGCGGGAGAACCTCGACCGGCTGATCGTCGCGGCACTGCATCATCTGCCCTTCGAGAACCTCGACGTACTGCTGGAAAAGCCCATCCTGATCGAGCCGGAGGCGGTGTTTGCCAAGGTCGTCGAACATCGGCGCGGCGGATACTGTTTCGAGCTGAACAGCCTGTTCGCGCGCCTGCTGGCCAGCCTGGATTACCGGGTGACGCTGCTGGTGGCGCGGGTGCGCTGGGGCTTGCCGGCGGATGCGCCGCTGACCCCGCAGACGCACCTGCTGCTGCGCGTTGACCTGCCCGAAGGGCCGCACCTGGTGGATATCGGTTTCGGCGGCCCTGCCTCGTCGAAAGCCTTGCCACTGAGGGTAAACGAAGCGCTGCCCGGCGGCTGGCGCATCGCTGGATCGCTCGACGAAGAGCTGGAAATCGCCACGCGTTCTTCCTCCGGCTGGCAGACGCTGTACCGCTTCACCCTGGAGCCGCAGCACTGGGCGGATTACGGCATGCGCAACTGGTACACCTCGACCTTCCCACAGAGCGTGTTCCGCAACTCCCTGCGCGTGGCGCTCAGCGAGCAAGGCGCGCGCTTGTCATTGCTCAATGGACAGTTCACCCGGCGTAGTGCGGACGGTGAAGTGGAGCAACACAGCATCGAGAGTGTCGATGAACTACTTGGCCTGCTGCGTGAGCGCTTCCATCTGCAGCCGGATACCGTAGACAGCGATGCCCTGCATCGCCGGCTTGGACAACTGCTGCTGGCGTAGGGCTATTCGCCAGCGGCGGTGGCGGGCACGTCCGGTGCCATACCGATGGCCAGCCGCACGATACGCCCCGGCAACTCGTCGCGTTGCAGCGAGCCGCCGGGTAAGCCTTCCAGCCAACTTCCCATGAGGTCGGAAGCCTGGCATTGCAGGTTGCGCTCCTTCGTCAGCAGTTCGCCGGGCGCCGGCTGCAGCCAGCGACAGCGGCCGTCGAAAATGCGCGCGCCCCTGTCCGGCATGCGTTGGCTGGCGTCGGGAAGGCGGTTGCGGAAATCGAGCGTGGCGAATGCCTGGTCCGGCGCTCTGGGACTGCCGGCGAGATCGGCGGAGTCACCGTCGAGCCGGATCTGAATTCGGCTGAGGTCCCGCGTGCAGCCGCCCTCGTGAGTGCTCAGTGGTACCTGGAAACTGACCCGGTGCGGCCGTTCGCTGTGGCCCGGCGTCTCGAAGAGGTGATGGACGATCGTCTGGCCGGCGGACTCTCCGCAGTTGGCGCCGCTGTACTGCGCATCGCCGGTGAGCTGGAAGTCGCCGGGCAGGTCGGCTTCGAAAGTGAACTCGTCGCTCGCGCAGCCAGTCAGTCCGAGAGCTGCCATAACGGAGAGCAATTGCCACAGTTGGCGCTTGAGGGATCGGGGAGACATGGTGAAGTCCTGCGGCAGTCGAAACTGCGCAGGAGCATCCACTGATCAGCGAGACGCCAGAATCGGATACGTCCGGTCTGCGTGTAGGAATGCGCTCAGCCGATCATCCCGAAACCGCGTGCCATCAAGGTTGCCAGCAGCGGCAGGATCATCAGCGCCAGCAACTCGATGCGGATCGTCATGATCACCAGCCTGGCCTGGCGTTCGCTGGGCACCGGCACGCGGCCTGCCTTGAGCTCGTTGCGCCAGTTGAGGAAGGTCATGGTCGGCAGGATCGAGAGGATGGCCACGAGGATGAAGAGGCCGATCTTGGCGTGGAACAGGCTGTTGTGCAGGTAGTAGTCCGTCCCTTTGGCGAACCAGACGACGCGCGCGGCACCGGTCAGCAGCACCAGGCCGGCGCAGGCGCCGTAGGCCAGGTCAACTATCACCAGGCTGCGCGCCCGCGACAGGTCCAGCGGCAGGCGGAACAACTGGTGCTCCAGCACCAGCAGGGCGAACAGGAGGAAGATCGACAGGTAGTGCAGGTACGCGGCAATGGCTTGGGCCATGAGAGGGTCCTCTGCTGGGGCCTTTCTTCTGATCAGGCTGAAGCCGGTGGCGCGCTGAAACTCACCCGGTCGCGCCCGGCCTGCTTGGCACTGTAGAGCGCGGCGTCGGCACGTTCCAGTGCCTGGTCGATCTGTTCCTCCGCGGCCAGCAGCGTGCAGCCGATGCTCAGGCTGACCGGCAGCGGCCCGCAGGCCAACGGCACCGGCTCGTGTCCGATCAGTTGGCGTACGCGTTCGGCAACGCGCTGCAGTTCCTCGCCGTCCTTCACTTTCAGCAGGGCGACGAATTCCTCGCCACCCTGGCGCACCAGCAGGTCGTCCGGCCTGAGGGCAGCGCGCAGGCGCCGCGCGCATTCGCAGAGCACCTGGTCGCCGGCGGCATGGCCGTGCTGGTCGTTGATCCTCTTGAAGTGGTCGAGGTCGGCGTAGATCACGCCCAGCTGCACGTGGCTTTCCCGTGCCAGTCGGCACTCGCGGTCCTGGAAGGTGCGCAGACCGCCGCGGTTCCACAGCTGGGTCAGGGGGTCGAGCAGGGCCTTGCGCTGTTCGCGGTCCATTTCCACGCGCAGGTCGCGGTTGCTCTGGATCAGGCTGCGCAGTTGCAGGTAGCCCTCGGCGAGAGTGGCGAGGTCGCGGAAATTGGCCTGCTGCGCCTCGGTCATGCTGCGTGGCCGAGGATCGACCATGCACAGGGTGCCGATGGCCTGGCCGTTGCCGGCGCGCAGAGGGCGGCCAGCGTAGAAGCGGATATAGGGCGGACCGAGCACCAGCGGATTGTCGGCGAAGCGCTCGTCGAGGGTGGCGTCGGGCACCAGCAGGGTGTCCTCGCCGAGGATTGCGTAGCCGCAGAAGGAGACGTCGCGCTGGGTCTCGCTGGCGTCCAGGCCGACGCGGGCCTTGAACCACTGGCGTTCCTGGTCGATCAGGCTGATCAGCACGGTATCGACCTTCACCAGGTCCTGGGTCAGCTGGACGAGGGTATCCAGGTAGTGCTCGGCCGGGGTGTCGAGCAGGTTCATCTCATCCAGGGTCTGTTGGCGCAGGGATTCGTCAACGGGAATGGGACAAGCCGGCATGGCGTCTCCTCAACAGGTCAGGGGCTGGCAGGTACCTGCCAGGCATCTTGGCGTGTCAGCTTCCACGCGTAGCCGGCGAGAACCAGCGCGCGCAGCAACATGAAGCATAGGAAGGTTAGCCATAAACCGTGATTTCCCCAGCCCTGCAGCGCGAACCCGAGCGGCAGGCTGGCGGCGCAGGCCAGCAGCATGGCGTTGCGCATCTCGCGGGCGCGGGTGGCGCCGATGAACAGGCCGTCGAGCAGGTAGCTCCACATGCCGATGAGCGGCAGGCAGGCGAGGTAGGGCAGGTACTGGTCGGCGGTGGCGCGCACTTCCGGGATGTCGCTTTGCAGGGCGATGAACAGGTGCCCGAAGACGGAGAAGAAGGCGACGAACAGCAGGCTGGCGATCAGCGACCAGCCGCACGCGACCACCAGTGAGCGGCGCAGGGCGGTGCGGTCGCGGCCGCCGATGGCGTGGCCGCATAGCGCCTCGACGGCATGGGCGAGGCCGTCGAGGGCATAGGCGGTGACCATCAGGCCATTGAGCAGCAGGGCGTTGGCCGCCACCGTGGCGTCGCCCAGGCGCGTGCCCTGCACCGTGAGCAGGAAGAACACGCCCTGAAGCGCCAGGCTGCGGATGAAAATGTCGCGGTTGACCATCAGCAGCGGTCGCCAGCTGGCCCAGGCACGCAGGCGTGACCAGTCCGGCAGGCCGGGGAAGCGCCTGAGCGCGCCACGGGTCAGCGCCAGGCCCAGCAGCGCGCCGCCCCATTCGGCGGTCACCGCCGCCTTTGCCGCGCCGGCCACGCCCCAGCCCAGGCCCAGCACGAACCACAGGCTGAGCACGATATTGATGAGGTTGGTGGTCAGCAGGATCGCCAGCGGCGCGCGGGCGTTCTGCGTGCCGAGGAACCAGCCGACCAGCGCGTACGTGGCCAGTGCCGCCGGCAGGCCGAACAGGCGGATGTGGAAGAACTCCCGGGCCAGCACATCCAGCTCGGGGGACGGGCGCATCAGCTCCAGCGCGGGGCCGGTCAGCGGCACGGCCAGCAGACTGAGCAGCAGGGCGAGGCCGAAAGCCAGCAGCAGGCCCTGGCCGAGAATCCTCCGCAGTGCTCCGCCATCGTCACGCCCGGCTGCCTGCGCGGCGAAGCCGGTGGTACCCATGCGCAGGAAGCCCAGCACGCCGACCAGCAAGGTGTAGAGCCCGCCGCCGACTGCCACGGCGCCCAACTGGTGTGCATGCGGCAGATGGCCGATCACCGCGCTGTCCACCAGGGTGACCAGAGGCACGGAGACGTTGGAGAGGATCATCGGCGCGGCGAGCGCCCAGACACGACGGTGGGTCGGCGTATGCCGCCAGGCTTCGAGCAGGGAATTCATGAGGGGCTCCTGAGCTGGCGCGCAGTATAGCGAGCCCCCTCAGGGACTGTAGGAGCGAGCTTGCTCGCGAACCTGCAAGGCACGGTGCTATGCGGTTCGCGAGCAAGCTCGCTCCTGCGAAAAGCACAAAAGACGCCGTTTATCCCTGACGGATTGTTATTCAGGCAGTCTTCTTGCGGTAGGCGCAGTAGCCGGGGCGCGGGCCGACCTGCGGGTGGTTGCGGCAGGTGTCCGGGCGCTTGGCGTAGACGCTGCAGAGGCGGGTCTTGCGGTCGAGGAAGTAGCAGTCGCCGTTGCTGGTGCGGGTCAGGGTGAAGATGCCGCTCTTCTGGTTGAAGCGCTCGACGACGCCTTCCTTCAGCAGGCGCTTGGCGATGTTCTTCGCCGGCTCGTCACGCTCGAATTCGTCGACGACACCGATACGGATCAGGTCATTGACGTTCACTTCCGCCGGCATGGTGCAGCAGGTGGCATTGCAGTCCTTGCACAGGCCCGAGGTGTACTTCGCCCAGGTTTCCAGGCGGTCCAGTTCGGCGTTGGCGATCAGCGGTGGTTTTCTCATGGCGGCAAGTCAGTGCGGTGGCGCGAAGGCGCGCATCATAGTGGCCGGCGCGCAGATTTGCTCGGGCTTTCGACGAACAGAGCGGCGTCGAACAGCACGGCGCTCTAAAGAGCGGCGATTCCGCCGTTATTGCCCAGGTAGTCCTTGAAGGTCGGGTAGCAGATGAGGAACCAGGGCGTGAAATGCTCCGGGTATGCGGCCATCTCGGCTTCCAGTTCGGGCAGGGCGACGTAGCGGAAGGCGTCGGCCTCTGCCGGATCGGGGTGCGGCGGTTGCTCGTCGACGGCGCCGAACAGGTGGCCGTACTCGTGTTCGGTCATGCCGTTGGCCAACTCCAGGCGGTAGCTGAATTCGAACAGCTTGCGCAGTTCGACCGCTATGCCCATCTCCTCGCGCAGCCGGCGTTCGGCGGCGCGCTTCGCGGACTCGTCGGGGTAGGGGTGGCCACAGCAGGTGTTGCTCCACAGTCCGCCGCAGTGGTACTTGCCCGCCGCGCGGCGTTGCAGCAGCAGCTCGCCGGCGTGGTTGAAGACATAGACCGAGATGGCGCGGTGGCGCAGCCCGAGATGGTGGGCCTGGTGTTTTTCCATCGTGCCGGTCGGGTTGTCGTGTTCGTCGACCAGGATCACCTGGATATCGGTCATGGAAATCTCCTGCGGGCGAGCCATCCGAGCTCAGAGTAGACAGATGGTGTTCAGCCCTTGCGGATCATCCAGATGCCAACGGCGATGGCGGCCATGCCGGCGATCTTCAGCGTGCTCACCGGCGCTTCCTTGAAGCCGGCCCAGCCGAAGTGGTCCAGCGCCAGCGCCATGCCCAGCTGGCCGGCGAGCACCAGCACCATGAACATCAGCGCACCGACGCGCGGCGCGGCGAAGGCGGCGATGAAGATGAAGAACATCCCCAGGAAGCCGCCGCACCATTGCCACCAGGGCATCCCGCGCATCGCCGCGAGGCTGGGGAACTCGCGGTTGGCCAGGGTCAGGACCAGTAGGCCGAGCATGCCGACGAAGAAGGAAATCAGCGCGGCGGCCAGCACGCTGGACACCTGTTTGGCCAGTTGGCCGTTGATGCCGGCCTGCAGTGGCAGGCAGGCGCCGGCGATCAGCGGCAGGACGAACATCCACCAGGGCGGCGTAGGCATGGGAAACTCCGGAAATGGTGAGAAAGCAGGGCAGCAAAGGGCTGGCCTGCGGTCGATCGAGAATAGTTAGCCGCGTAGTATGCACCAGACGGGAGCATCGCTCCCGCCCTGATGGAGGTCCCGACCATGGCCACCCGAGCATCCCGCGTGCTGAGCGTCCGCATCGAGCGGCCGCGCGACACGGCCTATGCGTTCCTCGCTGAGCCGAAGAACTTCCCCTATTGGGCCTCGGGCCTGTGCAGCGCCATCGAGCCGCTGGAAGGTGATCTCTGGCTGGCTCAGACGCCCCAGGGCCCCATGCGCGTGCGTTTCTCGCCGCGCAATGCGTTCGGTGTGCTCGACCATGATGTGCTGCCCGAGCAGGCGCCGGCCGCGCATATCCCCCTGCGACTGATCGCCAATGGCGATGGCTGCGAGCTGCAACTCACCCTGCTGCGCCAGCCGCAGATGGACGACGCCACCTTCGAGCGTGACGCCCAGTGGGTGGAGAAGGACTTGCGAGCGATCAAGGTATTGCTGGAGGGATGACTGCTCGGAACTGCAGGAGCGTCCCATGGGCGGGAGCTAAGGCGGGATTCCAGCACTGCCTCAAGCGATCGCGGATGAATCCGCTCCTACCCACATGCTGAACCTGGTGTGGGAGCGGACTCTGTCCGCGATGGGCCCCCGGCCACGCCAGAGCATCATGGATAACGTCGCTACAACCGCGCAGCGAGTTCGGCGCCCTCGCGAATGGCCCGCTTGGCGTCCAGCTCACGCGCCACATTGGCGCCGCCGATGACGTGGTAGCGCAGGTTTTCTGCCGCCAGCGTCGGTTGCAACTCCAGCAGCGGCTCCTGGCCGGCGCAGATCACCACGTTGTCCACCGCCAGGCATTGCTCCTGGCCGTCGGTGCGCAGGTGCAGGCCGTCATCGTCGATGCGCAGATATTCCACACCGCCCAGCATCCGCACGCCGTGATGCTTGAGGTGCGCGCGGTGCACCCAGCCGCTGGTCTTGCCCAACCCGGCGCCAGGCTGGCCGGCCTTGCGTTGTAGCAGCCAGAGCTGCCGGTGTGAGGCGGCGGCGATCGGCGGGATAAGTCCCCCACCCGTGGCGTTGTCCAGGTCGATGCCCCACTGGCCGAGCCATTCGCCCAGGGGTTGCGGGCCGTCGCGCTCGCCCAGCAGGAAGCTGGCGACGTCGAAGCCGATGCCGCCTGCGCCGATCAGCGCGACCCTTTGGCCTACCGTCGCGCCACGCAGCACATCGAGGTAACTGAGCACTTTGGCGTGGCCGATGCCCGGAATCGACGGCGTGCGCGGCTGGATGCCCGTGGCGACTATCACCTCGTCGTACTCACCGCTGAGTTCGCCGCGTGCGATACGCCGGCCCAGCCGCACCTCGACGCCCAGCTCATTCAGGCGCACGGCGAAGTAGCGCAGGGTTTCGTGGAATTCCTCCTTGCCCGGCACGCGCTTGGCCAGGTTGAACTGCCCGCCGATCTCCGCAGCGGCCTCGAACAGCGTCACCCGGTGCCCGCGCTCGGCGGCAACGCAGGCGGCGGACAGCCCGGCCGGCCCCGCGCCGATCACCGCGATGCGTTTGTGGACGCGCGCCTTGCGGTAGCGCAGCTCGGTCTCGAAGGCCGCGCGTGGATTGACCAGGCAACTGGCGCGACGGTTGGCGAAGGCGTGGTCAAGGCAGGCCTGGTTGCAGGCGATGCAGGTGTTGATCGACGCGGCGCGGCCGGCGGCCGCCTTCTCCACGAACTGCGGATCGGCCAGCAGCGGTCGGGCCATGGAGACCAGGTCGGCGTGGCCTTCGGCGAGCAACTGCTCGGCGACTTCCGGCGTGTTGATGCGGTTGCTGGCGATCACCGGCACGCGCAGTTCGCGGCGCAGGCGCGCGGTGACTTCGGCAAAGGCCGCCCGTGGCACCGAGGTGACGATGGTCGGCACGCGCGATTCGTGCCAGCCGACGCCGGTGTTGAGCAGGTCGATCCCGGCACCTTCCAGGGCTCGTGCCACGGTGCGCACTTCGTCCCAGCTGTTGCCCCCATCCACCAGGTCGAGCAGCGACAGGCGGTAGCTGATGACGAAGCGCTCGCCCAGTGCGCGGCGGGTGCGGCGGACGATCTCCAGCGGCAGGCGCATGCGGTTGCCCAGGTCGCCGCCCCAGCGGTCTTCGCGCTGGTTGGTGCGGGGGCAGAGGAACTGGTTCAGCAGGTAGCCTTCGCTGCCCATGATCTCCACGCCGTCGTAGCCGGCGGCGTGGGCGAGTTTCGCGCAGCGCACGAAGGCGGCGATGGTGCGCAGGATGCCGCGCTCGGACAGCTCGCGCGGGGCGAACCAGCTGATCGGCGACTTCACCGGTGAGGCCGAGACCACCAGTGGGTGATAGCCGTAGCGCCCGGCGTGGAGAATCTGCAGCAGGATGCGCCCGCCCTCGCGGTGCACCGCCTGGGTCAGGCGACGGTGCGCCGGCACTTGCAGGCCGCTGGTGAGGCTGCTACCCAGCGGCAGCAGCCAGCCTTCGCGGTTGGGCGCAAAGCCGCCGGTGATGATCAGCCCGACGCCGCCGCGTGCGCGCTCGCGGTAGTAGGCCGCGAGCTTGCCGAAGTCCCACAGGCGGTCTTCCAGCCCGGTGTGCATCGAGCCCATCACCACACGGTTGCGCAGTTGGAGGGGGCCCAGGTCCAGCGGGGCGAGCAGGTGAGGGTAGGGCGAGGCGGCGGACGACATGGAAGCGCTCTTGGGCAATCAGGTCCTGCCACCCTAACGGGACGGCGGTGGGGCGGTTAACGGCCCGGCTGCCGTGCCGTTCGGGCATTTCGGTCAAGCGCTTCGGTTGACAGGAGCGCCACAGCTTCCAGACTGAAACCATGGCAGGGCTGCAAGGCCCCGATCGCAGGCTGAAGTGACGGAGGTCGTCATGAAAGCGATAAGAACAAGACACGCGCGCCATTACCTGCTCGCTGCCCTCATCGGCGTGGCGCTGCTCGGGCTGCATGAATCCCTGCAGCCGGATCGCGCGCAATCCGCCTGTCGCCCCGACGGCGAAAGTATCTCCTGCGCCTACCCGCCCGTTGCCCATTTGGGGGTACTTGGCAGTGCGTTCTGAGTGACGCACTGACGCGCGTCAATGCGCCGCAAAGTCTCCACGTGCAAGGTCAGCGCCCGGCTGAAGACTGGCTTATTGCCTCAGCTTGGCTATCTTTTAAGCAGCAAGGGTCCGGCCATGCACCGGACGTACGCTGCCTGATCAGGAGACGCACGATGGATATGAACCGTCGGCAATTTTTCAAGGTCTGCGCCGTGGGCCTTGGAGGATCGAGCCTGGCGGCACTCGGGATGGCACCCCCGGATGCATTCGCCGACCAGATCCGCCATTTCAAGCTTGCGCGCACCGTCGAGACCCGCAACACCTGTCCGTACTGCTCGGTGGGCTGCGGCATCCTCATGTACAGCCAGGGTGACGCGGCGAAGAACGTTGCGCAGAACATCATCCACATCGAGGGTGATTCCGATCACCCGGTCAACCGCGGCACGCTCTGCCCCAAAGGCGCCGGCCTGCTGGACTTCGTCCACAGCCCCAACCGCCTGAAGTACCCGCAGATTCGCGAAGCGGGTTCGTCGGAGTGGAAGCGCATCGGCTGGGACGAGGCGTTGGACCGCATCGCCAAGCTGGTGAAGGAAGACCGCGACGCCAACTTCATCGAGAAGAATGCCCAGGGCCAGACGGTGAACCGCTGGCTGACCACCGGCTTCCTGGCCGCGTCGGCGTCTTCCAACGAAGCCGGTTACATCACCCACAAGGTGGTTCGTTCTCTCGGCGTACTGGCGTTCGACAACCAAGCGCGTGTCTGACACGGCCCGACGGTGGCAAGTCTTGCCCCGACGTTTGGCCGTGGAGCCATGACCAACCATTGGACCGACATCAAGAATGCCGATCTGATTCTGATCATGGGCGGAAACGCCGCTGAAGCGCACCCGTGCGGCTTCAAGTGGGTGACCGAAGCCAAGGCGCACAACAAGGCGCGCCTGCTGGTGGTCGACCCCAGGTTCACCCGTTCCGCCTCGGTGGCCGACTACTACGCGCCCATCCGTACCGGTACGGACATCGCCTTCCTCGGCGGCCTGATCAACTACCTGCTGGAAAACGACAAGTATCAGAAGGAATACGTGCACAACTACACCGACGTCTCCTTCATCGTGAAGGAAGGCTTCGGCTTCGAAGACGGCCTGTTCAACGGCTACGACGCGGAGAAGCGCACCTATCCGGACAAGTCGTCCTGGCAGTACGAACTGGGCGAGGACGGTTTTGCCAAGGTCGACCCGACCCTGACGCATCCGCGCTGCGTGTTCAACCTGATGAAGCAGCACTACAGCCGCTATACGCCGGACGTGGTGAGCAACATCTGCGGCACGCCCAAGGACATGATGCTCAAGGTGTGGGAAGAGATTTCCACCACCGCGGCGCCGACCAAGGTCATGACCATCATGTACGCCCTGGGCTGGACCCAGCACTCGGTGGGCGCACAGATGATCCGTACCGGTGCGATGGTCCAGTTGCTGCTGGGCAACATCGGCATGCCCGGCGGCGGCATGAACGCCCTGCGCGGCCACTCCAATATCCAGGGCCTGACCGACCTGGGGCTGCTGTCCAACTCGCTGCCCGGCTACATGACCCTGGCCGGCGATGCCGAGCAGGACTTCACCGCCTACCTCGCCAAGCGCACGGCCAAGCCGCTGCGTCCGGGGCAACTGTCGTACTGGCAGAACTATCCCAAGTTCCACGTCAGCCTGATGAAGTCCTGGTTCGGCAAGTCCGCGACCAAGGACAACAACTGGTGCTACGACTGGCTGCCCAAGCTGGACGTGCCCGGCGCCGGCTACGACGTGCTGCGTTACTTCGACATGATGTACCAGGGCAAGGTCAACGGTTACTTCTGCCAGGGCTTCAACCCCATCGCCTCCTTCCCCAACAAGGCCAAGGTCAGCGCCGCGCTGGCCAAGCTGAAGTGGATGGTGGTGATGGACCCGCTGGCGACCGAAACCAGCGAGTTCTGGCGCAACGCCGGCGAGCACAACGACGTCGACACCAAAGCCATCCAGACCACGGTGTTCCGCCTGCCGACCAGTTGCTTCGCCGAGGAAGACGGCTCCATCGTCAACTCCGGCCGCTGGCTGCAGTGGCACTGGAAAGGCGCCGAGCCGCCGGGTGAGGCACGTACCGACATCGCCATCATGAGCGGCCTGTTGCATCGCCTGCAGGCGGCCTATCGCAAGGATGGCGGCGCCTTCCCCGACCCGATCCTGGGTCTGGACTGGCCGTACCTGACGCCGGACGAACCGACCCCGGAAGAGATCGCCAAGGAGTACAACGGCAAGGCGCTGGCCGACCTGGTCGACCCGAACAACGGCATGGTCCTGGCGAAAGCCGGCGAGCAGCTTCCGGCCTTCGCGCTGCTGCGCGACGACGGCAGCACCGCCAGCGGCTGCTGGATCTTCGCCGGCTCCTGGACGCAGCAGGGCAACCAGATGGGCCGCCGCGACAACAGCGACCCGTACGCCATGGGCCAGACCCTGGGTTGGGCCTGGGCGTGGCCGGCCAACCGGCGGATCCTCTACAACCGAGCTTCGGCGGATGTCAGCGGCAAGCCGTGGGACCCGGTGAAGAAGCGCCTGGTGTGGTGGAACGGCAAGGCCTGGGGCGGCACCGATATCCCGGACTTCAAGGCCGACTCGGCACCGGAAGCGGGAATGAACCCGTTCATCATGAACCCCGAAGGCGTAGCGCGTTTCTTTGCCGTCGACAAGATGGCCGAAGGTCCGTTCCCCGAGCACTACGAGCCGTTCGAGACACCCATCGGGGTCAATCCGCTGCACAAGGACAACCCCAAGGCCACCAGCAACCCGGCCGCGCGGGTGTTCAAGAACGACATGGAGCTGTTCGGCACGGCGAAGGAGTTCCCGTATGCCGCGACCACCTACCGACTCACCGAGCACTTCCATTTCTGGACCAAGCATTGCCGTCTGAATGCCATCGTCCAGCCGGAACAGTTCGTCGAGATCGGCGAGGCGCTGGCCAAGGAAATCGGCATCAAGGCCGGCGACCGCGTGAAGGTCTCCTCCAACCGCGGCTTCATCAAGGCGGTGGCGGTGGTGACCAAGCGCATCCGGCCGCTGCAGGTCAACGGCCAGACCGTGCACCACGTGGGCATCCCGCTGCACTGGGGCTTCTCCGGGGTCGCGCGCAACGGCTACCTGACCAACACCCTGACCCCCTTCGTGGGCGACGGGAATACGCAGACGCCGGAGTTCAAGTCCTTCCTCGTCAACGTGGAAAAGGCGTGAGGTGAAGCATGAGTAGTCAAGACATCTACGCCCGCTCCGCCACGACCCTGCCGTCACCCTCGGTGCGGCACGAACAGGAAGTGGCCAAGCTGATCGACGTGTCCAAGTGCATCGGTTGCAAGGCCTGCCAGGTCGCCTGCTCGGAATGGAACGAGCTGCGCGACGAGGTGGGCCACAACCACGGCACCTACGACAACCCGATCGACCTCACGGACCAGTCCTGGACGGTCATGCGCTTCACCGAGCATGAGAACCCCAACGGCAACCTCGAATGGTTGATCCGCAAGGACGGTTGCATGCACTGCGAGGAGCCCGGCTGCCTGAAGGCCTGCCCGAGTCCCGGGGCGATCGTGAAGTACGCCAACGGCATCGTCGACTTCAACCAGGACCATTGCATCGGCTGCGGCTACTGCATCACCGGCTGCCCGTTCAACATCCCGCGCATCTCGCAGAAGGACCACAAGGCGTACAAGTGCACCCTGTGTTCCGACCGCGTGGCAGTGGGCATGGAGCCGGCCTGCGTGAAGACCTGCCCGACCGGCGCCATCGTCTTCGGCACCAAGGAGGACATGAAGGAGCATGCTGCCGAACGCATCGAGGACCTGAAATCCCGTGGCTTCGAGAACGCCGGTCTGTATGACCCCCAAGGCGTGGGCGGCACGCACGTCATGTACGTGCTGCACCACAACGACCAGCCTTCGCTGTACGCCGGCCTGCCCGACAAGCCGGCCATCAGCCCGATGGTCAGCCTGTGGAAAGGCCTCACCAAACCGCTGGGCCTGCTGGCCATGGCGGGCGTGGTGCTGGCCGGGTTCTTCCACTACACCCGTATCGGCCCCAACCGGGTCGAAGAGGACGAGGAAGACGGACCCGACCCGCAGGCGCCGGTGCACAAGGTCGACCCTTCGGTGCATGCCTATGACCCGCGTGATCCTCGCTGATCGCCCACGCCGTTCTGCCCCCTCTCCCTTCAGGGAGAGGGTTGGGGGAGAGGGTGCTTTCAAGCGCTCCCAGGAGCCCAGCATGAAAAAAGACATCCAACGCTACAACGCCAACGAACGGAGCAACCACTGGATGGTGGCCATCCTGTTCTTCCTCGCCGGCCTCTCGGGGCTGGCGCTGTTCCACCCGGCCATGTTCTGGCTGACCAACCTGTTCGGCGGCGGCCCGTGGACGCGCATCCTCCACCCCTTCCTCGGGGTGGCGATGTTCCTGTTCTTCCTTGGCCTGGTGATCCGCTTCGCCCACCACAACCTGGTGGAGAAGCGCGATGTGCAGTGGCTCAAGCAATGGCGTGACGTGGTGACCAACCGCGAGGAAAACCTTCCGGAAGTCGGCCGCTACAACGCCGGGCAGAAGCTGCTGTTCTGGACCCTGCTGCTGTGCATGCTGGTGCTGCTGGTGACGGGCATCGTGATGTGGCGGGCCTACTTCAGCCACTGGTTCGGCATCGACATCATCCGCATCGCCTCGCTGCTGCATGCCTTCGCCGCTTTCGTGCTCATCTGCAGCATCCTGGTGCACATCTACGCCGGCATCTGGGTGAAGGGCTCGATGGGCGCCATGCTCTACGGCTGGGTCAGCCGCGGCTGGGCGCGCAAGCACCATGCCGCGTGGCTCAAGGATGTGGACAAGGGCAAGGGCCACTGACGCTCAATGTAATCGCCGGCTGACGCCAGTGCATCAGCCGGCACGAACCATCCCCTCTCCCTTCAGGGAGAGGGCTAGGGAGAGGGTTTTTCACCGGCCCGCTCCGCACCCAACGAGGAGTCCTGCGTGTCCGGCCGAATTCTCGAACCCGGGCAGATCGAAGCTGCCGCGAATATCCCGCCGCTGTTCAACCTGCCGCCCCGTGACCTGTTCTCCCACCGCGCCGCGCGCCTGCGCGAACTGGCACCGGGCAATCCCCTGCAGGGCTACCTCGAACTGATTGCCGGCGTCTGCGATACCCAGCAGGCGCTGCTCGACCGCAAGCTGTTCCTTCCCACGCCGGACGCCGCCGCCCTGGCCCGCAGTCGCGAGCACCGCATGCCGCCGCTGGCCTATGAAGTGCTGGTGCGCGAAGGTGCGTGGTTGCCTCTGCTGGACGCCTTCCTCGACGCTTATGAGCAGACCGCCAACCCGGCGGTGGTCGAGGCATTGAAGACCCTGCGCAACGCCGACTCCGGCCAGCGCAAGGCGTGGGCACTGGGGCTGCTCAACGGCCAGTTCGACCTGTTGCCGCCAGCGCTCGTGCCCTTCCTTGGCGCCGTGCTGCAGGTCGCCTTCAGCCAGTGGCTGCTGCAACTGCCCGACGACACCCTGGTGGAGACTGACAGCCAGACCCTCTGCCCGGCCTGCGGTGCGCCCCCGGTGGCCGGGATGATCCGCCACCAGGGCAAACACGCCGGCCTGCGCTACCTGGCCTGCTCGCTGTGTTCCTGCGAATGGCACTACGTGCGCGTCAAATGCAGCCACTGTGCCGAGAGCAAGGGCCTGACCTACTACTCGCTGCAGCGCGAAGGCGTCGCCAGCGACCAGGCACCGCTCAAGGCCGAGACCTGCCCCGGCTGCCAGTCCTACCTCAAGCAGTTCTACCTGCAGCACGACAAGCACGCGGAACCCCAGGCGGACGACCTGGCCAGCCTCGCACTGGACATCCGCCTCGCCGAAGACGGCTACCTGCGCACCGCGCCGAACCTCCTGCTGGCGCCGGGCGGCTCTTCGTAGGATGGGGGGAGCGAAGCGATACCCATGCTGTCGCGGCAAAGGGTTTGATGGGTATCGCTACGCTCCACCGCATCCTACAAAGCCACGTAGGGCGGATAACGCGGAACGCGTTATCCGCCGCCCACTTCGCAGCGGGAGAGCCGGCGGATAACCGCGAGCGGTTATTCGCCCTACGAAAGCCGCACTTCCCCGGGCGTATTGGTCTTCTAGACTGATCCCAGCCATCGACTTCGCATTAAGGCCCGTCCATGACCTCGGTACGCTTGCCCTCCATCGACCGCCTGCTGCGCAGCCCGGCCTGCCAGCCGCTGCAGCAACGCTATGGCCGCGAGGCACTGCTCAAGACCCTGCGCGACCTACTCGACGAGCTGCGCGAACCCGCTCGCCACGGCCACCTGGCCGCCGTCGAGCTGGAAGAAACCGTGCTCGCCGGCCGCGCCGGCGAGCGCCTCGCGGCACACCACGCCAGCCGCGTGCGGCGTGTGTTCAACCTCACCGGCACCGTGCTGCACACCAACCTCGGCCGCGCCTTGCTCCCCGAGGAAGCCATCGAAGCGATCACACTGGCCGCGCGCTACCCGCTCAACCTTGAATTCGACCTGGCCACTGGCAAACGCGGCGACCGCGACGACCTCATCACCGGGCTGATCCGCGAGCTGACCGGCGCCGAGGCCGTCACCGTGGTCAACAACAACGCCGCTGCCGTGCTGCTGGCGCTCAACAGCCTGGGCGCGCGCAAGGAAGGCATCATCTCCCGTGGCGAGCTGATCGAGATCGGCGGCGCCTTCCGCATCCCCGACATCATGTCCCGCGCCGGCGTGAAACTGGTCGAGGTCGGAACCACCAACCGCACCCACGCCAAGGACTACGAGGCCGTAATCGGCCCGCGCTCCGGCCTGCTGATGCGCGTACACACCAGCAACTACAGCGTGCAGGGTTTCACGGCCAGCGTGCCGACGCCGCAACTGGCGCAGATCGCCCATGCCCACAACCTGCCGCTGCTGGAGGACCTGGGCAGCGGCACCCTGGTCGACCTCACCCGCTGGGGGCTGCCCAAGGAACCGACGGTGCAGGAAGCCCTGCGCGACGGCGCCGATATCGTCACCTTCAGCGGCGACAAGCTGCTCGGCGGCCCCCAGGCCGGCCTGATCCTTGGCAGCAAGGAACTGATCGGACGGATCAAGAAGAACCCGCTCAAGCGCGCCCTGCGGGTGGACAAGCTGACCCTCGCCGCGCTGGAAGCCGTCCTGAACCTCTACCGAGACCCGGACCGCCTGGCCGAACGCCTGACCAGCCTGCGCCTGCTCAGCCGCCCGCAGGCCGATATCCGCACCCAGGCCCAGCGCCTTGCGCCGGCGTTTGCCACGCTGCTCGGCGAAGGCTGGAGCGTCAGCGCCGAGGATGCACTGGGCATGATCGGCAGCGGTGCGCAGCCGGTCGCGCGCCTGCCCAGCTCCGCCCTGTGCCTGCGCCCGAACCAGCCCAAGCGCCAACGCGGCCGTGCTCTGCTGGACCTGGAGGAACGCCTGCGCTGCCTGCCGATCCCGGTGCTCGGCCGCATCGACGATGACGCGCTCTGGCTCGACCTGCGTCAGCTCGACGACGAGCCCGGCTTCGTCGCACAGCTGCCGCTGCTGGCCGAGGGCGACGCGTGATAGTCGGAACCGCCGGGCACATCGACCACGGCAAGACCTCGCTGCTGCGCGCCCTGACCGGCGTGGAAGGCGACCGCCGCCCCGCCGAACGCGAACGCGGCATCACTATCGACCTGGGCTACGTCTACGCCGACCTGGGAGATGGCGCGCTCACCGGCTTCATCGATGTGCCGGGCCACGAGCGTTTCGTCCACAACATGCTCGCCGGCGCCAGCGGCATCGACCTCGTGTTGCTGGTGGTGGCCGCCGACGACGGCGTGATGCCGCAGACCCGCGAGCACCTCGCCATTGTCGAGCTGCTGGGAATCCGCCGCGCCATCGTCGCCCTGACCAAGGTCGACCGGGTGCTGTCCGAACGGGTGGAGCAGGCCACAGGTGAAGTGCAGGCATTGTTGGCCAAAGGGGCGCTGGTCGGCGCACCGATCATCCCGGTGTCCAGCAGCAATGGCGAAGGCATCGATATTCTTCGCCACGCCCTGTGCGATGCTGCCCGAGAGACGCGTGAGGGCGCATCTGAAGGTGGATTCCGCCTGGCTGTCGACCGAGCTTTCAGTGTCAGTGGAGCCGGCGTGGTGGTCACCGGAACGGCCTTCGCCGGCAGTGTTCAGGTCGGCGATGAGCTGATGCTGGGATCTGCAGGGCGTCGTGTGCGAGTGCGCGGTCTGCACGCGCAGAACCGCGAAGCGCAGCAGGCTCATGCCGGCCAGCGCGTGGCGGTCAATATCGCAGGCGAACGCCTGAGCCTCGAGCAGATTCACCGGGGCGACTGGCTGATCGCTGGCGAACTCCATGCGCCCACCACGCGTATCGATATCGACCTGGGCCTGTTGCCCAGTGAAACCCGAGCCTTTGCGCACTGGACTCCGGTGCATGTCCACCTTGGCGCACAGGACGTCACCGGCCGCGTCGCGCTGCTCGAAGGCGAGCGCCTGCAGCCTGGCGAGCGGTCCTTCGCGCAGCTTGTGCTGAATGCGCCCAGCCATGCCGTGCATGGCGACCGCCTGGTACTCCGTGATCAGTCCGCGCAGCGCACTATTGGCGGCGGCTACGTGCTCGATCCGTTCGCCCCTGCGCGCAACCGGCGCAGCCCGGAGCGTCTGGAGCAGCTGCGTGCCCTGCAGGGCGACAGCCTCGAAAGCGCTTTGCCGACGCTGCTGGCGCACGCCAGCAATGGCCTTGACCCCGCTCTGCTGGCGCGCCAGTTCAACCGACCGCGCGAGGGCTGGCAGCTGCCCGGCGAACTGGTCGAAATCCACACCCGGCTCGGCGCCCGGCTGTTCGCCGCCGAGCGCTGGTCGGCGCTGCAACAGCAACTGCTCGATGCCCTGCAGCGCTTCCACGCCGAAGCCCCCGACGAACTCGGCCCCGACCGCGACCGCCTGCGCCGGTACGCCTTTGCGCCGCTCGAACGCCCGGTCTTCATCGCCCTGCTGGAAAGCCTGCTGGCGACGGGGAGCGTCGACAGCAGCGGCCCCTGGCTGCATCTGCCGGATCACCGCGTCCAGCTGGGCGAAGCTGACGAGGCATTGCGCGAACGCCTCTGGCCGCTTTTGCTGGCCGGCTCCTTTGATCCGCCTTGGGTACGTGACCTCGCCCGCGAGCTGGGTGCGGAGGAGGGCGATGTGCGCCTGCTGTTGCGCAAGCTTGCACGCCTGGGACAGTTGCATCAGGTGGTGAAGGACCTGTTCTACCCCGAAGAGACTCTGCGTCAACTCGCCGGCCATGCCCTTCACCTGCGCGACGAAGCCGGCATCATCCGCGCCGCCGCTTTCCGCGACCGCATCGGCATAGGCCGCAAACGCTGCATCCAGCTGCTGGAGTATTTCGACCGCATCGGCTTCACCCGGCGCTTCGGCAATGAGCGGCGGATCAGGGAGGATTCGGCTTTGGCCATTACTACCAGTGAGAAGGAATATGACGATTATCTGCAAGCGAAAGTCGAGGCTGCCAGGGCTTCTCTGAACTCCACTGATGGGCGACCGGACGAGGAAGTTGAAGCGGAATTTGCCGCTCATCGAGCTGACGCAACTCGCAAACAATGAGAAGGAGCGGCGGTGCTGAATGACATCACCGTCACCCTGATTGTCGTCGTGCTGGGCCCAGGCAGGCGTCAGTGCTTCGGCAACACCTGATCCACCCGTTGCACGAGGTAGTCGTAGAACGGGTTGGACGTCACCCGCTGGAACAGGTCCAGCCCGACGATCAGCACGCCGCGTTCACCTCGGGGGGTGAGGGTGCCGAGGTGGATGCCGAAGTCTTCTCCCGCCTGTGGATGTTGCCCGTAGAGCGCGTCGTCGGGCGGGAAGGGCAGCGCGACATGGGACAGCGAGAACAGGTCCGGCGGGTAGCTGGTCGCCAGTGGCAGCTTTTCCTGTTGCTGGCTGTGGGCTGGCGTGTGCAGGGCGCTGGCCTGGCTGGTTTGCGGGCTGTTGGAGATCACGGTCAGGTCGTAGTTGCGCTCGCGCTCCGGTAGCAGGCGATCACCGAGCGTGGCCATTTCCGGGCGCAGCAGCGGGCCATAGTTCAACGAGCGGTTGAGGTCGAACAGCACCAGTTCGCTTCCGTTGGCCGGTAGTCGGTCGTAGAGATTGCTGATCACCGCCGGGGTGCTGACGGTGCTGTCGGCAAGGGACTGGAAGGTGAGGATCGGCGGCAGGCGAGCGAGGCTGCCACTGCGGCTGGCGCTCTCCAGGCTGGCCTGCACGGCGTCGGTCAGCTCCACTGTCTGGCGTGCCGCGGCGATGGGGAAGGAGTTGTACTTGAACGGGTTGAACTCCGGCAGCACGTTCAGCCAGGCCGCCTTGGCGAAGGCCGGCAGCAGCGCCGGAAGGCCGGCCAGACCGGCGAATTGCGCATAGCGGGTGACGCCGATCATGGGCGAAATCAGGACCACCTGTTTCGGCATCGTGAGGCTCGGGTCGTCCAGCGCATCCAGGCTGTATTTCATGGCCAGCGCGCCACCGTTGGAGAAGCCCACCATCAGCAGTGGTGCGCCCTTGGGCAGTTGCGTAGCCGCCTCGCGTACGGCCAGCCGGGTGGCGGCCATCCAGTCTTCCCAGTCCGCGTCGGTGAGCCCGGCCGGCACGGTGCCGTGGCCCGGCATGCGGATCGCGATCACCACGAAGCCCTGCTGCCGCAGATGCTCGCCCAGGTGGCGCAGGCTGTAGGGCGAATCGGTCAGCCCGTGCAGCAGTACCGCTGCTCCGCGCACTTCACCGGCGGGGCGCATTTCGTAGGAGCGATTCCAGTCGGTGGCGAAGTGGCCGGGGTAGACCTGGCTCTGGTCGAAGTAGCGGTTGTAGGCGACGCGCTCGAAGGGTTGCAGGCTGACTGCCATCTCCTTGCGCATGGCCTGCATCAGCTTGTCCTCGGCGGCCAGGTAGCCGGCCCAGTCGATGCGGTCAATCTGAGCACTGTGCAGATCGCTCGGCACCCAGGTGTGCCACGGCTCCAGCGGCGGGATGTTGCGCAGCGCGGCGACCCGCAGCCCCAGCGCCAGCACGGCGATGGCGAGCATGACGATGACCAGCCAGAGCAGCGCCCTGGTGAGTTTTGCGTTCAGCATGGAATTCCCTTGTCAGCGTGCGGGACAAGCATAGAGCCCCTGGCGCCACAAAGTTCGCCTGTGGATCAAAGGGCCGAGACCGCTTCAACGTAGTCGGCGTTGCCGATGCCCACCTGAGCCCACACCGGACGACTTTCGTTGCCCTGGCGGTCGTACTGCTCGTCCGCGTCCCACAGCGTGATGATCTGCCCTGGAAACAGATACTCGCTTTCCGTGAATTCGTGCGCGCCGGAATCGTCCGCCGAGGCGATCAGCGAGAACAGCTCGCCGGCCGCCAGCGAGAAAACATCCACGCCCCGGTAGCGGGCAAGGTAACGCTCACTCTGGGACAGGCCGATGAACCAGACGAATCCGCGCTCGTCGCACTCGGTCTGGATCGCGGCCTGACAGAAGTAGTCCGTCGGCCCGTTGTACGACTCCAGCGGGAAACCCACGGCGGCCAGCGCATCCCGCGCCATGGCTCGTGTGTCGCCTAGACAGATGGGACCAATACCCTGATGAGGAGAAATGTCGAGGATGGGTAGAGTGGGCTTCATGCCGTGGGGCTCTTTGGGACACTGCTAGCGAGGTTAGAGCACGGCCCGACAATTTGCCGCCTTTTTCCTGGCCAATAAATGGCAATTAGATGTTATTTGGCCATAGTGACATTGCCGCGCTGCGTGGGGTGCATCGGATGACCCGGTGCCCACTGCGGCGTGTGAAAAATAAATCTGTTCCCTTTTCCGCTCTCTTTTTGCTCTGGCAGGAGTCGGCCAGAAGCGGACGGACGGCATTCGCTGGATGCTGACTAGCTGGCTTGAGCTTCACAGGAACACGCCGGGCAATCTCTTTCACGCTTCCGGGGCAACATCGGCAACTTGAGAGAATCCAAGAAACTACTTCACAACCGCAGCATTCAAATCAGCCTGGCACCTCTGTTTTAATCGACAAATCTGGTCAGCAAGCGATATCCGTCGCTGGTGACTTCAACCATCACCGAGAGCACCACGGAGTCGCCTCCGTCTGATGTAAAGGCTTCAAGCCCATTGCTCAAACTGACACGGGTGTTGTGTTCGCCTGTTTGCGCCAGCACATACACATTGAGAACCTGGCCTGCATGCATCAGGAGATTGCTCGGATGTGCAGGGCGGTAACCGAGAATCTGCGGCGGCTCAATACGCGCGGCCCCCATGGCGTAACCACAATACTCCTTGACGGGATAAATGTGGCTCGCATTCAGCGTCTTCGAAATTGCTTCGCCAATACCATCCAGCTCTGCCCCGGCATGTACCTGCTCGACGCCTTCACGTAGTGCAAGCCGGGCGGCTTCCAACATCATCTTTTGTTTCTGGGTGGCATTCTTGCCGGCAAATGTCCAAGTCTGGGCCAAGTGCGAGTAAGGCGTTCCCGCTACCAACTCAACCTTTACCAGTGTGTTTTGCGGGATCGGTTGCGATGTGGGGAAACCGTTCAACACGCCATCATTCATGGAAATGGCTATCGCCGCCGGATAGCCATTGTAACCAACCATCATCGGTTGCCAGCCCAGTTCATGAAACCGCTTCAGCACATGGCGTTGAATGGCAAGGCCACTTTCGCCTCTGGCGATGAGGGGTGAGATGGATTGCAGTAGCACACTGATCTCAGGTGCTTGCTCGCGCTGGTCTGCAAGGCGCTGGTCACTTGCTGTGCCTGCGATCTTAAGTGCCAGCTGGCCATTGCCATGAAAAAACTGGTCCATCAACGAAGTGCTGGCGAAGCTCTCCTGGCAAGCCAGTGCGGCTGCACATGCAAATAGAACGGCTTTCAATCGGGAAGACATCGCTTGCATCCTTGCTCTAGCTATAACCGGGCATTATGGATCAGTCGAACTCAAAGTGCTCCGCAGTTATCGGCCGAAGCTAGCGGCCCTGCTCAAGTGGAGCAAATGCAAAATGTCCTCCCTAACCGCATACTACCTGATCCCACTGGCTGCCAAGGGGTGCAACCGGGCGAGCCAGCGGCAGCAATCGGCCAGAAGCAGTCTGTCGATTTGCCTAAGGAACAGCGGCTGATTCACTCGGTGGAATCGGGTCTAGCCCACACTATCCCCTTCAGAAGGCCACGCACCGCTGCAAAGAGTGGCGATGGTGGGGAACTTGGAGTGGCGACAATCAGTAGTTCAGGCAGGACACATGCGGGCTATAGACCATACTCAGAAATATTCACTAAGGCTTGAGAGGTGGTGAAATGCTGCGTGGAGCTGAGAATAGCGAGCTTTATCGAGAATACTACGAAGTCCTATGCACGACAGAGGTCAAACAAGCGTTCCTTTATATGATTGGGTGGGCCTCAGTACTAAAAGGTTATGAATTCTTTCCTAGCTCGCACGGACACATCAAGGATTTTCGTTTTCTACGCGGGAACGACTGGGACTTTTCGTTCATTCCAAATCAGAAATGGATGTTATTTTATTTTCGGAAGCCATGTCTGCGGCTCCCGAAGTATTCTCGCGAAGAGATCTTTAGTCGAATTCCAAGAGCAAAAGAAACTAACGCTGGAGAGTTTACTGTCAGGCTTGAAAGTGTGAATGATGCAATGGTCTTGGCTAGATATATTGAAGGCCAGATGTAAAGTCTGCTGAACTTGCCAAGCTCGCCGGCGTTGGCCTTCGGCCATTCGTGATCGGATTGTCTGATTTTCGCTATGGGTCAGTAGCTGCCGAACGGCATGGGCCGCTGCCGGCCAGAAGCGGGCGCCGAATGGATCTGATTCTGTTCTCTGGCTTTGATCCAGCTGGCTAGGCCAGCCCATCACTACAGGACGACGTTGAATGACCTTGAATATTCCGACGGAAAGGCAAGTGCTCCGGTGCATCTACGACACGTACGCCCCATCCTTTCCGACGAAGGCTTCGACAGCCGGAACGGTGATGATTGAGACGGACATTGAGGCGATAGCGGCCAAGCTGAAATGCGACAAGCACATGTTGTTCGGGTATCTCTACTACTACCTAGACCACAAGTATGCATATCCGACCGGTGAAAACTCGTCAGTCAAGCTGTTCGCTGTGAAGGCCGGCGAACTGAAACACGCCGTCAACTTGCCTTACCTGGCCGCGATTCTGGCAACTGCCGATCAAGAACACTCGAAATTCGCTTGGTCTTTGGGCGTGTCGCTGGTAGCGCTCGCACTATCGGTGGGCGCCATCATCGCGCAACTGATTACGGCGAGCTAAAGGTTTGCCTGCTCTTCCTGAGCCTCGCAAGCGGTTCTTTGAGATGGCGGCAACGCAATAGAACTCGCATGACGGTAAGACTTCCGACCTTTGCTGCTCAGCTCTTCAATAGACTGCTTTCGGTCGTCTAGGGCCATTCACGAACGACTGCTTTGGGTCGGTAGCTGCCTCTCCTCAGAGGCAGCAATCGGCCAGAAGGGGTCATCCAGGTTGAGAGCCATGTGGAGTGAGTGTCGCCTCGTTTTCAAATCTACTCAGCAATGCGGCGCCGTCCGAAACACCAAGGACTTCATCGATCGCTGAGATTTTCCGGATCGCGTGTTCAAGTTGATAGTCAGTGTTGCTGTATGCAGCCTCCGCCTCATTGTGGAGGGCATAGGCCATATGTGCCGCAACACGAACACACATTGGAGCATCTGCTTCGCCGCCCAAATAGTCAGCGAGCAGCGTCCTGATCTCAAGCAATGCGAGGGCGAGTAGCCTGGTCTGGTCAGTCTGCATAGAAGATCCCGATCATTGAAACGAGTGTGCGAAACGAATTTCGAGAGGGTATACAAACTCGTAGACAGGCAGAAGCTAATGACCGCTATGGGTCGGTAGCTGCCTGAGGCGGCGGACCGCTTGGAGGTTAAGTGGACCTTCCGGGCAGAGGGAGTTGAACTCTTGGAACTACTCCTCCGGAGCATTGCAATGTGCTCGATGAGCGGATTTTCGCGGACGGAAAGCTAGTTTTGTTCTTGTCTGAACCTTTGTCTTCGACCGGGAAAGGGGCCTTCGTCGAAGGTGGATACCTTAGGAGTGCATTCGATCCGAAAGGATGACGGGTTCTTCGCGCGGTGTTACTGATGCTCGTCGGCCGGCAGCAGCTCCTCGCGCAAAACTCGAATACAAGGCGGCGCGGCGATGACAAGTCTCACTTGTTTCTCCCAGACCCCGCCGATTCTGATCACCAGCTTTTGGCTGCGAAGTTGGCGGATGAGTTCTTCGTCGGAGCACTCCGGTTCGGCGAAGAGATGGATGGCTTCAAGGATATTGCGGCTTAACAACAGGTTGCCCATGGGGACTCCCGTGCTCGGTGGATGGTGGGGGCTGGCTGATTTATCGGCTGCTGCGGCATCGCCGCGCTGGCATCCGTCACGGCAATAGTGGCAACATCCGGGCTCCCGCTTTCGCCGCTGCACTCGCGCAGCCGGCTTCTGTCCAGGGAAGGCAATCACGCCCGGTGGCGTGGCCGGGCTTCAAACCCGGTGGGGGACGGCAGCCGTTCCTGGGTGAGTTCGACTCTCACTGCCTTCCGCCACTTTCTTTCAGCAGATCATGATCCCCTCTTCGGGCATCAATTCTTTGCGAGCGCTTGCCACCTCGGAACCGAGCACAATCAATGACTGGATGTTGTGCCAGAACAGTTCCTCGGGAAATTTCGACGGGACGAGCAGGTCCATGACGAGAAAATAGGAATGCTCGATCACTCCGGCCAGAGGTGGCACTACCCCGACGAGTTGCATGCAGTACTGCTCGGGGATTGGTTCGGAGTCGCAGACGGTTTCGACGAGGACGTAGCTACCAATGAGATCGGCGGCTTGGGTTAGGTCGAGCTTAACCATGTCTTTCTCCTGGGCATCGAGGATTCCAACCTGGCGGCTCCATGACGAATTCACGTCCTTTGTCCCCGATGAGCAAACCGGACCGCCGCGCTTTTCGTTGTTGAGTCATTCATTCAGTATTCGAGCGATAACGCCCATCGCTAGTGGGTAGGTATTCACTTACGGTTCAAATATTACTCCCATGATTTCTTTGGGGTAAATATTGAACTCTGCATGAAATTTCCGATATGGATGAAATCCTCGGCAGGGCGGTCCAATTAGTTCGTTTGGCGGGCCCCAAATATCTGAGCTTCCAGGGTGATACGAACCACCAGCGCTGGAAGAACATCAGCAAAGGCATCATTCGCATGGGCACTGAAGAGGTGAGCATTCTGCTGCGGGTCTATCCGCAGTACGCCGTTTGGTTGCTGACCGGAGAGGTTGTGCCTCAAGTTGAGCAATTCAGGCCTGACTTCGGGGCTCCCGCCGAGAACGACAACGACTCTTGAAGCAGGCCATGGTCAGGCTGGACGAATTCACCGAAGAGCATCTGGAACTGAGCGACCTGTGGCGCTGGCAGGAAGGCGTTCGTGAGGATGTCTTTCTGGTGCCGCTGGCAACGGCAGCGGAGGTGGTGCCCGGTGTGTCGTTGCTGCTGGTGAGGGCGCTGTTCCGGCTGCCGGCGGGCATCGAGTTGCAGGGCCTGCTGGCCTACGACCCGCTCGGGCAGGACGTCTATGCGGTACAGGTGCTGATCGGCCGTGACAGCTATTCCTTCAACAAGTACCTGCCGGAGGCTTCCTTCGAGGAGGTGCTGGCGCTGGCGGATCGCTTGAAGGTCAGCACCGGCGGTGTGCTGCCGTTGCGCTATAGCGTGGTGCGGCAGGCGATGCCGATTCCCGACGGTAGTTTCACACTATGGCTGGGAGCTGGAGTCAACGCTGGGAGCTGTTGAGGCCGCGCACATTGAGTCCAATTGTCTGCCGCCGTAGTAGTTCAGAAATTCTCGCATGGCAGGAGTCAGCGTCTCCTCAGAGGCGATGCGCCAGAACGTCTTTTCCCCCAGGACTGCTGTGGCGCGCTGAATAAGAACTTGGGCTGCATTGTGGTGACCGGTACGGAGCCAATGTCGGACCAGTTGCCTGTTCTCATTGGCAGGAAGCTGCGCGGCCTGGAACAGCTCGAGAGCGTAGCGGTAGTTCAGCGGCCAGAGTTTCTTGAGGAATTCAGCTCTTTCGGTAACGGGTACGCTGATGAGCCACTGGCGGACGTTTTTGTCCTGTTTCCCTTTGCCGGTGCGACTGCATACCTGTTCGGCAGTGAATGTCGGTCGTTGCATTCACTACGCCTTTCTATGGTCCATGGCGCGGCGCTTCCACTCATCCACCACCGCCCCCATGTCCGCCGGTGCGCCGCTGCGTACCCAGGCCATGAAGGCGCGGTCGAAATGGAAGCCGTCGCCGCAGTGCTGGGTCATGAAGCGGCGGACGTTCTGGGTGTTGCGGTAGTGGGCATCCAGCGGGGTTTGCCGGGTGATCGGGTCGCTGTGCCAGTCGAAGGCCATGGCATCCATTCCTGTGGCGTGGGGGAGCGCCCGTTATAGCGCAATCGGCAGCCGCTGGCGCGGTCTGCCGAGATGTTGCGGTGTCACTGGCCCCACATCATCCGCTGTTGCTGCGCTGAGTAATCGTCGCTTTGCAGGCGCACGCGGGTGGGCTGACGTTCGAGGTTGTCTTCGCCGAAGGATTCGCGCACAGGCGATTCGATGGCGCCGAAGTGGTTGTAGTGCGGGGCATCGGCACAGCCGACCAGGGTGACGCAGGCGAAGGTGACCACGGAGAGTTTGAGCATGGGACTTCCTCCTGAGAGTGAGCCCCGAGCTTCTGCCGGGTGGATTAACGACGGATTAACGCGGGCTGTCCGGGCCCTGGATTTCGCCTCCGTGGGGCGCATCGCCTGAGCTGTCGCGGTGGTGCTCTGGCGGATTGAGCGCACGCCCCAGTATCTGCGCGACCACCTCGTCCTTGCCCTCGGTGTAAGCGTCGCGGTCGGTAGGGAAGCGCCGGGCCATTTCGTGCTTCACCCGCGCGTAGAGTTGGGCGTCTTCGGGATGGGTGCGTAGCCAGTCGCGGAACAGCAGGCGGCGCGAGGCTTCGTTCAGGTCCATGACGTGGACGTGGTGGGTGCGTCCGCTGCCCAGCGGCGGCATGCCTTTGACGAAGAACAGTCGTGTGGTGTCCGGGTTCTCGGCCCAGTACTGGTAGCCCAGGCCCTGTAGCGGTTCGATCAGGCGGTGCGGGTCGCTGCCCGGCGGCGGCAGCAGGAGGATGTCGATGATCGGCTTGGCGTCCAGCCCCGGCACGGCGGTGCTGCCGATGTGCTCGATGCCCAGGCCGGGAAGGTCGGCTGCCGCGGCGATGGCGTCGGCTTCTTCGGCAAAACGTTGCGGCCAGCGGGGATCGGCGGTCACGACTTCGACGCGGTCTTCGTCGGCGTTGCTCCAGCGCTGGCCGTCGAATTCGGGGGCTTGCGGGGTCATGCGGAAACTCCAGCGGCAAGGCGGTGGGGGCGAGGGTTGGAGGGTAATCCAGAGGGCGGAGTTCCCGGTAAACCTGTAGGAGCGCCCCATGGGCGCGATCGCGGGCGTGGCCCGCTCCTACAGGTTTGTGAAGATCAATCCAGCACGTTATGCAGCACTTCGTAGATGACGCCAGTGGCGATGGTCACCAGCAGCAAATCGGTGCCGGCCTGTTGCCATTCGTAGCCGTCATAGTGGGGGAGGCGCCCGACCAGGCGGCCGTCGAGTTTCCTGGCGATGCCCGGTGGCAGTGGCTTGCCGCGCGCGAGGTTCTTCTGGATGCCGGGTGGCAGCGAGGCGCCCGGGTTCCAGTAGTTGCGGTTGTCATTGAGGATGACCTGCACACCGCCGATATCGATGCTGGGGCCGCCACCCTGCCAGTTATTGCCGCCACCCTGGCCCTGGTTGCCGTGCTGGCCGCTGTTGCCATGGCCCTTGTTCTTGCCCGGATCGGCCAGCAGCAGCGGGCTGGAGCCCAGCAGGGCAAGACCGAGAATTGCCGATAGCAGAGGCTTGAGTCTGGACATATCCGTACTGCTCCATGTTGAGGGGCCTGTGTGGCAAAGCGTAGCCGCTGAGGCGCCGTGATGGCAGCGCCAGAGCTGGCACCCGCGTGCTGGCATTTCGTCGGAACGCCACGAACCACGGGGGCTGTAGCAGGGTCATAGGCATATCCAAACCCCGCCCATGGAGGCGATTACAAGATGAAAAAGTCCCTGGTTGTTGCAGTAGCCTGTGCATTCGCACTCGGCACGACAGCCTTGCTGCCCGCCGACCTCTCGCCGATCGGTTCGGTCTATGCCAAGGGCAATGGCGGCGGTGGTGGAAACGGTGGCGGCAATGGCGGTGGAAACGGTGGTGGTCACGGCGGCGGTAATGCCGGTGGCAACGGCGGCAGCCATGGTGGTGGCAAGGGTGGCGCCGGTGGCAATCACGGCAGCAACAGTAACGGCGCCAACGATGGCGGCGAGCACGCGGGCAAGGCCACCCGCGATCATGGCCTGAGTGGCAACCATTACGGCAGCGAGAAGAACGACAGCAAGGGCCACGGCCAGACGACCTCTTCGGTGGCGCATTCCAAGGACACCCGTGGCCTGTCCAAGGCGACGGCGATTTCCGGTACTACGCCGGGCACCCACAACACCAAGGGCCTGGACAACGCCGGCGACAATTCGACGAAGAACGACCATTGATCCATCCCGCGGCCAGGGACGGCCGCGACGCTTTCACTGCACTAGGAAGTCGAAGTAAGTCTCGGGATAAGGCTCGGCTTTCAGCGTGTAATGCCACCATTCGGCGCCATAGGGTTCGAAGCCATGTCGTAGCATGGCCTGGCGCAGGGTTTCGCGGTTGCGCGTCTGCTGCACGCTGACCTGCGCGGTGCCGTGATGGGAGATGGGCCCGAAGAAGTCGAACGGGCTGCCCATGTCCAACTCTTTCCCGGTCGCCGAATCCACCAGGGTGAGATCGACCGTGCTGCCGCGCGAATGCCCGGAGTGCTTGGCGATGTAGCCGTCGCGGAACAGTGCGGGTTTGTCCAGGTCCGGGTAGTAGCGGGCCTTCTGCCGGATGTCCTGCGGGTCAGTCGCCCAGCGGCGGAATTCATCCACGGCGCGCTGCGGGCGATAGCCATCGAAGAACTTCAGCGCCAGGCCGCTCAGGGCGACGTCCTTTTCCACCGCTGCCAATGCGACGGCGGCTTCGCGGGTGAGGATGATCCGCGCCTTCTGGTAACCGTCGATGGGCTCGCCGACGAAGTTGTCGGCGCCGGCGTAGCGCACGTCATAGCGCGCGGATTTCAGCACCTGATCGAGATAGACGAAGCCGTCCTGCGTCGGCTGGTCGGCGCGCAGCGCCGGGCTGGTCAGCAGGCCGAGCAGCAGCGCGAGGCTCAGGCCTGCCCGGGTCATGGGCGCAGGGCCTGGACCCCATCGTCGTCGGGATCGAAGTTGTCCAGATGCATGCGCCGGGCGAAGGCCTCCAGCGCGGCTTCTCCCTGCAGGAAGCGGCCACGGGCGGTGGCCCAGTCATCGGGCTTGAGACGTACCATCCAGCCTTCGCCGTAGCAGTCCTGGTTGATCAGCCCCGGCCGGCGCACCACGGCTTCGTTGCTGGCGAGAACGCTGCCGTCCAGCGGGCTGCGCGCAGACGATGCAGCCTTGGCGAATTCCACCACGCCGAAGCTGCGATCGCAGTCGATGTGCCAGCCGTCGCGCTTGGGAGTGAAGGCGAATATCTGTCCGTAGACCGCACAGCCATAGGCAGTGAGCCCGAGGGTGACGGCGCCGCCTTCTTCCTCGCGCAGCCAGAGGTTGTAGTCGGGGGCATAAAGCAGATCGTCGGGGAACTCCAGGCCGTGCAGCTTCACAGCGTCAGCACCCGGTCGTACTCGAGGATCATGCGCGCCAGCTCGCCACCGCTGGCGATCTCGTCGACTTCCTCGATCAGCCGGCTTTCGTCGATGGCCACGCCTGGCGCGCGGCACATCAGCAGGCGTGCACCGGCCTCCTTGGCCTGCTGGATGAAGTGGCTGATGGGCTCGCCATCTTCGGCGGCGTAGAGATTGTCGGCGATGTCCTGGAAGGCCAGACGCGTGCCTTCGCCACTGAGGAACAGGGTGACCTTCGCGTCCATGCACGCCAGCAGCGTGGCGGTGTAGAAGGGCGCGGCGCAGCGCGCCGGGGTGCTCGGGCCGCTGCTGACGATGATCAGTACCCGCTGGGGCTCAGGCGTGGACAAGGGCTTTCTCCAGTTGGACCAGGGCGACGCGCCGGCCTTGCGGGTCGGCGCGCTCGACGATGCCCTGCGGCTTGTAGCCCAGGCGTGCGTAGAGCAGCAGGCCGGCGGCATTGGCGTTGAAGCAGGACACTTTCATGACCTGCGCCTTGTACTGGTCGCGGGCGAGATTCTCCATGACCTCGATCAGGTACTGCGCTACACCGTGCCGCCGCGCCCAGGGCGCAACCATCATGTTGCCCAGTGCGCAGAACTCGTTGGGTTGCCACTGGTAGAAGTCGGCGAAGCCGGCGACCCTGCCGTCGAGCAGCGCCACGGTGCTGCCGCGCCGCTCGGCCATGGCGGCGGCGAGCTGGCCGATGGTCAGCGGCCAGCTTGCCTTGGGGTAGCAATAGAAGAGTTCGTCGGCGTCCTGGGGAAATCCCACCAGCTCGCCGAGGTCGTCGGCGAGGGCGGGGCGGTGTTGCAGAGCGGTTTGGTTCACGCGGTCTCCGGCGTCTGGGTGACGGTCAGTGCGGCGGGTACTGGGCGATGATTTTCTTCACCGTCTCGCGGATCGCCGCTTCGCGCTCGGCGGGCGTCGGCGGGCTGCTGCGCATGATCTGTTCGCCACTGCCGCGCCAGACCAGCTTGCCGTCCTTGCCGTCGAGCATGTCGACCTGGATGGTGGCGACCTTGTAGGTCACGCTGCGAGTCTCGGCCATGGGTGGCGGACCCCAGTAGCCTCCCCAGTAACCGCCCCAGTAGCCGCCGGTGTAGGTGGTGACCTGGTCCTGGCGCTGGTCGACGATCAGGTAGGCGCGCAGCTTCACGTCGCCGGGGTTGCCGCCCTGCGCCTTGCGCAGGCCGCGCTGGTCGAACTCATCGGCCACTGCGTCGCTGATGCGCTGTTCGGTGAGGTCACTCTTGATGCGCGGGTCATCCGGGCGACTCGAAGGCCGGCTGCGCCCAGCTCCAGGTCAGGTAGCGGGAGAAGTCGCGGGTGGTGTCGTAGTCGCGGCTGACGCTGGTGGTTTCGCAGGCGGCGAGGCCGAGCATCAGGCCCAGTAACAGTAAGCGGCGGATCATGGTTGGAATACTCCTGACAGAGCTTTCATCCAAGCGCAGAGTCCGCGCAAAGGCAAGCGGCAGAGGGGCTGCGCG
This sequence comes from Pseudomonas sp., assembly GCA_049840615.1. GTDB lineage: Bacteria > Pseudomonadota > Gammaproteobacteria > Pseudomonadales > Pseudomonadaceae > Pseudomonas. Next base: position 80,215 of record JASGKM010000064.1, read on the forward strand.
TGGTCGCAGGAAATGTCCGGGCGGCAACTTTTCCGGCCAGCCGGCCGTCAGCCCGGCGGGTAACCGTCCATGGCCTTGCGCGTGGCTTCACGCAGCGCACGGGCCTGGTCGCTCTGGTTGCTGCCGCCCTCATACTCGGCGCTGCCGCTCCAGACCTGCTGGTGATTGCGCGCGTCGAACAGGGTGATATGCACCACGCTGACGGTGACGACGTAGGTGCGAGTGACCGGATAGGACGCGCCGTAGCCGCCGTACCAGGGATCGTTCCAGCGGCTGTAGCCACCGTAGTAGCCGCCGTTGTAGTAATCGGTGGTTTGTCGTGTGCGCTGTTCGCTGGAAAGCTGTGCACTGACGGTCAGGTCCGCCGGTGCATTCGAGCGAGCCGGGCGCAGGCCCCGCTGATCGAGGGCTTCGCTGACGGCATCCTGCAAGGGGCCGCCGAAACTGGTGCCGTTGGCCCAGCTCCAGGACACGTATGGCCGTAGTCCAGCGGCGGCGCAGGATAAGCTGTTGGATCAGCTACCCGGATTGGAGCCTGCGCGGGGGCGGGCGGGATCGCAGCGAAGTCATTGCTGTAGGGATTGGGGCTCTGGCACGCGGCCAGGGCGGCGAACAGCGGCAGGATCAACAGGTAACGTGGCATGACGGACTCCCTGTGCACGTCACTTCAACGGGCGTGCGCAGTGGCAACTATCATCTAATCCTGCGGCCGGCACAGCCAGTGCAGGTAGCGGCCGAGGCCGGCGAAAGCAGGGTGTCGACGGTATTGCAGTTCCCATCTCCACCAGGTCCAGCGGTTCGGGCCTTGTGCTGGAATTCCACCGGCATGTAGTCGTGGAACACGCGTACGCCGCTGCGCGCGCGCCTCGATGCTCCAGTGGCCAGCCATGGCTTCTTCGAGCACGCGCGGGTCGAGCGGTTCCTGCGGGGTCAGGCTCTGGCCCTCGCCGGAGAAGCGGTTCTTGCGCAGTTTGCGGAAATGGCCCTTGAGCAGGTTGCGGTAGATCAGCGCATCGCGGTTGTAGAAGGCCAGGGACAGCCAGCCATCGGCACGGGTCAGCTGGTGTAGCACCGGCAGGATCGCCAGCGGCTCGGCCAGCCATTCCAGCACGGCGTGGCAGATCACCAGGTCATAAGGCTCGTTGAGCTGGCCGAGCAGGTCCTGCCACGGCGCCTCGATGAAGGTCGCTTGCAGGCCGGCTTCCTCGAAGCGCTGGCGTGCGCCTTCGAGCATCGGCGCAGCGGGTTCGGCGAGGGTGACCTCGTGGCCGCGCCCGGCCAGCCACAGCGACATGTGGCCCAGGCCCGCGCCGATATCCAGCACGCGCAGCGGGCGGTCGGGCAGGGCTTCGGCGGAGGTCGGCCTGGAGCACGGCGAGGCGGATACTGCCTCGGCATCGCCGGATATTCTCGGCAAAGCGCGTGGCCAGTTCGTCGAAATGGCGGTCGCCGGTCTTCGGGGAGTCGCTCGACTTGGCGCCTCCTTCGATGAAGCGCCGTTCGCTGTCGGCCAGCTTGGCGAGCACCGCCTGGTCCATGTCGATGCCCAGTTCCGCGCACATCAGCAGCAGGTAAAGGACGATGTCACCGACTTCCTGCCCGGCGTGGGCGAGTTTCTCCGGTGGCAGCTGGCGCGATTCGTCCTCGCGCAGCCACTGGAAGATTTCCACCAGCTCGGCCATTTCCACGCTGGCCGCCATGGCCAGGTTCTTCGGGCTGTGGAAGCGACTCCAGTCGTTGTGGTCGCGGATGGCGTGCAGGCGCGCGGTGATGGCTTCGAGGTTCATGCAGATGGGGCTCCAACGTGAGCCCCATAGCTTCAAGCCTGGCGCGTCAAACGTCCAGCGGGCTCCAGCTGCCGGCCATGTGTGGCAGGTCGTCCTTGCCACGCAGGCTGGTAACTGCCCGGAGGGCGCTGGCTCGCTGGCCAGCAGGTTGACCTGGGACGGCAGCAGCACCGGCTTCTGGAAGCGCACGTCGACCCGATAGCCGGCCATCGGCAGGCGCTCGCCCAGGGCGGCCAGGCTGCGCGCCTTGTTCCACAGGCCGTGGGCGATGGCGCGGGGGAAGCCGAACAGTTTGGCGCTGGCGGCAGACAGGTGGATCGGGTTGTAGTCACCGGCCACACGGGCGTAGCGCCGGCCGATGTCTGCCGGGCAGTTCCAGGCGTCGATCTGCTCCAGTGGCAACTCGGCCACTTCTTCGCGCGCAGGCGGTGTGCCGTCCAGGCGCATGCCGCGGAACAGGATGCGGCTGTCACCTTCCCAGAGCAGCCCGAGCTGGTCGTGCAGCTGGGTGATGATGCTGAAGGTCACGCCCTTTTCGTGGGGTTGCAGGTCCTGCACTCGCACGCTGACGTTGAACGGCCCCAGGCCGCCCAATGGGCGTAACACGCTGATACGGTTTTCCAGGTGCACCAGGCCCAGCAGCGGGAAGGGAAAGCTCGCGTCGGTGAGCAGGCCCATCTGCAGGCCGAAGGCGAGGATGTGCGGATACGTCGGCGGCAACAGGTGGTTGTCGGTAAAACCGCAGACCTTGCGGTAGCGCTCCAGGTGCTTCGGGTCGACCGTGACCGGGCAGCGCAGGCCGCGTGTCGGCAGGCTGCGGCCACGCACGCCGCGGCGCACGGCGGCGCGGGCGAACAGGCCGGTGAGGGCGGGTGGGGCGGACAGGTCAAGCCAATCGCGGGGCATCGGGTATCTCCTGAGGGGCATTCAGTCAGCTTAGCCGCCGCTCAGGCGCGGGCATTGGCCGTGGCAACGCGGCGCGCGGCAGGCAAGTCAATGTGACCGTCCGATTGCCCGGATATTTCCCTCAACGTGCTTCCTGATTCTCTTGAGGGGGGATAGGAAAGCTGCCTAAGATGGGCCCGCCCCATGGATAACTAGAAAAAACACCATGCGTGATCTGACCGACGATGTGGCGCTGATGCGCCCGGTGATCGACGCCCTGCGCGCCAGCGGCACCGACCCCGACCGTGTGCTGGCTCGCGTCGGCCTGCCAGCTGGCAGCCTGCCTGCCGGACGATTCCCCCACAGCGCACAGAACCTGTTCTGGAAGGCGGCCGCCGAAGAGTGCGGCGAAGAGCACGTCGGCCTCTACCTGGCCGGCCATCTGCCTGCGTTCCATGGCCTGCTGCTGGAATACCTGTTCCTTTCCAGTGCCACCTTCGGCGAAGGCCTGCGCCACGCCCTGCGCTACGTGCGCCTGCTCTCCGACACCCTCAACGCCCGCCTGGAAGTGGAGGGCGAGAAGGCCGTGCTGTTGCTCGGCCATACCGCCGGGACCAACCGACACTTCCCCGAGATGCTCGCCGGTGCGGTGGTGCGCCTGTTCCACGCGCTCACCGAGGGCGACTTCAAGCCCCATGAAGTGCAGCTGATGCACGAGGAAGGCGCGCCCGCCGCGCGTTACCGAGAGGTTTATGGCTGCCCTGCGGTGCTGGGCGCCGAGCGCTATGCCCTGGTCTTCGACGCTGCCGTACTGGACAAGGCCTCGCGCCACGCCGCGCCGGAACTGCTGCGCATGCACGAGTCCCTGGCGCGCCGGCAGCTGGCGGAAGTGGAGCGCCTGGACCTGGTGCGCAAGGTGCGCGAGCTGATCGGCTTGTTGCTGGTGGATGGCGGTGCGACGCTGGAACAGGTCGCGGCCCGTCTCGACATGCCGGCCCGCCGTTTACGCGAGCGCCTGGCCATGGCCGGGGTGCGCTTCAACGACCTGGTCACCGACTACCGTTGCCGCCTGGCCAAGGAGCTGCTGCTCAAGACCGACGAGCGTATCGAGGTCATCGTCGAACGCACCGGCTTCTCCGAGCCGAGTACCTTCTACCGTGCTTTCAAGCGCTGGGTCGGCGAGACCCCGGTGGAGTTCCGCCGCCGCGGCCGGCCGCAACCGCCGGCGGAGTGATCGAACCCTTTCGAGCGCGCCTCTGGATAGGCTTTGCCGGTCAATTCCCGCCAAGGTATGCCCGATGCAAAGCCGAATCCGCCAGCCCCTGCTGCTGTCCGCCGTCCTGCTGCTGAGCGCTCAGCAAGCCGTGGCGGGCGAAATGGGCGAGACCGCGTTTTCCCGTCTGGACCGCGATGGCAGTGGCTTCATCGAGGCCGAAGACCTGTCCGCCATGCGCGTGCGCATGTTCCACCGGCTGGATCGGAACCAGGATGGCCTGCTCACTCGCGAGGAAGTGACTCCTGCCAACCCCAGCGTGCAGGTTTCCCCCAACGCCATTGCCTGGCCGGACCAGAATGGCGACGGCAAGGTCAGCCTGGCGGAGTTCATGACCCAGGAGCCGGCGCTGATCGTGCGCGCCGACCGTGATGGCGATCATCGGGTAAGCGCGGAGGAGTTCCGCGAGCTGATCGCAGCGCGAAGCTGATCTTCTGCCCCCGCGTTTCTGCGGCGATTAACCCTGTAGGAGCGCCCTATGGGCGCGATCACGGGCATGGCCCGCTCCTACAGGGGAATGCGGTCAGGCGTCCAGTTCGTAGGATGGGTGGAACGAAGCGATACCCATGCTGCCGCAGGGACTGATGGGTATCGCTCCACGCCATCCTGCAGATGGAGTCGATTGGAATCGGTCAGGCGCCCAGCAGGCTCTGCCCGCAGACCCGCAGTACTTGCCCGCTCACCGCGCCGGAACCCGGCTGGGCGAACCACGCCACAGTCTCGGCGACGTCCTGCGGGAGGCCGCCCTGGCCCATGGAGTTCATGCGCCGACCGGCTTCGCGGATGGTCAGCGGGATGGCAGCGGTCATCTGCGTCTCGATGAAGCCCGGCGCCACCGCATTGATGCTGATGCCCTTCTTGCCCAGCGCCGGCGCCCAGACCTGCGCCAGGCCGATCAGGCCGGCCTTGCTCACTGCATAGTTGGTCTGCCCCATGTTGCCGGCGATGCCGCTGATGGAGGCGAGCAGCACCACACGGCCATCGTCGTGCAGCTTGCCGGCGTCCAGTAGCGCCTGGGTCAGTACTTGCGGGGCTTTCAGGTTGACGTCGATGACCGAGGTCCAGAACGCCTCGCTCATCTTGGCGACCGTCTTGTCGCGGGTGATGCCGGCGTTGTGCACCACAATGTCCACGCCGTCGGGTAGCGCCTCGACCAGTTGCGCACCGGCGTCGGCGGCGCAGATGTCCAGTGCCACGCCACGCCCTCCAAGACGCGCGGCCAGCGCGTCGAGCGCTTCCTTGGCTGGCGGCACGTCCAGCAGCACCACTTCGGCGCCGTCACGGGCGAGGGTCTCGGCGATGGCTGCGCCGATGCCACGGGCGGCGCCGGTTACCAGCGCGCGCTTGCCTACCAATGGACGACTCCAGTCCTGCACCTGCTTGTCATAGGCGGACAGGCGCACGACCTGCCCGGACACATAGGCGCTCTTGGGCGAGAGGAAGAAGCGCAGCGCGCCTTCGAGCTGGTCCTCGGCGCCCTTGCCGACGTAGACCAGTTGCACGTTACCGCCGCGGCGGATTTCCTTGCCCAGGGAGCGGCTGAAGCCTTCCAGGCTGCGCTGCACGCTGGCGGCGATGGGGTCTTTCACGGACTCGGGGGCGCGCCCGAGGATCACCACGTGCGGGCATTTATCCAGGCCTTTGAGGGCGCCCTGGAAGAAGGTGCGCAGCTCCAGGGTCTGCTCGAAGCGGGTCAGGCCGCTGGCGTCGAAGACGATGGCCTTGAGCTTCGGCCCATGCTCGGCGGTCCAGCGTGGCAGGCCGTACTGGCCTTCGCTGAAGGAGAACACCGCGTCGGTCAGGCGCTCGGCGAACGGCAGCACTGCCTCGTTCAGGTTGCCCTCGCCACCGAGCAGCAACGCTCCGTCCACCGGCCGCGTGCGCCCGGCGCTCCAGCGCTCCAGGCGGACCGGCGCGGGCAGGCCGAGGGCTCCGACCAGGCGGCGGCCGACGTTGGAGTTGGCGAAGGCGATGTAGCGATCGGTCATGGAACGGGCTCCTGCACAGGGTCTCTAAAGTGCTGACCACTCTACGCAGCGGCGGGTTCGGCGCAATTGACCGCGCTGACCTGCGCAACGGCGGGGCGGCCAATGCGACACAAGCGGCTAAGGTTAGCCTTGAGCGCACTTTAACGCTCATCCACCCAGGAGCTCTGCATGACCCAATTGCGCCGGGTCGCCATCGTCGGCGGCAACCGTATTCCCTTCGCCCGCTCCAACACCGTGTATTCCACGGCGAGCAACCAGGAGATGCTGACCTCCGCGCTGGACGGCCTGATCGAGCGCTACAAGCTGCACGGCGAGCGCCTGGGCGAGGTTGTCGCCGGCGCGGTGCTCAAGCATTCGCGCGACTTCAACCTGACCCGCGAGTGCGTGCTGGGCACGCGCCTGGCGCCGGAAACCCCGGCCTATGACATCCAGCAGGCCTGCGGCACCGGCCTGGAAGCGGCGATCCTGGTGGCCAACAAGATCGCCCTCGGGCAGATCGACTGCGGCATCGCCGGCGGCGTGGATACCACCTCCGACGCGCCCATCGGCGTCAACGAAGGGCTGCGCAAGATCCTGCTGGAGGCCAACCGCGGCAAGTCCAACGGCGAGAAGATCAGGAGCCTGCTGAAGATCCGCCCGCGCCACCTGATGCCGCACATCCCGAAGAACGGCGAGCCGCGTACCGGGCTGTCGATGGGCGAGCACTGCGAGCTGATGGCGCAGACCTGGGCAATCCCGCGTGACGAGCAGGACAAGCTGGCCTACGAGAGCCACCACAAGCTGGCCGCCGCCTATGACGAGGGCTGGCAGAACGACCTGATGACACCGTTCCGCGGCCTGGTGCGCGACCAGAACCTGCGCCCGGACATCAACCTGGAGAAGATCGGCACGCTCAAGCCGGTGTTCGAGAAGGGGCCGCGCGGCACCCTGACGGCCGCCAACTCCACGCCGCTGACCGATGGCGCCTCGGTGGTGCTGCTGGCCAGCGAAGAATGGGCCAAGGAGCGCGGTCTGCCGATCCTGGCGTACTTCAAGGATGGCGAAGCGGCGGCGGTGGATTTCGTCGGTGGCCACGAGGGCCTGCTGATGGCGCCGGTCTACGCGGTGCCGCGCCTGCTGGCGCGCAATGGCCTGACCCTGCAGGACTTCGACTTCTACGAGATCCACGAAGCCTTCGCCGCCCAGGTGCTCTGCACCCTCAAGGCCTGGGAGGACGCGGACTACTGCAAGACCCGCCTCGGCCTCGACGCACCGCTGGGTTCCATCGACCGCAGCAAGCTCAACGTGAAGGGCAGCTCGCTGGCCGCCGGCCACCCGTTCGCCGCCACCGGCGGGCGCATCGTTGCCAACCTGGCCAAGCTGCTGGACGCTGCCGGCAAGGGGCGTGGTTTGATCTCGGTGTGTGCGGCTGGCGGTCAAGGTGTGACCGCGATCATCGAACGGTAATCCAATACAGCGGGACCGATGCTTTTCGGTCCCGCGATGTAGCAACTCCGTGACTTCAGGCGGCACCGCGCGAGCGGCGCCGCCTTTTTTTGTCCGGCAGGACCTGTAGGAGCGAGCTTGCTCGCGAACACTGGTTGGCGCCGAAGTTTGGGCGGTTCGCGAGCAAGCTCGCTCCTACGAAAGGCCAACGCGCGTGGTGTTCATGCGCGCAATTTCCTTCTAGATGCGCCCCTCAACCGCCCTGCAACATCCCCGGATGCACACGCCGCGAGAAGGGCGTGGAAAGCACCAGCGAAGTCTTGCTGGTGCCGAACTGGGCGAGCCGGTCGATCAGCTCCTCCAGTTCCTGGGTGCAGCTGACCGCTACCTTGAGCATCACGCAGGCTTCGCCGGTGATGCGGTAGCAATCGATGATCTGCGGGATTTCCAGCAGTGGGTCGAGCATGGTCTTGCTGCGGTGGTCGTTCAGCCGCAACTCGATCAGGCACTGGATCGAGCGGCCCATCTTCGACAGGTCTACGCTGGCGTGGTAGCCGGTGATGACCCCGTCGGCCTCCAGGCGCGCCACGCGATCGGCCACGGCGGGAGGGGAGAGGTTGATGCGTCGGGCCAGTTCGGCGAAGGACAGGCGGCCGTCTTCCAGCAGGGCGGCGAGCAACGCGCGGTCGTACTTGTCCATGAATCGACTCCGGTTTTGATTCGACGGCAAGGCTGATGAAAATCCATCGAATGAAAAGTGTTATGCCTGTAATGGCGTTGTCTGTGCCTTATCCGGGGCGGTTGACCTGCATAAAATGAAGCGCCTTGCCTGCCTTGTCGAGCCCCACCCATGACCACGATGCCCATGCCCAGAGCCCGCGTTTCACTGACCCTGATTGCTGCGTTCTTCGCCCTCTACTTCATCTGGGGCTCGACTTACCTGGTGATCCGCATCGGCGTCGAATCCTGGCCGCCGATGCTGATGGCCGGCTGCCGCTTCATCATCGCCGGGGCGATCCTGTTCTTCTGGATGCTCTGGCGCGGTGCGCCGTTGCCGACGCTCAGGCAGTGCCTGTCGGCGGGCGCCATCGGCATCCTTCTGCTCAGCTGCGGCAATGGCGGGGTGACGGTGGCCGAGCACTGGGGCGTGGCTTCGGGCGTGGCAGCACTGGCAGTGGCGACCGTGCCGCTTTTCACCCTGGTGTTCGGGCGTTTCTTCGGTAACCGCACCAATGCGCTGGAGTGGGCCGGCATCGCCCTGGGCCTGTTCGGTATCGTGCTGCTCAACCTGGGGTCGAACCTGCAGGGCAGCCCGGCGGGGGCGGCGCTGATTATCTTTGCGGCGGCGACCTGGGCCTTCGGTTCGGTGTGGAGTCGGCGTCTGGACCTGCCTGGTGGCGCCATGGCCAGCGCGGTGGAGATGCTGGTGGGCGGCGGTGTGCTGCTGCTGGGCAGCCTGCTCAGCGGCGAGCGCCTGGAGCAGATGCCCACGGCTGCCGGCTGGGGTGCGCTGGCCTACCTGGTGGTGTTCGGCTCGATCATCGCCTTCAGTGCCTACATGTACCTGCTGGCCAACGTGCGCCCGGCGGCGGCAACCAGCTACGCGTACGTCAATCCGGCGGTGGCGGTGATGCTCGGCGTGGTGTTTGCCGGCGAGCACATCGGTCTCGCCGAGTCGCTGGCGATGGCGGTGATCATCAGTGCGGTGGTGCTGATCGGTCTGCCGCAGTGGCGGCGCAAGGAAGCCGTCTGATTCGCGGCATGAGCTAAGCCCGAAAGGTTATTTCGCGCGCTTCACGCGATTCGCTAGGGTATGAAACGGCCTCCATTCGGAGGCCGTTCTTCTTCCTTTCAGTACACCCGCGCGCCATACGCCCAGGCCACTGATCCACCCTTCGAACCGAGGTCTGCATGAGCCTGGTGGTGCCGCTTTCCACTCTTTCCGAACTGCCCCCTACCCAGCGCTGGAGCGACGCCCTGCGCGCTTCCAGTCTGCTCGCGCTGTCCGTGCCGCGCGAGTACGGCGGCCGCGGTGCCGGCTGGGACGAGCTGCTGCAGACCCTGCGCGATCTCTCCGAGCGTGACGGCACTCTGGCCCGGCTGTTCGCCCTGCATCACCTGCAACTGGCCAGCGTGTTGCTGCTGGGCAGCACCGAGCAGCGCGAGCGACTGCTGCCGCTCAGTGTGGAGCACGAATGGCTGTGGGGTGAGGCGGTGGATCACCAGGAAAGCCGCCTGCTGGTGCGCGAGCACCGGCGCGGCGGTTTCCTGCTGCAGGGTGGGCGTCATGACTGCTTCGGTGCCGAGGCAGTGGACTGGTTGCTGATCTCGGCGCGCCATGCGCCCAGTGAGGGGCTGCTGATCGCCGCGTTGCCGGCGGACCGTAACGGGCTCGACCGATTCGAGCCCAACGGCGGTGGCCTGCTGCATTGCCACGAAGTGCGCCTGCATCCCGAGGACATCCTGCAGCCGCCCGGCCTGCCGTGGACGCCCCGTGCACAACTGCGCGGCAGCCTCGCCGGATTGCTGCAGGCGAACATCGCCCTGGGCCTTGCTGTGCAGGCCTTCGAGAGCCTGCCGGCGCGGGCGGCGGCGGGGGAGTTGCAGCGGCTGCTGGCGCTGGGGCTGCGGCTGTCCGAGCAGTCGGCGGTGGCGTTCGAGTCGGCCCAGGCGGCGGGCAACGGCCTGAGCTTCAGCCGCAGCGCAGCACTGGCGACCCTGGTGGCGGAAACCGCCGCGGTCGCGCAACAGGCAGTACAGGTCGGCTTGCGTCAGGAGGGGACTCGCGCCCGTGTGCTCGCCGGTGCGACCTGAGGTGCCGTGTCACGGGGCCTGTAGCCGGATCGAGACAAGCGCTGGCGCTCATAAGTTAAGAACTAAAAATTATTTATTCGAAGTTTTTTATATCGGTAATCTAGCTCTACCGGACCACCGGGCCAGGTTCCAATAGCAAATTTCAACACAAGGTTTCACCCCATCGAACCCCGTCCCGTGGTCCGTCCCCTCTGTGAGGCCGGCACCGCCGTTACCTGCAGAGGAAACACCATGAACAAGCCTCGTTTCGTACGCCGTGCCCTGGCCGGCGTCGCTGTTGCGGCAGCCCTGTCCTTCCAGAGCGCCGCGTTCGCCGACATCGTCCTGGGCTACCAGACCGGCATCGACCCGACCAAAGTCCCGCAGGCCGATGGCACCTATGAAAAGGTCATCGGCGAGAAGCTCGACTGGCGCCGCTTCAACAGCGGCCCGGAAGTGATCGCCGCCATCGCCTCGGGTGACGTGCAACTGGGCAACATCGGCTCCAGCCCGCTGGCCGCCGCCACCTCCCGTGGCCTGCCCATCGTCGCCTTCATCGTCTCCGCGCAGATCAATTCCGCCGAAGCCCTGGTGGTGCGCAACGGCAGCAAGATCGAGAAGCCCGAAGACCTGGTCGGCAAGACCATCGCCACGCCGTTCGTGTCCACCTCGCACTACAGCCTGCTGGGCGCGCTCAAGCACTGGAAGATCGACCCGACCCAGGTAAAGATCGTCAACCTCAACCCCACCGAGATCGCCGCCGCCTGGCGCCGTGGCGACATCGATGGCGCCTTCGTCTGGTCGCCCGCTCTGGGCGAGATCAAGAAATCCGGCAAGGTACTGACCGACGCCGCCGAAGTCGGCCAGTGGGGCGCGCCGACCTTCGAGGTCTGGGTCGCCCGCAAGGACTTCGCCGAGAAGCACCCGGAAGTGATCGCCAAATTTGCCAGGGTGAGCCTGGATTCCTTCGCCGACTACAACGCCCACAAGGCCGAGTGGACTGCCGATTCCGAGCAGGCGAAGAAGATCGCCCGCCTGACCGGCGCCGATCCGAAGGACGTTCCGGAGCTGCTGGCCGGCTCCGCCTTCCCCGAGGCCCAGGCGCAGCTTTCCTCCGCGCTGCTGGGCGGCGGCACTGCCAAGGACATCGCCGGTACGGCTGAATTCCTGAAAGAGCAGAAGCGCGTGCCGTCAGTGCTCAAGGACTACTCGCCCTATGTCAGCGCCGACTACGTGCGCCAGGCGGAGAGCGTGCAGGTCGGGCAGCGCTGAGGCCTGACACTCTTTCGCGGGGGCACCCTCTCCCTGAAGGGAGAGGGCCGCTCCGTAGGATGGGTGGAGCGAAGCGATACCCATGCTGATGGGTATCGCAGGCTCCACCCATCCTACGGCTGACACCGATCCGCATCCCTTTCTCACCCTACGGAGGGCAGAACATGAGCCGTCTGACGGCCGAGGCGGTCAGCCTCACTTTCCAGCAGCGCGGACGCGAGCGCGTCGTACTGCAGGACCTCACTCTCAGCCTGGCCAAGGGCGAATCCCTGGTGGTGCTCGGCCCGTCCGGCTGCGGCAAGTCCAGCCTGCTCAACGTGCTGGCGGGCTTCCAGACGCCAGACAGCGGTCGCGTGCAGATCGACGGGCGTACCCTCAGTGGTCCCGGTGGCGAACGCGGCGTGGTGTTCCAGGACGACGCGCTGATGCCCTGGCTCAATGCGCTGGACAACGTTGCGCTGGGATTGCGCATCCGCGGCGTCGGCGCCGCCGAGCGCAATGCCCGTGCCCATGAAGTCCTCAAGCTGGTGGGGCTGGGAGAGCACTCGGACTACCGCATCTCGCAACTGTCCGGCGGTCAGCGGCAGCGTCTGGGCCTCGCCCGCGCGCTGGCGGTGGAACCGGATTTCCTGCTGCTCGACGAGCCTTTCGGTGCCCTCGATGCGCTGACTCGCGAGCGCATGCAGGTGCTGACCCTCGACCTGTGGCGCAAGACCGGCAAGGGCCTGTTCCTGATTACCCACAGCGTCGACGAAGCGCTGTTCCTCGCCACTGACCTGGTGGTGATGGATGGCCCGCCGGCGCGCATCGTCAAGCGCTTGCCGCTGGACTTCGCCCGTCGCTACGCCGCAGGCGAGCCGGTGCGCAGCATCAAGTCCGACCCGGAATTCGCGCGTTTGCGCCAACTGCTTCTCGATGAGTTCCTCGAAGAACCGGAGGCCGAGCATGCCCACTGAAACCCTCGCCGCCAAACTCCCCACCGCTGCGCTAAAAGTGCGCAGCGAGCCGCGCGACTACCGCCGCTGGGCCGCTGCCGGCAGTGTTGGCGGCATCTTTGTGCTCTGGTGGCTGGCCACGCACCTGGGCTGGGTCGACACACTGTTCCTGCCCGCGCCGGAGCAACTGGTGGAGGCCTTCCAGCGCCTGCTTGCCGAAGGCTACGTCGATGCGTCGTTGTGGCAACACATCGGTACCAGCCTGCTGCGCGTGCTGCTGGCACTGGGCGCGGCAGTACTGACGGCCATTCCGCTGGGCATCCTGATGGGCCTCAACCCTCTGGTGGGCGCGGCCTTCGACCCGCTGGTGGAGTTCTACCGTCCGGTGCCGCCGCTGGCCTACCTGCCGCTGATCGTCATCTGGTTCGGCATCGGCGAGCTGTCCAAGGTACTGCTGATCTACCTCGCGTTGTTCGCGCCGCTGCTGATCGCCACCGCCGCCGGAGTGCGACGCGTGGACAAGTCGCGAATCCAGGCTGTGCGCTGCCTGGGCGCCAGCCGCCTGCAGGTGGTGCGCCACGTGATCCTGCCCAGCGCGTTGCCGGAAGTCCTGACCGGCCTGCGCATCGCCCTGGGCGTGGGCTGGTCGACCCTGGTCGCCGCCGAGCTGATCGCCGCCAACCGTGGCCTGGGCTTCATGGTGCAGTCCGCCGCGCAGTTCCTCGCCACCGATGTGGTGGTGCTGGGCATCCTGCTGATCGCCGCCATTGCACTGACTTTCGAGCTGGGCCTGCGCTGGCTGCAGAAGCGCTTCGCTTCCTGGGAGTAATGCGACCGAGAGCCAAAGGCCCCTCTCCCTAACCCTCTCCCGCAGCGGGAGAGGGGACTGTCCTGAGTGGCTTCGATACCTCTGCCTCATGGATGAGTATGCGCGGCAGAAGGGGTTGACTGCCCTTTCCGAATACACCGAACAAGCCCCCTCTCCCTTCAGGGAGAGGGTTGGGGAGAGGGCGCCTTTCCCCGTGAACCTCACGAGAGAACACGAACATGACCACCCTGAGCATCGAACCCATCAGCCCGGCCCTGGGCGCCATCGTTTCCGGCGTGCGCCTGGCCGATCCGCTGGACGACTCGGCGCAGCGCCAGATCGAGCAGGCTCTGCTCGATCACCACGTGCTGTTCTTCCGCGACCAGCCGCTGACGCCGACACAGCAGGCGACCTTCGCCGCGCGCTTCGGCGACCTGCACATTCACCCGATCTACCCCAGCTCGCCCGAGCAGCGCGAAGTCATTGTCCTCGACACCGCCGTTACCGACGTGCGCGACAACGCCATCTGGCACACCGACGTCACCTTCCTGGAGACCCCGGCGCTGGGCGCCGTGCTGGCCGCCAAGCAACTGCCGCCCTACGGTGGCGACACGCTGTGGGCCAGTGGCATCGCGGCGTTCGAGGCGCTGTCGAAACCGCTGCAGCGGTTGCTCGATGGACTCACCGCGACCCATGACATCAGCAAGTCCTTCCCCCAGGAACGCTTCGGCGCCACCGACGCGGACCTCGCGCGTCTCGAAGAAGCGCGCAAGAAAAACCCGCCGCGCAGCCATCCGGTGATCCGCACGCACCCGGTCACCGGGCGCAAGGCGCTGTTCGTCAGCGACGGCTTCACTACCCGCATCAACGAGCTGGAGCCGGCGGAAAGCCGCGCCATCCTCGACCTGCTGTTCGCCCACTTCGCCCGCCCGGAGTTCACCGTGCGCTGGCGCTGGAAGGAGAACGACGTGGCCTTCTGGGATAACCGGGTGACCCAGCATTACGCAGTGGACGACTACCGCCCGCAGCGCCGCGTGATGCACAGGGCGACCATACTGGGCGACAAACCGTTCTGACTTTTACTGCGCTCAAGCCCTGGGCACCGGTAGGGCGCATAACCCGGAACGGGTTATCCGCCACGGTGGCGGATAACGCCCTAGGCGTTATGCGCCCTACGGGACTGAGTTCGCCGCACGGAATTGGCGGTTTGATTTGTAGGAGCGAGCTTGCTCGCGAACCGCATAACTCCGGAGTCATCCTGGAATCCGTTCGCGAGCAAGCTCGCTCCTACAGACGGCGCGGCGACTCGGAAATTACCGTCATCCCCGTGACTTAAGGCAACAAAGCCGCACCGCAGACCGCATTCGTCGCCATTCTGGGTCGCGGTGGATGGCGCACTGTCCTACGCTTTGGCAGTTTCGCTTCATAAAGAGATTGCCTACATGCAAGAACGGATTCCCGACGAGTCCAACCTCGCCGAGCTGACGGTTCGCGGCCTGATCCTCGGCGCGCTGATCACCGTGGTGTTCACCGCTTCCAACGTGTACCTCGGCCTCAAGGTCGGCCTGACCTTCGCCTCGTCGATTCCCGCAGCGGTCATTTCCATGGCCGTGCTGCGCTACTTCTCCGGCTCCAACATCCTCGAGAACAACATGGTGCAGACCCAGGCCTCGGCGGCCGGCACCCTGTCCTCGATCATCTTCATACTCCCCGGCCTGCTGATGATCGGTTACTGGAGCGGTTTCCCGTTCTGGCAGACCGCGGCGATCTGTTCCATCGGCGGCATCCTCGGCGTGCTCTACACCATTCCGTTGCGCCGGGTGATGGTGGTGCAGAGCAGCCTGCCTTACCCCGAAGGCGTGGCGGCGGCGGAAATCCTCCGCGTCGGCAGCCAGGACGAGGAAGAGGAAAAGGCCGGCAAACCCACAAAAGCCGGTGGCCCCGGCCTGCGCGACATCATTGCCGGCGGCGTGGTTGCCGCTGCTTTCAGCCTGCTCAGCAGTGGTTTCAAGGTGCTCGCCGAAGGCTTCAGCTTCTGGATCACCGCCGGGCAGGCGGCGTTCCGACTGTCCACCGGCTTCTCCCTGGCGCTGGTGGGCGCCGGCTACCTGATGGGCATTACCGCTGGCATCGCCATCCTGATCGGCGTGGTCATCGCTTGGGGCGTGGCCGTGCCGCTGCTCTCGGTGAACAGCGTGCTGGCCGCCGGGCAAAGCCTGCCGGAGCTGGCCAGCAAACTGTGGAGCAGCCAGGTGCGCTTCCTCGGCGCTGGCACCATCGGCATTGCCGCCCTGTGGACGCTCGCTACGCTGTTCAAGCCCATGGTGCAGGGTGTCTGGTCGTCGCTGAGTGCCGTACGTGGACGTGGTGAAGTGAGTGACCTGCGCACCGAGCAGGACCTGTCGGCGAAGTGGATTGTCGCCATCGCCGGCTTCCTGCTCGTGGCGCTGTTCGTGGTGTTTTCCTACTTCCTCGGCGAGGCCGCGCCGGACCTCAAGGGCTTCGGCTTCTGGGGCCTGGTGGCGGTCTGCGTGATCTTCGCCTTCTTCTTCGGCTTCCTGATCGCCGCTGCCTGCGGCTACATGGCCGGCCTGGTGGGGTCGTCGAGCAGCCCGATTTCCGGCATCGGCATCATCGCGGTGATCCTGGTGTCGCTGCTGATCCTGGGCGTCGGCTCGCTGGAAACCGGCTTCCTCGACCAGCAGGGCGGCAAGCTGGCCATCGCCCTGGCGCTGTTCACCACCTCGGTAGTGATCGCCATCGCAGCGATTTCCAACGACAACCTGCAGGACCTGAAGACCGGCTACCTGGTCGGCGCGACGCCGTGGCGCCAGCAGGTGGCGCTGATCGTCGGCTGCCTGGTCGGCGCGCTGGTGATCCCGCCGGTGCTGGAGTTGCTGTTCAACGCCTACGGCTTCACCGGTGCGCTGCCGCGCGAGGGCATGGACCCGAATGCTGCGCTGGCTGCACCGCAAGCGACGCTGATGACGGCGATTGCCAGCGGGATTTTCCACAATGCGCTGAACTGGAACATGATCCTGATCGGCGTGGCGCTGGGTATCGCGCTGATCCTGGTGGACGTCCTGCTGCGCCGCACCGGCAAGGCCAGCCTGCCGGTGCTGGCGGTCGGCCTGGGCATCTACCTGCCGCCGACCATCGGCATGACCCTGGTGGTCGGTGCGGTGATCGGCTGGCTGCTGGAGACGGCGCTGGCCAAGCGCGCCGCGGCAGCCGGTGTCGACGCGGAGAAATTCACTGACGAGCCCAGGCGCCGGGGCGTGCTGCTGGCCTCCGGCCTTATCGTTGGCGAGAGCCTGATGGGCATTCTGCTTGCCGCCATTATCGGCACCACTGGCTCTGCCGCGCCCCTGGCGCTGGTCGGGAGCAGTTTCGAGGACACCGCGCAGTGGCTGGGATTGGTGGTCTTTGTGGCGATCTGCGTGCTGTTCTACCGCAAGGTGCTGGGCGGAACCCGCGGCTGAGCCTGGTGCTTGGTGATGTGAAAAAGGCGCCTGCGGGCGCCTTTTTCATTTGGGTTTGTCGTAGGAGCGGCTCAGCGCACCAGATGCAGGAACTGCAGGTGGCGCTCGTACTGGTCGAGCATGTCGTTGATGATCTGCTCCTTGCTGTAACCCATCAGGTCGTAGTCCTGGCTGCCTTCGGAAAGGTGCACCTCGGCGCGGAAGTAGCGGCGGTTCTTCAGGTGCAGGCCGCCCATGCCGGCACGGGCGAAGGAGGGGGTGAAGTAGCCGCGCATCGAAACCTGGTAGAGGAACGGATGCTGCGCGCCGTGGCCGATCTCCAGGCCGATTTCCAGGTTGCTCAGGTCCAGGTCCGAATCCACCTGCAGGCCTTTCTCGCGGAACACCTCGGAGACCTCGGCGATCGCCGGGCTGACCACGTCGACCATGTAGCGGTACACCTCGTCGCGGGTGGGGAAGTGCACCGCCTGGGAGATGCGCCGCTTCCAGCCGCCGGGCTTGGCCGAGGGCGGCGGCGCCAGCGAGTGAGTACGTGCGCGTTGGCGCTGGGACTCGAGATAGAACGCCTTGTGCAGGCCCCACATCATCAGCAGCAGGATCAGCGAGAAGGGCAGCGAGGTCAGCACCACGGCTGATTTCAGCGCATCGATGCTGCCGGCGAACAGCAGGCCGCCGGTGACCAGCGCGGTGGCCACGCCCCAGAACACCCGCAGCCATTTCGGACCGTCGTCGTCGGCGCTGCCGCCGTGGGCGGAGAGCGTGGAGAGCACCACGGTGCCGGAGTCCGCCGAGGTGACGAAGAAGACGAAGCTGACCAGCACCGTCACCGCGATCACTACGCGGCTGGCCGGGTAGTTCTGCAGCATCTGGTAGAGCGCCATGGACGGGTCGGAGATCGCCACCCGACCCAGCTCGCTGAAACCGTGGTTGAGCACCTGGTCCAGCGCGCTGTTGCCGAAGATCGACATCCACGCCAGGGTGAAGCCGAGCGGGATGAACAGCACGCCGAAGACGAATTCACGGATCGTCCGCCCGCGCGAGATGCGCGCGATGAACAGGCCGACGAAGGGCGCCCAGGCGATCCACCAGGCCCAGTAGAACACCGTCCAGCCTCCCAGCCAGTCGCTGCCGTCCTTGCCGTAGGCGTAGAGGTCGAAGCTCTTGGTCGGCAGGGCGCCGAGGTAGTCACCGATGTTCTGGACCAGGGTGTTGAGCAGGTGCTGTGTGGGGCCGGCGAAGAGCACGAAGAGCAGCAGGGCGCAGGCCAGCAGCATGTTGATGTCCGAGAGCAGGCGGATGCCCTTGTCCACGCCGGAGACGGCCACCAGGATGGCCGCGCCCATCATCAGCGCGATCAGTGTCATCTGCACCGGATGGCTGTGGGCGATGCCGAAAAGGAAGTCCAGGCCGGCGTTGAGCTGCAGCACGCCAAAGCCCATGTCCGCGCCCAGGCCGAACACCGTGGCGATGATGCCGAAGCAGTCCACGGTGTAGCCGATGGGGCCGTTGATGCGCTTGCCGATCAGTGGGTAGAGCGCCGAGCGCAGCGCCAGCGGCAGGTTGTGGCGGTAGGCGAAGTAGGCCAGCGCCATCGCCACCAGGGCGAAGACGCCCCAGCCGTGCAGGCCCCAGTGCAGGAACAGCAGCTGCATGGCCTGGCGCGCCGCCTCCGGTGTCCCGGCCTCGCCTTGTGGCGGCTGGGCGAAGTGCGTCAGTGGCTCGGATACGCAGAAGAAGAACAGGGTGATGCTGATGCCGGCGGCGAACAGCATGCCGGCCCAGGACAGGTAGCTGAATTCCGGCTCGTCGTGGTCGGCACCGAGCTTGATCTTTCCGTAGCCGGAAAGCGCGGTGACCACCACGAAGATCAGGTACAGCGTCATCGCCAGCAGGTAGTACCAGCCGACACTGTCGGCGGCCCAGGACTGCGCGGCGAGCAGCCATTCACCGGCCTGTTGGGGCTGGCTGATGACGATCAGGGCGAAGAGAAGGATCAGCGCGGCCGCACCGTAGAAGACCGGTGGGTTCATGCGCATGGAGGGTGAAGGTGTTACGGACGGGGGCGATTGTGCAGCGGACAAAACGGGCGGGGTTCCTCGAGTTTTTCCTTGAACAAGCATTCAATGAAAACACGGGAAGGCCCTGAAAAGCCAATCGGCGGGACCGGTGGTCCCGCCGCCGGCCCTGTCAAAAGGGCCGAGCGGAGCGGGTACTGCTTTACTTGCGACGGTTCTTTTTCGCCTCACGGATCTCACGGCGTTCCGGGTCGGCCTTCGCGGGCGCGGTCAGGAAAGCGGTGGCGGCGAAGAAGTTAGCAAGAGCGGCAAAGCTGGTCACGATAGTCTCCAATGGCGCCGGGGAAAATGGGTCCCGACCGCCTGATAGCCATTTTCCCTGAAGATTGTGACGAAAAGAAGTGAATGGTCTTGATGGGCGGTATTGATATGGTCGATGAGACTGCTTTAATTGATATTGTCGGGAAATAGACCTGATTTTGACTTCCTGCTCAGGATTCCCTCCTGCCGACCTGCAAGTCGGCAAAGCCTTTCACTGCGACCATTCGTCGCCAAAGATGAATCGGTTCAGCGCCGCTTCTGGCCTCGACGCGATAAACGGCTGTTATCCGCGCGAAACAGGTCGTCGCATAGCACAGTTCCCGTAGTAGAGCGTGTTCGAGCCTTAAAACTTGAACGGGTGTGCAATATTTCGTGAAAAACATGTAAAACGGCTATAGCGATTGACTTGCCGATTCCGTTAGTCTCCCCCGGCAGGACAAAAAACCACCAACAGGGAGCCTCTCGAGATGGACTTCAAACGCATCGCCATTGCCACTGCACTCTTCGCTTCGCTGGCCGGTTGCCAGACCATGACCACCAACCAGGCCATCGTTCCGCTGCAAGCCGCTACCGCTCAGATGATCGGTCTGGCTTCTTCCGACGAGCTGGTCGTCAGCGACGTCAAAGCCGGTCAGCCGGACGCCCTGGGTGGCCAGGAACTCTCCTACGTCGCCACCACCACCAAAGGCCGCGTGTTCAACTGCACCTCGCGCATGATGCCGGGCCTGCTGACCGATCCGGCCAAGCTGACCAACCCGTCGTGCACTCCGGTGGTTGCTCACTCGAACACCGCCACCAAGTAATACCCCCAGTTGCATGCTGTCGCCCGTGCGCGGCCCTTCGGGTCGCGCTGGCGACTACAGCGCGGCCTCCGGGCCGCGCTCGTGCTCCAGGCGTTGCAGTAGCGCACGCAGTTGCGCTTCGACGCCGGGCTGATGCACCAGGCGCTCCAGCGCCTCATCGCTGACCTCCGTCACTCCGCCTGTCCCTGCTACGCCGCCCGACCCCGCCACGCCGCCTGAAAAGTTCAGGTGCTCCGGGCGAATTTCCTCGTCCGGGCTGACCAGCAGGGCGAAGTGGATGACGTTCTCCAGCTCGCGAATATTGCCCGGCCACGAATAGCCCTCCAGCGCGCGCTGGGTGTCACTGGCGATCTGCGGTACCGGCAGCTCCAGGCGCTGCGCGTGTACACCGAGGAAGTATTCGGCCAGCGGTTGGATATCGCCGATGCGTTCGCGCAGCGGCGGCAGCGTGAGGTTGCCGTCGTGCAGATACTGCTGCAGCCCTTCGAGGAATTTCCCTGCTTTCACTGCCTGCCCCAGATCGATGCTGGTGGCGGCGACCAGGCGCACGTCCACCGGCACCGGCTCGCGAGCGCCGACGCGCAGCACCTCGCGCTCTTGCAGCACGCGTAGCAGCTTCTGTTGCAGCGACAACGGCAGGTCGGCGATTTCGTCCAGGTACAGGGTGCCGCCGTTGGCCGAGCCGAACCAGCCGGCGCGGCTGGCCACCGGGCCGTTGTGCGCGCCCGGCGCGTAGCCGAACAGCTCGGCGTCGGCGTAGTTGCGGCTCAGTGCACTGCAACTCACCGCGACGAACAGGCCGGGGCGCTCGCTGGCGCGGTGGATGTGGCGGGCCAGCAGCTCCTTGCCGGTACCGGTCTCGCCGTGGATCAGCACCGGCTGCGGCAACGGCGCCAGGCGTTCCACTTCGTCGCGCACTTCATGGGAGCGCGGGTCGAAGAACACCAGCGCCTTGGCGCGGATGCTCAGCGGGCTCTTGTCGGCGTCGGGGAAGGTCAGCAGCGGTAGCGGCGCGTGGGGTGCATTCATGGGGAGTCTCCTTCTGCTCCTACAGCGCGTCCAGCGCCTGCAGGAAGTCGCGGACGATGTCTTCGCTGTCCTCGATGCCCACCGAGACACGGATCGTGCCGTCGTGGATGTCCAGCGCGGTCAGGGCCTCGGCGGACAGCGCACGGTGCGAGGTCTTGCCGGGGTGGGTGATGCTGCTGGCGACTCCCGCCAGCGAGGGCGCGAACTCGGCCAGTTGCAGCGCGCCGATCAGTGCGTCGACCTGATCGAGGCCGCCTTTGAGGGTGAAGCTCAACATGCCCGAATGGCCTTTGCGGAACAGCCGCTGCGCCAGCTCGAAGTCCGGGTGCGAAGGCAGACCGGGGTAGAACACGCGGGCGACCTGCGGGTGTGCTTCGAGGGCTTCGGCCAGTGCCTGGGCGTTCTGCGAGTGGGCCTTCATGCGCAGGGCCAGGGTCTTGGCGCCGCGGAAATTCAGCCAGCTCTCGAAGGGACTGGCACTGCCTCCGGCGTTGATCTGGAAGCGTCGCGCGGCGGCGATCCACTGGGCATCGCCGACCAGCGCGCCGCCCATGGCGTCGCTGTGGCCGTTGAGGTACTTGGTGGTGCTGTGGATCACCAGGTCGGCGCCATCGCGCAGCGGCTGGTAGAGCACCGGCGAGAGGAAGGTGTTGTCCACCAGCAGCTTGAGGCCGTGGCGGTGGGCGAGATCGGCCAGCGCCGGGACATTGCTCACGCGCACCAGCGGGTTGGAGGCGGTCTCGGTGTAGATCAGTTTCGTGGTCGGGGTGATCGCCGCCTCCACCGCCGCCAGGTCGTTGAAGTCGAGCAGGGTGGAGGCGATGCCGAAGCGCGTCAGCTCCTTCTCGATCAGGCTCTGGGTGGTGCCATACAGCTCGCGGCTGGCGATCAGGTGATCACCGGCGCCCAGTACACCCAGCAGTGCGGCGGAAATGGCCGCCATGCCGGAGGCGGAGAACAGCGCGTCCTCACCGTCCTCCAGCTCGCGCAGCAGCTCTTCCACGGCGCTGTGGTTGGGGTTGCCGATGCGCGTGTACATGTAGTTGTCGGGGTTGCCGGCAAGAAAGTCGTCGACCTGCTCCAGGGAGTCGTAGACGAACACCGAGCTCTGGTAGATCGGCTGGCTCTTGGCGCGGGTGACCATGCGCCGGTCGGCATCATGGCCGGCGTGGACGGCGCGGGTGGAGGGGCCTTTGGCGTGGTCGCTCATGGCAAGTCCTTGGGAAAGAAAAACGCCGGTGGAACCTGCCCACCGGCGTCGAAGCGGGTGCACTCGAGGTGCGCCCAGCGTGGGAGTCGTTGCGCCCGGCCAGCTGCCGGGCGACGGATCAGAAGGCCGGCACCACGGCGCCGTTGTACTTCTTCTCGATGAAGGCTTTGACTTCCGGGCTGGTCAGGGCGGCGGAGAGTTTCTTCAGGGCATCGCTGTCCTTGTTGTCCGGACGCGCCACCAGGTAGTTCACGTAGGGCGAGTTGCGGTCTTCGAGGATCAGGGCGTCCTTCACCGGGTTGAGCTTGGCTTCCAGCGCGTAGTTGGTGTTGATCAGGTCCAGGTCGACCTGGTCCAGCACGCGCGGCAGCAGCGCCGATTCCAGCTCCTTGAACTTCAGGTGCTTGGGGTTCTCGGCGATGTCCTTGGGGGTGGCCAGGGCGTTGCTCGGGTCCTTGAGCTTGATCACACCGGCCTTCTGCAGCAGGAGCAGGGCGCGGCCGCTGTTGCTGCCTTCGTTGGGGATGGCGACGGTGGCGCCGTCAGGCAGCTGGTCGATGGACTTGTACTTCTTCGAGTAGCCGCCGAAGGGCTCGACGTGCACGCCGGTCACGGTGACCAGGTTGGTGCCCTTGCCGGAGTTGAAGTTGTCCAGGTACGGCTTGGTCTGGAAGTAGTTGGCGTCCAGGCGCTTCTCGGCGACCTGCACGTTGGGCTGCACGTAGTCGGTGAAGACCTTGATCTCCAGGTCCACGCCTTCCTTGGCCAGGGTCGGCTTGATCAGCTCGAGGATCTCGGCGTGGGGGATCGGGGTGGCAGCGACGACCAGCTTCTCGTTGGCAAAGGCGGAAGTGGTGAAGGCAGCGGCGAGGGCGGTCAGAAGCAGCAGCTTTTTCATTGCGATGTCCTTGTGGGGCAGATGACCGCTGGCGTCCGGGCCGGCCGGGATGGGGCCTTCGTACGGGCGGTGGATTCTTTTTCCGCGGCTCACTCGGCAGCGGTTGCAGCGAAAGTTACCCGGCTTTTTTATTCCAATAAAATATTAATTTTTCATTTTCATATTCGATTTTGTTCATATAGCCGAGGTGGTGCAGCCTGAGACAAGCTGTCGCGCGACACCCCGTCGCGCGGCAACCCACCACTCCAGTCCGCGCACCCTGGGCGCGTAAGATCGATGCAGTTTCTTGAGCGGCGTCAATGCGGATGGTGGTCCATTCTGATTGAGCAGCGAAAAGAACCCGAACCGACACCAGATCGGTGGTTCGAAACTGAACCATTGGAAATACAGACATCACGCAAGAACGCCCTGCGCATGCGCAAGGTACGGTGCTCGACCCTTCCGTGGGGTTAGCGTCAGCCTGAAGAGGAATCGTCATGTTCGGATTAGAGGCGCTCGACCTGGCCCGGATCCAGTTCGCCTTTACCGTGTCCTTCCACATCATCTTCCCCGCCATCACCATCGGTCTCGCCAGCTACCTGGCGGTGCTCGAAGGCCTTTGGCTGAAGACCCATGAGGAGGTCTACCGCGACCTCTATCACTTCTGGTCGAAGATATTCGCGGTCAACTTCGGCATGGGCGTGGTCTCCGGCCTCGTCATGGCCTATCAGTTCGGCACCAACTGGAGCGCCTTCTCGGCCTTCGCCGGGAGCGTCACCGGCCCGCTGCTGACCTATGAAGTGCTCACGGCGTTCTTCCTCGAGGCTGGCTTCCTCGGCGTCATGCTCTTCGGCTGGCACCGCGTCGGCCCGGGCCTGCACTTCTTCGCCACGGTGATGGTGGCGATCGGCACGCTGATCTCGACCTTCTGGATCCTCGCCTCCAACAGCTGGATGCAGACCCCGCAGGGCCACGAGATCGTCAATGGCATCGTGGTGCCGGTGGACTGGCTGGCGATCATCTTCAACCCGTCCTTCCCCTACCGCCTGATGCACATGGCGATTGCCTCGTTCGTCGCCACCGCCTTCTTCGTCGGCGCCTCGGCGGCCTGGCACCTGCTGCGCGGCCGAGACAATCCGGCGATCCGCAAGATGCTCTCGATGGCGATGTGGATGGCGCTGATCGTTGCGCCGATCCAGGCGATGGTGGGCGATGCCCATGGCCTGAATACCCTCAAACACCAGCCGGCGAAGATCGCCGCGATGGAAGGCCACTGGGACAACAGCAGCGGCGAGCCGACCCCGCTTATCCTGTTCGGCTGGCCGGACATGGAGCGCGAGGAAACCCGCTTCAAGATCGAAATTCCGGTGCTCGGCAGCCTGATCCTCAATCACAGCCTGACTGAGCCGATCCCGGCACTGAAGGACTTCCCGAAAGCCGACCGGCCGAACTCCACCATCGTGTTCTGGTCGTTCCGCATCATGGCTGGCCTGGGCATGCTGATGATCTTCGTCGGCCTGTGGAGTGCCTGGCTGCGCTGGCGCAAGCGGCTGTTCGAAAGCCGCGCCTTCCTGCATCTGGTGTTGTGGATGGGGCCATCCGGCCTGATCGCGATCCTTGCCGGCTGGTTCACCACCGAAATCGGCCGCCAGCCCTGGGTCGTCTACGGGCTGATGCGTACCGCCGATGCGGTGTCCGACCACAGCGTCACGCAGATGAGCCTGACCCTGGTGATGTTCGTGGTGGTGTACTTCTCGCTGTTCGGCGTGGGCATCGGCTACATGATGCGCCTGGTACGCAAGGGCCCGGTCACCCATGAGGGCCGCGAAGCCAGCCACGGCGGCGCCGGCCAGAAACGCACGGCGGCGCGCCCGCTGTCGGCCACCGAAGAGGGTCTTGACGACGATGACACCACTGAAGCGGGGAGGAACTGAGCCATGGGAATCGATCTTCCGCTGATCTGGGCGATCATCATCATCTTCGGCGTGATGATGTACGTGGTGATGGACGGGTTCGATCTGGGCATCGGCATGCTCTACCCGTTCTTCAAGGACGAAGGCGACCGCGACGTGATGATGAACACTGTCGCACCGGTCTGGGACGGCAACGAGACCTGGCTGGTACTGGGCGGCGCGGCGCTGTTCGGCGCCTTCCCGGTGGCCTATTCGGCCGTGCTCTCGGCGCTGTACCTGCCGCTGATCCTGATGCTGATGGGGCTGATCTTCCGCGGCGTGGCCTTCGAGTTCCGCTTCAAGGCGCGCCCGGCAAAACGGCACATCTGGGACAAGTCGTTCATCGTCGGCTCCTTGGTGGCGACTTTCTTCCAGGGTGTGGCACTGGGCGCCTTCATCGAGGGCATCCCGGTGGAAAACCGTGCCTTCGCCGGCGGTGCGCTGGACTGGCTGGCACCGTTCCCGCTGTTCTGCGGCCTCGGCCTGGTGGTTGCCTATAGCCTGCTGGGCTGCACCTGGCTGATCATGAAGACCGAGGGGCAGTTGCAGGAGCGCATGCATGACCTGGCCAAGCCGCTGGCGCTGGTGCTGCTGGCGGTGATCGGCATCGTCAGCCTGTGGACCCCGCTGGCGCACGCCGAGATCGCCCAGCGCTGGTTCAGCCTGCCGAACCTGTTCTGGTTCCTGCCGGTGCCGCTGCTGGTGCTGCTGACCTTCTACGGCCTGCTGCGCTCGGTGGCGCGCAACGACCATGTGAAGCCGTTCCTGCTCACCCTGGCGCTGATCTTCCTGGGCTACAGCGGGCTGGGCATCAGCCTGTGGCCGAACATCATCCCGCCGTCGATGTCGATCTGGGACGCCGCGGCGCCGCCGCAGAGCCTGGGCTTCATGCTGGTGGGCGCGCTGTTCATCATCCCCTTCATCCTCGTCTACACCGCGTGGAGCTACTACGTGTTCCGCGGCAAGGTGAAGCACGGCGACGGCTACCACTAGAGGTGCGAACCATGACCCATCAGGAGCAGGAGAAGGCGCCGCTGCGCAAGCGGCTGGGCTGGCTGGTACTGATCTGGGCGCTGAGCGTCGCCGGCCTGGGCGTTGCGGCCTGGCTGATGCGCCTGTTCATGAGCGCGGCGGGATTGGGCACGCCGCACTGAGTTCCACGTATCGATCCCATCCGGGCGCTGTTCGCGGCGCCCGTTCCCACATCCCTCGCCGGTACTTCCAGCGGGGGATTTTTTTCGCCGGTTATTCGGGGCTGTTTGTAGGAGCGAGCTTGCTCGCGAACCGCCCAAATCCGGAGCCACCGGTGAATTTGTTCGCGAGCAAGCTCGCTCCTACAGGTACGGTTGGGCGTCGGTGATCAGTGCAACTTGTCGCGCTTGGCCAGGGTGGGGAACAGCTTCATCCACGCACCGGTGACGATCAGCGTACCGACACCGCCGAGCACCACCGCCGGCACGGTGCCGAGCCAGTGGGCCGTAAGGCCGGATTCGAATTCGCCCAGCTGGTTCGAGGCACCGATGAACAGGCCGTTCACCGCGCTGACCCGGCCGCGCATTTCGTCCGGGGTTTCCAGCTGCACGAAGGCGCCGCGGATGACCATGCTGATCATGTCCGCCGCGCCCAGCACCACCAGCACCGCCAGGGAGAACCAGAAGGAGGTCGACAGGCCGAAGGCGATGGTGGTGACGCCGAACACGCCCACGGCGGCGAACATGATCCGCCCGACGTTGCGCTCGATGGGGAAGCGCGCCAGCCAGAACGACATCAGCAGTGCGCCCACCGCCGGGGCCGAACGCAGCAGACCCAGGCCCCAGGGGCCGGTGAGCAGGATGTCCTTGGCGAACACCGGCAGCAGCGCGGTGGCGCCGCCCAGCAGCACGGCGAACAGGTCCAGGGAGATGGCGCCGAAGATGTCCGGACGGCTGCGGATGAAACGAATGCCCGCCAGCAGCGATTCCAGCGTCGCCTTGCCTTGCGCGGCTGGAGCCTGACGCGAGGGCAGGGTGAGCACCAGGGTGCAGGCGATGAAGTACAGCACCGCGGTGGGCGTGTAGACCCAGAAGGCGCCGAAGGCATAGAGGAAGCCGCCGAAGGCCGGCGCCGCGATGGTCGCTGCCTGCATGGCGGAGGCGGACGCCGCCACGGCACGGGGGAACAGCGCGGTGGGCACGATGTTCGGCAGCAGCGCCTGAGTGGTCGGCATCTCGAAGGCCCGCGCGGTACCGAGCAGGAAGGCCATCACGAAGATCATCTCGCGGGTCACGTTGTCGGTACTGGCGCCCACCACCAGCGCGACGGCGATCAGACCCTGACCGATCTGGCAGAGCGAGGCGATGCGCCGGCGATCGTAGCGGTCGGCGACGTGACCGGTGTGCAGCATGAACAGCACGCGCGGGGTGAACTCCACCAAGCCCACCAGGCCGAGGTCGAGCACGTTGTGGGTCAGCTCGTAGATGTGCCAGCCGATGGCCACGGTGATCATCTGGAAGGCGCTGGCGGTGCAGACGCGTGCCAGCCAGAAAGCGAGAAAAGGGCGGTGACGCAGCAGGGACGTGGCTTCGGCGGTCATGGCGGGGTTCGCTGAGAGGGTTCGTTAGCGGGCTAAGCAAAGGCTGCGCAGCGTAGCACGGCGTAACACTTTTCTGCTTGTCGTCGGCGAATCGCGCTATTGGCGAATAGTCTCGACCCGTCGACTAAAATTTGCAGCGGCGCGACAAGCTGCCCGATTGACTTTGCTTCGCACTACTGAGGTGCGTTAAAGTTGACAGAAGAGTCAGGTTTTTCTGCAGGATCCTTCCTCCGGCGCCATCCCCGAGACGCCCGCGATTGTGCGGCCTCCGAACTCTCTCCAGCACCGAAAAAAACCACATGGGCGGCCCTGAACCGCCCAGAGGATGAACCATGTCCAACCGTGATATTTCCCGGCGCGCCTTCCTGCAAGGCGGGCTGATTGCCGGTGTCAGCGTGACCATGGCGCCGCTCGGCAGCCGGGCCTTCGCTGCCCTGATGGAAAACGCCGTCACCGTCTCCCCCCAGCAGTGGATGGGCCACGACGGCAAGGCGCGTTTCCGTAACGATGCGCTGTCCAAGGTCTGCGGCAACAAGGTGTTTGCCCGCGACATCCGCTCCAAGGACATGCCCGGCTGGCCGCAACAACAGGGCCACGCCATGCTGCTGAAAATCACCAAGGCCGACCGTCTGTTCGACGGCATCGACCTGTCCTGGCTCGGCGCCGAGCTGCAGCCCGACCGCATCGTTACCGCCGAAGACCTGAAAAAGGACGGCATCGTCTGGCCCGAGGCGCACTCGCCGGACCCGCTGCTGCCCGTGGGGCAGGTGCCGATGTTCATCGGTCATCCGGTGGCGATCCTGATCTGGAAGGATTTCGAGCGCTATCGCCAGGCCAAGCTCAAGCTGAAGTTCAACGACAAGGCGATCCGCTACGGCGCCCAGGCGCCGTTGTACCAGCGCGATCCCTACGGCAGCTTCCGTTTCGTCCGCGTGGGTGGCAAGACGCCGTTCGACGACGACGAATTCTCCAGCCTGAAGGACTCGATGCTGTTCCCCACCATCCTCAACCGCAAACCGGTGTGGACTTCCGAGCCCAAGCAGCATGGCGACCTGACCGAGCAGGGCATGTTCTACGCCCAGCAGATCAAACAGCAGATCGATAACCCGCCGGAGAACTGGCTGGTGTTCAACGAGCGCTACCGCACGCCGTCCATCGAGCCGGCGGCGCTGGAGCCGGACAACGGCAACGGTTGGTACGACGCCCAGACGGGCACCCTGCACTTCGTCGTTGCCACCCAGTGCCCGTTCGAAGTGGCCAGCGAATGCGTGCACATGATCAAGCCGTCGCGCTTCGCTCTGAACAAGCTGAGCATGCACCCCGGCTACACCGTGGGCTACGGCTCCAAGGACAACAACATCTTCGTCTTCTACGCCGCGGTTGCCGCGCTGTACGGCGAGGGTGTGCCGGTGCGCCTGGCCAATGACCGCTACGAGCAGTTCCAGAGCGGCATCAAGCGCCATCCGTTCGACATCCGCTACCAACTGGCGGTGGACAAGAGCGACCTCAGCTTCAAGATTTTCCGCGCTGATATGAGCGTCGACGGCGGCGGTCGCATCAACTACAGCCCGTCCGTCGCGGCGGTGGGCGCCACGGCTGCGCAGTCGATCTACTACATGCCGCAGAACGACCTGTCGGTGACTGCCTACCATTCGCGCGGCGTGGAAGCCGGCTCGATGCGCGGCTACGGCACCCTGCAGACCATGGCCGCCACCGAAATGATGGTCGACGAAGTCGCCGGCATCCTCGGCGTCGACGCCATCGAGTTGCGTCGGGTCAACGCACTCAAGTCGGGCATGAAGAACACCCAGGGCGCCGTACCCGCCGGTGCGCTGCGCCTGCACGAGATTCTTGACAAGGCCGCCGCCCACGATTGGTGGAAGAACCGCGACGCGCGCAAGAAAGAGATGGATGCCAAGGACCCGGACCACTGGTACGGCGTCGGCTTCGCCATCTGCCAGAAGGACTTCGGCACCGGTTCCGAGTCGCCCATGGCTCACGTCGAGTTTGGCGCTGACGGTCGCGTATTCCTGCGCCACATCGGCACCGAGCTGGGTACCGGCATGTCCACCTCCCAGGCCTTCGTGGTCGGTGACTTCCTCGGCCGCCCGGCGGACGAGGTGCGCACCGCCGAGACCGAATGGCCGGAGCTGCAGCTGACCACCAGCGGCAACCCCTACCTGATCAGTCAGGCCGACCAGGACGCCGCCCTGCGCAACCCGCGCTGGGTAGGCAAGCTGGCCTCGCCCTCGTCGGCGACCAACTCGGCCTACTACTTCAGCCACGCGACCCGTGAAGCGGCGCGCGTGCTGTTCAACCATGGCCTGTGGCCGGCGGCGCTGTCCCTCTGGGGCAAGGGCCCGTTCGGTGGCTCGGCCAACCCGCTGGTGGTGCGCCGCGAGGACGCCCACTGGGTCGACGGCAAGCTCACTGCCAACGGCCTGGAGCCGCTGGCCTTCGAGCAACTGGCCAAGACCGCCCACGAATTGGGTCTGGTCACCGGCGCCAGCGTCCACGGCTTCAACCGCTGGAGCTGGGCCGAGTCCGACTTCGTCATCGACGGCGTGCGTGATCGCCTGCCACTCGATGCGCTGGCGGTGAAGTACGGCGATGGCGCGCCCTCCGTGAAGAAGGCGCAGATGAGCAGCAACGGTTTCCACCTGCTGGACCGGCAGAATGCCGCCTACCCCTCGACCCAGCTGAACAACGCCATGGTCACCTACTACAGCCCGGTGGCGACCATCGTCGAGCTGAAGGTGAACAAGGGCAACGGCGATGTCACCGTGCTCAACCACCACAGCTGGATCGAGTGCGGCCGCGTGCTGGTGCCGGAGCTGGTGAAAGGCCAGATCGAGGGCGGCACTGCCATGGGCATCGGCCATGCGCTGCTCGAAGACATGCCGCTGTACGAGGGTGGCCCGGGCGAGGGCGACTGGAACTTCAACCGCTACCGTCTCCCGAAGGCGAAAGACGTGGCCGTCTGGCAGCAGAGCTCGGAAATCCTTCCGCCGCTCTCGCCCAGCGACCCGTCCAAGGGCATCGCCGAAGTGGTGATGATCCCGGTGGTCGGCGCCATCAGCAACGCCGTGGCCCATGCCATCGGCAAGCGCGTCCGCGACCTGCCCATCACCCCCGCTCGCATCAAGGAGGCCCTCCATGGCTAACCGTCCGCTCAACCTGACCATCAATGGTCAAACCGTCGGTCCGGTCGAGGTTCCCGAGGACCTGCCGATGATCGACTACCTGCACGAGTACCAGAACCTCACCGGTTCGCGCCTGGGCTGCGGCCAGGGCATCTGCCACGCCTGCGTGGTGATCGTCGACAACCCCGACGGCACCAGCGAGGAAGTGCGCACCTGCATCACTGGCGCGCACTACTTCGAAGGCAAGAAGGTGCGCACCATCGAGGGCCACGCCAAGCGTGAGGAAGACGGTTCGGTGAAGGAGCTGAGCCCGATCCAGCAGAAGTTCGTCGACCGTTTCGCCTTCCAGTGCAGCTACTGCGCACCGGGCTTCGTCAACGCCGCCACCGTGCTGGTGGAGAAGGCCCAGCGTCAGCCGCTGAAGAAGAGCGAACTGGAGTCGACCATCGAGGCGAGCCTCGGCCACCACATCTGTCGCTGCACCGGGTACGTGCGTTACTACGACGCCACCCGTGAAGTGCTGACCGATCTCGGCCTGGTCAAGGAGGGCTAAGCATGCTGCGCATTCTTTCCGGCCTCGCGCTGGCTGCCGGCCTCGGCCTGGCGCTCAGCGCACAAGCTGCTGAACAGGACCTGATCAAGCGCGGCGAGTACGTCTCCCGTGCCGCCGACTGCATGGCCTGCCACACCGCCGAAGGCGGCGCGCCGTTCGCTGGCGGTCTGCCGATCCACTCGCCGTTCGGCACCATCTACGGCAGCAACATCACCCCGGACAAGGACTACGGCATCGGCAACTACAGCGCCGACGAATTCTTCGCCGCCCTCACCGAGGGTAAGCGCAAGGACGGCGCCAATCTCTACCCGGCCATGCCGTACACCTCGTACCACCTCATCAAGCGCGAGGACAGCGATGCCCTCTACGCCTACCTGATGAGCCAGACGCCGGTGCACCGTGCTGCTCCGGAAACCAGCCTGAGCTTCCCGTTCAACGTGCGCCTGGGCCTGACCGGCTGGAACATGCTCTACGGCAAGAGCGTCCAGCTGGAAAGCACCGAGGGCAAGAGCGAGCCTTACAAGCGTGGCCAGTACCTGGTGGAAGTGCTCGGCCACTGCGGCGAGTGCCACACCCCGCGCAACCAGATCGGCGCGCTGGAGCAGGACAAGCGCCTGACTGGCGGCCTGCTCAATGGCTACAGCGCTCCGAGCCTGCTGGCCCAGGACCTGGCCGAGCGTGGCTGGACCAGTGCCGACCTCACCGGCTTCCTCAAGCACGGCATGAGCCCGCAGGGCAGCATGTTCAACGAGATGTTCCCGGTGATGCACCTGAGCACCCAGCACCTGGGTGACGAGGACCTGGCCGCCATGGCCACCTACCTGCTGGGCGATCAGCCACCGCCGGCCAAGGTGGTCCAGGCAGTCGCCCAGGACCAGCTCAGCGACAGCGCCAAGCGCGGCCGCCAGCAGTACCTCAACGTCTGCGCCGGCTGTCACGGCAACGACGGCGAGGGCAAGCCGCACATCGCCGTGGCCATGCAGGGCAATACCACGCTGCGCCTGGCTGATTCGCGCAACCTGGCCAAGGTCATAGTCGAAGGCATCCGCGAGCAGCAATTCACCGGTTTCGAGCGCATGCAGCCGATGCCGGGCTTCGCCGACAAGCTCAGTGACGAGCAGCTCACCGACCTGATCAACTACCTGCGCCAGGCCTGGGGTGGCTTGCCGGGTGACATGGGCGTACAACAGGTCGCTCAACTCAAAGCGGAGTGAGTCGTGCAGCATCTCGATCTGCAAGTAGTCCGGCAGGCGCTCCAGTGGTCCAACGCCGGGCAGCGCGTGTGGCTGTGCAGCGTGCTTTTCACCTACGGCTCGGCGCCTCGCGCGCCGGGCTCGCTGCTGGCGGTCAACGCCAGCGGCCAGTGGGTGGGTTCGCTGTCCGGCGGCTGCGTCGAGGATGACTTCCTCGAACGTGTCGCCGAGGGCGAGTTCAGCGAACCGGTGGTCGTTGTGCGCTACGGCGACGGCAGCGACACCCGCAGCAATATCCGCCTGCCCTGCGGCGGCATCCTCGACGTGCTGGTGGAAAACCTCGCGCCCGATTGCGACGTGCAGGCCCACCTGCGTGAGCTGGAATCGGCGCTGCTCGGCCAGCGCCGCCTGCTGCGCGAAGTGGACCTGCAGGACGGCAGCCGCCGTTTGAGCGATGACCACGAGCACGGCCCGCGGGTCGAGCGTGATGAAGCCAGCGTGCGTCTGCGCGTTGGTGCCGCCCAGCGTCTGCTACTGGCGGGTTACTCCAGCGTCGCGCACTTCTGCGCGGAATTCGGCAAGGGCCTGGGCTTCGAGGTGATCCTCTGTGATCCCCGCGAAGAGGCACTGGATGGCGTGGTGCTGGATGGCATCGAAATCCGCCGCGAACTGCCATCGATCTTCATCGCCAACGGCGGCTGCCACGCGGACACCGCCGTGGTCGCGCTGACCCACGACCCGAAGATCGACGACCTGGCGATGCTCGAAGCCGTGCGCACCGAAGCCTTCTACATCGGCGTGATGGGCTCGCGCACCACCTCCGAGAAACGCCGTGAACGTCTGCACCGCGTCGGCGGCCTGGGCGAGACCGAGCTGGCGCGCATCCACGCACCCATCGGCCTCAATCTGGGCAGCAAGACACCCGCAGAAATCGCCATGGCGGTGCTCGCCGACATTCTGCGCACCCGCAGCGGCATCGCCCGCGAGGCGCTGTGACGGTCGTGGCGCTGGTCCTGGCCGCCGGCCAGGGCTCGCGCTTCGGCTCGGACAAGCGCCGCGCGACCCTGCCAGATGGGCGCAGCCTGCTGGCGCATAGCGTCGAACGCGCGCAGGTGGTGTTCGATGAAGTCCGGGTGGTGCTGCGGGACGGCGAGAGGGCGGAGGATTTCGACCTGCCCGTCAGCTGCCGGGTCATCCATAGCCCGGATGCAGCGCTCGGTATGGGGCACAGTCTGGCGGCCGGCGCGGCGTCGCTGATCGACTCTCAGGCACAGGCGGTCGCCATCCTGCTGGGCGACATGCCGTGGATCGCCCCGCAAACCCTGCGTGCGTTAACGGCAGCGGCCAGCCCCTCGGCCATTCTCTTCCCGCTTCACGATGGCCAGCGTGGCCATCCCGTGCTGTTCGGCCGCGAGTTCTGGCCGGCACTGACGCAGCTCACCGGTGACGAAGGCGCGCGGACGGTGGTGCAGGCGAATCGAGATCGTTGCATCACCCTTGAAGTGGCTGATGCAAGTGTACTGCGCGACGTCGACACTCTGGCCGCACTAAACCTGTAGGAGCGGGCCATGCCCGCGATCGCGCGCATGGCGCGCTCCTACAAGTGTGTGTTCAGCCACTGCGCAATCCGCGGCCAGACTTCCAGGCTGGCATTGCGCGACAGTTTCGTAGGGCGCATAACGCGCCAGCGTTATCCGCCGGGAATGTGTCGGCGGATAACCTGTTCCAGGTTATGCGCCCTACGGCGCTAAGCCTGTAGGAGCGGGCCATGCCCGCGATCGCGCGCATGGCGCGCTCCTACAAGTGTGTGTTCAGCCACTGCGCAATCCGTGGCCAGATTTCCTGACTGGCATTGCGCGACAGCAGCAGGCGGTTGTGGCTGTAATCCTCCCGTGCGCCGGTCGCCAGCCCGAACAGCTCCAGCGTCGCCTCTGTCCCGCCAAATGCATTTACCAGCGCCTCGCACCCCGCGACCGGCGCGATGAAGGTATCGCCGCTGCCCGCCACGCCCAGCACCGGTAGCTCGATGCTGCCCAGCCCGGCGAGGTAGTCGAAGCCGTCCAGCGAATCGAAGCGACGACGGAAATTCCACTGGCACCACTGGCGCATCAGTCGGGCGCTCTCCGCCTCGGGGCCGACGCTTTTCGCGCGGCTGGGCGCGATGCGCCGCCAGCGCAGCATCCAGTCGAACGCCTGGAGCGCCAGCCAGTGTCGCGGGCTGGTCCCGGCCGCGGTGGCCTGGGAACCGATCAGCACCAGCGAACGCAACCGATACTTTGCCTGCTTCGGATGACGCGCTGCCCACATCGAGACGATCAGCCCGCCGCCGGAATGGCCGACCCAATGCAGTGCTGCCTGCCCTGTGCGTTGGCTCACTGCATCGAGAATGGCCGGCACATCCTGCTCGGCTACGTCGTCGAAGCTATGAAGGAAGTCGTTGCGCCCACTGTCGCCATGCCCGCGCCAGTCGAACAGCCAGCAAGCGAAGCCCAGGCTGGCCAGGTAATTGGCCAGTCCCAGGCAGCTGCGGTGATTGGAGAAGGTGCCGTGGGTCAGCACCACCGGCACGCCATCCGCCGGGCCTACTCGGCGCAGCGCGAGATCGACGCCGTCGGCGGTGCGGATCAGTTCCAGGGAGAGGGGGGCGGCTTCTTGTGCGGTCATGGCGCGCGTCCGGGTGGGGGCGATCCATGCTGCGCCGGGGGCGAACTTAAGGCAATCGGAGCGTCAGTTCGCCCAGTCTTCGAGTACTAGCCCGTCAATTCGCTCGAACTCGCGTGTGTTGTGCGTGACCAGCGTGGCGTCTAGCGCCAGGGCATGGCATGCGATCCAAAGGTCGTTGGCGCCAATCGGGGTACCGGCTTGCTTCAACCGGGTGAATTGCACAGCGTAGTGTTCGCACAAATCGGGCGTGCTGTTGTGAATGACCGGAATCTGACGCGTCAGTCGGTCGAGCTGGCGAATCACCTCGGCCTTTCGGGAGCTGCGTTCGGCGCCCTTGAGTAGTTCCGCATAGGTGAAGAACGACATGTTCAGGGATGCGTCGGTCGGCAGCGCACTGACCCTTTGCGCGACCGACTCGGGGCGATTCTTTAGCAGGTAGATGAGGATGTTGGTATCCAGCAGGTACTTCACAGCTCTTCTCTGTCCTGTGCCGGAGGTTGGTCACGCTGTGCTTGCTCCAGCGCCTGGATGAAATCCTCGTCGAAGTCCTGCAGGGCTTCCATCAGCGCCGAACCGCGATCCTGTGGGATGGGGTGGATGACCAGGTCGCCGTTTTCCGTACGGGTGATTTCCACACTGTTGACGTCCAGGCGGAACTCCTGGGGAATTCGCACTGCCTGGCTGTTGCCGTTCATGAAGACGCGGGTGGTGAGAGTGGGAGTCGGCACGGATACATTCCTCGTCGTGTGTACGAAGCTGTGTGTATTTTGCCGGTGGGTTATGTTTTGAGCAATCGCCGCGCTTATTTGGTCGCTTTCAGCACCACGAATTTCGGATTTGCCGCCACCTGCTCGACGCCGCGGAACAGGCGCTTGAGCTTGGCGTGATAGCCCAGGTGGCGGTTGCCGACGATCCACAGTTCGCCGCCGGTGGCCAGCGCCGCGCGAGCCTGCTGGAACATGCGCCAGGCAAGAAAGTCACCGACTACCTGCTGCTGGTGGAAGGGCGGGTTGCACAGGATCAGGTCCAGGGAATCGGCGGCCTGGCTGGCGAGGCCGTCGTCGGGGCGGATATCCACAGGGCGGTCGCCCAGGGCGGCTTGCCAGTTTTCTTGCGCGGACTGCACCGCCATGTACGACTCATCCACCAGCGTCAGCTCGGCTTGCGGGTTGAGTAGGGCGAAGGCGATGCCCAGTACGCCGTTGCCGCAGCCCAGGTCCGCGGCGCGCACCGCGTGGTGGATTTGCGGCAGGTGCGGGAGGAAGGCGCGGGTGCCGATGTCCAGGCCCTCGCGGCAGAAGACGTTGGCGTGGTTGACCAGTGTCAGCGCCGGCTTGTCCAGGCGATAGCGGCTGGGGTAGGGGGAGGAGGGCGCAGAGCGCTCGTCGGCACTGGCCACCAGCAGACGGGCTTTCTTCACCGCCAGCGAGGCCTGCATCGGGCCGATGTACTTTTCCAGCAGGTCGCCGGCGGCACGCGGCAGGTGCTTGATCATGCCGGCTGCAACCACTTTCGCGCCGGGCGCGAGCTGGCCGTGCAGGCGGATCAACTGCTCTTCCAGCAGCGCCAGGGTCTTGGGGACGCGCACCAGTACGTGGTCGAACGGGCCTTGCGGGGTTTCGCTGGCGGGGACGAAGGTGAGCGGTGCGTTGCTCAGGTCGTTGCGTTCGAGGTTGCGCTCAAGGGCGATAAAACCCAGGTGCGAATCGCCGCTGCTGGTCAGGCGCACATGGGGCGCGAGACTGGCGGCGAGGGCGCCGAAGCTGTCGTTGAGCACCAGCACGCGGCTGTCCGCGCCGACACCTTGCTCGTGCAGATGAGCGAGCAGGTACTCGTCGGCCGCATCGAAGGCCTGCAGCGGATCTTCGCGCTGTTCAGGGTGGCGGACCAGGTCGAGCTGGGCGAAGGGGCTGGCGAGGACGGGCATGGGACTCTCGAACGAAGGTTGGGCTGAGAACAGGTGGTGCTGGAAGTCGCAATGAGACGAGGCTGATTGCAACGAGATTGTCATCAAACTGCGAAGCAGTTGGCCATCATCTGCTTGTGCAGGGCGGCGTTATACCGAAAAATTATGACCTATCCGTCCGCCGTCGTCTTTCCGACGATGCGTGGCGGCTCCCAATAATAACCGGGCGGTCCATGCGACCCGGTAGGGCCCGATCCCGGAGCTGCGCTCCGCCGACCGACGGCCACCCTTCCAAGTCTTCACGAATCCTCGACACGCGACGCTCGTTCGCGCGCCGGGCTATTGCCATTGCATAAGGATGTCGATGTACAAGTCGTTGCTCGGGGTGGCCTTGTCCGCCCTTTTCCTCGTGGCTCAACCGGCCTTCGCCGATGCGCCCATCGTGATCAAGTTCTCCCACGTCGTTGCCGACGACACACCCAAGGGCCGTGGCGCGCTGCTGTTCAAGAAGCTGGTGGAAGAGCGCCTGGCCGGCCAGGTGAAGGTCGAGGTGTTCCCCAACTCCACGCTGTTCGGCGACGCCGATGAACTGCAGGCGCTGCAGGACGGCAAGGTACAGATGCTGGCGCCGTCGCTGTCGAAGTTCGAGGGCTACACCAAGCAGCTGGAGGTCTTCGACCTGCCGTTCCTGTTCGATGACCTGGAAGCGGTGAAGCGCTTCCAGAGGCGTGACAAGAGCCGTGAGCTGCTGCACTCCATGGCGCGCTCGGGCATCTACGGCCTGGGCTACTGGAACAACGGCATGAAGCAGCTCTCCGCCAACCGCGAGTTGCGCGCACCGGCTGATGCCAAGGGCCTGACTTTCCGCATCCAGCCGTCCTCGGTGCTCAACGCACAGTTCGGCCTGCTGGAAGCCACCGCGGTGAAGCTGCCTTTCGCCGAAACCCTCAAGGCACTACAGGACGGCAAGGTGCAGGGCACCGAGAACACCTGGTCGAACATCGGCAGCCAGAAGCTCGATACGGCCCAGCCGTTCATCACCGAGACCAACCACGGTGTGCTCAGCTACATGGTGATCAGCAACCAGAAGTTCTGGAACAGCATGCCGTACCCGGTGCGCACCCAGCTGGAAAGCATCATCGAAGAGGTCACCGTCGAAGTGAACAAGGACGCCGAGGCGCTGAACCAGAAGGAGCGCGACCACGTGGTGGCCAACGGCAAGGCGCGTATCGTCGCCCTGACCCCGGCCGAGCGCGAGGCCTGGCGTACCGCCATGCAGCCGCTGTGGAAGCAGTTCGAGGGCGAGATCGGCACCGACGTGCTGCGCGCCGCCCAGGTGGTGAACCGCAAGCACTGATCCGTCAGCAGTGATCTGGGACAGGCTTGTGGCGATCTCACTGGATAGCCACAAGCCTTGCGGGTGTTTCTTCGCGCGCCAATACGGGAAAATAGGCCGGTTCTTGAAAAGGGAGCGGATGATGACCGCCAGCGAAGAGAAGTTCACCCGCCAGACCCTGGTGGAGGTGCAGACGCTCACCCCGAGCCTGTTCACCCTGCGCACCACCCGCGACAGCGGCTACCGCTTCCGCGCCGGGCAATTCGCCCGCCTGGGCGTGTACAAGCCCAGCGGCAGCATCGTCTGGCGCGCCTACTCGATGGTTTCGGCGCCCCACGACGACTTCCTCGAGTTCTTCTCCATCGTCGTCCCCGGCGGCGAATTCACCAGTGAGCTCAGCCGACTGCGCGTCGGCGACCAGTTGCTGGTGGACCGCCAGGCCTTCGGCTTCCTCACCCTCGACCGCTTCCCCGATGGCCGTGATCTATGGCTGCTGTCCACCGGCACCGGCCTTGCGCCGTTCCTGTCGATCCTCCAGGACTTCGAGGTGTGGGAACGCTTCGAGACCATCAAGCTGGTCTACAGCGCCCGTGAGGAGAAGGAGCTGGCCTACCGCGACCTGATCGCCAGCTTCGGCGCGATGGAGCACCTGGCGGAACATATCCACAAGCTGCAGTTCATCCCGGTGGTCACCCGCGAACAGGTGCCCGGCTGCCTGAACGCGCGGATCACCACGCTGATCGAGAACGGCGAGCTGGAGCGCGCCGCCGGTCTGGAACTCACCCCGGAGCATTCGCGGGTGATGCTCTGCGGCAACCCGCAGATGATCGAAGACACCCGCGCCGTGCTGAAGGCCCGCGGCATGAGCCTGGCGCTGACGCGCAAGCCCGGCCAGATCGCCGTGGAAAACTATTGGTGAGCTCTGCGCGATAGATTTTGAAAAGATTGTCCGCTTAGGGTGAAGGCCCTTTGCCCGTAGGATGAGCGTCCGTTTCCCTTTTTTCGGACCTTATGGACAGTCAAAGTACGACGCCGACCCTAGTGTCTACCCTGGTAGAATCGGCGGTCGGCGAACCTCCCCCGGCATCTGCGTTCGCGGATGATGCTTCCCAGCCTGCCATGGCGCGCACCCTGCGAGGTGAGTCGACATGGAATGGCTGATGGACCCCACGGCCTGGCTTGGCCTGCTCACCCTGATCCTGCTCGAGCTGGTGCTCGGCATCGATAACCTGGTCTTCATCGCGATCCTCGCGGACAAGCTGCCGCCGCACCTGCGTGACCGCGCGCGGCTGATCGGCCTGTCGCTGGCGCTGCTCATGCGTCTGGGCCTGCTGGCAAGCATTTCCTGGTTGGTCACGCTCACCGAACCGCTCATTGAAGTGTTCGGCAAGTCCTTCTCCGGCCGCGACCTGATCATGCTGTTCGGTGGTCTGTTCCTGTTGTTCAAGGCCACGCTGGAGCTGCATGAGCGCCTTGAAGGCCGTGTGCATACCTCCAACGGCAAGCGCGTCTACGCCGCCTTCTGGCCGGTGGTCGCGCAGATCGTGGTGCTGGACGCTGTGTTCTCCCTCGACGCGGTGATCACCGCCGTGGGCATGGTCGAACAGCTGGAAGTGATGATGATCGCGGTGATCTTCTCCATCGGTCTGATGATGGTGGCCAGCAAGCCGCTGACCCGCTTCGTCAACGAGCACCCGACGGTGATCATGCTGTGCCTGGGCTTCCTGCTGATGATCGGTTTCAGCCTGACCGCCGAAGGCCTGGGCTTCCACATCCCGAAAGGCTACCTGTACGCCGCCATCGGCTTCAGCCTGCTGATCGAGATGGCCAACCAGCTGGTGCGCTGGAAGCGCCAGAAGAGCCAGCGCGGTCAGCGTGGTCTGCGCCAGCGCACCGCTCACGCCGTGCTGCGCCTGATGGGTGGCAAGGTCGACGCCGACGAGGTGGGTGAGGAGATCGCCGACCTGGTGGGCCCGGACGATGGCACCGACGCGCCGTTCGATCGCCGTGAGCGGGTGATGATCAGCGGCGTGCTGGGCCTGGCCGAGCGTCCGGTAAAAGCCGTGATGATCGATCGCCAGCGCGTGCACCGGGTGGACGTGGCCGACAGCCCGGAGAACATCCGCCGCGCGCTGCTCGAGTCGCCCTACTCGCGCCTGTTGGTGATCCGTGAAGGCAACATCGACGAGCCGCTGGGCTATGTGCACAAGAAGGAGCTGTTCTCCGCCCTGCTGCAGGGCCGCGAGCTGGACATCCTGCCGTTGCTGCGCGAGCCGCTGAGCCTGCCGGACAGCAGCACGGTGCTGGGCGCACTGGAACAGATGCGCGAGGCCTCTACCCACCTGGCCTTCGTGGTCAACGAGTTCGGGGGCTTCGAGGGCATGCTGAGCATGACCGACGTGCTGGAAGCCATCGCCGGTGAGTTGCCGGACGCCAGCGAGGTGTCCGGTACGGACATCGAGGCGGAGGCGGGCGCTTACCGGGTGGACGGTGCCGTAACGCTGTCGGCGCTGGCCGAACGGGTCGGCTTCCACGCTCGCCCGACAGCGGAGTACCAGACCCTCGGTGGGCTGGCGCTCAAGCACCTTGGCCGCTTGCCGGCCAAGGGTGACACGCTGGAGCTGGGCGGCTGGCGCCTGGAGGTGACAGACGTCAGCGAGCGGCGCATCGGCCGCGTGCTGCTGAAGCCGCCGGGCTGACGCCAGGAGGGGCCGCGCCCGGCCCGATCAGCGAGCTGCTCAGGGAGCGCGGTTGTTCTGCTGCTTGAGCAGGTCGCGGATTTCAGTGAGCAGGGTTTCTTCGGGGGTCGGTACGGGCGGTGCGCTGGGCTCTACGGCTTCTTCACGCTTGAGGCGGTTGATCGCCTTGATGCCCATGAAAATGGCGAAGGCGACGATGATGAAGTCCAAGCAGGTCTGAAGGAACTTGCCGTAGGCCAGCACCACCGCTGGCACATCGCCCTCGGCGGCCTTGAGCGTGATCGCGAGGTCCGAGAAGTCCACGCCACCGATCAGCAGGCCGATGGGCGGCATGATCACGTCGCCGACGAAGGACGAGACGATCTTGCCGAACGCGGCGCCGATGATGATACCGACGGCCATGTCGACGACGTTGCCCTTGACCGCGAAGGCCTTGAATTCGCTAAGCAGACTCATGCACTGACTCCTTGTTACGCAAGATAGAGGGGGACAGGCGCAGTTTAGCGGCCTGTCGCCGTCTGAGCACCCCGAGTGCGCTCAATTCCAACGGTATGACCGGCGGCTGTGGGCGGCAACGCGCGGTGGTCTAGGCTTATCGGGCAAGCCATTCATGCCCAAGCATCCACAGAAGGAGGCCCGCCATGCCGCTCGAGCATCATCCCCTGTCCCGCGAATTCCCCGACCAGAAGGCCCTGATGACCCGGTTGCACGGGAAGGACGCGAACTTCACCCGCATGGCCGCCAGCTACGAGGAGCTGGACAAGAAGATCTACGACATCGAGGACGGCCGTCAGGCGATGGACGACCTCGCTCTCAATTCCCTCAAACTGCAACGCGTGGCGCTGAAGGACGAGATTTCCGACCTGCTCAAGCGATCCGGCTGAGCTTGACCAGAGTCAAGGGTGTGTGTCGGAGCGAGGCGTAGGCTCCTGTCATCTCTTTCCAACCGGTGCCACCGCCATGCGTAAAGCCATTTCGTCCTCTGGCAACTCCGTCACCAAGCTTCCCAAACGTAACGCCGATGCCCTGCGCGCACAGGAGCGACTGGTTCGCCTGAAGCTGCAGTACGAGCTGCTGGACCAGCGTATCGGCCGTGTGGAGGAGGGCATCGAACGTCCCGACTGCACCCTGGCCTCGCTGCTGATGCGCCGCGAAAGCCTCAAGCACGATATGGAAAGCCAGTACCGCCGCCTCGCGAGCTGAAGCGCCTGGCCCGATTGGCTATGATGCGGACTTTGTATTCGACGGAAGTCCCTCATGGCCAAGGCCAAGCGCATGTACGGCTGCACCGAGTGCGGCGCCACCTACCCGAAGTGGGCCGGTCAGTGCCCTGATTGCGGTGCCTGGAACACTCTGGTCGAAACCGTCATCGACACCACCCCCACGGGTGGCTCGGGCAGTAGCTCTTCCGGCCGTGGTGGCTGGGCCGGCCAGCAGGCCAACATCAAGACCCTCGCCGAAGTCAGCGTCGAGGAGATGCCGCGCTTCTCCACCGCCTCGGCGGAGCTGGACCGCGCCCTGGGCGGCGGCCTGGTCGACGGCTCGGTAGTGCTGATCGGCGGCGACCCCGGCATCGGCAAGTCCACCATTCTCCTGCAGACCCTCTGCAACATCGCCACGCGCCTGCCGGCGCTCTATGTCACGGGCGAGGAATCCCAGCAGCAGGTCGCCATGCGTGCCCGCCGCCTGGGCCTGCCCGAAGACAAACTCAAGGTCATGACCGAGACCTGTATCGAAACCATCATCGCCACGGCGCGCCAGGAGCAGCCCAAGGTGATGGTGATCGACTCGATCCAGACCATCTTCACCGAACAGCTGCAATCCGCGCCCGGCGGCGTCGCCCAGGTGCGCGAGAGTGCGGCGCTGCTGGTGCGTTTCGCCAAGCAGAGCGGCACGGCGATCTTCCTGGTCGGCCACGTCACCAAGGAAGGCTCCCTGGCCGGCCCGCGCGTACTGGAGCACATGGTCGACACCGTGCTGTATTTCGAGGGCGAGTCCGACGGCCGTCTGCGTCTGTTGCGAGCGGTGAAGAACCGCTTCGGCGCCGTGAACGAGCTGGGCGTGTTCGCCATGACCGACCGTGGTCTGAAGGAAGTCTCCAACCCGTCGGCGATTTTCCTCACCCGTGCCCAGGAATCGGTACCCGGCAGCGTGGTCATGGCGACGTGGGAAGGCTCGCGGCCGATGCTGGTGGAAGTGCAGGCGCTGGTGGATACCAGCCACCTGGCCAACCCGCGCCGGGTCACCCTGGGCCTGGACCAGAACCGCCTGGCCATGCTGCTGGCGGTGCTGCATCGCCATGGCGGCATTCCGACTTACGATCAGGACGTGTTCCTCAACGTAGTCGGCGGCGTGAAGGTTCTGGAAACGGCGTCGGACCTGGCCTTGATGGCGGCGGTGATGTCCAGCCTGCGCAACCGCCCGCTGGATCATCAGTTGCTGGTGTTTGGCGAAGTCGGCCTGTCCGGTGAGGTGCGTCCGGTGCCCAGCGGTCAGGAACGTCTGAAGGAAGCGGCCAAACATGGCTTCAAGCGTGCCATCGTGCCCAAGGGCAACGCACCGAAGGAGTCGCCGCCCGGCCTGCAGGTGATTGCCGTGACACGCCTGGAACAGGCGCTGGATGCGTTGTTCGAGTAATTCATCCCTGTAGGAGCGGGCCATGCCCGCGATCGCGCGCATGGCGCGCTCCTACAGGGATTTCAATGTTCGCTTAGCAGCGTCAGTTCCCGCTCCAGCAGTGATTCGTCGCCCAGGTTCAGCTCTACCAGACGGCGCAGGTGGCTGATGGAGTCCAGGTCGATGTGCCGGCAGTTGAAGCCCAGCAGGCCTTCACGTTCCCAGGCGAGGTCGGCCTCCATATAGACGTTGACGTCGAAGCCCAGGTAGATGCGCACCTGCACCGGTTCCTGCGCGACGATGCTCCAGTGTTCCGGGCGTTGCACCAGCAACCCCTGAAGGGACAGGTCCAGCAGCGTCACCTTCCAGCGCAGGTCGCCCTGGCTGATCTCGGTGCCGGCGTCGAAGGCGATGCGCTGGAAGCGTCGGCGCTCGTCGTGATCGTCAGTCATGTCATGGCTCTCCGGCCGTTTCTGCTTCGCCTCACTATAGACGCAAGCCATGGCTGACGCGTCGTACGCCGATTGCTGACGTTTCGTCCGTCAGACGCAGCGCGCGCCGGTTTGACAGGCTGCGGACCCTC
The DNA here is from genome assembly GCA_049840615.1 of Pseudomonas sp. Lineage (GTDB taxonomy): Bacteria > Pseudomonadota > Gammaproteobacteria > Pseudomonadales > Pseudomonadaceae > Pseudomonas. The sequence goes on from JASGKM010000064.1 coordinate 124,335, forward strand.
GCCAAAGCTCCATGTGCGTTTAACCACTACAACTGCGGAGTGCAGAGCATGGACAATAAACTCATCAAGGGTCTGATTTTTGGGGTTATCAGCGTTGCCAGCCTGGCAGCGCACGCGGACGAAGCTGGCCAGAGCGGCAAGGGTTGCGGCTGGGGCAACATGGTCTTCGATGGTCAGCGCGGCCTGTTCCCGCACCTGCTGGCCACCACCACCAACGGCACCTCGGGCAACGCCACCTTCGGTCTGACCTCCGGCACCAACGGTTGCGACGCCAGCCAGCGCATCACCTACGGCGGCCGCTCGATCTTCGCCATGAACGGCATGCTCGACAACATCGCCGAGAACATGGCCCAGGGGCACGGCGAAGCACTGGACGCCTATGCCGTCCTGCTCGGCATTCCGACCCAGGATCGCGCCCATTTCGCGCAGGTCACCCAGCAGCACTTCGGTGAGATCTTCACCTCCAAGGACGCCACCGGCGAGCAGGTGCTGAACAACACCCTGGCCGTGATGAGCCGTGACCAGACGCTGGCGCAGTACGCCAAGCAGCCTGCCTGACGATCTGTCGCAGCGTGAAAAGGCCCGCCACAGGCGGGCCTTTTCATTTCCTGACTCCAGGGTCGGAACGCGTTGACCTCCGGCAATAAGCGCGTAACCGCTCTAGACTAAGGTCGTATGAATGGGTCGCTGGAAAAGACTAGAATTTTTCTGCGAATTCTCGCCTTCAAACTGTCGGAAGCCTCGCTATGAACAATAACAACAGCCTGCTACGTCACCTCGCCTGGCTGGCGGTGGCGATAGTCGGTGCATTTGCCTTGGGAGTCGTGGCACTACGTCGCGGCGAAGCCATCAACGCACTGTGGATCGTTGTCGCGGCGGTTGCCATCTATCTGGTCGCCTACCGCTACTACAGCCTGTTCATCGCCACCAAGGTGATGCAACTGGACCCCAACCGAGCGACCCCCGCGGTCCTCAACAACGACGGCCTGGACTACGTCCCGACCAACAAGCACATCCTCTTCGGTCACCACTTCGCTGCCATCGCCGGCGCCGGCCCGCTGGTCGGTCCCGTACTGGCTGCGCAGATGGGCTACCTGCCCGGCACGCTCTGGCTGATTGCCGGCGTGGTACTGGCCGGTGCCGTGCAGGATTTCATGGTGCTGTTCATCTCCAGCCGCCGCAACGGGCGTTCGCTGGGTGAACTGGTCCGCGAGGAAATGGGGCAGGTGGCGGGGACCATCGCTCTGTTCGGCGCGTTCCTGATCATGATCATCATCCTCGCGGTGCTCGCGCTGATCGTGGTGAAGGCCCTGGCCGAAAGCCCGTGGGGCATGTTCACCGTGCTGGCGACCATCCCGATCGCGCTGTTCATGGGCGTGTACATGCGTTACATCCGCCCGGGCCGCATCGGCGAGATTTCCGTAGTAGGCATCGTCCTGCTGCTGGGCTCCATCTGGCTCGGTGGCCAGATCGCCGCCAGCCCCGAGTGGGCCCCGGTGTTCACCTTCCATGGCGTGCAGATCGTCTGGATGCTGATCGCCTACGGCGCCATCGCCTCGGTCCTGCCGGTCTGGCTGCTGCTGGCCCCGCGTGACTACCTGTCGACCTTCCTCAAGATCGGCACCATCATCGCCCTGGCCATCGGCATCGTGATCGTTTCGCCGGAACTGAAGATGCCGGCGCTGACCCAGTTCACCGACGGCACCGGACCGGTGTGGAAGGGTGGCCTGTTCCCGTTCCTGTTCATCACCATCGCCTGTGGCGCCGTCTCCGGCTTCCACGCTCTGATCTCCTCGGGCACCACGCCCAAGCTGCTCAACCGCGAGCCGGACGCCCGCTACATCGGCTACGGCGGCATGCTGATGGAGTCCTTCGTGGCCATCATGGCGATGGTCGCCGCTTCGGTCATCGAGCCGGGCATCTACTTCGCCATGAACAGCCCGCCGGCCGTTGTCGGTACCGACGTCACCGCCGTGGCCGCAACTGTCAGCAGCTGGGGCTTCACCATCACCCCGGAAGTGCTGGCGCAGACCGCCAAGGACATCGGCGAGACCACCATCCTGGCCCGTGCCGGTGGTGCACCGACCCTTGCCGTGGGCATCGCGCACATCCTTCACCAGGTGCTGCCGGGTGAGAACACCATGGCCTTCTGGTACCACTTCGCGATCCTCTTCGAGGCGCTGTTCATCCTCACCGCGGTGGACGCCGGTACCCGTGCCGGGCGCTTCATGCTGCAGGACCTGCTGGGCAATTTCGTCCCGGCGCTGAAGAAGACCGAATCCTGGACCGCCAACATCATCGGCACCGGCGGCTGCGTCGCGCTGTGGGGCTGGCTGCTGTACCAGGGCGTGGTCGATCCGCTGGGTGGCATCAACACGCTGTGGCCGCTGTTCGGCATCTCCAACCAGATGCTCGCCGGCATCGCGCTGATGCTCTCCACCGTCGTGCTGATCAAGATGAAGCGCCAGCAGTACGTCTGGGTGACCGCCCTGCCGGCCGCCTGGCTGCTGATCTGCACCACCACCGCCGGCCTGATCAAGCTGTTCGACAGCAACCCGGCCGTGGGCTTCATCGCCCTGGGCAAGAAGTACTCCGCCGGCCTGGACGCCGGGCAGATCATCGCCCCGGCCAAGGACATCGGCCAGATGCAGCACGTGATGATGAACGCCTACATCAACGCCGGTCTCACCGTGCTGTTCCTGCTGGTGGTGTTCAGCGTGCTGGTGTACGCGATCAAGGTAGGCGCCAGCGCCTGGACCAAGAAGGAGCGCACCGACAAGGAAGCTCCGTTCCAGCCGATCCCGGACGCCTGACGGAGGAGCACCATGTTCAACGACCTCAGCCGCATGGGTAAGTATCTCGGGCAGGCCGCACGCATGCTGGTCGGCATGCCCGATTACGACACCTACGTTCAGCACATGCAGAACAAGCACCCGGACAAGACTCCGATGACCTACGAGGAGTTCTTCCGCGAGCGCCAGGAGGCGCGCTACGGTGGCGGCAAGGGAAGGCCGATCCGCTGCTGTTGATCGCGCGGATGGGTGTATAACGGACGGGCCGCGAGCGATCGCGGCCCGTTTTCTTTTCCGATTGCCTGGAAGTTCCCATGACCGATTCCGCAAGCGCACCGCAGATTCCGGTGACTGTCCTCACCGGCTTCCTCGGGGCCGGCAAGACCACCCTGCTCAAGCACATCCTCAAGGCCGAGCATGGCCTGAAGATCGCCGTGATCGAGAACGAATTCAGCGAGACGCCCATCGACGCTCAGTTGCTCGGCGACGAGGCCGTGCAGGTGACGACGCTGTCCAACGGCTGCGTCTGCTGCACCATCAATAGCGACCTTGAGCGCGCGCTCTACGTCCTGCTGGAACGCCGCGACAGCGGCGAGCTGGATTTCGACCGCGTGGTGATCGAATGCACCGGCCTCGCCGACCCGGCCCCGGTGGCGCAGACCTTCTTCGTCGACGAGACCCTGCGCGAGCGCTACCTGCTCGACGGCATCATCACCCTGGTGGACGCCGCCAACGCCGAGCGTCACTTGCAGGAAGCCATCGCCCAAGCCCAGGTCGGCTTCGGCGACCGCATCCTGGTGAGCAAGAGTGACCTGGTGTCGCCGGCTCAGTACGAAGCTCTGGCCGAACGCCTGCAGCGCATCAACCGCCGCGCCGAGATCCATGCCGTGGAGCACGGCGCGATCGAACTGGAGCGTCTGCTCGATGTGCGCGGCTTCAACCTCAATGCCGACGTTGGCCTGCGCCCGCTGCTGCGGCCGGTTCGCCCGGCGGCGGACACCACCGACCGGATCACCACCCTGGTGCTGCGCAGCGACCAGCCGCTGGAAATCGAACGCCTCAGCGAGTTCATGGACGACCTGCTGCAATGGCATGGCAACTCGCTGCTGCGCTACAAGGGCGTGCTGAACATCGCCGGCGAGGAACGCCGCCTGGTATTCCAGGGCGTGCTGCGGCTGTATGGCTTCGACTGGGACACCGAATGGAAGGGCAACGAGCAGCGTGAGAGCGTGATCGTCTTCATCGGTGACAACCTGCCCGAAGAGGAAATCCGTCGGGGCTTCGATCGCATCACGGGCGGCCCGACCGCCTGAATGAAAACGCCCGGCATCAGCCGGGCGTTTTCTCTCTCTGTAGGAGCGGGCCATGCCCGCGATCGCGCGCATGGCCCGCTCCTACAGTTCCCCTCAGCCGCCAATCAGATGCTTGAGTGGGTGGTAATCCGCCTTCAGGTTCCCCGCCGCCTTGAGGATGGCCTGTTCGATCGCATTCAGGTGCATGCAGGTCAGTTCGATGGCCGCTGCCTGGTTGCCCGACTCGATGTACTCGATCAGCCGCTGGTGCTCGTTGCCGCGGCAGGTTTCGTGCTGGTCGTCGTCCAGGGTGGTGGCGTAGAGCGAGGCGCGCTCGATCAGCTTGCGGAAGAAGTCCAGCAGCACCGGGTTGTTCAGCGCCGCTGCCAGCTTCAGGTGGAACTCGCCGAGCAGGTGGACGAACCGCGCGTGGTCATGGTCGTGGGTTGCCTCTTCCAGCGCCACATGGTCGCGCAGGTCCTGGATGATCGCGCTGTCCGCGCGGCGGCAGAGTTCGCTGACGATGCCGATCTCGATCAGCCGCCGGGTTTCGAACAGCGAGCGGATTTCCTCGTCGCTGGGTAACGACACCCATGCACCCTTGTTGAGCGCGCTGGAAACCAGCCCGTCCGCTTCCAGATGTTTCAGCGCCGCGCGCACCGAAGTGCGGCTGACCTTGAACAATTCCGCCAACGCCGCCTCGCCCAGCTTCATGCCGGGGCGCAGGGTGCGCTTGCTGATCGCCTCGTAAACCCCTTGGTAGACGCGTTCCACCGTGGACTCGGGGTGTTTCTCCGTCATGGCCGACTCCGCCTCTTGCTTGACCCGTCAAAGGATGCCGCAAAACCGTCCGTGCAAAACCAGTTGCAGAAGAAAAATACATCAGCTATTTCTAGATTGCATTCAAATATTGCATACAAAAACAAGAGGAATGCACCAAAATGAATCACTCGTCGTCAGTCGAGGTGCGTCGGGTCAGCAAGCGCTACACCGATGATCCCAACGTCGCTCCCGCCCTCAATGAAGTGTCGGTCGACATTGCCCATAACGAGTTCTTCACCCTGCTGGGGCCGTCCGGCTGCGGCAAGACCACACTGCTGCGCAGCATCGCCGGCTTCGAGAACGTCACCTCCGGCGACATCCTCGTCGGCGGTGAGCGGGTCAACGACCTGCCGCCTTACCGCCGCCGCATCAACACCGTATTCCAGAGCTACGCGCTGTTCCCGCACATGTCGGTGAGCGAGAACATCGCCTTCGGCCTGGAAATGCAGGGCCTGGCGCGCGGCGAGATTCCCGGCCGGGTCAAGGAAATGCTCGCGCTGGTACAGATGGAGCATCTGGCGCGGCGCAAGCCGGCCGAGCTTTCCGGCGGCCAGCAGCAACGCGTGGCCCTGGCCCGCGCGCTGGCGCCCAAGCCATCGGTACTGCTGCTCGACGAACCGCTGTCCGCGCTGGACCTGAAGCTGCGCAAGGAGATGCAGGTCGAGCTCAAGCGCGTACAGGAAGAGGCGGGCATCACCTTCATCTTCGTCACCCACGACCAGGAAGAAGCGCTGACCCTGTCCGACCGCATCGCCGTGATGTCCCACGGCAACATCATGCAGATCGGCACGCCCAACGAGATCTACGAGCGCCCGACCCATCGCTTCGTCGCGCAGTTCATCGGCGACATCAACTTCCTCCCCGGGCAGATGCGCCAGGGCGGCTTCCACCCCAACGCCATGGCGGCGGAAATCCCCTGTGAATTACCGGCGGGCCTGAGCAGCGCCAGCGTGCAACTGGCCTTCCGCCCGGAGCGCTCGAAACTGGTCGACCCGTCGCAGCCGCACCACCTGCGCGCGGTGATCGAGACGGTGATGTACGTCGGCACCGCCACGCTGTATCGCTGCCGCCTGCCCGATGCCTCGCAGATCACCCTGCGTGAGAGCAACGAGGGCGGCCGCGCCCGCGACGTCGGCGAGGCCGTGGCGGTGCAGCTGCCGCCCCAGGCCTGCCTGCTGATGGAGGCCTGAGCATGAAGGAGTCGCCCACTACCCGACGCCTGTTGCTGCTCAGCCCGGTGGCGCTGACGCTGCTCGGGCTGATCGCCATCCCGCTGGCGATCATGGGCTACATCAGTCTGCTGCCGCGCAACCTATACGGCGGCGTCGACTGGCACGCCGACTGGCAGATCCAGAGCTACGTGCAGCTGTTCTTCCAGGAAGACTTCGATGGCAACCTGGAGCTGAACTGGGTCTACGCCCAGGCGCTGCTGCGCTCGCTGTTCCAGGCCGGCGGCACCACGCTGCTGTGCTTCCTCTTCGGCTTCCCGGTGGCGCTGTGGATGACCAGCCTGAGCGAGCGCTCGCGCAACCTCATGGTGCTGCTGATCACCATCCCGTTCTGGACCAACCTGCTGATCCGCAACTATGCCTGGCTGATCATCCTGCGCGAGCACGGCTGGATCGCCCAGACGGTCAATGCGCTGTTCCCCCAGGCCGGCGGCATCACCCTGCTGTACAACGACTTCGCGGTCTGCGTCGGGCTGGTCTACAGCTTCCTGCCGTTCATGATCCTGCCGATCTACTCGACCCTGGAGAAGCTCGACTGGCGTCTGGTCGAGGCCGCTTACGACCTCGGCGCCAACCGCTGGAAAGCATTGCGCCGGGTGATCCTGCCGCTGTCCATGCCCGGTGTGATCGCCGGTTCCCTGCTGGTGTTCGTGCCGAGTCTGGGCGCCTTCATCACCCCCGCCATCCTCGGCGGCGGCAAGACGCTGATGATCGGCAACCTGATCCAGCAACAGTTCGGCACTGCGCGCAACTGGCCGCTGGGCGGCTCGCTGTCGTTCCTCTTGCTGGCGATCATGCTGCTCGCGCTGATCGCGTTCGCCCTGTATAGCCGCCGCGCCGCCAAGGCCGTTCACCTGGGAGGAGCCAACGCATGATCGCCCAGCACCTGAAGAAACTCCCCGGCACCCGCGAGACCAGCCTGCTGGTGCTGGCGTACCTGTACCTGCCGATCTTCGTGTTGATCGCCTACAGCTTCAACGCCAACCGCTCGGCCACGGTGTGGACCGAATTCTCCTTCGCCTGGTACGGCAAGATCGTCGCCAACCCCTCGATCCAGGCGGCGGCGTTCAACTCGCTGGTGGTCGCCGGTTTTGCCACCGTGCTGTCCACCGCGATTGCCCTGGCGGCGGCGCTGGCGACCTCGCGGCCGTTCTACGGGCGGCGGCTGGTGGAAGGCGGGATCAACCTGCCTCTGATCCTGCCGGAGATCGTTATCGCCGTGGCAACGCTGCTGCTGTTCATGTCGCTGGGCATCAAGCTCGGCCTGCTGACAGTGATCGTCGCCCACGTCGGCTTCTGCATTCCGTTCGCCTACCTGCCGATCCGTGCGCGCCTGAACGATCTGGACAAGAGCCTGCTGGAAGCCGCCGGCGACCTCTACGCCAGCCCCTACCAGGTGTTCCGCCGCGTGACGCTGCCGTTGCTCTGGCCAGCGGTGCTGTCCGGCGCGGTGCTGGCGTTCGTGGTCAGTCTCGACGACTTCATCATGACCTTCTTCGTCGCCGGCCCCGGCTCGACGACGCTGCCGGTCTACATCTTCTCGGCCATCAAGGCCGGGGTAACGCCCGAGATCAACGCCATCTCGACGCTCATGCTGGTGATTTCCATCGTCCTCGTGGTGCTGTCGTACTGGCTCGGCCAGCGCGGCAAACCGGACGCCTGACTGCCCAGTTTCGCCTTTGCATCTTTCGCTTTTGGACCCTTTGTTTCGGACTTTTTGTTTCTGGAGAAAGCCATGAAGTTGAATGCCCTGCGTCACGGTCTTGCCGGTTTGTCCCTCGCCCTGCTGGCCGCCGGCAGCGCCCAGGCCGAGGAACCCAAACAACTGTTCTTCTACAACTGGACCGACTATTACCCGGTGGAACTGCTGGCCAAGTTCGAGAAGGAGACCGGCATCAAGGTCACCATGGACGGCTACGACAGCAACGAAACCCTGCTGGCAAAACTGCAGGCCGGCGGTGCCGCTTACGACGTGATCGTGCCGTCGCACTCGATCATGCAGACGCTGATCAAGCAGGACCTGCTGCGGGAAATCGACACGCCCACCCTGTCGAACTTCCAGTACGTCAAACCGGCCTTCCGCGACCCGGCTTTCGATCCGGGGCGCAAGTACTCGGCTCCTTACCTGTGGGGCACCACGGGCTTCTCCTACGACAGCGCACGGGTGCCGGGCGGCAAGCTGGACGATTCATGGAAGGAGTTCTTCGAGCCGCGTCCCGAACTGCAGGGCCAGGTCGCCGCGCTCGATACGCCGAGCAGCCTGATCAACGCCGCCGCGCATTACCTGAACGTCGACGAGTGCACCGAGAACCCGCAGGACGCCAAGAAGATCCTCGAGCTGCTGCAGAAGCAGAAGCCCTTCCTGAAGATGTACAGCTCGGACAACACCGTGGACCGCATGGCCTCCGGAGAAGTGGTGCTGATGCAGAACTGGAACGGCTCCACCGCCCGCGCCACCCTGCAGAAGAGCACCATCAAGTACGTCTACCCGCGCGAGGGCGTGGCGTCCTTCCAGGACAACTTCGCCGTGCCGAAAAGTGCGCCGCACCCGGAGAACGCCAAGGTCTTCATCAACTGGATGATGAAACCGGAGAACGCCGCAGCGGTGACCAACGCCATCGCCTACTCCAATGGCATCCAGACCGACCAGTTGCTCGACGCCAAGTGGAAGGTCATGGACGCCATCAACATGCCCGAGGAGTACGCACAGCGCCTGCGCCTGGAAAAGGAATGCAGCAACAAGTCCCGCGAGCTGCAGGACCGCATCTGGTCCAAGCTCAAGGGCTGATTCTTCACCCGAAGCTCATGCTCGTTATTCGCTCTTCGTAGGATGGGTGGAGCGCAGCGATACCCATGCGGCCGGCAAAACGATGGGTATCGCAGGCTCCACCCATCCTACAAAGCTACGTTTTCAACAAGATCGAGGTCCCCATGACCGACAGCTACTGGCTGCGTAACATTCGCCCGCTCGGCAGCGCGGCGGTAGATTTCCTGATTCACAATGGCCGCATCGCCGAGCGTCGCCCGGCCAGCGGCGCCGCCATCGCACCGGGCGACGTCGACGGTGCCGGCCAGCTCCTGCTGCCGCCACTGGTAGAGAGCCATTGCCACCTGGACAAGACCCTCTGGGGCCAACCCTGGCGGCCCAACAGCGCCGGCCCGACGCTCAAGGACTACATTGCCAACGAACGCCGCGTGCTGCGCGAGATCGAGGCACCAATCTCCGAGCGTGCCGGCGCGCTGCTGGAGCAGTGCATCGCCCGCGGCTCGCTGACCTTCCGCTGCCACGTGGACATCGACCCCGAGCTGGGCCTGCGCCATGTGGTCGCGATGCAGGCGCTACGCGAACGGTACGCTGATCTGATCGACATGCAGTTCGTGGTCTTCCCGCAGACCGGCCTGGTCAGTCGGCCTGGCACCGCCGAGCTGATGCGCGAGGCGATGCAACTGGGCGTGGAAAACGTCGGCGGCCTCGACCCCTGTGGCATCGACGACGATCCCATCGCGCAGTTGGATATCGTCTTCGGTCTCGCCGTGGAATTCGGCCGTGGCGTCGATATCCACCTGCACGACAAGGGCGAGCTGGGCCTCTGGCAGATCGCCCGCATCGCCGATTACACCGAGCGCCACGGCCTGCAGGGCAAGGTGATGATCAGCCACGCCTACTGCCTGGGCATGGCGCCCTGGGAGCAGGTCGAGCCGCTGGCCGAACGACTCTCCGAGCTGGGCATTTCCCTGATGAGCTCCGCCCCGGCCGATACCCCGGTGCCGCCGTTCCTCGCCCTGCGCGAAGCCGGCGTGAACCTGTGCCTGGGCAGCGACGGCATCCGCGATGCGTGGTCGCCCATGGGCAATGGCGACATGCTCGAACGCGCCATGCTCCTCGCCTTCCGCTTCGACCTGTGCAAGGACGACGACCTTGCCGCCGCCTTCGCCGCTGCCACTGCTAATGGCGCTCGCGCGCTGGGCCGGGAGCCGGCGCGTATCGATGTCGGTGCGCCAGCGGACTTCCTCCTGCTGCCGGTCGAAACCCTCGGCGAGGCCATAGTCGCGCGCCCGGCCCAGCGCCAGGTATTCAAGGCCGGCAAGCTGATCGCCGAACAGGGTCGCCTTGTGGAGTCGCGTTTGTGAATGCACCCCGCATCGGCCTGAAAGCCAGTTTCGTCGTCGGCTTCGATGGCCGTCAGCACGTGCTCTGGCGCCACGGCGAAGTCGTGTTTGAGGGCGGGAAAATTCTCTTCGTCGGACGCGGCTTTCCCGGTGAGGTCGGCCAGTGGATCGATTACGGCCACGCTTTGATCGGCCCCGGTTTCATCGACCTCGATGCCCTCGGCGATCTCGATTCCACGGTGCTCACCCTGGATAACGGCGCCGAATGGAACATGGGCCGTGTCTGGTCCGAGGATTATCTGCGCGCTGGCCCGAGCGAGTGCTACAGCCCGGACGAGGAGCTGTTCAAGTACCGCTACGCCTTCGCCCAGCTGATCCGCAACGGCATCACCACCGCCATGCCGATCACCTCCATGTACTACCGGCGCTGGGCCGAGCACTACGACGAATTTTCCGGGGTTGCCGCGCTGTCCGGCGAGCTGGGTCTGCGCACCTATCTGGGTCCCTGCTACATGAGCGGGATGACTTACGCCCGAGCTGACGGCAGCGCCGCGCAGCACTGGGACGAAGCTGCCGGCCTTGCCGGGCTGATGCAGGCCGAACGCTTCTTCCGTGACTTCGACGGCGCACACAACGGGCTGGTGCGCGGTGCGCTGCTGCCCGACCGCATCGAAACCTGCACGCCCGCGTTGCTGGAGCGCACTGCCGCCGTCCAGAGCGAACTGAACGCACCTTTGCGCCTGCACTGCTGCCAATCGCGTTATGAAGTGGAGCTGGTGCGTCGCCTGCGCAACACGTCCTCGTTGCAATGGCTCGACAGCCACGGCCTGCTCAACCCTCGCAGCGTGCTGCCCCACGGCATCCTGCACAGCGGCGATCACGAACTGCAGCGCCTCGCCGACACCGGCGCGAGCCTGGTGCATTGCCCCGTGGTGTTCGCCCGCGAAGGCGATGCGCTGGATTCGTTCGGTGCTTACCGCGCGCGCGGTATAAATCTCGCCATGGGCACCGACACCTTCCCGGCGGACATGCTCGACAACCTGCGCCAGGGCCTGAACATCGCGCGGGTGAAGGAAGGCGATGCCGAACACACGCGCATGCTCGATCTGTACAACGCCGCTACCCTCGGCGGCGCCCAGGCGCTGGGCCGTGATGATCTTGGCCGTCTCGCCGTCGGCGCCCGAGCGGACATCACGGTGTTCCGCCTCGGGGACTTCCACCAGGGCCCGTTCTTCGACCCGCTGAAGAACCTGTTCACCGCCGGCCGCGGCGACGACTGCATCGCCAGCTTCATCGACGGCCGCAGCGTGATGCAGGACGGCCAGGTGATCGGCGTCGATTACGCCGACCTGCAACGCCGCGCCGACGCGCTGTTCCAGAAGCAGATGGAGCACCACGCCGAGCGCGCCTTCGGCAACCCGCCATGGCGCACGCTGTTCCATTCCGCGATTCCCTTCGCTGATACCTACAGCGCCAACGCGCCCTTGCTCGACGCCCACGCGCCCAGCTCTCATTAAAGGACTACCTGATGCTCAGCTTCGATTTCCAGCAGCTGTCCGCCCGCGAGAAATACAAGATCCTCATTGGCAGCGTGGTGCCCCGGCCCATCGCGCTGGTCACCACCATCGACGCCGAGGGGCGCGCCAATGCTGCGCCCTTCAGCTTCTTCAACGCCCTCTCGGCCGACCCGCCGATCCTCGCCCTGGGCGTGGAGAACTACAGCGACCTGAGCCCGAAGGACACCACGCTGAACATTCGTAACAACCAGGAATTCACCGTGAACATCGTCTCCGATGCACTGGTGGAAGCCATGAACGTCTGCGCCGTGCCCTTCGAGCCGGGCTTCGACGAGCTGGTCGCCGCCGGCCTTACTGCCATCCCCGGCACCCGCGTCGGCTGCCCGCGCATCGGCGAGGCGCCAGTGGCGCTGGAGTGCCGGCGGATGATGGCGCTGTCCATTGGCCAGTCGCGGGAGATCATCCTCGGCGAAGTGCTGATGGCCCATGTGCGTGACGACCTGATCGACCCTGCGACGCTCTACATCGACCAACTCGGCCTCGACGCCATCGGCCGTATGGGCGGGCACGGCTATGCACGTACGCGGGAGTATTTCGATCTGCCGACGCGGTCGCTGAAGCAGTGGCAGGAGACGCCCGGAGCAGGGGAGCGCCTCTGGCCCGAAACCGAAGAGCTCGCCTGATATTCCCCTGTAGGAGCGGGCCATGCCCGCGAACTCTGAGCAAGGCTCACGATGCAGTTGCGAGCATGGCGCGGACCTTGTCCGCGATCGCGGGCATGGCCCGCTCCTACAAGGGTGAAGTCCCGCGCGCAGGCCGCTCAATGAAAAACGCCCGGCATCCCGCCAGGCGTTTTCATTTCACTCCAACACTTACTGCTGATGCAGCTTCCACGCATCCCCGTGGGGCGCGGTGCCCTTGTCGTAGGGGCGGAACAGGGTCATGTAGGCCAGGCCCAGCAGGATCACGATGCCACCCACCAGGATGATCCCGTAGTTCAGGTACCAGGGCGCATCCGGCGTGCGCGGCCAGGACATGTTGATGATCGCCAGCACGCCATAGGTCAGCGCCAGGATGTTAACGATCCAGCCCCAGTTGCCCAGGGTGAAGGCGCCGCTCGGTTTCCAGCCGCGCAGGCGGGCGAAGAGGGCGCCGCCGACGATCATCTGGAACGACAGGTAGATACCGATGGCGGCGAAGCTCACCACCATGGCGATGGCGTTCTGCAGGTAGAAGCCGGCGCAGACGATCACGCTGGGGATCACGCCGCAGGCGATCAGCGCAGCGACCGGTACGTGGGTGTTGGGCGACAGGCGCTTGAGCAGGCCGCTGCCCATCACCATCTCGTCACGGGCGTAGGAGTACAGCAGGCGGCTGGCGGCAGCCTGCAGGCTGAGCACGCAGGAAACGAACGAGACGATGATCACTGCCATCACCAGGCGCGCGCCGGTTACGCCGAAGGCGTTGTCGAGGATGGTGGTCATCGGGTCCTTGTCGGCGCCGGAGATCACTGCGGCCATGTCCGGCACCGCGAGGATCAGCGCCAGGGCGGCGAAGATGGCTGCGCCGCCGCCGATCCAGATGGTCATGCGCATGGCCTTCGGAATACGGCGGCTGGGATTCGGAGTTTCCTCGGCGACGTCACCACAGGCCTCGAAGCCGTAGTAGAGGAACATCCCCGCCAGCGAGGCGGTGAGGAAGGCTGGCCAATAGCTGCCGTCGATGCGGATGTCGAAGGTGTTGAACAGCACGGAGAAGGGCTGGTGGCGCTCGAAGATCAGCAGGTAGGTGCCGATCACCAGCGCGCCGAGCAGCTCGCAGATGAAGCCGAACATTGCCACGCGGGCCAGCAGCTTGGTGCCGGAGAGGTTGAGCAGGGTGGCGATCACCGTCAGTGCCAGGGCGACCAGGGTGTTGGTCACCGGCGTCGACTCGAAGCCGAGCAGTGTGGCGATGTACGGTCCTGCCCCCAGCGCCACGGCGGCGATGGTCACGCACAGCGAAACGGAGTAGAGCCAGCCGACCATCCAGGCCCAGCGCTTGCCCACCAGGCGTCGCGCCCAGGGATACACGCCACCGGAGATGGGGAACTGCGAGACGACCTCGCAGAAGATCAGGCACACCAGCATCTGCCCGATGCCCACCAGCAGGTAGGACCAGAACATCGGCGGGCCGCCGGCGGCCAGGCACAGGCCGAACAGGGTATACACGCCGACTACCGGCGAGAGGTAGGTGAAGCCCAGGGCGAAGTTCTGCCAGAGGGTCATGCTGCGTTCGAAATTGGAGGTGTAGCCCAGCGCGCGGAGTTGCTCCGCGTCGCGGTCCAGGGCGGCGCCTGGCTGGATCGAGCTGTTCATCGTGGATGTCCTGTTTGAGGTTTTCGCGTCGGCAGCCAATCGGGTGCAACGGAAAGCGTTGTTGTTATTGTTCGGCGCGCGGTTCTACCCGCGCGCCGTCTTGCTCCAAACCTCTCGTATTGCGGATCGTGTTAAAGCTTGATCCAGGTCGCCTTCAGCTCGGTGTACTTGTCGAAGGCGTGCAGCGACTTGTCACGACCGTTGCCCGACTGCTTGAAGCCGCCGAAGGGCGCGGTCATGTCGCCGCCGTCGTACATGTTCACCCACACGCTGCCGGCGCGCAGGGCGCGGGCGGTGAGGTGAGCCTTGGAGATGTCGCGGGTCCAGACCGCCGCGGCCAGCCCGTACTGGGTGTCGTTGGCGATGCGGATCGCTTCTTCGGCGTCCTCGAACTCGATGACCGAGAGCACCGGGCCGAAGATTTCCTCGCGGGCGATCTTCATCGCGTTGCTCACGCCGTCGAACAGGGTCGGCTCGACGTAGGTGCCGCCGGTTTCCTCCAGCACGCGCTTGCCGCCGGTGAGGATCTTCGCGCCTTCGTCCTGGCCGGCCTGGATGTAGCCCAGCACCTGCTCCAGCTGGCGGCCGTCGACCAGGGCGCCGACGTTGGTTTCCGGGTCCAGCGGGTGGCCGGCTTTCCAGCCTTTCAGAGCTTCGACTACCAGCGGCAGGAACTTCGCCTTGATCGACTTCTGTACCAGCAGGCGCGAACCGGCAGTGCACACTTCGCCCTGGTTGAAGGCGATGGCCGCAGCGGCGGATTCTGCGGCGGCCTGCAGGTCCGGGGCATCCTCGAAGACAATGTTCGGGCTCTTGCCACCGGCTTCCAGCCAGATGCGCTTCATGTTCGATTCGCCCGCGTAGACCATCAGCTGCTTGGCGATCTTGGTGGAGCCGGTGAACACCGCGGTATCGACGTCCATGTGCAACGCCAGAGCCTTGCCGACGGTGTGGCCGTAGCCCGGGAGCACGTTCAGCACGCCAGCGGGCAGGCCTGCCTCGATGGCCAGCTGGGCGATGCGAATGGCGGTCAACGGCGAGCGTTCGGACGGCTTGAGGATCACCGAGTTGCCGGTGGCCAACGCCGGGCCGAGCTTCCACGCGGCCATCATCAGCGGGAAGTTCCACGGCACGATGGCGGCGACCACGCCCACAGGCTCGCGAGTGACCAGGCCTAGCTGATCGTGGGAGGTGGCGGCTACTTCGTCGTAGACCTTGTCGATGGCCTCGCCGCTCCAGCGCAGCGAGTCGGCGGCTCCGGGGAGGTCGACGTTCAGCGAGTCACCGATGGGCTTGCCCATGTCCAGGGTTTCCAGCAGGGCCAGCTCCTCGGCGTGCTCTTCCAGCAGCGCGGCGAAGCGGATCATTACGGCCTTGCGGGTGGCCGGCGCTTCACGCGACCAGACGCCGGAATCGAAGGTGGTGCGGGCGCTCTGTACGGCGCGCTCGGCATCGGCGGCATCGCAGCTGGCGACCTTGGCCAGCAGGCGGCCATCCACCGGGCTGATGCAGTCGAAGGTATCGCCGGAGGCGGCGGCCAGGTATTCGCCCTGGATGAAGGCGCGGCCTTCGATCTTCAGGGACTTGGCGCGGGCTTCCCATTCGGCGCGGGTTGGCTGGCTCATGCGTATCGCTCCTCGTTCTTGCTGTTGTGGGCGGGGACGGCCTGCGGACCGTCGCTGGCAAATACATTTGAAACCATATCTTATGTTTTTGCCGTTGCCAATACGGACCGAAAAATGAGCGTTTGAAAGGGTTTTTCGTGGCAAAAGACCTTGCTTAAAGTCCGGAAAGGGATTTAAAAATATGGAGACATAGTTTTGCGCGAAGCCCCAGCCGGGCTACCGGTAGACTTCGCCATGCACTCCGCAACAGAACGCCAGAACAGGAAGATTCCGCGCTGGAAGCGTCCGCGCCCCGCGCATTGCTGCCTATGAACGAATTCAGGAAAGTCCGCCCCGCCAGCTTCATGCGCCTGCGCCAGGAAGGGCGCACCGAGGAAGTTGCGCGTCGGTTGGTGGAGATGGTGGACCTCGGCCTTTACGCCGAAGGCGAGCAATTGCCCAGCGAAACCGAACTGGCGATGCAGTTCGGCGTCGCCACCGTGACCCTGCGCGATGCCCTGGCGGAACTGCGCGAGCGCGGTGTGATCGAGACCCGGCGCGGGCGTAACGGCGGCAGTTTCGTCTGTTCGCCGCAGCACACGTCCGAGGATGCCTTGCTCGGCCAGTTGCGCCAGATGAGTGCGCTGGAACTGCGCGACCTGGGCGATGAACACGTTGCCATCGCCGGCGCCGCCGCGCGCTTGGCGGCCCAGCGCTCCACGTCCGACGAGCAGGCACGCATCGCCCAGTACCTCGACGCGTTGGCGAGCGCCACCACCCGCCAGGAACAGCGTCGCGCCGATGCGCGCTTTCATATCGAGATCGCCGTCGCCGCCCAGTCCGTCCGCCTGACCCACGCGGAGACACGTCTGCAGGCGGAAATCGGCGAATGGCTGTGGCTGCCCGTGGATGGTTTCCCCGGGGCGGCTGCCATCGAACTGGAGCATCGAGCCATTCTTGAAGCGATCAGCGCTGGCGACTCGAACCTCGCCGGTGCGCTGGCCGAAGCCCACGTCACCCGGGGTATCGACCGGCTGATCAACCTGCGCCTGAGCCTGCTCGCCGACGACGGCTGACTGGCACAGCGCTTGCTGCTTTCCCTGCGCGCACGAGTGGGTGCGTATCGAAACGACTGAGCGGGCCTGTCTGGCCCGAGCGATAACAAGAACAGCGAGGCACCCGGCCATGTCCAGCGAACACCCCACGGATGAACTTCAGCGCTGCGCGCAGCGCATAGACGCTTCCATCCGTAACGTTTTCCAGCGTCTTGACGAGCTGGCTGGCGAGGTCGTGGCGATCTGGCGAACGCTGGCAGAGGAGGGCAAGCGCCCGTCCTCGAAGGACCTCGGTGCACTGCGCCCGCGCATCCAGCACGACCTTACCGACGACGGTACGCGCCTGCACGGAACCGGCGTGGTGATCGAGCCGGGTGAGCTGGCTGACCAGGAGATGTACCTGGAGTGGTGGTACCACGGGCGAGGCGACAAGGTCGTGCCCATGAGCCTGAACTTCAACCGGCGCAGCGAGAGAGCTTCTACAACTACCTCAACATGCCCTGGTTCTCCTGCCCACGCGCCAGTGGCCAACCCTCGGTAGTCGGCCCCTTCGTCGACCTCTACGGCACCGACCTGTACATTCTTGCCTTCTCCGTGCCGATCCAGGTGGATGGCCGTCTCGATCGGCGTCGCCGCCGCCGACATCGCCCTCGACGAATTCGAGGGCGTGCTGCAGGTAGCCTGATGCAGATCGGGCCTGAAGCCGGCGGCATCGGTGAAGTGGGCTGTCGCAGCCGACACCGCCAACTGGTTCACCGGTGACCTGGCCCGACGTACGCTGGGGCGTGATGCGCAGGGGCGTGAACAGGAGCTGGCAGCGTCGTTCTCGCACTGGGCAGTCATCGAACGACCGCTGAACCGACGCCTGGCCGGCGCAGCCTGAGGCTGCCAAACGCCGCGTAAACGGCTAGGCTAGGGCGAATTCTCCTCATCGACGGATACCGCCATGAGCCAGTCGCTCGACACCCTCACCGACTTTGAACCCCTCGAGTGCAACGGATGCCCGCGTTCTCGGGTGCCTGATCGAAAAGCAGCTCACCACGCCTGAAGCCTACCCGCTGACCCTCAATGCCCTGGTCACCGCCTGCAACCAGAAGACCAGCCGCGACCCGGTGATGAACCTCACTCCCGGGCAGGTCGGTCAGTCCCTGCGCCACCTCGAAGGTCGCGAGATGACCCGCCTGGTCATGGGCAGCCGTGCCGACCGCTGGGAACAGCGGCTGGACAAGGCACTGGAACTGGTGAAACCGCAGGTCATCTTGCTCGGCCTGCTGTTCCTGCGCGGCCCGCAGACCCTCAACGAACTGCTCACCCGGCAGCCAGCGCATGCACGACTTCGACGATACCGAGGAAGTCCGCCACCAGCTCGAACGCCTCGCCAGTCGCGGCATGGCCATTCAGCTGGAGCGCCAGGCCGGCCAGCGCGAAGATCGCTACATGCACCTGCTGGGCACCGAGGAAGACCGCGAGGCTGCCATCGCCGCCAGCGGTAGCCGCACCTCCAGCGAGCGCAGGACGACGGCGGAGGCCATGACGAGGGCCGTCTGGTCGAACTGGAGGGCCGTATTGCGGCTCTCGAGGAGCGCCTCGCATTGCTGGAAATGGGTATCCCCTGAGACTGATTCGGAAGATTCCCCTGACAGACCGACCAAGGTCGGTCTGTCAGAAGCGCTGAATCCAGCGTTAATATTTGCCCCCGATAGTCAGGCTTGCCCCCGCTTTACCCCGGAGTACCCCATGAGTCCGCAAACCCTTCCAGGCCCAGCTGACCGCCTTGCTCAGCCAGCTCACGGAAACCGACTTCAAATCCATCAGCGACCTCACTGGTCCGCGCGAAGCCAATCTCTTCGCCATCCGCGAACTGTTCCGCCAGGGGCTGATCAAGGGCGTGCTGATCGATGATCCCTTCGGCGCCGCGGACGAGGACGGTCCACTGCTGTGCAACGCCGAACGCCTGCGCCTGCGCAAACCTTGCGTGGAAAGGGCGGTGGAAGAGCAGGCCGAATCGCTGATGCCGCGGATTGGGCTCCCTTCACGCTCTAGGCAAATCGCGGGCAAGAAAAAAGGCGCTAGGGCTTGAGGCTCAGCGCCTTTTTCTTTGGATTTGGTGGAGCCGGGGGGATTTGAACCCCCGTCCGCGAGTTCTCCGCTGTCGGTTCTACATGTTTAGCCATCCTATTAGGTTAACTCCTCGCGGCCCGAGTGGCAGGGCGCTTGGAGCGAGCTGTATGAGTTTTAGCCGTTACGTCTACAGCGAACTTGGCGGCGATCCTGTTCTATATGACAGACCTAATCTTCGGGTTTACAGGCATCCCCTAGGGTCTGCTAGCGGCACTTAGGCTGCTAGGGCGTAGTTGTCATCGTTGGCGCTTATAAAGTTGTGGCAGTTGATTTACGAGAACTGTCACCTACTGGGCATGCCCCTCGAGTTTTGTAGGTGCTGTTCGGATTCTATCGTGTTTCCCTTTAACCTT
>JASGKM010000065.1:0-15966 GCA_049840615.1 Pseudomonas sp.
ACGGGCGTGCCGATCAGCGCTTCGACATTGCACGGGCGCGCCAGCGCGGCGCCGCTCAGGGTGGTGATGCGGGAGATCAGCGGCCGCCCGCGCAGCACGGCGTCGGCCACGGCGACGGCTGGGTGCCGACGTTCACGCAGAGCATGCCGATGTCCGCCGGCAGCCCGCCGGAGGGTACTTCGCGGCCGGTGAGAACCTGGATCAGCTGGCGCTCGCCGCCGGACGGGTAGCGGGTTGGGATCGCTTGCAGGCGGATCGGTCGCTCGCCGATGGCGGCCTGCACGGCAGCGATGGCCTCGGGCTTGTCGTCCTCGATGCCGAGCAGCACCTGCTGTGGCTGGAGGATGTGCATCAGCACTTCGATGCCTTCCACCAACTCGACGGCGCGCTCGCGCATCAGCAGATCGTCGGCGCTGATGTACGGCTCGCACTCGGCGCCGTTGATGATCAGGGTGTGCAGGTCGTCTTGCGCGCGGGAGGCCAGCTTGGCGGCGGTGGGGAAACCGGCGCCGCCAAGGCCGGCAATACCCGCCTGGCGAATGCGTTCCAGCAGGTCGACTGCGGAGAGGGACGCATACTCGGGTTCAGCCAGGAGCTCGATCCATTCCTCCGCGCCGTCGCTGTCGATGACAATGGCGGGCGCCGACAGGCCGGAGCTGTGCGGATAGGGTTGCTCACTCAGCTCGATCACGATGCCGGAAGTCGGTGCATGCAGCGTACTGCCGATGGCGCCGTCGACCTCAGCGATCAGCTGGCCCTTGAGAACGCGCTGGCCGACAACGACGCAGGGTACGGCGGGCGCGCCGATGTGCTGTTGCAACGGCAGCACCAGGCGGTGTGGCAGTGGCGGCCGCTGGATCGGCAGGGCGATGGACTGCTGCTTGTTGGCTGGCAGCTGCAGACCACCGGGGAAACGCCAGACCTGCGCGTTCATGCCGCCTGCTCCCGGTCGGTCCGGATCAGGCGATCCTGCGGCAGCGGCCATTTCCAATCGGCGATGCGCACCGGCAGGTCACGCATCTCGATGCAGTCCACCGGGCAGGGCTCCAGGCAAAGGTCGCAGCCGGTGCACTCGTCGGCTATCACCGTGTGCATCAGCTTGGCCGCGCCGACGATGGCGTCCACCGGGCAGGCGCGGATGCACTTGGTACAGCCGATGCACTCGGCCTCGCGGATGTAGGCCACGCGCAGTGGTGTCTCTTCGGCGGCGTCCAGCGGCAATGGTTCGACATCCAGCAGGTTGGCGAGAGCGACGATGGTCGCCTCGCCGCCGGGCGGGCACTTGTTGATCGCGTCGCCCTCGGCGATGGCCTGTGCGTAGGGCTTGCAGCCCGCGTAGCCGCACTGGCCGCATTGGGTCTGCGGCAGCAGGTCGTTGATCTGCGCGGCGATGGGTTCGTCCGTGGCCTTCACTCGCGCCGAAACCTGGCGCAGTGCCACGGTGCCGACGAGGCAGGCAAGAAGGATCAGCAGCGCCGCGATCATGGCTTGAGCAGTCCGCTGAAGCCCATGAAAGCCAGGGACATCAGCCCGGCGGTGATCATGCCGATGGCCGCGCCCTTGAACGGCCTGGGCACGTCGGCGATGGCGATGCGCTCGCGCAGGGCGGCGAAAAGCACCAGCACCAGGGTGAAGCCCAGCCCGGCGCCGAAGCCCTGGAAGGTGGATTGCAGGAAGCCGAATTCGACCTTGCGCGCATTGAGCAGCGCCACGCCCAGCACGATGCAGTTGGTGGTGATCAGCGGCAGGAAGACGCCCAGGTTTCGGGCCAGTAGCGGGCTGGTTTTCTTCACCAGCAACTCGGTGAACTGCACCACCACGGCGATCACCAGGATGAAGCCGATGGTGCGCAGGAACTCCACGTCCAGCGGTTGCAGCACATAGCGTTGCAGGATGTAGCTCAACGCCGAGGCGAGGGTGAGCACGAAGGTGGTCGCCAGGGCCAGTGCCAGCGCGGTCTCGATCTTGCGCGACACGCCCATGAACGGACAGATGCCGAGGAACTGCACCAGCACGAAGTTGTTGACCAGGATGGCACTGATCAGGATCAGGGCGAGTTCGGTCATGGCCGGGCACTCGCAGCCGGGCGCGAGGAGAGACGGATCATGCTCGGAGACCGGTGGTCAGCGGGTTGATGGCGGCGAAGAGACATGGCTCGAATACAAGGTGCGAAGTAGGCAATTGTACCTCCCCGAAATCAGTTGCGGTGCCAGGGGCGGCGGGAGGAATATCGGCGGCTGCCGAACCTGATCGGTTCTCCTCACGGAAGTCGCGATGCGCAAAACCCTGCCCGGACGCCTCGGCGCCCTCTGCGTCCTGTTCACCAGTGGCCTGGCCTCGGCCGCACCCATCACCACGGATGACCTGGTCGGTTGGCCGCGCATGAATGTCGCCGACTTTGCCTGCCTGCTGGAGCAACGCACCGGTCACGCCGATGCGCAGTTCAGCTGCGCCGCCAGCAGGAAGCTGAGCAACTGGGGGGACGCCTGCCATAACACCGACCTCAGCTATGCCGGCCCGCAGTTACCCGAAGCACTGGTGCGCCAGCTCGATCCGCGCATCGCGGCGGTGGACCTGGACTGGGAGTACGGCCGTCTGCAATCGGTCAACGTCACCTTCGACAAGATCATGACCGCGGAGGAGGTGGCCGACATCTTCCCCCAGGTGAACCTGGAAGACCCCACCTCGCGGGACAACCTGAGCAACGCCTCGTTGCAGGATTGTGCGTCGGATGCCTCGTGTCTCTACCTGGAAGGCTTCGAGCACCTGGGCGGTGGCGACGTGGATTGCGAAGACGCTCAGTAGCGTCTGGACGCGCCGCCGGGTGTCGAGCCGGGTGCGACGTCAGTCAGCTGTGTTCGCGCTGCTCCGCCTGCCGAGCTTGCGCCACAGCCAGCGCAGGATCAGGCCGGCGATGAGCAGCACGACCAGCAGCGGCAAACCGTAAGCGGCGACCTGGATAGCGTTGACGGTGCCGTCGGTGAGTTCGTCCAGCGAGTTGCCGAAGGCCTTGCCGATGCGCGACCAGCGGCCGGTGGGCTGGTACTCGCTGGAGAAGTCCAGGGTCAGCAGGTTGGTGGAGATGCGCCGCTGCTGCTGGGCAGAGTCCTGGCGTGCAGCATGCAGCTGCTGCTCGACCTCGGCGGTGGCCTTGGCCAGGGCCAGCAGATCGCTGACGCTCATGTCCTTGCGCCCCTGGAAACCTTGCAGCGTCTGGTACTCACGCTCCAGGCGCTCGCGCAGCTGCTGGTTGTCGCTGACTGCCTGGGCGAGGTCTTCGGCCTGGGTTCGGCGGCTTTGCAGTTGCCCGCCTTCGGCGGCGAGCGTGACGAGTTTCTCCACGCCTTCGGGGACGATGCGCACGACGAGGTGCGCATTGCGCATCTGACTGTCGCCGCTCTGTTCGATGGCGATCAGCTCGCAGGGGGCCGAAGCGCTCCTGGGTGCAGGCATCGCGCGAGGCAGCCAGTTGCGCGTCGATGCGCTCGCTGGCCAGGCGGATACCGACCTGATGTTCATAGGCGAGGAAGGAACCGGCTTTCGCCGCTTCCCCCTGGAACGCGGCGCCGGAGTTGGCTGTGTGCTCCGAAGAGGCGCCACAGCCAACAAGGGCGGCGCTCAGGGCGAGCGCTGCCGCGTAGTGCAGTTTCATCGATGGCCTCCTTGCCGTCCGATGCTTACTTGACGCGCTGACCCGGCTTGGCGCCGCTGTCGGGGCTCAGCAGGTAGATCTCTTCACCGCCGGGGCCGGCGGCCAGGACCATGCCTTCGGAGACGCCGAACTTCATCTTGCGCGGGGCCAGGTTGGCCACGTAGAGGGTCAGGCGGCCTTCGAGCTTGCTCGGGTCCGGGTAGGCGCTCTTGATGCCGGAGAACACGTTGCGCTTCTCGTCGCCGATGTCCAGGGACAGGCGCAGCAGCTTGTCGGCGCCTTCGACGAACTCGCACTTCTCGATCAGCGCGATGCGCAGGTCGACGGCGGCAAAGGCGTCGAAGTTGATTTCCGCGGCCAGCGGGTCTTTGGTCAGCTCACCGTTACCGGCGGGTTTCGGGGCGCTGGCGAGGAGGTCTTCCTTGGAGGCTTCGATCATGGCTTCGATTTTCGCGGGCTCGATTCGGGTCATCAGCGGGTTGAACGGGTTCAGCTGGTGGTTGGCCAGCAGTTGCTCGTGGTCGGCCCACTTCAGCGGGGCGACGTTGAGGAAGGCTTCGGCGGCAACGGCCAGTTTCGGCAGCACGGGCTTGAGGAAGATCACCAGCTGGCGGAACAGGTTCACGCCCAGGGCGCAGATGGCCTGGACTTCGTCCTGCTTGCCTTCCTGCTTGTTCAGGGCCCAAGGCGCCTTGTCGGCGATCCAGGCGTTGGCCTGGTCGGCCAGGGCCATGATTTCGCGCATGGCGCGGCCGAAGTCACGGGCTTCGTAAGCGGCGGCAATGCTCGGGGCGGCGGCCTGGAAGGCCTGAGCCAGCTCCGGCGCCGGGTTGGCGTCCACCAGCAGGCCGTTATTGCCCTTGTGGATGAAGCCGGCGCAACGGCTGGCGATGTTGACCACCTTGCCGACCAGGTCGGAGTTGACCTTCTGTACGAAGTCCTCGAGGTTCAGGTCGAGGTCGTCCACGCCGCGACCCAGCTTGGAGGCGTAGTAGTAGCGCAGGTATTCCGGGTCCAGGTGGTCCAGGTAGGTGCGCGCCTTGACGAAGGTGCCGCGGGACTTGGACATCTTCTGGCCGTTGACGGTCAGGTAGCCGTGCACGTTCAGCGCGGTCGGCTTGCGGTAGCCGGCGCCCTCGAGCATGGCTGGCCAGAACAGCGCGTGGAAGTTGACGATGTCCTTGCCGATGAAGTGGTACAGCTCGGCGTCGGAACCCTGCTTCCAGTAGGCGTCGAAGTCCAGCTCCGGACGGCGCGCGCAGAGGTTCTTGAAGCTGGCCATGTAGCCGATCGGCGCGTCCAGCCAGACGTAGAAGTACTTGCCCGGCGCGTCGGGAATCTCGAAGCCGAAGTAGGGGGCATCGCGGGAGATGTCCCACTCCTGCAGGCCGGAATCCAGCCACTCGGCGAGCTTGTTGGCCACCGACTCTTGCAGGGCGCCGCTGCGGGTCCACTGCTGCAGCATGGCCTGGAAGTCAGGCAGCTTGAAGAAGTAGTGCAGCGATTCCTTGAGCACCGGAGTGGCGCCCGAGATTGCCGATTTCGGGTCCTTAAGCTCAGTCGGTGCGTAGGTCGCGCCGCAGGCTTCGCAGTTGTCGCCGTACTGGTCGGCGGTGCCGCACTTGGGGCAGGTGCCTTTGATGAAGCGGTCGGCCAGGAACATCTGCTTTTCCGGGTCGAAATACTGGGTCACCGGACGAGTGGCGATGTGGCCGGCGTCGCGCAGCTTCAGGTAGATGGCCGAGGACAGCTCGCGGTTCTCTTCCGAGTGGGTCGAATGGTAGTTGTCGAACTCCACCAGGAAGTCGGCGAAATCGCCCATGTGCTCGGCGCGAACACCGTCGATCAGTTGCTCGGAGGTGATGCCTTCGCGCTCGGCGCGCAGCATGATGGCCGAGCCGTGGGCATCGTCCGCGCACACGTACACCGCCTGGTTGCCACGCATCTTCTGGAAGCGAACCCAGATGTCGGTCTGGATGTACTCCAGCATGTGACCGAGGTGGATCGAACCATTGGCGTAGGGCAGGGCGCTGGTGACGAGGATCTTGCGGGCTTCGGACATGATGATCGGCCGTTCCGGTTAAAACGAGGGAATCGGCAACTCTATAGGGGCGGGGCGAATTTTTCATCCGTGGTCCGCTTGGCTGTAAGGGCTGATTCACCTTTGAGCATCAGGCGCTCGGGCTGTTCGCGAGCAAGCTCGCTCCTACGAAAAGCAGCCTCGCACGAGCCTGGGCTGTAGGAGCGAGCTTGCTCGCGAACCCGGCCTACCCCTGATGATCTCGAGCAAGGCTGTGATGAGAGGCGTAAGATGCCCGCCTATTCTGCTCAGTCTTTCATCGGGAGTACCCATGAGCGCCGTTACCCGTGCCACGGTGGAGGCCGTCCTCCGCCAGATCAACGACCCCCACACCGGCCAGAACCTGCTGGACGCCGGCTACCTGCACGAGCTGGACATCCAGGGCGGACGCGTCGCGTTGACCCTGGAGCTGGGCTACGCCGCCGGCCTGTTCAGGAACGGCCTGGCGCAGACCGTGCAGATGGCCGTGGAAGCGCTGGATGGCGTCGACTCGGCCCAGGTCAAGGTGGAAACCCACATCGCCGCGCACAAGGCCCAGGCCCAGGTGCCGGGCATGAGCAACGTCAAGAACATCATCGCCGTGGCCTCCGGCAAGGGCGGTGTGGGCAAGTCCACCACCGCTGCCAACCTCGCGCTGGCGCTGGCTCGCGAAGGCGCCAAGGTCGGCATCCTCGACGCCGATATCTATGGCCCGAGCCAGGGCATCATGTTCGGTATCCCCGAAGGCACCCGGCCGAAGATCCGCGACCAGAAGTGGTTCATCCCGCTGGAGGCCCATGGTGTGGAAGTCATGTCGATGGCCTTCCTCACCGACGACAACACCCCGGTGGTGTGGCGCGGCCCGATGGTTTCCGGCGCGCTGCTGCAGCTGATTACCCAGACTGCCTGGAACGACCTGGATTACCTGGTTATCGACATGCCGCCGGGCACCGGCGATATCCAGCTGACCCTGGCGCAGAAAGTCCCGGTGGCCGGCTCGGTGATCGTCACCACCCCGCAGGACCTGGCCTTGCTCGACGCGAAGAAAGGCGTGGAGATGTTCCGCAAGGTCAATATCCCGGTGCTGGGCGTGGTCGAGAACATGGCTGTGCACATCTGCTCCAACTGCGGCCACGCCGAGCACCTGTTCGGTGAAGGTGGTGGCGAGAAGCTGGCCGCGCAGTACGGCGTCGAACTGCTGGCATCGCTGCCGCTGTCCATGGCCATCCGCATGCAGGCCGATGGCGGCAAGCCCACCGTGATCGCCGACCCGGAAAGCCAGCTGGCGATGATCTACCAGGAAATGGCCCGCTGCGTCGGCGCCCGCATCGCCCTGAGCGAGAAGGCCGCGCCGGACATGCCGAACATCTCCATCAGCGACGACTGATACACAGGGACTGCCATGCGCAAGGATGCGAAACGCGCCGACGGCTGGCTGCTGGCGGCGTGCCTGGGGCTTGCCGGCTCAGTGGCCTGGGGCGCCGACGAGGATTCCGCCAGCTGGCAGGCCCAGTGCGTGATTGGTGGACTGCCGGTGACCCTGGACTTCCGCTCCGCCTCGGGCGATGCCTTCGAGGACGACATGGCCGTGCAGTGGCGCAGGGCCGACGGCTCCGGCCAGTCCCTGCCTCTGCCGCCAGCCCTTTACCACGCCACCGGCCTGCTCGGCAGTCCGATCAGTGCCTGCGACCCAACGCCGCTGCTGGACATGGGCAACAGCCTCGGCCTGCTACTCGTGGTGCGCGACAACCGCCCTAGTCTGCCAGTGGTGGATGCGCTGCTGCTCGATCTGGCCACTTTGCAGGTTGTGGACAAGCGCCTGGGCAACCCCGGTGCCGTCGAAGGCCTGCTGAAGACCAGCAGCCTGGTGCTGCGTCAGTCGCCGCAAGGCGTCGACCTGCGCCTGGTGCGCGAGGCCGTGCCGGGGGCGGAGTGCGATTGTGCCGACGGTTACGCCGAAGACTGGCTGCGGTTCTCGGTGGATCAGCGCAAGTTGCGTACGAACTGGCTGCCCTGAATCGCGCCAGCGTGTGACCGCCGGCCTTTGCCCCGGAGGGCCGGCCCCGGTAAGATTCGCCTTCTTTTTTCAACCGCCGCACAGGACACCCGCCATGAGCATCAAATCGGACAAGTGGATTCGCCGCATGGCTCAGGAACACGGCATGATCGAGCCGTTCGTCGAGCGCCAGATTCGCGGTGCCGATGACAGCCGGGTGATTTCCTACGGTGTTTCCAGCTACGGCTACGACGTACGCTGCGCCGCTGAATTCAAGGTGTTCACCAACATCCACTCGGCCGTGGTCGATCCGAAGAACTTCGACGAGAAGAGCTTCGTGGACATCAACAGCGACGTCTGCATTATCCCGCCGAACTCCTTCGCCCTGGCCCGCACCGTCGAGTACTTCCGCATCCCGCGCGATGTGCTGACCATCTGCCTGGGCAAGAGCACCTACGCGCGCTGCGGCATCATCGTCAACGTGACCCCGCTGGAACCGGAGTGGGAAGGTCACGTAACCCTGGAGTTCTCCAACACCACCAACCTGCCGGCGAAGATCTACGCCCACGAAGGCGTGGCGCAGATGCTGTTCCTGCAGTCGGACGAAGCCTGCGAAGTCTCCTACCGCGACCGTGGTGGCAAGTACCAGGGCCAGACCGGCGTTACCCTGCCCAAGGCCTGATCGGGCCTTAATCAAGAGAAAACGGACATGACCTCGCAAGGACTGCGGGGCCTGCTTTGCGCCCTGTGGCTGGGCGCCAGCGGCCAACTGGCGGCAGCCGAACTCAATGTCACCCCGGGTGGCGAAGTGCTTGGTCTGCCGTCGAACGCTCCCCTGAGCCAATTCGTCGAACGCCTCGGCGAGCCCACTGCGCGCTTGCCGATGCGCGGTGGAGAACAAGGCCTGCTCTACGGCAACTCCACCCTGCTGGTGTTCAAGGGCCAGCGTCTCACGCAGGTTCGCTGCTGGCTCCATAGCCATTTCACCCCCTCGCTGTTCCTCGGCTGGCTGGATCAGGTCGAGCCCGGCAAGGACCCATTGACCTTTGCCGTGGATGGCAAGCTGCACCTGGGCCAGGAGCGGGGCGCCCTGGGAGAGTGGTTCAACGCACTGGAGGGCGACGGTGACGAGCTTTCTGATGTCCGGGTGCGTTCCGGCAGCGAAATCTGGCTGGGTTACGGTAATTCCGATGACTACGGTATCCAGGGCGAGAGCCGGCAGGTCGTGGTGTCACTCAGCGTGAGCATTCCCGAGCCGCCGGCCGCAGCCGCCTCAATGGGCGTGATGCCCCGCCCCTAGGGCGTCCAGCACGAACGCCGCTCGCTCCTCCAGCCCGGCGAGCGGCAATTGCACGACACGATATCCCAGCTCCCGATAGACCTCGGCCATCACCGTCGCTGTCCGCTGCGCTTCGACGAAGTCCTGCCGGCGTTCGGCATCGTTGCGGTAGATGGCTTCCCAGGCAGGTGCCAGGAACACGGGCTGCCCGTAGCGCTGCTCCCGTACGGCGGTTTCCAGCGGGGCCGGAACCGGCAGGCCGCAGAGCCGCGTGTACGCCAGCACATCCGGCAGGCCACGATCGAACAGCCATAGTCCGCCCGCGTCGAGCGCTTGCGCGTGGGTCGCCAGCGCATGTTCGAACATCGCCAAGCAGAAGGCCGTCCGGTTTGCCCACGGCAGTGCATCGCCGCCACGGGCCAGTTGCTCGCGGATGATCGCGCGGCCGCCTTCTTCGACGATGTTCAGGCCGTGATGCTGATGCAGGTGGTCGAGCAGCGTGCTCTTGCCGGCGCCGGGGCCACCGGTGATGACGACGAGGGATTCGGACATGGCGATGACTCCTGTAAGAAAGGATGCAAGGGAGTACCGGCCGGGGAAGGGTGTTGCGAAGGGAGGTGCAGCGGAAACGGAGCGGGAAAAAAAGAAAGGCACCCAGAGGGTGCCTGAATATGATCATGGAGTAAGTCGACAATTCTGATCCCGGGGCGGGAGTGAAGTTCCCGTCCCCCGGAAATATTTTTCAGATCATCACTTCTCCGGCACCAGCGTCAGGCGTTTCACGCCGTAGACCTTCTCCAGGTTCTGCGACTGGAAGGGGAAGCTCATGTAGTTGCCCTTCAGCCAGGCGTCGATGCCGTCGGCGTAGTGCGGGCTGGCCGGATTGCCGGACTGGCCGCTGCTGTTGAGGCCGATCATCGGCTCGCTCTGGCCGAAATCGACGACGATGCGCATGGCCGGGATCAGCCAGGTATTGAAGTCCTGGCCCCAATGGTAGGCCGAGACGTTCAGGGTGCTGTGGTCGCCACCGGCCGGGTAGGGACCGCGATCCAGATAGCCCTTGATCGCTCCGAGGCTCGCGCGCTCGCTGGCGCTCAGGTTGGGCGCCATCTTGGTGCTGTCGCTGACCCATTCGTAGGTATGCAGCTTGCCCCACTGCCAGGCGCGGCGATCGCTGCCCAGCTTCTGCTCGCAGAAGGCGGTGGCGGCGGCCAGGCTGCGGGCGAGGATCGCCGGCTTGTCTTCCTTCTGCGGGGTGCGGGTGTCGTCCCAGAACGGGCTGTCGTCGCGGCCCAGCAAGTGGTCGGCCTGGGCCGAGTAGGAAAGGTTGGCGGTTTCGACGAAGGCCTTCCAGGACGGGCTGTCTTCCGGGCCCAGTTCGTCGAGGAAGATCTGCTTGGTGCTTTCCTGCAGGAAGGCTTCGTACAGCGCGGCATCGCCGGAGGTAGCCGAGAGCTTGCCGTCGAACGCCATGATCCGGTCCAGCGCTTCGCGGGCGCGGGCGCGCTGGTCGGCGGGCAGGGCGTCGATGGCCTTCTTCAGCGGCTGCGCCATGCCCGGCGCATCCAGCATCGACTGCAGCTTGCCGGCGAATGGCGTGGTCTGGTCGTACTGCATGGCGATCATGCTGCGGTAGTCGTGGCTCTTGCTGCCGCCGGCAAGCTGGGCGATGCGCTCGTAGCGCTCGGGGTAGTACCAGGAGCTGGACAGCTGCGCGCCATAACCCGGCTGCACGCTGCGGTGGTTGGCGGTGCCCAGCCAGCCTTGCTGCGGGTCCTGGTCGGACGGATGGAGGATCGGGTCGGCATAGCCGTCCCAGTCGTAGCGGCCGTCCCAGCCAGGGGAGGGCAGCAGGCCGCGGCCTTCCTTGCGGTTGGGGAAGCGTCCGGTGACCTGCCAGCCGATGTGCTTCTCGTCGGCGAACACGATGTTCAGCGCCATGGCGCGTACATCGCGGGTAGCGTCGAAGGCCTGTTCGACGTTCTTCGCGCGGGACAGGTCGAAGAAGGCGTCGAGGGTACGGTCGGTCTCGTTCTGGATGCTCTGGTAGGCTATGCCGTAGCCGCTGGACAGCGGCAGCGGCTGCAGGTCGTGCTTGCGCTCGCCCAGCGCGCTGTTGAGCAGCGGACCGTGGCGGGTTTCGTAGATGACCTCGCGGACCGGACTCTGGCCCTTGATGAAGAAGGTCTCGTTGCGCTCGATGGCCGGCTTCCACTGGCCGTCGGCGAGGTAATAGAGCTTGCTGCCCTGGCGCTTCACCTGTTCGAGGAAGAGGTCCTGGTTGTCGCCCATGACCATGGTCATGCCCCAGGCCAGCTTGCCGTTGAAGCCCGCGACCACGCCCGGCACGCCGGCGATGGAGACGCCCGCGGCGTTGTACTTGGGCGAGCGGATCTGCACGTAGTTCCACACCGAGGGCATGGACAGCGGCAGGTGGGTGTCGTTGGCCAGGATGCTCTTGCCGCTGCGCGTACGCTGCGGGGCGATGGCCCAGTTGTTGGAGGCGGCGACGCCCATCATCTGCAGCGCGGCGATCTGGCCGGCGGCCTTGTCCAGTTGCTCCAGGCCGGCAATCCTGCCGTCCAGGCGCAGGCCCTTGAGTTTCTCGGCTTCTTCGAAGGGCAGCGCTTCGTCCGGGTAGATCGGCGTCAGCCAGGGCAGCTTGTCGGCGCCGACTTTCTGCGCGAGCACCAGGGAGGCGATCTCTTCCTGCAGGTTCACCGCCAGGCCGAAATTCAGCAGGCTGAAGACCAGCGCAGAGTCTTCCGGCTTCCAGTACTCGGGACGGTAGCCGGATTCGGCCAGGTCCATCGGCAGGTTGTCGCGGTAGCGGTACAGATAGGCGTTGACACCGCGCGCGTAGGTCTCGAAGAAGCGCTTCAGGCGTGGCGACGAGCCGGCATAGAGCGCATCGGCGGCCTTCTTCAGGTTCACCGTACGCATGAAACGGTCGGTTTCCAGGGCACCGGGGCCGACCATCTCGGACAGGCGCCCCTGAGCCATCAGGCGCAGGCCGACCATCTGGCTGATACGGTCGCTGGCATGCACGTAGCCCAGGGTAAACAGCGCATCGTGGAAGGTGCTGGTCTCGATCAGCGGCATCCCCAGGCTGTTGCGGCGGATCGACACGTTGTCCGCCAGGCCCTTGATCGGTTGCACGCCGTAGCTCGGCGGCAGGCTGCCCGAGTAGCGGTCGTTGAGCCAGCCCTGACAGCCGGTGAGGCTGACAGCGGCAGTGACGGTGGCGGCAAGGCCGAAGCTGGGAAGCCGGCGGAAGGCTCGCGGGGCCATGGGGTGTGCTCCTGCACAAAAGAGGTCGCTTGAAATGGGACGCTTGAAGCGCGCTACGTTAGTGAGCCGAGGATAGCTGTGCAAGCCGCGCGCGGCGGGATTTTCAGCAGCCGGCCAATAGTCGGGCCGGACAGCAGAAGGCCCGCGCTGGGCGGGCCTTCTTCGCAGTGCTCGGGGCCTGGGTCAGGCGCCGTGGCACTTCTTGTACTTGCTGCCGCTGCCGCAGGGGCAAGGATCGTTGCGGCCCACGTCCTTGAGCGGGTTGCGGGCCGGCTCTTGGCTGTGGTTGCAGTGCGGGCCGTGCACGTGGCCATGATCATGGTGGTGGTCATGATCGTGGTCGTGGTTGCAGTTCGGACCGTGTACGTGGGGTTCCTGGCTCATGGTGACGCTCACTCGGGGATGAAATCGCCGGGAATTATCTCGCCATTGCGGGCGATGTGCACGCTCTGTCCGAAGAGCAGGCCGGTCTTCACTTCACCGTCGAGGCGATAGCGGATCGGCTTGTCCGGGTCTTCCAGCAGCTTGACGATGTACTTCATGTGCCGCCACAGGTTGGTGGTCACCGGTACTTCGAAGGTTTCGTGGCCGTTGGCCGGCACTGTGAACCAGTTATTCGACTCGCCTTCGGCCAGGTCGATATCGTTCAGCTTGACCTTGTAGGCCAGGCCGCGGACCGGAAGGCTGAAGTCGTTCGGGTTGTCGATGCGGAAATGCAGGACGAATTCCTGCTCCAGCAAACGAGCTTTCACGACGTCGACTTTCTGCAGCTTCACGTCGGGTTGCTCGAAATCACCTGCCATCCAGCCGCAGCCCGAAACAAGGCCGAACAGCCAGCACAGGCTGAGAATTCTTATCATTTGCGCCTGATAATTCATGTCTACCCCTCAAGACGCCCCAGTGTACCAAGCACCTGCTCGGCCGCAAGTTGTTGTTACGTTAAAAGAAGCTGCACCATACTGGCCGAATGTAACCGGCGGGTTAACACAGGAGAGTGAAGATGAGCCGCTATGAAATTGCCTTCTCGGGACAGACCGTTCCGGGTGCTCAGCTCGACACGGTGAAAGCGAACCTGGCCAGGTTGTTCCAGGCCGATGCCCAGCGCATCGAACTGCTGTTCTCCGGTCGCCGCATGGTGATCAAGAACAACCTTGATGCCGAGGCCGCGGAAAAGTACCGCAGTGTGATCGAGCGTGCTGGCGCTGTCGTCGAAGTGGTCGACATGGACACACAGATCGAAGAGATCGAGCTGGCCCCGCCGCCGCCCGCCGAGCCCGTCGGTGCGCCGCAGCAGCCGGCAGCGTCTGCCGCTGCACCGCAGGGGCGCCTCAAGGTTGCGCCGCGTGACGAGTACATGGCTGCTTTCGCCGATGTGGATGCGCCGGACTTCGGCCTGGCTCCGGTGGGCACCGACCTGCAGGACGAGAAGCCGGAGGCCCAGGCGCCGCGCGTGGACCTCAGCCAGTTCAGCGTCGCCCCGGTGGGCAGCGACATGGGCCAGGCCAGGCCCGAACCTGCGGGGCCCGCGCCGGACACCAGCCACCTCAAGCTGCAGGACTGATCAGTCGCCCTGGTGCGGGTCGTCCTTGTAGACGAACTTGGGCATTTCCCAGCGGAAACGGATCGCCAGCATGCGGAACAGGAAGCCGGCGAACAGGGTGATCAGCATGGCCTGCTCCTTGGGCAGGTCGATCTGCAGGCAGATCAGGTAGCACCAGGCGCTGGCGAAGGACACGCTGGCGTACAGCTCGCGGCGGAAGATCAGCGGCACGTCGTTGCAGAAGATGTCCCGCAGGATGCCGCCGAACACCCCGGTGATCACGCCGCTCACGGCGGCGATCAGCAGGCTGTGGCCCATCTCCAGGCTCACCTGGCAACCGATCAGGGTGAAGGCCACCAGGCCCACGGCGTCCAGCGCGAGGAACATCGAGCGCAGGTGGCGCATCAGCGGGGCGATGAACACGGTGACCAGCGCGGCGGCTGCAGTCAGCGCCAGGTACTCCGGGTGACGCACCCAGGTCAGCGGGTAGTGGCCCAGCAGCATGTCGCGCACCGAACCGCCGCCCAGGGCGGTGACGCAGGCCACCAGCACCACGCCGAACAGATCCATGCTCCGCCGGCCGGCGGAGAGCGCGCCGGTCATGGCTTCGGCGGTGATGGCGATGATGTCGAGAACGGTCAGCAGCATGGCGAGGTCCGGCAGGGGTAGCCGGTGCGGCGAAACCCCGCCGCCCCGGAAAAAAGCGCGGATTCTAGCCCAGACACCGAACGCCCCCAAGTGGGGCGAGTTCGCGCCTTACTCGATCCTGTCCTACTCAATCCAGGGACCGCAGCATTTCTTCAGCTTGCCGCCGGCGCCGCAGGGGCAGGGGTCGTTGCGTCCCAGCTTCATCGCCACGGTGGGGTCGAGGAAGTACCAGCGCCCCTCGCGCTGGACGAATCCCGAGCATTCGCGATGGCTGTGTTCACCGCCGGCATCGTGCCAGCGCGCAATGAAGGTCACCCGCGCGTGTTCCGGTTGACCACCGAGAACCTCGTGGCTGACCACCTCCAGGCCCAGCCAGGTGCTGCCCAGGCTCCAGGTGCGGATGGCGTCCAGGTCCAGCCCTTGTTGCTGGGCGGGCAGCGTGGTGTCGCGCAGGTAATCCACCAGGCCGAGGGCATAGGCGCTGTAGCGCGAGCGCATCAGCGCCTCGGCGGTCGGCGCCGCCACGCCGGCGTGGAAACGTCCGCAGCAGTCGGGTAATGGGCTGCCGCTGCCGCAGGGGCAGGTGGGTTCGGTCATGAAGGTCACCACCAGTACTTGCCGAAGTTTTCCGGGTTGGCCCAGGAAACTTTGCATCGAGCCAGTCCGGGACCTGTTTGTATTCGTGCAGATCGTAGGTGAACAGGGTGATCACCTGCTCGTCGCGCTGGAAGCGCTCGCTGGCCTGCATCGCGAGGGCGTAGAAGTCCGCGTCCTGTGCCTGCGCCGCGTCGAGGTCGACGAGTGCCGCCACGCGGCTGCTGTTGAGGTTGGACTCCGCCCACCAGTTGCTGTGCTTCAGGCGCAGCATGCTCAAGGCAATCAGCAGCAGGGCGAGGTCGTAGCGTTGACCGGCCAGCTCCACCGGCAGCGCGCGGACATCAGGGCCTGGAAACGGTCGCAATGCAATGGCGCGAAGGCTTGCACAGCCGGAATCTGGCTGACGCCAGATGGAGACGCTGATGATGGCGATGGACGTGCGGCAGAGGCCTATTTGGGTGTGCGTGGAAATCATGGGGGCTCTTGGAAGACGGAAAGATGATAAGAGGGGGCGGAAGAGTTGGCGTGTGACACCCATATGGCCTAGTGTGGCGCATTATGTCAGTAGCATGTGTTACTGGGTGATTGTCAGTCAAGACCCAATCATTAAGAGAGTGGTTGTGAGCATGGAAAGGAACGCTTTGCTGTCTGGTGAGCACGTTGTAGCCAGTGGCAGGATTCCAGTGAGTTGGCCGGTTTGCGCCGTGGTTGGTGGTGTGGGTGGCGCAGTTTCAGTTTCATTGAAATCACCATGATATATGATTCAATCTCGTTTAACTTCGCAGTCACAAACAGAGGGAATTGCAGGAAATAGCTTTTAGTGCTAATTTATTACTTGTGAGCAACAAAAAGTAGCAGTCACATGAGAAAAAGATGCTGAGCTTGCTTTAAGGATTGTGAGGTG
>JASGKM010000066.1:0-66357 GCA_049840615.1 Pseudomonas sp.
ACACGCCCTTGATCTGCGAGCACATCTCCAGCAGCACTTCGCGCGGGTTGGCGACGACCAGGGTGCCCAGGCCTGCACCGAGGATGATGAGCATCTCCGCCGGCTGCCAGAGTGCGCGCATGTCGCCGTGGGCCATGGCGTAGCCGCCTAGCACGGCGGCGATGATGATCAGGGCGCCGATGATTTTCTGCATGGGTATGGGTTCTTCAGAGAGTGTCGGGGTCGTTGAGGAAACGGCTGCACTTGCCGATCGCCTGCTTCATCAGCTGGCAGATGCGCGCATCGGTCAGCTCCAGCACCAGGGCGATTTCCTTGAGGTTCAGTTCGTGCTGGTAATACAGGTTGAGGATCAACCGCTCGCGCTCGTTCAGGCGCTCCAGCGCCTGGGCCAGCAGGCGCTCCTTGAGCACGCGTTCTTCCAGTGCGTCGCCGCTGCCCTGCATGCCTTCGTGGCCGTTCTGTAGCAGCGCATCGAAGCTTTCGATGGCCTCGGAGGATTCGGCACGCAGGTAATCCTGGTAGCCGGCTTCGTCGAGGCCGGTGGCGGCAAGCACTTCCTCGTCGCTGGGCACGCGGCCAAGCTGACGTGCCAGGGAGCGGATCGCATCACCACCTTGTGCGCCTGCTGCCGTACCTGGCGCGGGCGCCAGTCCTGGCGGCGCAGTTCATCGAGAATGGCACCGCGAATACGCAGCGCGGCGAAGCGACCGAACTGCTCATCCGGCTCGCCGTAGCGGCGCAGCCCTTCGAGCAGGCCCATCAGGCCGATCTGCTCCATGTCCTCGCGATCCAGCACCTGGTTGGCCTGCAGCGACAGCTGGCTGACGATGCGCCGCACCAGAGGCAGGTACTGCATCATCCAGCGCTGCTCGGCCGCCGGCGACAGCCGCGCATGGCCGCCATCAGGGCTGTCGTAACCACCGACGCCGCTGGCATAGCTGAGTGCAGGATCGCGAAGGGCGTGCATGACGGCTTACTGGACGATCATCTTGCTGAGCATCACGTGCTCGAAGGGCACCACCACCTTGCGCGCGGCGAAGTCGTCGATCACCGCTTTTTCCAGGCGCGTCTGTACCTCGCCGATGGGCATCGCCCGCAGCACTTCGAACTTTTCCGGCGTCAGGTTGGCAACCACCGAACTGCGCACCATCGGCGCGACGCTCTCGAGCTTCTTGCGCTCCTGCTCGGCCTTGGCCTGCAGCACCAGGTCGATCACGAAGTAGTGCTCGCGGTCCTCGCCACGGGAGCTGACGATGATCTTCTCCACGGGCACGAAGAGGTATTCGGCGCTCTCCTGCTCTTCCTCCTCCTTGGCGTCTTCCTTGCTGCCCTCCTTGTCGGAAGCAGCAGCGGCCGGGGCGAGGCTGGCGGACTTGATCATCTGGTAGTTGACGAACACGCCACCCAGCACGACGGCGATATTCACGATGAGCATCAGTAGGACGAGACGCGGCGTGGACATGGGGTTTCTCGAAAAATCCTGTGGGAGTGCGAGCCGCTGGCGGCCTACACGGTAATCAGTACGTCGCTGTCGCCTCGCGGCGAAGAGCGTTCGCCCGCCTGCGCATCGCGTGGGTTGGCGGCAACCGCAAGCTGCTCGTCGGCGAAGCGTTGGCGCTGCTGCTGGCCCTGCTGGCCGGACTGCGAGTCAGACGAAACCTGCACGTTGACCTGCAGGAAGTTCTGCCCGACCAGTTCCTGGCGCAGACGCTCGCTGGTGTTCTGCAGCAGGCGCACCACGTCGCCGTTGGACGCGGAAATCTGCACGTTGAGCTGGCCTGCCTCATGGCGCACGAGGATCTCCAGGGCGCCCAGCTCCGGCGGATCGAGGCGAATGGTGGCGTTCTGCACGCGCTGGTTGAGCTGCAGCTCGACGTTGTCGCGTAGCGCACCGACCATCTGCTCACCCCAGTGGGCCTCGTTGTTGCCCTTGAGGTGCAACGGCCTGTCGAACAGTGGCGAGGCCGGCGTCGTGGCGGCGGGCTGGGCCTTGCCGTCGGCGGCAGGCAGGCGCGGATCGAGTGTGGCGGCCGGCAGTGCGGGCACGCTGGCTTCCGGCGTCTGCGCGGCAGCGGCCAGGTGCTGTTGCAGCAACGTCTGCGCCTGGCTCTGAGTGGCTTCGCGAGGTGCCGGCGCCGTGGGCTTGGCGGGCTCTTCGGAAGGCTCGGCAGGCGGCAGCAGCATATCCTCCGGCTTCACGGTGGCGGGCGCCGATTGCGCAAGCGAGTCGGCTGCCCGTGCGGCGAATCCGGCCACGTGGGCGCTGGTCTGCCCGGAGGGATTGTCCCGCGCCTGCACCACCAGGCCTGCCTGGCTGAGCATGCCAGCGAGCCAGCTCTCCGCCCCGGAAGGCGAAGCTTCTTCGTCTGCTGGCCCTGCATATCGCTGTCGAGGCTTTCCGCGGGCAGCACCTCCGGCAGGGCTGGCAATGCAGCGCCGGGCTGCGGCACCGATTCCTCAACCTGCGCGGTATCGAACTGCGCGAGGAAGGACTGCACGGTGAGGGTCCGCTCGCCGGCATTCGACTGCGCCGGCTGTTGCGCGCGGAAGCCGGAAGCGCTGGCAAAGCCGGCATCATCACGGCGCGAATCCTGCGGACGCGCGTCGGCCACCTGACGCGTATCGCGTTCGGTGGTCGGCCGGGATTGGGTCGGTAGCTGGATCACGGTCTATCGACCCTCCTGGTACGTATCCACCTGCATGTACGCCGAGCGACCTTCGGCATACTCCAGGTGCGAGAGCAGGAGGCGGCGCAGACGCTCGCACTCCTCGGCACAGGCCTGCGACGCTTGTTCGTGCAGGCGCTTGAGGTGCTTTTTGGCCAGCAGCACATCGGCTGCCAACCCGGCCTGCGACGACATCGCCACCAGTTGCGCGCGGATCGCCAGGTCAACCTGCCCCATGGCTTTCCAGTCCTTGCGCTGCAACGCACTACCCAGCCGCTCGTACAGCTGCAGCAGGCGCTGGCGATCATCCACGTGCGGCACTCACGCCCTCCCAGCCTTCACGCAGGATGCCCAGCAGGCGCACCACTTCGTCGATGCCGGCAACCTCCAGCGACACGCTGACGTCGGAGAGTCGATAGATGCAGTAGTCGTAGAGACGCGCCAGGCCCTGCACGGTCTCGCCGCCGTTCTCGTAGTCGAGGGCGCCGTTGAGGCCATTGAGGATGTTCAGGCACTTCTCCAGGGAGCGACCCTTCTGCTGGTAACGCTTGTGCTCGATGTGCCCGCGGGCGCGAGCCAGTTCGTCGAGCAGGCCGTCGAACAGCACCAGCACCAGTTCATAGGGCGAGGACGAGGCGGCCTTGGATTCCAGGTCGATCATCCGGTAACTGTCGTAGTCTTTCGTTCATGCCGTAGGCGGTCATCCGAACATCCCGCTGGTCTGGTCCATCGACTGCATGGTCTGCATCATCGAGGTGTATTCGCTTGAGGTAGCGCGCGTAGTAGGTGTCGTACTGCTTCTGCAGGTTGTCGTAGTCATCGTCGACGCGGCGCAGGCTGTTGTTCAGGGCGTCCTTGCGGTTCTTCATGACGCCGTTGACGCTGTTGGTGTAGACGGCAACGCCCTTGTCCAGGCTGTCGAGCAGGTTGCCCTTGCCCATGAACAGCTTGTCCAGGGCCTCGGGGTCGCTGGCGATGGCCTTCTCGAAGCGAGTGGCGTCGAGGGTCAGCTTGCCGCTGCGGTCGGTGCTGATGCCCAGGTTGATCAGGTTGGCGCCGCCGAAGCTGGTGCGAACCATCTGGTTCATGGCGTTCTCGATGGAGCGCACGCTGGAGTCGCCGGCCAGGGCGCCACGGGCGTTGCCGTTCTGGTCGCCGGCGGCAGTCAGGCTGTCGATGGTGCTGGCCAGGGCGTTGAAGGCGTCGATGAAGGTCTGCACCTTCTTCTTGGTCTCCGCTCTGGTCCTGCGCGACGGTCAGGCGGATGGCCTGCTCACCGGACTTCTGCGCCTGGGTGAAGGTGGCGCTGACGCCGTCGATGATGTTGTCGAAGGTGTGCGGCGTTGGTCAGCAGCATGCCGTTCTCGCCGCCCAGGCGGACGCGGGCGTCCTGCGCCTTGGACAGTTCCTGCGGGTTGCCGATGGCGTTCTCGAAAGCGCTGTTGGCGCTGTCGGTGCCGCTGAGCGACAGGCTGATGGCGTTGTCCGCGCCGGATTTCTCGGCACCCAGCACCAGCGATACCTGGCCGTTGCTACGCACCAGGGTGGCCTTCACGCCCGTGTTGTCGGTGGCCTTGTTGATCGCTGCGGCCAGCTCGTCCAGCGAGTTGGCGCCATCGCCATCGGTGTCGATCTTGCTCAGGTCGATGTCGAAGGACTTGCCGTTCTGGGTCAGGGTCAGGGTGCCCTGGGTGTCGATATCGCCGGACTGCAGCCCGGAGAGGACAGCTGGTGGCTGGTGGCGAGCTGCTCGACGAAGAAGTCGTAGCTGCCGGGCACGGCGTTCTTGTCATCCTTGGCGGTCAGGTAGCCGTCCTTGCTGGTGGTGGCGCTGTTCACCAGCATGCTGGTGTTGCTGCCGGTCATGCCGTACAGGCTCTTCACTGCCGAGGAGAAGGTCTTGAGCGCCGACTCCAGGGAGGTCACGGCAGTGAGCTGGGACTCGATACGAGGACTTGTTGCGGTCAGCCTTGTTCAGGCCGTTCTGCACTTCGTACGTGGCCAGCTGCTGGGCCATGCTTTTGACGTAATCGGAATCGATGGTCGCCATCTGAATCCACCTCTTTGGGTCGGAAGAGCAATTACGGTGCCAATGCCGAAAGGCCCGCCACGCGGGGCTTTTCGGGATTACCGGGAGAAGATTCACTTCCGCCCGGCGTGCTTTGGCGCGCAGCGGAAGCGGTGTTTCCGCCTGCCGGGTGCGCACCCTGATGCAGGGGAAAGGCGACCGTGGGGAGGGATTGGTTAAGCCATTTCGGCGGGATGTGTTTCGCGTGCAATAGCCGGGATAGGTGCCGTGCGGTTCGCGAGCAAGCTCGCTCCTACAGGGGAACGCCGGCGCGCTCTTCGTAGGAGCGAGCTTGCTCGCGAACAGAGCCCACCCAGGAAAGCCGCGACCGGAAGATGAAGCGCGGATCAGTAGGGCTGACGCGAATACACCGGCTGTTCGCGCGGGTCGCCCATGAGCTGGCTGAGGATGTCGTGGTGCATCGCCAGCAGCTTGCCGTTGCGCTCATTGAGGCGCTTGCACTGGGCGGTGAGCTGGCCCAGTTGCTGCCACTCCTGTTGCAGCTCTTCGCGACGCGGCGGCTGGTAGTTGGACAGCAGCGTGCGCATGCCGTCGGCGTCCATGGGCAGATGGAAGGCGCGGAGCACGCGACTGCGACGCTGGGCACGCCCGGCGATGGACTCGAGCAGCGCCTGGATGTCCGGGTTCAGCGCTTCGATCTGCGCGCTGTCCCGCGCCAGCAGGTGACGATACAGCTCCTGCAGGCGCTCGCGCAGCGTCAGGCAATCGCGGCCATCCTGCTGGATGTCCTGCTCGATCACCTGCAGCAGCCGCGCGCGCTGGGTCATGCGTCGCTGCCGCGATGGTAGGAGAGGATGCTGGTGGCGAGCACGCTGGTGTCGTTCTGCAACTCGCCATTCATCAGTGCGCGGCGGATTTCGGCGACGCGGCTCTGGTCCACGTCCGGCATGGCGCGCAGGGTTTCCTGCATCTCGTCCAGGCGCAGCGAATCGCTGACCGGCGCGCTCGCGCTGGTCTCCGCCACCGCGGCGGCACGCTCGTTGCGCGCGCTCTTGGCGGACTCGCTGGTGGCCAGCGCGACGCTGGTCAGTTGCCGGGTGATTTCCATGGTGGGTATCCGAATATTTTTTGGGCTTTCCCTCAGAAGGCGACCGCCTCGAAGGAAAACTTAAATGCCGTATTTCGCGCTTACCGAACAAGCGGCGGATAACCGCAAGCGGTTATTCGCCCTACAGATCGCCTCCCCGACGTAGGGCGCATAACGCGGAACGCGTTATCCGCCATCCGCGCGAATGTCACCCCCGCGCCCGCCACCAGGACTGCGCGGCGAGGCCATCCTGGATTTTCTGCTCCTGCTGCGCAAGCTGCAGTTGCCACTGACCGACCTTGGCCTCGATCACCTGGGCCAGCACCTTCTCGCTGCGCATGGCCGCCATCAGCTCGCCCTGGATGCGCGCCAGGGTCTGCTCGGCGACCTCCAGCTCGCGGCGCTGCAACTGCAGCATCTTGTGCAGGGTCGCCATGTACTGCTGCTGGTTGTGGCGCTGCAGCGGCGTGCTGGTGGCCACGCTGAAGCCGCACAGGCGATCCAGCCCGGTGATGTTGTTGCGGTAGCGCTGGCAAAGGTTCTGCTGGTAATTCACGCGTCCCAGCAGCTCGCGGACCTTGCCGCCGCGCACGTCGGCCAGGCGCCCGAGCATGTCGATCTGCGCCTTCATCAACGGCCCCCGACGATGCTTTGCAGGGTGGCGACGCTGTTGCCCAGTTCGGCGCCATCGGCCGTTTCCTGGCGCAGGTAGCGCTCCAGCATGGGCGCCAGCTGCACGGCGCGGTCGGTCTTCACGTCCATGCCCGGCGTATAGCCGCCCAGCGGAATCAGCTCCTTGATGCGCTCATAGGTGCCACTGAATTCCTTGAACTGCCGCGCCGCGGAGAGGTGCACGGGGTCCGCCACCTGACTCATGCAGCGGCTGACCGAGGCACCGATGTCGATGGCCGGGTAATGCCCGACGTCCGCCAGCCGGCGCGACAGCACGATGTGCCCGTCGAGGATGGCGCGGGCGCAGTCAACGATCGGGTCCTGGTGATCGTCGCCCTCTGCCAGCACGGTGTAGATAGCGCTCAGGCTGCCCGTCTCGCCCTCGCCGTTGCCGGCGCTTTCCACCAGTTCCGGGAGCATGCCGAACACCGACGGCGGATAGCCCTTGGTGGCCGGCGGCTCGCCCAGCGCCAGGGCGATCTCGCGCTGGGCCATGGCGTAGCGGGTCAGCGAATCCACCAGCAGCAGCACGTCCTTGCCCTGGTCTCGGAAGTAGGCAGCGATGCTGTGGCAGAGCTCGGTGGCCTTCAGGCGCATCAGCGGCGATTCATTGGCCGGCGCCACCACCACCACGGCTTTCTGCAAGCCTTCCGGGCCGAGGGAATGCAGGATGAATTCCTGCACCTCGCGGCCGCGTTCGCCGATCAACCCGACCACCACCACGTCGGCCTTGGTCTGCCGCGTGATCATCCCCAGCAGCACGCTCTTGCCCACGCCGCTGCCGGCGAACAGGCCGACGCGCTGGCCCTTGCCCAGGGTCAGCAGGCCGTTGATGGCCCGTACGCCGACATCCAGCGGCTCCGACACCGGGCGCCGGCGCAGCGGGTTCACCTGCGGCAGCTCGGTGGGCAAAGGGTGGCGGCCGGCGAGCTTGCCGAGGCCGTCCAGGGGTTCGCCGAGGCCGTTGACCACGCGCCCCAGCCAGGAATGATCGATGTGCAGCACGGCTTCGTCCGGCGCCGGGAAGACCCGCGAGCCGGAAGTCAGGCCGACGGGTTTCTTGAAGGGCATGAGGTAGGTGATGTCACGGTTGAAGCCAACGACCTGCGCCTCCAGGCGCTCACCGTCAGCGACTTCCACGTAGCAGCGCTGGCCGGTCATGCGCCGGCAGCCGAGGCTTTCCAGCAACAGGCCGGAGACCCTCACCAGGCGACCGCTGACCCGCGCCAGCTGGACCGAGTCCAGCGAGCGCAGCGCTTCTTCAAGCTTGAAGCCGTCGCCCAGGGCCATGTCAGTCTTCGTCCTGCAGGTGCGCGCTCAGGGCTTCCATGCAACTGTCCAGGCGCTGCTGGCAGCCGATGTCGGCTTCGGCCTGGGCGGTGACGACGCGGCACTCGCCCAGCGCCAGGCGCTCGTCCGGCACCAGTCGCCACTTGGCGGCGCGCTCGGGGTTCAGCTCGCGGATGCGCGCGCATTCTTCCGGGTTGAGCAGAATCTGCACGTCACCCTGCTCGCCCGGCATGGCGGCCAGCGCCTCTTCGGCGAGGGTCAGCAGCTGCGTCGGGTTGAGCGTCAGCTCGACGCGAATGACCTGTTTCGCGACCTTCTGTACCAGCTCCAGCAGCTCCTTCTGGCGGCTGCGCTGGAAGGCCTGGTGGTACTCGCCGAAGGCATCGACGGCAGCCTGCAGCGGCGCGCTGGCCTCATCGAACACCTGGCGGCCGGTGGCACGGCCCTCCTCGCGGCCCTTGCGCAGGCCGTCCTGGCGACCGGCTTCGAAGCCTTCGCGCAGGCCGGCTTCACGGCCTTCGCCGACGCCATCCTGGTAACCCTTTTCCAGGCCTTCCTGGAAGCCTTCGGAGATGGCGCGCTGGCGTGCGGCCGGGTCGCTGTCCCAGCCATGGTTGTCGGCACTGGCGGTGGCGCAACGCGGCGGGAAGCGGTACGGGCGCCAGGCGCGGCTGTCGGCCTTGATGACTTTGATCGCCATGCCCGGTTACTCCACCGTCTGCTCGCGGAACAGTTGCACCTGCAGGTCGCCCTCGGCGGCCAGCTCGCGCACCACGCCCATGATGTCCTTGCGCACCTGCTCCACGCGGCTCAACGGCACCGGGCCCTGGCGGCGGTTGATGGACTCCATCTGCTGCGCCTGGCGCTTGGGCATGGCTCCCTGGATGGCACGCACCAGCTCGGGCTCGGCGCCCTTGAGGGCGACCACCCACTCGTCCAGCGGAATGACTTCCAGCAGGGTCTGCAGCACTTCCTGGTTCTGCCGGGAGAGGATGAAGAAGTCGTACATCTCGTCTTCGATCTTGCCGACCAGGTCGTCGTTATGGGCGCGCAGCAGCTCGAACATCTGGTTCCGGTCGCCCTTGAAGCGGTTCATGATGTCCGCCGCCTGCTTGACCCCGCGCACCTGCGAGCCCTGGGTGGAGAGCACGCGCAGGC
The DNA here is from genome assembly GCA_049840615.1 of Pseudomonas sp. GTDB lineage: Bacteria > Pseudomonadota > Gammaproteobacteria > Pseudomonadales > Pseudomonadaceae > Pseudomonas. The sequence continues at coordinate 8,903 of JASGKM010000066.1, forward strand.
TGCGGTCGATCAGTTGCTCCAGCTCGGCGATCACATCGCTGTTCACCTCACTGAGGTTGGCGATGCGGAACAGCAGCTCGTCCTGGCGCTCGGGCGGCATGGCTTCGAGCACATCAGTGGCCATGCCCGGCGGCAGGAAGGCGAGGAACACTGCCTGCATCTGCGCGTGTTCCTTGGCGATCAGCGCGGCGAACTGCTTGGGATCGATCCACTCCATGCGCGCCATCTTGGCGCGGATTTCCTCGCCGTAGATGCTGTCCAGCAGGTTGCGCGTGATGTCGCTGCCCAGCGCCTTGCCGAGCATGCCGGCGAGGTACGAGCGCGAGGCACCCTTGATGCTGGACTGCAGCTTGTAGTCGTCGAAGAAGCGCCCGATCACGTCGGAGACGGTGTTCTGCTTGACGTTGGACAGCCGCGCCATCGCCTGGCTGATGCTGACGATCTCCTCGCGGCTGAAGTTGCGCAGGATGCCCGCGGAGGCTTCGTCGCCCATGCTCAGCATGAGGATCGCCGCCTGTTCCAGGGAGCTCACGGCGCGCATCTGCGGGCCGCGCTTTTTCGGTTCTTCAGGCAGGCTCGTGTCGGTCATTGCGGCCAATCCAGTGCTTGATCACTTCCGAGACCCGTTCCGGGTCGTTCTTCGCCAGCATCTGCAGATGCTCGATCTGGTGTTCCAGGCCCGAGCCCGGCGCCGGCAGGCGGATTTCCGAGAGCGGGTTCAGCTCGCCGAGCACGTTGAGCCCGCCGACGCTTTCGCTGCCCAGCGCCAGGCGCCGCTCGGCGTCCAGCGCCAGCGGGTACTCGGCGCTGCCTTCGGGCAACTCGGCGGTAGCCGTCGGCTGCGCACGCTGAGTCAGGCTGCGCACCGCCGGGCGTACGCCGAACAGCAGGAACAGCAGCGCGATCAGGCCCAGCACGGTGTAACGCACCAGCGACTGCAGGGCGCTGCTCTCCCACCAGCTGGCGGAAGACTCTTCCACCGCCGTGGCGGCGAAGGGGAACACGCTGACGGTGATCAGGTCGCCGCGCTGGGCGTTGAAGCCCACGGCACTCTTCACCATGGCTTCCAGATCGGCACGCGCCTTGTCGGTCCAGCCGCCCTCGGGCGCGGAGGACGCGTTGATCACCACGGCGACGCTCTGCTGGCGCAGTGCGAAGGCCGGGTACTTGATGTGGGTGACACTCTGGTCGAAGTCGTTCTGCCGGGTGGCTTCCTCGCGGGTCGAGGTCGCGGCCTTGTTATCGGTGCTGGCGACCTTGCCGTTGCCCGGCGGATTGCCGCCTTGCGCGTTGTTCTGACCCTGTTGCTGTTGCTGCGGCGGCGGCTCCGGCGGGCGGTTGCTCAGCGAGCCGGGCACGCCGAGGGCGAGCTGGTCCAGCGTGCTCTCGTTGCGCAGCACTTCGCTGCGCAGGCGTGGCGCTTCGCCGTAGGCCTGCAGGGTTTCTTCCTTCTGGCTGAAGTCGATGTCGGCGGACACGCTGATGCGGTAGTTGCCCAGGCCGAGCACCGGCGCCAGCACTTCCTCGACATTGCCCACGGCCTTGCGCTGGTACTCGTCCACCGCCTGCCAGTTCTGCGAAGGACCGCCCACACCACTGATGCCGCGCGACAGCAGTACGCCGTTCTGGTCCACCACGCTGACATCTTCGGGCTTCAATTGCGGCACGCTGCCGGCCACCAGGTTGACGATGGCGCCGACCTGCTCCGGGCTCAGTCGCTGGCCGGGCGCCAGTTGCAGCAGCACCGAGGCCTTGGCCGGATCGCGACGGCCGACTACGAAGGAATTGCTGTCTTCGCGGGCGACGTGCACGCGCGCCTGCTCGATACCCTTCAGGCCCATGATGGTGCGGGCCAGCTTCGCCTTCCAGGCTGCGCTTCAAGCGCACGTCCTGGAGGAAGTGGCTGGTGCCCAGCGGCTCGTCCTTGTCGAACAGCTCGTAGCCGGCCGGCAGGGACACCTTCACGCCCTTGGCCGCCAGCAGCATGCGCGCTCGCGCCAGGTCTTCCTCGCGCACCAGCACCTGGCCGCTCTGCGGATGCAGGCGGTAGTCGAAGGCTTCGGCGTCCAGCACCTGCATCACGTCGGCAGCAGGATAAGCTTCGCCGGCGCCGTACAGCGGGCGATAGGCACCCTGGTCGCGCCACAGGTAGAAGACCACGGCGGCAGCCAGCAGGGCGGCGCCCAGGGCGATGCCGAGCAGCCCCAGGCGCGGGTCGAGCTTGAGTTTGTCGAGCGGCAGGCGCCCTTTGAGATTCTGCAGCACTGTCAGTCCTTACAGCGGCATGCGGATGATTTCGTCGAAGGCGCCGGTGAGCTTGTTGCGCACCTGCAGCAGCGCGGAGAACGACACGCTGGCCTTCTGGCTCTGGATCATGGCGCCGACCAGGTCTTCGCTCTGGCCGCTGTCCACTGCGGCCATGGCGGCGCTGGACTGGTGCTGTTCGGCGTCCACCGAACGCAAGGCCTGCTCGAAGCTGGCGCCGATACCCTGCGCCGGCGCATTGCCCGACAGCGGCGCGGCGGGCCGCACGGCCGGGCCGCTGGCAAGATCGGCGTAACGGTTCATCCGGTCCAGCATGTCCTGCTGCACCTGCATGATCGAACTCATGGATGGTCTCCCCCGGAAGACGAAATCAGAACTGCACCTGCACGCCCTGCTCACGCATCGCGTTGAGCCGGTCGCGCAGCGCGCGGGTAGTCATGCCCAGGCTCTCGGCGGCCTTGGTCTTGTGCCCGCCGAAACGGCGGATGGTGTCGATCACGTGCTGGTACTCGGCGAGCTTGCCGCTGGCACGCAGCGCGGCGCGGCCGCCTTCGGCCGCCAGCGGAATGATCGCGGCAACGGTCGCCACGGGCATTTCCACGGCGGCCAGACCGAGGTCACGGGGCTGGATGAACAGGCCGTTGCGCAGCACCAGGGCGCGTTGCAGGGTGTTCTCCAGCTCGCGCACGTTGCCGGGCCAGTCGTGTTGCAGCAGCGCGCGGCTGGCAGACTCGGTGAGCAGGTCGTGCTCGGCGTCCAGCGGGGCGTACTGGCGGATGAAACGACGCGCCAGCGGCAGTACGTCTTCCTTGCGCTCGCGCAGGGGCGAGATGTGCAGCGGCAGCACGTCGAGACGGAACATCAGGTCGGCGCGGAAGCGCCCTTCGCTGACCTCAGCCTGCAGGTCACGGTTGGTGGCGGCGATGATGCGCACGTCCAGTTCGATCTCGCGGCGGCCGCCCAGGCGCTCCACGCGCTGTTCCTGCAGCACGCGCAGCAGCTTGGCCTGCAGGGCCAGCGGCAGCTCGCCGATTTCGTCCAGCAGCAAGGTGCCGCCATTGGCCAGCTCGAACTTGCCCGGCTGGGCATTCACCGCGCCGGTGAAGGCGCCGCGTTCGTGGCCGAAGAGGATGGATTCGAGCATCGCCTCGGGGATCGCCGCGCAGTTCACGGCGATGAACGGCGCGTCCGGGCTGGCGATGCCGTGGATGTAGCGGGCCAGCAGTTCCTTGCCGGTACCGGTCTCGCCGGTGATCAGGATTGGCGCGCGGGTCTGCGCGACGCGTTGCGCCATGGCCAGCAGGCGGCGGCCGGACTGGGAGCGCGAGACGAACAGTTCCTGGGCGGCGCTGGAAGCTTCCTGGCGACGCAGCAGCGCGGCAAGCTGGCCGGCGCCGAAGGGTGACAGCAGATAGTCGACGCAACCCAGGTCGAGCAGGGTGGCGGCCTTGTCCTGCTCTTCATAGCCGACGATGGGCACCACGTCGCGCTCGCGGCCATCGCTGAGCAGCGCACCGACCTGGGCATAAAGGTCAGGAGCGGGGAAGGCGCCGGCGAGGATGAACAGCAGGGAAGCGTCACTGCGCGCGCGGGCCAGTTCGGCGAAGCCGGAGAAGCGCTCGACGCGACAGCCTTCGGCCAGCAGCGTCTGCAAAAGGAGAGCGTGAGCGGCGTCCGAGGACGGCCCGATGATCGCAACTTTTTTCTGCGCCGGCCGCTCTTCGAGCAGCGTTTCACATAATTGATCGATCGACTGGCTTAAACTGTTCACCGCAACTTTCCATTCGCTAGTGCGTTCGAAAACCCTCCTTCGTTCAACGCCAGTTTCGGCCGAGAATTTTATCGGCAACTGCGGAACCTATTGTCGGATCGGCTATCTCACGGGTGGCATTGCAACAACTTCGTCACAACTGAAGTCGCTGCAACCTGTAACTAACTCACCCACACTAACAAGTGCCAGCACTACGCCATAGCTTCCCGCCGATTAATTTAAATCAATAGACAAAAAGTTCCGTCAAAAACAGCATTTGATATCTATTGATTTAATCGAACGACCTCAGATCGCTATCATTGCGCCACGTCAGCAGCCTGTGACGCAGCAGTCACGGGCCTCCTGACAGACAGAGCATGCCGCGAGCAACGATCAGCCGACCCCGGCGATCATGACACCTCCCGTGTCCTTGGGCAGATGGCAGATCGAACCTGGAAGTACGACGCTGAGCATGACTGGTAAATCAAAAGTCCACCATGGCGTGCCCGCCGATAGTCTGATTCGACTGAAACCGCAGAAACTCGGCCGGCATTATCACAAGATCCCGCAGTACATCAAAGAGATCTCCGGTAAATACCCGAGAATCATCAGCGACTATTTCCTGCGGCATTATCGAATCAATCTGGAACTGGATAATCTGACGATTCACGAGGAACTTCCCCGTGAGCTGGAATGTTTATTCGACTCCCCTCTGGGCAAGTTCGGTTTCGCCATGGACCGCGCCCTGCTCACCGAAGTCATCGAGTGCTATTACGGCGGCACCGTGGTCGCCCATCGCGACACGCCGCCGATCAGCAGCTCCGAGCAACGCATGCTCGATCGTCTCGGCCTGGACGTGGTGGACCTGTTCGGACGCGCCCTGCTGATGGGCGAATCGGTCGGCCGCCTGCAGCAGATCGACCCCACCTATGAAGAAGTGCAGTGGGAGTATGTCGCCGAGTTCAGCTACGTCAGCCACCTGACCGGCGAGCGATCCTCGCTCTACCTCTACCTGGACAACCCGCTGGCGGACGAACTGACGCGCCGCCTTGCCGGCCCGCCGCCACCGCGCCTCACCGGCAATCCGGTGGAGCATATCAAGCACCTGCCCCTGCGCCTGGACTGTGTCGTCGCCGCCGCGCGCCTGCCGCTGTCGCAGGTACTGGCCCTGGAGCCGGGCGATGTGCTGACGATCCGCCCGCTGGAGCGCGTCGAAGTGCGGGTCAACCAGCAGAAGCTGTTCCGCGGCGCCATCTTCGAAGACGACGGCACCCTCTTCCTCTCCTCCCTGGAAAGCGTGAAAAACCCATGACCGGTTCTCTCTCCGACTCCGAGTTCGAGTCGCTGATCAACGACGGCGACCTGGGCCTCACCCAGGACGTCACCGACATCCCCGCCGAGCCTGCACGCGCACCGCTGCCGCAGCAGGACCTGAGCTTCTTCGGCAAGATCCCGGTGAACGTCACCCTGGAAGTCGCCTCGGTGGAAATCTCGCTGAAGGAGCTGATGGACGTCGATGCCAACAGCGTGATCATCCTCGACAAGCTCGCCGGCGAGCCGCTGGACGTGAAGGTCAACGGTGCGTTGTTCGCCAAGGCCGAGGTGGTCGTGATGAACGGCAACTACGGCCTGCGCGTGCTCGAACTGTGCGGCGCCAGCCTCGACGCCCTGACTGCCTGATGATGTTGCGCCGCTCCCTGACCGGCAGATCGCTGGCCGCGCTTGGCCTGCTCATCGCCGCACTCTGCCCACTGTTCGCTCAGGCGGCCAGCGGCGAGGTCACGCTGTTCAACCTGCACGACACGGCGGACGGCCAGGCCTTCAGCGTCAAGTTGCAGATTCTCATCGTCATGACCCTGCTGGGCTTCCTCCCGGCGATGCTCATGCTGATGACCTGCTTCACCCGCTTCGTCATCGTGCTGGCGATCCTGCGCCAGGCCATCGGCCTGCAGCAGAGCCCGCCGAACAACGTGCTGGTGGGCATCGCGCTGATCATGACGCTGATGGTGATGCGCCCGGTCTGGCAGGACATCTACAGCAACGCCTACCAGCCCTTCGAGGCCGACCAGATCAGCCTGGAAGACGGCCTGGGGCACGCCAAGCAGACCCTGAGCCGCTTCATGCTGGCGCAGACCAACCGCACCTCGCTGGAGACCATGGTTTCCCTGGCCGGCGAAACCGTGCCGGAGAAACTGGAAGACCTGGATTTCTCCCTGCTGCTGCCTTCGTTCGTGCTCAGCGAGCTGAAGACCGCGTTCCAGCTGGGCTTCATGATCTTCATCCCGTTCCTGGTGATCGACCTGGTGGTGGCCAGCGTGCTGATGGCGATGGGCATGATGATGCTCTCGCCGATGATGATCTCGCTGCCGTTCAAGCTGATGATCTTCGTGCTGGTGGACGGCTGGGCCCTGATGATGGGCACGCTGACCAGCAGTGTGCAGCCGTTCTAGCGGCCCTGACGGAAACCACGCCATGCTCACTCCGGAAAGCGCCGTCGACATCGTCTCCAACGCCGTGCACATCACCGCGCTGATCGTCTGCGTGCTGATCGTGCCAAGCCTGATCGGCGGCCTGCTGGTGAGCATTTTCCAGGCGGCTACGCAGATCAACGAGCAGATGCTCAGCTTCCTGCCGCGCCTGCTGATCACCCTGGGGATGCTGGTGTTCGCCGGCCACTGGATCCTGCGCACGCTGTCGGAACTGTTCATCGAATCCTTCCACCAGGCGGGCCGACTGGTCGGCTGATGCCATGCAGCAAGGTGCATCCCTCCTGCAGGCCTTCGACTACCTGCAAACATTGCAGGCCTGGTGGTGGCCCTTCTGCCGGATCATGGCGGTGTTCGCCCTGGCGCCGATCTTCAGCCACAAGGCGATCCCCATGCGCCTGCGCATCCTCCTCGGCCTGGCGCTGACCGTCGCCCTGGGCGCCGCGCTACCGCGCCCGCCGGCCATCGATCCGCTGTCCGCACAGGGCCTGCTGGTGGCGCTGGAGCAGATCGCCTTCGGCCTGATGCTGGGGCTTTCGCTGATGCTGGTGTTCACCGTGTTCACCCTGGTGGGTGATGTGATCTCCACCCAGCTGGGCCTGAGCATGGCGGTGTACAACGACCCCATGAACGGCGTGTCGTCGTCCTCGATCTTCTACCAGCTGTACTTCATCCTGCTGGTGTTCCTGTTCCTCTCCATCGACGGCCACCTGCTGGTGGTGAGCATCCTCTACCAGAGCTTCGTCTACTGGCCGGTGGGCAGCGGGCTGCATTACCTGGGGCTGGAATCAGTGGCCGGCAGCCTCGCCTGGGTGTTTTCCGCCGCGGTGCTGATCACCCTGCCGGTGGTGTTCTGCATGACCCTGGTGCAGTTCTGCTTCGGCCTGCTCAACCGCATCTCGCCGGCGCTCAACTTGTTCTCCTTGGGGTTTCCCATGGCGATCCTGGCGGGCCTTGTGTGCATCTGGCTGACCCTGCCGGACATCCCCGAGAGCTACCTGAAACTCACCCGCCAGCTGCTCGACGCCATCGGTGCGATCTTCCGCGAGGGGCGCCATGGCTGACCCGCACAGCGCCCAGGAGAAAACCGAAGAGGCCTCCCAGCAGAAACTCAAGAAGAGCCGCGAGGATGGCCAGGTCAGCCGTTCCAAGGACCTCTCCACCACGCTCTCGCTGCTGGCCACGCTGGTTGCCCTGAAGTTCTGCGTGGAGCATTTCTACGACGGTCTCAAGCAAGGCTTCGCGCTGTCCTTCATTGATTTGCGCAACAGCGAGATCGGCCTCGACGACCTGCCGCTGGTGCTCGGCCACCACCTGGTGCTGTTCATCACCACGCTGCTGCCGCTGCTGGTGACGCCGCTGCTGGTGGTGCTGTTCTCGATGATCCCCGGCGGCTGGATTTTCTCCAGCAAGAACTTCATGCCCAGGCTGTCCAAGCTCAACCCCGTCACCGGGCTGGGACGCATCTTCTCGCTGCAGAACTGGACCGAGCTGGCCAAGTCGCTGCTGAAGATCGCGGTGCTGATCATCGTCGCCCTCTACCAACTGCACGGTGCCCTGCCCGGCCTGCTCGCCTTGCAGCGCGGTGACGTGCGCACGGCCATCGCCACGGCCTTCGGCACCTTCTACGACATCACGCTTTCACTGCTGGTGGTGTTCATCCTGTTCTCGGTCATCGATATCCCGATCCAGTATTTCTTCTTCAAGAAGAAGCTGCGCATGACCAAGCAGGAGCGCAAGGAAGAACACAAGAACCAGGAAGGCCGCCCGGAGGTGAAGGCGCGCATCCGCCAGTTGCAGCGCCAACTGGTGCACCGGCAGATCAGCAAGACGCTCAAGACCGCCGACGTGGTGATCGTGAACCCGGTGCACTTCGCCGTGGCGCTGCGCTACGACCCGAAGAAGGCGCAGGCGCCCTATGTGGTCGCCAAGGGCCTGGACGAGACCGCGCTGTACATCCGCAAGATGGCCAAGGCCCACGACCTGGAAGTGCTCGAGCTGCCGCCGCTGGCCCGCGCCATCTACGCCACCACCCAGGTGAACCAGCAGATCCCCGCGCAGCTGTACAAGGCGGTGGCCCACGTCCTCACCTACATCCTCCAGCTCAAGGCCTGGCGTTCCGGGCGCCGTGAGCGCCCGGAGCTGATCCGCAACGTCCCCATTCCCGAAGAACTGCTGAACAGAGTCTGACCATGCGCCTACTGCAGTCACTATTGCCGACCTTCCAGAGCGGCCGCATCGGCATCCCGCTGATCATCCTGTCGATCCTCTCGATGATCATCCTGCCGCTGCCGCCGCTGGTGCTGGACGCCCTGTTCACCTTCAACATCGTCGTGGCGATCCTCGTGCTGCTGGTCAGCGTGTCGTCGAAGAGCCCGCTGGACTTTTCCTTGCTGCCCACGGTGATCCTGGTCACCACGCTGCTGCGCCTGACCCTGAACGTCGCCTCCACCCGCGTGGTGCTGCTCGACGGCCACACCGGCACGGGCGCGGCGGGCAAGGTGATCGAAGCCTTCGGCCACGTGGTGATCGGCGGCAACTTCATCGTCGGCCTGATCGTCTTCGTGATCCTGATGATCATCAACTTCATGGTCATCACCAAGGGTGGCGAGCGGATCTCCGAGGTGACCGCGCGCTTCACCCTGGACGCCCTGCCCGGTAAGCAGATGGCCATCGACGCCGACCTCAACGCCGGCCTGATCGACCAGAACGAAGCCAAGCGCCGCCGTTCGGAAGTGGCCAAGGAAGCCGACTTCTACGGCGCCATGGACGGTGCCTCGAAGTTCGTCCGCGGCGACGCCATCGCCGGCATCCTGATCCTGCTGATCAACCTGTTCGGCGGCCTGGCCATCGGCGTGTTCGTCTACGACCTGCCGGCCGGCGCAGCCTTCCAGCGCTACGCCCTGCTGACCATCGGCGACGGCCTGGTGGCGCAGATCCCGGCGCTGCTGCTGTCCACCGCAGCGGCGATCATCGTCACGCGGGTCAACGAGTCGGCGGAAATCACCAGCCTGGTGCGCCGGCAGATGCTCGCCTCGCCGTCGCTGCTCTACACCGTCGCCGGCATCCTGGTCGTGCTCGGCCTGGTGCCGGGCATGCCGCACACCGCCTTCTTCGCTTTTGCCGCGCTGGTCGCCTTCATCGCCTGGCGCCTGTCCCTGGCCGGCCCGCCCAGCGAAGCACAAACGCTGGAACAGACCGAAGCGCTGACGCATGCCATGGACCAGGAGCGCGCCCAGCAGCTGGGCTGGGAAGACATCCCGCTGGTAGAGCGGCTGTCGATCTCACTGGGTTACAAACTGGTCAGCCTGGTCAACGAGGCCAGCGGCGCGCCGCTGCCGCAGCGGATTCGCGGGGTACGCCAGACGCTGTCGGAGAACCTCGGCTTCCTCCTGCCGGAAGTGCAGATCCGCGACAGCCTGCGCCTGAAGGCCTCGCAGTACGCCATCCACATCAACGGCGAGCGTATCGACGGCGCGGAAATCCACGCCGACCGGCTGATGGCGATACCCTCGCCGGAGCTCTACGGCGAGATCGACGGCATCCTCGGCGTCGACCCGGCGTACCGCATGCAGGTGGTGTGGATTCTCCCGGCGGACAAGTCCCGCGCGCTGAACCTGGGCTACCAGGTGATCGACTGTGCCAGCGTGGTCGCCACACACCTGAACAAGGTGGTGCGCGAGCACCTGCCGGACATCTTCAAGCACGACGACGTCGAGCACCTGATGCAGCGCCTGACCCTGCAGGCGCCCAAGCTGGCCGAATCGCTGAAGGCGCAGCTGACCTATTCGCAGCAGCACCGGGTGTTCCGCCAGTTGCTCCAGGAAGAGGTCGCGCTCAAGGACATCGTCACCATCGCCAGCGCCCTGCTCGAAGGCAGCGAGACCACCAAGGACCCGGTACTGCTGGCTTCCGACGTGCGTTATGCGCTGCGCCGCAGCATCGTTTCCTCGATTGCCGGCGACCGCCCGGAGCTGACCGTGTTCGTGCTGGAGAACGCCCTGGAGAACACCCTGCTCGGCGCCCTGAGCATCGCCCAACAGGCCGGCCCGGTGAGCCTGGACAACATCCCGGTGGAACCCAGCCTGCTCAACCAGCTGCAGCACAGCATGCCGGTGGTGAAGGAAAAACTGCGCAAGGAAGGCCACCCGCCGATCCTCACCGTGATGCCACAGCTGCGGCCGCTGCTCGCCCGTTATGCGCGGGTGTTCAGCCCGGGGCTGCACGTGCTGTCGCAGAACGAGATTCCGGAGCGGGTGGGGGTGCAGATACTGGGGACGTTGGGGTGATGTCTGTCTGAGAGTTCGGCGCGGGGCTTGGCACCCTCTCCCCCGCCCTCTCCCTGAAGGGAGAGGGAGCTGTTCGGCGCTCCTCGGATCAATCGGTGTCAGCCGGCGAGCGCATGAATGTCAGCCTGCTCAGGACAGTCCCCTCTCCCTTCAGGGAGAGGGTTAGGGAGAGGGCCAGCCCGAGCGCCGGGCTACCCCCTTCACGACAACCGCGCCCGCCCCAACAGACTGCGGTTGAAACTCACCGACATCGAAGTCACCAGTTCGGTGAACGCCGCGCTCGGCCGGTCCAGCTTGAAACCCTGTTCGAAGCGCGCGTTCTTGGCGTCCTTCTTCGACCACTGGCAGATTGCGGTGATGTCCACCGGGCGCGTGTGATCCTCGCGCACCGGGATCTCCAGGCGCATGTCGTAGCAGCTGCCCGGCGCCAGCGGCTCCTCCGTCACCAGCCGCAGGCCACCCATCGAGACATCCAGGACCACCCCCATGGGGTCCCCACTCAGGCGGTTGGTCACGTTGATCTGGCCGATGTGGCGGAAGGTCAAACGACGGTGCTTGCGCATGGCGGCCTCTTGTAGGGAACGGGCTCTGGGACGGGCGCCTCGGGGAACGAAACGCGCGCGCATCCTAGCAGCGACAGCGGCTCAAACGAACTCAAAAGCTATCAACTGGCCAGTATTTGGCGCGAAATCGCCGCGCCTTCCATCGCCCGGCGTGCTGCTGCAATGACGCAGCGGGTAATCTGCCCCGATGCGCTGCGCGAATGCGCAGAGTGCTGCGATTTTGCATACACCCCTTCACGCCACCCCACGCCGCCTGGGCGTTTCCGGCTGGCATGCAACATGCCTTGCTCATCCTGCGGACCGCCTGGCGGCCGCACCGTCGTGTTGGAAATTTGCATCGGAGATTTGCCTTGGAGGGACAAATGGACCCGCTGAAACTGCTGCTGGACAGGGGCCTGCTGCTGTCCGACAGCCTGACGTCGCAGGGACGCTTCATCGAAGTTTCCGCCGAACAGACCGACCAGCTCGGCTACGCGCCCGGCTCGCTCGATGGTCAGGCTGCCGAGCTGATCTACACCGCCGACTCGCTGAACGCGCTGATGCAACTGTTCGCCAGCCCGCCGGCGGACGAGCGCGTGCAGGACCTGGAGCTGACGCTGATCCGCCACAACGGCGGCCTGCTACCGGTGCTCGCCAGCGGCGTACTGCAGTGGCGCGACGGCGAGCCGGCGCGCCTGCACCTGGTGAAGATGCCGCTGGGGCCGATCAGCCGCCGCCTGGGCGAACTGCAGAGCGCCAACGAAGTGATGAGCCAGATGCTCTTCAGCGCGCGGGTGGCCTACTGGTGCATCGAGTTCGCCGAATCGGTGGACGTGCGCGAGACGCCCGACGAGATCGTCCGCCAGGTGTTCGAAAACCGCTCCTACTGGCGCATGTGCAACCGCGCCATGGCCAACATCTACGAGATGCCCGCCGACGTCGATTTCAGCGAACAACCGGTGCGCCTGTACTGGCCGCGCAGCCCGGCCAACGAAGAGTTCGTGCGGCGCCTGATCGAAGCGGAATTCCACGTCGACGGCGCGCTGTCGGTGGACCGCCGCCATGACGGCTCGCCGGCCTACGTGGAGAACGACGTGCGCGCCAGCATCCACAACGGCCGCCTGCTGCGCATGTGGGGCAGCCTGCGCGACGTCAGCCAGGAGCTGCGCATGCAGCACGACGCCGAGCAGCGCATCGAAGCGCTGCGCCGGGTGTTCGACGCGGTGCCCGACGCCGTGCTGGTGATCGACGAAGCGGCCCAGCCGCAATGGCGCAACGCGGCCTTCGAGCAGACCTTCGGCATTACCCGCGCCGCCGGACTGGCCTCGACGCTGAACCGCATGCCGCTGCCCGAACGCACCTGGCAGGTGCTCGACCTGCCCGACCAGTTCGGCAACTACCAGTCCTTCAACAGCCACTGCTCGCGCATCCTCATCCGCGAGGGCGTGGCCTGGCGCGTGTTCGTGCTGCGCTTGGCGAACAAGGCGACGGAGCTGCATCCATGAGCAAAGAAGCATGAGCGAAGAAGGCTTCTTCGCGCCGCTGCGCATGGGCATGCGCTCGTCGGTCAGCGCGTCGGCAGAGATGCTGTCCGCGCTGCTGGAGACGCCGGCGCTGCATGCCCTGCTCGACAGTTTCAGCGAAGCGCTGATCGTCTGCGACGGCGACTCGCGGGTGCGCTTCATCAACCTCGCGGCGGAGCGCGTCAACCGCGTCACCCGCGTCGATGTACTGGGCCTGCCGGACGTGGACTTCTTCCAGCGCTCGGCGCTGCAGTTCGACGACTTCCAGCAGGCCCTGCGCCGTGGCGGCAAGAGCGCGCTGACCCGCTCGCGCGATGGTCGGGTGTTCCTCACCCGTGCCCAGGCGGTGCCGACGACGGCCTACGAGAAGCCGTACTGCCTGCTGATCCAGCGCGAGTACGAGCCGGGCACCGCCGGCAGCCTGCGCAGCCCCACGGGGCGCGCCTCGACCACCGACCTGCAAGGCCTGGGTGACCCGCAGGACAACGCCCTGCACATGTCGCCGCTGCTCTCCTCCATCGCCGACATGGGCGTGCGCGCCTTCCGCCGCCGCGCGCGCCTGCTGCTGCTCGGCGAGCCCGGCGTCGGCAAGACCGCCATCGCCCGGCACATCCACCGTGCCGCCGGCTGGGGCGACCGGCCCTTCATCGACGTGAACTGCGCGAGCATCCCGGAAACCCTGTTCGAGTCGGAGATGTTCGGCTACGAGCGCGGCGCCTTCACCGGCGCGCTGCAATCGGGCAAGCGCGGCTACATCGAGAGCGCCTCGGGCGGCACGCTGTTCCTCGACGAGATCGGCGAGATCCCGTTGCAGGTGCAGGCCAAGCTGCTCAAGTTCCTGGAAGACGGCACCATCCAGCCGGTGGGTTCGCCGCTGTCGAAACAGGTCCAGGTGCAGGTGATCGCCGCGACCAACAAGGACTTGCGCGCCCAGGTGGCAGCGGGTGAATTCCGCGCCGATCTCTACTACCGCCTGGCCGTGCTGCCGGTGGAGATTCCGCCGCTGCGCGCCCACCGCGACGACCTGCCGGTGCTGATGGACATCCTCCTGGCCCGCATCAACCGCGACCGCCAACCACCGCTGCGGCTCGCCTCGGGCTGCCGCGAGCGCCTGCTGGGCTACGACTACCCCGGCAACATCCGCGAGCTGGTGAACATCTTCGAGCGCCTTGCCGTGCTGGCCGACGACGTGGCGGAAGAGCTGCACCTGCCGCCGGAACTGCTCGGCGCACCGCCGGCCGGCAGCCCCGTCGCGCCCGGCGAACTGGCTGCGGCCATCGACGACCAACCGCTCAAGGCCCAGGTGCAGCGCTACGAGCGCCAGGTGATCCTGCGCGCCGTGCGCCTGTGCGGCAGCAAGCGCAAGGCGGCGATCCACCTGGGCATCGATGTCGGCACGCTGATTCGCAAGTTGCAGCGCGACGATTGAGCGCCGCCTGACATAGCGCACGTTGTCCCAAAGCCCCTCACCCTAACCCTCTCCCAGAGGGAGAGGGGACTGATCGGCGCGAGCTTCACCCTACGAGCTCGCCGGCTGACTCCCAGCTATCAGCGCACTCCAGACGACCCCTTCTCCCTCCGGGAGAGGGCTGGGGTGAGGGAAGCCGCAGGCACCGAGGCAAGACAAGGTTCGCGAACAAGGGCTAGGCGGGCCCCTCGCTCATACAGACAACCACCGCCCATGCATATGCGGCGCCGCTCGGTCACGCCGCGTTGCTGCGTCCGGCAGAAGTGCCCCTGCGACAATCCACCGCTGCAAGCCTGCCTACAGGCGTTGTCATTTCTGCTTACACCTGTGAATTGGATTTTTAACTTTATCCTTTAATTTCAATAACTTACCTATTTGGCACAGTCTGTGCCCTGTCTCCTGCGACCCGTGACCGTGCACGGGTCCTCGAATCGCGCTGGCGTTCTGACCACAGAGCGCCGGCAGTTCTGGAGGCACAAGAATAATGCTCATCACAGGTATCAAGAGCCGGCCGGTCTACGACCAGTTGCGCCCGCTCGACGGTGGCAACCACCACATCATCGCCGGCCAGGGCAGCGGCGGCGGCGCCATGCTTCGCCTGCTCGCCGAAATGCCGCGCTGCGCACCCATCCGCGTGCTGTATTCCAGCGAATCCTTCTCCGGCCAGGATCACCTCGCCGCGCTGCGCGACATCACCGACGTCGAGCTTTCGATCTACTCGAGCAATCGCGCGCTGGTCGATGACCTGCACGCCCTGCTGGGCCAGTCGCGCATGGGTACCCGCCTGTACCTGGCCGGCTCCGAGAGCTTCATCGGCACCGCCATGCAGGCCGCCGACGCGATCAACCTGAACAGGGACGAAGTGCTGCGCGAGCACGCCGGCTCCTTCGTGCGTCGCGTCTGGTGCGTGCATTGCGACGGCTACACCGAGAACGTCACCCAGCGTGTCTTCGACTGCCCGCATTGCGCCCGCACCCTGGTGGTCCGCGACCACTACTCCCGCCGCCTCGCTGCCTTCCAGGCCGTGAAGGCCGACGCCGAAGTCCCCGGCGAGCTGCCGGAAGCCGAGGAGCTCGACACATGAGCCAGTCCAACGGAACCCTGAATGTCCGCGTCACCCGCATCGAGCAGGTGACTCCGGAGATCAAGCGCTTCACCCTGGCCTCCACCGACGGCGCGCACCTGACCCCGTTCTCCGGCGGCAGCAACGTCGTGGTGCTGATGCCCCACGCCAGCGGCACCTACCGCAATGCCTACTCACTGATGAGTTCGCCCTACGACGCCAGCGCCTACCAGATCGCCGTGCGCCGGGTGGAAGAAGGCCGTGGCGGTTCGAAGCACATGCATGACGTGGTGAAGGAAGGCGACGAGCTGGAAATCCTCCGCCCGGTAAACCTGTTCCCGCTGAGCAAGCATGCGCGCCTGCACCTGTTCATCGCCGGCGGCGTGGGCATCACCCCGGTGTGCTCGCAGCTGGCCGAACTGCGCCTGCGCGGCACGCCCTTCGAAGTGCACCTGGCGGTGCGCGGCGACGCCCACGCACGCCTGGGTGAAGAACTGCTGAAAGAGTACGGCGATGCCGTGCGCCTGTACCGCGACGACCGCGGCGAGCGCCTGGACATTGCGGCGGTGCTGGCCGACCGCCCGCTGGGCAGCGACGTCTACGTCTGCGGCCCCGAGGGCATGATCCAGGCGACCATCGATGCCGCCCACGCCCACGGCTGGACCGACAGCCACATCCACTACGAGCGCTTCCTCGAACAGGGCAGCGTCGGCGAGGCTTTCCGGGTCACCCTGGCGCGCAGCGGCGCGACCATCGACGTGTCGCCCGACCAGAGCCTGCTGGAGGCCGCCGAGGCCGCCGGCCACGAAATCCCGTACCTGTGCCGCGGCGGTGCCTGCGGCATGTGCGAGACCACCGTCCTGGAGCTGGATGGCGAGATCCTCCACACCGACGACTGGCTGTCCGACGAGGACAAGGCCGCCAACAAGAAAATCATGCCCTGCGTGTCGCGTGCCAAGTGCTCGCGGCTGGTCATCGACTGCTGAGCCGGAGAACGACCATGACCATCCAATTCCGCCCCGACGAAACCTACCGCGACGACTACACCTACGCCAACAGCCAGGCCTGCATCGACCGTGCGCCCTGGCCCTTCCCGGACGACGAGTACATGTACTCGATGAACCTGGAGCCGCATGTCAGCGTGGGCAACGATGCCTTCCGCGCGGTGTTCGACATCGACGAGCACTACATCAGCGAGTGCCGCGACCGTGCGATCACCCTGGAGAAGGACCCGGGCATGCACTACGTCTCCGCGCCGCACATGATGGAGGCGCAGTGGGACCTGCTCGAGCTGATCATGGAGGCCTACGCCAAGGACTACCCGGAGTACTTCTCTCTGGAGAAAGACGGCACCCGCTGGCACTGGACCAACAAGCTGCTGAACATCGACGACACCTTCACCTTCGGTGATCCGTCGACCCTGCCCTACGAGCCGATGGAGTACGTCACCCGTCAGGCCCAGGGCGACTGGGTGCTGCAGGAAGAGCGCGACGGCACCCTGTACTGGGGCGCGGGCATCGCTACCCAGCGCGCCGACTACTCGCTGCGCTTCAACCTGGGCATGGCCTGGCACGAGTTCCACGGCCCGGTGCCGCTGGTGAAGGAAACCGGCATGCTCGACCGCGCGCTGAAGTTCCTCCTGCGCCTGCGCAACGGCCACCCGGTGCGCCGCCTGAACTGGTCGCTGACCGTCAACCCGCGCCTGGATGTGTCCGCCGAGTCCCTGCCCGAGTGGGCGCCGGACCGCACCACGGTGACCGCCGAGAACGCCGGGCAAAAGGTCTACTTGCGCATCGAGCTGCAACCGCTGCACCGTCTGCCGCGCAGCAACGCCATCGTGTTCCCGATCCGCACCTATCTGCTGAGCCTGGAAGACATCGCCACCAACCCGGCGTGGGCCAAGCGCATGCACCGCGTGCTCAAGTCCCTCGACCAGCAGCTGGTCGACTACAAGGGCTTCACCCGCTACCACCAGCAGGCCGTGGAGTGGCTGTCGAAGTACGACGACGGTCAGTAGACGCCGAGCGAACACACACAACTACAAACCCGAAAAGGGAACCGGCGGGCGTCGTGAGGCCCGCCGGCCGATTGCCTTCTGCCCATCAACCCCCTGAGAGGAAACAACGATGAGTGGGTCCCCTGCCAAGCGTGCCGCTGGCGTTACCGATCAAGATGCCGAGCAGCTCGCCGCCCTCGGCTACAGCTCCAACTTCGAACGCAGCATGAGCCTGTGGGAGAACTTCTCCCTGGGCTTCACCTATCTGTCGCCTGTCGTGGGCGTCTACACCCTGTTCGGCCTGTGCCTGGCCGCCGGTGGGCCGCCGATGTTCTGGTCCTACCTGCTGATCGGCCTGGGCCAGTTGCTGGTGTGCCTGATCTTCGGCGAGATCGTCTCGCAGTTCCCCATCTCCGGTGGCGTCTACCCCTGGGCGCGGCGCCTGGTGGGCAAGCGTTGGGCGTGGATGGTCGGCTGGGTCTACGCCTGGGCGCTGTGCGCGACCATTGCCGGCGTATCCGTCGGCGCCGGTCCGTACCTTGCCGCGTTGCTGGGCTTCGAGCCGAGCGCCGACGTCAGCATCTACATTGCCCTGGTGCTGATCCTGGTTTCCACCGGCCTGAACCTGGTGGGCACCAAGCTGCTGGCGCGGGTCGCGATGTTCGGTTTCCTCTGCGAGCTGATCGGCGCAATCCTGGTCGGTGGCTACCTGCTGATCTTCGAGCGCCACCAGAGCTTCAGCGTGCTGTTCGATACCTTCGATCTGGGCAGCAACGGCTCCTACTTGCCGGCGTTCCTCGCCGCCTCCCTCGCCGGCCTGTTCCAGTACTACGGCTTCGAGGCCTGCGGTGACGTCGCCGAGGAAACCCCCAACCCCGGCAAGCGCATTCCCAAGGCGATGCGCATGACCATCTACATCGGTGGCGCCGCCGCAATGTTCGCCTGCCTGGCGCTGATCCTCTCGGTGCCGGATATGCACAAGGTGCTCAACGGCGAGGATACCGATCCGGTCTCCACGATCCTGGCCAACGCGTTCGGCCCGGTGGGTTCGCGCCTGGTGATGGCAGTGGTGCTGGTGTCGTTCATCTCCTGCGTGCTCAGCCTGCAGGCCGCCGCCAGCCGCCTGCTGTTCGCCTATGCCCGCGACGAGATGATCGTCGGCAGCCGCGTACTGCAGCGCCTGTCCGCCAATCATGTGCCGTCCACCGCGCTGGTGGTCAGCGGCGTCGTGCCGGCGGCCATCGTCTGCCTGGGCCTGTTCATGGCCGATGCCACCGCGACCATCGTCGGCTTTGCCGCCATCGGCATCTACGTGGCCTTCCAGCTGATCGTGATCGCCGCGCTGATCGCCCGTGCCAAGGGCTGGGTGCCCGGCGGCCAGTTCACCCTCGGCCCGTGGGGCACGCTGGTGAACGTCGGCGCGCTGATCTACGGCCTGGGCGCCATCGTCAACATGGTCTGGCCGCGCAGCCCGGATGCACCCTGGTACATCAACTACTCGATGATCCTCACCACCGTCGTGGTGCTGGGCGCGGGCTGGCTCTACATGCTGCTGGCCAAGCCCTATGACAAGGGCACGGCTCCGGCGGGCGACGCCCACCGGATCTCCGGCCGCCAACGATCCGAGCGCGCTGCGGGCGCGCTGACCGAACCGGCTTGATCGCAACGTTGACGCAATTCGGGCCATACGCCTGAGGGGCTGCGTCTGGAGTGTCGGCTTTCCCCGCTGACGCTCCCCTGCGTTTGCGCGACGGACCCGCCATCCCGCGATGGCCGGTCCGTTTTTTTATGCCCGTACGGAGCGCTTTTTTGTAGGAGCGAGCTTGCTCGCGAACGGATCTACCGGCAACTCCGGTGCTGGGCGGTTCGCGAGCAAGCTCGCTCCTACGAAGAGCACGCTATCGGGCAATCCACAGCAGGCAAAGAGAGAGCGTGACCAGCGATCCCAGCGTCGACACCAGGATGCTCCGCGACACCACCGCCGCCTCGCGCTGGTAGTACTCGGCAAGCATGAACGGCCCGGTACCGGTGGGCAGCGCGCTGAGCAGCAGCGCCGAGTCCGCCCACAGCGGCGGCAGGTCGAAGACCTGGTAGGCGAGAAAGCCGGTGAGCAGCGGCTGGCCGATCAGTTTGATCACCACCAGTGGCCAGGCACCGACCTGCTCGCCACCCTCCTGGCGCTGCGCCAGGAACAGGCCGAGGGAGACCAGCGCACAGGGCGTGGTGGCGGCGGCGAGCATATCGAGGAAGTGCAGCAGTGGCGCCGGCAGACCCAAGCCCGTCACCGCCCACAGCCCGCCGATGATCGGCGACACCACCAGCGGGTTCTTGCCCAGCGCCTTGGTCACCACCCACACAGCTCGGCCGATGTGCTTCTCCTCCTGAAGGCCGACCTCGATGCACACCACCGAGATGGCGAACAGCACGCAGACCACCAGCAGGGAGGCGATCAGCGCCGGCTCCAGGCCATCCTGGCCGAACACCAGCAGGCACAGCGGAATGCCCATGTAGCCGGTGTTGGCGTAGGACGCGCTGAGGCCGTCGATGCTCGCCGCCGGCAACGGGCGGCCCTGTAGCAGGCGCCAGAGCAGCGTGGCGAAGAACACCAGCAGGCAACCGCCGGTGAAGGCGGCGAGGAAGCCCGGCTGCCAGATTTCCGTCCAGGTCGCGGTGGCGGTGACCTTGAACAGCAGCGCCGGCAGGCACAGCCAGACCACCAGCTTGTTCACCTCCGACGCCGCCTGCGGGCCGAGGCGGTTGGTGCGCCGGCACAGCCAGCCCACCAGAATCAGCGCGAAGATCGGCAGGACGACGGCGAACACGGTGTGCATGGCTGGGAACCTGGAGAGCGGGAGCGGCAGGCGAGCATAGGGTTGCCAATCGATACCGTCCAATGCTTACTAAAGTGCCTATTCATACCCAATCCGTATCGATGATCGACTTCCGCCAGCTGCGCTATTTCCTCGCCCTTGCCGAGCACCTGCACTTTGGTCGCGCCGCCGAGGCGCTGCACATCACCCAGCCGCCGCTGAGCCGGCAGATCGCCGCGCTGGAAGAAGAACTGGGTACGCCGCTGTTCGCCCGGCATTCGCGCTCGGTGGAGCTGACCGCCGCCGGCCGCGACTTCCAGCAGCACGCCCGCGCGCTGCTCGCCGGCCTCGACCTCGCCGTGCGCTCGGCGAGCGCCACGGCACGCGGAGAGCGCGGCGAGCTGCGCATCGGCTTCACCATGCTCGCCGCCTGGATGCTGCTGCCACGCCTGCTGAAAGCCTTCGCCGACGGCCATCCGGAGGTGAAGCTGGTGCTCAACGAGATGCTCCCGCGCGACCTGGGCCCGGCGCTGGACAGCGGCGAGGTGGATGTCGCCCTGACCTTCCCCGAGCGCGAACCGGGCCAGCGCCTCTACCGCACGCTCCAGCGCGAGCCGCTGTGCGCGGTGCTGCCGGCCGATCATGGCCTGGCGCAGGAAGCGCAACTGGACGTGGCGAAGCTGGCCGGCGAACCCTTCATCACCTTTCCGCCGGCTACCGCGCCGGCACTTCACGAATCGGTGATGGACTGCTGCCGCCAGCACGGTTTCGCCCCGGCCGTGCGCATGGAGACGCACCTGCAGCAGACCATCGTCAACCTGGTCGCCGAGGGGCTGGGCGTGTCGCTGGTACCGGACTCGATGCGGCGCATGCAGCTCCCCGGCGTAGCCTTCCGCGCCATCGCGCAGTCGCCGCAGGTGGAGTACGGCGCGGCCTGGAGCCCGCATAACGACAATCCCTGCCTGGCGGCTTTCCTGCGCAGCGTGGGGGCCGTCTAGATCCCTGTAGGAGCGCGCCATGCGCGCGATCGCGGGCATGGCCCGCTCCTACAGGTTCACGCCGGCACCGATGAACGTGTAGGAGTGATGCGCCCTACAGAAGCCGCGCAATCACACCCGCCCGGTCACCGGTATGCACGCTCCGGTGATCGCCGCCGCCGAATCCGAGGCGAGGAAGAGCAAGGTCGCCGCCAACTGCTCCGGTTTCACCCAGCGATCGAACTCGGCGTCGGGCATGTCGGCACGGTTCTGCGGGGTGTCGATGATGCTGGGCATCAGCGCGTTGACGGTGATGCGCGCGTCCTTCAGTTCCTCCGCCAGCGCCTCGGTCAGGCGCATGACGCCGGCCTTGGACGCTGCATAGGCGCCCATGCCCAGCGCCGCGCGTGTCGCCGCTGCCGCGGCGATGTTGAGGATGCGCCCATGCCCACGCGCCTTCAGGTGCGCCAGCGCGGCCTGGCTGGAGACCACGGCGGTGCGCAAGTTGATGCGGTACATCAGGTCCCAGGTGTCGACGTCGCCGTCGGCCAGGGTTTCCCAGTGAAAGCCGCCGGCCACGTTGATCAGCGCGTCCAGGCCGCCGAAGTGCTCGTTGACCTGCTCCAGCGCGGCACGGGCGGCTGCAGAGTCAGTGAGGTCGATACCGCCGATGGACAGCGCGCCGGCCTGTGGATAACGCGGGCCGACGGCGCGATCGAGCAGGGCAACCTGCCAGCCGGCCTCGGCGAACGCCTGGCCGACCACGCTGCCCAGATGGCCGAAGCCGCCGGTGATGGCGACGATCCTGTTCATGCTGCTACCTCGTGACGGTGGGAGAGGCGTTCTTATAGGGGTAGCAGGGGTTGCGCGAAAGGTCGCGTGCGCCAGATGAGGGGACGGATCGGGACGGGAGCTTTTGGAAGGAAGCTCGGGGAGTTTCGGAGCTGGGCGCCCCTCTCCCCAACCCTCTCCACAACCCTCTCCCCAACCCTCTCCCCAACCCTCTCCCTGAAGGGAGAGGGGGCCGTTCGGGGTGTTTGGGAATGCCGGCATGCACCGGACATTCTCCAGCGGCTTTGAGGAAGTGAAGGAGAGCGGTGTATTCGAACTCGGCGCGGACAGTCCCCTCTCCCTTCAGGGAGAGGGCCAGGGAGAGGGTCTTACAGGCCGGCGCCGGACCTCATTACTTCACCAACCGCGCATCCAGGCTGTTCTGCGCCAGGCGCCGGGCCTGGTCCTGGGTCATGCCCAGGTGCTCATGGAGGGCGTGGAAGTTCTCGGTGACATAGCCGCCGAAATACGCCGGGTCATCCGAGTTCACCGTCACCTTCACGCCGCGTTCGAGCATGTCGAGGATGTTGTGCTCGCGCATGTGGTCGAACACGCAGAGCTTGGTGTTGGACAGCGGGCAGACGGTCAGCGGGATCTGCTCCTCGATGATGCGCTGCATCAGCCGCTCATCCTCGATGGCGCGCACCCCGTGGTCGATGCGTTCGATCTTGAGCAGGTCCAGGGCCTCCCAGATGTATTCGGGCGGGCCTTCCTCGCCGGCGTGGGCGACGGTCAGGAAGCCTTCGCTGCGGGCGCGGTCGAACACGCGCTGGAACTTGCTCGGCGGGTGGCCGACCTCGGAGCTGTCCAGGCCGACGGCGATGAAGGCGTCGCGGAACGGCATGGCCTGCTCGAGGGTCTTGAACGCCTCTTCCTCGGACAGGTGGCGCAGGAAGCTGAGGATCAGGCCATGGCTGATGCCCAGCTGCTTCTCGCCGTCCTTCAGCGCGCCCTGGATGCCGCGCAACACGACCTCGAAGGGCACGCCACGGTCGGTGTGGGTCTGCGGGTCGAAGAAGGGTTCGACGTGGATGACGTTCTGCGCCTTGCATTTCTGCAGGTACGCCCAAGTCAGGTCGTAGAAGTCCTGTTCGGTGCGCAGCACGTCCGCACCGGCGTAGTAGAGGTCGAGGAATTCCTGCAGGTTGTTGAACGCATAGGCCTTGCGCAGGCTCTCGACGTCGCCCCAGGGCAGGGCGACCTTGTTGCGCTCGGCCAGGGCGAACAGCAGCTCGGGCTCCAGCGAACCCTCCAGATGCAGGTGCAGTTCGGCCTTGGGCAGGGCATTGAGCCAGTCGTACATGGGTGAGGTCTCGTTATCAGGCAATCGCGGGAATTATCGCACGGGCCGACGCAGATGCAGGCGAACTTACCGATGACCCGTCTTCACCGTCGGGCGCGTGAGCCAGGTCCCGCTGCCAGCGGCCGGCCGCTGGTACGCCTTTCGTGCATTGCCTAAGATGGCGCACTCGCCTCTTACGGAATGGACATCCCCCTCGATGCTGCGCGCGCTCAAAGACGAAAAGTTCCTCCTCCTCGCCCTGCTGGTGGCGGTTGCGGTCTACCCGCTGGAACACAGCCTGCTGGGCGGCGGCAAGCTGCTCGCGGGGATTACCGCCACGGCGTTGCTGGCAGTGATCATCGGCGTCTCGCTGCGCGTGGCGCACCACGCCGAGATCCTCGCGGAGAAGGTCGGCGAGCCCTACGGCACCATGATCCTGACCCTGGCGGCGGTGCTGGTGGAGGTGGTGATCCTGGCGATCATGATGGGCCACAACCACTCGCCGACCCTGGCCCGCGACACCATCTACGCCGCGGTGATGCTCGACATGAACGGCATCCTCGGCCTGGCCGCGCTGCTCGGTGGGTTGAAGCACGGCGAGCAGTCGTACAACGACGACTCGGGCAAGACCTACGTGACCATGATCCTCACCGCCGTGGGCATCTCCATGGTGGTCCCGGAGCTGATCCCGGCCGAGCAGTGGAAGCTCTACTCGTTCTTCACCATCGGCTGCATGGTCATGCTCTACGCGCTGTTCCTGCGCATGCAGACCGGCCAGCACAGCTACTTCTTCAGCTACAACTACGCCACCCACGGCGAGCACGCCGAAGGCCACGAGGCCCCCGGCAACAGCAAGCAGTCCATGGGCCTGCTGGTGGTCGGCGTGGTGCTGATCGGCGCGCTGGCGGAGGTGATGTCCAAGGCCCTGGACGTCGGCCTGGAAGGCAGCGGCGTGCCGCCCATCGTGCCGGCGCTGCTGGTGGCGGCGATCTCCGCCAGCCCGGAAATCCTCACCGCCCTGCGCGCGGCCATGGCCAACCGCATGCAGCCGGTGGTCAACATCGCCCTGGGTGCCTCGCTGTCGACCGTGATCCTCACCGTACCGGTGATCGAAGCCCTGGCGCTGTTCAAGGGCCAGCCGATCCAGATGGCGATGACCCCGCTGCAGACCGGCATGATGTTCATCACCCTGATGGTCGCCGGCTACAACCTGCACGATGGCAAGACCAACGCCATCGAAGGCATGACCCACTTCGTGCTGTTCGCCACCTTCCTGATGCTGTCGTTCATGGGACTCTGACCATGCTCAAGCTGTACCTCGCCGGCCCCGACGTGTTCCTCCCCGATGCCTTCGAGCAGGGCGAGCGGCTCAAGGCCCTGTGCGCCGAATTCGGCGTGCAGGGCCTGTACCCGCTGGATCACTCGGTGCCGGACGGCATCGTCGAGCCGGTCGAGCAGGCGCGCTGGATCTATCAGGCGAATCTCGAGCTGATCCGCCAGGCGGACGTGGTGCTGGCCAACCTCAATCCCTTCCGCGGCGCCGAGCCGGACAGCGGTACAGCCTTCGAGCTGGGCTACGCTGCCGCGCTGGGCAAACCGCTCTTCGGCTACATCGACGAAGGCGGCAGCTGCGCCGAGCGCATGCCCTGCGAATGGAAGGGCGAAGAGCCGGGCCGCGACCGCGATGGCAACCAGATCGAGGGCTTCGGCCTGCCGCTGAACCTGATGCTCGGTGTGCCGGCGAAGATCGCCGTGGGCGGGGCGCGCGAAGCGCTGCAACTCATCCGGGCGGAGCTGTTGCCTGCGTAGGAGCGGACTCCGTCCGCGATCGGTCCGCACCGCGCCAGACACCATCGCGGACGGAGTCCGCTCCTACCCGACAGTTCCGTGCTCGGATCAGCCCTCACCCTAACCCTCTCCCAGGGGGAGAGGGGACTGTTCGGTGCAGGATGAAACCATGGCCTCAGCCGGCACAATCTGCCCCCTCTCCCTGAGGGAGAGGGCTGGGGTGAGGGGGAATCACAAGCGCGGACTGACCTGAAGAAGACAGTTGCTCCTGCGTCAGGTCAGGCCACGGGTTTCTGCCAACCACAAAAAAACGCGCCCTGGGGCGCGTTTTTTTGTTTCGCTCGGTGGGCCTGTCAGCGACGCCCTTCGAGCTTGAAGAAGAACACCTTGGTCGCCTGGCGGGCGACGATCCGGCCACCGCTGACGCGCGGCTCGAAGCGCCATTTGTCCATGGCATCACGCACGGCATTGTCGAACATGCGCGGCGGCGAGGACTCCAGCACCTGGATATCGGCGATGCGGCCATCGCTGGTGATGGTGAACAGCACCTTCACCCGGCCTTCGATACTGCGGTTCAGCGCCATGCGCGGGTAGACCGGAGGGTCCATGCGCAGCGGCTTGATGTCGCTGTCGTTCAGGCTGCCAGTGGGCAGGCCGGCAGGGCCTTGGGAACCGGTCGGCGCGGCCTGGGCACCCTGGGTGAACTGGCCAACGGTGGGCGCGGCGGGCGGCGGCGGGGCGGCCGGGGTCGGCGGCGCGGCGGCTTCCTCGGCCGGCTCCGGGTCAGGCTCGGGCTTGGGTTTCGGCTTGGGCTTGGGCGACACCTTGGGCACGGCCTTCTCGACCGGCTTGGGTTTGGGCTTGGGCTTTTCCACCGGCTTGGGCGGCTCGATGGGTTTCGGCGGCTCGGGCTCCGGCGGCGGCGGGGTCGGCGCGGCGGCGGGCGGTTGCTGCACTTCGGGCTTGGGCGGCAGGGTGACAACGCTCACCTGCATGGCCTTGGGCATCTCGCCCGCTCCCAGATTCAGTTCGGCCGGCGTGGGCATCACCCAGACCAGCGCGGCGACAATGGCCACGTGCATGGCGATCGCCAGGCCCGAGGATTTCCACCAGCCACCGGGCGGCGGCGGCTGGTCGCCTTCTTCCACGCCTTCGACCGGCGCGGCATAGGGAATCAGGACCTCTTCGGGAACCACTTCCTCGTCGCGGCGCGGGCCGGCACAACTGACGAGTCGCAGGGTAGCCTCATTGACGCGCTGGGCGTTCACGCTGGGCAAATGGGCGCCGTCATCCGCCGTGGCGGAAGTGAACAGCTGTTCCTCAGCGTCTAAGGCTGGACTGGCGTCCGCCGCCTTGCGCGGTTGGGGTAACGACATGAGAAAGCCTGCGGGAAGAGTTCACGAAGCAGTATCTGCTGATAATTATTATCATTCACTCGTTACGCGAGGGCAACCTTATCTGTCACTCGGGTGCGATGGCGCAGCGCAAAAGGCCGTCCTGCAAGGCCTGTGGATCAAGTTCGGCGGTCAGGATCAGCTCTATCCGGCTGTCCTTGCGCCAGGCGCTGGGCGTCCATGGCGCCGGACCAACGGTCCGGTTGCAGGCCAGCCAGTCGTCCTCGCCGTGCAGCACCGCCTTGGCCCGCAACAGGCCGGGAAGCCCGGCCAGCCAGGCGTCCAGCTCGGCCGTACGGAAGCGCCAGTCACGCTGGAAGCGCCAGCCGACCGCCTGCCGGCCATCCTCCACGCGCACCTGGCGCAACGGCGATTCACGGCGCAACAGCATCGCCGGTTCGCCAGACGCAGTGCCCTGCGGCAAATCAGCACTCACCGCTTCGGTCGGCGTACTGGGCAGCTCATCCAGAGACAGCCGGCCCTGGGTCGTCCAGCGCAACGGCAGCTCCGGCAAGCGCGCCGCCAGGGCCGCGCGGGCTGCGTCATCCAGGGCTTCGGACTTGTTCATCAGCAGCAGCGCCGCCTCGCCCAGCGCCAGCTGCTGCGCTTCGGGCAAGAGCTGCCCGGCGGCCAGTGCGGCAGCATCCAGCACCATCACCAGCGGCTGCACCGCCAGCACGCCCTGCCAAGGCACGGCACGCAGTTGCGCCAACAGCTGCGCGGGGTGGCCAAGGCCTGAGGGTTCGATGAACAACCGCTGTGGCCTGGCCTTGCGCAGCAGCCGGCCGAGGCCGACCTGGAAGGGCGCGCCATTCACGCAACACAGGCAGCCGCCGGCGACTTCGCCCAGGGCAACGCCGTCCTCGTCGCGGGACAGCAGTGCGGCGTCCAGGCCGACCTGGCCGAATTCGTTGACCAGCACGGCCCAGCGTTCGCCTGCCGGGCGTTGCGCCAGCAAGTTCTGCAGCAGGCTGGTCTTGCCCGCCCCGAGGGGGCCGGCGATGAGATGAGTCGGGATCTGCTTCAACATTCGCCCATGGTGCCGCCTGACGCTCGCCGGGAAAAGCGCTAGAGTCGCGGCTTCTTCACGCCACCCCCGGATCGATCATGCGCCTGTTGCTGCCCCTCGCCCTCGCCTGCCTGCCCCTGCTCGCCCATGGCGAGGCCTGCGTGGTGCACACCCAGGGCAAGGACGTCGACGTGAAAGTCTGCCAGCAGAACCGCACCATCCCGGAAAAACTCTTCCGCGAGGGCTTCTGCCAGCCGCAACTGAAAGACCAGAAGGTCGAGGTGAGCTACGCCGAAAATTGCCCCAGCGGCGCCTTCGGTGTCTGCGAGAACGCCCAGACCCAGGGCGTGCCCTACCGCCAGGACATCCACTACTACGGCGTCGCCAGCGACGCGCGCGTCCTCCAGCCGTTCTGCGAGCAGCAGAGCAATGGCCACTGGCGCAAACCGCAATAACGGTCATCGCCCTGTCACACGGCTCGGGCCTACTGTCGACGGGTACCTCACACCCTCCCGGCACCCCACGCCGGGCATGATCTTGGTGAATTGGGCCGCTCTCCCCGGGTGGCCTATTTTTTTGCCCGCGGGAAACCTCAGCCGAGCCAGTCGAGCGTCAGCAGCAGGCGGCGTTCACCCGGCGCCGGCAGCGGCGAACGGTGGACGATGCCGCCACCCAGATTTCCGGCCCATTTCTCGCCTTTGAACAGTCCCACCTCACCTGCGGCCATCTGCCGAATCTCCGCCTGGCTGACAGGTTCGGCGGCAGCATCGCCCAGCCGCGCGCGCGCCATCGCCCACTCCTCCAGCCACTGACTGGCCGGCCCTGCGTAGGTAGTGACCAGGCGCAGCGGCACGTGGTCGACATGGAAGCGCGGGCACATGGCCTTGTCCAGACTGCGCAGGCGCAGGCCAATGCGCCGCGCACCGGTCAGACAGGCGAAGGCTTCGGCCAGCCATTGCAGGTCGCTGCGAAACAGCGTGCAGCCATCGAGCATGGCGTACTGACGTAACATCTCGCCCAGCTCGACGCGCTCATCGAGCACTTCCAGGCTTTGCCTGAGGTCCAGTCCCTGGGTGCTCAACCATCCCGCGAAGGTACTGATTTCCGGGTAGAGCGTGCGTTGCCAGACAGCCAGATTGACGTCTTCCTTGAGCACTTCGGCGAGCACCTGGGGATCGTCGCCAAGCACCTGGCGCGGCCAGGCAGGGGTTTGGAGGGCGAGCATCAGGCGCTGGCCTCCCAGGGTTCGAAGGGATCGGGCAGGCGCTTCCAGGCGGTGGTGCCGGCGGCCATTTCCTCGTCGTCCAGCAGGCAATGGTCCAGTTCGCCGAACAGCCGCCGGAAGTCCAGGTTCTGGCCGATGAACACCAGCTCCTGGCGGCAATCGCCGCTGTCTTCGCGCCAGTGGCGCAGCACGCCCTGCAGCTCGGTGGTGTCCTGCGGCCAGTGCTCGCGCGGGACGAAGCGCCACCAGCGCCCAGCCAGGCCGTGACGCATCAGGCCTCCGGCCTGAGACCAACTCCCGGCCTCGCGGTAGCGGCTGGCCAGCCAGAAAAAGCCCTTCGAGCGCAGCAGCCGGCCGTTGCTCCAGGGCTGGGCGAGAAAGTCATGGAAGCGCTGTGGGTGGAAAGGCCGGCGCGCGCGGTAGACGTCCGAGGAGATGCCATAGGCCTCGGTCTCCGGCAGGTGCTCGCCGCGCAACTCCTTGAGCCAGCCCGGCGCCCGCTCGGCGCGCTGGAAGTCGAAGCGGCCGGTGTCGAGGATGCGCGCCAGCGGCACCTGGCCCATGACCATGGGCTGAATGTCGGCATCGGGGTTGAGCCGGCGCAGGATCGCCAGCAGCTCGTCGCGCTCGGCGCTGCCGATCAGGTCGATCTTGCTCACCAGGATCACGTCGGCGAACTCCACCTGTTCCACAAGCAGATCGCTGAGCGAGCGTTCATCATCCTCGCCGAGGGTTTCGCCCCGCTCGGCAAGGCTGTCGGCGCCCTGGTAGTCGGCGAGGAAGTTCAGCCCGTCGACCACTGTGACCAGCGTGTCCAGCCGCGCCAGGTCCGACAGGCTGCGACCCTGCTCGTCGCGGAAGGTGAAGGTCTCGGCCACCGGCAACGGCTCGGAGATGCCGGTGGACTCGATGAGCAGGTAATCGAAGCGGCCTTCGCCGGCGAGGCGGCTCACCTCTTCCAGCAGGTCCTCGCGCAGGGTGCAGCAGATGCAACCGTTGCTCATTTCCACCAGGCGCTCCTGGCCCCGGTTGAGGCTGACGTCGCGCTGTACCTCGCGGCCATCGATGTTGATTTCGCTCATGTCGTTGACGATGACCGCGACCTTGAGGTTCTCGCGGTTCTTCAGCACGTGGTTGAGCAGCGTGCTCTTGCCGGCGCCGAGGAAGCCGGACAGGACGGTAACGGGAAGTGGGGCGTTCACGGTGGGCTTCTCCAGGAAATTCAGGCTTCGCGGACGTGCAGTTCGCGCCGTTCCTGGCGCTCCTTGGCCTCGATGCACAGCGAGGCGGTGGGGCGCAGCAGCAGGCGGCGCAAGCCGATCGGTTCGCCGGTTTCCTCGCACCAGCCGTAATCACCCCGGGCCAGGCGCTCCAGCGCCTGGTCGATCTTGTCGAGCAGCTTCTTCTCGCGTTCCAGCAGCCGCAGTTGCCACTGGCGCGACTCCTCGCGGCTGGCGACATCGGCTTCGTCGCTGGCCCGCTCGGGGTCCTGCAGTGCCTGGAATTCTTCGTCGATACGGACCTGCAGCTCGTCGCGCTGGTCCAGCAGCAGTGCGCGGAAATAGCCCTGTTGTGCCTCGCTCATGTAGGCCTCGCCAGGCTGGGCGAGCAGTTCCTGTTCGGTCATGACCGTCTCCGGAAGGGAGTGATCTTTTATGTTATATTATAACAATGCACGCTCGACAATAGCCTGCCGACGTGCGATACCCGAACGCTGCTCCACCCGCCTCCCGAGACCTCCGATGCTTCGCCGCGCCCTGTTGTTCTGCCTGTTCGCACCTCTCGCCCACGCCAGCGGTTCCGCGCCGCTGCCCTTCCCCGGAGAGGAACCGGCGCGCTGCGCCTGGTCGGCCTCGGTGCTGGCCTGCATGGACGATTCGGGGAATCTCTACAGCGTCGCCACTCAGGGCCACGACACCTACCTGCGCGGTTTCGAGGCGAGCAGCGGACGACGCTGGGCGCAAACGGGCACGCGCTACGGCAGCCTGACCTTCTTCAGCGGGATAGCCAGCGATGGCCAGGTGTGGGTCGGCACCAGCCGCGGCATCGGCTGGACCAATATCAGCCGCTTCAGCAGCTCCTCGGGCGACAGCGCGCGCCTGACCTGCGGCCGGGTCAGTGGCTGCAAGCAGCAGCCGCGCTGAAGACCATTGCGGGATCGTCGGGAAGCAAATACGTTATATTATAACAATTGCCGACCGTGACCCGCCCATGACCTCCCTGCTCCCCGATATCGCCTGCCAATCCACCCGCCTGCCCATTCCGCTCGATTGGGTCGGCATGCAGGGCATCGCCGTGCCGCTGCGTATCGGCGGCGAACGCGTTGCTGCGCATGCCGACGCCGGCGTCAGCCTCGACGAAGCAGAGGCGCGCGGCATTCACATGTCCCGGCTGTACCTGGCGCTGGAGGCCCTGGCGCAAACGGAGCTTTCACCCGCTCTGCTGCGTGACCTGCTCAAACAGTTTCTCCGCAGCCACGCGCAGCTCTCCCGCCGCGCCAGCCTGGCCCTGCGTTTCGAGCTGATGTTGCGGCGACCGGCGCTGGTCAGTCCGCTGAGCGGCTGGAAGCGCTATCCCTGCGAGATCCACGCGCAGCTGGAAGACGATGTGCTGCAACTGGAACTGCGCCTGAACCTGCCCTACTCCTCGACCTGCCCCTGCTCGGCGGCGCTGGCTCGCCAACTGATCCAGGAGCGCTTCGACAGCGACTTCGCCGGCCGCCCGCTGAAGACCAGCGAGGTCCGCGCCTGGCTCGGCAGCGCACAGGGCATAGTCGCCACGCCGCACAGCCAGCGCAGCGAGGCACAGCTGAAAGTGCAACTCGGCCCGATCGCACAGGAATTCGCTTTCAGCGAGCTGATCGACCACGCCGAAGACGCCCTCGGCACCGCCGTGCAGACGGCGGTGAAACGCGCCGACGAACAGGCCTTCGCCCTGGCCAACGGGCAGAACCTGATGTTCTGCGAGGACGCCGCACGCCGGCTGCATCGGGCGCTGCTGCAGCGCGAAGAGGTGTCAGGTTTCGAGGTGCGCGTGGTGCACGCGGAAAGCTTGCACGCCCACGATGCGGTAGCGGTGAGTCGCTGGACGCGAGACTAGGCGCCGAGGTCAAGCGCCAGACGAATCTGGTCACGGCACTGGATGCCGTTCTCGTAGATCGGCTCGGGGTAATGCCGCACGAAATGATCCGTCTCGATGCCAACGATGCGGAAGCCCAGGCGCTGGTACAGGCCGAGCTGGGCCAGGCTGGAGTTGCCGGTGGCGATGGTCAGGCGCTGCAAGCCGGCCTCGCGTGCCTGCTCGATGGCCGCCAGCAACAGACGCCGGCCCAGGCCGCGCTCCTGCCATTCGTCCTCCACCGCGAGGCTGGTGATCTCGGCGACGCCGGGCTCGCGGGGCGTCAGCGTCAGTACGCCACGGACGGAATCCGCCTCATTCAGCGCCAGCAGGCGGGAGTCAGGCAGGTAGCTCTCGATCTGTTCGCGACTGGGATCGGCCTTGAGCAACAGCGACCAGGGAGCCTGCGCGGGCAAGAGTTCGACAAGGGACAGGTCCGGGAAGAAATTCACCATGATTCATCTACCAAAGAGTCAGTGGGGAAAAGGGGTTTAGCCTCCCGAGTCCCTCGATGCAAGCCTTTTGCTCCACCCCGCAAATGCATCGGGCCCGGCAAGCCGGGCCCGATGGCAGTCCCTGAACAGGCTCAGGTATAGAGGTCGCGGCGGCTCCAGGGCACCTCGTGGCCGCCGTCCGTGTGCGGCTTGCTGGCGAGAATCTGGTGCAGATTGATCCAGCCCTTCTTGAACCCGTAAGCGCAACCGGCGAGGTACAGGCGCCAGATGCGCAGCGCCTGGTCGGGCACCAGGTTCGCCGCCTCGGCCAGCTTGGCTTCGAGGTTGGCGCTCCAGAAGTCCAGGGTGCGCGCGTAGTGCATGCGCAGACCTTCGACGTCGACCACTTCGAGCCCCGCCTCGCTCATGCAGGCGACGGCCAGCGACAGATGCGGTAGTTCGCCGTGGGGGAATACGTAGCGGTCGATGAAGTCTCCCGCGCCGCGCCCGACCGGACGGCCGTCGGTATTGCTGGAGGTGATCCCATGGTTCATCACCAGCCCGCCCGGACGCACCGCGTCGTAAAGGTGCTGGAAGTAGATGCCCAGGTTGGCGTGACCGACGTGCTCGAACATTCCGACGCTGACCACCTTGTCGTAGCGACCGTCACGCGGGAGGTCGCGGTAGTCGCGCAACTCCAGGGTCACTTTGCCTTCCAACCCGTCGGCCTTGACCCGCTCGCGGCCGAGCTTGAGTTGCTCCTCGCTGAGGGTGATGCCATGCACCTCCACGCCGAACTCCCGCGCCGCCAGGCGCGCCAGCCCGCCCCAGCCGCAGCCGACATCGAGCAGCTTCTCGCCGGGTTTGAGGCGCAGCTTGCGGCACAGGTGACGCAGCTTGGCCAACTGGGCAGTGGCCAGGTTTTCGTTGCCGGTCTCGTAGTAGGCGCAGGAGTACACCATCTCCGGGTCGAGCCAGAGCTGGTAGAAAGCGTTGGACAGGTCGTAGTGGTAGTGGATGGCTTCGGCGTCGGTGGCCTTGTCGTGGCTCTCGCGCACGTAGTCGGCATCGTCGTCGGCATCACCCAGCGCAGTGCTCAGGGCGTCGGCGGTGGCGATCACTTCCTGCATCGGCCCCTCGATGTCCATGCGGCCCTCTACGTAGGCGCGACCGAGGATATCGAGGTTGGGATGGGTGATCTCGGTCAGCAGCGTGGGATCGCGGACAACCAGAGTTACCTGCGGGTCGGGGCCCAGGTCGAAAGCCTGGGCCTCGCCGATGCGGATGCGCAACGGCAACTGCAGGGACAGCAACTCAGAGGGCAGATTGGCTTTCATGCAAACCTCCTGGTCACAGGGCTGAAGAACTATAGACCAGCACTTCCATAGTCTTCGCCTATGGCCTGGCCCGCGAAAAACTATCGGGCGCCGATCCCTGCAATGAACCTGACGGTATCCCTGCAGTGGAGTACGCCCCGGCGGGTTGCGTTCCAAAAAAGGACAGCACGGCAAGATAGCTCGCCTGTAAAGCGTAGCAGCCGCTTCCTTGGTCATCTTTGTCAGCCCTGAGATAGAGCCTTTCCTGACCGGTAACTATCGCGCCGGCGTGACAGTTCGTCGCTGCCTTGCACTACACTGGGCTCGCCCGCGCCCATCCCGGCCGGAGCACCTCTGCAGTGAAGGGGGCCTTCCTTGAATACCTTGTCCGAGCCGCGTCCGGCGGTCCGCACCGTGTTGGTGGGACTGATGCTGGCGATCTTCCTCGGTGCACTCGACCAGACCATCGTCGCCGTATCCCTGCCGGCGATCTCCGCCGGCTTCGGCGACTTCGACCTGCTCGCCTGGGTCATTTCCGGCTACATGGTGGCGATGACCATCTCCATGCCGATCTACGGCAAGCTCGGCGACCTCTACGGCCGCCGCGTGCTGATGCTCTTCGCCATCGGCCTGTTCACCTTCGCCTCGCTGCTCTGCGGCGCCGCCCAGAGCATGGAGCAGCTGGTGCTCGCCCGCGTCCTGCAGGGCATCGGCGCCGGCGGCATGATGTCGGTGAGCCAGGCGATCATCGGCGACATCGTTCCGCCGCGCGAACGCGGTCGCTACCAGGGTTACTTCAGCAGCATGTACGCGGTGGCGAGCATCGCCGGCCCGGTGCTGGGCGGGCTGCTCACCGAGTACCTGTCGTGGCGCTGGGTGTTCCTGATCAACCTGCCGGTGGGCCTGGTTGCCCTCGCGGTGTCGCGCCAGACCCTTCGCGGCCTGCCGGTGCCGGGGCGCAAACCGGTGATCGACTACCTCGGCACGATGCTGATGATCGCCGGGCTGGGCAGCCTGCTGCTGGCGATCACTGAAGTCGGCCAGGGCGCGCGCTGGAACGACCCACAGATGCTTGCGCTGTTCGCCGCCGCCCTGGTGCTCATCGCGCTGTTCGTGTTGCAGGAGCGCCGCGCTCCGGAGCCGTTGGTGCCGATGCACCTGTTCGGTATTCGCGCCGCCACCCTGAGCTGGCTGATCAGCTTCTTCGCCAGCTTCCAGGTGATCTCGCTGTCGGTGCTGGTGCCGCTGCGCTTCCAGTCGGTGACCGGCGCCGGCGCGGACAGCGCGGCGCTGCACCTGCTGCCGCTGGCCATGGGCGTGCCGATCGGTGCTTACTGCTGCGGTCGGCTTACCGCGATCATCGGCCGCTACAAGCCACAGATCGTCGGAGGTGCGCTGCTGATGCCGCTGGCGATTGCTGGCCTGGCGCTGACGCCACCGAGCGCGTATTTCTTCTCGGGCGTCTGCATGCTGCTCACCGGCATCGCCGCTGGCACGCAGTTCCCCACCAGCCTGGTGGCGGCGCAAAGTGCAGTGGAGATGAAGCACCTGGGCGTAGCAACCAGCAACATCACGTTGTTCCGCTCATTGGGCGGGGCGGTGGGGATTGCGCTGATGTCAGCGCTGCTGCTGGCGATGCTGCAACCCCTGGCGGGCGAAGCCGGGCACGGGCTGTCGGCCAGCGCGCTACTGGCCAACCTGAGCGGCGACGGCCATGAGGCACAGCGGCAGGCATTGGATGGGGTCTTCGGGCACCTGTTCCTGGTCAACGCCGGCTTCGGCGCCCTGGCCTTGCTGATCGCCCTGTCGTTGCCCGACCACGCCTTGCGCGGCCGGGCAAAGGACTGACCGGGTCAGTCCTCGTCGTTGAGGTAGCTGACCTTGCGCAGGTCCGGCAGCAGCAGGCAGACCAGCAGCGCCACGCCGCACATGACCGAAACGTAGATGTAGAAGATCTCCTCCTGGCCAATGCTCTTCAGACCCAGCGCGGCGTACTCCGCCGAGCCGCCAAAGATCGCGTTGCCCACCGCGTAGGAGAGGCCCACACCCAGCGCGCGAATCTGCGGCGGGAACATCTCCGCCTTGATCAGGCCGCTGATCGAGGTGTACAGGCTGACGATGGCCATCGCCAGGATGATCAGGCCGAACGCCGCGTACGGGCTGCTGACGGTCTTCAGCGCCGCGAGAATCGGCCAGGTGCACAGCATCCCCAGGGCACCGAACCAGAGCATCGAGGTCTTGCGGCCGATACGGTCGGACAGCGCACCGAAGATCGGCTGCATGCACATGTAGCAGAACAGGGCGAAGGTCATCACGCCGCTGGCCACCTTCGGGTCCATCCCGGCGGTGTTCACCAGGTACTTCTGCATGTAGGTGGTGAAGGTGTAGAAGATCAGCGAGCCCCCGGCGGTGAAGCCCAGCACGGTGAAGAAGGCGCGCTTGTGGTGGGTGAACAGCTCGGTGAGGGTGCCCGACTCCTTGCGGTTGAGGTTGGACTCCTTGGCGGTCTCGCTCAGCGAACGGCGCAGGTAGAAGGCGATCACCGCGGTGATCGCGCCAACCACGAAGGGAATGCGCCAGCCCCAGTCCTTCAGCTCATCGGTGGTCAGCAACTGCTGCAGGATCACCACCACCAGCACGGCCAGCAGCTGGCCGCCGATCAGCGTCACGTACTGGAAGGAAGCGAAGAAACCGCGCTGGCCCTTGAGCGCCACTTCGCTCATGTAGGTCGCGCTGGTGCCGTACTCGCCGCCCACGGAGAGGCCCTGGAACAGCCGCGCAAGCAGCAGCAGCGCGGGCGCCGCGACACCGATGGTGGCGTAGGTCGGCATCACCGCAATCGCCAGCGAGCCTCCGCACATCATCAGTACCGAGATCATCATCGCGGTCTTGCGGCCCTTCTTGTCGGCGATGCGGCCGAACAGCCAGCCGCCGATCGGGCGCATCAGGAAGCCGGCGGCGAAGACCCCGGCGGTGTTGAGCAGTTGCACCGTCGGGTCGTCCGACGGGAAGAAGGCATGGGCGAAGTACAGCGCGGTGAAGGCGTAGACGTAGAAGTCGAACCACTCCACCAGGTTGCCCGACGAGGCGCCGACGATGGCGAGGATGCGCGAGCGGCGCTCGTGGGCAGAATACTGCGGTGCGGCAGGTGCGTTCATGGGGATTCTCTTGTCGGTTTAACTGCATCCCGGACGTGAGGACGGAACTCCCTCGCCGCCCTTGCCAGTGAAATGCCATGAGGCGTTTTTCACCGACATAATCAGAAACAGTATAGACACTTCCGATAGCCGGCTAACGAAATCGCGGGGTCGAACGGCCCTTTTGGTTCGAATATCGGACACTGGCGAACGCGCGTTTGTCGTTTCCGATTGACCGGCCACTAGCCAGCTTCTATCGTTGGCCCCGCTCCCGGCCCTGCGGGAGACTTGTCAGGTACCCCTCGCAGGGCCGGAGCCCGACCTTGTCCACAAGACAAGGTCGATTTCCATTCCCCTCGTGTAGCGGCCTCTGCCGCCTGGCCTCGGTGCCCCGTCCACACCCCCGGACGAGCAGGCACCGGGGGAATGTTGATCGTCCCCCGCCGCTTCTCGCGAATGCCCCAGCCCTGAAACGAAAAAAGGCCCCCGAAGGGACCTTTCTCCTGCGCGTCTGCGCTTATTCCACCGTCACCGGCTCACTCCACCGTCACTGACTTGGCCAGGTTGCGCGGCTGGTCGACGTCGGTGCCCTTGAGCACGGCTACGTAGTAGGACAGCAGCTGCAGCGGCACGGTGTAGAGGATCGGAGCCAGGCAGTCGTGGATCGCCGGCATCCCCACCACATGGGTGCCCTCACCATTGGCGATGCCGCTGCCGCCCTCGGCAAAGACCACCAGCTCGCCGCCACGGGCGCGGACTTCCTGCAGGTTGGACTTCGAGCTTCTCCAGCAGCTCATTGTTCGGCGCCACGGTGACCACCGGCATGTCGGCGTCGACCAGGGCCAACGGGCCGTGCTTGAGCTCGCCGGCCGGGTAGGCCTCGGCGTGGATGTAGGAGATTTCCTTGAGCTTCAGCGCGCCTTCCATCGCCACCGGGTATTGGGCGCCACGGCCGAGGAACAGGGTGTGGTGCTTTTCGGCGAACAGTTCGCTGACCTTTTCCACCACCTTGTCCATGGACAGGGCTTCTTCCAGATGGGTCGGCAGGCGGCGCAGCTCGCTCACCAGCTCGGCTTCGACGCCGTCACCCAGGCGCTTCTGCACCTGGCCGATGCCCAGGGTCAGCAGCAGCAGGGCGACCAGCTGGGTGGTGAAGGCCTTGGTGGAGGCTACGCCGATTTCCGGGCCGGCGTTGGTCAGCAGGGTCATGTCCGACTCGCGCACCAGCGAGCTGGTGGCGACGTTGCAGATCGCCAGGCTGGAGAGGAAGCCCAGCTCCTTGGCGTAGCGCAGCGCGGCCAGGGTGTCGGCGGTTTCACCGGACTGGGAGATGGTGACGAACAGGGTATCCGGATGCACCGCGACCTTGCGGTAGCGGAACTCGCTGGCGACTTCGACCTGGCAAGGAATGCCGGTCAGGCTCTCCAGCCAGTAACGGGCGACCATGCCGGCGTGGTAGCTGGTGCCGCAGGCGACGATCTGCACGGTGCGCACCTTGGCCAGCAGCTCGCGGGCCTGCGGGCCGAAATTGTCCACCAGCACCTGCTCGTTACCCAGGCGGCCTTCCAGGGTGCGCTGCACCACGGCCGGCTGCTCGTGGATCTCCTTGAGCATGAAGTGGCGATAACCGCCCTTGTCAGCCGCCTCGGCGCCTTCGTGGTAGCGCACTTCCTCGCGCTGTACCGGGTTGCCGTTGACATCCCACAGCTGCAGGCCGTCGCGGCGGATTTCAGCGATGTCGCCCTCTTCCAGGTAGATGAAGCGGTCGGTGACCTGGCGCAGCGCCAACTGGTCGGAGGCAAGGAAGTTCTCGCCATGACCCAGGCCCACCACCAGCGGGCTGCCGCTGCGGGCGGCAAGGATTCGGTCGGGCTGCTTGCTGCTGATCACCGCCAGGCCATAGGCGCCGTGCAGTTCCTTGACCACGGCCTTGAGCGCGACGGTCAGGTCGCCCAGTTCACCCAGGCGCAGGTGCAGCAGGTGGGCGATGACCTCGGTGTCGGTCTGCGAGGTGAACTCGTAGCCGCGCGCCTTGAGCATTTCACGCAGCGGCTCGAAGTTCTCGATGATGCCGTTGTGCACCACCGCCACTTCGCCACGGGAGAAGTGCGGGTGGGCGTTGGCCTCGGTGGGCGCGCCGTGGGTGGCCCAGCGGGTGTGGGCAATGCCCAGACGGCCGAGCAGCGGCTGCTCCTCGATGGCCTGTTCCAGGCTGGAGACTTTACCCGCGCGACGGCGGCGATCCAGTGAGCCGTTGTTGTCGATCACCGCTACACCGGCGCTGTCGTAGCCACGGTACTCCAGGCGCTTGAGGCCTTCGACGAGGATCGGGGTGATATTGCGCTCGGCGATGGCGCCTACGATTCCACACATGGCTTGGGTCTCCTGTCAGTCTTCACAGCGCGCGCGAATCACTTTCACGCCGCGCGCCTGGATCAGTTCGAACGCTTCATCGCTCAGGCGTTCATCGGTAATCAGGGTCTGGACGCTGCTCCATGGCAGCTCCAGGTTGGGAATACGCCGGCCCAGCTTGTCGGCCTCGGCCATGACGATCACCTCGCGGGCGACCTCGGCCATGACCCGGCTCAGGCCCAGCAGTTCGTTGAATGTCGTCGTGCCGCGCTCGATGTCCAGCCCGGTGGCGCCGATGAACAGCTGATCGAAATCGTAGGAGCGCAGCACCTGTTCGGCCACCTGCCCCTGGAATGACTCCGAGTGCGGGTCCCAGGTGCCGCCGGTCATCAGCAGTACCGGCTCGCGCTCAAGCTCGCGCAGGGCGTTGGCCACGCTCAGCGAGTTGGTCATCACCACCAGGCCAGGCTTGCGGCCCAACTCCGGGATCAGCGCGGCAGTGGTGCTGCCGCTGTCGATGATGATCCGTGCATGCTCGCGGATGCAGGCAGCAGCAGCGCGACCGATGGCCTGTTTGTAGCGCGACAGCGGCTGGCTCGGCTCGGCGATCAGTTCATGGGGCATCGGCACCGCGCCACCGTAGCGACGCAGCAGCAGGCCATTGCCTTCCAGGGCGGCCAGGTCCTTGCGGATGGTCACCTCGGAGGTGGCGAAACGGCGCGCGAGGTCGTCCACGCTGACCTCGCCCTGTTCGGCGAGCAGCGCCAGGATGTCGTGGCGACGTTGAGGCGTATTGCGTTTCGACATGAACGATTAAGTTTCGATTCGAAAGATAAGTGTGCGAATCAAAACCTATGTTCTTTCGTTCGTCAAGATCTTCCGGCGTGAATGGAAGTGTTTTCTGTAGGCGCGGGCCATGCGCACGAATCGCGGGCATGGCCCGCTCCTACAGGATGACCTCGGCGCAGGGGCCGCCCTCACCCTAACCCTCGCCCACTGGGAGAGGGGACCGTTCGGCGCAGGATGAAACCATGGCCTCAGCCGGCACAATCTGCCCCCTCTCCCTGAGGGAGAGGGCTGGGGTGAGGGGGAATCACAGGCACGGACTGACCTGAAGAAGACCGTTGCTCCTGCAGGGAGAAGAGTGCGATCAGTCGACTTCGAGGCGGTTTCGCCCGCCGCGCTTGGCGCGGTACAGCGCCTGGTCGGCACGCTCGAACACGGCTTCGGCGCGCTCACCTTCGCGGAAGGCCGTCAGCCCCGCCGAGCAGGTGATGCTCAGGCGTTCGCCCTTGAAGTGGAACGGGCAGGCTTCGATGGCGCCGCGCAGCGCGTCGAGCAGTTGCTGTCCGCCCTCCAGCGGCGTGGCGGGAAGCAGCACAACGAACTCTTCGCCGCCGTAGCGCGCGATGAAGTCGGTCTTGCGCACGCGCTTGGCCAGTTCGTTGGCGATGATCTTCAGGACCTTGTCACCGGCGAGGTGACCGAAGTCGTCGTTGATCCGCTTGAAGTGGTCGACGTCGAGCACCGCCAGCAGCAGGTCGCCGCCGTAGCGCTGCCAGCGCGAGACTTCCAGCTCCAGCCGCTCGCTCAGTGCGGCGCGGTTGGGCAGGCCGGTCAGGGCGTCGGTCATGGCCTTCTGGCGCTGGTCCTCGATGTTCGCCTGGAAGGTGCGCGCCTCCTCTTCCATGCTGGCCACGCGGGTCACCAGCGACTGGATACGCTCGCCCACTTCGCGCTCACGGACCTCGCGCTCCTCGCGAAAGCGGTCCATGGTGCCAACCAGGCCTTGCAGGCGCGACTCGACGTTGCGCTTGAGGCCTTCCAGGTCAGTGGCCTCCAGCACGCTTTCCTTCAGGCCGCTGACCTGTTCGCGCAGGGTGTCGTCCAGGTCGCGGGCGCTGGAGCTGGAGCCACTGTGGTTCTCCTGGACTGCCTGCAGGCCATCGAGGAAAGTGCCCAGGCGTTCGTTGAGCTGGTGCAGGTAGCCCTCGAACTCACGCTGACCGCCGTCGTTGAGCGACAGCACCAAGACGCCCAGGTCATCCAGCACCGGCACCAGTTCGTACCAGTTGAGGCTGCCATGGATGCGCGAGCGCAGCTCCTCGGCCTGGACCTGCTGGGCGGCCGGCAGGTGCATCTCGTCCAGCAGGCGTAGCAGGCTCGCCTCGATGTGCGGCGCCACGGCGCTGTAGCCCGGCTCCGGGCGCGGCGGCAGGGCGTAGGGATCGTTGGCCTGGCGCGCGTCTTCCGGCGTGCCGAACAGGCCGGGCGGTACCGGCAGGCTGTCGAGCAGCGTGGAATCGTCGTGGGCGACGGGCTCCACCATGGGCGCTGGGGCCAGCGCATTCGGCACGACGACAGGTTCGGACCGCGCGGCCGGTGATGGCTCTGTGATGGGCTCTGGCACCGGAGCCGGAACAACGGCGGCGACCCGTTCCAGAACGGATTCGGCAACCGCTTCGGCGACCACCGACTCAGCAGGTGCAGGTGCAGCAGGTTGTGCCGCTACGGGCAATGGCTCAGCCATCCTCGCTTCGTCGATGGGCGCCGCTTCTGCCGTTGCCGCGGGCGCAGTGGCCGTCGACTCCGGCGAGTCTGCATCATCGTTGTCCCGACTACCGAACAGCCGCTGCAGGAAGCCCGGGCGCTGCTCGCCACCCGCGTTGCCGAAATGGTCCAGCACCTGGCGCTGCAGGCGGCTCAGCTCGGCCAGAAGCGCGGGGAGTTCGCGGGATGAACTGCCGCGGCTGGGAATGTCCTTGGCCAGGCGCTTGAGCGGCTTGCGCACGTCGCCGGGCATCTCCAGGGACAGCAGTTGCTGCGACAGCTGGCTGAGCGCGGCGACATTCTGTTCGATACGCTGCTGGCGGCGCTGCTCGGAGTCGAGCACGGCCTTTTCCAGCTGCGGGATCAGGCGCGACAGTCCGGCGTCCATCTCGTCGCGGCGCAGCACCTCGCGCAGCTCCTTCATGCAGGCATCCACTGCCTTGTCGCTGCCTTCGG
Organism: Pseudomonas sp.; assembly: GCA_049840615.1. GTDB lineage: Bacteria > Pseudomonadota > Gammaproteobacteria > Pseudomonadales > Pseudomonadaceae > Pseudomonas. The sequence goes on from JASGKM010000066.1 coordinate 50,963, forward strand.
CGGCCAGGCTGCTGCGCACCAGGCCGCGGCGCAGCAGGTCGAGACGAGCATCCCAGCGGCGCTCGAGCTTCTCCTGTTGCTCCAAGTTATCCAGGTATTTCTGTTTCCAGCGTTGGTCGTCGTCGCGACTCATTCAGGGTCCTCGCCGCGCAAGGCGAGCGACGAGGACGAACGCAGGGCATCCGGCAGGCGGATTTCCACGGCCACGGGCAGGTGGTCGGAAATCGGGTGCGGGAGGACACTGACGCGTTCCAGCGCCAGCTCGGAACTGAGCAGGATGTGGTCCAGGCAGCGCTGCGGGCGCCAGCTGGGGAAGGTGGCCTCGACCTGCGGGGCGATGAGCTGGAGGTCGCGTAGCGGCGAGCTTTCCAGCAGGTCGGTGGCATGGGTGTTCATGTCGCCCATCAGCACGTGGTGGCGGTAGTCCTGCAGCAGCTCGCGGATGTAGGCGAGCTGGCGGGTGCGCGTCCGCGCGCCGAGGGCCAGGTGCATCATCACCACGGCCAGCGCGTCCTGGCCTTCGCCGAAGCGCATGAGGATCGCGCCACGTCCGGGCGGGCCGGGCAGCGGATGGTCTTCCAGGGCGGTGGGCTGCAGGCGGCTGAGCAGGCCATTGCTGTGCTGGGCGATACGCCCGAGATTGCGGTTGAGCTGCTGGTACCAGTAAGGGAAGGCACCGAGCTGGGCCAGGTGTTCGACCTGGTTGATGTTGCCGGAGCGGATGCTCCCGCCGTCGGCTTCCTGCAGGGCGACCACGTCGTAGTCGTGGAGCAGTTCGCCAATACGCTGCAGGTTGGTGGCGCGCCCGGCGGCCGGCAGCAGGTGCTGCCAGCCGCGGGTCAGGTAGTGGCGGTACCTTTCGGTACTGATGCCCACCTGGATATTGAAGCTGAGCAGGCGGAGCCGGCCGTCATCAGGCAGGCCGGCAGAGGCCCCGAGCGCGGGATTCTCCCGCGGGACGCAGGCCCCCGCGACACGCTCACGAGTCCGCCGGCGCAGCATCGTCATCAGCCCTTACTGGGCAGCCTTGGCGCTGGCGCGTTCCTTGGCGATCAGCTGGTCGGCCAGCTGCAGCGCCTCGTCCGGGCCACCGGCCGAGCCGATGTCGAAGCGGTACTTGCCATTGACCACCATGGTCGGCACGCCACTGATCTGGTAGGCCATCGCCAGTTTCTTGGCCTTCTCGATCTGGCCCTTGATGGCGAAGGAGTTGTAGGTGCTGAGGAACTTGTCCTTGTCCACGCCCTGTTCGGCGACGAAGTCAGCCATTTCTTCCGGGGTGGTCAGGGCTTTCGGGTTGTTGTGCAGCTTCTCGAAGATCGAGTGGTGCACCTTCTTCTCCACGCCCATGGATTCCAGGGTCAGGAACAGCTGGCCGTGGATGTTCCACAGGCCGCCGAACATGGCCGGAATGCGCACGAAGTGAACATCGGCCGGCAGCTTCTCGACCCACGGGTTGATGGTCGGTTCGAACGCATAGCAGTGCGGGCAGCCGTACCAGAACAGCTCCACCACCTCGATCTTGCCGGGCTGGGAGACCGGGACGGCCTGGTTCAGCTCGGTGTAGTTCTTGCCAGCTTCGAAGTCGGCGGCGTTCGCGTTGACGGCGAACAGGCCGGCGAAGGCAAGAGCGGCGGTGAAAATCAGGTTACGCATGGTTCACTCCTTGGCTGAGCGGAACCGCCACGCTATGGCGCGGCGGGATGAAGCGGTTTGACCGGAGGGGCCAGACACGGTTCCAGCATTGTAGTGGGGGCGGATGCAAAAAAGGGTGGCCGAAGCCACCCTTTTTTTCGTTCCGGCTTTTGCGCCGAGGGCTGCTTAGTGCAGGCCTTCGATGTAGCTGGAGATCGCGGCGATGTCCTTGTTGGACAGCTTGCCTGCGATGCTGCGCATGATCATGGCGTCGCCGTCGTTGGTGCGCTCGCCTTCGCGGAAGGCGGTCAGCTGCTTGGCGGTGTAGGCGGCGTGCTGGCCACCCAGGTGCGGGAAGCCGGCTTCGGCGTTGCCCTGGCCAGCCGGGTTGTGGCAACCGGTGCAGGCCGGCATGCCTTCGGCGAGTTTGCCGCCACGGAACAGGGCTTCACCCTGGGCGACCAGCTTGGGATCGGCGGCGCCGACGCTGCCGTTCTGGCTGGAGAAGTAGGCGGCGATGTCTGCCAGGTCCTCATCGCTGAGGTTGGTCAGCAGGCCGGTCATTTCCAGCACGGTACGCTTGCCGTCCTTGATGTCGTGCATCTGCTTGAGCAGGTAGCGCTCACCCTGCCCGGCCAGTTTCGGGAAGTTGGGCGCCATGCTGTTGCCATCGGCGCCGTGGCAGGCACCACAGACAGCAGCTTTCGCCTGACCGGCCTTGGCATCGCCAGCGGCGTTCGCCACACCGACAAGACCCAGGGTCAACAGCAGACTCACGATCAATTTGTTCATCAGCTAATCCAATAACGGCTAAGGGTGAAAGAGTAAGGCCTGGGAGTTACTTCGACATCCACTGGATAATTGTCTGGTAATCCTCGGCGCTGCAGTCGGTGCACAGGCCGCGAGGCGGCATCGCGTTGAAACCGTTGGTCACATGTTGCACCAGCGTGTCCATGCCCTTGTCCAAGCGTGGCTTCCAAGCGGCGGCGTCGCCCTTTTTCGGCGCCATTGGCAACTGACCATTGTGGCAGGCGCCACAGGCTCTGTTGAAAACGGCTTCCGGATCCTGGGCCGCCAGGGCGCTGGATGCCAGCGCGGCAACGATGGCTGCGAACAGCAGTTTCTTCATGATTATCCTCATCGCAGGGAACATCCACGTTCTTGATTGCGCGGACTTCAACGTTCCCGTGTGGCTCGACCCTGGGGGATAAAGCGCACACAAAATCCGCGGCATTATATACTTCAGATGCCCAAACGGAAACGAAACCGCCCCCGCGACACCGCGTCGCACCCGCCGCGAAGTTACCCATGCCCTCGAATAACGCTACGAAAAACCCGATTCTCGGCCTCTGCCAACAGGCCACCTTCCTCATCTCCGCCGCCAAGGTGAACCAGTGCCCGGAGGACTCCGGCCTGGAAGTCGCCTTCGCCGGCCGCTCCAACGCAGGCAAGTCCAGCGCGTTGAACGCGCTGACCCACGCGAACCTGGCGCGGACCTCCAAGACCCCCGGCCGTACCCAGTTGCTGAACTTCTTCCGCCTGGATGACGAACGCCGCCTGGTCGACCTGCCCGGTTACGGCTACGCCAAGGTGCCGATTCCGCTGAAGCTGCACTGGCAGCAGCACCTGGAAGCTTATCTCTCCAGCCGCAATGCGCTAGCCGGCGTGGTGCTGATGATGGATATCCGCCATCCGCTGACCGACTTCGACCGCCTGATGCTCGACTGGGCGCAGGCCAGCCAGCTGCCGATCCACGTGCTGCTGACCAAGGCCGACAAGCTGGCCTACGGCGCGGCGAAGAACGCGCTGCTCAAGACCCGCAAGGAAATCCTCGACGGCTGGGGCGATGTCGCCACCCTGCAGCTGTTCTCGGCGCCCAAGCGCCAGGGCGTGGAAGAGGCGCAGCTGGTCCTGGCCGGCTGGCTGGGGCTGCTGGAAGAGGAAGAAGAGGAAGCCGGCGAGGAGGCCTGAGGCCAAATCGCAGGCAAAAAAAACCCCGAGCTTCGTATGGGGAGGGGGAAGTTCGGGGTTTAAGTCCGGACCGCTAGGGCGGGGTCCAGTAATCTGCCAACACTAAACACTGCAAAGGAGCATCGAAGGGCTTCACCAGCCATTCACGAGTTCTGACTCGGCTCCCAGCGGGAAAGTTCAGCGGGTCACAAAAGATTTTTTCAGACGGGCCTGAAAGCGCCTGGGCAATCGTGCCGGAAGGCCCGGCTGGCGGGCCTTCCGACCGTTCGTCAAGTCGATCAGTGGGCCTCGTCCCAATTCGCTCCCACACCGGCTTCGACGACCAGCGGCACGTCCAGTTCCGCTGCGCCGCTCATCAGCGGCCGAATGCCATCACGGACCTGGTCGATCAGGTCCTCGCGCACTTCCAGCACCAGTTCGTCGTGGACCTGGAGGATCACGCGGGCATCGATGCCGCTCTCCTGCAGCCAGTTATCCACAGCCACCATCGCGCGCTTCATGATGTCCGCCGCCGTGCCCTGCATCGGTGCGTTGATCGCGGTGCGCTCGGCGGCCTTGCGCATGGCGCCGTTCTTCGAGGCGATTTCCGGCAGGTACAGGCGACGGCCGAACAGCGTCTCGACGAAGCCCTGTTCGGCGGCCTGGGCGCGGGTGCGCTCCATGTAGGCCAGCACGCCGGGGTAGCGGGCGAAGTAGCGGTCGATATAGGCCTGGGCCTCCTTGCGCTCGACACCGATCTGCTTGGCCAGGCCGAAGGCGCTCATACCGTAGATCAGGCCGAAGTTGATCGCCTTGGCGCTGCGGCGCTGGTCGCCCGTCACCTCGTCCAGCGGCACGCCGAAGACTTCGGCGGCGGTGGCGCGGTGTACGTCGCGATCATGGCGGAAGGCGTCGAGCAAGCCTTCGTCCTTGGCCAGGTGGGCCATGATGCGCAGCTCGATCTGCGAGTAGTCCGCCGCCAGCAGCTTGTAGCCCTTGGGCGCGACGAAGGCCTGGCGGATGCGACGGCCCTCGGCGGTACGGATCGGGATGTTCTGCAGGTTCGGGTCGCTGGACGACAGCCGACCGGTCGCCGCCACCGCCTGGTGATAGCTGGTGTGGATGCGCCCGGTGCGCGGGTTGATCTGCTCCGGCAGCTTGTCGGTGTAGGTGCTCTTGAGCTTGCTCATGGAGCGGTACTGCATGATCACCTTGGGCAGCTCGTAATCCTGCTCGGCCAGCTCGGCAAGAACGTTCTCGGCGGTGGACGGCTGGCCGGTGGCGGTCTTGGAGAGCACCGGCAGGCCCAGCTTTTCATAAAGGATGGCGCCCAGTTGCTTGGGCGAGCCGAGGTTGAACTCCTCACCCGCCAGGTCATAGGCCTGGCGCTGCAACTCGACCATCTTCTCGCCCAGCTCGACGCTCTGCTTGCCCAGCAGGTTGGCATCGACCAGCGCGCCGTTGCGCTCGATGCGCGCCAACACCGGCACCAGCGGCATCTCGATCTCGGTCAGGACCTTGGCCAGCGACGGGATAGCCTCCAGCTTCTGCCACAGGGTCTGGTGCAGGCGCAGGGTGACATCGGCGTCTTCGGCGGCGTAGGGGCCGGCCTGTTCCAGGGCGATCTGGTCGAAGGTCAGCTGCTTGGCGCCCTTGCCGGCGATGTCCTCGAAGCGGATGGTGCTGTGGCCCAGGTACTTGAGCGCCAGGCTGTCCATGTCGTGGCGGGTCGCGGTGGAGTCCAGCACGTAGGATTCGAGCATGGTGTCGAAGGCGATGCCCTGAACGGCAACGGGCGTCGAGGCGTTGGCCAGGACGTTCATGTCGTACTTGGCGTGCTGGCCGACCTTGCGCTTCTTCGGGTCTTCCAGCAACGGCTTGAGCGCCTTGAGGACGGCATCGCGGTCGAGTTGTGCCGGTACGCCCATATAACTGTGGGCCAGCGGCACGTAGGCGGCTTCGCCTTCTTTTACGGCGAAGGACACACCGACTACCTGCGCCTGCTGTGGGTCGAGGCTGGTGGTCTCGGTGTCAAAGGCGATCAGCTCGGCGGCTTCCAGCTTCTTCAGCCAGGCATCGAACTGCGGTTGTTCCAGGACAATATCGTAGAGCTTCTCTGCCGCGGCAGCCGGGGCCTCTTCCAGCACCAGCTGCGGGCTGCCGGCCTTGGCCGCCTGGCGTTGCAGGTCGTCCAGCCCGGTCTTGAATTCCAGGGTACGGTACAGCTCGGTCAGCGCCTCACGGTCCGGCTCGCCGGGGTGCAGGGCATCGATCTCGATGTTCAGCTCAACGTCGCACTTGATGGTGGCGAGCTTGTAGGACAGGTAGGCCATGTCCTTGTGCTCTTCGAGCTTGGCCGGCAGGCCCTTGGCGCCGCGGATCGGCAGTTCGGGCACCTTGTTCAGGCTGGCGTAGAGCACATCGAGGCCACCACCGACGCCAGTGAGCAGGCCCAGGGCGGTCTTCTCGCCGACACCGGGCACGCCGGGGATGTTGTCGACCTTGTCGCCCATCAGCGCGAGGTAATCGATGATCAGCTCAGGACCGACACCGAATTTCTCCTTAACGCCATCCACGTCGAGCGTGCTACCGGTCATCGTGTTGACCAGCGTAATGTGCCCGTCGACCAGTTGCGCCATGTCCTTGTCGCCGGTGGAGATCACCACCGCCCGACCGCCGGCCGCGCTCTGCCGGGCCAGGGTGCCGATCACGTCATCCGCTTCCACGCCTTCCACGCAGAGCAGCGGCAGGCCGAGGGCGCGCACCGTGGCGTGCAACGGCTCCACCTGCACCCGCAGGTCGTCCGGCATCGAGGGGCGATTGGCCTTGTATTCGGCAAACATCTCATCGCGGAAGGTCCCGCCCTTGGCATCGAAGACCACCGCGAAGGGGCTGTCCGGGTACTGCTTGCGCAGGCTCTTGAGCATGTTCAGCACGCCCTTCACCGCTCCCGTGGGCATACCGCTGGAGGTCATCAGCGGCGGCAGGGCATGGAAGGCGCGATACAGGTAGGACGAGCCGTCCACGAGGACGAGGGGTGCTTGGCTCATGAGGGGAATCAACCTTTTCAGAAGGGCTCGGGCTAAAATGTCCGTAGCCAATTCGACAAAGGGACAAGGTTATCATGCGTACGTTGAACCGCCTGTTGCTCGCCGCTCTACTGGGTCTTGGCGCGACTTCCGTCATGGCGGCGGACGATGCCCCGACCCCGGAACCGGATGTGACTATCCGCCAGGAAGGCGACAAGACCATCCAGGAATACCGCGTGAATGGATTCCTCTACGCCATCAAGGTCGTGCCCAAGCACGGCAAGCCGTACTTCCTGGTGCGCCAGGACGGCAGCGACGGCAACTTCATCCGCTCGGACCAGCCCGACAAGCTGATTCCGCAGTGGCAGATCTTCAGCTGGTAAACCCTCCCCTCCACGACGCTCCAGAGGATTGAGCATGTCGGTATTCACGCCTCTGGAACGTCCGGTCCTGGAAGACTTCCTCGCCCCCTACGGCCTCGGCCGCCTGCGGGACTTCCGCGGCATTGCCGAAGGGTCGGAGAACAGCAACTTCTTCGTCAGCCTGGAACAGGGCGAATTCGTCCTGACCCTGGTCGAACGCGGCCCGGTGCAGGAGATGCCGTTCTTCATCGAACTGCTCGACGTCCTGCACGAAGCCGACCTGCCGGTGCCCTACGCCCTGCGCACGAAAGACGGCGAGGCGCTGCGCCAACTCGAAGGCAAGCCGGCGTTGCTGCAACCGCGGCTGGCTGGGCGCCACGAACGCTCGCCGAACAACCATCACTGCCAGGAGGTCGGCAGCTTGCTGGCTCGCCTGCACCTGGCGACCCGCGAGCGGATCATCGAGCGCCCCAGCGACCGTGGCCTGAGCTGGATGCTGCATGAAGGCGAGACAATGCAGTCGCACCTTTCCGGCAACGCCGCGACCCTGCTGGGCGATGCCCTGGAAGAAATTGCCCGCCTGCTCGCCGAACAACCGGCACTGCCACGCGCCAACCTGCACGCCGACCTGTTCCGCGACAACGTGCTGTTCGATGGCCCGCACCTGGCCGGGGTGATCGACTTCTACAACGCCAGTTCCGGCTGGATGCTCTACGACCTGGCGATCACCGTGAACGACTGGTGCTCGACCGACGATGGCGCCCTCGACGGCCCGCGCGCCCGCGCCCTGCTGGCGGCCTATGCGGCCAAGCGGCCGTTCACCGCGCTGGAGGCCGAGCTGTGGCCGGAGATGTTGCGGGTAGCTTGTGTGCGTTTCTGGCTATCGCGGCTGATCGCCGCTGAGGCATTCGCCGGGCAGGACGTGCTGATCCACGATCCGAGCGAGTTCGAGCGACGTCTGGCGCAGCGGCAGACAGTGGGGATTCATCTGCCGTTTGCGCTGTAGCTCATTCGGCCCAATCGAACCTCACCTGTAGGAGCGCGCCATGCGCGCGATCGCGGGCATGGCCCGCTCCTACAGGGAGAGTCGGTGTGAGGCAGGTGGCGTGAAGATCGAACGAGGAGCTGGCATGCCTGCCGTTGTTCCTCAGTTCAAGTTCAGGCCCGGCCATCCATGGCCGGTCGTTCGCCGGGCGACACATGCGTCGCAGAGGCTCCCGCTCACCCGCACTTGCTATGCCCGCAGTTCAGGCAGGTGGCACAGCCATCCATCTGCACCACCGCCATGGTGTTGCACTTGCCGCACAGCTGGGCGCCGGCGGGGAAGCCTTCGCCGGGCTCGGCCTTGTTGGTGCCCTGGGCGGCTTCGTAGGCGGCGCGCTTTTCGGCGAGGTACAGGCGCTGCTCCTCGTCCAGCTGCGGGCCTTCCATCAGGCCGATGGCGACCATGTGCCGTTCGATCACCGCGCCAATCTCGGCGACGATCGACGGCATATAGATGCCACCGCGCTTGAGGTAGCCGCCGCGCGGATCGAACACCGCTTTCATCTCTTCCACCAGGAAGGTGCAGTCACCGCCCTTGCGGAACACCGCGGACATGATCCGGGTGAGCGCGACGATCCACTGGAAGTGGTCCATGTTCTTCGAATTGATGAAGATCTCGAAGGGCCGGCGCTGCTCGTACGGGGTGTCCGGGTTGAGCACCACGTCATTGATGGTCACGTACAGCGCGTGCTCGAACAGCGGTGACTTGATCTTGTAGGTGGCGCCCACCAGCAGCTCGGGGCGCTGCAGGGTTTCGTCCATCTTCACCACGGCGGCGGCCGCGGCGGCTTCCACGCGGGCCTTTTCCTCGGCCACGTCCACCACCTGGAAGCCTTTGATCTTCTGGTTGATCTTGACGCTCATAGCATTCTCCAGGGGGTATCAGTACTTGCCGTAATAGCCTTCTTTCAGGGCGTCGAAGAGGTTGGCGGCGGTATGGATCTCGCCGTCGTACTCCACTTCCTCGTTACCCTTGAGTTCCACCACGCTGCCATCTTCCAGCTCGAAGCGGTACACCGTCTTCTCCAGGTCCGACTCCTTGACCAGCACGCCCTGGAAGGCCGCCGGATTGAAGCGGAAGGTGGTGCAGCCCTTCAGGCCCTGGCGCCAGGCGTAGAGGTAGATGTCCTTGAAGTCCTCGAACGGGTAGTCGGTGGGGACGTTGGCGGTCTTGGAGATCGACGAGTCGATCCACTTCTGCGCGGCGGCCTGGATGTCCACGTGCTGCTGCGGGGTGATGTCGTCGGCGGTGATGAAGTAGTCCGGCAGGCGGTGCTTCTCCTCCTCCGCTCCCGGAACGGCGTGGTGGTCCACCTGGTCGCGGTACGCCAGCAGCTCGTAGCTGAAGACCGAGATCTTCTCCTTGGTCTTGCGACCGGGGCGGATCAGGTTGCGCGAATAGTGATGGGCGAAGCTCGGCTCGATGCCATTGGAAGCATTGTTGGCCAGGCTCAGGCTGATAGTGCCGGTGGGCGCGATGGAGCTGTGGTGGGTGAAGCGCGCACCGTGCTCGGCCAGTTCCTCGATCAGCTGCGGCGCGTGCTCGGCAACGCGCTGCATGTAGCGCGAGTACTTGGCGTGCAGCACGCGGCCCGCCACCTTGTCGCCAACCTTGAGGCCGTCGGCCTTCATTTCCGGACGTTTGCGCAGCATCTCGGCGGTGACTTCGTATTCCTTGACCAGCGCCGGCGCCGGGCCTTTCTCGCGGGACAGTTCCAGCGCCACTTCCCAGCCGACGAGGGCCATCTCGCGCGCCACTTCCTCGGTGAACACGCAGGCTTCCGGGCTGCCATAGCGCAGCTTGAGCAGGGTCAGCGCCGAACCCAGGCCGAGGAAGCCCATGCCGTGGCGGCGCTTGCCGAGGATTTCCGCGCGCTGCTGTTCCAGCGGCAAGCCATTGATCTCTACCACGTTGTCGAGCATGCGGGTGAACACGCGGACCACTTCGCGGTAGCGCTCCCAGTCGAAGCGCGCGTTGTCACCGAAGGCGTCGACCACGAAGGTGGTCAGGTTCACCGAGCCCAGCAGGCAGGAACCATAGGGCGGCAACGGCTGCTCGCCACAGGGATTGGTGGCGCGGATCGCCTCGCACCACCAGTTGTTGTTCATCTCGTTGACCCGGTCGATGAGGATGAAGCCGGGTTCGGCGTAGTCGTAGGTGGACACCATGATCATGTCCCACAGGTGCCGCGCCTTGACTCGCCCATAGACCTTGCAGGCCACGCGGCCGTCGTCGCCCACCAGGTAGTCGTCGTGCAGCGGCCAGTCGCGCCAGACCACTTCCTCGGCGTTCTTCAGGTCGACTTCGTCGCGTTCCTTCTGATGGATCGGGAACACCAGCGGCCAGTCTTCATCGTCCTCGACGGCGTTCATGAAACCGTCGGTGATCAGCAGGCTGAGGTTGAACTGGCGCAGGCGGCCGTCTTCGCGCTTGGCGCGGATGAACTCGCGCACGTCCGGATGGCTGACGTCGAAGGTGCCCATCTGCGCGCCGCGCCGCCCCCCGGCGGAACTGACGGTGAAGCACATCTTGTCGTAGATATCCATGAACGACAGCGGCCCGCTGGTGTGCGCGCCGGCGCCGGAAACGTAGGCGCCGCGCGGGCGCAGGGTGCTGAATTCGTAGCCGATGCCGCAGCCGGCCTTGAGCGTCAGCCCCGCCTCGTGGACCTTCTCCAGGATGTCGTCCATGGAGTCGCGGATGATCCCGGAGACGGTGCAGTTGATGGTCGAGGTGGCCGGCTTGTGCCCCTGGGCACCGGCGTTGGAGATGATCCGCCCGGCCGGAATGGCGCCGTTGCGCAGGGCCCAGAGGAAGCGCTCGTACCAGTGTTCGCGCAGTGCCTTGTTGGCCTCGACGTCGGCGAGGGCGCGGGCGACGCGCTGCCAGGTCTCGTCGACGCTGCCGTCGATGGGGTCACCGCTCTTGTGCTTGAGGCGGTACTTGCTGTCCCAGATATCCTGCGAGGCAGGCTGCAGGGCGAGAACTCCTGGTTTGGCGCCGCGTTGGCGCGCATCGGTCTTGGCCATCCGGGAAATAACCTCCTGTCGGTTGGGTGGCAGGGCGCAATGGAGCGCGAGTAGACCCAATATGTAGACACAGAAGAATGATCGGCATCAATATCTTGTGCCTGGCTCCTGTCCCTACACACGATAGACGGTTGCGCGGTGGACGCAGAAAAACAGCGGTGCAGCCGACGATTGGCGGGGCGTTGATGGGGTAAAAGTGAGGAAATTTCAGGCAGGAGCGGTGCGACGATCAGGCGCGGCGATGGCCCTGTGCCGCATCCCAAACAGCGACATTATCTGTAGGAGCGCGCCATGCGCGCGATCGCGGGCATGGCCCGCTCCTACAAGGGAGAGGGCCGGGGGCGAGGGCAACCCCCGGTACAGAAACGTCCCAAGAAACCCGGTCAGAGCTTCTCCAGACACCCCGCGAACTCATCCGCCAGGTTGCCCAGCAGATGCTCGTAGCCCTGGGCATCGACCTTCACGCCAACGCCCAGGTCGTCCAGCTCGGCCAGGCGTACCGGCAGGCCCTGGCTCAGGGTGTCGGCCAGGCGCGGGCGGATCGGCGGTTCGCTGAAGATGCAGGACGGCCCGGCCTTCTGCAGCTGCGCACGCATCATGGCGACATGGCGGGCGCCCGGCTGCACGTCGGCGGACACGGCGAAGACGCCGGTGTGCCGCAGGCCGTAGGCTTCCTCGAAGTAATCGAATGCCTCGTGGAAGACGAAGAACGGCTTGCCCTTGAGCGGATCGATACGTTGCTGCAGGCGGGTATTGAGCTGGTCCATGCGCTCGTCGAAGGCCTTCAGGTTGGCCTGGTAGCGGCTGGCGTTGGCCGGGTCGGCGATGGCCAGGTCCTCGGCCATGCGCGCGGCGATCACCTGGGCGTTGGCCGGCAGCAGCCAGAGGTGGGCGTCGATCATGCCGGGGCGGTGGTCATGATCGTGGCCCAGGTCATCGTGATCATCATCATGGTCCGGGTGGTTGGACGCGCTGAAGTCGGCGAACTTGCGCAAGTGCATGCCCGCCTGATCCTGCACGGCCACGCTCGGGCCCTTGCGGCTTTCCAGCACCTTGGGCAGGAAGTTCTCCAGGTCCGGGCCAACCCAGTAGAACAGCTGCGCGTCGCGCACACGGCGGATGTCGGACGGGCGCAGCGAGTAGCTGTGCGGCGAGGCGCCCGGCGGCAGCAACACGTCCGGCGTGCCCTCGCCGTCCTGGATGGCGGCGGCAATCAGTTGCAGTGGCTTGATGCTGGTCAGCACGCTGACCTCGGCACGTACGGGAAGGCTGAGCAGCAGCGCGCAGGCGGCGGTCAGCAGGGCGACGGGACGGAAGGACACGGCAGCACTCACACAGGGGAGACATGAAAGAGTAATATAATAACGTCTCTGAACCCGAGCGTCGCCGCGCATGTACAAGATCGCCCCCAAGACTCCCCTTGCCTGCCGCCCGCACGATCACGCCAACTGCGTGGCCAGTGCCCTGGCCGACGCCGACGCGCTGTGCGCGCGCCAGGGCGTACGCCTGACCGAGCTGCGCCGTCGCGTACTGGAGCTGGTCTGGGCGAGCCACAAGCCGCTGGGCGCCTACGACATCCTCGCCGTGCTGAGCGAAGAAGACGGCCGCAAGGCGGCGCCGCCGACGGTTTACCGCGCCCTGGATTTCCTCCTGGAAAACGGCCTGGTACACCGCATCGCCTCGCTCAACGCCTTCATCGGCTGCGCCCACCCGGAGCACGCCCATGAAGGCCAGTTCCTGATCTGCCGCGCCTGCCATACCGCCATCGAACTGGAGCAGCCGGCCATCAGCGAGGCCATCGTCAACGGCGCCAGGAGCGTCGGCTTCGCCGTGGAAACCCAGACTGTCGAGATCGTCGGCCTCTGCGGCGCCTGCGCTCCCGGCCAGCGGGAGGCGTGATGAGCGACGCCCTGATCCGCCTGCAAGGCGTCGGCGTCAGCTACGCCGGCCAGGCAGTGCTGCAGAACGTCGACCTGACCATCGCTCCGGGCGAGATCGTCACCCTGATCGGCCCCAACGGCGCCGGCAAGACAACCCTGGTGCGCAGCGTGCTCGGCCTGCTCAAGCCCGATACCGGCAGCGTCTGGCGCCAGCCGAAGCTGTCCATCGGCTACATGCCGCAGAAGCTTCACGTCGACCCGACCCTGCCGCTGACCGTTTTCCGCTTCCTGCGCCTGGTCCCCGGTGTGCAGCGTTCCCACGCGCTCGACGCGCTGAAGGATATCAATAACTTTGTGGGACGTAATGCAATGGATATCAAAGGCTTTGGCGAGGCATATATTGAGACATTAATTAAGGAAGGATATCTGAAGGATATCGCTGATATTTATTATCTGCATCAATACCGTGATGAACTTGTTGAGAAAGGACTCATCGGTAAAGAGAAGAATACGGATAAGCTCTTAAAGGCAATTGAGGATAGTAAGAAAAATGATATAGACCGCCTTATAACCGGTCTGGGAATTAAAAATATCGGCAGACAGGCTGGCGCAGAATTAAAGAAGCATTTTAAATCCCTTCATGAATTAGAAAAAGCAAGCTATGATGAACTGGTTGCAATTAATGATGTGGAATCAATTACCGCCACTTCCCTTGTTGATTTTTTTGAAGTTGAAGAAAATCGTAATATGCTGAGACGTCTGGAGGATGCCGGTATGAATTTTACCTCTTATCAGGAGGAAAACACAACAGATCAACGCTTTATGGGAGCTACTTTTGTTATAACAGGAACCTTACCGACCATGGGAAGAAGTGAGATGGAGGAGCTTGTGAAAAAGTATGGAGGTAAGGTATCGGGAAGCGTATCAAAGAATACAAAATATCTGATTGCCGGAGAAAATGCAGGAAGCAAGCTTACAAAAGCTCAGGACCTTGGAATAACAATTTTAACAGAAGAAGAAGTACTGACAATGCTGCAATAACATATGGAATCTACACAACGTATTAATAAGTTTCCGTAAGCTTGAGAATGAATTTGTTACAAAGTGCACACTGGTTTCTGTTCAGACCCTCAATAAAGACGCCTGAATGAGTTATACTAATGTTGGTGAAATCGGAAGTATTTGCATTCGTAACGTACTGCAACAAAACGAAAGTGTCTCCAACTTCACTAATATTAGTATAACTCATATTATCAACCCGGAAGGGTCTGAACTGAAACGTTTATAGTGCCTGTATGTGCATCTGTATGCAATTGACTATTATTGGTTGATTTATTCGTGCAATCGTGCTATGATATGTTTTACTATGACAAATTTTATGAAGATGGTGATAAAGAATGCCGATTAAAATTCTGAGTGATTTACCAGCAAAAAATCTGGAAGATGAGAATATATTTGTCATGGATGAAACAAGAGCGATGCATCAGGATATCAGCCTCACAAATTCCCACTTGAATTTGATGCCAGTTAAGGAGGATACTGAGATTTTAGTTGCTCCGCAGTCTTTCGAACACGCCACTTCAGGTCGATGTTACATTTTTAACTACAGAATCCTACGTGGGTACCCATACGACAACCAGTCATTTGGATCAGTTCTATCATACATTTGAAGTAATGAAGAATAAGAAAGGTTGATGGCTTAATTATTACAGGAGCTCCAGTAGAACTTATGGAATTTGAGGAGGTTACATATTGGGAAGGAGTTAGCTAAGATCATGGAATGGTCTAAAACTAATGTAACCTCAACTCTTCATATTTGTTGGGAAGCGCAACCCTGGGTTATATTATCATTATGGAATCGGTAAGGAGACGTTAGACAAGAAGATGTTTGGTATCTTCTGAAACATCTTGGCAAGAAGAAAAGGTACCATTTGTCAGAGGGTTTGATGAAATGTGTTCTATGTACTACATTCCAGATATACCACTGTCTCGAGAGAAGAGATTATTAACTGTAATAATCTTGACCATTCTTGCTGAATCGGAAGAAGCAGGAGTATTCATTGTAATGGCAAAGGAAGGAAAGCAGATATTCGTCATCGGTCATCCGGAGTATGATCGAATTATCTTTAGATAAGGAATATAAGAGAGATGTAGAAAAAGGATTGGACATTTCACTTCCTAAGAACTATTACCCAGAGGATCAGCCTGAATAAAGTCCAAACCTCGTGTGGAGAGCACATGCTAACGCAATGTATACGAATTGGCTCAATTATTATGTATACCAGGTAACACCTTTTGATCTTTAAATAATAATTTGACGTGATTACATGAACATTAAGCAAGTCCCTTTGGTTAACAGGGATGCTAAATGATTATTATCAAACGTTAAAAATAGAAGCTGGTTTTTGCACTGGGGGAGACGCTGTTAACAGCGTTTGGAGGGTACTATGAAATGGTTAGGTAGT
>JASGKM010000067.1:0-128378 GCA_049840615.1 Pseudomonas sp.
TAAATTGGCCGTCAACGACTAATTTGAATTTTCTGCAAAAAACTGTCCGGTCGATCAGTTTGCCGCCATCTCCTGCCCTACCAGCCGACGTTCCTGGCGTAGCAGATAGGTACCCACCAGCAAGCCAACCACGCACAAGGCGACCACGTAGTACGCCGGACCCAGCGGGTCTTCCTTCATAAGGAGGGCCACCACCATGGGCGTCAGGCCGCCGAAGATGGCGTAGGCCAGGTTGTAGGAGAAGGACAAGCCGGTGAAGCGCACCACCGCCGGGAAGGCGTTGACCATCACATAAGGCACCGCGCCGATGACACCGACACACAGACCAGTGATCGCGTACAGCGGGAACAGCCAGTCCGGGTGTGCCTTCAGGCTGGTGTAGAAGGTCCAGGAGACGACACCCAGAAGAATGCTCCCCACTATAAAGGTACGACCCGCGCCGAAACGGTCGGCGAGACGGCCGGCCAGGATGCAGCCAAAGCTCAGACAGACGATGGCCAGGCTGTTGGCCTTCAGCGACGTGGCAGCATCGAAGCCATAGACAGTCTGCAGCACCGACGGGGTCATCAGGATCACCACCACGATGCCGGCGGACAGCACCCAGGTCAGCAGCATGGACAACACGATGGCCGGACGGTGCTCACGCACCACCACGCCCAGCGGCACCTCCTCGGCCAGTTGCTTGCGCAGCTGCAGTTCGGCGAATACCGGCGTCTCGTGCAGCCAGCGGCGCAGGTACACAGAGAACAGGCCGAAGATGCCGCCCAACAGGAACGGAATACGCCAGGCGTAGCCCTGCACTTCCTCGGCGCTGTAAACACTGTTGATCAGGGTCGCCACCAGCGAACCGATGAGGATACCCGCGGTCAGACCCGACGTGAGCGTGCCGCAGGCGTAGCCCACATGGCGATGCGGGACGTGCTCGGCGACGAACACCCAGGCTCCCGGAACCTCACCACCGATGGCCGCGCCCTGGATAACGCGCAGCAGCAGGAGCGCCAGCGGCGCCCAGATGCCGATCTGCGCGTAGGTGGGCAGCAGGCCCATGATCAGCGTCGGTACGGCCATCAGGAAGATGCTCAGGGTGAACATCTTCTTGCGGCCCAGCAGGTCACCGAAGTGCGCCATTACCACACCGCCCAATGGACGGGCCAGGTAACCGGCGGCGAACAGGCCGAAGGTCTGCAACTGACGCAGCCAGTCGGGCATGTCGGCGGGGAAGAACAGCTTGCCGACCACGGTAGCGAAGAACACGAAGATGATGAAGTCGTAGAACTCGAGGGCGCCGCCCAGGGCGGACAGCGAAAGAGTCTTGTAGTCGCTGCGGGTCAACGGACGTGACGCGGGCGCGGCAGGAGCGTTCACAGAAGGCATGGTGCTTGTTATCTCTGCAGGCAAGGAAGCTGCGGCCGGCAGCCGCAGGTGCCGCACCATAGCAAACTGCGCGGAGGCGACACAGCGGCCGCGCCCGCGGGAATTTCACCCCATCCTGCGGTCGTCGCGCCGGTCCTCCCTCTATATAATGCGGACAGGCCGATCAAAAGCTGTCCCAAGGCCTTGCGCCGGCAGGTGTCTTGGGAGAGTTTTTCCATAACCTCACCATGAGTACGCCGGGGGCAAGAGGCCCTTACCTATGATCGAGCTCGAACAAGAAGATCCTATCCCGCAGGGCGACCTTGCCTTGCAGATCACCGCCCTGCCGCGCGAGACCAACGGCTTTGGCGACATCTTCGGTGGCTGGCTGGTGGCGCAGATGGATCTCGCCGGAACCGCCATGTCCAGCCGCATTGCCGGAGGCCGCGTGGCCACGGTAGCCATCGACCGCATGGCCTTTCTGGTCCCGGTCGCTGTCGGCGCTCAGCTCTCCTTCTATACCCAGACCCTGGAAGTGGGCCGCAGCTCGATCCGCATGCTGGTCGAGGTATGGAGCGATGACCCGCTGTCCAGCGAATGGCGCAAGGTCACCGAGGCGGTGTTCGTCTTCGTCGCCATCGACGGCAGCGGCCGTACTCGTCCGGTTCCTCCACGTCGTGGCTGAAAACTGAAAACGCCGGCTCTCTCGCCGGCGTTTTCGTCTCTGCGTTACGGAATCAGCGCAATGATTTACCGCGCACCGGCGCGCCGTTGGCCTTGTAGTAGTCAGCGGTGCTGCGGGGCAGTGCCGGGCGACCGCGCACCTTATCGGCGAGCTTCTCGGCCATCATGATGGTGGTGGCGTTGAGGTTGCCGGTGATGATCAGCGGCATGATCGACGCATCGATCACCCGCAGCCCCTGCATGCCGTGCACGCGACCTTCGCCATCGACCACCGCCATGTCGTCCTCGCCCATCTTGCAGGAGCAGGACGGGTGGAAAGCCGTTTCCGCATGTTCGCGAATGAAGGCGTCCAGGTCCGCATCGCTCTGCTTGTCCAGGCCCGGACTGATCTCGCGGCCACGGTAAGGGTCCAGGGCCGGCTGGTTCATGATCTCGCGGGTGAGGCGTATGCCGTCGCGGAATTCCTGCCAGTCCTGCTCGCTGGACATGTAGTTGAACAGGATGCTCGGGTGTTTGCGCGGATCACGGGAGGTCAGGTTGATCCGCCCGCGACTGGGAGAACGCATGGAGCCGACGTGCGCCTGGAAGCCATGCTCGCTCACTGCGTTGCTGCCGTTGTAGTTAATCGCCACCGGCAGGAAGTGGTACTGGATGTTCGGCCACTCGAATTCCGGACGGCTGCGGATGAAGCCGCCGGCCTCGAACTGGTTACTTGCGCCCAGGCCGGTGCCGAGGAACATCCACTCCGCGCCGATCTGCGGCTGGTTCCACCATTGCAAGGCCGGGTACAGCGACACCGGTTGCTTGCAGGCGTACTGCAGGTACATCTCCAGGTGGTCCTGGAGGTTCTGGCCAACACCGGGCAGATCGTGAACGACCTCGATGCCCAGGTCGCGCAGCAAGGCGGACGGACCCACGCCGGAGCGCTGCAACAGCTGCGGAGAAGCGATGGCACCGGAGCACACCAGCACTTCACGGCGTGCGCGCACTTCGGTCAGCGCATTGTCATCGCCATGCAGATACGTCGCGCCGATGGCGCGCTTGCCGCTGAACAGGATGCGGTCGGTCAGCGCGTGGGTGACGATGGTCAGGTTCGGTCGTTCGCGGGCCTGGTCCAGATAGCCACGGGCGGTACTGGCGCGGCGACCTTGCGGAGTGACGGTGCGGTCCATCGGACCGAAGCCCTCCTGCTGATAGCCGTTGAGGTCTTCGGTACGCGGATAGCCCGCCTGCACGCCGGCCTCGACCATGGCGTGGAACAGCGGGTTGTTGCCGGCCTTGGGCGTGGTGACGCTCACCGGACCGCTGCCGCCATGGAAGTCGTTGGGACCGATGTCACGGGTCTCGGCCTTGCGGAAGTACGGCAGGCAGTCGAGGTAGGTCCAGTCTTCCAGGCCCTTGTCCTGCGCCCAGCCGTCGAAGTCCATGGCATTGCCGCGGATGTAGCACATGCCGTTGATCAGCGAGGAGCCGCCCAGCCCCTTGCCGCGCCCACACTCCATGCGGCGGTTGTTCATGTGCGGCTCGGGGTCGGTCAGGTACGCCCAGTTGTAGCGGCGACCTTGCAGCGGGTAGGCCAGCGCGGCGGGCATCTGGGTGCGGAAGTCAGCGCGGTAGTCCGGGCCGCCGGCTTCGAGCAGCAGGACGCTGACGTCGGCGTCCTCGGTCAGGCGGGTAGCCAGTACGTTACCGGCGGAACCGGCGCCGATGATGATGTAGTCGTATTCCTGGGACATGCAGGCCTTCCTCTTTTTCAGGCATGACACCGCCCGCAACGCGTGCGCGCCGGTGTCTGCGTGTGGGGAATGGCCGGTGGTCAGGGAGTCATGCCTGCGACCGGCCTTTCATGGCTCGATCGCGGCGATCAGAACACCGAGGTGTAGTCGCCCAGCTCTACCTGTACGGATTTGATGCGAGTGTAGTGAGCCAGGGTGGTCAGGCCGTTCTCACGACCGACACCCGATTGCTTGTATCCGCCAACCGGCATCTCGGCCGGCGACTCGCCCCAGGTATTGATCCAGCAGATGCCTGCTTCCAGGCGGTGGATCGCCCGGTGCGCACGGGTCAGGTCCTGGGTCACGACGCCGGCGGCGAGGCCGTACTCGGTATCGTTGGCGCGGCGGATGGCTTCGTCTTCGGTGTCGTAGACGAGGATGCTCATGACCGGCCCGAAGATTTCCTCGCGCACGATGGTCATGTCGTCACGGCAGTCGGTGAACACGGTCGGCGCGACATACGCACCCTGGCCGAACTCGCCATGGGTGACGCGCTCGCCACCGCACAGCAGGCGGGCCTTCTGTTCTTTGCCGGACTCTATATAGGAGAGCACGCTCTCCATGTGCGGGAAACTCACCAGCGGGCCGAAGTTGGTGTTCTCGTCCTGCGGGTTGCCCAGACGGATGCGTTTCACGCGCTCCAGCACCTTGGCCTCGAAGCGTGCCTGCAGGTTGCGCGGGATGAACACACGGGTGCCGTTGGTGCACACCTGGCCGGAACTGAAGAAGTTGGCCATGACGGCAATGTCGGCGGCGCGGTCGAGGTTCGCGTCCTCGAAGATGATCAGCGGCGATTTGCCGCCCAGCTCCATGGTGACTTCCTTGAGCGAGGAGCTGGAAGCGCTGGCCATGACCTTCTTGCCGGTGGAGGTGCCGCCGGTGAAGGAAATCTTCTCGATCACGGGATGCTCGGTCAGCCACTGGCCCACTTCGCGGCCGCTGCCGGTGAGGACGTTGAACACGCCATCGGGCAGACCGGCTTCGGTGTAGATTTCGGCGAGCTTCAGCGCGGTCAGCGGGGTGACTTCGCTGGGCTTGAAGATCATCGCGTTGCCGGCGGCCAGGGCCGGGGCGGATTTCCACAGGGCGATCTGGATCGGGTAGTTCCAGGCGCCGATGCCGGCGACCACGCCCAGCGGCTCGCGACGGGTGTAGACGAAGCTGGTCTCGCGCAGCGGGATCTGCTCGCCTTCGATGGCGGGCACCAGGCCGGCGTAATACTCGAGCACGTCGGCGCCGGTGACGATGTCGACGAAGCGGGTCTCGGCCAACGGCTTGCCGGTGTCGAGGGTTTCCAGTTCCGCCAGCTCGTCATTGCGCTCGCGGAGAATATCCACGGCGCGGCGCAGGATGCGCGAGCGCTGCATGGCAGTCATCGCCGCCCAGACTTTTTGCCCTTCCACCGCCGCCTGCACGGCGCGCTCGACGTCGTCCTTCGACGCGCGCTGTACCTGGGCGAGGACTTCACCATTGGCCGGATTGATGGTCTCGAAGGTGGCGCCGCTGGTGGCTTCCACGTAGCGACCGCCAATGTAGAGCTTCTGTACTTCGAATCGAGCCATGGTGCGGTGGTCCTCTCTTGTCGGTGTCAGCGCAAGGCTGCGCCCGCTATCCGGGGCGCTTGGCCAGTTGTTGGTCGAGATAGTCGTAGGCAATCGCCAACGCCTGCTCGGTATCGAAGGCGTCGCCCGAAAGCGCGCCCCGCAGCCAGAGGCCGTCGATCAGCGCGGCCAGCCCGCGAGCGGCGCTGCGGGCCTGGGCCAGCGGCAGTTCGCGACGGAACTGGCTGCACAGGTTCGAATACAGCCGGTGATCGTTGATCCGCTGCAGCCGACGCAGCGCCGGCTGGTGCATGCTGGTCGCCCAGAACGCCAGCCAGGTTTTCATGGCCGGACCGTTGACCTGGGAGCTGTCGAAGTTGCCGGCGATGATGGCCCGCAGGTGCGAGCGCGGTTCGTCGTTGCGCAAGGTAGCGCGGCGCTCGGCGACGGCCTTGCTCAATGCCGACATCAAATGTCGCATCGTCGCTTCCAGCAGTCCGTTCTTGTCCTGGAAGTAGTGGCTGATGATGCCGTTGGAGACCCCCGCGAGGCGGGCGATCAGGGCGATGCTGGCGTCGCTCATGCCCACCTGGTCCACCGCCTCGAGAGTCGCGTGGATCAGTTGGGAGCGGCGAATCGGCTGCATACCGACCTTGGGCATTTCGAATCTCCTCTTCGCCGGGCGTACCTGTGCCATCCGGCGATACTGTGGGCCAGTCTATTCGTTTTTTATTGAACGCTCAATCAACTAAGAATATGCTGCGTTGCATCAATCCCTCGAAGCGCCCACCTGGCGGGCGCCCGTACCGTTCATCGCTACGCCGCATTCCAACCCACAAGGATCGCAGAATCCGCACCGAATGTGTCGCAGCCGCTCTCCCCGGTGACGTCGCCTGACGGCACCCGCCCGTTGCGACGGGCCTTCCACAGCCCGGCCCGTGCCGGGCTTTCTTTTTTGGGCTCTCGTTGTAGGAGCGAGCTTGCTCGCGAATGGATTCACCGGCAGCACCAGCGTCGGGCGGTTCGCGAGCAAGCTCGCTCCTACAGATCACGGCGTGACTTGGCGCAAGCGATCGAGAACGCGAGGGACTATGGTTTCAGCCATACCCCTCGCGAGGATCGTCGCCATGTCGCAACACCCGCTCTGGCAAGCCCTGGGCCGCCACTGGAAATGGATCGCCCTGCGCGGCGTCGCTGCCCTGCTGTTCGGCATCCTGGCCATGGTCTGGCCGGGCATCGTACTCACCGTGATGGTGCTGTTCTTCGGCGCCTACGCCTTCGTCGACGGCCTGTTCACCCTGATTGCTGCCGCGCAGATGCGCGAGTCCGGCCGGCCCTTGTGGCCACTGGTGCTGGTGGGACTGCTGGGAATCGCAGCCGGGCTGGTCGCGTTCTTCTGGCCACAACTCACGGCGCTCGGCTTGCTGATGCTGATTGCCGGCTGGGCTCTGGTGATGGGCGTGCTGCAGATCATCGCGGCGATTCGCCTGCGCAAGTCGTTGCAGAACGAGTGGTGGCTGGGGCTTTCCGGCGCGGTGTCGGTGCTGTTCGGCGTGCTGATGATCGGCAATCCGGGTGCCGGGGCGATTGCCGTGGCCTGGGTGATCGGCGCTTATTCGGTGTTCTTCGGCGTCCTGCTGATCCTGCTCGCGCTGCGCCTGCGCAAGACCTCGACCTTCAATGCCTGAAGAGCGAGATTGGTGTCTGTTGCGCCTGGACGACAACGGCAACCGCTTCGTCATGCGCCGCCAGCTGACCCGTGCCGAGGCCGAAGCCCTGGCGCGGGACTACCAGGCCCACGGCCACAAGCAGACCTACTGGGCGGAGCGCGAGACGCCCCGCCTGGCCTGACTCAGCAGCCGGTCAGGCGCTCTTCCACGCGTTCGGCGGGGAAGAAGATCGGCCGCAGGCGCACGCCCACGGCGTTGCCGAAGAACGCCGCCACCAGCCACAACCATCCGTGCAGGCTGCCGGAGGCGATGCCGCTGAAGTAGGCGCCGATATTGCAGCCGTAGGCCAGGCGCGCGCCGTAGCCCAGCAGCAGACCGCCGATCACCGCCGCAATCAGCGAGCGCGCCGGAATCTTCAGGCTCGGTGCGAAGCGCCCGGCGAGGCCGGCGGCCAGCAGCGCGCCGATCATGATGCCGAAGTCCATCACGCTGGTGACGTCCTGCCAGACCGGTGCGGCCAGCGCCTTGGCGTTGGCTTCGACCTGCCAGAAGGCCCACTGGTCGACGGCGATGCCGACGCTCTCGAACGCCTTCGCGCCCCACAGGGCGAAGGCCGAGGTGACGCCCCACGGACGCCCGGCCAGCGCCAGGGTGGCGAAGTTCAGCAGCGCCAGCGCGACCGCACCCCACACCAGCGGCCAGGGGCCACGGAAGAGTCGGCCGATGCCCTGCTCACCGCTGCTGGCGATCAGTTCCAGTACGCCATGGCGACGGCGTTCCAGCACCACGCTGACGGCGGCAATGGCGGCGAACAGCGCAAGACTCACCGCCAGCGCCGGGAACAGGCCAAGCGACTGCACGATGGAGGTCGGCGGCAGCGATGGCAGGGCAAACCACCAGCCAATGTGGTGGGTGGCGATCACCGAACCGATGATGAAGAACAGCAGCGTCACCAGCATCCGCGCGTTGCCGCCGCCCACGGTGAACAGCGTGCCGGAAGCGCAACCGCCGCCCAACTGCATGCCGATGCCGAAGATGAAGGCGCCGACGATGACCGACGTACCGGCCGGCGACACCAGCCCCTTCACCGGTTCGCCGAACAGCGTGCCGGCCGCCAGCGCCGGGAAGAACAGCAGTACCGCGATGGCGAGCATCACCATCTGCGCACGCAGGCCTGCACCACGGCGTTCACGGATAAACACGCGCCAGGCGGAAGTGAAGCCGAAAGCCGCGTGGTAAAGCGTCAGTCCCAGCGCACCCCCGACCAGAAACAGCAGGGCCTGGCGGCCGCTCACCACCTGGGCGAGGAACAGCGCCCCCGCCAGCAGCAGGAGGAAGGCGACCCAGAGCGCGCTGGACTTGCGCTCGGGGACGGTGGACAGGGCTAGGCTCATGGCGGCTCCGGGTTTTTTCGAGAGGGGCAATATTCTAGGGAGCGTAGCGCCTCCCGCCAACTTCGTAAGGCAGCTAAGGAAATAGCCGGGAGTTACAAGGGCGGGGGACTCTGCTCGACTCCGAGGCCTTGGCTGGGCTCCTTTCCCTCTCCCTAACCCTCTCCCTGAAGGGAGAGGGGATATCCGAACCAAGCGCGCCTTCCTGCGTAACCGGCAAAAACTGCAGCTACTGCACGCGCCAAACGGCTCCCTCTCCCGTCAGGGAGAGGGGATGTCCGAACCAAGCGCGCCTTCCTGCGTAACCGGCGAAAACTGCACCCACTGCACGCGCCAAACGGCTCCCTCTCCCTTCAGGGAGAGGGGATGTCCGAACCAAGCGCTTTCCTGCGTAACCGGCGAAAACTGCACCTACTGCACGCGCCAAATGGCTCCCTCTCCCTTCAGGGAGAGGGCTGGGGAGAGGGGCTTTTGCTCGCCCAAGCCCTGCGCAGCGCCTTCAACGCTTCGGCGATCCGCGCCTCCGGCACGGCGGCAAACCCCAGCACCAAACCAGCCCGTTCATCCGCAGGCTCGATGGACTCCGGCAGCCAGTAGTCGCTCAGAGCGTTCACCTCCACACCCACCGCCGCTGCGCGCTGCACCAGCTCCAGTTCGCGCTCGCGGCTGTCGACCCGTACACACAGGTGCAATCCTGCTTCCACCACCGGCATCGGCGCGCATCCACTCACCTCCGGCCAGCCACGCAGCAGCGCATCGCGTCGACTGCGCGCAGCCCGACGCATGCGCCGGACGTGGCGCTGGAAGTGACCTTCGGCGATGAAGTCCGCCATCACCCGCTGGGTGCCGACCTCGGAATGGCGCACATCCAGCGCCCGGCGGCGAGCGAAAGCCTGCGCCAGCGCCGGCGGGACGACCAGATAACCCAGGCGCAACGCCGGGAAGGCAATCTTGCAGAAGGTGCCGACGTAGAGCACCCGGTCATGGCGATCCAGTGCCGCCAGCGGCATCAGCGGCGTCCCGCTGTAGCGGTACTCGCCGTCGTAGTCGTCTTCGACTACCCAGCCACCGCTGCGCTCGGCCCACTCAAGCAATTCCAGGCGGCGCGCCAGGGAAAGCGTCACCCCCGTCGGATACTGGTGCGACGGCGTGACATAGACCAGCCGGCAGCCCGGCAGGCTATCCAACTGGTCCGTACGCAGGCCTTCGGCGTCGACCGCCACACCGTGCAAACGCGCCCCCGCCGTAGCGAAGGCGTGGCCAGCCGCGCGGTAGCCGGGGTTCTCGATGGCTGCGCCATCACCGGCGGCGAGCAGCACCTGGGCGCACAGCGCGATGCCCTGCTGGGCGCCGCTGGTGATGATGATCTGCCCGGCATCGCAATGCAGGCCACGGGTAGTGCGCAGGTAGGCGGCGACCAGCTCGCGCAGGCGCTGCTCGCCGGCCGGATCGCCATAGCCCAGGCAATCCAGCGGCGGATCGCGCCAGAAGCGCGCCTGCAGCCGCGCCCAGGTATCGAAGGGAAAGAGATCGAACGCCGGCACCCCAACCCGGAAAGCTCGTGGCGCACCCGTTGGCGGCAGCGGCAGGTGGTGCCGCGCAAGGCGCTCCAGGGACGGTGCCTCGGGGCTGCGCGTTTCGTTGCGCGCCGTATCGACCGAGGGCTGGACTCGCTCCGCCACGTAGGTGCCATCGCCCGTGCGACCTTCGATGTAGCCCTCGGCGTAGAGCTGTTCGTAGGCGCGCACCACGGTATTGCGGGAAACACCCAGTGAAGCGGCCAGATCACGGCTGGCCGGCAACCGTGAGCGTGCCGCGAGACGGCCATCGAGGATTCGCTCGCGCAATGCCTGGAACAGCTGAACACCCAGTGGGCGGGCCGGATCGAGGTGGATACCGGAAGGGTTGAAAGGCAACGGGACACTCATGGAACAGCTTCCAGTGCAGCGGTAATGGTTCCTCTGATTTGATCATGAATGGCTCTTTAGCAGAACCAATTCAGCGCCTAGGCTGGAAGCATTCCAACGCACACAAGGTCGCCACCATGTCTTCCGCTGTCGAGATCCGCCCGATCACCGCCGATGATCACGCCGCCTGGCTGCCTCTCTGGCAGGGTTATCAGCGCTTCTACAAGACCACCATCGACGACGCCACCAGCGCGGTCACCTGGCAACGCTTCCTCGATGTGGCCGAGCCAATGCACGCTGCCCTGGCCTGGCGTGATGGCGTGGCCATCGGTCTGGTGCACTTCATCTACCACCGTTCCTGCTGGACCCAGGGCGACTACGTCTACCTGCAGGACCTGTACGTCGCCGAAGGCCAGCGCAGCGGCGGCATCGGAGCGCAGCTGATCGAGCACGTCTACGCCGACGCCCGCGCCAACGGCGCCTCGCGGGTGCACTGGCTGACCCACGAGAGCAACACCGACGCCATGTTCCTCTACGACCGGATCGCCGACCGCTCCGGGTTCGTCCAGTACCGCAAGATTCTCTGAGCCGGAGCGCCCATGAACGACCAACCCCTGCTGAACTGGCGCCCCGCCGCCAGCCCCGAACGCCGCACCCTGACCGGCCGCAGCATCAACCTGGCGCCGCTGGACGTCGCTCTCCACGGTGATGACCTGTGGCAAGCGCTGCAAGGCCCGGACTCTGACCCCGTGCTCTGGGACTACCTGCCCTACGGCCCCTTCCTCGAGCGCGCACCCTTCGATGCCTGGCTGGCGGGCAACGCGGCGAGCAACGACCCGCTGTTCTTCGCCGTGATCGACCGCGCAAGCGGCCGTGCAGTCGGCCTGCTCAGCTACCTGCGGATATTCCCCAAGGACGGCAGCATCGAGATCGGCCACATCGCCTACGGCCGCGTGATGCAGCGCTCGCCGGCCTCCACCGAGGCGGTCTACCTGCTCGCCCGCTGGGCCTTCGAGATGCGCTACCGCCGCCTGGAATGGAAGTGCAACGCGCTCAACGCCCGCTCCATGCGCGCCGCCGCGCGCCTGGGTTTCGTCTTCGAGGGCACCTTCCGTCAGGCCACGGTGGTGAAGGACCGTAATCGCGATACCGCCTGGTTCTCCATCATCGACAGCGAATGGCCGCGCTGCCAGCAGGCCTTCGAGCGCTGGCTGGACGCAGCCAACTTCGATGCCGATGGCCAGCAGAGAGAACGGCTCGAAGCCCTGCGCCAGAGCTGATCTTTTCATTCTCCGGGAACTGCCCGCTGCACGAAGGATCGGTGATACTGAACCTTTCGCATCGCAGTCCCGGAGACCACCATGAGCAGCGACATCCAGACTCCCCGCGTCGAGCAGGTACAGATCGACCAGTTGCCCTGCTGGCGCATCCATACCGCCCATGGTGAGGCCCTGATCGCCCAGCAGGGGGCGCAACTGCTCAGCTACCAGCCCCACGAACAGCCGCCGCTGGTGTGGCTGAGCGAGACCGCCGAGTACCACCACGGCCAGTCCGTGCGTGGCGGGGTACCGGTTTGCTGGCCATGGTTCGGCAACCTGGAGCGCAATCCGGTGGAAGTCCGCACCGCCTACCAGGGCGACAAGGCACCCGCACACGGTCTGGTGCGCGCTGTGGATTGGCAGTTGGACGATATTGCCGACGAACTGGGCCAACTCTCCGTGCATTTCAGCTTCGATGCTCGCAACGGCCTGCCTGGCTGGCCGCACTCGGCGCGACTGGAGGTGGTGATGCGCTTCGGCGAGCGCCTGACGCTGGAGATGACCACCCACAACCTGGGCGATACGCCGCTGTCGGTCAGTCAGGCACTGCACACCTACTTTGCCGTGGGCGACGTGCGCCAGGCCAGCATCGACGGGCTGCAGGGCTGCCGTTACGTGGAAACCCTGGAGAACTGGGAACTGCGCGAACAGCACGGAGTGGTGCGCATCGCCGGGGAAACCGACCGCATCTACCTGGACCTGGAGAAAGCGCTGGTGATCCGCGACCCGGTCTGGGAGCGCGGCATCCACCTTCAGGCCAGCGGCTCACGCTCGGCGGTCGTGTGGAACCCCTGGATCGACAAGGCCGCGCGCCTGTCGCAATTCGCGGACGACGCCTGGCAGGACATGCTCTGCATCGAGACCGCTCGCGTCTGGGACGACGTGATGAGCGTGGCGCCAGGGCGCAGTGAAACAATGAAGGTGGAAATCTGGAGCGAGCCGCTGCAGGCCTGAACCCTCGCCACCCTGTAGGAGCGCCCCATGGGCGCGATCGCGGGCATGGCCCGCTCCTACAGCAGACGGTGCGGCGAATCGGCGTACAACCGCGAACGGTTGTACGCCCTACGTAAAGCCTTACAAGTCGCTCTCTTCCACCGGCCGCACCTTGGCGTCGTCAATGGCGTAGGCCGCATCAGCCAGGTCGTTGCTGACCTTCTCCACCTTCAGCGTGCCGCTGACCCAGATCGGGTTGTAGATATCGTCGATCTGGATGCCCTTGGGATAGCGCACCAGCACGATCTGGTTCGGCGGCGGCGGCGGCACGTGGATGCAGGCGCCCGGGTAAGGCACCAGGAAGAACTCGGTCACGCGGCCCTTGGCGTCATTCTCCAGCGGCACCGGGTAACCGCCCAGACGCAGCGCCTTGCCATTGAGGGCGGCCACGGTCCTGGTGGAATACATCACCTGCGGCAGCTTCTTGTCGGACTGTTTCAGCCCGCCCTTGTTGGTGAAGGTGCCGTTGGCCTCGGGGCCGTTGTGGGTGATTTCCGGCATGTCTTCCAGTGCCTTGCGGTCGCTGGGCGGCATCAGGGACAGCCAGTCGGTTTCGGGAAGTTCGGCGGCGGACGCCAGGGAGGTCAGCACTATCAGACAGCAGGCGAGCAATGGTCGGCGCATCGTGGACTCGAAAGGCCCGGTCGGGCACAGGCGGGATATTCCTCCAGCACCCTCCCCCTAGCAGGAGAGGGCCGGAAATCACCGTCAATTCTTCTTGATCAGCCCGTAAATGACCAGCAGCACGATGGCGCCGATCACCGCGCCGATAAAGCCTGCCGCCTGTCCGGCCGCATAGATACCCAGTGCCTGGCCGCCATAGGTCGCCAGCAGCGAGCCGCCGATGCCGATCAGGATGGTCATGATCCAGCCCATGCTGTCATCGCCGGGCTTGAGGAAGCGTGCGATGAGTCCGACGATCAGGCCAATGACGATGGTTCCGATTAATCCCATGACAAACCCTCCTTGTGGGTTGAGCGCTGTGGATGCGCGCTTGTCATGGGACAGTGTAGGAAACGCCAGCGTTCCGTGTTTTGCCGCGATCCAGAGCGACTACCCGTGTTTCGCGAGCCTTACAGCACTGCGTGAACTCACCATGAAAAAAGCCGCGTCAGCGATTGACGCGGCTTTCTCCAGTCACCTTGCCCGAAGGGCCGTCAGACCTTGGCGATCAACGCCTCGACCTCGGCGATGCGCGCCTTCAGGGTCGGCAGGTCGACGCTGCGCAGGGTGGCATGGCCAACCTTGCGCCCGGCCTTGAAAGCCTTGCCGTAGTGGTGCAGGTGGCAGTCGGCGATGGTCAGCACGTCGGCCACCGGCGGCACTTCACCGATGAAGTTGAGCATGGCGCTCTCGCCCACTTTCGCGGTCGAGCCCAGCGGCAGGCCGGCGATGGCCCGCACGTGGTTCTCGAACTGGCTGCACTCGGAACCTTCGATGGTCCAGTGGCCGGAGTTGTGCACGCGCGGGGCGATCTCGTTGGCCTTCAGGCCGCCGTCGACCTCGAAGAACTCGAAAGCCATCACGCCCACGTACTGCAGCTTGTCCAGCACGCGGCCGACGTAGTCTTCGGCCAGTGCCTGCAGCGGGTGGTCGGTGCTCGCCACGGACAGGCGCAGGATGCCGTTCTCATGGGTGTTGTGCACCAGCGGGTAGAAACGGGTCTCGCCATCGCGGGCGCGCACGGCCACCAGCGAAACTTCCCCGGTGAAGGGCACGAAGCCTTCGAGGATGCACGGCACGCTGCCCAGTTCGGCAAAGGCGCCAGTGACGTCCTCGGTCTTGCGCAGGACCTTCTGTCCCTTGCCGTCATAGCCCAGGGTACGGGTCTTCATCACCGCCGGCAGGCCGATGCTGACCACCGCGGCGTCGAGGTCGGCCTGGGATTGCACGTCGGCGAAGGCCGGGGTGGGGATGCCCAGGTCCTTGAACATCGACTTCTCGAACCAGCGGTCACGGGCGATGCGCAGCGACTCGGCGTTCGGGTAGACCGGTACGAACTGCGAGAGGAAGGCCACGGTCTCGGCCGGCACGCTCTCGAACTCGAAGGTCACCACGTCGACTTCATCGGCCAGCTGGCGCAGGCGATCCTGGTCGCTGTAGTCGGCGCGGATGTGCTCGCCCAGGGACTGCGCGCAGGCATCCGGCGCCGGGTCGAGGAAGGCGAAGTTCATACCCAGCGGGGTGCCCGCCAGGGACAGCATGCGGCCCAGCTGGCCGCCACCGATGACACCGATCTTCATGGTTCTGCTCAGGCCTCGCGCGGATCGGGATTGTCCAGCACCGTCTCGGTCTGGGTGGCGCGGAACTGCTTCAGCGCCTCGTGGTATTTGGGGTACTTGGCGCCCAGGATGCTGGCGGACAGCAGGGCGGCGTTGGTGGCACCGGCCTTGCCGATGGCCAGGGTGGCGACCGGGACGCCTGCGGGCATCTGCACGATGGACAGCAGCGAATCGACGCCCGAGAGCATGGAGGACTGCACCGGCACGCCGAGCACCGGCAGGTGGGTCTTGGCGGCGCACATGCCCGGCAGGTGGGCGGCACCGCCAGCGCCGGCGATGATCACTTCGATGCCGCGGCCATCGGCCTCTTCGGCGTACTGGAACAGCAGGTCCGGGGTGCGGTGGGCGGAAACCACCTTCACTTCGTACGGAATGCCGAGCTTGTCCAGCATGTCTGCGGTGTGGCTCAGGGTGCTCCAGTCGGATTTGGAACCCATGATCACGCCAACCAGTGCGCTCATCGTCGTGCCTCTCTCAAGTGCGCTCTTGGGCGCGTCAGAAACCAACAAGCCACGCTCGTCGGAGGCGTGGCTTGTACGTGGCCAAACCGGCGGGCAGTGCCGGCTTGAAGGCGGCGCAGTATACCGCAAAGGATGTGGCGCAGTGCACTGGGCATGACCGTTGGTCCCGATTTCGTCACTCCGGCACCGACAAGGCCTGCAATGATCTCGGAAGCTACTTCGCAAGACCTTTCGCAAGAGACAGGGAAAAAGCTTGCCACAGCTCAAGATGGCCTAGGCTCAGAGGCTCAGACTCGTCTGACACGAACCTGCCCGGACGGGGCAGGTCCCTCCCCCTTCAAGGAGCGAGCGCAATGTCCACGACCCTGCCCACGACCATGAAAGCCGCTGTCGTACACGCCTTTGGCGAGCCACTGCGGATCGAGGAAGTCAAAGTCCCGCTGCCCGGCCCCGGGCAGATCCTGGTGAAGATCGAGGCCTCCGGCGTCTGCCACACCGACCTGCACGCCGCCGAAGGCGACTGGCCGGTGAAGCCGAGCCTGCCGTTCATTCCCGGCCATGAAGGCGTCGGCTTCGTCGCGGCCGTCGGTGCCGGCGTAACCCGCGTGAAGGAAGGCGATCGCGTCGGCGTACCCTGGCTGTACACCGCCTGCGGCTGCTGCGAGCACTGCCTGACCGGCTGGGAAACCCTCTGCGAGAGCCAGCAGAACACCGGCTACTCGGTGAACGGTGGCTATGCCGAGTACGTACTGGCGGACCCGAATTACGTCGGCATCCTGCCGAAGAATGTCGGCTTCACCGAGATTGCGCCGATTCTTTGCGCAGGCGTCACCGTCTACAAGGCGCTCAAGGAAACCGAGGCACGTCCTGGCCAGTGGGTGGCGATCTCAGGCATCGGTGGCCTGGGCCACGTCGCCGTGCAGTACGCCAAGGCCATGGGCCTTCATGTGGTGGCCGTGGATGTCGACGACGCGAAGCTGGAACTGGCGAGCAAGCTCGGCGCCAGCCTGACCGTCAATGCGAAGCAAGAAGACCCGGTGGAAGTGGTGCAGCGCGATATCGGCGGCGCCCACGGCGTGGTCGTCACCGCCGTGTCCAACAGCGCCTTCGGCCAGGGCATCGGCATGGCCCGCCGCGGCGGCACCGTGTCGCTGGTCGGCCTGCCGCCGGGCGACTTCCCCACGCCGATCTTCGACGTGGTGCTCAAGGGTCTGCACATCACCGGCTCCATCGTCGGCACCCGTGCGGACCTGCAGGAAGCCCTGGACTTTGCCGGCGAAGGCCTGGTGAAGGCCACTGTCGCCGCCGGCAAGCTGGATGACATCAACGCCATCCTCGATCGCATGCGCGCCGGGCAGATCGAAGGGCGGATCGTCGTCGAGATGTAGCCCCCTGGCACATCACGCTCTGCGTAGGATGGCGTGGAGCGCAGCGATACCCATCGATTGCGACGCAGCCAACATGGGTATCGCTGCGCTCCACCCATCCTACAAAAGCGTCCGACCTCGGCCTCAGAACTCTACCGTCGTCGAAATCTCGAACTGCCGCGGCTCACCCACGGCGACGTAGAGGTTGTTCGCCGCTGACGGGTAGTAGGTGCGGTCGAACAGGTTCTTCACGTTGAACTGGAAGCCGACGTTGTGTCCGCCCAGCTGGGTGTCATAGCTGGCGAAGGCGTCGGTGACGGTATAGGACGGCAGCTCGAAGGAGTTGGACGGGTCGCCTGCACGCTTGCCAACGTAGCGCGGGCCGCCGCCCAGGCGCAGGTTGTCGCCGCCGAAGATCGAACCGGCGTCATACACCGCTGCCAGCGAGGCCGTTTCCTTGGCCACGTTCTGCAGGCGGTTGCCTTCCAGTTCCGGGTCCTCGGTCACTTCCGCGTCCAGCCAGGCGTAGCTGCCGATCAGGCTCCAGTTCTCGGTCAATTGCCCGGTCACGTCCAGTTCCGCGCCATAGGAGCGCACCTTGCCGGCGGTGCTGACACGGCTGTCGCCGTTGGCGTCGAGCTGGGTGACCATCACGTTGCGTTTGCGGATATCGAAGAACGCCAGGTTCGCGGTGACCCGGCCGGGGATGTCGAGCTTGCCGCCAATCTCCCAGGAGGTCGCCTCTTCCGGCTGGATCGCCGAGTCGATCACCTCGCCCGTGGACAGCGGCGCGATGGTGGAGTTGGGCTTGAACGACTGGGTGTAGCTGCCATACAGCGACATCTCGTCGTTGATCTTGTAGATCACGCCCGCGCGCGGCACCCACTTCTGCCCGCTGATGTCGGTGTTGGCCTTGAACGGCCGGCCGCGCCCGGCGTACTGGTCGTACATCTGGTAGCGCCCGCCGGCGACGAGAATCCAGTGATCGTCCAGGTGCCAGGAATCCTGCAGGAACAGCGAATCACTGCGCAGCTTGTCGGTCTGGTCGCTGTCGCTGGCACTGACGGCGGTAGCCGGGGAAATCTGTCCGTAGACCGGATCGAGGTAGTTGAAGGTGGTGTTCTTCGTGTCGCGGATCAGGTCGGCGCGGTAGATCTTGCGCTTCTCGCTGTCAATGCCGAAGGTCAGCTCGTGGCGAAAACCACCCAGTTGCAGGTCGCCGTTCAGCCCGGCGGTGGCGAAGCTGTCGCTGCTCACCGCGCCACGGGTGGCGTCGGTTCGGCGAGTCAGGGTGCCGTTGCTGTTCACCTTGGTGACGCGGGCCTGGTTGTCGTCGTAGGTCTCGCGGGTCCAGCCATAGGCGAAGTGCGCCTTCCAGGCATCATCGATGCGGTGCTCGACGTCCAGCCGGGTCAGGTCGGAGCGGCCCTCGGTGATATTGAACGGCTCGTCCAGCCGGCGGGTGCGCGGAATATCCAGCGGCTTGTTGGTGCGCGGGTCGATAGCGGTGCCACGGTCGAACGGCGTCTTGAACTCGCGGTGTTCGTAGCTGAGGTTGACCGTGGTGTCCTCGCCGAACCACGCCAGCGACGGCGCGACGAGGGTTTCGCGCTGCTGGCCGAAGTTGCGCCAGTAATTCTCGTCCTGGTGATCGACGATCAGCCGGTAGGCCAGATTGGTCTCGCCCAGCGGGCCGGTGGTGTCGATCTGCGCGCCGCTGCCCTGCTTGCCATGGGCGTAGGTCGAGCCACGCAGGGTGACGGCGTTGTATTGCTGCAACTGCGGTTTCTTGCTCACCACGTTGACGATGCCGCCCGGGTCCTGGATGCCGTAGAGCAGCGAGGCCGGCCCCTTGAGCACTTCAACGTGATCGGCAGTGGCGGTGAGGTTGCGGCCCAGCACCGAGGGCAGCCCGTCGCGCATGATCGAGCCGTCGCGGTTGTCGCCGAAGCCGCGCTTCATCACCGCGTCCTGGGTGCCGCCGAGGGTGTTGGCCTGGGTGACTCCGCTGATGTTGCCCAGCGCGTCGTCGAGGTTGCGCGGCTTCTGGTCGCGCAGCGCCTGGGCCGGAACGGTGACGATGCTCTGCGGGGTTTCCAGCACCGGCGTGTCGGTGCGGCCGATGGAGGCCACCGGCGCCGGCTGGTAGCTGGTGGAAGCGGCCTGGCCGGTAACGGTGGTGTCGGTGAGGCTGAGGGTGTCGGCCGGCAGACGCTCCAGGGTCAGGGTGCGGCCGTCGAGAGCGCGGAAGCGGTAGCCGGAACCGGCGAGCAGGCGGGTCAGCGCGTCGTTGGCGCTGAGCTGGCCGGAGACCGCCGGGGCCTTGAGCTCGTATGGCGCTTCATCGGTGTAGACCACGCTCAGGCCAGTCACCCGGCTGAACTCGCTGAGCGCCTGAGGCAGCGGCTGGGCCGCAATGGAAAAGCCGAACCGCGCCTGCAGTGCCGGGCTGGTCACGGCCTCTGCGGCCAGCACTACCGGAGCCTGGGCGGCAGCCAGGGCAGCACCGAGCACGAAGGCGGCGAGCGGTTTCAGGGACAGTTCGGGGACAGCGCGGCGCAGCGGGGTCATCGGGGGCTCACTTGCTCGACAGGTCGATTACACATGCGAATAAATCGCATTCATGACCACTACACGGAGCAGCCACCGCAGTACCTCACCCCTTTTCGAAAATATTTTCTCTCGCTCAGCGAATCAGCACGAAGCGCCCAAGCAGCGGCTGCTGGCGGAAGCCCACCACCGCCTGCAGCGAATCCAGCGCGGCCTGCGGGTCGGCGCTGCGGAAACTGCCGCTGACCCGGCGCTGCGCCAGTTCGTTATCCAGCAGCACGATGCGGCCCGGATAGTAAGTGCCCAGGCGCTCCAGCACTTCACCCAGCGGCGCGCGGTAGAAAGTCAGCCAACCCTGGCGCCAGGCCAGCGCAGCCTGGGCATCGGCAGGCTGTGCGTCGCCCAGTGCCGTGCCGTCGATGCTGATTCGCTCGCCCGCGCCCAGCACCACTTCCGGCATGCCGACCGCGTGACTGCCGCGTACCGAGACGCGGCCTTCGGCGACGGTGACGCGGGTCTGCTCGCCCAGGCGACGCACTTCGAATTCAGTACCCAGCACCCGCGCCTCGCCTTCGCCGGCGCGCACCACGAAAGGCTTGGGCAGGTGCTTCACGGCGAAGGACGCGGCGCCGCGCAGCAGATCGACGCGGCGCTGCTCACCCTCCAGGGAGACGGCGACGGCGCTGTCGGCGTCCAGGGTCAGGCGCGAGCCATCCGCCAGAACGACTTCCCGCACCTCCCCCGGCGCGCTGACGTAATCGGCGGAAAGGTCCGTCAGCCAGTTACCCGGCTTCCACCAGCCGCCCGCCCAGAGCATCAGCAGCAGGCAGGCGGCGCTGGCCAGCGGGTAGGCCCAGCGCCGGTGATTGCGTTGCGCACGGTGCGCGATGGGGCGATCCATCTGCGCCAGATAAGCGCCCAAGGCATCGTCCTCTTGCGCTGCCAGTCGCTTCGCCGGCGCCGCGCTGGCCTGCCACAAGGCATCCACTTCGGCATAGGCGCGGGCATGTTGCGCATCGGCTGCCAGCCACACCTGGAAAGCGCCCAGCCACGCCTCGCCGCCGGCGTCGTTCAGACGCAGCAGCCACTGGCGCGCCTGGCGCAGGGCTTCCTCGGCAGAGGTGGCGATTTCGGGTTTCATCGGTCGGTGGCTCCACGGCGATGGGCCGGCGCGGCAAGTTCAAGACTCGCCTTGCAGGCATCGAGGGCGCGCATCATATGTTTTTCCACCGCGCTCTGGGAAAGCCCCATGGCGGTGGCGATCTCAGCGTAAGTGCGGCCGTGTACGCGGCTGAGCAGGAAGATGTGGCGGGTGCGCTCGGGCAATTGCCGCAAAGCATCTTCTATGAGGTCCAGTTCGGCGCCAGCCTGTACCGCCTGTTCCGGCGAAGGCTGGGCGTCATCTTCATCGGGCAGCAGTGCGCTCAGGGTGCGGCCGCGCGAATCTTCCCCGCGCAGGTGATCGATGGCGAGGTTGCGTGCGCTGCGCAGCAGGTAGCTGCCGAGCTCTTCCACCGGTGCCTGCGGGCGCTTCCAGAAGCGCAGGAACAGGTCCTGCACCAGGTCCGCCGCCGTGGCGCGGCAGCCGACGCGGCGCCGCACCAGGGCTTCCATGCGCGGACGCTGGGAGAGGAACACCTGCAGGAAATCCTCGCGCGGCAGCGATTCGGCGGACGCCGGGGCGTCCGCCGCGCAGGGCTCGGCCGGGCGGTCGGAATGGGACATCGGGGCTGCGTGCTCGCCAGCGGTCCGCACCGAAGCCGGCGCGAGGGGAAGACCCTGGAAAGCCGCAAATGATAATGCTTATCAAATAAACGGAACAGCCCCGATCGTCCGCTTCGCCGTCAGGGCGTCTCGTCCAACCCCAGTCCGCCTTCCAGCTTGCGCCACAGCAGGCGAATCTGCGCCTTGCGCACCAACGCACAACGGTACAGGCGGATTTCCTGCGGGACGATCCAGTGCGGGCCGCCGCACAGCGCCAGTTCGCCGCGCGCCAGCTCCGACTCCATGCTCAGGCGCGGCACCCAGGCCACACCCATGCCTTGCAGCGCCATGCTCTTCAGGCTGTCGGCCATGGCCGTCTCATAGACGGTGGTGTAGCGCAGGTTGCGCTGGCGCAGCAGCAGGTTGACGCCACGACCGAGGAAGGCACCGGCGCTGTAGGCCAGCAGCGGCACGCTCTGGCCGCTGTCCAGATCGTAGAGCGGCACGCCGGCGGAGTTCACCGCGCACACCGGCAGCATTTCGGTGCGCCCCAGGTGCAGCGAGGGGAAGACTTCCGGGTCCATCTGCAGCGCAGCATCCGGGTCATAGAAGGCCATCATCAGGTCACAGCCGCCTTCACGCAGCAGGTGCACCGCCTCGCCAACGTTGGTCGCCACCAGGCGGCTGGCGATGTTCAGGCCCTCGGAGCGCAGGCGCGAGATCCACGCCGGGAAGAAGCCCAGCGCCAGGGAGTGCGCGGCGGCGAACTGCAGCACCTCGCCCTGCCCGCCTTCCAGGTGGTGCAAGTGGCGCACCACCTGGCCCAACTGCTCGACCACCGCGCGGGCGGTGACCAGGAACAATTGGCCGGCCTCGGTCAGCTCGATGGGCGTGCGCTGGCGATTCACCAGGGTCAGGCCGAGGGCGTCCTCCAGGCTGCGGATGCGCCGGCTGAACGCCGGCTGGGTGACGAAGCGCTTTTCAGCGGCCTGGGAAAAACTGCGGGTGGTGGCCAGGGTGCTGAAGTCTTCCAGCCATTTGGTCTCGAGGTTCACGTCAACTCCAACGCGGTCACGCGCTGATCGATTGGTCAGGAGCCGGGCGCGCGTAGCACAGTCACACGCTCGCCGTCATCAATTCGTCACAGGGTACATTATGCCGTTCGTGCATGAGGCAGCCTTTAACAGCATTGGCCGACGAAAGGCGAAAACCCTAGTCTACCGGGCATCGCGGCACTGGCCGTGTTTCCCTGAGACAATCCCCGTCATGTCCCCTGTTGCATCGTTCCGCATCGAGAAAGACCTCCTCGGCACCCTCGAAGTACCTTCTGACGCCTACTTCGGCATCCAGACCCTGCGCGCTGTGAACAACTTCCGCCTCTCGGGCGTGCCGCTGTCGCACTACCCGAAACTGGTCGTAGGCCTGGCGATGGTCAAACAGGCGGCAGCCGATGCCAACCACCAGCTTGGCCACCTGTCGAACGAGAAGCACGCTGCCATCAGCGAGGCCTGCGCCCGCCTGATCCGTGGCGACTTCCACGACCAGTTCGTGGTGGACATGATCCAGGGTGGCGCTGGCACCTCGACCAACATGAACGCGAACGAAGTCATCGCGAACATCGCGCTCGAAGCCATGGGCCATGCCAAGGGTGAGTACAAGTACCTGCACCCGAACAACGACGTGAACATGGCGCAGTCGACCAACGACGCGTACCCGACCGCCATCCGCCTGGGCCTGCTGCTCGGCCACGACACCCTGTTGGCCAGCCTCGACAGCCTGATCCAGGCCTTCGCCGCCAAGGGCGTCGAGTTCGCCGGCGTACTGAAGATGGGTCGTACCCAGCTGCAGGACGCGGTGCCGATGACCCTCGGCCAGGAATTCCACGCCTTCGCCAC
Organism: Pseudomonas sp.; assembly: GCA_049840615.1. Classification (GTDB taxonomy): domain Bacteria; phylum Pseudomonadota; class Gammaproteobacteria; order Pseudomonadales; family Pseudomonadaceae; genus Pseudomonas. The sequence goes on from JASGKM010000067.1 coordinate 22,893, forward strand.
CACCCTGGGCGAAGACCTCGACCGCCTGCGTCGCCTGGCGCCGGAGCTGCTGACCGAAGTGAACCTCGGCGGCACCGCCATCGGCACCGGCATCAACGCCGACCCCGGCTACCAGAAGCTGGCCGTCGAGCGCCTGGCGCAAATCAGCGGCCACCCGGTCGTCCCGGCTGCCGACCTGATCGAAGCCACCTCCGACATGGGCGCCTTCGTGCTGTTCTCCGGCATGCTCAAGCGCACCGCGGTCAAGCTGTCGAAGATCTGCAACGACCTGCGCCTGCTGTCCAGCGGCCCGCGCACCGGCATCAACGAGATCAACCTGCCGCCGCGTCAGCCGGGCAGCTCGATCATGCCGGGCAAGGTCAACCCGGTAATCCCGGAGGCGGTGAACATGTGCGCCTTCGAAATCATGGGCAACGACCTGGCGCTGACCATCGCGGCCGAAGGCGGCCAGCTGCAGCTGAACGTGATGGAGCCGCTGATCGCCTACAAGATCTTCGACTCGATCCGCCTGCTCCAGCGCGCCATGGACATGCTGCGCGAGCATTGCATCACCGGCATCACCGCCAACGTCGAGCGTTGCCACCAGCTGGTGGAGCACAGCATCGGCCTGGTCACCGCGCTGAACCCGTACATCGGCTACGAGAACTCCACCCGCATCGCCAAGATCGCGCTGGAAACCGGCCGCGGCGTACTGGAACTGGTTCGCGAAGAGAAGCTGCTGGACGAAGCCACCCTGGCCGACATCCTGCTGCCGGAAAACATGATCGCCCCGCGTCTGATTCCGCTGCGCGCCTGATCACCCGCCCGGCGCGAGCCGGGCACGTCTCACCGGTTGAGGGGGACTATTCCTCCCTCACCTTTCAGGGATTGGTTACCCCCGATCCCTTCTTTTATGCCCGGCGCGGCGGACTTGTCCGAAGCGCCACGTCTCACCGGTTGAGGGGCCTTCTGGCCCACTCTCCTTTAGAAGGGACACCGCTTACCCCGGTGTCCCCTTTTTTTTTGCCTGTGATTTGCCGACGGGTGTCGGGGCCGTAGGGTGCATGACCGCTTGCGGTTATCCGCCGGCTCCGCGCCAGGCACGACGGCGGATAACGCTGCGCGTTATTCGCCCTACAAGACTGGGCACGGTGAAAACCGTCGCGGACGGAGTCCGCGATTGGTGTGAGTCGCACAGGGAAACGCGCGGGGATCAATCCTGCCGTTGCAGGTGATCGAGAATCCGCCGATTGAGGGCTGCGATACGCTCCACGGCGTCCGCCTCGTCGCACTCCTCGTCCTGCGCGCCGAGCTGGCGGGCACAGAGGTTGAGCGCGGAAAGCACCATCAGCTCATTGCTGGTGACGTAGGGGAATTTCTTCTTGCTGGCGGTGATCTCCGCCTGCAACAGCGCGGCCGCGTCCTGCAGCCGGCGCTCTTCACCGGCCGGCGCCCGGACGCTGTAGTCGCGTCCGAGGATGCGCAGGACGCGGACGCCGTCGCCACTCATGCGTGGGCGCGGCTATCGCTGACGCGGCGAATCAGCGCCTGCAGGCGGGTGGCCGTGGCGTTGTGCTTCTCTTCCTGTTCCATCAGGGACAGCTGCAGGCTGTCGTTTTCCTCACGAGCCTTGAGCAGCTCTTCACGCACAGCGGCGTTGTCCTGCACCAGCACTTCGTTCTGCTGCAGCAGTTCGGCGACCAGCTGTTCAAGTTGTTCGAGGGTGGAATCGAGCATGGGAGCCTCCGCAAAGCCTTTCAAAGGGTGCGGAGGATAAAGAAAGGGGCGCGGCGGGGCCAGCAGAAACGGGAATCTTCTGACAAGCAGTATGCTGTCAATTCAATAGCTTACGAGATAATTCTCGTGTTATTTCAATAATTTCCGACCACCCGTGTGGTTTGGACCGGAAAATCCTCGGCAAGGTTCGCTCCCTGTAGGAGCGGGCCATGCCCGCGATCGCGCCCATGGGGCGCTCCTACAGGGAGCGCAATGCTAGACGCGGATGACACCTTCCTCACGCAGCAACTTGAAAATCGCCTCGGCGCCCGCCTCGGGCGTGACGTCCTTGAGCACCTGCCCGGTGCCACCGGAAGCCTTGGCGGTGGCGGCCTTCATACGCTCGGCGCCGGTCTTGGCCTTGATCACCTTCAGGCGCTTGGGACGTGGACGCGCCGGTTGCAGATTGCCCTCGGCGAGCAGCGGGTCTTCCACCACTTCCACTTCGTGGGCTTCCAGATAGCCTCGGCGTGCCGGGCCGAAAGCGCTCTGGCGTGCCACTGGAGCGGCGTTGTCGACGCTGGCGACGAAGGGCAGGCGCACCTTCAGCCGGCGGCGCTGGCCACGGGGCAAGGCCTGCAGCACCTGGGCGCTGCCACCTTCCACCTTCTCCACTTCCGCCAGACCGACCACCAAAGGCCAGCCCAGGCGCTCGGCCAGCAGGAACGGCAGCATGCCGGAGCCTTCGCCGGTTTCCGCCTGGGTGCCGGTGAGGACCAGTTGCGCATCGCTGTCGCCCAGATAGGCCGCCAGCGCCGGCAGGGCGTCAGCGCCAGCGGGCTGCTCCAGCACCGCCAGTTCGTCCAGGCCCATGCCGAGGTAACCGCGCAGCGCTTCTTCCCCGGCGTCGCCGGCATGCACCACGCGCAGGCGCTTGCCAGCGAGGCTCATGCCCAGCTCTACCGCACGGGCATCCTGGTCGGCACGGCGCGCACGGCCGGACGCCGGGTGGGCGCCGATGGAAACCAGAGCGACGATGTTCATGTCATTCATCAGACACCTCAGGAACGGTGTAGGAGCGAGCTTGCTCGCGAAGCTTTTGGCTTGGCAGGTTCGCGAGCAAGCTCGCTCCGTACGAAGAGCAGTCCAGGTTCAGGCCGCATCGCGCGCCGCTCCATTGCGATGGGCTTCGGCCAGGGCCATCAGCGCCTTGAGGATCGCCGTGGAATCGCCGATCACCGAGAGATCGGCGCGTTTGATCATGTCGCAGCCCGGGTCCATGTTGATCGCCACCACCTTGTCGCAGGAGCCGATGCCCTGCAGGTGCTGGATCGCCCCGGAAATGCCGACCGCCAGATAGACCCGTGCGGTGACCCAGGTGCCAGTGGCACCGACCTGGCGCGCGCGCGGCATGTGGCCGTCGTCCACCGCCACGCGAGACGCGCCTTCGGTGGCACCGAGGGCGACAGCGGCGCGGTGGAACAGGTCCCAGTCCTTCACCCCATTGCCGCCGGAGAGGATGAATTCCGCTTCGGCCATGGGAATGTGCGCCGGGTCCACGGCCACCGGGCCGAGGTCTTCGATGCGCGGGATGTTGCGCGCGACGCTGGAATCCAGTTCGACCGCACGGGCTTCATGGCGGGTTTCACTCACCGGCTCGGCGCACTCGGCGGCGGCCAGGATCAGGCGTGGCAGCTCGCGGTGCAGGTCCTGCTGGCCGGCGCCGGCACGGCCGACGCAGCGCTCACCTTCGGCCTGCCAGACGCGGGTCGCCGGGCGTTCGCCCAGGCTCGCGGCCAACCGGCGGCCCAGCTCACCGCCGCCGCTGCGGCTGTCGGGCAGCAGCCAGTGGCGCGGGGCGAACTGGCTGTTGACCGAGCGCAGCGCCAGCACCCGTTGCTCCGGAGCGTAACCGTCGTACTCATTGCCTTCGACCTGCAGCAGGCGGTCGACGCCAGCGGTATCGAAGGCGCTTTCCTTAGTGCTCGCCGAACACTACGGCCAGTACCGCGCCGTCGTTGCCGGCGAGCTTGCGAGCCAGGCCCAGCAGGTCACGGTCGTGGCTGGTAAGACGGCCGCCGACCATGTCCGGCACCACGGCGATCAGGAAGGCTGGTTGCTCGAGGGTTACCAGCGGCAGCTGCACCACTTCCGGCGCGCTGCTGCGCTTGCCGCCGGTGCCTTGCTGGCCACCGGAACGGTCGATTCGTTTGACGCCATTGGGGCCGATGAAGCCGACCGCATGGGGATTCTTGCGGACTACGCCATTGGGGCCTGTCCAGCGGGTTTCGCCGCCCTGGGCCGACTGCATGGCCGCGTGCAGCGGGTGCAGGCGGTTGCGGGCGATCCATTCGGCGCGCGGGTCGCGGCGGATGATGTCGCTCATGACTGGGCCTCCAGCGCGAAGGTGCTTTTCGTAGGAGCGAGCTTGCTCAGCGAACGGGTCAGCACCAAAACTTGGGCGGTTCGCGAGCAAGCTCGCTCCTACAGGTTCGATTCCGCAGGGGCGGGTATTCATCAATGCACCTCCGCCATTTCGTCACGCTTAGCCAGCGAGGGCTTTTTGCCGGCACCTCGGTGGCCTCGATGAGGACCTCGGCGACCAGTTCGGCGATGTCCTTGATCTCCGGGCGCGGCGCGACCACGCCTTCGAGCATCGCGGTGCACTGCGGGCAGCCCACGGCCACCAGCTCGGCGCCGGTTTCCTTGATGTCGGCCATGCGCATATCGGGAATCCGCTGCTTGCCGGGGATGTCGGTGATCGGCGCACCACCGCCACCGCCGCAGCAACGCGAGCGGAAGCCGGAGCGGGCCATTTCCTTCACTTCGATACCAATGGCCTTGAGCACGGCGCGCGGGGCCTCGTACTCGCCGTTGTAGCGGCCGAGGTAGCACGGGTCGTGGTAGGTCACGCTGCCGGCCTTGCTCTGGCCAAGGTTCAGCGAACCCTTCTGCACCAGTTCATCGATGAAGGTGCTGTGGTGCAGCACCTGGTAGTTGCCGCCCAGCGCGCCGTATTCGTTCTTCAACACGTGGAAGCTGTGCGGGTCGCAGCTGACGATGCGCTTGAAGCGGTACTTGGCCAGGGTGGCGATATTGCGTTTGGCCAAGGTCTGGAAGGTGGCTTCGTCACCGAGGCGGCGGGCCACGTCGCCGCTGTCGCGCTCTTCCAGGCCGAGCACGGCGAAGTCGACGTTGGCGGCCTTGAGGATCTTCACGAAGGAACGCAGGGTGCGCTGGTTGCGCATGTCGAAGGCGCCGTCGCCGACCCAGAACAGCACGTCGGTCTGCTGCTTGTCGGCCAGCAGCGGCAGGTTCAGGTCCGCCGCCCAGTTCAGCCGACCGCCGGGAACGAACTCGCCGGGGTTGTCGGTGGCGATCAGGTTCTCCAGCACCTCGGCGCCCTTGTTCGGAGTCGCGCCCTTTTCCAGGGTGAGGTGGCGGCGCATGTCGACGATGGCGTCGACGTGCTCGATCATCATCGGGCATTCCTCGACGCAGGCGCGGCAGGTGGTGCAGGACCAGAGGGTCTCGGCATCCACCAGCGCCTTGCCGTCCAGCGCGACGATCGGCTGGTGCGGGCCGCCGCTGTGCTCGCCCAGGGGTTTGCCGGGATAGGGGCTGCCAGCAAAGTTGGCGTCGCTGCCACCGGCCAGGCCAATGACCATGTCCTGGATGAGCTTCTTCGGGTTCAGCGGCTGGCCGGCGGCAAAGGCCGGGCACATGGCCTCGCACTTGCCGCACTGCACGCAGGCGTCGAAGCCGAGCAGTTGGTTCCAGGTGAAGTCGGTGGGTTTCTCGACGCCCAGCGGCGCCATGGGGTCTTGCAGGTCCAGTGGCTTCAGGCCGGTGGAACGGCCACCGCCGAAGCGCTCGGCACGGCGGTGCCAGGCCAGGTGCAGGGCGCCGGCGAAGGCGTGTTTCATCGGCCCGCCCCAGGTCATGCCGAAGAACAGCTCGGACACGCCCCAGGCCACACCGATGGCGAGGATGGCCGCGAGGAACTCAGCCACCGAAACCTTCCGGCAGGATGCCCGCCACCGGCAGGGTGGCGATGAAGAAGCTCGCCGAGAACATCAGCAGGCTCTTCGGCAGGCGCATCCACGGGCCTTTCGACAGCCGCGAGGGCGGGTCGAGGCGGCGCTTGGCGACGAACAGCGCGCCGCAGAACATCAACGCCGTAGCGGCCAGCAGGGCGAAGCCGAGGAAGCGGCTGTGCAGGCCGAAACCGTGCACGAGAACGGCCAGCAGCGCAGCCGCGACGAACCCGCCGGCAGTGGCCACGTGGGTTTTCGACATGTACTTGTCGCGCTCGACCACGTGGTGCAGGTCCACCAGGTAGCGGCGCGGCATCTTCAGCAGGCCACCGATCCAGTCGACCTGGGCGGGCCGGCCGCGGCGCCACATCGAAAAGCGCTTCACGGCGCCCAGCACGGCGAGGCCGAGGGCGCTGAAGAGCAGGATGGGGAGGACGATATTGAGCATTTCTGGTCTCCCTACGGGACCTCAGGGGGCGCTGGCCTAGCTCCCTCTCCCGCTTGCGGGAGAGGGCGGGGGAGAGGGCATTACCGGTCGGCTCAGTCACTTGGCCTACCACCCTCTCCCCAACCCTCTCCCTGAAGGAGAGGGAGCTGTCCGTGCCTACCGGACATCACGAGGCGTGTCTTAGAAGTCCTTGCACAGACGCAACGCGTCATAGATCGCCGCATGGGTGTTGCGCTGAGCCACGCAGTCGCCGATGCGGAACAGCAGGTAGCCCTCGCCCCCGCTCTGGTCATCAAGAGCACTCAGGCACGGCTGCGGCTTGATCGCGAACAGCGCCTCGACGTCGATCTGGCCTTTGTTGCGCGAGCCCTGCTTGAGCGCGTAGTAGAGGGTTTCGTCCGGACGCACGCCGTTCTCGACGACGATCTGGTCGACCACCCGCTCCTCTTTGGCGCCGGTGTATTCGTTCTCCAGCACCGCCACCAGCTTGTCGCCCTCGCGGTAGACCTTTTCCAGCATCAGGTCGCCGGTCATGATCACTTCCTTGGGGTACATGCTGCGGTAGTAGGTCGGGAAGGTGGTGCCACCGATGGCCACGCCGGGCTTGATGTCGTCGGTGACGATCTCGACCTGGGCACCCTTGTCGGCGAGGAAGTCCGCCACCGACATGCCGCTGAATTCGCAGATGGTGTCGTAGACCAGCACGTTCTTGCCCGGCGCCACTTTGCCGTCGAGCACGTCCCAGCTGCTGACCACCAGCCCGTCGGCGGCGCCCCAGTGTTCGTTCTGCTCGAGGAACGGATGGCCGCCGTTGGCCAGCACCACCACGTCGGGGCGCAGGTCCAGGATGGTGTCGGCGTCCGCGCCGGTGCCCAGGCGCAGGTCGACGTTCAACCGCGCCAGCTCCAGCTGATACCAACGGGTGATGCCGGCGATCTGGTCGCGCTGCGGGGCTTTCGAGGCGGTGGTGATCTGCCCGCCGAGTTGCTCCTTCTTCTCGAACAGGGTGACGTCGTGACCCCGCTCGGCAGCGACGCGTGCCGCTTCCATGCCCGCCGGGCCACCACCGACGACCACCACCTTGCGCTTCACGCCGGTGGTCTTCTCGATGATGTGCGGCACGCCCATGTATTCACGGGACGTGGCGGCGTTCTGGATGCACAGCACGTCGAGGCCCTGGTACTGGCGGTCGATGCAGTAGTTGGCGCTGACGCACTGCTTGATCTGGTCGATCTGGCCCATCTTGATCTTGGCGATCAGGTGCGGGTCGGCGATGTGCGCGCGGGTCATGCCGACCATGTCCACGTAGCCGCCTTCGAGGATGCGCGTGGCCTGGTTCGGGTCCTTGATGTTCTGCGCGTGCAGCACCGGCACGTTGACCACTTCCTTGATGCCCGCCGCCAGGTGCAGGAACGGCTCCGGCGGGTAGGTCATGTTCGGGATGACGTTGGCCAGGGTGTTGTGGGTGTCGCAGCCCGAACCGACCACGCCGATGAAGTCGATCATGCCGGTATCGCTGTAGTACTTGGCGATCTGCTTCATGTCGTCGTGGGTGAGGCCGTCCGGGTGGAACTCGTCACCGCAGATGCGCATGCCGACGCAGAAGTCGTCGCCGACTTCCTTGCGCACGGCCTTGAGCACTTCCAGGCCGAACTTCATGCGGCCTTCGAAGGTGCCACCCCACTCGTCGGTACGCTTGTTGACGCGCGGGCTCCAGAACTGGTCGATCATGTGCTGGTGCACGGCGGACAGCTCGACACCGTCCAGGCCACCTTCCTTCGCCCGACGCGCCGCCTGCGCGTAGTTGCCGATCACGCGCCAGATCTCTTCCGGCTCGATGGTCTTGCAGGTGGCGCGGTGTACGGGCTCGCGGATGCCCGAGGGCGACATCAGGGTCGGCCAGTTGAAGCCGTCCCAGCGCGAGCGGCGGCCCATGTGGGTAATCTGGATCATGATCTTCGCGCCATGCTTGTGCATGGCGTCGGCGAGGTTCTGGAAGTGCGGAATGATGCGGTCGGTGGAGAGGTTCACCGAGCTCCACCATTCCTGCGGGCTGTCGATGGCGACCACGGAGGAACCGCCGCAGATGGCCAGGCCGATGCCGCCCTTGGCCTTCTCCTCGTAGTACTTCACGTAGCGCTCGGTAGTCATGCCGCCGTCGGTGGCGTACACCTCGGCGTGAGCGGTGGAGAGCACGCGGTTGCGGATGGTCAGCTTGCCGATCTGGATCGGCTGGAACATTGCCTCGAAAGCCATTGCGGCATCCTCACGGGATCAGAGGTTTCTTGTTGTGGTGGCGGCCCTCGGGCCGCCCGTGCCGAAGTCGTGGATCAGAGAGGTTTGACGACGAACAGGCCGTCGTCGTGGCCTTCCTCGGCGCCGCTGTAGACCTGCTCGGCCACGGTGCGGAGGTCGCTGCCGCGGGCCTGGAGGATCTGGTCCATGGCACCGGCGAACCAGCCGGTGAACATGTAGTCGACCTTGCGGTTGACCTTGCCGTAGACGTAGACGAAGGCCGAGTGCTTCAGACGCACCTGGGCGGTGCCCGCATCGAGGTCGATCTGCTCGATCTGGAACAGGCCCCAGCCGCGCTGGGACAGGCGCTTCATGTAGTGCTCGAAGACTTCCACGCCGACCAGGCCATGGCACTCGGCTTCCTTCTCGCACCAGTGCCAGGCGGACTTGTAGCCGGCCTTGTAGAGGATTTGCGCATAGCGCTCGGCGCCCAGCTCTTCCTCGATGCCCATGTGGTTGTTGACGAAGAAGTGCCGCGGTACGTAGAGCATCGGCAGGGCGTCGGAGGTCCAGACGCCGGTTTCGCTGTCGACTTCGATGGGCAGTTCGGGGGCGTGTTTGGCCATGGTGGCAAGACTCCAGAATTCGTGTGTGCGGTTGCCCTCTCCCCAGCCCTCTCCCTGAAGGGAGAGGGAGCTATCCGTGCATGCGGAGGTTCAGGTGCATGCCGGCGGCTCTGCTCCCCTCTCCCGCTTGCGGGAGAGGGGCTGGGGGAGAGGGCGCTGTTGAGGTTGAATCACTCGCCCCAGACTTCGCCGAGGATGCGCACCCAGTTCTCGCCCATGACCTTGCGCACCACGCGCTCGGGCATGCCGCGCTTGAGCAGGGTCTCGGTGAGGTTGGGGAATTCGCCGACGGTGCGGATGCCCAGCGGGTTGACGATCTTCCCGAAGTTGGTGAGGCGGCGGGCGTAACCCTTGTCGTGGGTCAGCCACTCGAAGAAGTCCTGGCCGTGGCCCTGGGTGAAGTCGGTGCCGATGCCGATGGCGTCCTCGCCGACGATGTTCATCACGTACTCGATGGCTTCGGCGTAGTCGTCGATGGTCGAGTCGATGCCCTTGGCGAGGAAGGGCGCGAACATGGTCACGCCGACGAAGCCGCCGTGGTCGGCGATGAACTTCAGCTCGGCGTCGGACTTGTTGCGCGGGTGTTCTTTCAGGCCCGACGGCAGGCAGTGGGAATAGGTGACGGGCTTCTTCGACTCGAGGATGACTTCCTCGCTCGTCTTGGAGCCGACGTGGGACAGGTCGCACATGATGCCGACGCGGTTCATCTCCGCGACGATCTCGCGGCCGAAACCGGAGAGGCCGCCGTCGCGCTCGTAGCAGCCGGTGCCGACCAGGTTCTGGGTGTTGTAGCACATCTGCACGATGCCCACGCCCAGCTGCTTGAAGACCTCGACGTAGCCCAGCTGGTCCTCGAACGCGTGGGCGTTCTGGAAGCCGAAGAGGATGCCGGTCTTGCCCTGCTCCTTGGCCCTGCGGATGTCAGCGGTGCTGCGCACCTGCAGCACCAGGTCGCTGTTGTCGCGGATCAGCTTGCTGCTGGAGACGATGTTGTTCACCGTCGCCTGGAAACCTTCCCACACCGACACGGTGCAGTTGGCGGCGGTCAGGCCGCCCTTGCGCATGTCTTCGAACAGCTCGCGGTTCCATTGGCGATGATCAGGCCATCGATGACGATGCTGTCGGCGTGAAGTTCGGCTGGGCTCATCTTGGCGTCTCTCTATTCAGGCAAGGCTGGTGCGGCGGGACTTGTGCCGACGCTTTGCAGGCAGGATATCCCTGCCCCCGGAGGCGACCCGGTTCGAAAACGACCAGGGTCATACCGAAAGCGTCAACCTCGCGACATGGGCGACAGCGTTTGCGTCGCGCAGGGGAATGCGTCCCGCACGAAGGCCCGGAAGCCGCGGATTACAGAACAAGGAGGTGGTTCAGAGCCGAGACGCAGGATGGCGTGGAGCGCAGCGATACCCATCAATTCACGACCGCGCCGATGGGTATCGCTTCGCTCCACCCATCCTACAAAGAGCACAGCAACAGGGATCAGCGCTTGCGCCAGCAGGCAAAGAGGTTCCACGCCACCAGGCCGGTGACGAAAGCGGAGCTGCTGTAGAAGAGCATGGCGTCCACGTGGCTTCCTCGGTAACGACAGCGCGTAACGACAACGCCCCCGAAGAGGGGGCGCTGGATGGCAGGGGCTTACTTCTCGGCGACCAGGCGGGCGTGGGCGGACTCTTCGCCCAGGTTGTTGAGCATCCGCTCGCTGTACCAGTCGAGGAAGTTGATCACGCCGAACTCGTAGGTCTTGGAATACGGCCCCGGCTGGTAGGCGGTGGAGTTGATGCCGCGCTGGTTTCTTCGGCCAGGCGACGGTCCTGGTCGTTGGTGGCGTCCCAGACTTCGCGCAGGCGGGCGACGTCATAATCGACACCTTCCACCGCATCCTTGTGCACCAGCCACTTGGTGGTGACCCTGGTTTCCTGCGCGCTGATCGGCCACACGGTGAAGACGATCAGGTGGTCGCCCATGCAGTGGTTCCACGAGTGCGGCAGGTGCAGGATGCGCATCGAACCCAGGTCCGGGTTCTGGATGCGGCCCATGAGCTTCTTGCTGCCCTGCTTGCCGTCCATGGTCATGGACACGGTGCCCGGCAGCAGCGGCATGCGCACGATGCGGTTGCGCAGGCCGAAGCTGGCGTGGGCGTAAGGGATCTTCTCGGCATCCCAGGCAGTGGTGCAGGCGGCGACCTGGTCCTTGAACGCCTGACTGGCGCGTGGGTCTGGTGACGTCGTCCCACTCCAGCAGGGTGTTCAGCAGCTCCGGGTGCGAACCGTTGCAGTGGTAGCACTCACGGTTGTTCTCCAGCACCAGCTTCCAGTTGGCCTTTTCCATCAGCGTGGTCTGCACCGCGACCTTGGTGTTTTCCATGTCGTACGGCTCCATGTAGTGCTCGAGCGTACGCAGGAAATCATCGATGGCCGGCGGGTTCTCCGACAGCGAAATGAAGATGTAGCCGCCGGCGGTCTTCACGTTCACCGGCTTCAGACTGTAGTCCTTCATGTCGAAGTCGGCGCCCATCTCGGTGCCGGCGAACAGCAGGCGGCCGTCCAGCTCGTAGGTCCACTGGTGGTAGGGGCAGACCAGCTTGGCGACCTTGCCCTTGTCGCTGACGCACAGGCGCGAGCCGCGGTGGCGGCAGACGTTGTGGAAGGCGTGGATCTTGCCCTCGGCGCCACGCAGGACGATCACCGGGTTGTCGCCGATCTGCAGGGTGAGGAAGTTGCCCTTGGCGGGGATCTCGCAGGTCATGCCGGCGATCAGCCACTCCTTGTGGAAGATCTCCTGCATGTCCAGCTGGAACAGGCGCTCGTCGTTATAGAACGGCTGCGGCAGCGAGAAGCTGTGGTCGCGGGTGCGCAGCATCTCGGCGGTGGCCTTGCGGGCCGGTTCCAGCGGGTCGCCCAGACTCAGGGTAGTGGTGACGTCCATTGCTAGGTCCTCATGCCGCAGCCCGGTCCGGGCTACCGGCGAAAATAAGTGGCTGATACGGTTTGCCACGCAGGGCATTTGCGGCAGGTGTCAGGCGCGCCGAGTGCGCCGTTTCCCGCCGTCTCGCTCAACCTGGGGGTTGCTCGGCATGGAGCTGAGTGTGGGGCCGCGACCGGTGAATACCCTTATCCATGGGCGACACGGCCAGATCATTTCCCGACGCGCAACGGCACGTCCCAGGCGGCAGGTCGCGATAAGCATGCAAATGTCGCTGGCAGGTAAATGCAGCGGGCATCCTCGTGCACACAATCCGCCCCATCAGGCATGCCGAAAGGCCCCGTGCTTTCTACGTCCGCGCGACGCAGGCAAGCGGGCCCCGGCGCTGCCCCATCAGGCCCAGCACGGCCCGCGTGCGCGGAGAGACAGCATGTCGACGAACAACTTCCTCAATCCGGTGAACACCCAGACCTGGGCCAACGGGCGCCACCTGGTGCGCTGCGTGAAGGCCATCCAGGAAACCTGGGATGTGCGCACCTTCTGCTTCATGGCCGACGCGCCGATCATGTTCTTCTTCAAGCCGGGGCAGTTCGTCACCCTGGAACTGGAGATCGACGGCCAGCCGATCATGCGTTCCTACACCATTTCCAGCTCGCCCTCGGTGCCCTACAGCTTCTCCATCACCATCAAGCGCGTGCCCGGCGGCAAGGTGTCGAACTGGCTGCACGACAACCTCAAGGAAGGCGACCAGGTCCCGGTGCACGGGCCGGTGGGCAACTTCAACGCCATCGACTTCCCCGCCGAAAAGGTGCTGTTCCTCTCCGGCGGCGTCGGCATCACCCCGGTGATGTCCATGTCGCGCTGGTTCTTCGACACCAATGCCAACGTCGACATGGTCTTCGTGCACAGCGCGCGCACGCCCAAGGACATCATTTACCACCGCGAGCTGGAGCACATGAACTCGCGGATCAACAACTTCAAGCTGTACCTGGTCTGCGAGAAGTACGAGATGGGCGAGTCCTGGGCCGGCTACCGGGGCTTCCTGAACAAGGCGATGCTGCAACTGATGGCGCCCGATTACCTCGAACGCGAGGTCTTCTGCTGCGGCCCGACGCCGTACATGCACGCGGTCAAGCGACTGCTCGAAGCCGAAGGCTACGACATGTCGCGCTACCACGAGGAGGCCTTCGGCCCGACCCCGCCGGAAGTGCGCGCCGACGTGAAGGAACTGGCCGCCGAAGCGGCCGAGGCGCCGGCCGTGCCGCTGGCCGAGCAGAACCTCGTCGAGTTCTGCGAAACCGGCAAGAGCATCCGCGTGGCACCCGGCGAGACCGTCCATGCCGCCGCCGCGCAACTCGGCCTGCACATTCCCAAGGCCTGCGGCATGGGTATCTGCGGCACCTGCAAGGTGATGAAGCGCTCCGGCGAGGTGGAGATGGAGCACAACGGCGGGATCACCGACGAAGACGTTGCCGAAGGCTACATCCTGTCCTGCTGCAGCGTGCCCAAGGGCGACGTGGTGATTGAGTACTGATCACAGCCTGCCCCCACCTGCCCCACACGTTACCCACTGAGTTATCCACAGGCTGAAGGTGTCCGGAGACAAGCTCGGAGACACCTCTGGCCGAACCGTCTGGCCGCCTCGATCCCTTCTGCAACCCGCATGCCACGTGGCTTTCGCCTTTCACGCGAACACCTCGGACAGGTGCGCGCAGAGGCCCAGCCTCGGGCCTTTACGGGCACCGGCTGTGACGAATATCCACATTCGCTCAGTCTTCTTCCGGGGCTGCCTTGTAGCCGCTGGAAAGGCGTTGCTGCACATCCTGTGGACCAGCGCTGTAATGGCTGGAAGAAAGGCTATAGAGGCCCTGCCCGGCAGTGATGGATTTCAGCCGGTTGGCGTAACCGTCCAGCTCCGCCAGCGGTACCTGCCCACGTACCAGCGCGACGCTGGCCGACAGCGACTCGGTGCCCAGCACCTGGCCACGGCGGCCGGTCAGGTCGGCGGTGATGTCGCCCAGGTGGGTATCCGGCGTCGTCACCTCGATCTGCATCACCGGTTCCAGCACGATCCCGCCGGCGTTGCGCAACGCATCGAGCATGGCCTTGCGCCCGGCGGCCTGGAAGGCGATGTCCTTGGAGTCCACCGAGTGGCTCTTGCCGTCGAACACCGTGACCTTCACGTCCTCCACCGGGAAGCCGGCCAGCGGCCCGGCCGTCAGCGCCGAGCGCACGCCCTTCTCCACCGAGGGGATGAAGTTGCCGGGAATCACCCCGCCCTTGATCGCATCGACGAACGCAAAGCCCTCACCGCGCGGCAGCGGCTCGATGCGCAGGAATACCTCGCCGAACTGCCCCGCCCCACCGGTCTGCTTCTTGTGGCGGCTGTGCCCTTCTGCCATGCGCGTGGCGGTTTCACGGTAGGGCACGGCGGGCGCGCGGGTCTGCACTTCCAGCTTGTACTGGCCGGCCATGCGCTCCAGCAGATAGCGCAGGTGCATCTCGCCCATGCCGCGCAGCACGGTCTGCTGGGTGGAGGCGTTGTAGTCCAGGCGCACGCAGGGGTCTTCGGCCTGCAGGCGCTGGAGGATTTCCGCCAGACGCTGCTCATCGCCGCGCCGGCTCGCCTCGATGGCCAGGCCCTGCATCGGCTCGGGGAAGTCCAGCGGCTTGAGATGGATATGGTCCTCGTCGTGGGAGTCGTGCAGCACCACGCCGTAGTCCAGTTCGTCGACCTTGCTCAGCGCGCCAAAGTCACCGGGGATCAACCATGGCGCCTCTTCGTGCTTCTTTCCTTGCAGGCGCAGCAGGTGGCCGACCTTGAAGGGTTTGCGTCCATCGCCGGCGAACAGCTGCATTTCCCGACGGATCGTGCCCTGGTGCACGCGGAATACGGCCAGGCGGCCAACGAAGGGGTCGATCACCACCTTGAACACATGGGCCAGCACATGGGCCTTGGGATCCGGCTGACAGGTCACCGGATGCTCCGCGCCCTTGCTGTCGCTGCGCAGGAACAGCGGCGGGTTGCCCTCGGTGGGATTGGGCGCCAGGCGCGCGAGGATATCCGCCAGCTCCGGAACACCGGCGCCAGTACGGGCGGAGACGAAACACAGGGGGATCAGGTGGCCTTCGCGCAACGCGCGCTCGAAGGGTTCGTGCAGCGCCTCGGGCGCCACCTCGCCCTCCTCCAGGTAGTGCGCCATCAGCGCCTCGTCGACCTCCACCACCTGGTCCACCAGCGCCTGGTGCGCTTCGGCCACCGAAGAGAAATCCGCCTCACCGTCGGGATTGAAGAAACAATCCACAACCCGGGCACCGCCTTCGGCCGGCAGGTTGATGGGTAATACCTCCTTGCCGAACGACTCGCGCAAACCCGCCAGAAGGCCCGGCAGATCGATGCGCTCGGCGTCGATCTTGTTCACCACCAGCATCCGGCACAGCCCGCGCTCACCCGCCCAGTCCATCATGCGGCGGGTACTCAGCTCGATGCCGTTCTGCGCGTTGATCACCACCAGCGCGGTTTCCACCGCCGCCAGGGCCGGTAACGCGTGGCCGATGAAGTCGGGATAACCGGGCGTATCGATCAAGCGGATGTGCGCGCCTTCGTGCTCGAAGTGCACCAGGGCGGCCGCCAGAGAATGGTGGTACTCGCGCTCCATGGGGTCGGAGTCGCACAGCGTGTCGCCGCGCTCCAGCGAGCCCATGCTGGGGATGGCGCCGCTGTGTTGCAGCAGCGCTTCGGCAAGCAGGGTCTTGCCGCTGTCGCCGTGGCCGACCAGGGCCACAGTGCGGATCTGTTCCACCGAGTAACTGGACATGCTGAATCTCCCGCCCCCAGGGTGATTGAAGTATAGGCAGCAGCCCCTGTGCCTCTGGACAAATATTGATCAGCCACGCGCGAGCCAGTGGTACTGCGGCATGCAGCGATCCATCCACAACCCACCCACAAGTTCCTGGCAGAACGCTGCACAGCCGATGTGGAAAACCCAGCACAGAATCCGCTGAAAGCCAGTCATGGCGCGGCTTTCGCCATTTGATCAAAAAACGTACTGCAACGACTGGGGCGCGCCCCACGTGGCCTCCAGCGATCTGGGTACAGGTTGTCCACACCTTCTGCGGGATTCGCCCCACAGGCATTGTGGAAAGTTTCGTGCAGCCCGCGCGGCTGGGGAAAAGTAGCAGTGGATCAGTCGCTTGCCTGCTGCGCTGATCACTCTTTGAACAACCCCCTGGAAGCCTCGCAGGACATACGGTTGGCGATGTTTTCCACAGGAGGCGCACAGGAGGGTCAACATAAACCGGGGATAGCGGTGGAAGGATCGTGCACAGAAAAATCGCCGCAATCGATACACAGGCTCGCAAGTGATTGAAAAGGCAAGCTTGATCAGAAAATAGCCAGCTTTCCGCAAGCCACGCACCATCAGCTTCGCAGGCACCTCCCAACAGTTTTTCCACAGGTTGGACAAGCTTGCCTCCACAGCGGCTGTGGAGATCTTCACAACCCCTTTCATCACCCCTGAGAGCCAGGAATAGCGGGACTTCCATGAGAATGAGCGATGAAATGGCGCAGTTCACGGCAGTGTCACGCCGCGGGCATTCTCCACCAGGTTGTCCACAGCTTTATCACAAGGTTTCCCCCGGATTTCCGCCAAACGCTGAAACACAGCCGGCGCGGCCTTCAGCGGGGTGCGGGGCTATGCTGGATTTCCCCAGCAGAGGAGCCAGTCCCATGATCCTGACCACTACGCCCACCATCGAGGGCAAGACCATCCAGGAATACCGCGGCATCGTGGTCGGCGAGGCGATCCTCGGCGCGAACGTGTTCCGCGACCTGTTCGCCGGCCTGCGCGACATCATTGGCGGGCGTTCCGGTGCGTACGAGAAGGAACTGGGCAGGGCGCGGGAGATTGCCTTCGAGGAATTACAGGAGCGCGCCGAGGAGCTGGGCGCCAACGCCGTGGTCGGCATCGACCTGGATTACGAAGTGGTGGGCCAGAACGGCAGCATGCTGATGGTCAGCGTCAGCGGGACGGCGGTGCGCATCTAGCGGTGCTGAGCCTGTAGGAGCGAGCTTGCTCGCGAACCGAATTCCGCCTGCCCCCAAGGTGTGAAGCGAAGGGACGGATGTTCGCGAGCAAGCTCGCTCCTACACCAGGGCCACTGTGATCAAGTTTTGATCAGCAACCTGCAAGCCACGCCGCCCATGGCCTGCAAGCATTCATCCACAGGTTGGGGACAGGTTGCGCGAGCAACCGTCCCCAGCCCCTGGGGACAACTTACGCGCCCATCACCCTACGAATGTCGGCCGCCAGTTCCTCGACGCGGGCGATCTCGGTGTCCCACGAGCACATGAAGCGCGCGCCGCCGGCACCAATGAAGGTGTAGAAGCGCCAGCCCAGCTGGCGCAGGGCTTCCAGCGCGGGCTCGGACATCTGCAGGAACACGCCGTTGGCCTCCACCGGGAACATCAGCTGAACGCCCGGCACGTCGGCGACGCGCTCGGCCAGCAGTTGTGCACAGCGGTTGGCGTGGCTGGCGTAATGCATCCAGGCATCGTCCTGCAACACGCCGACCCAGGGCGCGGCGAGGAAGCGCATCTTCGAGGCGAGTTGGCCGGCCTGCTTGCAGCGGTAGTCGAAGCCTTCGGCCAGTTCACGGTTGAAGAACAGGATGGCCTCGCCCACCGCCATGCCGTTCTTGGTGCCGCCGAAGCAGAGCACTTCGACACCGGCCTTCCAGGTCAGCTCGGCCGGGCTCGCACCCAGGAAGGCGCAGGCGTTGGAGAAGCGCGCGCCGTCCATGTGCAGGTGTAGGCCCAGTTCGCGGCAGGTGGCACTGAGCGCCTGCAACTCGTCCGGACGGTAGACGGTGCCGACCTCGGTGGCCTGGGTGATGGTGACCACGCGGGCCTTCGGGTAGTGGATGTCCTGGCGCTTGAGGGCGATCTCGCGGATCGCCTCGGGGGTCAGCTTGCCCTGGGCATCGGTGCGCGCCAGCAGCAGCTTGGAGCCGTTGGAGAAGAACTCCGGCGCGCCACACTCGTCGGTCTCGACGTGGGCGGTCTCAGCGCAGATTACGCTGTGGTAGCTCTGGCACAGCGCCGCCAGGGCCAGGGAGTTGGCTGCGGTGCCGTTGAAGGCGAAGAAGACTTCGCAGTCGGTCTCGAACAGCTCGCGGAAGTAGTCGGAGGCGCGGGCGGTCCACTGGTCGTCGCCGTAAGCGCGCTCGTGGCCGCGGTTGGCCTCGGCCATGGCCGTCCAGGCTTCGGGGCAGATACCGGAATAGTTGTCGCTGGCGAACTGTTGGGTGTTGTCGGTCATGGTGCGGCCTCGGAAAACGTTGTGCGTCAGGCAGCAGCGTAGCAACGGATAGTCGCCCGCCGCCGGAGGGCGCAGGCCTCCCGCTAACGGGAGGCCGCGGGATGGATCAGGGCAGCTTGGTCAGCGCCATCTGCTCGGAGATCGGCACGAACAGTTCGCGCAGGGACTGGGCGGTGCCGCCGTTGGGCTTGTCCGGCGAGGTCATGTTGAGCACGTAGCGGCCCTTGATCAGGCCAGTCAGGCTCGACTCGCCAGCCTTGTCATCCGGCCCCGGCACGCTGATGGCCAGCGGGTCGCCCATGCGGGTGCTGTCGATCACCGGCAGGTACTGCTCGCCGCCGAACTGCGCGGCGGTGCCGTTCTGCAGCGCGGCCTGGCGCGCCTGGTTGAGCAGCGAGACGTTCTTGGCGGTGGTGTCGCGCAGCTTGGCCTGGGCAGCCAGATACTGTTTGGCAGCCTCGCCCTGCTGGTCGGCGCCCGGCGCCGGCAGGCCGGTGTCGGTCAGGGTCACGACCAGGTGCTGGCTGCCATCGGCCTTGCCGTAGACGATGGTGGCGTCGTCGTAGCCGCACTCGCGGGACAGGTAGGGATAGCCGTAGATGGCCTTGGTCGGCGGCAGCGCCTTCTCCAGAACATGGCCGGTGCAGCTGTCGCCGGCCGGGGTGGCAGCGCCGGTGCTGGCGGCTTCGGGAGCAGCGGCCTTGGCGGGCTGGCTGTCGTCACCGCAGCCCTGCAGCGTGGCGGTGAGCAGGAGGGCGGAAAGCAGAGTCAGGGAACGGTTCATGGCGTCCTCGCATTTCGTGAGGGCCGCAGTTTATTCCCTTGGCGGGGCCGTTCCTATCGGCAGCTTCATTGCGCGGGTTTGCAGCGCCAGCGGCCGGCCTTCTCATCGTAGCCCGCTGCGATGACGGCCAGCCCATCGTCGCGCGCCGCCAGGCAGAAGGTTTTCATAAAGGTCGCCCGCTGACCGTCGCCGGCGCTGTCGTGCCCGCCGACGGTGACGCTGTACAGGCCAGGCTCCAGCGGCCGCGCCGGGGTTTTCTCGCGGAAGCCGGTGATGGCCTGGCCATAGGCGAAGCAGGTGTCGCTGCGCAGCGGCACGCCCTGGGTCGGCTCGATGCTGGCCGACGACCAGAACGGCTCGTAGGGTTCGCGGGAGACTTCGATGTACTGCACCGCCACTTGCCGTTCATCTACTTGCAGCGTGCGGTTGAAGAACAGGCCGGGTGACTTGAATGCCGCACCGCCAAAGCACAGGGTCCGGCCCTGCATCCAGACGTTGGCGTCGCCGTCGAACAGGCGCGACATGCCCCAGGCCGACAGCGAAGGCGCCAGCAGGGCAAGACACAGCGAACTCGTCAGAAAGCAGCGCTTCATCCACTTGGCTCCGCAAGCCGCGCCGTCCTGGCGCGGGCATGTCGCATTCTGACCAGCCGCCGAGGGCAATTCCACGCACCCGGTCGCTTTTACGTCGTTCGCGGCATGTCGCAAACGCACCTACCCGCGACGTGCGCAGGCATCTGGGCCGACAGGGCCAGTCATACCATCGCTGCCAAGGGGGCCAGTTGCGTCCCGCACCAGCCATGGCGCTCCACCGCGCCGCAGGGAGACCAGCGATGTTCAGCAAGCAAGATCAGATCCAGGGTTATGACGACGAACTGCTCGCGGCGATGGATGCCGAGGAAGCGCGCCAGGAGGACCACCTCGAGCTGATCGCTTCGGAGAACTACACCAGCAAGCGCGTCATGCAGGCCCAGGGCAGCGGGCTGACCAACAAGTACGCCGAAGGGTATCCGGGCAAGCGTTACTACGGCGGCTGCGAGCATGTGGACAAGGTCGAGCAGCTGGCCATCGATCGCGCCAAGCAGCTGTTCGGCGCCGACTACGCCAACGTCCAGCCGCACTCCGGCTCCTCGGCCAACTCCGCCGTGTACCTCGCGCTGATCAACGCCGGCGACACCATCCTGGGCATGAGCCTGGCCCATGGCGGCCACCTGACCCACGGCGCCAAGGTCTCCTCCTCCGGCAAGCTGTACAACGCCGTGCAGTACGGCCTGAACACCGACACCGGGCTGATCGACTACGACGAGGTCGAGCGCCTGGCCGTGGAACACCAGCCGAAGATGATCGTCGCCGGCTTCTCCGCCTACTCCAAGACGCTGGACTTCCCGCGCTTCCGCGCCATCGCCGACAAGGTCGGTGCGCTGCTGTTCGTCGACATGGCCCACGTCGCCGGTCTGGTTGCCGCCGGCCTGTACCCGAACCCGCTGCCCTACGCCGACGTGGTCACCACCACCACCCACAAGACCCTGCGCGGCCCGCGCGGCGGCCTGATCCTGGCCAGATCCAACGAAGAGATCGAGAAGAAGCTCAACTCGGCCGTCTTTCCTGGCGCCCAGGGTGGCCCGCTGATGCACGTGATCGCTGCCAAGGCGGTGTGCTTCAAGGAAGCGCTGGAGCCCGGCTTCAAGGACTACCAGGCCCAGGTGATCAAGAACGCCCAGGCCATGGCCAAGGTGTTCATCGAGCGTGGCTATGACGTGGTTTCCGGCGGTACCGACAACCACCTGATGCTGATCAGCCTGGTGAAGCAGGGCCTGACCGGCAAGGAAGCGGACGCAGCGCTGGGCCGCGTCGGCATCACCGTGAACAAGAACGCCGTGCCGAACGACCCGCAGAGCCCGTTCGTCACCTCCGGCATCCGCATCGGCACCCCGGCGGTCACCACCCGTGGGCTGAAGGAAGAACAGTGCCGCGAGCTGGCCGGCTGGATCAGCGACGTACTGGACCACCTGGGCGACGCCGACGTGGAGGCGAAAGTCGCCACCCAGGTCGCCGGCCTGTGCGCGGACTTCCCGGTCTACCGCTAAGTATCGCAGCGCTTTTGTAGGAGCGCAGCTTGCTCGCGAACCAGCCCCGCCGCGAGGCCATTCGCGAGCAAGCTCGCTCCTACGAAGAGCAGCCCGGCGACAAGAACAATCAGGAGCACCCCATGCAACGCTACTCCGGCTTCGGCCTGTTCAAGCACTCCCTGAGCCACCACGAGAACTGGCAGCGCATGTGGCGCACGCCCACGCCCAAGCCGGTGTATGACGTAGTCATCGTCGGCGGCGGCGGGCATGGCCTGGCCACTGCCTACTACCTGGCCAAGGAACACGGCATCACCAACGTCGCGGTGATCGAGAAAGGCTGGCTGGGCGGCGGCAACACCGCGCGCAACACCACCATCGTGCGTTCCAACTACCTGTGGGACGAGTCGGCGCTGCTCTACGAACACGCCATGAAGCTGTGGGAAGGCCTGTCCCAGGACCTGAACTACAACGTCATGTTCTCCCAGCGCGGGGTCTACAACCTCTGCCACACCCTGCAGGACATGCGCGACGGCGAGCGCCGCGTGAGCGCCAACCGGCTCAACGGCGTGGACGGCGAACTGCTCAATGCGCAGCAGGTGGCCGAAGAGATTCCCTACCTGAACTGCACCAAAAGCGCCCGCTACCCGGTGATGGGCTCCACCGTGCAACGTCGTGGCGGCGTCGCCCGACACGATGCCGTGGCCTGGGGCTTCGCCCGTGCCGCCGACGCCCTGGGCGTGGACCTGATCCAGCAGACCGAAGTGATCGGCTTCCGCAAGCAGGACGGCGCAGTGATCGGCGTAGAGACCAACCGCGGCTTCATCGGCGCCAAGCGCGTCGGCGTGGTCACCGCCGGCAACTCCGGACACATGGCGATGCTCGCCGGCTTCCGCCTGCCGATCGAATCGCACCCGCTGCAGGCGCTGGTCTCCGAGCCGCTGAAACCCATCATCGACAGCGTGATCATGTCCAACGCCGTGCACGGCTACATCAGCCAGTCGGACAAGGGCGACCTGGTCATCGGCGCCGGCATCGACGGCTACAACGGCTACGGCCAGCGCGGCTCCTATCCGGTGATCGAGCACACCCTGCAGGCCATCGTCGAGATGTTCCCGGTGCTCTCGCGCGTACGCATGAACCGCCAGTGGGGCGGCATCGTCGACACCACCCCGGACGCCTGCCCGATCATCGGCAAGGCCCCGGTGAAGAACCTGTTCTTCAACTGCGGCTGGGGCACCGGCGGCTTCAAGGCCACTCCCGGTTCGGGCAACGTCTTCGCCGCCACCCTCGCCAAGGGCGAGCCGCATCCGCTGGCCGCGCCCTTCTCCATCGAACGCTTCCACACCGGCGCGCTGATCGACGAACACGGCGCTGCAGCCGTAGCTCACTAAAGAGGGCATTAATCATGTTGAACATCTTCTGCCCTCATTGCGGCGAGCTGCGTTCCGAAGAGGAATTCCACGCCAAGGGCCAGGCGCACATCCCGCGCCCGCTCGATCCGGCCGCCTGCACCGACGCCGAGTGGGGCGAATACATGTTCTTCCGCGACAACCCGCGCGGAATCCACCACGAGCTGTGGGTGCACGCTGCCGGCTGCCGCCAGTACTTCAACGTCACCCGCCACACGGTGACCTACGAAATTCTCGAAACCTACAAGATCGGCGAAAAACCCAGCATCACCGCCGCCGATGCTGACACCGAGAAGCAAGCCGCCGTCCAGCCCGCCGTGGAGAAGGCCTAATGAGCCAGATCAATCGCCTGTCCCGTGGCGGTCGCATCGACCGCAACAAATCGCTGACCTTCAGCTTCAACGGCCAGAGCTACCAGGGCTTCGCCGGTGACACCCTGGCCGCCGCACTGCTGGCCAACGGCGTCGACATCCTCGGCCGCAGCTTCAAGTACTCGCGCCCGCGCGGCATCGTCGCCGCCGGCGCCGAAGAGCCCAACGCCATCCTGCAGATCGGCTCGCGCGAATCCACCCAGGTACCCAACGTGCGCGCCACCCAGCAGGCGCTGTACAACGGCCTGGTGGCCACCGCCACCAACGGCTGGCCGAACGTGCAGAACGACCTCATGGGGATCTTCGGCAAGGTCGGCGGGAAGATGATGCCGCCCGGCTTCTACTACAAGACCTTCATGTACCCGCAGTCCATGTGGCTGACCTACGAGAAGTACATCCGCAAGGCCGCGGGCCTTGGCCGCGCGCCCACCGAAGTGGACCCGGACAGCTACGACTGGATGAACCACCACGCCGACGTGCTGATCGTCGGCGCCGGCCCCGCCGGCCTCGCCGCCGCCCTGGCCGCCTCGCGCAGTGGTGCACGGGTGATCCTCGCCGACGAACAGGAAGAGTTCGGCGGCAGCCTGCTCGACACCCGCGAAACCCTCGACGGCAAGCCGGCCGAGGAATGGGTGGCCCAGGCCATCGCCGAGCTGGAAGGCAACCCGGACGTGATCCTGCTGCCGCGTTCCACCGTAAACGGCTACCACGACCACAACTTCCTCACCATCCACGAGCGTCGCACCGACCATCTCGGCGAGACCGCTCCGCTGGGTCAGGTGCGCATGCGCGTGCACCGCGTCCGCGCCAACCGTGTGGTGCTCGCCGCCGGTGCCCACGAGCGCCCGCTGGTCTACGCGAACAACGACGTGCCGGGCAACATGCTCGCCGGCGCCGTCTCCACCTATGTGCGCCGCTATGGCGTGGCACCGGGCAAGAAACTGGTGCTGTCCACCAACAACGACTACGCCTACCGCGTCGCCCTGGACTGGCAGGAAGCCGGTCTGCAGGTGGTCGCCATCGCCGACGCCCGCCCCAATCCGCGCGGCGAATGGGTCGAGGAAGCGCGCAAGCGCGGTATGCGGGTCATCACCGGCAGCGCAGTGATCGAGGCACGCGGCAGCAAACGCGTGACCGGTGCGAAGGTCGCCTCCATCGACACCTTCCGCCACAAGGTCAATGCGCCCGGTGAATGGCTGGACTGCGACCTCATCGCCAGCTCCGGCGGCTACAGCCCGGTGGTGCACCTGGCCTCGCACCTGGGCGGCAAGCCGGAATGGCGCGAGGACATCCTCGCCTTCGTGCCCGGCCTGGCCTTCCAGAAACGCATTTGTGCCGGTGCGGTGAACGGTGTGTTCCGTCTCGCCGATGCCCTGGCCGACGGCTACCAGGCCGGCAGCCAGGCCGCTGTCGACGGCGGCTTCAAGGCGGTCGAAGGCGAGCTGCCGGTGGTCGCCGAGCGCGCCGAGGACGCTACCCTCGCGCTGTTCCAGGTGCCCCACGAGAAATCCACGGCGCGCGCACCCAAGCAGTTCGTCGACACCCAGAACGACGTCACCGCCGCCGCCATCGAACTGGCCTGCCGCGAGGGCTTCGAGTCCATCGAGCACGTCAAGCGCTACACCGCGCTGGGCTTCGGCACCGACCAGGGCAAGCTGGGCAACATCAACGGCCTGGCGATTGCCGCCCGCGCCCAGGGCAAGAGCATCGCCGACACCGGCACCACCATGTTCCGCCCCAACTACACCCCGGTGACCTTCGGCGCCGTGGCCGGCCGCCACTGCGGTCACCTGTTCGAACCGGTGCGCTTCACCGCCCTGCACGCCTGGCACGTGAAGAACGGCGCCGAGTTCGAGGACGTCGGCCAGTGGAAGCGCCCGTGGTACTTCCCCAAGCGCGGCGAAGACATGCACGCCGCCGTGGCCCGCGAATGCCGCGCCGTGCGTGAGTCGGTCGGCCTGCTGGACGCCTCGACCCTGGGCAAGATCGACATCCAGGGCCCGGATGCCCGCGAGTTTCTCAACCGCGTCTACACCAACGCCTGGACCAAGCTGGACGTGGGCAAGGCCCGCTATGGCCTGATGTGCAAGGAAGACGGCATGGTCTTCGACGATGGCGTCACCGCCTGCCTGGCCGACAACCACTTCGTCATGACCACCACCACCGGCGGCGCGGCGCGCGTGCTGGAGTGGCTGGAGCTGTACCACCAGACCGAATGGCCGGAGCTGAAGGTGTACTTCAGCTCGGTCACCGACCACTGGGCCACCCTGACCCTGTCCGGCCCCAACAGCCGCAAGCTGCTGGCCGAGGTCACCGACATCGACCTGGACAAGGACGCCTTCCCCTTCATGACCTGGAAGGAAGGCAAGGTCGCCGGCGTCCCGGCGCGGGTGTTCCGCATCTCCTTCACCGGCGAGCTGTCCTACGAGGTGAACATCCAGGCCAACTACGCCATGGGTGTGCTGGAGGCCATCGTCGCTGCCGGCGCGAAGTACAACCTGACGCCGTATGGCACCGAGACCATGCACGTCCTGCGCGCCGAGAAGGGCTTCATCATCGTCGGCCAGGACACCGACGCCTCGGTCACCCCGGACGACCTGAACATGGGTTGGGCGGTGGGCCGCACTAAACCTTTCTCCTGGATCGGCTGGCGTGGCATGAACCGCGCCGACTGCCAGCGCGAAGACCGCAAGCAGCTGGTCGGCCTCAAGCCGACCAACCCGATGGACCTGCTGCCCGAAGGCGCGCAACTGCTGTTCACCCCGCAGCACACCATCCCGGCGACCATGGTCGGCCACGTCACCTCCAGCTACATGAGCAGCAGCCTGGGCTACAGCTTCGCCCTGGCGGTGGTGAAGGGCGGCATCAAGCGCCTGGGCGAGAAGGTCTATGCCCCGCTCGCCGATGGCCGGGTGATCGAGGCGGAAATCTGCAGCTCGGTGTTCTACGACCCGAAAGGCGAACGGCAGAACGTGGATTGATCCGGCGCGTCCGGCTGCCCTCACCCTAACCCTCTCCCACAGGGAGAGGGAACAGTTCGGAGGCGCCGGCGAGCACGACACTCACAGCACACTCAGCTCGGCCCCCTCTCCCCTTGGGAGAGGGCTGGGGTGAGGGGAAACAGGCGATAAGCGCCCCCAAGGTGAACAGAACATGAGCAAAGCCAACCTCTACCAGCAACGCCCCGCCGATGGCATCCAGGCCGAATCCCCCCTGCACCACGCCGAGCTGGACAAGCTCGCCGCGCGCAAGGTGACCAACGCCGGCGTGACCCTGCGCGAGAAGAAATTCCTCGGCCACCTGACCCTGCGTGGCGACGCCCACGACCCGGCCTTCGCCGGCGGCGTGCACAAGGCCCTGGGCCTGGAGCTGCCGGTAGCCCTGGGCCTGGTGGCCAAGGGCGAGACCTCGCTGCAGTGGCTCGGCCCGGACGAGTGGCTGCTGATCGTCCCCGGCGGCGAGGAATTCACCGTCGAGCAGCGACTGCGCGAAGCCCTCGGCGAGGACCTGCACTACTCGGTGATCAACGTCAGCGGCGGCCAGACCCTGCTGGAGCTCGAAGGCGCCAAGGTCCGCGAAGTGCTGATGAAGTCCACCGGCTACGACGTGCACCCGAGCAACTTCCCGGTGGGCAAGGCGGTGGGTACGAACTTCGCCAAGTCCCAGCTGGTGATCCGCCATACCGGCGAGCACACCTGGGAGCTGGTGGTGCGCCGCAGCTTCTCCGACTACATCTGGCTGTGGCTGCAGGACGCCTGCGCCGAGTACGGCCTGCAGGTGGCCGCGTAAGAAGCGCTCTTCCCCCCTCTCCCTCTGGGAGAGGGCCGGGGTGAGGGAAACCCCACTCCAACCTCTCCAGCGAGAACGTCTCCTACGAGAGAATGCTTCGGAGCCAGACCATGAGCCGCACCCCCGATACCTGGATTCTCACCGCCGACAGCCCGAGCCTGCTGGGCACGGTGGACGTGGTCACGCGCTACCTGTTCGAACAGCGCTGCTACGTCACCGAGCACCACTCCTTCGATGACCGCCTGGCGCAGCGCTTCTTCATCCGCATCGAATTCCGCGCCGGCGACGGCTTCGACGAGGCGGCCTTCCGCGCCGGCCTCGCCGATCGCGTCTCGCCCTTCCAGATGAACGTCGAGCTGACCCCGCCGGGCTACCGCAGCAAGGTGGTGATCATGGTCTCCAAGGCCGACCACTGCCTGAACGACTTGCTCTACCGCCAACGCATCGGCCAGCTGCCGATGGACGTGGTGGCGGTGGTCTCCAACCACCCGGACCTGGAGCCGCTGGCGCGCTGGCACGGCATTCCCTACCACCACTTCGCCCTCGACCCGAACGACAAGGGCGCGCAGGAGGCGAAGGTCTGGCAGGTGATCGAGGAAACCGGCGCCGAACTGGTGATCCTCGCCCGCTACATGCAGGTGCTCTCGCCCGAGCTGTGCCGCCGCCTGGACGGCTGGGCGATCAACATCCACCACTCGCTGCTGCCCGGCTTCAAGGGCGCCAAGCCCTACCACCAGGCCTACCAGAAGGGCGTGAAGCTGGTCGGCGCCACCGCCCACTACATCAACAACGACCTCGACGAGGGCCCGATCATCGCCCAGGGCGTCGAGCCCGTGGACCACTCCCACTACCCCGAGGACCTGATCGCCAAGGGCCGCGACGTGGAGTGCCTGACCCTGGCCAAGGCCGTGGGCTACCACATCGAGAAACGCGTGTTCCTGAATGCCAATAGGACGGTGGTGCTGTAGAGCAGCACCCCGTAGGGCGCATAACGCCACAGGCGTTATCCGCCATGAAGCCCGCAACGGCGGATGGATGGAGCTCATCCGCCCTACGTTTCACTCCGGACTGTGGTGCTCGCTGTGGAGCACCCTCTCCCTAGCCCTCTCCCTGAAGGGAGAGGGGATATCCGAGCGAGGCCGGGCTCCGTGCCATCCGGCCACACCGAACAGCTCCCTCTCCCTTCAGGGAGAGGGTTGGGGGAGAGAGGCTGCTCGACCTCCTCCCACGCACCGAGCAACACCGACAGCCCAGCCGGCTGCCAGCTGTCCTGACCGGCCCTGTCGCGCAACACACGACATCCCAGTGCAAAACCGCGTGCCGCAAGGCCCGCCTTTGTACCCACAAACACAATGAGGAATGCGTATGTCTGGCAATCGTGGTGTGGTTTATCTCGGCCCGGGCAAGGTCGAAGTTCAGAACATCCCCTATCCGAAGATGGTCAACCCGCAGGGCAAGACGATCGACCACGGGGTGATCCTGCAGCGTGGTGTCCACCAACATCTGCGGCTCCGACCAGCACATGGTCCGTGGCCGTACCACCGCGCCGGAAGGCCTGATGCTGGGGCACGAGATCACCGGCGAGGTCGTCGAGATCGGCCGCGGCGTGGAAACCATGAAGGTCGGCGATATCGTCTCGGTGCCGTTCAACGTCGCCTGCGGCCGCTGCCGTACTCTGCAAGGAGCGGCAGACCGGCGTCTGCCTGAACTGTCAATCCCTCCCGCGCCGGCGGTGCCTACGGCTACGTCGACATGGGCGGCTGGGTCGGCGGCCAGGCCGAGTACGTGATGGTTCCCTACGCCGACTTCAACCTGCTGAGCTTCCCCGACCGCGACCAGGCGATGGAGAAGATCCGCGACCTGACCTGCCTCTCCGATATCTTCCCGACCGGCTACCACGGTGCGGTGACTGCCGGCGTCGGTCCGGGCAGCACTGTCTACATCGCCGGCGCGGGTCCGGTCGGCCTCGCTGCCGCCGCTTCGGCCCGCCTGCTGGGCGCCGCCGTGGTCATCGTCGGTGACGTCAACCCGACCCGCCTGGCACCACGCGCGCAGGCGCTGGGCTTCGAGACGTCGACCTGTCCAAGGACACTCCGCTCGGCGAACAGATCGCCGATCTACTGGGCGTGCCGGAAGTGGACTGCGCGGTCGACGCGGTGGGCTTCGAAGCCCGCGGCCATGGTCATTCGGGCTCGCAGCACGAGGCTCCGGCCACCGTGCTGAACTCGCTGATGGGTGTGACGCGGGTAGCCGGCAAGATCGGCATTCCCGGGCCTCTACGTCACCGAGGACCCGGGCGCGGTGGACGCGGCGGCCAAGCAGGGTTCGCTGAGCATCCGCTTCGGCCTGGGCTGGGCCAAGTCGCACAGCTTCCACACCGGCCAGACCCCGGTGATGAAATACAACCGCCAGCTGATGCAGGCGATCATGTGGGACCGCATCAAGATCGCCGAGGTCGTCGGGGTGGAAGTCATCACCCTCGACCAGGCGCCCAAGGGCTACGGCGAGTTCGATGCCGGGGTGCCGAAGAAATTCGTCATCGACCCGCACAACCTGTTCCGCGCCGCCTGACGGCGCAACCGACCCCGGCCGCGACTCCACTTCCGCGGCCGTCTCTCCAGGGGAGCCGCAAGGCTCCCTTTTTTGTCTCGGGTCAGGACGTGCTTACCCTGTAGGAGCGCGCCATGCGCGCGATCGCGGGCATGGCCCGCTCCTACACTGAGTCTCTCTTCGTCTGATGGGTGGAGCGCAGCGATACCCATGCTGACGGTGGACCGGATCGATGGGTATCGCTGCGCTCCACGCCATCCTACAAATGCGATCAGGGCTTGGGCGCGGGGCAGTTGAAGTCGCCTTCCTGGCAGTCAGACAGCAGCTGCAGTTCCTTGATGCGGTTATCCGTCATGGCCTTCAGGCAATTGCTGTGGGCCATCGGATAGCCCGAGCCGCCCTCGACGCTGGACGTCTCGAACTTGCAGCTGAGATCGCGGTAGGTCAGCCAGGCCTTCTGCGCGGCGGTGAGGGCCTTCTTCTGCCCGGCATCCAGGCGCTGGCGATACTGTCCGTAGAGGTCGTTGAGGCGTTTGTCGCTGGCCTTGTAGGCGGCGCCGGTACAGGCGTTGATCTCGCTCTGGGTCTGGGCGTCGGCGCAGTCGTCGGCAGCGTGGGCGAGGGAGGAGAAGGCCAGCAGGCCAAGGGGAAGGAGCAGCAACTTCATGGGGACGCTATCCGTTGTCTTGGATGGAATCCCCACTCTAGCCGCTCTCGCAGGGTAACGGCGGATAACGCTTGGGGCGTTATGCACCCTACGAGCTGACGCAATCTGTAGGAGCGGGCCATGCGCGCGATCGCGGGCATGGCCCGCTCCTACAGGTTCACCGTGAGGCCGGCACTCAACCCAGCAACTTCGCCGCCATCCGCTCCAGTGCCTGGCGCTGGAAGGCACGGAAGTCCGCGTCGGGCTGCTGGCCTTCGAGCATCGGCAGGAAGGGATCGACCACTTCGGTGCGCACGCCGGCCATTTCCTCGATCACCGCATGGCCGCAGAACGGCACATAAGCTTCCGCATAGCCGCCTTCGTGCACCACCACTAGCTTGCCATCGCACAGGCGCTCGGCAGCGTCGCGCACGGCGGCGGTCATGAAGCGGAAGGTCTCGCTGTGGGCGAGCATGCGTGCCAGCGGGTCCACGCCGTTGGCGTCGAAGCCGCTGGCCACCACGATCAGCTCGGGCTGGAAGCGCTCCAGCGCCGGCACGATGATCGTCTCCATGGCCACGCGGTAGGCGTCGTCACCGCTGCCCGGATAGAGCGGCACGTTGAGGTTGTAGCCCTTGCCCGCGCCCTCGCCGATGTCGTCCACCGCACCGCTGCCGGTGGGGTAGCAGTCGGCCTGGTGGATCGACAGGGTCAGCACGTCGTCGCGGCCGTAGAAGATCGCCTCGGTCCCGTTGCCGTGGTGCACGTCCCAGTCGAGCACCGCCACGCGCTGGATCCCGTGGCGCGCCTTGGCCGTCTCCACCGCCACGGCGATGTTCGCCAGGTAGCAGAAGCCCATGCCGCGATCCGGCAGGCAGTGGTGACCCGGCGGGCGGGACAGCGCGTAGGCGTTGTCCAGCTCGCCGCGCAGTACCGCGTCCACTGCGGCGATGGTCAGACCGGCGGACTGCCGGGCGATGTCGTAGGTGCCATGGCTGACCATGGTTTCCTCGCCCATGTCGCCGTGGCCGGCATCGCTGTAGGCCTTGAAGCGCTCCAGGTAGCTGGCCGGGTGCACCCGCAGCAGGTCTTCCTCGCTGGCCAGCGGAGCGCTGGACAGGTGCAGCTGCTGGCTCAGGCCGGAGACGTCCATCAGGCTTTTCAGCCGGCGTTTGCTCTCCGGCGATTCGGCGTGGCCGGCGCCCACCGGCGGCTGCAACCAGCCACCGACGGGAAGGATCAGCGCGTGCAGCCCGGTCGCGTGCCAGAAGCAGCGCTCGTCGAAGAAGAACCCGGTGCGGCGGCTCATGCGCGGGCCGCCTTCAGGGCGCGCTGGCGCTTGCGACTGAACAACCAGTAGACCGGCGAGACCACGCCCAGGCCGACAACCCAGGAGATGTCCGCGCCGTTCATGGCCTGCGCGGCAGCGCCGGTGTAGAGCGCGGTGGACATGAACGGCACCTGCACCAGGATGCCGAGGATGTAGCAGTTCACCGCGGTCCAGTTGAAGGTGCCGTAGATGCCGCCGTCACGACGGAAGAACGACAGCACGTCGTATTCGCCGTGAGCCACCAGGTAGTAGTCGACCAGGTTGATCGCGCTCCAGGGCACCAGCACGTAGAGCAGCAGCAGGATGAAGTTGGTGTAGTTGGCCATGAAGTTGTCCTGGCCGAGCAGGGCGATGGCCAGGGAGCCACTGAACAGCGCCAGGGCGATCACCGCGCGCCAGCCGGCCTGGGCCGACCAGGACGGCAGCAGGGTCTGGCCGACGGTGATGGCCGAGAGCGTGCCGCAGTACAGGTTCATCGAGTTGGTGGCGGCGATGCCGATGGAGAACACCGCAACCATGATGGCGCTGAAGCCGCCGGTCATCTCGATCAGGCCGGCGATGACGTCGCCCTCGCCCACCGACAAGCCGACCAGCACACCCAGCAGCATCGGCAGGATCGAGCCCAGGCAGCAGCCCCAGTAGCTCGACCAGAACGCAGTGCGCGCACCAGTGCCCTGCGGCATGTAGCGCGAGTAGTCGGAGACGTAGGGCGCATACGCCAATTGCCACAGCGCGGCGATGGACAGCGCACCGAGGAAGCCGGGGATGTTGTTCTCGTTGCGCTGCAGCAGGTCCGCCGGCAGGCCGTGGACGAACACCAGCCAGACGAAGCTGATCAGCAGCACCGCGCCGGACAGCCAGGACATCACGCGGGTGTAGCCGTGGATCAGGCGGTAGCCGAACACCGTGGCGATCACGCTGATCGCACCCACCAGCAGGATGCCGGTGTTGGTGCCGATCACCTCGAAACGCGCGTGCAGTGCCTGGCCGCCGAGCACCAGGTTGGAGGCGAAGAAGCCCAGGTACATGATCACCACCAGGGCGACCACCAGCAGGGAACCGAAAGAACCGAACTGGCCGCGGGTCTGCACCATCTGCGGCACGCCCAGCTGCGGGCCCTGGGCCGAGTGCAGGGCCATGAACACGCCACCCACCAGGTTGCCGAGCACCAGCGCCAGCACGGCGGCGAAGAATGGCAGCTTGAACACGGTGACCGCCAGGGCGCCGGTGACCACGGTCAGCAGCATGATGTTGCTGCCGAACCAGATGGTGAAGAGGTCGCGGGCGCGGCCGTGTCGTTCGTGCGCGGCGATGGGCTGGATGGTGCTCAGCTCCAGCGTCGTCGCCTGGTTTTGCGTCGTTGTCATTGTGTTTCTCACGCGTCGTTGGCAAGGCAGGCCCGGCGCGAGCGCCGGGCTTGGATCAGGAAAGGATCAGCGGGCGGCCCAGGCGTTGAAGCGCTGTTCCAGCTCTTCGCCGTGGTCGACCCAGAAGGCCGCGTCCACCGAGCGGGCGCCTTCGAGGTTGGCTGGCGCGGTGGGCAGCGCGTCGCGCACGTCCGCCGGCAGCAGGTCCAGCGTGCCCTTGTGCACCGGGCCGTAGGGGATGTTCTCGGAGAAGGTCTTCTGGGTTTGCGGCTGGCTGGCGAAGGCGATGAACTTCTCGGCCAGCGCCTTGTTCGGCGTGCCCTTCACCACGGCCCAGTATTCCGGGTCGTACAGGCTGCCCGGCCAGACGATGCCCAGCTTCACGCCTTCCTTCTGCGCGGCAGCGATGCGGCCGTTGTAGGCGGCGCTCATCACCACGTCACCGGCGGCCAGCCACTGCGGCGGTTGCGCGCCGGCTTCCCACCACTGGATGTTGCCCTTGAGCTGGTCGAGCTTGGCGAAGGCGCGATCGACGCCCTCTTTCGTGCCGAGCACCTTGTAGAGGTCTTCCTGCTTCACGCCGTCGGCCAGCAGGGCGATTTCCAGGGTGTACTTGGCGCCCTTGCGCAGGCCGCGCTTGCCCGGATATTCAGCGGTGTTCCAGAAATCGGCCCAGGATTGCGGGGCCTTGGCGACCTTGGCGCCGTTGTAGGCCATGACCATGGACCAGACGTAGGTGGCCACGCCGCACTCGCTCAGGGTGCCGGGGACGAACTGCGATTCGTTGCCGATGGCGGCGGGGTCGATGCGCTCGAACAGGCCTTCCTCGCAGCCGCGCAGCAGCTCGGGGCTTTCCACTTCGACCACGTCCCAGGTGACCTTGCCGACGTCGACCATGGCTTTCACCTTGGCCATCTCGCCGTTGTACTCGCCGGCGACGATCTTGCCGGCGCCGCTGGCCTCGAAGGGCTTGAAGTAGGCCTGCTCCTGGGCCGCCTTGGTGGCGCCGCCGAAGGAGATGACGGTGATGCTTTGGGACTGGGCGTTAACGCTACCGACAGCGGCGGCGAGGGCACAGGTGATGGAGATGCGCGTGAGCAAGGACACTTTCATGGAACGACTCCCACAGCCGGATTGGCGTTGTTGTGTTGCTGGGCAGTACCCCCGGCCAGAAGCCGGGCAAAAAGAGTTCCATCGCGCGGGCGTCTTTGCGCTCGCGGCGTTGTGGTGAAGCTGGAGCGGTGTAGGAGCGGGCCATGCCCGCGACCGTTGGTGGATCGCGGGCATGGCCCGCTCCTACAGGAAAAGCGGCTTACAGCACGCCGATTTCCTGGGCCGTGCGGTCGACCGCGCGGCGGGTCTTGTCGACCAGTTCGTCGATCTCGGCACGGCCGGCAACCAGCGCCGGGGCCATGATCATGCGGCCAAGGGTGGAGCGGATGATCACGCCCTCCTCGAAGCCGATGGTGCGGCAGCGCCAGGCGATGTCGTTCTCGTTGTCGAAGCGCTTGCGGGTGGCCTTGTCCTGGACGAACTGCAGCGCGGCGACAAAGCCGGTGCCCTGGATGTCGCCCACCAGCGGGTGATTGCCGAAGACTTCGCGCAGGCACTGTTGCAGGTACGGGCCGGTGTCGTTCTTCACCGCGTTCACCCAGCCCTCGTCACGCAGCGCGCGCAGGTTGGCAACGGCGACGGCGGCGGCCACCGGGTGGCCGGAGTAGGTCAGGCCGTGGGCGAACACGCCGCCCTCTTCCACCAGCGCCTGGGCGATGCGCTTGCTCAGCACCAGGCCGCCCATGGGGATGTAGCCGCTGGTCAGGCCCTTGGCGATGGACAGGGTGTCGGGCTGGAAGCCGAAGTGCTGGTGAGCGAACCACTCGCCGGTACGGCCGAAGCCGCCGATCACTTCGTCGGCGCACAGCAGCACGTCGTACTGACGGCAGATGCGCTGGATTTCCGGCCAGTAGCTTTCCGGCGGGAAGATCATGCCGCCAGCGCCCTGGAAGGGTTCGGCGATGAAGCCGGCGACGTTGTCGGCGCCCAGCTCGAGAGTTTTTTCTTCCAGCTGCAGCGCGCAGCGACGGCCGAACTCGGCCGGGGTCAGGTCACCGCCGGCGGCGAAGAAGTAGGGCTCGTCGATGTGCGCGATATCCGGAATCAGGCCGCCCATCTCGTGCATGAACTTCATGCCGCCCAGCGCGGTGGCCGCCAGGGTGGAGCCGTGGTAGCCGTTCCAGCGGCCGATCATGATCTTCTTCTGCGGCTTGCCTTCGATCTGCCAGAAGCGGCGCACGGTACGGATCAGCACCTCGTTGGCCTCGGAGCCGGAGTTGGTGTAGATCGCGTGGCTGTAGTGGTCGGGCAGGAGGCTGAAGAGGGTCTCGGAGAGTTCGATCACCGCCGGGTGGGTGGTGTGGAAGAACATGTTGTAGTACGGCAGTTCGTCGAGCTGGGCGGTGGCGGCGGCAGTCAGGTCCTTGCGGCCGTAGCCCAGGTTGGTGCACCACAGGCCGGACATGCCGTCGATGTACTTGTTGCCGTCGTTGTCCCAGAGGTGCAGGCCTTCGCCGCGCACCATCACGCGCGGGCCTTCGGCGTTCAGCGCCTTCTGGTCGAGGAAGGCGTGGATGTGGTGGGCCGCATCCGCTTTCTGGTATTCACGGGTGTCGCGCGGGGCGCGGGTGTTGTCGGTCATCGACTTTCTCCTCTATCCCTCGGCGGTGCTCCGGCAGCCGGCCTGAGGGGTCTTCAGGGGATCGAGGGCGACGGACTTACCTGGGCAGTCTCACCGGCCGTCTCGAACGGTTCGGTTAGCAATCGGGGTGTTGCTCAGGCGCCGGGGTCGACCCCGGCGGCCTGTCTTGTCTTCAGTCGCGCAGCTGGAACCAGGTGGTCTTGAGCTGGGTGTACTTGTCGAACGAGTGCAGCGAGAGGTCGCGGCCGAAGCCGGATTGCTTGCCGCCGCCGAAGGGAATCGCCGGGTCCAGCGCGTCCACGGTGTTCACCGACACGGTACCGGCATTGAGCTTGCGGGCAACGCGGTGAGCGCGGTGCAGGTCGTCGCTCCACAGGGAAGCGGCGAGGCCGTAGATGCTGTCGTTGGCCAGGCGCACGGCTTCTTCTTCGCTGTCGAAGGGGATGACTGCAAGCACCGGGCCGAACACTTCGTCGCGGGCCAGGGACTGTTCCGGGCGCACGCCGGTGAAGATGGTCGGTTCGATGAAGTTGTCCGAGCCATTGAAGCTCAGCTGGCGGCCACCGCAGGCGAGCTGCGCGCCGTCGCTCTGGGCGCGGTCGATGCAGGCCATGATGCCGGCGGTCTGCTTGTTGTCGACGATGGAGCCGGCGCGGCTGGCTGGGTCCAGCGGGTCGCCCGGCGTCCAGTCGCGGGCCTTGGCGATCAGGCGCTCGACGAACTCGTCATGGATCGAACGCTCCACCAGCAGGCGCGAGTTGGCCGAGCAGACTTCACCCTGGTTGAAGAAGATGCCGAAGGCGGCTTTTTCAGCGGCCAGGTCGAGGTCGCGGCAGTCGGCGAACACCAGGTTCGGGCTCTTGCCGCCGCACTCCAGCCAGACCTGCTTGAGGTTGGACTGCGCGGAATACTGCATGAAGTACTTGCCGACCTGGGTCGAGCCGGTGAACACCAGAGCGTCCACGTCCGGGTGCAGGCCCAGCGCCTTGCCGGCGGCTTCGCCCAGGCCCGGCACGACGTTCAGCACGCCTTCGGGGATGCCGGCTTCCAGCGCCAGCTCGGCCAGGCGCAGGGCGGAGAACGGCGACTGCTCGGCGGGCTTGAGCACCACGGAGTTACCGGCAGCCAGTGCGGGCGCCAGCTTCCAGGCGGCCATGTCGAGGGGGAAGTTCCACGGCACCACGGCGCCGATCACGCCCAGCGGCGTGCGGGTGATGGTGGCCAAGGCGTTCTGCGCGGTCGGGGCGACCTGGTCGTAGAGCTTGTCGAGGCTTTCGGCGTACCAGGAGAACACGCCAGCGGCGCCGGGCACGTCGATGTTCCAGGCGTCCATCACCGGCTTGCCCATGTTCAGGGTGTCGAGCAGGGCCAGCTCGTCGCGGTGGCTCATCATCAGCTC
The DNA here is from genome assembly GCA_049840615.1 of Pseudomonas sp. Taxonomy (GTDB): domain Bacteria; phylum Pseudomonadota; class Gammaproteobacteria; order Pseudomonadales; family Pseudomonadaceae; genus Pseudomonas. The sequence continues at coordinate 59,584 of JASGKM010000067.1, forward strand.
GGCGAGCTTCTGCAGCACGGCCTTGCGCTCACGCGGCGCCATGCGCGCCCAGGGGCCGGTCTCGAAAGCCTGGCGAGCGACACGCACGGCGGCATCGATCTCGGCCGCGCCACAGGCGGCGACATTGGCCAGCAGGCGATTGGTCGCCGGGTCGATGGACGCGAAAGTCGCGCCATCCTGCGCGGCCACGCGGCGGCCGCCGATCAGCGCGCTGTCGATGAAGGTCTGCCGGGCAGCACGCTGCCGCCAATCGTTGAGCTCGTACACCAGGGCACTCCTGCTTCGCTCGCCCTCGAGGGACGTTGTTGTTCGAATGTGGATTGGATGGTCGCCCAAGGCCTTGCCAAGGAAAATTATTAAATTTGTCTTCGGCCTATATGAAAAAGCTGGGCAGCCTCGCACCAGGGCGGAGCATGACGCGCCATCGCGGTGCAGGCCTGCGCACCGCTGCAGGGCCCGTATTCAGCGGGTCAACGCACCGTACAGCTCGGGGCGACGGCAAGCCAGGTAGGGGAAAGTCTCGGCCTGGCGAGCACGCTGCTCGGGGTCCAGGTCAACGATCAGCAGACTCTCCGCGGGCCCGGCGGCAGCCAGGCGCTCGCCGTCGGGCGCGACGATGCAGGAGCCACCGAGGAAGGCCAGCCCGTCTTCCACGCCGCAGTGGTTGCAGTAGGCGACGAACAACTGGTTCTCCACCGCCCGCGCCGGGACGATCACGCCCGGCACCGCGCCGTATTCCGGGGTCAGCGCGGTGGGAATCAGGATCAGCCCGGCGCCATTGAGGGCGTGAGTGCGTACCGCCTCGGGGTACTCCACGTCGAAGCAGATCAGCAGGCCGATGCGCCAGCCGGCGTAGTCGAACGGCGTTTCCAGCACGTCGCCGGCACTGAACACTTCCCGCTCCATGGCACCGAACAGGTGCGCCTTGCGGTAGTGGCCCAGGGCGCTGCCGGTCGGGCCGATCACCTGCACCGAGTTGTACGGTTTGCCGCCCTGGGGATGGCGTTCGGCGTAACCGTAGGCGATGGCCAGCCCGAAGCGCTGCGCCAGTTCGCCAATGCGCGCGGCCGACGGCCCATCCGCCGCTTCGGCCAGCTCGTTCATTTGTTGCGGCACGTTGTAGCCGCCCAGCCACAGCTCCGGGCACAGCAGCAGCTGCGCACCGGCGGCGGCCGCGGCGCCGGCCTGGCGCTCCAGTTGGTCGAGGTTGCCGGCAACATCGCCGGGGCGGCCGCAGGTCTGCCAAAGGGCCATGCGCATGAGCTTTACTCCAGGCTGCGTGTACGGGATTTGCAGGGTGTCTTCACGGGCTGCCCTGGAGTATGCCCGCGCCCGGAGGGTCGCAGCAGGCGGCCGAGGCCATGAAAAATGTGGTCCCCGGCGAGGAAAATCTTCGCCATGGGCCGCCCCCGCCGGCCGGCCCAACGCGGTATCTTGTATAAAAAAGCATCAACGAGGCGTGCAGTGGCTTCCTATACCTTGCGGCAATTGAAGTATTTCGTGACCACCGTGGAATGCGGCAGCGTGGCCGAGGCGTCGCGCAAGCTGTACATCGCGCAGCCGTCCATTTCGACGGCGATCAAGGGGCTGGAAGAGAGCTTCGGTGTGCAGCTGTTCATCCGCCACCACGCCCAGGGCGTGTCGCTCACCCCCAGTGGCGCGCGCTTCTACCGCAAGGCGCAGGAACTGCTGCGCATGGCCCACGAATTCGAGCAGAACGCCCTGGCCGACAACGACGTGGTGGCCGGGCAGATCGACATCGGCTGCTTCGAGACGGTCGCCCCGCTCTACCTGCCGCGGCTGATCTCGGGCTTCCGCGAGCGCTATCCGGGCGTGGAAATCCGTATCAGCGACGGCGAGCAGCAGGAGCTGGTGCAGGGCCTTACCGCCGGCCGCTTCGACCTGGCGCTGCTTTACGAACACGACCTCGACGCGACCATTTCCACCGACCCGCTGATGCCCGCGCAGCGCCCCTACGCGCTACTGCCGGAAAACCACCGCTTCGCCAAGCAGGACAAGGTGTCCCTGCGCGACCTGGTGCTGGAGCCGATGATCCTGCTGGACGTGCAGCCCAGCCGTACCTACTTCGTGCGCATCTTCGAGGAACTGGGGCTGAACCCGCACATTGCGTTCAGCTCGCCGTCGATCGAGATGGTGCGCGGCATGGTCGGCCAGGGTTTCGGCTTCTCGGTGCTGGTGACCCGCCCGCACTCGGAGTGCACCTACGAACGGCAAGAAGGTGGTGATGGTGAACATCGCCGAGGACGTCAGCGCCTCCGGGCTGGTCGCCGCCTGGCTCAAGCGCGCCCAGCTGACCAAGCCGGCGCAGCTGTTCGTCGACTATGCGCGTGAGGAATTGAGCGGGAAGCACTGACGCCTGCTCTTCTTTGTAGGAGCGAGCTTGCTCGCGAACTGACCCTTGGCGCGATGACGTCCCCTCACCCCAGCCCTCTCCCGGAGGGAGAGGGAGCCGTCTGCAGCGTTGGCCTATTCTCGGAGTCAGTCGGCTAGCACCGAGCTTACAGCGCGCGCCGAACAGTCCCCTCTCCCTCTGGGAGAGGGTTAGGGTGAGGGAAACGCCCGAGCACTGAACTCCCCTCCCGTCACTCCCCGTGCCTCCCACCGACATCCGGCGTTACAATCCCGCCCCCTTTTGTTTTCGTCATACCCCGCCCCATGCTGATCTGGAAAGAGCGCGTGCAGCGCCTCATCACCCTCGTCCTCGGCCTGCTGCAACGCTACCCGCGCGTGATCGCCCTGTTCGGCTTCTGCTCCGGGGTCTTCAGCTTCATCATGGTGGACCGCCACCGCGCCGGCTTCGCCCGCGCCATGGCCATCGTCATGCTGGTCAGCTGGATCTGGCTGATGCTGGAGAACCTGCTCACCGACCGCTTCAAGCGCCGTTTCGGCTGGGAAGTGCCGCCGGGCCTGCTGCGCTACGCGACCCAGCTGATCCACCAGGAGAGCCTGTTCTTCTGCCTGCCGTTCTTCTTCGTCACCACCACCTGGAACAGCGGCCAGGCGCTGTTCACCGGCGTGCTGACGCTGGCGGGGCTGGCGGCGATCACCGACCCGGTTTACTACAAGTTCCTCTCGGTACGGCGCTGGACCTTCCTCGGCTACCACACCCTGACGCTGTTCGCGGTGCTGCTCACCGCGCTGCCGATCATCCTCCACCTGAGCACCCCGCAGAGCTACCAGGCGGCACTGGGCATCGCCGTGCTGCTGTCGTTCCCGAGCCTGGCGGTGACAGTGAAGATCCACAAATGGTGGCGCTGGTTCGCCCTCGTCGGCCTGACGCTGTCCATCGGCGCGGTGGGCTGGTTCGCCCGCGCCTGGGTGCCGCCGTCGACCCTGTGGATGACCGAGATGGCGGTGACCGAGAGCTTCGACAACGCCCAGCGCACCCCCGGCGACAGCCTGGAGACGGTCAGCGTCGCGCAGATCAAAGCCCAGGGTCTCTACGCCTACACCGCGATCAACGCACCACGCGGGCTGAACGAGCGCATCTATCACGCCTGGCGCAAGGACGGCCAGGAAGTCGACCGCATCGCCCTGGACATCAAGGGCGGCCGCGAGGCCGGCTACCGCGCCTGGACGCACAAGCAGAACTTCCCCACCGACCCGAGCGGCAAGTGGCAGGTGCAGGTACTCACCGAGGCCGGCCAGGTGATCGGCACGCTGCGCTTCGAGGTCACGCCCTGACCACTCGGTATCCTTGACCCGACTCGGCGCTTTCCTCTACATAGAGCCTCTCCCGAGAACAAAAAGCGCCGAGAGAGTCATGACCGATACTGCCTTGCACCCGTTCGACCGCGCCGTGGCCCTGCAACCCGTGGCCGGCCAGCCCAACCTCTACGAAGGCCACACCAGCCAGGACTACTGGAACATGGTCGGCCCCTTCGGCGGCGTCACCGCCGCGGTCCTGCTGCAAGGCGCGCTGCGCCATCCTCAGCTGCTCGGCAGCCCGGTGTCGCTGACGGTGAACTACGCCGCGGCCGTCGTGGCCGGCGCCTTCCAGGTCGAAGCCATCCCGGTGCGCACCAACCGCTCCACCCAGCACTGGCTGCTGCAATTGACCCAGGCCGATGAAACCGGCGAGCAGCAGGTCACCACCACCGCCACTCTGGTTACCGCGCTGCGCCGCGAGACCTGGAGCCTGACCGACCTGCCCTTCCCGAATCTGGCCCCGGCCAGCGACTTCGAGCCGATGAGCCCCGCCGCCAAGGGCGTGGCCTGGCCAAAGCAGTACGAGATGCGCCCGGTGTCCGGCGCCTTCCCGACGAAATGGGACGGCAGCGGCGAAACCAGCCGCAGCCAGCTCTGGCTGCGCGACGCCCAGGACCGCCCGCTGGACTTCCTGTCCCTGGCGGCAATGAGCGACATCTTCTACCCGCGCGTCTGGCTGCGCCGCGCCACCCCGGTGCCAGCCGGCACCGTGTCGATCACCACCTACTTCCACACCGACACCGCGCAACTGGCTGACGTCGGCAGCGGCTACCTGCTGGGCGATGCCCGCGCCCAGGAGTTCCGCAACGGCTTCTTCGACCAGAGCGCGCAGCTGTGGAGCGAATCCGGTGCGCTGCTGGCGACCAGCAACCAGATCGTCTACTACAAGGAATAAGTGGCGCGCTCCGATTCCCTGTAGGAGCGCGCCATGCGCGCGATCGCGGGCATGGCCCGCTCCTACAGGGAGTGCGATGCCCGCCCAGCAGCGAAACCATCGATAAGCAACAAGCACAAAAAAGCCCGGCACATGGCCGGGCTTTTTAGTGAGGGCGAGGAAGGCTCAGACCTTCTTCACGAACTCCGACTTCAGCTTCATCGCGCCGATGCCGTCGATCTTGCAGTCGATGTCGTGGTCGCCATCCACCAGGCGGATGTTCTTCACCTTGGTGCCGACCTTCACCACCAGGGACGAGCCCTTGACCTTGAGGTCCTTGATCACGGTGACGGTATCGCCGTCCTGCAGCAGGTTGCCGACCGAGTCCTTGATCACGCGGGCATCGCTGTCGCCCTCGTTCGAACCGTCAGCGGACCACTCGTGGGCGCACTCGGGGCAGACCAGCTGAGCGCCGTCTTCGTAGGTGTATTCGGAGTTGCATTTGGGGCAGGGCGGCAGCTGGCTCACGGCGGTTCTCACAGTGGAAACGGTAAAAAGACCGCAGAGTATATAAGGTTTCTCCCGTCCCTGCCCGACGACCCCGTTGGCAAAGCGCCAGCACCGTTACAGAAGCTTCATAATCCATCGCTATAAAAGGCGGCCTCTTCGATAAGAAAAAGGACGCCATGCCATGCTGCACAAGCCCAACCCGCTCGCGCTGAGCATTGCGCTCTCGCTCGGCACGCTGGCGAGCCTCGCCGCCGAAACCGCCCAGGCCCTGCCGGTCTCACCGATCATCGACAACGCCCAGACCAGCAGCCGCACCCTGGCCAACCAGGACACCCTGACGGTCACCCGCACCGGCAGCCTGGTCACCAGCGGCAAGAGCGTCGACCTCAAGGGCGCGGCCACCGGCACTGGCGTGGTCATCGACAACAGCGGTCTGATGCAATCCACCACCGGCCGCGTGGTCGATACCTCCGGCAGCGACAGCACCACGCGCTTCTACCAGATCATCAACCGCGAAGGCGGGCGCATCCTCGGCTACGACGACGCCATCCGCATAAACAACCCGTTCAGCGCCGGCAACGTGCTGATCGACAACGCCGGCAGCATCTATTCGGCCACCGGCCAGGCGCTGGACTTCGACAAGCTGCAAAGCGCGGCGACGGTCACGATCATCAACCGCGCCAGCGGCGTGATCCACAGCGATGGCAACGACGCCATCCGTCCCGGCGGCAACGCAACGATCACCAATTACGGCGAGATCAGCAGCTCGGACATGATCACCGCCGACACCAAGAACGACGGTATCGACTTCCAGGGCGCCTCGGGCGGCCATGTGGAGAACCACGGCCTGATCAGCGGCGGCCGCCACGGCATTACCACCGACGTCGGCGCCACCCTGATCAACTATGCGGACGGCGTGATCATCGGCCGCAACGGCTCGGGCTTCGGCTCCGACGGCGACGGCACGGTGATCAACTACGGACGCATCACCGGCTCCTACAACGGCCTGGTGCCGGACGGCGACGGCGATGGCGTGGACATCGACTACACCGGCCATATCGAGAACCACGGCATCATCGAAGGCACCGGCGCCGCCGGCTCGAAGGACGGCTCGCCCAACGGCAGCGAAGGCATCGCCATGGGTGGCGGCACCATCATCAACTACGCCGGCGCGGTGATCCGCAGCGTCGACCGCGGCATCCTGGTCGACGACGGCAATGGCAACAGCGGCTTCAGCTCTACCTATCTGGAAAACCACGGCACGATTTCCGGCCAATCCCTGTCCGGCGTCACCCTCTCGGGCGACCTCGACGACACCGTCATCAACGACGGTCTGATCCACGGCGGCAACGGCATTGCCCTGGAAATGGGCGGCGGCAACGACAGCCTGACCCTGCTCTCCGGTAGCCGCTTCGAAGGCCTGGTGGACGGTGGCAGCGGCCGCGATAGCGTGACCCTCGACGACGCCGCTGGCGGCAGCTTCGGCAACAGCGCCAACTTCGAATGGCTGGACGTGAAGCAGGGCAGCTGGACTCTCGCCAGCACGAACGATTTCAGCGAAGGCGGCGAAGTCTTCGCCGGCGCCAGCCTGACCAACACCGGCAGCGTCCTCGGCACCCTGCAGATCGACCAGGGCGCCACCTACTCGGGCAGCGGCAGCGTCGGCGGGCTGAACATCGCCGGCACCCTGGTCGCCTCGCCGGCAAGCGGCGCCACTCATGTGACCGGCAACCTCAGCCTGCAGAGCGGCTCGACCCTGTCCTTCGGTGTGGAGCCCAGCGGCGCCCACGCCACCGTGCAGGTGGACGGCAAGACCAGCATCGATGGCTCGCACCTCGCCGTGCAGGCCGGCAGCGGCAACTGGCCGTGGCAGAGCAGCGTGCAGGTAATCAGCTCCACCGGCGGCGTCAGCGGGCAGTTCGCCGACGTGAAGAGCAACTTCGCCTTCCTCACCCCGACCCTGAGCTACAGCGCCAACAGCGTCGACCTGCAACTGACCCGCAACGATGTACAGTTCGGCGACCTGGCCAGCAGCAGCAACGGCCGCAACGCTGCCTCCGCCCTGCAGAGCCAGAACAGCGGCGCGCTGTACAACGCATTGATCACCAGCGACGCAGGCAACGCCACTTCCGCCCTGGAACAACTGGCCGGCGCCAGCAACGCCAGCCTGGCCGCCGCGACCCTCGCCGGCAGCCAGCAGGTCGGCGGCGCCATGCTCAACGCCGTGCGCCAGCTGGGCAGCAGCAGCCTGCTGGCGGCCACCGAGCGCAGCGATACGCCGATGCTCGCCGCCACCGGCGTGCCCAGCGAAGCGCGTAACCTCAATGACCCGAACGCCGCCGGCCGCCTGTGGGTGCAAGGCATCGGCAGCCACGGCAAGCTCGACGAACACGACAACAGCGGCGACCTGCAGCAGAACACCGGCGGCACCCTCCTCGGCGCCGACTGGGCGGTGACCCCGGACTGGCGCCTGGGCGTGCTCGGCGGCTACTCGCACACCGACCTGGACGGCAGCGGCGGCGTTTCCGGCGACATCGACAGCTGGCACCTGGGCGCCTACGCACTGCACCAGAGCGGCCCGCTGGCGGTGCGCCTGGGCGCGGCCTACAGCAGCCATGACGGCGAGAGCAAACGCCGGGTGGAGTTCGACGGCTTCAGCGATCGCCCCAAGGGCGACTACGACGCCGACAGCTGGCAGGCCTTCGCCGAGACCGGTTACGCCATGGGCAGCGGCCGCCTGAGCGCGGAACCCTACGCACGTCTGGACTACCAGCGCTACGAGCGCGATTCGTACGATGAAAAGGGTGGAGCCGCTGCGTTGCACGTCGATTCCCAGGACCAGGACAACCTGAGCAGCACCCTCGGCCTGCGCATCGCCCGCCTCGATACCCTGAGCAACGGCATGAGCTTCACCCCGCGCCTGGGCCTTGGCTGGCGCCACACCTTCGGCGACATCGACAGTGAAACCCGCCAGTCCTTCCTCGCCGGCGGCGACGCCTTCAGCGTCCAGGGCACCGCACTGGACCGCAACAGCCTGCTGCTGGACGTCGGCTTCGATGTCGGAGTGTCCGCACGCAATACCGTGGGTATCGGCTACAGCGGCCAGATGGGCAGCAACGCGCAGAACCATGCGCTGATTGCCCAGTGGCAGATGGCGTTCTGATCGCGCGCGAAGCGAGAGACGAAAAAGCCCGGCAGCCGCCGGGCTTTTTCTTGGGGGTTGATAAGACGATAGATTCGGAAAATTCGCGATCAGTCTCGGAGGCCGATGCATAGCCCCATTGGGCGCCAGCGGCAAAGCTTGCCGCCCCGGTCAGCCGACCGGCATCCGCCCAACCTCGATGAGTGAGCACTCCCATGAAAAAGCTTTGCATCCTGATCGCCGCCTGCGCCGTTCTTGCCGCCTGTGACAAGAAAGAAGAGCAGGTCTCCAAGACCGCCGTCCCCGCTGCCGCCACCCAGCAAGACGCCAAGCCTGCAGTTCAGCCAGAGCCCATGCCGGCAGAACAGGCAGCTCCGACCGAATCCGCTGCCGCCCCGGCTCAACCGGCCGCCGAAGCCACCGAAGCCACCAAGCCGGCCGACGACAAGCAGCCGTAAGCGTTCGCCGTCCGGCGCCGATGTGGCGCCGGCGAGTCGCAGCAGCCAGCCGCCCTCGGGCGGCTGGCTGCATTCAGGGCTGCAACTGGCTGAGGTAGGCCGTCAGCGCGGTGATGTCCTCATCGCTGAGCAACCCCGCCACCGCCAGCATCGGCGAGCCGGCCCGACTCGGGTCCTTGTCCCGGTAGCGCTGCAAGGCGTGGGTCAGATAAGCCCGCGATTGCCCGGCGATGCGCGGGAAGCCGTCGTGCCCCATGGCCCCAGCGCCATGGCAGGTGACGCAGACAGTGGCATAGCGTTGGCCGCCCTGCTCCACCAGCGCCGGGTCCGGCGCCGCTTCCGAACGTGGCACGACCTTCTGCTGGCTGAAGTAGTAGGCGATGTTGACCCGTTCGTTGATGGTCAGCAGCTTGGCCGCCTGGTTCATCACGAAGTCGGTACGCTGGCCGTCGACGTACTTCTCGAAGGCATCGAACAGGTACTGCGGGTTCTGACCGGCCAGGTTGGGGATGTAGTCGCGCTTGCTGTTGCCATCCTTGCCGTGGCACTTGCTGCACAGCAGGATGCGCTCCTCGGCGGCCGCATACGCTTGCTCACGCTTGGCGGGATCTTTCTCCAGCGCGGCGAGCCGATCCATCATCTCCGATGCCTGCGCCGTCGCGCACAGCAGCACCCACAACAGAACGACTCTTCCCATCGCCAGACCCTGGTCAGTTTTCCCAGCATCGACGCTAATGAGTTTCTGAAGGAAATTTCCGACCTGGATCAACCATTCGGTTCGGGCAGAAGTGAACGGGCACGCAAAAAAAGGGGGAGCATCGTGCTCCCCCGTGGGACTGAACCTTAAAGACCCGTCTGTCCTTGGTCAGCCTTCAATTTCAACCAGGATCTCACCGGGGTTGACCCGGTCGCCCTTGGCTACGTGGATGGCCTTCACGGTGCCGGCGATGCCCGCCTGCACCTCGGTCTCCATCTTCATCGCTTCGGTGATCAGCACGGCCTGGCCGGCCTTCACGCTGTCGCCTTCCTTCACCAGCACATCGACGATGTTGCCCGGCATGGTGGTGGTGACATGGCCCGGCTCGCTGGCCTGCTTGCGCTTGTTGCCGCCGCCGCCGATGAACTCGTTGAGCGGCTCGAACACCACCTCTTCGGGCATGCCATCCACCGACAGGTAGAAGTGGCGCTTGCCGTCGGTCTTCACGCCGACGCCGGTGATATCCACGCGGTAGCTCTCGCCGTGCACATCGACCACGAACTCGGTCGGCACACCTTCACCGCCGGCGGCGGCGACGCCCTTGCCGTTGGGGATCGGCAGCAGCTCTTCGGGCTTCAGGGTGCCGGCGGCGCGTTCCTCGAGGAACTTGCGGCCGATGTCCGGGAACATGGCGAAGGTCAGCACGTCCTCTTCGGATTTGGCGAGCGTGCCGATCTCTTCGCGCAGCTTGTTCAGTTCCGGCTTGAGCAGGTCGGCCGGACGCACGTCGATGACCTCCTCGTTGCCGATGGCCTGGCGGCGCAGCGCTTCGTTGATCTTGCCCGGCGCCTTGCCGTAGCGGCCTTGCAGGTACAGCTTCACCTCGTTGGTGATGGTCTTGTAGCGCTCGCCGGCCAGCACGTTGAAGAACGCCTGGGTGCCGACGATCTGCGAGGTCGGGGTGACCAGGGGCGGGAAACCGAGGTCTTCGCGCACGCGGGGGATTTCCGCGAGCACTTCGGGCATGCGGTTCAGTGCGCCCTGTTCCTTGAGCTGGTTGGCCAGGTTGGAAATCATCCCGCCTGGCACCTGGTTGACCTGCACGCGGGTATCCACGCCGGTGAACTCGCTCTCGAACTGGTGGTACTTCTTGCGCACGGCGTGGAAGTACATGCCGATTTCCTGGATCAGCTCCAGGTCCAGGCCGGTGTCGAACGGGGTGTCGCGCAGCGCGGCGACCATCGACTCGGTACCCGGGTGGCTGGTGCCCCAGGCCATGCTGGAAATCGCGGTGTCGATACGGTCGGCGCCGTTTTCCACAGCCTTGAGCTGGCACATGCTGGCCACGCCGGCGGTGTCGTGGGAGTGCACCACCACGTCCAGCGGCAGCGCATCCTTCAGCGCCTTGACCAGCTGGCCGGTGGCGTACGGCGTCAGCAGACCAGCCATGTCCTTGATGGCGATGGAGTCCACGCCCATGTCGGCCATGGCCTTGCCCTGGGCGACGAAGGCGTCGATGGTGTGCACCGGGCTGGTGGTGTAGGCGATGGTGCCCTGGGCGTGCTTGCCGGCGGCCTTCACGGCCTCGATGGAGACGCGCAGGTTACGCACGTCGTTCATCGCGTCGAAGATGCGGAACACGTCGATGCCGTTGACCGCCGCCTTGGCGACGAAGGCACGGACCACGTCATCGCTGTAGTGGCGGTAGCCCAGCAGGTTCTGCCCGCGCAGGAGCATCTGCAGGCGGGTGTTGGGCAGCGCGGCCTTGAGCTTGCGCAGGCGCTCCCACGGGTCTTCCTTGAGGAAGCGCACACAGGCGTCGAAGGTGGCGCCGCCCCAGACTTCCAGCGACCAGTAGCCGACCTGGTCGAGCTTGTCGCAGATCGGCAGCATGTCTTCGGTGCGCATCCGGGTCGCCAGCAGCGACTGGTGGGCGTCGCGCAGGATGGTATCGGTGACGGTGACTTTCTTGGAAACGGTCATGAACGAATTCCTCACAGGCCAGCGTGGGCGGCAATGGCGGTAGCGATGGCGATGGCCAGGTGCGACGGGGTGCGCTTGATGGAGTACTGGGTCAGTTCCGGGTGGCTTTCGACGAAGCTGGTGTTGAACTGGCCGTTACGGAATTCCGGGTTCTTGAGGATTTCCTGGTAGTAGGCCGCGGTGGTCTTCACGCCCTGCACGCGCATGTCGTCCAGCGCCCGCAGGCCACGGTCCAGCGCCTCTTCCCAGGTCAGCGCCCAGACCACCAGCTTCAGGCACATCGAGTCGTAGTACGGCGGGATGGTGTAGCCGGTGTAGATCGCCGTGTCGGTGCGCACGCCGGGGCCACCGGGCGCGTAGTAGCGAGTGATCTTGCCGAAGGACGGCAGGAAGTTGTTCTTCGGGTCTTCGGCGTTGATCCGGAACTGCAGCGCGAAGCCACGGTGAATGATGTCTTCCTGCTTGACCGAGAGGGGCAGGCCGGAGGCCACGCGGATCTGCTCGCGGACGATGTCGATGCCGGTGATTTCCTCGGTGATGGTGTGTTCCACCTGCACGCGGGTGTTCATCTCCATGAAGTACACCTCGCCATCGGCGAGCAGGAACTCCACGGTGCCGGCGTTCTCGTAGCCCACGGCCTTGGCCGCGCGCACGGAGAGATCACCGATGTAGGCGCGCTGCTCGGGAGTGAGCTGCGGGCTGGGGGCGATCTCGATGAGTTTCTGGTTGCGGCGCTGGATCGAGCAGTCGCGCTCGAACAGGTGCACGGTGTTGCCGAAGGAGTCGGCCAGCACCTGGGCTTCGATGTGCTTCGGGTTGACGATGCACTTCTCGAGGAAGACTTCCGCGCTGCCGAAGGCCTTGGTGGCTTCGGAGATGACGCGGGGGAAGTTCTGCTCCAGCTCTTCGCGGCTGTTGCAGCGACGGATGCCGCGGCCGCCACCACCGGAAGTAGCCTTGAGCATCACCGGGTAGCCGATGCGCTCGGCTTCGGAAATGGCTTCGGCCAGATCGGCGACGTTGCCTTCGGTACCGGGGGTGCAGGGTACGCCGGCGGCGATCATGCTGCGGCGCGCTTCGGTCTTGTCACCCATGCGGCGGATCACTTCCGCGGACGGGCCGATGAACTTGATCCCGCGCTCGGCGCAGATATCGGCCAGCTCGGCATTCTCGGAGAGGAAGCCGTAGCCCGGGTGCAGGGCATCGCAGCCGGTTTCCACCGCCAGATTCACCAGGGCACGGGGGTTGAGGTAACCCGCCAGCGGGTCGGCGCCCAGGCTGTGGGCCTCGTCGGCGCGCTTGACGTGCAGGGCGTGACGGTCGGCATCGGAATAGACGGCCACCGAACGGATGCCCATCTCGGCGCAGGCGCGCACGATCCGGACAGCGATCTCCCCACGGTTGGCGATCAGGATTTTCTTGATCACTGCGGCTTTCCCTCGGCCCGGGTCTGGTGGACCCCGGCGTAAAAACCCATCGGCAGCCCCGGACACGGCAGCTGGATTCTCTTGTGGATACTTCTGGTAGATATGGCTCCACCGGAGCGGGTTCCGGCGTGTTTTTACCCTAGCGCGGGAGGGAGGATTAACCAAAATCAATAATTATTGGGGTAGCCATAAAGAATGATTTATAGTTGATCCGAAATGTCGCGATCAGGCCGAGTTCTATGCGTAAGTCATTGATGCGTATGACCCTTCGCCAGCTGCAGGTTTTTCGTGCGGTGTGCGAAAGCCGTTCCTACAGCCGCGCCGCGGAGGAAATGGCGCTGACCCAGCCGGCGGTCAGCCTGCAGATCCGACAGCTGGAAGAACTGGTCGGCCAGCCGCTGTTCGAGTACATCGGCAAGAAGCTCTACCAGACCGATGCCGCCGACGCGCTGCTGCGCGCCACCAACGACATCTTCCAGCGCCTGGAAGTGCTGGACATGAACCTCTCCGACCTCAAGGGCTCGCTGCAGGGCCAGTTGCGCCTGGCGGTGGAATCCAGTGCCAAGTACATCACCCCGCACCTGTTCGCCGCCTTCCACGCGCAACATCCGGACGTCAGTCTGAACCTCACGGTGGTCAACCGCGCCCAGGTGATCAAGCGCCTGTCGGACAACCGCGACGACCTGGTGATCATGTCGCTGGTGCCGCAGGACATGGCGCTGGAATTCCTGCCCTTCCTGAACAACCCGATCGTTGCCGTGGCACCGCCGGACCACCCGCTGTGCAACGCCGCCAAGCTCTCGCTGAAGGACCTGGAACCCTATCCGCTGCTGATCCGCGAGCCCGGCTCGGGCACGCGCAAGGCCTGCGAGGAACACTTCCAGCAGAAGCGCGCGCACTTCCCGCAGACGCTGGAATTCGCCTCGCTGGAAGGCTCGCGCGAAGGAGTACTGGCGGGGTTGGGGCTGGCACTGCTGCCGCGCCATGCGGTGAGCCGCGAACTGCAGTCCGGGCTGCTGCACGAGCTGCCGGTGGAAGAGCTGCCGCTCTACCGCAGCTGGTGTCTGGTGCATGCCCGCGGCAAGCGCCTGAGCCCAGTGGCCCAGGCGTTCGTCGCCTTCATCCGTGAAGAGCGGGCGCTGATCAGCCAGCTGGCCGAACGCTTCGCCGGCCCGCCTTCGCCGAAGTGAGGTAGGCGGCCGCGATCAGGTCGGGGTAATCGGAGGTTTCGAGGGCGAGGCGCTGGGCCTCCAGTGCGGTCCTCGATGGCGCGACGGAATTGCATGCGGCGCTGGTCTTCGAGCTTGCGGCGGGTCTTGCTGTCCACTTGGAGCTGGGTGTCGTCGATATGGCGGGGCATCTCGCATCTCCCAAGGCCTAGAGGGGCTGGAGACGCCAGCATGCTGACGACGGATGACCGTTTGACGACGCGGTGGTGAAGCGCCGTTGACGCCGACGAGCGGCATGGTTGCCTCTGTAGGAGCGAGCTTGCTCGCGAACCGCTCAGCACTAGAGCTGCCGGCTACTGTTCGCGAGCAAGCTCGCTCCTACGAAAAAGAAAAACGCTTAGGACGCCTCTTCCGGGCGCTCCTCGTGGTTCTTCACCACCTTGGGAGACAGCCGCAGGCTGCGCAGACTGCGCTTCACGCTCTTCAGGTGATTCACCAGGTCCGGGCCACGGGCCATGGCCACGCCCATCGCCAGCACGTCGATCACAACCAGGTGGGCGATGCGCGAGGTCAGCGGGGTGTAGATATCGGTGTCTTCATGCACATCCACCGCCAGGTTCACGGTGGCCAGGTCCGCCAGCGGGGTCTGGCTCGGGCACAGGGTGATCAGGGTGGCGCCGGCTTCACGCACCAGGTTGGCGGTCACCAGCAGGTCCTTGGAGCGGCCGGACTGGGAAATGCAGATCGCCACGTCCGAAGGCTTCAGGGTCACCGCCGACATGGCCTGCATGTGCGGGTCGGAGTAGGCCGCCGCCGACAGCAGCAGACGGAAGAACTTGTGCTGGGCATCCGCCGCCACTGCGCCGGAGGCACCAAAGCCGTAGAACTCGACGCGCTGGGCGTGGGCGATGGCCGCGATGGCGCGCTCCAGGGCGTGGGTGTCGAGGTTCTCGCGCACTTCCATCAGCGAGTGCAGGGTGGTGTCGAAGATCTTCAGGCTGAAATCCGCCACCGAGTCGCTCTCGTTGATCGAGAACTGACCGAAACTGGCACCGGCGGCAAGGCTCTGCGCCAGCTTGAGCTTGAGGTCCTGGAAGCCGGTGCAGCCGATGGCGCGGCAGAAGCGCACGATGGTCGGCTCGCTGACGCCCACGCTGTGGGCGAGGTCGGCCATGGAGCTGTGCATGACCGATGCAGGGTCCTGCATCACGTGATCGGCAACCTTGAGCTCCGACTTGCGGAGCAGATGACGCGACTGGGCAATGTGCTGCAAAAGGTTCACAGGGATAGGCTCGGTGATAGTTGTCTGAAATTTATGTAGTCTTGTTGTAGTTATACTACAAATCTTTCCTTCACGCCCAGGGAATAAGTCTGTGGATACGCCTGCGAGCCTCGGTCTGCCGAGCTCTTGCGACATTCTGGTATTCGGCGGCAGCGGGGATCTGGCGCTACATAAGCTCGCTGCCGGCGCTCTATCACCTGCATCGGGAGAACCGCCTGCCGGCCGATACTCGGATCTTCGCCCTCGCCCGCAGCCAGCGCGACAACGCGTCCTACCTCGCCCTGGCCGAACGCAACTGCCGCGCCCAGGTGGCACGCAGCGATTTTTCCGCCGAGGCCTGGCGCAGTTTTGCCCAACGCGTGGAATACGTGGCGATGGACGCCTCGCAGAGCGCCGACTTCGGCCGGGTGGCCAAGGCCCTCAAGCGCACCGAGGGCCGCGTGCTGGTGCACTACCTGGCGACCGCGCCCAGCCTGTTCGCGCCCATTGCACAGAACCTGAAGGTCGCCGGCCTCGCCGGGCCGCTGGCGCGCATCGTGCTGGAGAAGCCGCTGGGCCATTCGCTGGAATCGGCGGTGGCCATCAACCAGGCGATCGGTGAGGTGTTCGACGAATCGTGGGTATTCCGCATCGACCACTACCTGGGCAAGGAAACCGTGCAGAACCTGATGGCCCTGCGCTTTGCCAACACCCTGTTCGAACCGGTGTGGCGCAATAGCCATATCGACCACGTGCAGATCACTGTCAGCGAAACCCTCGGCGTGGAAAACCGCGGCAGCTACTACGACCATGCCGGGGCCATGCGCGACATGGTGCAGAACCACCTGCTGCAACTGCTTTGCCTGGTGACCATGGAGGCGCCAGTGCGCTTCGACGCCGAGGCGGTGCGCAACGAGAAGGTGAAGATTCTCCAGGCGCTCAGGCCGATTTCCGGGCAGGACGTGCAGGACAAGACCGTACGCGGCCAATACACCGCCGGGCACATCGGCGGGCAGGAAGTGCCAGCCTGATGGTTCGAGAAAAATGTCGACAACGACAGCGATACGGAGACCTTTGTCGCCGTTCAGGCAGAGATCGACAACTGGCGCTGGACGGGTGTGCCGTTCTACCTGCGCACCGGCAAGCGCATGGCGAAGAAGTGCTCGGAGATCGTCATCCAGTTCAAGCCGGTGCCCAACAGCCTGATCGGCCATGGCGCCGGTGCGGCCAACCGTCTGTGGATAAGACTGCAGCCCGAAGAACGCATCAGCGTCCAGCTGATGGCCAAGGCCCCCGGCAAGGGCATGCAGCTGGAGCCGGTGGAACTGGACCTCAACCTCGCCCAGGCCTTCAGCACCAACAAGCGCCGCTGGGACGCGTACGAACGCTTGCTGCTGGACGTGATCGAGGGCGACTCGACGCTGTTCATGCGCCGCGACGAGGTGGAAGCGGCCTGGAGCTGGTCGACCCGATCATCAAGGGCTGGCACGAGCATTACCTGAGCCCGCGCCCCTACCCCGCCGGCAGCAACGGGCCGGAACAGGCACAGACGCTGCTGGAGCTGCAGGGACGGCGCTGGCTGGAGTGATCGGGCTTGCGTAGGAGCAACTGTCTTCTTCAGGTCAGTCCGCGCCTGTGATTCCCCCTCACCCCAGCCCTCTCCCTCAGGGAGAGGGGGCATATTGTGCCGGCTGAGGCCATGGTTTCATCCTGCGCCGAACAGTTCCCTCTCCCCCTGGGAGAGGGTTAGGGTGAGGGCTGATCCGAGCACGGGACAGTCAGGTAGGAGCGGACTCTGTCCGCGATGTGCTACCGGCTTGCTCGGAGCAAGCGGAAATCGATCGCGGACGAAGTCCGCTCCCACGCAGGTCGGATACAACGAAATCAAGCGCACTCCGTTGACCTCGCTCAGCACGCGCAGCCGGCGGATTTCCTAGAGTGGCGGCCTTTTTCCCACCGCCCACTACACCGCCATGTCCCCCACTCCGTTTTCCCCCGAACTGCTCTGCCCCGCCGGCTCGCTGAAAAGCCTGCGCCACGCCTTCGCCTACGGCGCCGACGCTGTCTACGCCGGACAGCCGCGCTACAGCCTGCGGGTGCGTAACAACGAGTTCGACCACGCCAATCTCGCCACCGGCATCAACGAGGCCCACGCCCTGGGCAAGCGCCTGTATGTGGTGGTGAACATCGCCCCGCACAACGCCAAGCTGAAGACCTTCCTGCAGGACGTTGAATCGGTGATCGCCCTCGGGCCGGATGCGCTGATCATGTCCGATCCTGGCCTGATCATGCTGGTTCGCCAGCATTTCCCCGAGGTTGATATCCACCTCTCGGTGCAGGCCAACGCGGTGAACTGGGCCAGCGTGGAGTTCTGGCGCCAGCAGGGGCTCAAGCGGGTGATCCTGTCCCGCGAGCTGTCGCTGGAGGAGATCGGCGAGATTCGCGAGCGCGTACCGGGCATGGAGGTGGAAGTCTTCGTCCACGGCGCGCTGTGCATGGCCTATTCCGGGCGCTGCCTGCTGTCGGGCTACATCAACCGCCGCGACCCCAACCAGGGCACCTGCACCAACGCCTGCCGCTGGGAATACCAGACCCACGCCGCCCACGAGGACGAACTGGGCCACGCGGTACGCAACGTCGAGCCGACTCTGGGCATCGGTGCGCCAACCAAGGACATCGTCCTGCTCGAGGAAGGCAACCGCCCCGGCGAGCTGATGGAGGCCTTCGAGGACGAGCATGGCACCTACATCATGAACTCCAAGGACCTGCGCGCCATCCAGCACGTGCAGCGTTTGGCGCAGATGGGTGTGCATTCGCTGAAGATCGAGGGCCGGACCAAGTCCCACTACTACGTCGCGCGCACTGCCCAGGCCTACCGCAAGGCCATCGACGACGCCGTCGCCGGGCGCGCCTTCGACCTCGGCCTGATGGACACCCTGGAGTCCCTCGCCCACCGCGGCTACACCGAAGGCTTCCTGCGCCGACACGTGCACGACGAGTACCAGAACTACCAGTACGGCCATTCGCTGTCCGAGCGCCAGCAGTTCGTCGGCGAGTTCACCGGCGAGCGGCGTAACGGCCTGGCAGAGGTACGGGTGAAGAACCGGTTCGAGGTGGGCGACAGTGTCGAGCTGATGACCCCGGCGGGCAACCGCACCTTCCGCCTGCATGCCATGGAGAACGCCCGTGGCGAATCCGTCGGTGTTGCGCCGGGCGACAGCCACGTCGTCCATATCCCGGTACCCGAGGAGCTGGACCTGGAATACGCCCTGCTGATGCGCAATCTGAATGGCGGCAGCACCCGCGATGCGCGAGAGCCAGCGGCGGCCGGCGGTTGCGGGAATGATTGCGGCAAGTGCGGGTGTGGCGGTAGTTGAGGCCTCTGTCGGCGGGAAGCTATCGCGGACGGAGTCCGCTCCCACACAATGTTCAACACCACGCGGGGCGTGGCTGCGATGCCGGAGCCTCCGGCACACGTGGGAGCGGACTCCGTCCGCGATCGGCCCGCCACCCGCACCAACCTCACGGGTTCTGCAGGAACACCACATACCCCCTGAACCACCGGCTCTTCGCCAGGTAGTCGGGCGCCTGCCATTCCCCGTACTGCGCCAACCCGATGCGGAAAGGCAGCTGCAGCCGCGCCACGCGCGGCAGGTAGGCCTGGTAGTTGGGAATGGTGTGGCGGCCCTGGTAGGTCTGAACCACCACTTCATCCACCACGCCGGCCAGGCGGTTGATGGTCTCCGGCGCGGCGTTGCTGCCCCAGTCCATCAGCCCGGTGATGCTCAGCTTGCAGCCTTCGGGCAGGCGCGTGCGCAGGTCCTGCAGGAAGTCGACGTATTCATGCAGGTAGCGCGTGCGCGCATCGAAGTCGATCTGTACGCCGACCACCGGATTGCCGGCGGCGCGCCAACGGCGCAGCTGCGAGAGCAGGGTGCGGTAGATGTCCTCGTTCCAGCGCAGGGTGTGGGCGCGATAGACAACCCACACCTCGCCCTGCTTCAGGCGCGGGATGGCGATGCCCTGGGCGATCAGCCGGGCGCGGCCATCGCTGTAGCGCGGCGCGCTGATCTGCCCCTGCAGCACATAGAGGGTGCGTGCCTGAGCCAGCACCGGTTGCGCGGCGACGCCGCTCCAGAGCCAGAAGGCGTCGTGGTCCGCGGCGTCCACGCCGGCCGCCGAGGCATTGCCCGCGAGCAGCGCCAGCGCCAGCACCACGACGCGCCGCACGGGGCCTACCAGTAGTACTTCAGGGACTTCGCCCAGGGCGTGGCGGAGTACTGGCCCTTGAGGGTGCGGAACCACTGCTTGCGCTGCGACGGGGCGATGTCCTGGCTGCCGCAGCCGTTGTAGCCGCTGGGCGCGAAGCAGTTGATGGCACGGAACAGCGCGTAGGCGCGGTCCTCTTCCACGGCCTGCTTGTCGGCGATGACCTTGAGGTAGCCGTCCATGCGCGAATAGGCCGATCCGGGGAACAGCGACTCGCCGCCGCCCAGCTCGCGCTCGCTGGGCTGGGTATCCAGCGGGAAGCCGTCCAATCCGTTGCGCAGGATGAACTCGCCCAGGCAGTTCAGCGCCTTGGGCGGCTGCGGGTTCTGCAACAGGTCGCGGGCGACATCGACGATGGCCGGGCATTCGTAGCCGCTGTCGTTCTTGCCGCCCGGCCACTGGAACAGCGACAGCGGCATGCTGCCGTAGAGGTAGCCGATGCTGGCGCCCAGCGGCTTGCCGCTGCCATCGGTGGGCAGCAGCGCGAGGTCGTCGATATAGGCCTGGTACTGGCCGTGCAGCAGGTCCTTGTAGAGCAGGGCGAAGAGCGCGGTGTCGCGTTCCTCCACCGAAACGCTGGTGGATTTCGCCTGCTGGCGCAGCAGGTCGGGGCCGGCGACGTGGCGCAGGAGGATCTCGCGGATGATCGGCGTGTGCACCGGCGAGCCCTCGGCGAAGACCTTCACCAGGCGGTCGCTGCGCTCGTAGTTGAAGGCCAGCGCCAGCTCCAGCTGCTCGCGTTGCAGCGGCTGCTCGGCGAGCGGCAGCAGGCGCAGCCAGAGCTTCTCGGCGGCGATCCAGTCGTTGCCGGCCTCCAGGGCGAAGCCGCGCAGGGTCTGCTGGCTGAAGGCAAGGTAGTCGAGCTTGGCCGGCAGCTCCTCGGGAAGGACTTTCAGCGCCTCGGCGGGCTTTTCCTCGACATACAGCTGGTAGGCCGCGGTCAGGTAGTCGTGCAGGCCGGGGTACTTCGCGAACAGGTCCTTCTGCGCTGCCAGGCCGGCAGCGTCGAGGGCGCGTGGCTCGTTGGGTTCGTGGTGGCGCATCTGCATGAGGTCGAGCACTGCCAGCAGGCGTGCATCGCGCACGTCGGCCGGGTGTGCGGTGACCAACAGCTTGTTGTCGACTTCCTGCACCAGCTGGGCGAGATCGTCGGCATCCTCGCGGGCGAACAGTTCGGCGTACTCGCCGGCCAGCCGGCTCTCATCGCTCATCAGCCAGTAGACGCGGCGCGTCAGGCCCTTGGCCGAAGCGCTGTAGCGGCCCTGTGGATAAGCCTTGAGGTAGTCGCCCAGCGCGCTTTCCGCCTGGGCGAGGATCTTCTTGTCGACCTTGCGCAGGTCCGGGTAACCCATCTCGTCGAAGGCGTTCTGTTGCGCCTGGTTCAGCAGGGCGCGAGCGACCATGTAGCGCGAGGTTTCCTTCAACCACGCCTGATCGCTGTCCTGCAGGGAACGGAAGGATTTCAGCGCGTCGCCGAAGCGGCCGCTATAGAAGTCCGCGGCGCCCTTGAGGTAGCTGCGGTAGGCCTTGGCCGGTGCGCTCTGCAGGTCATTGGGCAACAGCACGCTGAGCTGGGTTTCGTCCCACTGGCAGGCGCCCAGCAGGGTCAGCCGCGCGCGGGCCAGGCCCTGGCGTTCGTCGGCCGAAAGGCTGTCGACCAGCAGCAGCTGGGAGAGGAAGTCCTGCGCGGTGCCTGGGTTGTTGCTGCGGCAACGACTGCCTTCGCCGCTGGCGAAGCTGTCGGCGGAAGACTGCACGGCATCCGCCGGCAGGCCGATGCGCGCGGCGAGGTCGGCCAGCGGCGCAGTGCTGGCCGCGCTGGCGCTGTCGGTCGAATCCCCAGGCGCCGCTCCTTCCAACCAGCGCGCCAGCGGGAAAGGCACCTGGCCGTAGCCCAGCTGCTGCTCGTCGTCGCTCAGCGCGCGATTGGGAATGCTGGCCTGGCCGGCGTCGGCCAGCAGCAGCTGCAGGTTGACCCGGCTGTCGTTGCCTGGGCTCAGGAACGGCAGGCTGTTGCACACGTCCAGCGTGTCGCGCTTGAGGTTCCAGCTCGGGTAGCAGGAATCGTCGCTGCTCGCGCGCGCCTCCTGCACGCCAAGGCAGCCGGTGATCAGGGCCAGCAGGGTCAGTCCGTACAGACGCATGAAGGATCCTTGTCCGTTGCAGCCCGCACGCCGGGCCGGAATTCAGAGCAGGAAGAATCTTACCTCGCCGCGCCCGGTCTTGCCCGCCTGCATGGGCACAAGACTGTAAACGCGATCTACCGCACAGCAGACCCTGCGACACGTTGTCCAGCTGGATTCTTCTTTGTTCCGGCTCAAAGAAGGATTTTGCCGACCGGGTATTTCTGTAACCAACGACAGTTCGTCGATTACGGAGAGTTACCCATGCTTGATCAGGAAGAGATTTCGCTTTCCCGCCGCACCCTGCTAGCCGGCGCCGTGGTACTGGGCGTGACCGGCACCATGCTCGGCAGCGGCAAGGCCATGGCCGACGGGGAGGCAGCACCGAAGAACATGGGTCCGGCCGCGGATCTCTCGAAGCTGGAGCACGTCCAGGTCGAGCTGGTCGCTCCGCCCTTCGTCCATGCCCACGAACAGCGCGCCAAGGGCAAGCCCAAGGTCGTGCAGTTCCGCATGGTGATCGAGGAGAAGAAGCTGGTCATCGACGACGATGGCACCGAGATCCACGCCATGACCTTCAACGGCTCGGTGCCCGGGCCGATGATGGTGGTGCACCAGGACGACTACCTGGAGCTCACCCTGGTCAACCCGGCGACCAATACCCTGACCCACAACATCGACTTCCATGCCTCCACCGGCGCCCTGGGTGGCGGCGCGCTGACCCTCATCCAGCCCGGCGAGGAAGTGAAGCTGCGTTTCCGCGCGACCCGCCCCGGCGTGTTCGTCTACCACTGCGCTCCGGGCGGCGCGATGATTCCGTGGCACGTGGTCTCGGGCATGAACGGCGCGATCATGGTGCTGCCGCGCGATGGCCTGAAGGATCGCGACGGCAAGGCGTTGAAGTACGACAAGGTGGTCTACATCGGCGAGCAGGACTACTACGTCCCGCGCGACAAGGACGGCAACTTCAAGCGCTACGCAACGCCCATGGAAAGCTACAACGACATGCAGCAGGTCATGAAGGGCCTGGTTCCCAGCCACATCGTGTTCAACGGCAAGGCCGGCGCGCTCACCGGCAAGAACGCGCTCAAGGCCAACGTCGGCGAGACCCTGCTGATCGTCCACTCCCAGGCCAACCGCGATACCCGCCCGCACCTGATCGGCGGCCATGGCGACCACGTCTGGGCCACCGGCAAGTTCCACAACCCGCCGGAGGAAGACCTTGAAACCTGGTTCATCCCCGGCGGTGCAGCCGGCGCGGCGCTGTACACCTTCCTGCAACCGGGCCTGTACACCTACCTCAACCACAACCTCATCGAGGCTGTGCTGCTGGGCGCCGCGGCGCACATCCAGGTCGAGGGCCAATGGAACAACGACCTGATGAGCCAGATCCAGCCGCCGACTGCGATCAAGTAAGCCCCGGGGCCGGCCTATCCGGGCCGGCCCTTTCCCCGTAAACGATACCGGCGACCGGGCAGACCATGCGCAAGACCATTCTGATCGGCGTCCCCGTCGCGCTGCTGCTGGGCGGGGCCTTCCTCCTGCTGCGGCCACAGTACGAACCGGAACTCGCGCCGCAAACCGTAAGACTCGAACCCCGCGACTTCGACTTCCGCCCGGCGGGCGACTATTGGCTGGAAAAACAGGCCGTGGATGCGCCGTCGCAGCGCGAGCACCTGTCCCCGCGCTTCGAAGTCATGAAATTCCAGGTCAGCCAGGGCGAATACGCCCGCTGCGTGGCCGAAGGCGATTGCCTGGCACTGGACAACAAGGCACCCCGCGACGACCTTCCGCTCACCGGCGCCAGTCTGCTGGATGCGCAGCTCTATGCCGACTGGCTGTCCAAACGCACCGGCCAGCCCTGGCGGCTGCCGACCGACCGCGAGTGGGCCTTCTTCGCCGGCTCGCGCTGGGCCGACGATGCCCTGCGCATCGACGACGACGATGGCAGCAACCCCGCCCGGCGCTGGCTGGCGCGCTACCGCCTGGAAGCGGAAACCCGCACCAGCGCCTCGGCGCTACCCCAGGCGCGCGGCAATCACGGGCTGAACGAATACGGCGTGGCCGACCTGGGCGGCAACGTCTGGGAATGGACCCAGAGCTGCCACCAGCGGGTCAATCTCGACGCCCAGGGCGCCCAGACCCATCGCGCCGAGTACTGCTCGATTCGCATCGCCGAAGGGCGTCACCGCGCGGCGATCAACGATTTTGTCCGCGATGCCCGCGGCGGTGGCTGCAGCGCCGGTCAGCCACCGGACAACCTCGGCTTCCGCCTGGTCAGGGACATCCCTTGATTCCCCTCAAGTTCCGCCGCCGCCTATAACCGTTATGCTGCGGCGGGACCCAGGGGAATCATTGCCGTGACCGCCGATCTCTCCCTCAACCGCGCCTGGCTGGGCAGCCTGCCGCCCTTCGCCAACAGCCGTCGCGAGGAACAGGACGACATCCTCCGCCAGGCCAGCATCCTGCGCCTGAACAGCGGCGTAGCCGTGTTCGAGCAGGGCTCGCCGGCGACCAGCTTCTACCTGCTGGTGCATGGCCGGCTGAAAGCCACCCAGCTCACCGGCGACGGCCAGCGCGTGCTGGTACGCGTGGTCAACCCGGGCGACCTGTTCGGCTTCGTCCGCGCCCTTGGCCGGCGCGACTACCCCGCGACCGCCACGGCCAGCCAGGACAGCCTGGTGCTGGCCTGGCCCACCAGCCAGTGGGAACCGCTGCTCGCCCGCCATCCCGGCTTCGCCCTGAACACCGTACAGGCCATCGGTGAGCGCCTGCAGGAAGCCCACGTGCGCTTCTGCGAACTGGCCACCGAAGAGGTCGAGCGGCGCGTCGCCCACACCGTACTGCGGCTGGTGCAGCAGTCTGGCCGACCGGAAGCCGACGGCATCCGCATCGACTTCCCGGTCACCCGCCAGGACATCGCCGAGATGACCGGCACCACCCTGCACACCGTCTCGCGCATCCTCAGCGCCTGGGAAGACCGCGGCCTGGTGGTTGGCGGCCGGCAGAAGCTGCTGGTGCGCAATCCGCAGCAACTGATGCGGGTGGCCGGCGGCGACGAGCGGGAAGCGGCCGTCGAGCACGCTTGACTGCAATCAAGGAGGCCGGCGCGCCACCTTCCCTAGACTGGCCGCCACCCTCCCAGGGTTGACGGCCACCACTGCGGCCGCCGAGCCCCACTCCACCCGAGGCCCGCCATGACCGACAACCTCACCGAGCGCACCCTGAGCGACCTGGCCTTCAGCCTGCCGGGCAGCTCCGCGCTGTTCCACGACTACAAACTCGACTTCTGCTGCGCCGGCCAGCGCAGCCTGCTCGAAGCCGCCAGCGAACAGGGCCTCGACGCCCAGCGCATCGCCGCCGAGCTGCAGGCGCTGCCGCCGGCCAACGATCAGACCGACTGGCGCCTGACCAGCAACGACCAGCTGATCGACCACATCCTCGAGCGCTACCACAAGGTCCACCGCGAGCAGCTGCCGGCGCTGATCCCGCTGGCCGAGCGCGTCGAGAAGACCCACGCCGCGCATCCGCAATGCCCCGCCGGGCTGACCGCGCACCTGAAGAAGATCCAGGAAGAACTGGAGTGGCACATGTGCAAGGAGGAAAGCGTGCTGTTCCCCTGGCTGCGCCAGGGCATTCCGCTGTCCCACGTGCAGGGCCCGATCGGCGTGATGCGCCATGAGCACGACGAACACTCGCAATCCCTCGCCGCGCTGGCCGACCTGACCGACGACCTCACCGTGCCGGCGGACGGCTGCAACAGCTGGCGCCGCCTCTACAGCGGCCTGGAGGAGCTGCGCCGTGACCTGATGCAGCACATCCACCTGGAGAACAACCTGCTGTTCCTCGGCGCCAACCACCCGGCCTGAGCGCCGGACCGCCAGCCAGGAGGGCGACCAGTGACAGCTTGTCTCACCACGCTGCCGAACGGCATCGCGCATACTGGCGGGATTGTCCCCGCCCAGGAGCGCTCCGCCATGCTCGCGCATCGCGTCCACCACCAGATTCTGTGCGGCCACCACCTGTTCAACGTGCTCAACGAAGAACAGCTGGAGCAGCTGCTCGCCACCAGCACGCTGCTCAACCTGGAAAAAGGCGACAAGCTGTTCCTCCAGGGCGAGCCGGCCCATTGTTTCTACTTCGTGATTTCCGGGGCGGTGAAGATCTACCGCCTGACACCGGAGGGGCAGGAAAAGGTGCTGGAGGTCGTCGGCAGCCGGCAGACCTTCGCCGAAGCCATGATGCTGATGGACACCTCCGACTACGTGGCCTCGGCCCAGGCGCTGGAGCCCACGCAGGTCTACCGCTTCGCCAACCGTACCTACATGGAGTTGCTGCACAGCAACCCCCAGCTGCCCTTCTCCCTGCTCGCCACCCTGTGCGTGCGCCTGCACCGGCGGATCAACGAGATCGAGACGCTGTCGCTGAAGAACTCCACCCACCGCGTGGTGCGCTACCTGATCACCCAGCTGAACCGACAGGGCAACGAGGACCACCGCTTCGAGCTGCCGATGGCCAAGCAGCTGGTGGCCGGGCACCTGTCGATCCAGCCGGAGACCTTCTCCCGCGTACTGCGGCGACTGATCGACGAGAACATCATCGACCTCAACGGCCGCACCGTGCAGGTGCTCGACGTCGCGCGGCTGGAACAGTTCGAGTAGGCCATGCGCCAGTGCCTGTACTGCCAGCACGAGAGCCCCGAGGACGCTGCGGATTGCCCGCAGTGCGGGATGCCCCTGCCGGTGGACCAGGAGCTGGCGAAGCAGCGTCGGCTGCGGCGTTTCGCCTGGTATTGCGTGCTCCTTGCGGCGTTCTGCGGGGTGATGATGGTCTGGCTGCCGCGCTGAGCCCCGCACCCGAATGCTCTTCGCAGGATGAGTGGAGCTTGCGATACCCATCGGCCCTTTCACCAACGCCTTGATGGGTATCGCTTCGCTCCACCCATCCTACGTGCCTGATCCCTTTGGATGACGTGTGGTCTCAATCCTGTAGGAGCGGGCCACGCCCGCGATCGCGCGCATGGCGCGCTCCTACCGGTATTACCCCTGGCGACGGGTGAGCTGCCGGTAGAGCTGCGGCAACTGCACCGGCAGCTGCGCCGGATCATTGATCAACAGATAGCCCTGGCTGCCGAACAGGTGCGGCAGGTAGTCCGCCGCCTCGCGGTCGATGGTGATGCAGAACGGCACCAGCCCGGCGCGGCGGGCTTCCAGCACCGCCTGGCGAGTGTCCTCGACGCCGTAGCGCCCCTCATACAGATCCAGGTCATTGGGCTTGCCGTCAGTGAGGATCAGCAGCACACGCTGGCGCTCCTTGCGCTCGAGCAGCAACTGCGTGGCCCGGCGGATCGCCGCGCCCATGCGCGTGTAGTAGCCCGGTCGCAACGCGCGGATGCGTCCGCGCACGACATCGTTGTGGCGCTCATCGAAGGTCTTCAGCTGGGTCAGGCGCACCTGCTGGCGACGCAGCGAGGAGAATCCGTACAGCGCGAAACGATCCCCCACCGCCTGCAGCGCCTCGCCGAACAGCAGCAGGCTGTCGCTGATCAGGTCGATCACCCGGTGGTCGTTGTCGATGTGCGCGTCGGTGGACATCGACAGGTCCGCCAGCAGCAGGCACGCGAGATCGCGACGGGTTTGCCGGCGCTCGAGGAACAGCCCCGGTTCGCTGCACGCGCCCAGCCGCCGTTCGACGCTGAAGTCCAGCCAGGCTTCCAGGTCCAGCTCTGCGCCCTGGGGTTGCCGACGCAGCCATTGCGGCTGTTGGCGCAGACTTTCGAACTGCCGACGCAGGCGCCGCGCAATCGGTGCAAGGGCATCAGGCAGCGGCGCCGGCACGGCATCGCGGGGCAGCATCGGTTGCAGGCAGACGTGGTCGTCGATCAGTTGCTGGCGACGGTAATCCCACTCCGGCAGGCGGATGCCTTCGCCCAGCGGCAGGTCATCGAAGTCGGCGGCCGGCAGGTCGAGGTCGAGCTTCAGCCCGCCGCCCTTCTTCTGCCGTTGCCGGGACAGGCTCAGGTGATCGAGATCATCGGCGACCTTGGCCGCGTCCAGGTCCTCGCTGTCGTCGCCGGCGCGGTCCAGTTCGATGTGCTCGGACCAGCTGAACAGGTTCTCCAGGCGGAACAGCAGCAGGCCGCCCCGGCCGGGGTCCTGCTCGACCCGCTCGGCACGCTTGCGCGCCAGGCCCTTGGCTTCGCTGTGGGCGGAGCGGCCCTGCTCGTCGCCGTCGATCAGATCGGTGTGCTGTGGTGCAGCCAGGCGTTGCGGCGGGTAGAGCCACAGCGGCACCGGCCAGGGCGCCTTTTCGCTTCGGGGCAGGCGCTCGACGCTGCCCGGATCACGCAGCGCCTGTTGCAGCGCCCGCTCCAGTTCGGCCTCGGCGGTTGGCAGGTCGCCGGGATCAGGGCGCAGGCTCAGCAGCGCGTCCACCAGCCGACGGTAACGCGTACGCAGCAGCGGGTAGCGCTCCAGCACGGCGCCGGTCCAGGCCTGGTTGTCGCGTGCCCAGTGGTGCATCGGCTGGCTGTGGGCGGCGAGCAGCGCCAGCCAGCGATAGAGCTCGCGGTTCAGCTCGGCATCGGGATACACCGCCAACTGCGCGGGCAGGCGCAGGGAATCGGCATCGAACCAGGCCACCGGTAATTGCTGGCAGGTACCGGCCACCTGCTGCAGCAGGCTGCGGCGCACCAGCAGTTCGCGGGCGCTGGCCGCCTCCACGCCGACACCGGCCTCGCCGCCGGTGCCGCGGAACAGCAGCAGCAGGCTGCGCCGTACTTCATCCAGGCTGACTGCCGCTTCCTCGAACTCCGCGCTGGCGCGGCGGGTGATGAAGCGGTGCCAGGCGCGGCCGAAGCCTTCTTCGATTTCGAGGTGGATGGTCATGGCGCCTCCGGAGCGCAGAGAGAAGGAACAGGGCTCGGCGTCCCAACAGAACACCGACCCAGTCCCCTCTCCCTTCAGGGAGAGAGTCAGGGAGAGGGTGCTGCCGGCCACTCCGGCGCTGGGCTATGCCCTCTCCCCCCGCCCTCTCCCTGAAGGGAGAGGGAGCTAAAAGCACTGCCGGTCATCTCGCAGTCATCCGACAGGCTCCGTGAACGTCAAAAGGGCCCGCCGCAAAGCGGACGGGCCCGGTTGGACGGTATCGATCAGCTCACCTGGGCCGCACCGGAGGCGACGGCCACCCGGCCGCGCTGGCGGAAGCTGAGCAGGTAGCAGATCAGCCCGATGAAGAAGCCGATGCCGGAGTACAGCCGCAGCCAGAAGAAGACCTTCAGCTGGTCGACCGTGGCCATGAACGGCAGGGCGGCGCCATCGGCGGGCATGCGTTGCAGCCAGACCTGGACGATGCCGGCGGCGGTGAGCATCAGGGTGATCAGCAGCATCGAGATGGTCATCAGCCAGAAGCCCCAGATCTCCAGGCTCTGCGCCCTGGCGTCAGGTGCCTCGCCGATACCCCGCAGGCGCGGCATGGCGTAACTGATCATAGTCATGACGATCATCGCGTAGGCGCCGTAGAAGGCCAGGTGGCCGTGGGCGGCGGTGAGCTGCGAGCCGTGGGTGTAGTAGTTCACCGGAGCCAGGGTGTGCAGGAAGCCCCACACGCCGGCGCCGAGGAAGGCGGTCACGGTGGTGCCCAGTGCCCACAGCGCGGCGGCCTTGTTCGGGTGCTCGCGACGGCGACGGTTCACCATGTTGAAGGCGAACAGCACCATGGCGAAGAACGGCAGCGGCTCCAGTGCGGAGAAGATCGAACCCAGCCACAACCAGACTTGCGGTGCGCCGATCCAGAAGAAGTGGTGGCCGGTGCCGATGATGCCGGTGATCAGGGCCATGGCGATGATCACGTAGAGCCACTTCTCCACCACCTCGCGGTCGACGCCGGTGATCTTGATCAGCACGAAGGCCAGCATCGCGCCCATGATCAGTTCCCACACGCCTTCCACCCACAGGTGCACGACCCACCACCAGTAGTACTTGTCGCGCGACAGGTTTTCCGGGTTGTAGAAGGAGAACAGGAAGAACACCGCCAGGCCCACCAGGCCGGTCATCATCACCACGCTGACGGCGGTCTTGCGACCCTTGAGCATGGTCATGCCGATGTTGAAGAGGAAGCCCAGCGCCACCACCACGATGCCCATCTTGGTGATCGTCGGCTGTTCGAGGAACTCCCGGCCCATGGTCGGCAGCAGCTCGTTGTGGGTCAGCTTGGCCAGCCCCGCGTAGGGCACCAGCAGGTAGCCCAGGATGGTCAGCACGCCGGCGATGGCGAACACCCAGAACAGCACGATGGCCAGTTTCGGGCTATACAGCTCGCGGTCGGCCTCCTCGGGGATCAGGTAGTAGGCCGCGCCCATGAAGGCGAACAGCAGCCAGACGATCAGCAGGTTGGTGTGCACCATCCGTGCGACGTTGAAGGGGATCGCCGGGAACAGGAAGTCACCGACCACGTACTGCATGCCCATGATCAGACCGAAGACGATCTGCCCGACGAAGAGCATCAGGGCGAACACGAAGTACGGCTTGGCCACCGACTGCGAGGCGAATTTCAGATAGGGATTGCCCGGGTTCATGCTCAACCCTCCTTGTTCGGCGGCCATTTGTTGGTGTCGATCTTCGAGGTCCACAGCAGGAACGCCGCAAGATCGGTGACCTCCTGGTCGCTCAGGTGGAACTGCGGCATCTGCCGGCGGCCGGGCACGCCCAGCGGCTGCATCTTCATCCAGGCCGCGAGGAAGCTGCCGAAGGCCGCGTCACCGCCACGGCGGATCGCGACGTTGCCCAGCTCCGGCGCGAAGTAGGCGCCCTCACCGAGGATCGAGTGGCAACCCACGCAGTTGTTCTGCTCCCACACCAGCTTGCCGCGCACCACCGACTCGGTGAGCTCACTCTGGTTGGTGCGCTGGGGGAAGGTGGTTTCGGTGTGATAGGTCAGCGCGAGGAACACCAGGAAGAAGAAAACGCCTCCTCCCAGGTAGATGTTCCTCGCCATCCCTTTGGTAAATGTCTCTGACATGGGGCCCTCCTAGGTCACGGTCGGCGCCATTGTAGGAAGCGTCCTAGGACGTCTCGCTTGATGGCAATCAAGAAAGACCAATGCTTCCAGTCAGGTATTTTTCCAAAGGAAAATCAGTGAGTTGCGTGCAGCACCAGAATCACGCTGGTGATCACCAGCGGCCAGCCGAGCAGCAGCGATTGCCACAGGCGCGGACCGTGGTTCAGCTCCATGAAGCGCAGCGCGATGAGCCAGGCCTTGCCCAGGCCCAGCAGCAGGATCGCCGCCACCGGCAGCAGCACGTCGGGCGCGTGGTGTCCCAGCCACACTGCCGCCACCGACATCGGCAGCATTGCCAGCCAGGCGAGCAGCAGCGCCCTCATGAACCGGGCGCCAGCACGTAGACCAGTGGGAAGAGCACCACCCAGACCAGATCGACCATGTGCCAGTAGAGGGCGCCGGACTCCAGCCCGCCGAGGGCGTCGCTGCGGTAGGCGCCGCGCAGGCAGCGCAGGGTCATCCAGCCGAAGATCACCAGCCCCAGCAGCACGTGCAGGAAGTGGAAGCCGGTAATCAGCCAGAACAGGGTGAAGAAGGTGCTGTATTCCAGGTCCAGCCCGCGCGAGGCGAGGTGATGGTATTCGCCGGACTTGAGTACCACGTGGGCCAGCCCCAGTAGCACGGCCATGCCGAGCAGGGCGGCCGCGCGACGCTGCTGGCCATGGCGCACCTGCTCCACCGCCAATGCCGCGCAGAAGCCGGCGGTGAGCAGGGTCAGGGTGAGCGCCAGGGCGGTGGACAGGTCCAGCTGCGCGCGGCCGGCACGGAAGCCTTCGACGTCCAGGTGTTGGGTCACGGCGAAGACGATGATGAGGATGGCGAAGACGGTCAGCTCGGCGAGGATGAAGAACCACATCGCCAGGTCGCCCGGCAGGTGCCGGGCGCTGGGCGTCGCCTCAGGCGAAATGGACATCGACCAGGTCCATCAGCGCCGCGACCGTGGCCTCGTCGTCCGACAGCGGCTCGGCGAGCCCGGCGCGGCATGCATCGCGCGGTGCCACGCCGGCCTGCAGCAGGCGCGCAGTGAGCACCAGCAGGCGTGTCGAGCAGACCTCTTCCAGCTCCTGCCGGCCGAGACGGCGCAAGGCCACGCCCAGTTGGGTCAGGCGTTGCGCCAGCTCCGGCGACACACCGGCCTCGCGGACGATGATCGCGGCCTCGGCTTCCGGCGTCGGGTAATCGAAACGCAGGGCGACGAAGCGCTGCCGCGTACTGGGTTTCATGCCCTTCAGCAGGTTCTGATAGCCGGGGTTGTAGGACACCACCAGCATGAAGCCCGGCGGCGCCACCAGGGCTTCGCCGGTGCGCTCGATGAACAGCTCGCGGCGATCGTCCGCCAGCGGGTGCAGCACCACGACGGTGTCCTGCCGCGCCTCCACCACCTCGTCCAGGTAGCAGATGCCGCCCTCGCGCACCGCGCGGGTCAGCGGGCCGTCCTGCCACCAGGTGCCGTCGCTGCCGATCAGGTGGCGGCCGACCAGGTCCGCCGCCGACAGGTCGTCATGGCAGGCCACGGTGTACAGCGGCAGGTTCAGGCGCTGCGCCATGTGCTGGACGAAGCGTGTCTTGCCGCAGCCGGTCGGGCCCTTGATCAGCACCGGCATGCCTTGCGTGCAAGCGTGGGTGAACAGCGCCACCTCGTTGCCGGTCGCCTGGTAGAAGAGCGGCTCGATGTGCTGGGCGGGGGCGTTCATGGCGAGGATATCTCTGTAGGAAGTTTCGGTAGGCAAGCTAATCAGCCAGGCCCCCTCCCTCAAGCGCGACGAGAGGAGTTCTTGATTGCCATCAAGCCAGGGCCGCTCGGGCCGCTCCTAGAATCGCCCCAGAAGCCGGGCGGGAAGCCGGCGAAAACGACCGGCGCCTCGAAGCGCCCAGCCTGTGAGGAGAGACGTTCATGAACAAAGCCCTGGTTGCCCTTCTGTTCGGCGGTTTGCTGGTGCAGACCACCGCGATGGCCAGCACCGGCGAAGAGCTGTTCAAGGCCAAGGCCTGCGTGGCCTGTCACGCCGTCAACAAGACGGTGGTCGGCCCAGCCTTCAAGGAAGTCGCGGCGAAGTACGGCGCCGATGGCGTTGCGCACATCAGCAACAGCATCAAGACCGGCAGCAAGGGCGTCTGGGGGCCGATCCCGATGCCGGCGAACGCCGTCAGCCCGGACGAGGCCAAGACCCTCGCCGAGTGGATCGTCACCCTCAAGTAATCCATCCCGGACGCTTCACGCCCCGCGCGATCGGCACGCTCAGAGCCGGTCGCTTCTCTCCAGCAACGCCAGGCAGGCCTCCGCCGGCACCGGCTGGCTGATCAGGTAGCCCTGGATCTCGTCGCAACCGTGGGCACGCAGGAAGCGCAGCTGCTCGCCGTGCTCGACGCCTTCGGCCACCACCTTCAACTCCAGGCTGTGCGCCATGGCGATGATCGCGCGGGTGATGGCTGCGTCTTCACCGCGCTCCGACAGGTCGCGGATGAAGGTCTGGTCGATCTTCACGTAGTCCACCGGGAAACGCTTGAGGTAGCTGAGCGAAGAATAGCCAGTGCCGAAGTCGTCGATGGCCAGCTTCACGCCCATCTCGCGCAGCTGGCGGAAGGTCGCGGTGACGCTCTCGACGTTATCCAGCAGCTGGCTCTCGGTCAGCTCCAGCTCCAGCAGGTGCGGCGGCAGGCCGGTCTCTTCCAGCACCGTGCGCACCAGGTCCACCAGGTTGCCGGTGCGCAGCTGGTGCACCGAGAGGTTCACCGACACCCGCAACTCACGCCCATGCTTCTGCCAGGCGCGGGCCTGCTGGCAGGCCCGGCGCAGGACGAACTCGCCGATGGCGCCGATCAGCCCGGTTTCCTCGGCGAGGCCGATGAAGTCGCTGGGCGGCACCATGCCCATCTCCGGATGCCGCCAGCGCACCAGCGCCTCGGCGCTGTCCAGGCGCTCGTTGGCGAGGTTCAGCTTGGGCTGGTAGTGCACGTCCAGCTGGCCTTCGTCGATGGCCTTGCGCAGGCGGGTTTCCAGTTGCAGGCGCTCCAGGGTGCAGGCCTGCAGGTTGTCGGTGAAGAACTGGAAGGTATTGCCGCCCAGGTGCTTGGCGTGCTGCATGGCCATGTTGGCCTGGCTCATCAGCGCGGAGATTTCCCAGGCGTTGTCCGGCAGCAGGCTGATCCCCACCGAGGCGCTGACCACCAGTTCATGGCCGCCCACGGTCATCGGTGTGCGCAGCTTGGCCAACAGGCGGCTGGAGAGCCGCGCCAGGGCCGCGAGGCTGGCGTAGGAGTCGATCAGCACGGCGAACTCGTCGCCGGACAACCGGGCAATGGTGTCGGCTTCCGGCACCGTCTGGGTCATGCGCCGCGACATCTGCCGCAGCAACTGGTCGGCGACCTCGTGCCCGAGGCTGTCATTGAGCAGCTTGAAGCGGTCCAGGTCGATCAACAGCAGCGCCGCCGTGCGGCCTTCCTGGCGTGCGCGCTGGCTGGCCTCGTGCAGGCGCTCCTTGAACAGCGTGCGGTTGGCCAGGCCAGTGAGTTCGTCGTAGTGCGACAGGTAGCGCAGGCGTTCCTCGGCGTCGCGGCGAGCGGTGAGGTCGGCGAAGAAGCCGACGACGTGAGCCACCTCTCCCCGGCTGTCGCGCACCACGTTGAGTTGCAGCCATTGCGGGTACAACTCGCCGTTCTTGCGGGTCTCGATCAGTTCGCCCTGCCAGGTGCCCTGGCGCTCCAGCTCGCTGCGGATCGACTGATAGCGGCGCAGGCTTTCCGCCGACCCCATCAGTCGCGCGACGTTGTGCCCGAGCAGCTCATCGCGGCGGTAGCCGGTCAGCGAGGTGAAGGCCTCGTTGATGGCGATCAGGCGGTAATCCGGGTCCAGGATGATGATGCCTTCGCTGGCCGCCTCGAACACCGTGGCGGCCAGGCGCTGTTCTTCCTCGCGCAGCTTGCGAGTGGAGATGTCGGCGCGGGTGCCGACCATGCGGGTGACCTGCCCGCGCCCATCGCGCTCCATCACCCGGCCACGGTCTTCCACCCAGACCCAGTGGCCAGCCGCATGGCGCACGCGGTATTCGATGCGGTAGCCATCGGTGCGGCCCTTTAGGTGCTCGACCAGCGCACGGCGCAGCAACGGTACGTCATCCGGATGCAGGCGTGGGCGCAGGTCGTTGCGCACACTCTTCACCGATTCCTGGGTGATCCCGAAGATCTCCTCCAGGTGCGAGTGATGCACTTCATCGGTCAGCAGGTTCCAGTCCCACAGCCCCAGCTCGCTGGCCTCCAGGGCCAGGGCCAGGCGCGCCTCGGTATGGGTCAGTTGCACGCTGCCCGCCTCGACCCGCTCCTGCAGGGCGTCGCGGGCGCGGCAAAGTTCGCGCTCGGCACGTCGACGCTGCTCGACTTCGCGTTCCAGGTCCTGGTTCAGGGCCTCGGTCTGTGCCTTGGCGCGCTCCAGGTGCGCCACCAGCGCCTGGGCCTGGAAGCGCCGCAGCAGGCCGACATGCACCACCCGGTGAATTTGCCAGGCCACCACCAGCAGCGCCGCCAGCAGGATCACCCCGAGCACGCCCCAGCCTTGCTGCAGCGGGTTATCGCTGATCAATAAATAGGCAATGGACGGAAACAGGCAGGGTAAGGCGAAGGTAAGGAAGGCCGGCAGGCTGACCGCGTAGGCGACGCTGGCGGACAGGATGGCCGCGGCGATCAGGCCGAAGACCAGGGATTGCTGGAGGAAGGCATCCGGCGGCACCAGGGCAATGGCGGCGAACGCGAGGGTCAGCCCCGAAGCGCCGGCACCGAACAGGAAGGTGCGCTGCCAGTGCGGGCTGGCCTGGCGTTCGGCGGAAGCGGCATTGAAGGCGGAGACCTGGATCAGCCGCAGCACCGCCAGCATGACCAGCGAGACCAGCCACCCGGCGAGCAGCCCCGGCTTTACGTAATCCCACAGCAGCCCGGCGCAGGCCAGGCCGTTGAGCAGCATGAGCAGGGTCGGCACGCGCGAGCCCTGATAAAGCAGGCGCGTGCGTTCGACGGCAATTTCGTGAGCGTACTGCTGGCGGATCTCGGCATGGCTCACCGGGATCGCCGAAGGCTCTACATAAGCGGTCATAGGCGTTTTTCTTGTAGGTTCTGGCCTAGGCGTCGGCGGAGCATACCCGAGGAGGTAGCCCCACCCAAGCAGGATGATGGCAATTGGCTCGCGGCCCTCCCAACTTTCGTCGGGAAGACGCCGGACGGCGGGCGGGTTTGCCGGGGAAAACCGCCCGTCGGTAGAATGCCGCCCCATGAACGATGACATCTCCTACCTGCTCAACTCCCTCAATGACCCGCAGCGCCAGGCCGTGGCCGCGCCGCTGGGGCGCCAGCGCGTGCTCGCTGGCGCCGGGTCCGGCAAGACCCGCGTGCTGGTGCACCGTATCGCCTGGCTGATCCAGGTCGAGAACGCCTCCCCGCACAGCATCCTGGCCGTGACCTTCACCAACAAGGCCGCCGCCGAGATGCGCGCGCGGATCGAGCAGTTGCTGGGGATCAACCCGGCCGGCATGTGGGTCGGCACCTTCCACGGCCTGGCGCACCGCCTGCTGCGCGCGCACTGGCAGGAAGCCGGGTTGCCGGAAAACTTCCAGATCCTCGACAGCGACGACCAGCTGCGCCTGGTCAAGCGCGTGGTGCGAGAGCTGGGCCTCGACGAGCAGCGCTGGCCGCCGCGCCAGGCGCAGTGGTTCATCAACGGCCAGAAGGACGAGGGCAACCGCCCGCAGAACATCCAGGCCGGCGGTGATCTGTACCTGGCGACCATGGTCAGCGTCTACCAGGCCTACGAAGAGGCCTGCGCCCGCGCCGGCGTCGTCGACTTCGCCGAGCTGCTGCTGCGCTCGCTGGACCTCTGGCGTGACCGCCCGAGCCTGCTGGAACACTATCAGCGACGCTTCCGCCACATCCTGGTGGACGAGTTCCAGGACACCAACGCCGTGCAATACGCCTGGCTGCGCTTCCTCGGCAAGGGCGGCGAGAGCCTGATGGTGGTGGGCGACGACGACCAGTCGATCTACGGCTGGCGCGGCGCGAAAATCGAGAATATCCAGCAGTTCGGCGATGACTTCGCCGGCACCGAGGACATCCGTCTGGAGCAGAACTACCGCTCCACCGGCACCATCCTCAAGGCCGCCAACGCGTTGATCGCCAACAACAGCGGGCGCCTGGGCAAGGAACTGTGGACCGACGGCGTCGACGGCGACCCGATCACCCTGTATTCCGGCTTCAACGAGCACGACGAGGCGCGCTACATCGTCGAGACCATCGAGGATGCCCTGCGCAAGGACGGTCTGAAGCGCAGCGAAATCGCCATCCTCTACCGCTCCAACGCCCAGTCCCGCGTACTGGAAGAGGCGCTGCTGCGCGAGAAGATTCCCTACCGCATCTACGGCGGCCAGCGCTTCTTCGAGCGCGCCGAGATCAAGAACGCCCTCGCCTACCTGCGCCTGATTCGCCTGCGCGACGACGACGCTGCGCTGGAACGGGTGATCAACGTGCCGCCGCGCGGCATCGGCGAGAAGACCGTCGAGGCGATCCGCAACGCCGCACGCCTGAACGGCACCTCCATGTGGCGCGCGATCAACGACGTGATTGCCGCCAAGGCCGTGGCCGGCCGCGCCGCCAGTGCGCTGAACGGCTTCCTGGAAACCGTCGACCTGCTCGCGGTGAAGGTTGAAGGCCTGCCGCTGCACCAGATGACCCAGATCGTCATCGAGCAGTCCGGCCTGATCACCTACCACAAGGAAGAGAAGGGCGAGAAAGGCCAGGCGCGGGTGGAAAACCTGGAAGAACTGGTCAGCGCCGCCCGCGCCTTCGAGACCCCGGACGACGAGGACACCCCGCCGCTGGTGGCCTTCCTCGACCACACCGCGCTGGAGTCCGGCGATACCCAGGCCGACGCCTTCGAGGACAGCGTGCAGTTGATGACGCTGCACAGCGCCAAGGGCCTGGAATTCCCGCTGGTGTTCCTCGCCGGCGTGGAAGAAGGCCTGTTCCCGCACAAGATGAGCCTGGAAGAGCCCGGCCGCCTGGAAGAGGAACGCCGCCTGGCTTACGTGGGCATCACCCGCGCCATGCACCGTCTGGTCATGACCTACGCGGAAACCCGCCGCCTGTATGGCAGCGAGACCTACAACAAGGTCTCGCGCTTCGTCCGCGAAATCCCGCCAAGCCTGATCCAGGAAGTACGCCTGTCCAATTCGGTGAGCCGTCCGCTCTCGGGCAACCAGCGCAGCGGCAACCTGTTCAGCGGCGCCAGCGTGCCGGACACCCCGTTCAGCCTCGGCCAGTCCGTGCGCCACCCGCTGTTCGGCGACGGCGTGATCCTCAACTTCGAAGGCTCCGGCGCCCAGGCACGGGTGCAGGTGAACTTCGACAGCGAGGGCAGCAAGTGGCTGATGATGGGTTACGCGAAGCTGGAAGCGATCTGATCGGCTTTTTGTAGGAGCGAGCTTGCTCGCGAACGGATTCACCGGCAGCTCTGGTGCCACAATGTTCGCGAGCAAGCTCGCTCCCACACGCCATTCCCACCCGACCAGCGACGGCCTCAGTGATGCCCGCTGCCGTTCTGCTCGAAGGTCTCGATCAGCGCCACCTGCATGCGCGAATGCACGCGGATGAACCAGCGCCAGAACACCGCGATCACCAGCGCGGCGATCAGCGCCACCACCACCAGCAGCTCGCCCGGCGGCAGGATGCTCGAACTGAGCGCCGCCAGCAGCAGCATCATGCCGCCCAGCGACAGCAGCGGAATCAGCTCGGAAATCACCCGGCGCACGCGGGCCGTGTGGCGGCCGGCGCTTTCCGCCTTCACGCCCATCTCCGCCAGCAGCATCGCCAGCGCCTTGAGCTTGCGGTAGGCAGCGATCAGGAACGGCAGCGACAGCAGCAGCGCAGCCCCCCAGATCAGCGCCTTGTGCAGTGCTTCGGGCTCGACGAACTGCGCCAGCCACTGGCCGATCTGCCCGGCGAAGAACGCCAGGCCGAAGAAGATCGCGATCACCAGGGTCAGGTTGACCCCGACCTGCAGCAGGATGCGCCGGATCATCCCGGCGAGGATCGCCTTGTCGCCGCGCGGCTTGATGCTGCGCAGCCACTCACCGTAGAGGCTGAACACCCGCACCATGGGCGAAGGCAGGCTGCGGCCCAGGTACAGCGCCAGCGGGTCGGCGGAACGGATCAGGTAGGGCGTCAGCAGGGTGGTGATGGCCGACACGCCGACCACCACCGGGTAGAGGAAGTCGCTGGTCACGCCCAGGCTCATGCCCAGCGCTGCGATGATGAAGGAGAACTCACCGATCTGCGAAAGGCCCATGCCCACGCGCATCGAA
The DNA here is from genome assembly GCA_049840615.1 of Pseudomonas sp. Classification (GTDB taxonomy): domain Bacteria; phylum Pseudomonadota; class Gammaproteobacteria; order Pseudomonadales; family Pseudomonadaceae; genus Pseudomonas. The sequence goes on from JASGKM010000067.1 coordinate 98,622, forward strand.
GTGCGCCCGTCGTTGCCGGCGATGAAGGCGCCGGCGCCGCAGGAAATCAGCTTGCCGGCCACGACCACGAAGGTGATCACCAGGATCGGCGCGGCGTAGTCCACCAGCACCTTGGGGTCGATGGTCAGGCCGATGGCGACGAAGAAGATCGCGCTGAACATGTCGCGCACCGGTTCCATCAGGCGCTCGATCTGGATCAGCTGGCGCGACTCGGCCATGATCGCGCCGATCAGGAAGGCGCCCAGGATCATGCTGTATTCCAGCTTCACCACCAGCAGGCAGAAGCCGAAGCACAGGCCCAGCACCGTCACCAGCAGCATCTCGTTGCTTTCGAACTTCGCCACGTAGGCCAGCAGGCGCGGCACCAGCAGGATGCCGACGACCAGCGCGACGACCATGAACAGGCTGAGCTTGCCGACCGTGGAGAACACCTGGTCCGCCTCCACCGTGCCGCTCACGGCGATGCCGGAGAACAGCGCGATGATGCCGATGCCAAGGATGTCCTCGATGATCAGCACGCCGAAGATCAGCTGGGCGAAGCGCTCGTTCTTCATCTTCAGGTCGCCCAGGACCTTGATGATGATGGTGGTGGACGACATCGCCAGGATCGCGCCGAGGAACAGCGAGTCCATGGTGCTCCAGTCGAACAGGCGGCCGATCTCGAAGCCGGCCCAGATCATCAGGGTGATTTCCAGGAACGCGGCGATGAACGCCGTGGCGCCGACCTGGAACAGCTTGCGCAGGGAAAACTCCAGCCCCAGGCAGAACATCAGGAAGATCACCCCCAGCTCGGCGAGGGTCTTGATCGTCTCCTCGTCGTGCACCAGGGCGAACGGCGGGGTATGCGGGCCGATGATCACCCCGGCGATGATGTAGCCCAGCACCACCGGCTGCTTGAAGCGATGGCAGAGGATAGTGACGAAGCCGGCGATCAGCATGATCACCGCGAGGTCCTGGATGAAGTCGATGGCATGCATGGTCGGCGGTCCTCGCGGCGTGGGGTCAGGGGATCGCGCGGCTGACGGCCTCGCTCAGCGAAGCCTACCATCCGAGCCTTCCGACAGGCGGCTCTGAAAGAATCAGTAACAGACTGATTTGGAAAGGGATTCAAGCGCCCCCATATCAGGTATCGGCCCGCAACCTGCGGGCAACAGCACGAAACAAAATCTGGCTGGCCCTCATGCAGCGCCACCTGCAACATGACGTGCGTCGTATACCAACCAAGAGAATGACAACGATGAAGCGCTTTCTCAGCCTTGCCATGGCCTTCTGTGTCGCCGTGACGCTCAGCCTCGACGTCAACGCCGCCAAACGTTTCGGTGGCGGCAAGAGCATGGGCTCGGCGCCGAGCCACCAGACCCGCCAGGCGCAACCCGCCGCCACCCCGAATTCCCCCGCCGCCGCAGGCCCGGCCGCGACCGGCGCCGCCGCTGGCGCTGCCGGCGCTGCTGCCAAGAGCGGCGCTTCGCGCTGGCTCGGCCCGCTGGCCGGCCTCGCCGCCGGTGGCCTGCTCGCCTCCATGTTCATGGGCGACGGCTTCCAGGGCATGCAATTCCTCGACATCCTGATCATCGCGCTGATCGCGTTCATCGCCTTCCGCTTCATCGCCTCCCGTCGCCGCCAGCAGCAGGGCAACCAGCCCGCCATGGCCGGTGGTCATGCGCCGATGCAGCGTGAAATGCCCGCCGCTCCGCCGTCGATCTTCGGTGGCGCCTCGCGCCCGGTGATGGACAGCCGCCCGGTGATCAACGCACCGAGCTGGTTCGATGAGACCCGTTTCGTCGGTGCCGCCCGTGAGCACTTCATGTCCCTGCAGCAGCACTGGGACGCCAACGAGATGGACAAGATCGCCGAGTTCGTCACCCCGCCGATGCTGCAGTTCCTCAAGCAGGAGCGCGCGGACCTGGGTGATGCTTACCAGTCCACCTACATCGACAATCTCGACGTGCAGCTCGAGGGTGTGGACGATCAGGCCGAGAAGACCATCGCCACCCTGACCTTCAGCGGCGTGTCGAAGTCCTCGCGCTTCGACCAGGGCGAGCCCTTCAGCGAAAGCTGGCGCATGGAGCGCGCCCAGGGCGAGAACCAGCCCTGGCTGGTGGCGGGCATCCGTCAGAACTGATCCTGCGCATGATGAAAAAGCCCGGCGAATGCCGGGCTTTTTCGTTTCCGCCCCTCTGGCACAAGCGTGCCTGCCACCCCGCCGCTCGTCCGGACGCCGCCCGCGCAGTGGTCTTGCGCGGATGGCCGGCTACTACTGTATAAAGCGCGCCAACCGTCGAATGTAGAGAGGCCCCGCCTGTGGAAGATGTGATCGAAAAACTGCGTGAAGCGAACGAGCCGGTTCCGGTCCCGCTGGAACTGCCCGATGAAGAACTGCTGGTGGAGATCGAGGAAGCGCTGCTGATCGGCATTCCGTCGGAATTTCGCGAATTCCTCCTGCTGGTCAGCGACGTCGTTTATGGCCGCCTGGAACCCGTCACGGCGACCGATCCGCAGTCCCACACCTACCTGCCGGAAGTGGCGGCCGTTGCCTGGGCCAGTGGCCTGCCGCGCGAGCTGATCCCGCTCTGCGCCGATGGTGACGACTACTACGCGGTTGCCGAGGACGGCGAGGTGATCCTCTGGGCCGACGGTGAGCTCACCGAGGAAACCTGGGACTCCGTCTGGACCTGGGCACGCGACGTATGGCTGGATACTTGAAGCCCGGTGTCGGAATTTCCTGAAACTTCCATGGTCACACAGGCAACCCAGCGTACCTCCAGCCCTTGCTGCCCGGGCGGGTACGATGCCCCGTGGAGAAACTATGAAGTTGAAAGCCTTGTTCACCTGCCTGTTGCTGCTCGGCCTCGCCGGATGCGCCGACAAGGCCGTGGTGACGCTGCAGGATGGCAGCGAAATCCTGGTGAAGGATCACTCCGACTACGACAAATACAATGACTACTACGAATTCGAACAGCTCAACGGCGAGACGATCCTGATCAAGAAGGACAACGTCCGCTTCATCAAGACCCCGTGAAGGGCGCCCTAGCGCGCCCCGAGCCTTCCCCCGCTTTCCAGCTCCAGCAGGTTGAGCAGGTACTGGCCGCAGTAGCCCAGGTCCTGTTCGATGGCTTTGCGCGCGCCCGCGCCATCGCCTCGCTCCAGCGCCTGCAGGGTGTCTTCGTGGAAATCGTTCAGGCGCAGCGACAGGTCGGCCTCGGTGAACAGCCGGTTGAAGAACGGCCCGACCTGCAGCCACAGCGCCTCGATCATGCGCAGCAGCGTGGGGTTGCCGCAGGCCCGGTAGAGCGTCAGATGAAACAGGCTGTTGGCTTCCAGGTAGCCATGGACATCGCGGGCGTTCAGCGCAATTTCCATGCGTTCGGTGCAATCGCGCAGCACCGCCATGTCGGCGGGCTTCAGGTGCCTGGCCGCGTCCTCCACCGCCAGTCCCTCCAGGGATTGCCGCACCTGCAGGATCTGCAGGTAGCGCTCGCGGGTCATCACCGGCACCCGTAGCGAGCGCTGCGGCTCGCCTTCCAGCGCGCCCTCGGCCACCAGCCGTTGCAGGGCGGCGCGAACCGGCATCGGGCTGGTGCCCCACTCATCGGCCAGGTCGCGGATCTTGAGCCGCTCGCCGGGCTGGAAGCGCCCGCTCAGCAGGGCCTGGCGCAGGTTCTGGTACAGCTGTTCCTGAAGGTTGTCGGCCATCGTGAATCACTCCCGGCCGGCCGGCGGTGCCGGCAGTTGGGCGAAGGTCAGGCTGCAGTCGTGCTTCATCTTGCTTATCCCTTGTTCTCGATCAGACAGTTGCCGCCATCCACCACCAGCACTTCGCCGGTGATGTAGCTGGCTTCGGGCGAGGCCAGGAAGGCGATGGCGGCCGCCACCTCCTCCGGTCGCCCGGATCGGCCAAGCGGCGTGCGCCGCCCGGCCTGGATTTCTTCCTCGCTGCTGGAGCCGGTGGCAATCCAGCCCGGCGCCACGCTGTTCACCGTCACCCCGCGACGCGCCACTTCCAGCGCCAGGCCCATGCTCATGCCGAGCATTCCGGCCTTCGCCGCGCTGTACGCCGACTCACCTGGATTGCTGGCACGAACGCCGGTGGTGGAGCTGACATTGACGATGCGCCCGTAGCCGCGCTCGAGCATCCCCGGCAGCAGCGCGCGGGTGAGCAGAAAGGCGCTGGTCAGGTTGCGCGCCAGCGACAGGTTCCAGGTCGCGAGGTCCATCGCGGCCAGTTCGGCGAAAGGCTCCGGGCTGCCCTGCATGGCCATGCCGGCGTTGTTCACCAGCACGTCTACCCTTCCCCATTGCGCCTGCGCCCATTCAGCCAGGGCGCGAACGTCGTCCTCGCGGGTCAGGTCGGCGGGCAGTGCATGGGCCTCGAAACCCTCGGCGCGCAGCTCGTCCGCCCGCTGCAGGATGCGTCCGCTGCTGGCGGTGAGCAGCAGTTTCACGCCATGGCGCGCCAACCGGCGGGCGCTGGCGAAACCGATGCCGGACTCGCTGCCGGCGCCGCTGACCAGCGCAACCTGGCCGGCCCAGGCGGACTCATTCGTGACATCTTTCATGGGCATCTTCTTCATCTGTGATCACAGAATTCGTTACAGGGCAGATTATCAGGCAGCTCATCCGCTGTATTGACATTTTTGTGATCACAAATGGAAGATGTGCGAAATAACAAACGAGGTGTGCAACATGACCGCCAGCGGAATCGCCCAACAGGCCGTGGATCTCTTCACCGCCCGCGAGCGCCAGCGCTTCCTGGAACAGAACCCCAAGTCCGTCGCCCTTGCCGAGCGCGCGCACCAGTCGCTGTACGCCGGTGTGCCGATGCACTGGATGGCCGACTGGTCCACACCCTGCCCGCTGTTCGTCGAACGCGCCCAGGGCGCCCGCTTCTACGACGTGGACGGCCATGACTACGTGGACTTCTGCCTGGGCGACACCGGCAGCATGTTCGGCCATTCGCCGGCGCCGATCGCCCGCGCCCTCGCCGAACAAGGCGCGCGCGGCCTGACCACAATGCTCCCCGGCGAGGACGCCGTGGTCTGCGGCGAGCTGCTCGCCGCCCGCTTCGGCCTGCCCTACTGGCAGGTGACCGCCACCGCCACCGACTCCAACCGCTACGTGCTGCGCTGGGCCCGCGCAGTGACCAAGCGCAAGACCCTGCTGGTGTTCGACGGCTGCTACCACGGCACCGTGGACGACGTGATGGTGCGCTACCGCGATGGCGAAACCGTGCACCGCTCCGGCCTGGTCGGCCAGGCCTACGACCTGACCCAGCACAGCCGCTCCATTCCCTTCAACGATGTGGAAGCACTGGAAGCCGCGCTGGCCCAGGGCGACGTCTGCGCGCTGCTGTGCGAGCCGGCGATGACCAACATCGGCATGGTCCTGCCCGATCCGGGCTTCATGCAGAAGTGTCGTGAGCTGACGCGTCAATACGGCGCGCTGCTGATCATCGACGAAACCCACACCATCTCCACCAATATCGGCGGTTGCACCCAGCTGTGGAACCTCGACCCGGACTTCTTCGTGGTCGGCAAGCCGATTGCCGGTGGCGTGCCCTGCGGCATCTTTGGTTGCAGCGCAGAGATGGCCGAGCGCATGGCCGCCTCGCGCAAGAGCGCCCAGGAAGACAGCCACGGGCACGGCCACAGCGGCATGGGCACCACCCTCTCGGCCAACGCCCTGGCCATGCACTGCATGCGCGCCAACCTGGAGCAGGTCATGACCCAGGCGGCCTACGATCACATGCTGCCGCTGGCCAAGCGCCTGGCCGACGGCTTCCGCGCGCTGATTGCCAAGCACGACCTGAAGTGGTCGGTGACCGAGCTGGGCGCGCGCAGCGAGTTCCAGTTCTGCCCCGTCTCCCCGCGCACCGGCGCCGAGGCCGAAGCGGCCTTCCATGACGAGCTGCAGATGGCCCTGCACCTGTACCTGATCAACCGCGGCATCCTGATCACGCCGTTCCACAACATGACCCTGTGCTGCCCGGACACCACCGCCGAAGACGTGGATCGCCTGATCGCGACGCTGGATGCCGGCATCACCGAACTGCTGGCGATTCCCGGCGCACGCGCGGCCTGACCTTTAGAGCCCCTCTCCCTAACCCTCTCCCTGAAGGGAGAGGGGACCGTTCGGCGCAGGATGAAACCTCAATGTCAGCCGGCACGGACAGCTCCCTCTCCCTTCAGGGAGAGGGCGGGGGAGAGGGAAGCCCGACATAACGCCAGTCGCCCCAACCCAGAACACCCCGGCGCCCCGCGCCACCGAGGACCACCATGCAATTCGCCGATCGTCAGGAAGCCGAAGCCTTCCTCGCCGCCCACCCGGACGTGCGCAGCATCGAACTGTTCATCATCGACTCCAACGGTATCCCGCGCGGCAAGCTGCTGCACCGCGACGAGCTGCTGGCGATCTACGACAACGGCCGTCCGCTGCCCAGCTCGATCCTTGCGCTGACCGTGCAGGGTGAAGACGTCGAAGGCACCGGGCTGGTCTGGGAAGTGGCCGACGCCGACTGCTGGACCTACCCACTGCCCGGCAGCCTGACCCTGCAACCCTGGCGCGCCAGCCCCACCGGCCAGTTGCAGGTGAGCATGCACCCGACCCAGGGCCTGCCCGCCACGCCCGCCGACCCGCGCCAGGCGCTGTCCCGCGTGGTCGACCGACTCAAGGCTGATGGCTTCCACCCGGTGATGGCGGTAGAGCTGGAGTTCTACCTGCTGGACAAGCAGCGCGACGCCAACGGTCGGCCGCAACCGGCGCTGCAGATGAACGGCATCCGCCCGGAAGCGCCGCAGGTCTATGGCGTCTACGAGCTGGAACAGCTGCAGCCGTTCCTCGACGACCTCTACGCCGCCTGCGAAGTCCAGGGCCTGCCGGTGCGCACGGCGATCTCCGAATACGCGCCGGGCCAGGTCGAGCTGACCCTGGAGCACCGCTTCGACGTCATGCAGGCCATCGACGAAGGCGTGCGCTACAAGCGTCTGGTGAAGGGCGTGGCGAACAAGCACGGGCTGCAGGCCTGCTTCATGGCCAAGCCGTTCGGCGACCGCGCTGGCTCCGGCATGCACCTGCACGTCAGCCTGGCGGATGCGCAGGGCAACAACCTCTACGCCAGCGAAGACATCCACGGCACCCCGCTGCTGCGTCACTCCATCGGCGGCATGATGGCGCGCCTGCTGGATTCCCTGGCGATCTTCTGCCCCAACGCCAACTCCTTCCGCCGCTTCCAGGCCAACAGCTACGCGCCGCTGGCCAAGAGCTGGGGCGTGAACAATCGCACCGTGTCGTTCCGCGTGCCCGGTGGCCCGGCCAAGAGCCGGCACATCGAGCACCGCATCTGCGGCGCCGACGCCAACCCCTACCTCGCGGCGGCGGCGATCCTCGCGGCCATCCACGAAGGCATCCGCGAGCAGATCGACCCGGGCGCGCCCATCGTCGGCAACGGCTACGAGCAGGCCACCGAGTTCCTCCCCACCGACTGGCTCACCGCGCTGCGCGCGCTGGAGTCTTCCACCTGGGCGCGCGAAGCACTGGGCGAGGAGTTCCTCAAGGTGTTCCTGGCGATCAAGTGGGAAGAATTCCGCCAGTTCATGGGCGAAGTCGGCGAGCAGGACTGGCGCTGGTACCTGCACCACGCGTGATCGCAGGCCGTATCGGCGAAGACGAAACGGCTCTTGTAGGAGCGAGCTTGCTCGCGAACAAGCTCCAACGCTGAGGCGTTCGCGAGCAAGAACTGGGCGTCCCCCTCGTTCCTACAGGGACAGCAACCCTCGATGCCTCCAATCGGCTCACCCGCCGACACGCAAAAGACTTACGAAAAATTTACCCTGCCAGAGTGAAGATTCTGGTCTTTTCTTGGTCAGTAGTTCCACGGGGCGCGGCTGAGCGCTTCCGTGGTCAAAGCGGCGCCGCCGGTCTGCCTGCCGGCCGCCGTCCTCTCTCAGGCAGGGAGAACCCGTAGACAATGAGCACTCCTGTCGTACTGATCACCGGCGCCGCCGGTGGCCTCGGAAAAGCCATCGCCAAACGTTTCGCCCAAAGCCACTGGCGCATTGCCGCCACCGATGTGGACAAAGCCGGTCTGCACGCTCTGAACGCCCAGGTGCCGCTGGACGCCACCGCCGTCGCCGATCTCAGGCGGGCGGACAACTGCCACAGCCTGATGTCCGACATCCTCGCCCGGACCGGCCGCCTGGACGCCCTGGTGAACGCCGCTGGCGTCTGGCGCGAAGGCCCGGTGGAAGACTTCAACGAGGACGACTTCGACCTGGTCATGGGCGTGAACCTCAAGGCCGCGTTCTACATGTGCCAGGCCGCGACGCCCTATCTCAAGGAAAACCACGGCTGCATCGTCAACATCTCCAGCGATTCCGGCCGCCAGGCCTACCGCGGCTCCGCGGCCTACTGTGCGAGCAAGGCGGCGCTGACCATGCTGACCCGCACCCTGGCGCTGGAACTGGCCGAGCAGAAGGTCCGGGTCAACGCCATCTCCCCGGCGGACATCGCCACCCCGATGCTCGACTACCAGGCCGAGCGCTACGGCCAGGGCAATCCGGACGGCTACAAACGCGCCCTGCTGAAGGATTATCCACAGGGCAAGGTGGCGCGCTTCATCCGTCCCGAGGAAGTCGCCGAACTGGTCTGGTACCTGTGCAAGCCGGAGTCCGAGGCCATCACCGGCGCGGACCTGGCCATCGACTTCGGCCTCTCGGCCGGGCGCTGAAACACTACGACGCGAACGGGCGGCCAGGGGTCGCCCGTTTTCGTTCAGGGCGTTGATCGAACGGCGGATGCACCACTGGCGAAGGGTCCACTGGCGCCGTCGGCCAATCAGGGATATAGAAAAAACTGTGTCGCCAGCCGCGCTCCGGTTGTCCAGAGTGAGGCCCTTTCCTTTTCCCAAGATGATTCCGAAGAGAATTCCATGGAACCTGGCAACCACCAGCTCAGCATGACCGTCCTGATGACCCCCGACATGGCCAACTTCTCCGGCAATGTCCACGGAGGCACCCTGCTCAAGTACCTCGACGAGGTCGCCTACGCCTGCGCCAGCCGCTATGCCGGCTACTACGTGGTGACCCTGTCGGTGGACCAGGTGATCTTCCGCCAGCCGATCCACGTCGGCGAACTGGTCACCTTCCTCGCCTCGGTGAACTACACCGGCCGCACCTCCATGGAGATCGGCGTGAAGGTGGTCACCGAGAACATCCGCGAGAAATCCGTGCGCCACACCAACAGCTGCTTCTTCACCATGGTGGCGCTGGACGACGACCGCAAGACGATCGAGGTTCCGCAACTGGTGCCGCAGACCAAGGAAGAGAAACGTCGCTTCGCCCAGGCCCAGCAACGTCGGCAGATTCGCCAGGAGCTGGAACAGCGCTACCAGGAGCTTCGCGACGAATAAGCGACGATCACGACATTTCCTGAAAAGAAATCCCGCGTGTCGTGGAAATTTCCCAATGCGTCAACAGGTTACCCTTGCGTGAAAGCAAGGTAGGAATTCATTACTACGCCTAAACTTTTCACACGCGGGTTTGCCCCCGTGACCCACCGTCGAGCGACCCGGTGCTGATGCGCAGTCCGGTCGCTCCCTGAGTGCCCGGAGCCCAGACCATGCATCACACCCCACTACTGACCACCCTCGCCGTCGGCTTCGTGCTGGCCTTCGTCCTCGGCGCCCTGGCCAATCGCCTGCGCATCTCGCCGCTGGTGGGCTACCTGCTCGCCGGCGTACTGGCCGGCCCCTTCACCCCCGGTTACGTCGCCGACCAGGCGCTCTCCACGGAAATTGCCGAACTGGGCGTGATCCTGCTGATGTTCGGCGTCGGCCTGCACTTCTCGCTCAAGGACCTGCTGTCGGTAAAAGCCATCGCCATCCCCGGCGCGGTGGTGCAGATCGGCGTCGCCACCCTGCTCGGCCTGGGCCTGGCCTGGATGATGGGTTGGAACTTCGGCGGTGGTCTGGTCTTCGGCCTCGCGCTGTCGGTGGCCAGTACCGTCGTGCTGCTGCGAGCGCTGGAGCAGCGCCAGCTGATCGACACCAAGCGCGGGCGCATCGCCATCGGCTGGCTGATCGTCGAGGACCTCGCCATGGTCCTCACCCTGGTCCTGCTGCCGGCGCTGGCTGGCTCGTTGGGCGGCACTTCCGACGGTGGCGACGGCGGCCTGCTGATGCCGATCCTGCTGACCCTGGGCAAGGTCGCCGCCTTCGTTGCGGTGATGATCCTGGGCGGCCGCCGCTTCGTACCCTGGGTACTGGAGCGTGTCGCGAAGACCGGCTCGCGCGAACTGTTCACCCTCGCCGTGCTGGCCATCGCGCTGGGCATCGCCTATGGCTCGGCGGTGATCTTCGGCGTGTCCTTCGCCCTGGGCGCCTTCTTCGCCGGGATGATCCTCAACGAATCCGAGCTCAGCCACGAGGCGGCGGAAAACTCGCTGCCGCTGCGCGACGCCTTCGCCGTCCTGTTCTTCGTCTCGGTTGGCATGCTGTTCAACCCGGCAATCCTGATCCACGAGCCGCTGCCGGTGCTGGCCACCTTCCTGGTGATCGTCTTCGGCAAGTCGGTGGCGGCCTACGTCATCGTGCGCATGTTCGGCCACCCCAACAGCACTGCGCTGACCATCGCCGCCAGCCTCGCGCAGATCGGCGAGTTCTCCTTCATCCTGGTCGGCCTGGGCGTGACCCTGAACCTGCTGCCCGAAGCTGGCCGCGACCTGGTGCTGGCTGGCGCGATCCTGTCGATCCTGGTCAACCCGCTGCTGTTCATCGCCATCGACCGCCTGCAGGCGCGCCAGGAGCAGAAGGCCGAGAACGACCCCGGCGTGGTCCAGGTGGAGGCGCCCGACCTGCCGCCGCCGGTGCTGGAAGAGAACCACGCCATCCTCATCGGCCACGGCCGCGTTGGTGCGCTGGTCAGCGAGCGCCTGCGCAAGGACAAGGTCCCGGTGGTGGTGATCGAGGACAAGCGCGAGAAGGCCGCCGAACTGCGCGAGCACGGTCTCTGCGTGGTGGTCGGCAATGCCGCCAATCCCGATGTCCTGAACCAGGCCAACATCACCTCGGCGCGCTGGCTGCTGATCGCCATCCCCAACGGCTTCGAGGCCGGGACGATCTCCAGCCATGCGCGGGCGATCAACCCGAACCTGGACATCATCGCCCGCGCCCACTTCGACGCCGAGGTGGACTACCTGGAGCAGAACGGTGCCAACCTGGTGATCATGGGCGAGCGGGAAATCGCCCGCGGCATGGTCGAGCGGGTCGAGCGCGAGGACGCCGCCACGGCGCCCCGCGACGACCACCTGCCGCAGTCGGCCTGACGCCATGCTGCGCCGCCTCTATGACTGGACCATGCGCCTGGCGGGGCACCCGCGGGCAGAGCTGGCGCTGGGCGGGGTGACCTTCGCCGAGAGTTCGTTCTTCCCCATCCCGCCGGACGCGCTGCTGGTGCCCATGGTCCTGGCGAACCGCGCGAAGGCCTGGCGCTATGCGGCGATCTGCATTGTCAGCTCGGTACTGGGCGGCATCGCTGGCTACTTCATCGGCCTGCTGCTGTTCGAGACAGTGGGCCAGGCGATCCTGGCCTTCTACGGCCTGCAGGAGAACTTTGCCGAGGTCGCCGAGCGCTACAACGAGCTCGGCTGGCTGATGGTGCTGCTGGGCGGCGGTTTCACGCCGCTGCCCTATAAGCTGATCACCCTGACCAGCGGAGTGACTCAGCTGGACCTGGTGCTGTTCATCGCCTTGAGCGTGGTGGCGCGCACCCTGCGCTTCGCCGCCACCTGCGCCCTGCTGTTCTGGGCCGGCCCGGCACTGCGCGAAGCCATCGAAAAGCGCCTGGGGCTGGCGTTCGGGCTGCTGACGGCGATGGTGGTGGGCGGCTTGCTGCTGGGCAAGTACATGCTCTGATCCCTGTAGGAGCGCGCCATGCGCGCGATCGCGGGCGTGGCCCGCTCCTACAGAGGAATACGGATGCGCGGTTCAGTTCACCCCAGCTTCACCGCCTCGAACTTCACCCGCGGGTGGGCGATGCGATCCTGCGCGCGCACCAGCTCCAGCTCGTAGCTGCCGCAGGCCTGGGTTTCCAGCAGCACCTCGTGCACGGCGGCGGCGCAGAACTCGAAGGCAGTGCGCAGGTCATCGCCCAGCAGCAGGCGGGCGAGGAACAGCCCGGATGTCAGGTCGCCCACGCCCACCGGCTGTCGCGGGAAGGCCAGCAGCGGGCGGCGCAGGTGCCAGGTCTCGTCCAGGGTCACCAGCAGCATTTCGAAGGCGTCCGCCGGCTTGCCGGGATAGTTCAGGTGCTTCACCAGGATCGCCTTCGGGCCACGCACCAGCAGGCCACGGGCCATCGCCGCGCAGTCCTCCAGGGAGGTCGGCTGGCGGTCGCAGAAGCTGTCCAGCTCCAGCTGGTTCGGGCACAGGTAGTCGGCCACGGCAGCGGCCTCATGCAGCAGGAACTCGCCGACTTCCGGGGCGACGATGCAGCCTTTCTCCGGATGGCCCATCACCGGGTCGCACAGATAAACGGCGCGCGGGTTCACTTCGCGGATGCGGCGCACCACTTCGAGGATCGAACGGCCCTGCGCCGCGCTGCCCAGGTAGCCTGAGAGCACCGCGTCGCAGTTGCCCAGTTCGCCGATGGCGGCGATGCCATCCACCAGCGCGGGAATCTGCTCCGGCGGCAGCACCTGGCCGGTCCAGTGGCCATACTGGGTATGGTTGGAGAACTGCACGGTGTTCAGCGGCCAGACGTTCACCCCGACGCGTCGCATGGGGAACTCGGCAGCGCTGTTGCCAGCGTGGCCGAAGACGACGTGGGACTGGATGGCGAGAACGTGGGGAGTGCGCGGCATAACGGTGTCCTGCTACAGAATGGGGCAGTATGGGGCGCAATTCACACGCTGTGAACATCCGCCCCTCGCCGCCCGACGGCGGAGTGAGTAAGCTGGTGCGCCGATTCCGAGGAAGCCGAAGTGGACCTGGGCAATCTTTTCATCTTCATGCTGGTCATTGCGGGCGCCGCCTGGTGGTGGCGTGCCCATGGCATCCGCGAGCGCGCCCTGGCCCTGGCCAAGCAGCACTGCGCGCGCGAGGGCGTGGAGCTGCTCGATGACGCCATGGCCCTGCAGCGCTTCCGCTTCCAGCGCGACGGCCGGGGCAACCTGCGCCTGGCCCGCGAGTACGCCTTCGAGTTCACCGCCACCGGGCAGGAGCGCTACGCCGGCGCCATTGCGATGTTCGGCCAGCACCTGGGCCGCGTAGAGCTGGCGCCGTTCCGTATGGAGCCCGAACCGCGCATGCCGGTTTCGCCCGTCGCCACCTTCCATCCCGCCGCGGCCCCGGTGGATGAAGAAATCATCGATGCGGTATTCGACGACACTCCGCCGCCAGCGCGCCCCAAGGGCGAGGTCATCCGCCTGGACGAATGGCGCCGCGCGCACCAGGACAAGAAAGTCGGCGACTAGAGCTGCGCGCGAATCTTCTGCCAGTGTTCCTGTGTGGCGTACGTCATCGCACGCCGCAGCACCCGGCAGCGCAACCGATGCCAGAGTCCACGGCGCCGCCGCTGGTTGCGCCGGCAGGCCTCGAACAGCCAGTCCGGATCGAACCCGTCCCACACTCCCGCCGTCGCCCAGGCGTTGCTCCAGACCACCGGAGCCACTTCCAGCCGGTAGATCGCCTCCAGCTCTTCCACGGACAGGCCGCTGATCGCCAGGGTGCCGGCGATGGCTGCGAGGTCCGCTGCGTCCAGCTCGGTGTCCAGCCACAGCTCGGACAGCGCCAGCCAGACGGACTCACGGGCCGGGTCGTTCATTCGTGGCCCAGCAGGAAGCGCGAGACGCGCTCGGCGCTGTCCTCGGGAAACTCCTGCATGAAGCAGTGGCCGCCCTCGACACACTGGCCACTCACCACGGTGTTCACCGCGCACCAGCGCGCCACGGACTTGGGTACGAAGGGATAGGTGCGCTCGCCGAACAGCACCTGGGTCGGCGTCACCACCTTGTTCAGGGTCGGCCACAGGCGCTTGGGGAAGGAGCTGAAGATTTCCGCCTCGCGGCTGGGCCGGCATTTCAACTCGACACCCGCCTCGGTGCGCTTCATCGCTTTCTCCACATAGGCCCAGAGCGCCGCGTCGGTCCAACCCTTGAAGATGCCGCGGCCGTGCAGGCCGGCGTAGGCCGCTTCGCGGTCCGCCCACTGGCTGCGCCGCGAGCGCGCCTTCTGCACCATGGTGCGGCGCTCGTGCAGGCCGAGCACTTCGGAGAGCGCCATCACACCGATCATCGCCGGGGTGAAGAGCACCGGGTCGAGCAGCACGGCGCGACGGAACAGTTCGGGATGGCGACCGAGGATCAGGCTGGTCAGCACGCCGCCAAAGCTGTGCCCGGCGGCGTAATGCGGCACGTCGCCGAATACCGGGTTGCCGGCCTGGAAAGCCTCCACCGCCATCTCCGCATTGCGGTTCCAGCCGTGAAAGCGTCCGCCGTGGTCGCTGTCGCCATGGCCCTGGACGTCGCACAGCCAGAGGTCGAAATCCTTGGCCAGCACCTTGAGCATCGGCTCGTAGGCGCGGCCGCAGAAACCATTGCCATGCAGGAAGTGCAGCAGCGGCTTGCCACTGGGCTCGCTGCGCCAGCCGCGCAGGGTGAAACCGGCGGACCCTTCGTGGGTCCAGGACGACAACTGCATCGAACATCTCCGTAGGGATGAGTCCATCGGGCTGCGGCAGTTTAGCGAGGCAGCGGGGCGCCGGACCAGCGCGTGGTCATGCTATTGTCGCCGACCGTTGGTCGAACACCGTCGAACATGTCGCCTGCCCGCCCTCTTCGCCTGCTGCTGATCTGCCTGCTCCTGCTGGCCGGGCTGGTGCTGTCGGTATTCTGGGCCGGCGAGAAGGCACGGCACCGCGCACTGCTGGCCGAGGCAGAAGCCGCCCACGAACAGCTCGGGCTCTATGCCAACTCCCTGCACACCCTGATCGAACGCTTCCGCAGCATCCCCGCTGTGCTGGCGCTGGACCCGGAGCTGCGCGCGGCCATGCGCGGGCCGGTGCACGGCGAACTGCAGCACCGGCTCAATCTCAAGCTGCAGGAAATCAACGGCGCGGCGCGCTCCTCGACCCTGGAACTGCTGGACCACACCGGTCTTGCGGTGGCCGCCAGCAACTGGAACCTGCCGGTCAGCTACGTCGGCCACAACGACGGCTTCCGCCCCTACTTCCGTCAGACCATCGCCCAGGGCGCCGGGCGCTTCTACGCCGTCGGCGTGACCAGCGGAATTCCCGGCTACTTCCTGTCCAACGCCCTGCGCGACGACGACGGCCGCTTCCTCGGCGCCATCGTGGTCAAGCTGGAGTTTCCCGACCTCGAGCGGCAGTGGAGCCAGACCCGGACGTGGTACTGGTGAGTGACAGCCAGGGCGTGGTGTTCCTCGCCAACCACCCGCGCTGGCGCTACCGCGAACTGATGCCGCTGGACGCCGTGGCCCGCGCCGAGATAGCCGACACCCGCCAGTACGACAAGCAGCCGCTCAGCGCGCTGCCGCACCGGACGCTGGAACCCTCGGCGCAACACGCGCGCATGGTCCGCGTCGACGGCCAGGACATCAGCGGCGACTACCTCTGGCAATCCGTCGGTCTGCCGGAAGACGAGTGGACCCTGCACCTGCTGCGCAATCCCCACGGCGTGCAGTCTGACGTCACCAGTGCGCGGCGGGCAGCCGCCGGCGTCTGGCTGGCGCTGGTGTTCCCGTGCTCTGGCTGCAACAGCGCCGCCGTCTCGCCCGCCTGCGCCAGCGCAACCAGGAAGAGCTGGAGCGTCTGGTCGAGCAGCGCACCGCCGCCCTGCGCACTGCCCAGGACGGCCTGGTACAGGCCGCCAAGCTGGCCGCGCTGGGGCAGATGTCCGCCGCGTTGGCCCATGAGATCAACCAGCCGCTGCACCGCCCAGCGCATGCAACTGGCCAGCGTGCGCCTGCTGCTCGATGCCGGCCGCCAGGACGACGCGCGCACGGCGCTGGTGCGCGTGGATGAATTGCTCAACGCATGGCCGCGCTCACCGGCCACCTGAAGACCTTCGCCCGCAAGACCCCCGGCGGCCTGCGCGAGCGCATCGAGCTGGGCCATGTGATCGAGCAGGCGCTGCAACTGCTGGCCGTGCGCATCCGCGGCGAGGGCGTGGTGTATCCATCAGGAGCTGGACCTTCCCGCCTGGGTGCTGGGCGACGCGATCCGCCTGGAGCAGGTGCTGGTCAACCTGATCCGCAATGCGCTTGATGCAGTGACCGGCAGCGACCGACCACGCATCGAGCTGACCCTGCGCCGCGAAGACGACCACTGGTGCCTGGAAGTCGCCGACAACGGTCCGGGCATCGACGAGGCCCATCTGGCCAGCGTCTTCGACCCCTTCTTCACCACCAAGCCGGTGGGCGAAGGACTGGGCCTGGGCTGGCGGTATCCTATGGCATCGTCCACACTCGGCGGCGCGCCTCGGCGCCGCCAACCAGCCCACCGGCGGCGCGGTGTTCCGCCTGAGCCTGCCGGCCGCCAGTGAAGAAAGAAGACCATGAGCGAGACCATCCTCTTCGTCGACGACGAAGCCGCCATCCGCGACGCCGTGCAACAGTGGCTGCAACTTTCCGGCTTCGAGGTGCACTGTGCAGCAGCGCTGACGAGTGCCTGAAATGTCCTCGTTGCCGGCGTAGTCATCAGCGATGTGCGCATGCCCGGCACCGATGGCCTGGCACTGCTCGAACGCCTGCAGCAGATCGACCGCGGACCTGCCGGTAATCATGGTCACCGGCCACGGCGACGTCCCGATGGCGGTGGAGGCAATGCGCCAGGGCGCCTACGACTTCATCGAAAAGCCCTTCACCCCCGAACGCCTGCTCGACAGCCTGCGCCGCGCCCTGGAAAAACGCCGGCTGGTGCAGGAGAACCGCCAGCTGCGCGAACAGGCGGCGCTCAAGGACCAGATCGAATCGCGTCTGCTCGGCGTCTCGCGGCCCATGGAAACCCTGCGCCGGCAGATCATGGCGCTGGCCGGCACGCCGGTGAACGTGCTGATCCGTGGCGATACCGGCAGCGGCAAGGAGCTGGTCGCGCGCTGCCTGCACGACTTCGGCCCGCGTGCCGGCAAGCCCTTCGTCGCGCTGAACTGCGCGGCGATTCCCGAGCAGTTGTTCGAGACCGAGCTGTTCGGCCACGAAAGCGGCGCCTTCACCGGCGCCCAGGGCAAGCGCATCGGCAAGCTGGAGCATGCCAACGGCGGCAGCCTGTTCCTCGACGAGATCGAAAGCATGCCGCTGGCCCAGCAGGTCAAGCTGCTGCGCGTGCTGCAGGAGCAGCAACTGGAGCGCCTGGGTTCGAACCAGAGCATCAAGGTCGACCTGCGGGTGATCGCCGCGACCAAGCCGGACCTGCTCGAAGAAGCCCGTGCCGGGCGCTTCCGCGAGGACCTGGTGTATCGCCTGAACGTCGCCGAACTGCGCCTGCCGCCGCTGCGCGAACGCCGTGAAGACATCCCGCTGCTGTTCGAGCACTACGCGCTGCTGGCCAGCGAGAAGTTCGGCCGCGAGGCCGCGCCGTTATCGGCCAGCGAACTGGCGCGCCTGCTTGCCCACGACTGGCCGGGCAACGTGCGCGAACTGGCCAACGCCGCCGAGCGCCACGTGCTTGGCCTGGACCGCGCCGAGCTGCCGATCGAGCCCGCCGGCAACGGCCTGTTCGAACGCATGGAGGCCTACGAGGCGCAGTGCATCCGCCAGGCACTGGGCCAGTGCAAGGGCGACATCAAGGCGGTGATGGAGCTGCTCGGCCTGCCGCGCCGCACCCTCAACGAGAAGATGCAGCGCCACGGGCTGAGCCGCGGGGATTACCTGGGCGAGGACTGAGCGAGCTGCTCGGCGAAGAACCAGCCGGTGCACCAGCGCGCCAGCGGCCAGAGCAGCGCCAGCAGCAGGATCGCCGGCGGCAGCAGGTAAAGCGGCAGGCTGCTGGAATTCAGCGAGCTGTACGCGGCAAAGACCACCAGGGTCGACACCAGCACAGTCGCCACTGCCCACAACGCCAGCAACACCAGCGCGCAGGCCAGCACGCGGCCGGCGGCGAAGCGCGAGACCTGGGCGGGCAAGCGGGTCCGCACCGCCGTCATGACGATGGCGAAGGGCAGTACGCAGCTCGACAGCATGAATACCGACTGCCAGCCGTCTGCTCCGCTGTACAGATAGAGCGCTCCGTAGCTGAGTGCCGCAAACAGCTTGTAGATCACTGCGGTGAAGCACAACGCCACCGCCAGCGCCACGTGCCAGGACGGCAGCGCGACGCCTGTGCCGGGCGCCATCGGTGCAGACCGCGAGCGCGCCAGATGCAGGACCAGCCAGAGCGGCAGGAGGCACCCCAGGATCAGGTTGATCAGCGAATTGACCTGGCCATACAGGACCATCCAGAGGGTCCGGGAGCCCTGCTCGAACGCCCACTGATAGAAAGACACGCTCAGGTAGGACACGGCCGTACTGACGATCATAGTCGCGACCAGATAAGCCACGCCGAAACCCACCAGCAGCCAGGCGAGCGGTTTGAAGCGCGCGATACCGTGGCGTTCGCGCTGGTCATGCACCAGCAGCAGGACCGCCGCCGAGTAGAAAATCAGCCCGCCCAGCCAGTTGGCCAGCATGGCAGGCAGGTATTGCAGCAGGCGCTCGCGGAAACCGCCCAGATCAAAGATCCACTGCACGGCATTGCTGCCGAAGAACACCACTGCCGCCGCCACGATCATGGCAGCGACGAATTGCAGAGGCTCACGGCCGACCGACGCGGTGGCGGCAACCGGTGCGGTAAGCGGGGCATGGGGCGTCGCGAAGGGATTATCAGTGGTCATCTCGGCATCCTTGTCGAATCCGGCCCTGGGCACGGAGTGCGCCCAGCCTACCAGCCCACCTGCGCTTTTCCAGCGGCATAAAAAAAGGCCGCTGGAAACAGCGGCCTTGAGACGGACGTCGATCTGGAGCAATCAAGAATCGGCGTCGGGAAGCTTGCCGGCGGTGAGGCCGGTAACGGCGCGGCTCGAAAGCCGCGCTG
This sequence comes from Pseudomonas sp., assembly GCA_049840615.1. Lineage (GTDB taxonomy): Bacteria > Pseudomonadota > Gammaproteobacteria > Pseudomonadales > Pseudomonadaceae > Pseudomonas. The sequence continues at coordinate 117,698 of JASGKM010000067.1, forward strand.
TTGGGTCAAGTATATTGACCGATTGGGCAGGAATACAGCTCACAGGCAGCGAAAGACTGTTACAGCTTCTGTAATAGTCCTCGTCCCGGTAGCGGAAACGCAGGCAAAAAAAACGCCGCATGTCTTATGCGGCGCAAGGTGTTGAGAAGCCCGGCTCACGCTCCGGACCTCCCGGGGGAAGCGGCCGATCAGGAATCGGCGTTGCTGCCAGCGGCGGCCTTGGCGGTCTGCTCGGCGGACTGGGCCTGCTGCTGGGCAATCACGGCTTCGTTGGCCTTGACCATCTTGTCGGTCATCAGGCGCGATTCTTCGGCGAAGCTCAGCTGAGTGAAGGACAGCGAGCAGACGGACAGCAGGGCAGCGACATAAAGCGAACGGGACATGGTGATGATCCTTTCTGAACACCCGATTGGTCGGGTCTGGAGAAAGGTTACGGCGCAACAGTGACTAGAAAAATAGCTAGCTAACCAACAAAGCATTGCCTAAAAAGCAACAATCCGCGCCGATCGTCCGGAAACGGCGATATAGAGCGGCTGCGACGATCCGCCACGCTAGCCCTTTGCCTTATGCCCAGTTGACGGGATCGTTGAGCGCTGCTTCGTCTTCCACGAAGACCTTGGGCAATTCCATCTTGAGGAACTCGACCCAGGTGCGGATCTTCGCGTCGAGGAAGCGTCGCGACGGGTACAACGCATAGATCTGCCGCACGTGCAGGCTGTGCCGGGGCAGCACGCGCACCAGGCTGCGCTGGCGCAGCGCCGGCGCCGCCACGTAGCTGGGCAGCAGGCAGATGCCCATGCCTGCGCTGGCCGCACCACTCAAGGCCTCGGCCACGTTGACCATGAAGGTGTCACGCGGGCGGATCACGCTTTCTTCATTGCCCTCCTCAAAGGCCCAACCCTCGGGGAAGGTCGGGTCCTGCAGGCGCAGACACTGATGCTGGTGCAGGTCCGCGACACTGGTTGGCGTGCCGCGCCGCTTGAGGTATTCGGGGCTGGCGCAGAGCACGCTGTAGATGGTTCCCAGGGTCTGGGCGACGAATTCGGAGTCGGGCAGTTCCCGGTCGCGGGTGATCACCACGTCCTGGCCCTCTTCGAGAATGTCCGGCTGGCGCTGCGCCAGGGTCAGCTCGATGTAGACCTCGGGGAAGGACTCGCAGTAGCGCGAGATCAGCGGGATCAGGTGCTGCTGGCCGAGGCCGGTGAGCGAATGCACACGCAGGCGACCGCGCGGCTTTAGGTGCGCACCGCTGGCTTCGGCCTGCGCCTCGTCCACATCGGCGAGGATCTCCCGGCAGCGCAGCAGGTAGCGCTCGCCGGTTTCGGTCAGCGCCAGACGTCTGGTGGTGCGGTGCAGCAGGCGGGCTTCGAGCTGGGCTTCAAGATCGGAGACCACGCGGGAGACCTGGGCAGTGGATAGCCCCAGGGCGTTGGCAGCAGCGGTGAAACTGCCGGCATCCACCACCCGGACGAATGCCCGCATCGCGTGAAGTACGTCCATGCTTCCCCCTGCCTGTTGATCTTGTCGTAGGCGCCTGTAGGAGACGACAACCATTGTTGTCCGCGCCGCAAAACTGAATCGCAGTATAGGGTCGTTTTTTGCCGATTGTTACCACGTATAGTGCCGGACAAGTCGCTGCAGCAACGTTGGGCATACCAGGCTCATCGTACGGCCGCCGATACACCAATCGACGGCCCTCTCCCCCGCGCATATCCGCTGCAGCGACTGACTCTTTCTCCAGGGGCGGTCATCTTCGGATGGCCGCCCTTTGTCATTTCTGGCCATCTGATTGCCAGGCGCAAGCAATTGCACCGGCAGAGGACAGAACTTGTAGGAGCGAGCTTGCTCGCGAACCTGCTTGAAACCGGAGTCGCCGATTAACCCGTTCGCGAGCAAGCTCGCTCCTACAGAAAAGCGTCTAGCGCGGCAGCGGGTACAGACGCTCGTCGAACTGCTCCAGGCGCACGAACTCCAGCGGCTGGTCGCTCTCCAGGTTCTGCAGACGGTCCTGGTACTGGCGCAGGAAGTCCTGGCGCGCCTCGTTGCTGATATAGGGCACGTGCCAGGCCACGAACGGCGGCAGCACGCTCATGCCGGTGTAGGCCAGGGTGCCGCGCAGGATCGGCCGCAGCATGTCTTCCAGCGGGCCATGAATGGCGCCGTCGCCGAACATATGGTCGCGCCCGCCAAGGGTCACGCTGACCAGCGCCTTCTTGCCGGCCAGGCCGCCCTGGTCATAGAAGCGCTTGCCGCCGTAGCAGATGCCCGAGACCAGCACACGGTCGAACCACCCTTGAGGATGGCCGGCGCAGAGAACCAGGTGGATCGGGAAGTTGAAGATCACCAGGTCCGGCCCAGAGCAGCTTGTCCAGCTCGGCCTGGATGTCGGCAGCGATGGTCTTGGCCTTGGCGCCTTCGCGCTGCTCCAGGGCATAGACCAGGTACTCGGGGTTGGCACGGGCGCCGAAGTCGGCGGCGCTGGCCACCGGGTTCCAGTTCATCGCGTAGAGGTCGGAGACCTGCACGTCATGGCCCTGGCCGCGCAGGGTTTCTTCGGCGAGCTGGTAGAGCGCGGTGCTGAAGGATTGCGGCTCGTTGTGGGCGTGGACGATCAGTACGTTCATATCGGGTCCTGGATGGTCGGTATTGGCGCTGGGCGTTGCCCTCTCCCTAACCCTCTCCCTGAAGGGAGAGGGGACTGTCCGGTGCGAACGGGAACTCCCGTGCTCGCCGGCTGACTCTATTCCATCCGGAAACTCCGAACGGTTCCCTCTCCCGCTTGCGGGAGAGGGCTGGGGAGAGGGTGCCCTTCAGTCGCTCAGAGTTGAATGGCCTTGAGCTCGACGAACTCGTGCAAGCCCTGCTCGCCCCATTCGCGGCCATTGCCGGATTGCTTGTAGCCGCCGAAGGGCGCGCGGTAGTTGAAGGCACCGCCGTTGACGAAGCATTGGCCGGCGCGCATCTGCCGGGCGAGATGCAGGCCATCTTCGCGGTCGCCCGCCCATACGGCGCTGGACAGGCCGAACGGCGAGTCGTTGGCGATGGCGATCGCCTCGGCTTCGTCGGCGTAGGGAATCAGGCACAGCACCGGGCCGAAGATTTCTTCGCGGGCGATGCGCATCTGGTTGGTCACACCGGCGAAGATCGTCGGCTGCACATAATGCCCGCGCTCCAGATGCGCAGGCCGTTCGGCCCGCGTTGAACTCTGCCTCGGGATGGAAAGGCGACACGAGAACCAGCCGCCCCTCCTGCAGGCCAAGGCGATGCTGGCGATGAAGGCTGGCTTTCAGAAGGTCGTTCGGCAACACGCCGACGGCGCAACCACCCGCGTCGATCGCCCCCTGCATGGCCGCGGTGTCGACACCTTTTGCGCCACCCGAGACGACCACGACGCGCTCGCGCGCGCACTGGGTGGCGACCTCGCGCGTGAACGCCAGGGCGGCGTCGGTGGCCTCTCTCGAGCCGACGATGGCCAGGCCGCCACTGTCGAGCAGGTCCATCGGGCCCGCGCCGTAGAGCAGTGGCGCGGTGGCCAGCTTCAGTTGGCGCCTGAGTTGCTTGGGAAAGTCGACGTCACCCCGCGACATCACCCACAGTCCGCCGCGGCTCCACCGCTCCACCGCCAAGGCCATGGCGGTGCCGCGGCCCAGCAGGAAGTCGAGCCGATCATGCTGCAGGCCCGCCCCGCCCGCGCCCAGCAAGCGATCGCGCGCCGCGGCGGACATCAAGTCCGCCGGACGAAGCCCCGCCGACATCAAGCATCTGGCCAGTTCGTCGTACTCGCGCGCGGACAGCGGCTGGAACGGCGCCAGCCGCTCACCGCCGAACTGGCCGCACAGCAGCAGCACGACTTCAGTATCCGGGCTCAAGGCCTGTGGGCTCATAGGCCGCTCATCTCCCGTCCATCTCGCTATTTCGCCGCGATCGTCGCCAAGGCAAATGGGTAGACCGCGCCCGTGCCGGCCTGCCGCAGCAAGGCCGTTGCCAGTGTCATCGTCCATGCCGAATCGACCACGTCGTCGACCAGGAGGACCGCGCCCTGCATGCCAGGTTCCGATTGAACCGTGAACGCCCCATCCAGGTTGCGGCACTGGTGGAAGCGATTCTCCATGTCCCGCTGGGGCTCGGTGTCGCGCGCCTTCAGGATCACCGGCCGAAACGGAATACCCAGCGTCTGCGCCAGTCGGCGGGCGAAGTCCGGCACCAGGTCGGGATGCCGTGTCGACGGGATGCAGGTCACCCAGGCCACCTCGCGCCCGGCCGCCCAGCGCTGGCGGATCATCTGTGCCGATGCGTCGACCAGTTCTTCGTCGAATCGACCTTCGGCTTGTCCGCGGGCCACGAGTTCTCCCCAGACCGGCTCGCCCCATCGCGACAGCACGCGCCCTTCCTCGCCTCGCAGCGGCGCCGGAATGTTCTGCCTGGTCCAGCCGAACTCGGCGCGATAGCGCGCCAGCGCATCGAGGTCCCATTGCCTTTTGAGTTCCAGCGGCATCTCGCTGCGCCGCACGAACTTCTGCGCTTCGACATGCGTGGCCCGCGCCACTTCGGTGGGCAGCACCGGCCGGCCCAGGCAGACGGCGCATCGACCGCACGGCTGCGCACCCGCGTCGTCCAGCGCTTCGGCCAGGAAGTGCATCAGGCAGCCGTCGCTGTCGAGATAGCGCTTCATCTGCGCCCACTCGATCTCGCGCTGCTCGATCAGATGTTCGATGCGCGCCTGGTCCAGCCGGTACGGGTGCGGCGTGCGGTACCACGATCCCTCGATCTGGATCACGGGGGACTGGGGCTCGACGACCAGCAGCTTCAACACCTTGTCGATCTGGGACTGCCGCAGGTTCAGCGCGCGCTCGATCTCCCGGATCTTCAAGCCGTTCTCGGCGTCCTCCAGCGCCCCGAGGATGCGATCGATCTGCCCCTGCGGCGGGAACGCGGTCTCTCTGAAGTAGCCGTTGATGGCGTCGTCTTCTTCGCCAGACATCAGCACGCCGCAGGCAGACATGATGGCCCGCCCGGCACGACCCACCTGCTGGTAGTAGGACACCACGTTGCCGGGCGTCTGGTAGTGGATCACGAACGTCAGGTCCGGCTTGTCATAGCCCATGCCCAGCGCCGTGGTCGCCACCAGGCACTTGATGCGGTTGGCGAGCAGCGCCTGCTCCAGGGCCTGCCGCTCGGCATCCGTCTTGCCTGCGTGGTAGGCGTGGGCCTGCACATGGTTCAGCTGAAGCCACTCGGCTACGCGGTCCGCATCGCGGGTGGTCAGCGTGTAGACGATGCCGCTCCCGGGCATCGCGGGGATCTGGTCGGCCAGCCAGGCCAGGCGATGCGCCGGACCGGGCATGCGCATGTTCTGCAGCGCCAGGCTCTTTCGGATCAACGGCCCGCGCTGCACGGACACGTCACCGCCCAGTTGCGCAGCGACGTCTTCCTCGACACGGCGGTTCGCGGTGGCCGTCGTGGCCAGGACCGAGATGTTGGCCGGCAGGCGTTTCAGCACCTGGCCGATGCGGCGGTAGTCCGGCCGGAAGTCGTGCCCCCAGTCCGAGATGCAATGGGCCTCGTCGATCACCAGCAACCCGATGCGCGCAGCCACGGGCTGCAACGTCGTCGCGACGAACTCGTCGTTGGCCAGGCGCTCCGGCGAGATCAGCAGCAGGTCGACACGGTCGGCGAGCAGGTCCTCGCGCACCTGGTCCCAATCCTGCCGGTTGGTCGAGTTCACCGTCGACGCCCTCAACCCGAGTCGCTCGGCGGCCTCGATCTGGTTGCGCATCAAGGCGAGCAGCGGCGAGATGATCAGGGTGACGCCCGCACCCTGCGAACGCAGCAGCTTCGCCGAGACGAAATACACCATGCTCTTGCCCCAGCCCGTGCGCTGGACGCAGAGCACCTTGCCCCGACGATTGACGATGTGGTCGATGGCCTCCCACTGGCCTTCACGAAAGTCGACGTCGACCTGGCCCATGGCCAGGCGCAGGTCCTGCAATGCTTCGGCTCTGGTGGCCATCTGGTTTTCCTCCCTGTTCGCGATGATCTTCGTCGCCGCACGTCGAGCTTATCTCCAGTCTTCGGACCGCCCGCTCCACCATGGCGAATTCAGGCTCGTCGATGGCGATGCACTCACGGCAGAATGCGGCGGTCGTCACACAGCAGCTTCGCCGCATGAAACGCTTCATCAAGTTTCTCGTCCTGGCCTTGCTCCTCTTGCTCGTCGCCGCCGCCGCCGTGTTGGCGCTGATGTGGCATGTCCGGCTGCCGCAGCGGTCCGGCGAGATCTCGTTGACGGGCCTGAAGGCGCCGGTGCAAGTGCGCTACGACGAATCCGGCGTGCCGCACATCCGCGCGGAAAGTGAAGCGGACCTCTACCGCGCGCTCGGCTATGTGCATGCCCAGGATCGGCTGTTCCAGATGGAGGTGCTGCGGCGCCTGGCCCGCGGCGAGCTGGCCGAGGTGCTGGGGCCGAAGCTGGTCGAGACCGACCGCCTCTTCCGCACCCTCACCATCCGCGAGTACGCCGACGCCTTCGCCGCGAAGATGGACAAGGCGGCCCCCGCCACGCAGGCGCTGCAGGCCTACCTCGACGGTGTCAACCAGTTCCAGGACACCCACCCGGCGCCGATCGAGTTCATGCTGCTGGGCATCCCGAAGCGGCCCTTCACGGCCGCCGACACGGCCAGCGTCGGCGGCTACCTCGCCTACAGCTTCGCCGCCGCCTTCCGCACCGAGCCGGCCCTCAGCCGCATCAAGCAGGAGCTCGGGCCGGACTACCTCGGCATCTTCGACCTCGGCTGGTATCCCGATGGCGTGACCCAGGGCCAGCCTGCGGCGCCCGCCCCGGCCGCCAGCAGCCCCGGGCCGTCGCTGCAGGCAGCCGACTGGCAAGACCTGCAGAAGATCGCCTCGCTGAGCCAGAACGCGCTCGAGATCGCCGGCGTGCCGATGTACGAAGGCAGCAATGCCTGGGTCATCTCGGGCGCCCGTGCTGCAGGCGGCAAGCCGCTGCTCGCCGGTGACCCGCACATCGCCTTCTCCACGCCGGCCGTCTGGTACGAGGCCCACCTCTCCGCCCCGGGCATCGAGCTCTACGGCCACCACCAGGCGCTGAACCCTTTCGCGCTGATCGGACATAACGCTCAGTTCGGGTGGAGCCTGACAATGTTCCAGAACGACGACATCGATCTCGTCGCCGAGAAGGTGAACCCGGACAACCCGCGCCAGGTTTGGGCCAACGGCCAGTGGGCCGACCTGCAGGAAAGGCAGGAGACGATCAACGTCAAGGGCGCCGCACCGGTCACGCTGACGCTGCGTCGCTCCCCCCACGGGCCGATCATCAACGACGCCCTGGACAAGATCGCCGGCACCCGGCCCGTCGCGATGTGGTGGGCACTGCTGCAGACCGAGAACCCCATCCTCGATGCGTTCTACCAGCTGGACCGTGCGGACACGCTCGACAAGGCCCGCGCGGCCGTCAGCCAGATCCACTCGCCGGGCCTGAACGTGGTGTGGGCCAGTGCCCATGGCGACATCGCCTGGTGGGCCGCGGCCAAGCTGCCGATGCGGCCGTACGCCATCAACCCGAGCTTCATCCTCGACGGCGGCAGCAACGAGGCGGACAAGACCGGCTTCCTGCCCTTCGAGCAGAACCCGCAGGAAGTGAACCCGGCGCGTGGCTACATCGTCTCGGGCAACCAGCAGCCTGCCGGCAATGCGCCGGTGCCGGGCTACTACAACCTGTGGGACCGGGCGCAGCGGCTCGATCAGCAGCTCGCCGCGCGGGCCACCGGCTGGGACGCACCGGCCATGCAGGCGCTGCAGCTCGACACGCAGACCGGCTACGGCCCGCGCATCCTGAAACCCTTGCTGGACGACCTGCGCGCTGCCTCGACCGATCCCGCCGAGAAGGCGCTCGTGGAGCAACTGGCCTCGTGGCACGGCGACCACCCGGTCGACAAGGTGGCGCCGACCCTGTTCAACCAGTTCATGTTCGACCTGGCTCATGAGGCGCTCGCCGATGAACTGGGCGAGGACGCGTTCAACCTGCTGCGCCGCACGCGCGCGCTCGACCACGCCCTGCCCCGCCTGGCGGCGAACGACGCCTCGCCCTGGTGGGACCGCAAGGGCACGCCTGACAAGGAGACCCGCGCCCGGATCGTCGATGCCGCCTGGCACAAGACCTTGACGCACTTGAAAGCCACGCTGGGCGCCGACACCGGCAGCTGGACCTGGGGCCGCGCTCACAGCGTGACGCACGAGCATCCGCTGGGCAAGCAGCCCCCGCTGGACAAGGTGTTCAACATCGGCCCCTTCGCCGCACCCGGCGGCCGCGAGACGCCGGAACAACCTCAGCGGCCCGATCGGCCCGGTGCCGATCGCCGTCACCTATGGCCCGTCCACCCGTCGCGTCGTCGACTTCTCCCAGCCCGGCGCCGCGCGCGGCATCGTGCCCACCGGCCAGAGCGGCGTCTGGGCGACCGGCACTACAAGGACCAGGCCGAGGCCTACGCGAGCGGCCAGACCCGCCCGCAGTACCTGGACTCGGCCGACGTGGCGAGCCACACGCGGGGAAATGCTGGTGCTGAAGCCGCGATAGCCACGATCACGCCTCGCGCAGCCCATCAGGATCGATCACTCCCCGGCGGACCGCATCAACGAATACATCCTGCTGATGCTCGATGACCCCACCGACCCGGTCGCGAACGACGGCGAGCGCTGGGGCGCCTACCTGGCGGGCCTGCGGCAAAGCGGGCACTTCGATGGCGGCAGCTCCATCGGCGCGGGCGAGCGGTGCCGCAAGGGGCAGGCACCGCAGCCCGTGAATGACGGGCTGACCGGGTTCATTCGCGTCCGCGCTGAAAGCCTGGAGGAGGCCCGTCGTTTCCTCGCCGGCAATCCCCACTACGAGGCCGGCGGGTCCGTCGAGGTGCGCGAGTTGCCGCGCGATTGAGACGGCGAAATCCGCGTCGCGCCGACCTCGGATTCCTTGCTGACGCCCGGGCGGCGAACGTCGCCCCGCCCCGGCGCCGCAGACGTAACGCGTTTGTAAGACGCCGCAAAACCCTGATACATCCATCCCCTTCAAGTTAGGGGTAGCAGGTCCGCTCGTCGAAATCCGCGAACCGCTCGTCGGCCGTGAAACTCCTCACGGGCGTCCGTCACGGAACATCCGCCGCAGACGCTTCAGGCGTCGTTCGTCCGCGCAAGCCGCGCCACCGAGGGAAGGGGCGCGGGGCGATGCGGGATCGTTGCATTGCTGGGGCTTTTGATTCGTCAACGGCCCCGACCCCATCGGAGCTCAGAAGGCTGCGTGGGTTCACCATTGTCCAAACCATATGCGCCACTTCGAACTCAATTGGGCATCAATCGCAACACTGGCCTACTTGTCGTCGGACTACGCCAGCGCCGCCGAGCCGGCCCAGATCCCGCTGGCGAGCCGCGTGGCCGAACCGCCCACCCCGAATGTCACGATGACGGTCGATGATTCGGGGTCGATGCTCCGATTTCATTCGTGGAGCAGTATTTCCTGGTCAACGGATACAGCGTGGCGCTCAGTACTGGCGCCTGGTTGGGAAGCTTTCCCGGCGACTACCGCAAAGCCTGTCAAGCCGGGAAGAAGGGCGCCGGGGATTGCGGCAATGATCAATGGCCGCAAGGCGACTTCAACGGTTCGAACGTGACCGCCACGAAGCCTGCGCATACGTCTACCAGATGTAGTTCAGGGTTCGCCGGATGTCAATGCCATTTACTACAACCCGGACGTCCAGTATTCGCCTTGGTACAAGGGTGATGGCACGCGGTTTCCCAACGCGGTCGCGACAGCGGCGCCGTATGACCCGATCATTTCGAACACCACACTCGATCTGACGGCGACTTACGCGCTTCCCCAGATCAAATGGCAGACCAAGGTCAACGAGCAGAAGTATTTCGACAAACCCGCGATTGAGTTTCATCCGGGCCTGGTCTACCGCTTGACGGCGGGTGCCGACCCGAGAGATCCGAAGAGCTTCACCGAATATGACGTGAATGCGAAGGATGGCTCTCACGCAGCTCCCGTCTCGCACGCAAATCGCCACGACTGCGTCAAGGACAAACAGTGCACCGAAGAGCAGGAGTTGCAGAACTTCGCCAACTGGTTCACCTACTACCGGATGCGCGAGTCGTTGACCAAGGCTGCCGTCTCCGAATCCTTCGTGGAATTCAAGGACAAGCTGCGGGTGAGCTGGGGCCGGATCGATAATATCTACCAAACGGAAGATCGACGGCAGCGCACGCGAGTACACGGTCATCGAGAGCGAAGATCGGGGGCGGCCCGATGCGCCCTCTGGACACCAGCCGCCTGGCGAAGGTCCTGGGTGGGGTACAACAGTACGGTTCCTGGGGCAGTACGCTTGCGCACGGCGCTGGACTCGGTGGGCTCTTACTACAACCGAAACGCCAGACCCAAACGCAACCAGGTCGCCGACCCGGTCGGAAGCCCGTGGTTAACCGATTCAGACGGCTCGAACAATGAACCAGCTTACTCGCCGACGGTCCGTAAAGTGTCTTGATGCCGACGGCTACTGACAACGATTTCGGGGATTCAGTGATATCGGCAATATGGACGGTGCTGATGGACCTAGCAACATCTCCGATGCCAGACAAGTAGAGCCCGGAGAGGTCCGCGTCGCTTGGCCGTACTTCG
>JASGKM010000068.1:0-60594 GCA_049840615.1 Pseudomonas sp.
TATCTTTACATCTACTTGGCACCGTTGATATTGCTAAGGTTAATAGGGAAACGCGATAGAATCCGAACAGCACCTCCCGTTGTGGATCAGGCAGGGCGAAACTGAAGGACGCTTGTGGGTCGGCCAGGTCGCTGAGCAGATCGGCATGGCGTGCGCCGCGGATGTGCCCGGCGAGCCAGCCGGCGTGGCCGCTCTCGACGCGGTAGTCGCCGTCGAACTCGGGAGCGGCCAGCTCCACGCTGGCGTCCAGCAGGCACAGGCGCGGGTCGTCCAGGCGGGCGGCCAGCCAGTCGGCGGAGACGAGGGGTTGGTTCATCTCAGTTCACCCTGGCGGCCAGTTGGCGAAGATGCTTCAGCAAGCGCTGGCCTTCGGCTTCGAGGAACCACGGGCATGACCGATCAGGTAGTTGTCGTAGGCCAGCGAGGCGCTTTCGGCCGAGCCGAGGATGCCGTGGAAGTAGATAACTTCGGACAGCGCGAAATCTGCGTGCACCAGCGGCAGCAACGCGGCCAGGGCGAGCAGGTCGTCGCGGCTCAGCGGCGCACGCTGGCATAGCCCTGCAGCAGGGCGTCCAGCGCGTCCAGGTCGGCGACGGCAGCGCGGCCCTGGTCCAGCTCCAGCCAGGGCACCAGGTTGCGCTCGATGGCGGTGGCCAGGTCGAACAACGCAAAGCTGCGGTCGCTCAGGCCGAAGTCCAGCACCGAGACCACCTGTGCCTGCGGGCCGTCCTCGCTCCACAACAGGTTGGAGGCGTGCCAGTCGTTGTGGGTCCACAGCGCCGGCTGGCGTTGCAGGTAGGGCAACAGTTCGCGTTGCAGCGGCAGGTGCAGCTCGCTGAGCGTCTCCCTCCAGGGACGTGCCTGCAGGTACTCGGCGAGGGCGGGCGCCTGCTCGAAAGTCGCTTCGATGGCGGCCAGCGGGTCCGGCGCGCCGAACAGTTTCAGGTTGCTCAGCAGCACGCCGGCAGTGCGCGAGGGGGCGTCGAAACCCTCGGCGGCGCGGTGCAGTTTCGCCAGTCCGGCGCCGGCCGCGAAAGCGTGAGCGTTGTGCTGGAACGGCGTCCAGGACAGCGCGTCGCGGTACAGGTCCAGGCCTTGAGCTTTCTCGTGGACCTCATAGGTCCAGCCGTCGCGTTCGATGGCACTGCGGCCCTGCCGATCACGCAGTACCTGCGCCACTGGCGCACCGCGTCGGGCCAGGTGATCGAGGAAGGCGTGTTCCTCCGCCAGCCATGTCCGCCGTGCGCACGCGGGGCGAGTGACGTTTGACGAACAGCGTGCCGCTGGGGGACTCCACCAGCGCGGCGGCGGAGAAGGGCCGGGGGCTGTGCCAGGTCAGGCGTGCCTCGTCGCCGGCGGCCGGAAAGTCAGCGAGCAGCGCGCGCACTTCCGCGGCGGTCAGCGCCGGCCAGTCGGGCTCCACCGGGTCCAGGCCCATGCCGTGGCTCAGGCGTTTCGTCATGCTGGGTTCTCCACTTGCCAGGCATTGCTGGTCGCGCCGCGCCAGACCTCCGGGTCGCGCAGCACGCCGTATTCATGCAGCCACTGGGCGTAGGGCTGCAACAGTTCCTCGCGCTGTTCGCCCCAGCGGCCCTGGTGCAGCCAGCTGGGCGCGATGCGCCGCAGGGATTCTGCCAGCATCGGCTGGGGAAAGTAGGGAATAGTGCGTTCGTAGACCGGCAGCGCAGCTTCCGGCTCAGCCGCTGCCGCGAGGAAACCGCGCGCGGTGACCGCGAGGAAGCGCCGTGCGATCTCGGCGTTGGCGTCGAGCCAGTCCTCCCGCGCGCCGAGCAGGTAGCTGTGGTAGGGCGGGGCGCCGATTTCGTCCACCGGCAGCACCACGCGCCGCTCGTTGGGGATGGCGCTGGGCAGCAGGGCCTCCCAGGCCCAGTAGCCGCCGAAACTGGCGTCGGCGAGGCCGGCGGCCAAGTCCTCGGGGCGCAGCTCGCGAAAACCGGCATCCACCAGTTGCACCGCCTCCGGGTCACCGCCGTCCTGGCTCACCAGGTGGCGCACCATTGCCAGGCCGCGCGGCGTCGGGTTGAGCGCCAGGCGCTTGCCCTGCAGGTCACGGGGGCGGCGGATGCCGCTGTCCGTGAGGGTCTGGATCGACTCCAGGCCGCGATGGTTGATCGCCGCCACGCCCAGCAGCGGCTGGCCCAGCTCGCGGCGTACCAGCAGGCGGTTGCTGGGGAATACGCCGAAAGCCGCCGCGCCGCGCGCCAGGTGCTCCAGGGTGTCGCCGTGATAGGGATCGTGCACCACCAGCTCCACGTCCAGCCCGGCCTCGCGGTACCAGCCGCGTTCACGGGCGAGGTAGAAGCCGGCCGAATTGGGCCAGGGGTGGAAGTATTCGAGCATGACCCGCAAGGCAAACATGGAACCTTTCTCCGAAACGGCCAGCGGCCGATGACTGCGATGGGGCGTATTCCACGGCAGAAGATTTGGTATATACCAATATGATTTTCACTGGTTTTTATAATTTAAAGGAATAAAAAAGGCCTCGCCGGGCGGCGCGCATCAGGCGCGGCGTGACCCTCCGCGGGTTCGGCCGGGTCGCTCTGGCGCGGGCATCCGAGAGTTATGACGTCATGCAATTACGGTATTTCGAGCTGCGCAGGCGCGTCGCTAGAGTGGCGGCCTGTTTTCACCGCATGAGCATCTCCATGGCAGATTCCCGCCCGCAACTCACCCGGCAGATCATCGAAGCCGGGCGCTTTCTCTACGATCGTGGCTGGTCGCCGGCCACCAGTAGCAACTATTCGGCGCGCCTGTCCGCCGACCGTGCCTTGCTCACCGTTTCGGGCAAGCACAAGGGGCAGCTGGGTGAAGACGATGTGCTGGAAACCGATCTGGCGGGCAACAGCCTGGAGCCGGGCAAGAAGCCGTCGGCGGAAACCCTGCTGCACACGCAGCTCTATGCCTGGCGACCGGAGATCGGGGCCGTGCTGCATACGCATTCGGTCAACGCCACGGTGCTGTCACGCCTGACTGCCGGCGACAGGCTGGAGCTGCAGGATTACGAGTTGCAGAAGGCCTTTGCGGGTGTTTCTACCCATGAGGGGCGTGTGCTCGTGCCGATCTTCGAGAACGACCAGGACATTGGGCGTCTGGCGACGAAGGTGCAGCCCTGGCTCGATGCGCATCCGGACTGTCCCGGCTACCTGATCCGTGGCCACGGGTTATATACCTGGGGCGCACGCATGAGCGATGCGCTGCGCCAGGTCGAGGCCTTCGAGTTCCTGTTCGAGTGCGAACTGAAGGTGCTGAGCCTGCGCGGCCAGGGTTAGGGTGTCTCGGCTGCTTCGGGGCGGAAGCTCACCACCCGGTTGCGCCCGCCGTTCTTGGCCTGGTACAGCGCACTGTCGGCGGACTGCAGCAGCTCGGCCCAGTCGGCCGGGCTGAAGTGCGAGGTGCTGGCGACGCCGATGCTCAAGGTGACCATGCCCAGCGGGCCGTACTGGTGCGGTATAGCTAGGGCCTGCAGGCTGGAGCGGATTTGCTCGGCCAGTGCCAGGGCGTCGGCTTCCTCGCTGTCGCCCAGCAGTACGACGAATTCCTCGCCGCCGAAGCGCGCCGCACAATCGGCTGGGCGTCGGGTCCATTCGCCGATGACTCCCGCCACGGTCTTCAGTGCGGCATCGCCCGCGGGGTGGCCGTAGTGGTCGTTGTAGGCCTTGAACTTGTCGATATCCATCAGCATCACCGATAGCGCCGCGCCGCTGCGCTGGTAGCGCGACCACTCGTGGGCGGCGCGCAGATCGAAGGTGCGGCGGTTGTTCAGCCCGGTCAGTGGGTCGGTGCTGGCGGCTTCGCGCAACTCGGCTTCCTGGCGGTCGCGCTGATGCAGGTGGCGCAGGGCGATAAGGGCCAGTCCGAGGACGGCGATGTCCAGTGCCAGGCCGAGCAGGCCGATCAGGCCGCCACGCCAGTACCAGTCCTCGTAGATTTCCGCTGCCGGCAGGGCGACGCTGAACACCAGCGGGTAGCCCTCCACGGGGCGGAAGTCATGCCAGCGTCTGACGCCGTCGCTACCCGCTTCGAAGAAGTTTTCCTCGCCGCTGGCGAGATAGCGCGCCAGCGCGTCGGCCAGGGTCCCGGCGGGCGGCGAATCGGGCCAGCGCGCCAGTAGCGTGCCGTCGCGCATGTGCAGGCTGACCATGCCGCCTTCGCCCAGGTTGAGGCCGCTGAACAGGTCATGGAAGTAGTTCAGCTCCAGGTTGGCGCCGACCACCCCGGCAAAGCTGCCGTCGGCCCGCTCCAGCCGACGGCTCAGGGCGATGCTGCTGCGGGCGTTGCTGGAGTAGGGGATGTAGGGATGGCTGATGAACAGCGCGTTGCCCTGGGCCAGGCGCTGTGCCTGGAAATACTCGCGGCCGGACAGGTCCATGCGCGGGGGGATTTCCTTGCCGAAGCTGAAGGTCGCCACGCCGTCGGCGTTGGTGATGAACACTGAGCCCATGCCGCGGGTCGGCGCCGTGTAGTCCTTGAGCAGCGAGTCGCGTACCAGGCCGGGCAGCGCACGCACTTCGGGCTGGGCGTGGGCGTGGACTACCGCCTCGAGGGTCATGTCGTAGAGGTCGAGGTTGCGCTGGATGTCGCGTTGCACCAGCAGGGCGATGTTGTGGCCGTTGGCGCTGGCGACCTCGAGGGCGTCGTGGCGCATTTCCAGGATGGCCCACAGCGAGAGGCCGCTGATGGCGGCGATCAGCCCCAGGCCGGTGATCAGGATGGTGCTGGAGCGGTGGATCGGCATGCCGGTATCCATACGAAGGCGCGAGTTGAGGTGGCTGCGCATTGGCGCGCGCCTCAAGGCATATAGCAGCTGACGGCCGTGTTGTCCGGGGAATTCGGGTGTTCAGTGCCCAGGCCGAGGCTCACTTGTAGGAGCGGGCCATGCCCGCGATCGCGCGCATGGCGCGCTCCTACAGGGCGCGGTGCCGGGGGTGTTCGCCGGGCAAAAAAAATGCTGCCTGGAACAGGCAGCATTCATGGGTCACGCACCTTTGGTGACTGGGATCAGCCTAGCGGCGCGATATTAAGGTTTGGTGAAGGCTGGCCCTCAATAGGTCGCGCGCACGGTCAGCATGAAGTTGCGCGGGTCGCCGTAGACGTTGCCGTAGGTCGAGGTGCCGACCGTCTGGTAGTACTTCTTGTCGAACAGGTTGTTGCCGTTGAGCGCAACGTTCCAGTGTTCGTCCAGCTGGTAGTCGACCAGGGCATTCCACACGGCGTAGCCGCTCTGCTGGTAGTCGAAGGGGACGTCAGCCTGCGTCACGTTGCCGTTGCTGTCGTAGTTGGAGGCAGTGCCGCTGACCTTGGTCGCGCTCTGGATATCGACGCCGCCGCCGACGCGGAACTTCGACCAGGCGCCCGGCAGGCGGTAGGTGGTGAACAGCTTGGCCATGTGCTTGGGCGTGATGGTGCTCAGCTCGCCGCCGACGGTGCGGTTCTTGTTGAGGTTCAGGGTATAGCTGGCCATCACCATCCAGTCCGGCAACAGCTCGCCGGTGATTTCCATGTCGACGCCCTTGCTGACCACCTCGCCACCGTTGACGTAGCAGCAGTTGCCGCCGAACAGCACGGAAGTGGCGTCGTACTGCGGGTCCAGCACGGCCTGGTCTTCACGCTTGGTGTAATAGAGGGCCACGCTGGTGTTCACCTTGCCACCGAACAGTTCGCCCTTCAGGCCGGTCTCGTAGGTCTTGCCGGTCATGGGGTCGAGGGTGCTGCCGCTGCCCAGCGGGCCGGCCATGTAGTTCTGCTGCGGTTTGAAGATTTCCGCGTAGCTGGCGTAGGCGGCCCACTCGTCGGTGAGGTCGTAGACGATGCCGCCGAAGGGCGTGGTCCTGGTCGGTTCACGCATGTCCACGCGCGACTGCGTGTTCCAGGTGCCGTTGGCCAGGGTCTGGTAGGTCTGGTCGAACTTGTAGCGCTGTACCCGCGCGCCAAGGATCAGATGCAGCGGGTCGGCCAGCTGCAGTCGCAGGCTGGAGTAGAGGCCGTACTGGGTCTGGCTGTTGGGGCTGTAGTTGCGGGTAAAGTCCGGGCGCGTGCCAGGGTCGTTCCAGGGCGTGGAGTTCGGGTCGAACACGTCCACTGCGCCGCCGGCGCTGGCAAAGCGGGGGGTGCCCTGCCAGCGGCTGTCGATGTCCTGGTAGTCGCCGCCGACGGTGAGCTGGTGGTTCAGGCCGAACAGGCTGAAGTTGCCCGAGACGTTGGCGTCCCAGAGGTCCTGCTCGCTCCACTGGGTGATGTAGGTGCCGTAGCGGGTGACGCCGGCGCCGGTCACCGGGTTCACCGAACCCAGCGTGGTGGCGTTGTTGGTGTTGATGGTGTCGTAGATGTTGGTGTAGCTGAGGTTGAGCTTCCAGTCGTCGTTCAGGCGATGGTCGAGCTTGGCGAAGTACTCGCGGGAGAAACCATCGGCATACGCCCAGGTGGTGGACAGCCCGGTATGGCGCGGCAGGCCGAGGTCGACGCCGTTGCTGTAGCGCGGCACGGCGTTGGCGGTGCCGGTTTCGTGGACCTTGTTGAAGCGCAGCCCGGCGGTGAGCATGGTGTCGTCGGTGACATCGGCTTCCAGCACGCCGTAGAAGATCGGCTTGTCGGTGGCGCGATTGTCGGTGAAGTACTGGCGGTCCTGGTAGGCCACCACTGCACGTCCGCGCAGTTTGCCGTCGAAGCCCAGCGGGCCGGTGACGTCGAGCTCGCTGCGGTAGTTGTCCCAGGTGCCGGCGGACGCGCTGAACTTCAGCTGGTAGGTGTCCAGCGGGCGCTTGCGCACCAGGTTGATGATGCCGCCGGGGTCGCCAGTGCCGCCGAACAGCGCCGAGCTGCCGCGCAGCACTTCGACGTGGTCGAACTCGGCCATGTCATAGACGTTGGAGGAGTAGAACGAGCCGGCGGTGGTGCCCAGGGCCATGGGCGCGGCGCCGTCGAGCTGGATGTTCTGGATGGCGAAGCCGCGCGAGTAGTAGTCCTGCAGGCGGAAGGTGCCGCTCTGCACGGTGATGCCCGGCACCGCCTTCATCGCGTCGTTGATGTCGGTGATCTGGCGATCGTCCATCAGCTGGCGGGTGATGACGGAGACCGACTGCGGGGTTTCCTTCAGCGAGGTCGGGGTCTTCGAGCCGACGCTGGTCAGGCCCGGGGTATAGCTGCCGCTGTTCTCGGTGGCCTGGCCCATGCCCTGGCCCATGATGGTGGTCTCGCTCATTTCCAGCGCGGCGTCGTCCGGCGGGATCAGCACCAGTTGGTAGCGGTTGCCGTTTCGCTGGGCCGCGAGGCCGCTGCCCATGAGCATCACGTCCAGCGCTTCCTCGGCGCTGTAGTCTCCGCGCACGGCCTGGCTCTGGCGGTCGCGGGTCAGCTCGGCGTCGGCGGCCAGCAGCAGGCCGGTCTGCGCGGCCAGCTCATTGAGCTGGCGGGCCAGGGGGCCGGCGGGGATGTCGAAGGTCTGTCGCTGCACCTGTTCAGCGTGCGCCGCGGGGGATACCGCGAGTGGCGCGACGGTGGCCAGGCTCACGGCGATGGCGAGAAACAGGGGATGCTTTTTGCTCGGGAAGTGCTGGTCTTGGCGTGACATTCCGGTTCCTTGGCGTCCGGTTATTAGGGGTGTTTCCTAGTAATCCGAAGCAGGACGGAAAATCGGAACCATTCTCGAAAACTTTTTTCTCGGGCGCCAGATTGCCTGGGTTGGCGGACCGGTGGGAGGTTCACTAGCAAGCTCGCTTCGACAAGGGCAAGAGCCCCTCACCCTAACCCTCTCCCGCAAGCGGGAGAGGGGACAGTCAGGTGCCGGTTGAAGCCATGGCATCAGCCGGTGCGAGCGGCTCCCTCTCCCTCGGGAGAGGGCTGGGGTGAGGGGCATGCGCTGGCACCAATTCACCGGCAGAAAAGGGTTGCCGTGGTATGACCGCCGGTTTGCCTCCCGTGGCTCCAGGTCAAGATCAGCGCGGAACCACCGTCACCCACCAGTCGAAACGCCGCTGCACTTGCACCGGCAGGGCCTCTTCCAGCTGCGCCAGGGCCTGGTCGGTGTCCGCCAGCGGGAAGCTGCCCATGACGCGCAGGTGCGCCACGGCCGGGTCGACGCCCAGGTGCCCGCGGCGGTAACCGCCCAGTTCGGTGATGAACTCGTCCAGCGGCATGTCCTCGGCCAGCAGCAGTCCGCGGCTCCAGGCTTCGCGGCGGGCCTCGGCGCGAGTGATCGCACCGGCTTCGCGGGCATCGAAGACGACGCCCTGGTCGGCCTGCAAGGTGAGGCTGGCACCCGTGTCTTGTTGCGTGGTGCGCACCGCGCCCTGGTAAACGTTGAGCTGCGTGCGCGCGCCGAGTTCACGCACGCTGAAGCGGGTGCCCAGCGGTTGCAGCAGGCCGGCACGGGTGCGCACCTGGAAGGGACGGCTGTCGCCGTGGCCGGTTTCGATCAGCACTTCACCGGTGTACAGCACCAGCTCGCGGCGGGCGTCGTCGAAGCGGACGTCCAGCGCGCTGTCGCTGTTGAGCCAGACCTGCGTGCCATCGCTGAGCCGCTCGCTGCGGCGTTCGCCGACTGCGGTGCGGTACTGGGCGCGCCAGGCGTGCAGGCTGTCGATCGGGTTGGAGCGCCAGCCCAGCCAGCCGAACAGGCCGGCACCGGCCAGTACGCTGAACTGGCTGAGCAGCCGGCGGCGTGTCTGCTTGCCGGTACGCAGGGTAGCAAGCGTCCGGTGCGCCGCGGGGCCCTGCTGCTGGATGCCGGCGAAGCGCTGGCTGATCCGCTCGATGTAGCTCCAGGCGAGTTGCTGTGCTTCGCCCTGGTCCATCCAGCGTCGCCACTGCGCGTGCAGTTCGGCGTCATTGGGCGATTCCTGCAGACGCGCAAACCAGTCGGCGGCGCTTTCCAGCGTGGCGTGGTCGAGGCCGGGGCGCGCGCTCACTGCAGCACTCCGTCCAGTTCCGCCTCGAGCAGGGCGCAGTGGAACATGGCCTGGGCGATGTACTTGGTCACCGTGCGTACCGACACCCCCAGATCCTCGGCGATCTCCCGATAGCCCATGCCGTGCAGCTGCGACAGGCTGAAGGCGGCGGCCACCTTGGCTGGCAGGCGCTCCAGCAGGTCCTGCAGCTGGCCGAGGGTTTCCAGGATGATCGCCTGGTGTTCCTGGGACGGCCAATGGCTTTCCGGCACCAGCGCCAGGGCTTCCAGCCAGGCCTTCTCCAGTTGCTTGCGACGCCAGAAGTCGACGCACAGGTGCAGCGAGATGCGACTCAGGTAAGCGCGGGCGTGCACGTCGCTCTCGAATTCCCGAGGCTGCGCCAGCAGGCGTACGAAGACGTCCTGGGCCAGCTCGGCGGCGTCGCTGGCATTACCCAGCCGACGATTGATCCACTGCTGGATCCAGCTGTGGTTCTCGCGGTAGAGGCTGGCCACTTGGGCTCGATGGGCGCAGGCAATGGGTCGTGTCATGGGAGGCCGGGCGAGAATCCGTGCAAATGCGAATTATTATCAAAATAACCGAATGCCGGGTCTCAGGGCAATCCTCAGGGCAACAGCGCTTCGCGGGGAATCTCGTCAGGGCGCCAGGAATGGCTGCATCTGTGCGCCGAACCAGTCGAGGAAAACCGCCAGCCGACGCGAGCACTGCCGGCGGTGGGGGTAGAGCATGGACACCGGCATGGGGGCGGGCCGGTGCTCGGGCAGGACTTCCACCAGCGCGCCGGCATCGAGCAGGTGCTGTACATCGAACAACGGCACCTGAATCAGCCCGAGCCCGGCGCAGCAACTGGCGATGTAGCTCTCGACGTTGTTGACGATCACCCGGCAGGGCAGCTCGATGCTGTGCTCGCTACCGCCCTGCATACACTCCCAGGGCAATGCCTGGCCGCCGGTGGCCGGGTTGTAGCCGATGCAGTGGTGGCCCCTGCGCAAGTCGTCCAGCTGGCGCGGAACGCCATGTTCGGCGAGGTAGGCGGGGCTGGCGCAGTTGACCAGCAGTACCTGCCCCAACGGTTTCACCACCAGGCTGCTGTTGGCCAGCCGGCCGAAGCGGATGACGCAGTCGACCCCTTCGCTCACCGGGTCGATCAAGCGGTCGGTGGAGCCCAGCCCCAGTTGCAGGCGCGGGTACTGGCGGAGAAATTCCGGCAGCGCCGGGATCAGCAGGCGGCGGGCGATACGGCTGGGCACGTCGATGTCCAGGCGCCCGCTGATCTGCTGCGGGTGGGCCTGGAACAGCTGGTCTACCTCATCGTATTCGTGCAGCAACGGGTGAGCGCGCTCCAGCAGTTGCAGGCCATCCGCCGTCAGGCTGACCTTGCGCGTGGTGCGATGCAGCAGGCGTGTGCCGAGGCCGGCTTCCAGTTGCTGGACGGCAGCGGACACCGTGGCGCGTGGCAGCTTGAGCACCCGCGAGGCCTGGATGAAGCTGCCCAGCTCGGCGACCTGGATGAAGATGCGGTACTGCTCGATGCGCTCCATGGGCTCTCAGTGAGACGCTTCGGCGCTGGCATGGCGGGCGCGCAGGTGGCGGGTGACGCGGGCTTCGATCAGCCCGACGCCGATCAGTACCAGGGTCGTCAACACCCCCATCATCAGCAGATCGGTGGTGAAGGCCACCGGAATCAGCGCCAGAAGAACCAGAATTCCCGCCACGTGGGACTTGGGAATGAGCTGGTAGACCATGCGCTTGTAGAGGATGTTGCCCAGCAGATAGAGCATCGGCCCGGCCACCAGGGTGATCGCATAGGCAGTGGACAGGCGCCCGTCCGGGTGGGCCATCACCAGGTCGTTACCCACGGCGGTGGCGATGATGCCGGCCACCAGCAGCGCATGCACGTAGTGGAAGCCGGCGCCGATACGACCGGGATCGTCGGAGTGGGTAATGCGGTGGGTCGCGTCCTTGCTGGCGGTGCCGAAGTACAGCCACCACATCGCCAGGGTGCCGATGAAGGTCGCGAGCAGGCCGATCAGCACCGGGATTTCCCACTGCTGCGCCTCGGCCAACGCGGCGCCGCTGGCCAGCAAGGTTTCGCCCAGGGCAACGATGACGAACAGTTGGCAGCGCTCAGCCAGGTGGCCGCCTTCGATGGTCCAGTCGCGGGTCTGCGAACGGCCCAGGCCCGGCAGGGCGAAGCCGAACATCGGCGCGACATACTCGCAGAGCACCGCGACCAGCCACAGCAGAATGCGCCCCGAGCCCTCGGCGAAGGCCCCGGCGATCCAGAACAGCGCCGAAATGCAGACCCAGCCGAGCATGCGCCGGAAGTTGGCGGCGAGCGCGTGGCTGGAGGGCAGGCGCCAGAGGATGAAAGCGGTGCGCCCCACCTGGATCGTCACGTAGGAGAGGGCGAAGAACAGCCCGAACTCGCCGAAGGCGTGGGGCAGGCTGGTGGCCATCAGCAGCGCCGGCAGCATGATCGCGAAGATCAGCCCGCGCACTGCCGGAGTCTCGGGATTGAACCAGTTGGTCACCCAGCAGGTGTATTGCCAGCCCAGCCATACCGCGAACCAGAGGATCAGCGTCTGCACCAGCCCGGTCAGGCTCAGGTGGTGCAGCAGCGTATGGCTGAGCTGGGTTACGGCGAAGACGTAGACCAGGTCGAACAGCAGCTCCTCGAAGGTCACCCGTGCGTGGTGGCCGTCACGGTGGCGAAGCAGGGGGTGGTGCGCGTCGGGGCTGGCGGTCATGGTCGATCCTGGCCGTTTTCGTCGGGGTCTTACTTGGTGGTATAGCCGCCATTGATCAGCAGCGTCTGCCCGGTGATCCACCAGCCGTCGCTGACCAGGTGGCGGATGAAGGGCACCACGTCCTCGATGTCGGTCAGGCCGGTCTTCGAGAAGGGCGACAGGGCGGCGGCCGTCTTGTGGTAGTTCACGGCGTCCTGCCCCTCGGCGGGGTAGAAGAACGGTGTGTCCATCGGCCCCGGCCCCACGGCGGTGACGGAGATGCCGCGCTCGCCCAGTTCCTTGGCGGCGGCGCGGGTGAAATGTTCCACCGGCGCCTTGCCGCCGGCGTAAGCGGCGTAGAAGGGTGTGAAGGCGCCCAGCAGCGAAGTGACGATGGTGCAGATCTTGCCGTTGTCGTTGAGGTGCCGGCCGGCCTCCTTGATGAAGAAGAACGCCGACTTGGCATTCACCGCCATCATCTCGTCGTACTCGGCTTCGCTGATCTCGGCCATGGGCTTCTTCAGCACCTTGCCGACGGTGTTGATGGCGATGTCCGGCCTGCCGACGGCGGCGACGGTGTCGGCAAAGAGTTTCTCCACCGCGCCCGCGCGGGTGAGGTCGGCTTGCAGTGCCACAGCCTTGGCGCCGAGCTCCTGCAGCGCGGCGACGGTCTTGTCCGCTTCCGCCTTGCTCGCGGCGCTGTTGTAGTGCACCGCCACGGCGGCGGCTCCCTGTGCGGCGAGGTCGCGGGCGATCAGCCCGCCGAGGTTTTTCGCTCCTCCGGCGATAAGTACCACTTTCCCCTGGATCGAATGGTCGGCCATGGTCGTCAGTCCTGCTGGGTTGAAGGCAAGCCTGAGTCTAGATGTGCGCAGGGAGAAGATAATTCCGCGCCGATGGGATGGACTGTCCGGCGCTACTGGACAATCGCAGGTTCAGCGGTGGGCCCGAACCTGTAGGAGCGAGCTTGCTCGCGAACGGATTTCCCGGCACTGCCGGAGCGGGGCGGGTTCGCGAGCAAGCTCGCTCCTACAAGGCGGTCTGCCAACCCATCGCGTGGCGCGTGATCGATTGCCAGCAGCGCCGGGCTGGACGGTTGCACATCGCGGGCAAAGGTCGCTTCCATGCCGGATGTCCAGCAAGGCAGTGCGAATAACCTTGAACAGCTTATCCGCCGTGGGCCTCGGGGTGCGGGATATTCAGTGCTTCAGCGCGCGCCGATGCTCGATGGGCGCCATGCCGAACCAGCGGTGGTGCGCGCGGCAGAACGAGGTGGTGCGGCGGTAGCCCAGTTCCTGTGCGATGCGCGCGATGGACAGATCGGAGTGGCCGAGCAATTGTTCCGCGCGGTGACGGCGGATCTGCTCGACGTGCTCCTCGAAGTCGATGCCGTCGCTGGCCAGGCGCCGCTGCAGCGTGCGCGGATGCAGGTCGAGCAGTTGCGCCACCTGTTCCAGGCTGCAGCGTTGCTTGGGCAGCAGGGCGTGGATGTGACGTTCGACGGCGAAGCCGAGTTTCTCGCCGGCGTCCGAATGCGCTTCCAGGTAGAACCGCACGATGGAATGCAGCAGGGCGTCGTGGCGCGCGCAGGGGCGCTGCAGGTCGCGCTGGGCGATCACCAGTGCGTTGTGGTCCTGGCCGAACAACACCGGGCAGCCGAAGTAGCGCCGGTACACCTCCGGTTCCGCCTGCGGTGGGTGGCGTAGCAGCACCGTGGTGGGCTGGAAGGGTGCGCCCAGCAGTTCGGCCATCATCAATTTGCCGTGCAGCAGGGACTTCTCGACGATCTGCGGAATCTCCTCGATGCACGGCAGCGTGTTGTCGAAACAGAGCAGGGTGCAACCGTTGCGCCGTTCCAGGCGAAAGAGGATCGAGGGGCTGTACAGGTGCATGTAGCGCACCACCGCGGCCAATCCCTCTCCGGCGGTGGGGGCGGTCTGCGCCAGATGCTGCAACGGGCCGAGCAGGGTCGATTGCTGCCGGGTTGCCAGCTCCAACCCAAGCTCGGGCATGTTCAGGGCGTGGGCGCTGCCTTCGAATATCTGCACCAGGCTCTTGTAGGAGAATTTTTTCTCGTAGTTGCCGACGACGCTCAGGTCGATACGGTGCGGGGCGAGGTGTGAGTGCAGCGCAGCGCCACGCTCGGCGAGCAGATCGCCGAACTGGAGGAAAGCGGTGCCGCGAACGGTGTCCATGGGAAAGGGTTTCCTGACCTGCGAGGTGGATGGGCAGGCCAGCGGCGCGAGCCGCCGGCCTGCCGGTGTTTGCCGGGTCAGGGCGTGACGATGTTGAACCAGAAGTCGAAGTTGTCCATGTAGCTCATCAGTTCGTCGAGCTTGCCCGCATCGCCCTGCACCTTGATCTCGCCCGAACCCTCCGCGTCTTTCAACGTGGTCTGCTTGAGCATCAGCTTGTTCAGGGTGTCGCGGGTGAGGGTGATGGTGGCGTCGGCGTCCTTGGCCTGTGCGCCCTCGGTATGGTTCAGCACA
The DNA here is from genome assembly GCA_049840615.1 of Pseudomonas sp. Lineage (GTDB taxonomy): Bacteria > Pseudomonadota > Gammaproteobacteria > Pseudomonadales > Pseudomonadaceae > Pseudomonas. The sequence continues at coordinate 14,143 of JASGKM010000068.1, forward strand.
CCGTTGACCATCTCCAGGCTGTACTTCTGCTTCAGGTCGGTGAAGTCGAAGTTGAGGGTGATGTGCTTGTCCGCCACCTCAGGCCCTTTCAGGCGCATGGCCAGGTAGTCGAAGAACAGGTCCAGGTCCATCGCCTTGACGGTGTCGGGGCTGGCGGTGTCCGGGGTTGGCAGCTTCTGCACGCCGTTGCGCAGCTCCTGCGCGCCGGTCAGGTAGAAGTTGCGCCACGGGCCGCTTTCGGCCTGGTAGCCGAGCTGTTCGAGGGCGTCGGCCTGCAGGTTCTTCGCCGCCTGGTTGCTCGGATCGGCGAACACCACGTGGTTGACCACCTCGGCTACCCAGCGGAAGTCACCCTTGTCGTAGTACTCCTTGGCCTTCTTCAGCACGGCATCTGCGCCGCCCATCATGTCGACGTAGCGCTTGGCTTCTTCCTCGGGCGGCAGCTCCCAGAGGGTCGCCGGGTTGCCGATGAACCAGCCGAGGTAAAGCACGTAGGTCGCCTTGACGTTGTGGTTCAGCGAGCCGTAGTAGCCGCGGTTGGAGAAGCGATCGGCGATGCCCTTGGGCAGCTTCACCTGCTCGGCGATCTCGGTCATGGTCAGGCCCTTGTTGGCCAGGCGCAGCGTCTCGTCGTTGATGTAGCGGTACATGTCGCGCTGCGAGGAGAGCTGGTCGCGGACTTCCTTGTTGCCCCAGATCGGCCAGTGGTGCATGGCGTACATGACCTGCACGTCGTCGCCCCACATCTTCAGCGCCTCGTTGAGGTACTTCGACCAGGGCAGCGGTTCGCGGATCTTCGCGCCGCGCAGCGAGTAGGTGTTGTGCAGGGTGTGGGTGGAGTCCTCGGCGGTGTTGAGCGCCTTCTTCTCCTTGATGTAGTACATCATTTCGGCCGGCGCCTCGCTGCCCGGCGCGTAGAGGAATTCGTAGGTGAGGCCGTCGATGACGCGCTTCTCACCGGTCTTGGAAATGATGTCGGTGGGCGGGATCAGGGTCACGGTGCCGGCGGAGGTGGTGGTGCCCAGGCCTGCGCCGAGCTGGCCGGTCTCGCTCGGCGGCAGCAGGTTGCCGTACATGTAGCTGGCGCGGCGGCTCATGGCGGTACCGGCCATGACGTTCTCCGCCACGGCGTGTTCGAGGAAGCCGAGCGGGGCGTAGATCTTCACCTTGCCGGCCTTCACGTCCTTCTCGTCGACCACACCGCGAACGCCGCCGTAGTGGTCGACGTGACTGTGGGTGTAGATCACCGCGACCACCGGTTTTTTCGGCCGGTGCGCGAAGTACAGGTCAAGTGCCGCCTTGGCGGTCTCGGCAGAAATCAGCGGGTCGAAGATGGTAATGCCGGTCTTGCCCTCGACGATGGTCATGTTCGACAGGTCGTAGTTGCGTACCTGGTAGATGCCGTCGGTGACCTGGAACAAGCCGGAAATGTTGATCAGCTGCGATTGCCGCCACAGGCTGGGGTTGGTGGTGGCTGGCGCCGCTTCACCTTCCTTGATGAAGTTGTACTTGGCCGGGTCCCAGATCAGGTTGCCTTTCTCGCCCTTGATCGGCTCGCTGGGCAGCGGGGCGATGAAGCCTTTGTGGGCCAGCTCGAACGAGGTCTTGTCGCTGAACGGCAGTTCCTGCAGCAGGGCATCGTTGGCGGCCTTGGTGGCGTCGGTGGCTGGCTTGGGCGCTTCGGCGGCCCAGGCCTGGGTGGTCATGGAAATGGCTGCCGCCAGCAGGAACGACGAGCTGAATTTCCACAGCCTGGCGGCGCCCTGGCCATCCAGTGAATTCGAAGATTGCGCGATCAGTTTCATCTCAAGCTCCTTCATGCTTGATACGCCGTACCCTTCGAGGCAACTGCCAGCGGTGTGGTCCTGGACTTGTTCGAGGTGTTGCAGACGAGGTTTCGCCTCTCCGGCATGGCCCGCCCTAGGGCGAGCCATGCCGGGTCAGGGGGTTACTTGCTCTTGAGTTGCTCGAAGGACTTGACCATGTCCCGCGCCCAGCCATCGAGCAGGGCCTTGGCGTCGTTGGCGGTCATGACCTGGGAGGAGTTGTCCAGCTCGCTGCCGGCGCCCTTGCGCACCACCTGGGCGACCACCGTGCCGTTGCTGCCGTCGAGGAAGGCGGCTTCGGTGGCGATGCTGGTGTCCTGGTCGCGGATGCCGGTGGCGGTGCTGACGCCAGCGGCGATCAGGGCGATGGGGATGACTTCATAGGGCTGCAGGCCCTTGGTCGACGCGCTGACGGCGGTGATCGCCGGGCGCACGATCAGCACACCCGGGCCGGGGCCGCTGGCCAGCGGCAGGGCTTTGGCGAATTGCGTCTGCAGCGCCTGGTCATAGTACTTGGTGATGCCATCCAGGGTGCTCTGCGGGATTTTCTCGCTGGGCTGCGGTTGCGGGTAGAGCTGGCTCGGCTCGACATACACGCTGGTGAACTGGCTGACGTCGATGCCAGGCTTGATCCAGCGCATCACCGGTGCGCCGGAGGGGGACTTCTCTTCCTTGAGGACCTTGTAGTCCTTGAGGAAGCCGGAGTAGTTCTCCGGTTCCACGTACTTGCTCGCACAGCCGGTGAGGGTCAGGGTGGCCAGGCACAGCGGCATGGCCAGGAGTTTCCAGTTCATTGTATTGCTCCTTGTGGGCGGTACTGCATCGATGGTGTCGGGGCCGCGCTCTTGCCGGCGCGTTGCTCTTGCTCAGAAACGCCAGGTCGCACCGCCGCCGAGGATGTGCAGCGCGGCGTTGCGGTAAGTGCCGGAAAGGGTCTCGCCGGAGCGGGACTTGGTCTGCTCGTCGTCCATGTCGCCGAGCCAGACCAGGGTGTAGGCCAGGTGCAGGTCGAGGCCTTCGTCGACCTGGTAGTTGACCCCGGTGGCCAGGCGCCAGGCTTCGCCCATGGGGTTGTCCACGGTGCGGTCCTTGTCGTCCACCGCCGAGCTGTCGTAGCCCAGGCCAAGGCTCCAGCGCCATTGGGGAGTGGCCTGGTACTGGGTGCCGAGGGAGGCGTGCCAGGTGTCCTTGTACTTCCGGTCGACGGTGCGATCCACGCCGCCGGCGTTGGCGTCCACTTCCACGCCGATTTCGCCGAAGTCGCTCCAGTCCTGCCAGCCCAGGCTGCCCAGCAGCTTCCACTGTGGGTCGAGCTGGTGGGCGATGCTCAGGGTGGCGGTCTGCGGGATGTTCATATCCAGTTCCAGCGAGTCGACATCCAGGCGCTTGAGCGCCGCGTTGATGATCGGGTTGCTGACCTTGCGCACATCCGGGCTGTCCTCGAACTCCAGCTTCACCTTGCTGGTGTAGGCGAAGCCGATCCTGGTGCGATCACTGAGGTCATAGAGCAGGCCGATGTTCACCCCGGTGCCGACGTCGGTGTCCTTGTATTCCAGTTGCCCGTCGGGGGCGTCGCGCAGGCCGAGCAGGTTGTTGTTGATGGCCGTTTCGTTGCGGTAGTAGGCGTAAACGATGCGCGGGCCGATGCCGAGCGTGAGCTGGTCGGTGAACTTGTGGGCGATGGTCGGCTGGAACGAAACGCCGATGATCGCCGCTTCCTGGTTGAAGTAGCGGCCGGCCCAGTCGTCGTCATAGTCCAGCGCCAGGCCGAAGTTGCCGTACATGCCGAAACCGATGGCCGAGCGGTCGTCGACCTGATGACTGATGAACAGGCTGGCACCGGGCAGCCACTGCAGGGCGTTGCCGCCTTCGTTGCCGTCGAACTGGTTGTTGCTGTCGCGGGAGAAGCTCAGATCGCCGAGGATGACCTGGGCGTTGGCGTTGATCTGCGTGCCCTTGAGTTCAGCGATGCCGGCCGGGTTGCTCATCAGCACGCTGGGGTCGCTGGCCAGCGCGGCGGAGCCGGCGTTGGCCAGGCCATTGCCTTCCTGCCCGGCTTCGTAGATGAGGATGCCACCGGCAGAGGCCGATCCGGCGAACAGGATACAAAGCGATGTCGCAATAGTGGCGCCAACGGCCTTCGCGGTGCCTGTGCGGACTCTGGTCATCGAGCGTCCCCTGCTGATCCCTGACTGGCTCTCACGGCGTTCGAACCGATGAGAGGCATTCGCTCCGAATGCGTGCTGGAGACGTCGATCCATGGTCGCCGGGTGCTTTTCCCACGGGACCGGGTCGTGAAAATCAGCCTAGATAGCGATACGGGATATGCAACCGGGATTCTGCTTCAAGTCGCGATCAATGCTCAGTTCACGACACAAAGATGGACATAAAGAGTATCCAATCGCCGGGGGTGGAGTCCGTGTCTGTCACCGAGCCGCAGACGCTGCGGGCGAAAGGGGTGAGGCGGACGAACAGCGGTTGTCGTGAAAAGAGTGCTGCGCGCAGCGCTGGGTTTTGCACTGGGGTGCCTGTATCCGCCTTGCGTCTCACAGGCCGCGTCAGTCAGCATGCCGGCCGCCTTGCCAATAAAGACTGCTTTCATCATGCGACGCCTGCCTTCGCTCACTGCCCTGCGAACCTTCGAATCCGCCGCCCGCCACGCGCACTTCGGCCGCGCCGCTGCCGAGCTGTGCGTGACCGATAGTGCGGTCAGCCACCAGATTCGCCAGCTGGAAGAGCAGCTGGGGGCGACGCTGTTCGAGCGTCAGGGCCGCCAGGTGCGGCCCACCGCCCAGGCGCGACGCCTGCTGCGCAGCCTGCAGCAGGCTTTTGAGCTGATCGGTACGGCGTGCGATGAGTTGCGCGATCCGGGCTCCCAGACGCACTTGCACATCGCGGTGACGGTGGAGCTGGCGCAGAAATGGCTGGTGGGCCGGCTGGCTGACTTCGCCGAGCGCTATCCGGAGATTGTCCTGCACCTGCATGAACAGCCGCTGGAGGCGCCGGGGCCGGCTGCCGAGATCGACCTGGCGATCACCTACGGCACCGGTCCGGCGGACGCCAGCAGCTACTTCGTGCGGCCGCTGCCGACCCTGCAGTTCTTCCCGGTGTGCAGCCCCGGACTGTTCAACCAGTCGCCGCTCAAGCACCCGCGCGACCTGGCGCGTCATTGCCTGCTGCATGACGACCAGGACGGCAAGTCCTGGACTGCCTGGCTGACCACCCATGCCAGCGATATCCGTCCCAGCCGCCACGTCTATCTCGGCCACGCCGGGCTGACCATGGAGGCGGCGGTGCGCGGGCAGGGCGTGGCGATCGGCGACAACCTCACCAGCGCCGAGGACCTGGCCAGCGGCCGGCTGGTGCGCCCGTTCGCCGCGCAGATCACTTCGCTGGGCCAGTACGCGCTGGTCTGCGAGCGCCTGCGCCTGGAGAAACCGGCGGTGGCTCATTTCATCGCGTGGATGACCGATCAGCTCAACGAGATGTAATGCCGATAGGCTTTGCGTAGGAGCGGACTCCGTCCGCGATCGACTTGCCGCTGCTCCTATGTACCAGGGAGCTGGGTGGAATCATCGCGGACAGAGTCCGCTCCTACAAAGAGGGAATCGGCGAGCTCAGGGATATCCCTTCACGCCAACCCTGTAGGAGCGAGCTTGCTCGCGAACAGAAGGTAGGGCGGATAACGCGCCAGCGTTATCCGTCCTACGAAACTGGAGCTCCCTTGTAGGAGCGCCCCATGGGCGCGATCGCGGGCATGGCCCGCTCCTACAGTGAATTCATCTTTGTTTCGCTGAGTGGTGAATTTAATTCGTCTATTCCGCGAATTTCATCAGTGGTTGCTGGCGCTCCGGGGCGGCACTCTTGCGCCATCCCTTACGCCATCCGGAGAGCTCCAATGTCCCGCACCCACTCGTCCCTGCCCAAGGCCGACGGCTTCCGCCTGCCCGGCGAATTCGAACCCAAGGCCCGCTGCTGGCTCGGCTGGCCCGAGCGCAGCGACGTCTGGCGCAACGGCGGCAAGCCGGCGCAGAAGATCTGGGTCGAGGTCGTCAGTGCCATCGCCAGCAGCGAGCCGGTGACCGTCTGCGCCTCGGCCGCGCAGTACGCCAACGCCCGTCGCATGCTTCCCGAAAACGTGCGCGTAGTGGAAATGACCTGCAACGACACCTGGTTCCGCGACAGCGGCCCGGCCTTCCTGGTCAATGACGCAACCAGCGAGATGCGCGGCGTGGACTTCCAGTTCAACGCCTACGGCGGGCTCGATGGCGGCCTTTACTATCCTTGGGACAAGGACGATCAGATCGCGCAGAAAATCCTCGAGATCGAGGGCTTCGACCGCTATCGCGCGTCGATCATCGCCGAGATGGGCAGTATCCGCAGTGACGGGCAGGGCACTCTGCTGACCACCGAGCAATGCCTGCTCAACCGCAACCGCAATGCCCACCTGGGCAAGCAGGAAGTCACCCGTCGTCTCTGCGACTACCTGGGCGCCGAACACGTCATCTGGCTGCCGCGTGGCTGCAAGTTCGACGAAACCGACGGCCATGTCGACGATCTGGCCTGCTTCGTGCGACCGGGAGTGGTGGTGATGCAGTGGACGGACGACCGCAGCGACCCGCAGTGGGAAATCTACCAGGAGGCCTACGACGTGCTGCGCAGCGCGCGCGACGCCCGTGGCAACTCTCTGCAGGTGCACAAGCTGCCGCAGCCGCAGGTGCTGGAATGGACTGCCGCCGAGGCCGAGGGACTGGATCAGGTCGAGGGCAGCTTCGACCGCCAGGCAGGCACGAAAATCTGCGCCTCGTACATCAATTTCTACACCGGCAACTCGGCCATCGTGATGCCGTTCTTCAACGATCCCAACGACCGCATCGCCCAGGGCGTGCTGGCCGAGCTGTTCCCGGACAAGCGCGTGATCGGCATCGACAACTCGCGGGAAATTCTCCTGGGCGGCGGCAACATCGGCTGCATCACCATGCCTCAGTACGCGGCGCCGGCGCGCCGCGGCTGAGGCTACCGTACGGCCCGCCCTTTGCGGGCCGCGTTGCTCGCATCAGCGCGAATCAGCCCAACCGCAGCGGGTCGCCACCGGTAACCGTGCGATCCATCAGGCGGATGCTGTCGCGGCCGCCGCGCTTGGATTCGTAGAGCGCGGCATCGCCTTGCTCGATCAGCGCGGCGAGGCTGGCCGGCGGCTGGTCGAACAGGTTGGCGCCGATGCTCAGGGTCACCGCCTGGGGAGTGGCGAAGTTCTGCGTGGCGGTGTTCTGGAATTGCTCGCGCAGCTTGGCTGCCAGCTCCATCACCTGTTCGCTGCCGACATTGCTCAGCAGGATGACGAACTCGTCGCCGCCCAGGCGCGCCGCCACGGCCCGCTCGGGCAGAGCGGCGCGGATCAATTCGCTGAGCGCCACCAGCAGGCGGTCGCCGGCGGTATGCCCGTGCAGGTCGTTGACCTGCTTGAAATTGTCGATATCGATCAGTAATAGCGCGCCGGGGCGCTCCGCAGAGATGTCCTCGAACACGCGGGGCGCGCGGACTTCCAGTGCGCGGCGGTTGTACAGGGCGGTCAGCGGGTCGCGCGCGGCAAGACGGGCGATGCGCTTCTCGCGGCGATAGCGCTCGGTGCCGGTCATCGACAGGGCGATCAGCATGATCGCCATGGCGCCCTCGACCAGGGAAATCTGGATGATTTCGCCACGGAAGGCGGCCAGGTCGAGCAGCGTACCGGGGATGATCACCGTCGCGCCCTTGGCCAGGTAGAAGGCGCCGTGCACCAGCATCACGTAGCGCAACTGCACCGCGCCCACGCTCAGGGACTTGCCATGGGAGCGCAGCAGGTAACTGGCGCGCAGGGAGAGCAGGGCGACCAGCCAGGAGTTGGCCAGCAACATGAGCTTGGACCACAGCGGGCCGCCGTCGGGCAGCGCCAGCAGCGCTATCCAGGTGAGCGGGACGAGCAGCCAGCCCCGTGACAACCGCGCCTCGGTGAACTTCGCCACGCCGCTGAGGAAGAACCAGTGGGCCAGCACCAGCAGGCCGTTGGCAAACCAGACGCCCACCAGCAGGTAGCCGCTCATGCGCAGCAGGGCGAGGGTGGAACCGAGGGTGATGGTGGCGAAGCCGGCGCTCCAGTACAGCAGCGAACGCTCGCGCACGCTGCGCCATTCGATGGCCAGATACAGCGCTGCGGCCGCCGCGAGGGCGACCGAGATAGTCAACATGGTGGGTGGATCAAGCGCCATTTTCGAAACCGTACTGCACTTTCGGCAAAAACCGTGATTGTAAGCGCCCTTGCTGGTTTTCCGGTATGCCAGCAGGCCTCATTCGGTCGGGTTTGCACCACTCCCGTCGCATCCAGGATGCGTCTGGCGGGCGCCTTTGCAGCTTAGGTCGGATTGCCAGGGAGGCCAGTGGCCATCAGACTGTTCGGGTCTACGAGTGTTCGCTGTGGGGCTGGGAGGCCCGAAACCATGGAAAAGCCACCGCGCAGGCGCTGGAGCCCGCTCTGGTTCCTGATCGTCGTCGCCAGCTACCTGATCGCCATCCTGTTCACCGTGGCCCTGGCAGGGCTGGGCTGGATTCTCTTTTCCGGCGGGCTGGACATGACTATGGTGAAGGAGCGCCGCTATCTGCTACTGGGCAGCGGCGGGCTGATGCTGGCGGTGTCGGCGTACATCCTGCTGATGTCGATTCCTACCAGTTTCCTCTCGACCATTCGCCGCGACGGCTCCTGATTGCTCGCCGGTGGTCGGTTACTGGTGTAGGAGCCCTGCGATATGCCTGACTGGATGGAAGTCTTGATCCTGCGCAGGGAGCGAGTCGACGGGCAGGTGTAAGGTTGCCGCGCGACTCGCAGCGTCAGACTGCCAGCGCCTCAGGAGCCCGTGTCATGCCCGAATCGATGAGTTTCAACCGCGCGCTGGTGGAGAAGTACGACCGTCCCGGCCCGCGCTATACCTCTTATCCCACTGCGCCGCAGTTCCATGGTGCCTTCGCCGCCGATGACTACCGCGCGGCCGCCCTGCGCAGCAACCACCCCGGCAGCGAGAGCGTGGCCAAACCGCTCTCGGTGTACATCCATATCCCGTTCTGCAAGAGCCTCTGCTACTACTGTGCCTGCAACAAGATCATCACCCAGAAGACCCACCGCGCCGTGGAGTACCTGGACTACCTCAAGCGCGAAATCGCCCTGCAGGCCGAGCTGTTCGACGGCACGCGCAAACTCACCCAGCTGCACCTGGGCGGCGGCACGCCGACCTACCTCACCCAGCGAGCAATTGGGAGAGGTGATGGACTGCCTGCGCGAGCATTTCAACCTCGACGAAAGCGACGCCCACGAGTTCTCCATCGAGGTCGACCCGCGCACCATCAGCCGCGAACGCATCGCCGAACTGCGTGCCCAGGGCTTCAATCGCCTGAGCTTCGGCGTGCAGGATTTCGACGAGCAGGTGCAGCAGGCGGTCAACCGTGTGCAGAGCGAGCAGCAGGTTTTCGACCTGGTGCAGGCTGCCCGTGAGGCGAAGTTCAAGTCGGTGTCCGTGGACCTTATCTACGGCCTGCCGCTGCAGACGGTGGAGAGCTTCGACACCACGCTGAGCAAGATCATCGCCCTGCGCCCCGACCGCATCGCCGCCTACAGCTATGCCCATCTGCCCGAGCGGGTGCGCGCGCAACGGCTGATCCGCCGCGAGGACATGCCGCCACCGGAGCGCAAGCTCGAACTGCTGGAACTGACCATCCAGCGCCTGACCGAGGCCGGCTACGTCTATATCGGCATGGACCACTTCGCCCTGCCGGACGATGAACTCACCGTGGCCCGCAACAACGGCACCCTGCAGCGCAACTTCCAGGGCTATTCGACCCACGCCGATTGCGACCTGATCGCCCTGGGCGTGTCGTCCATCAGCAAGGTCGGCGATACCTACGGACAGAACGTGAAGGAGCTGTCGCAGTACTACGCGCGGCTCGATGCCGGCCTGCTGCCGGTGCACAAGGGCTACCGCCTGACCGACGACGACCGCCTGCGCCGCGAGGTGATCGGCGCGCTGATGTGCCACGGCCGCGTGGACTACGCCCCGTTGGAAGAGCGCCACGGCATTCGTTTCGGCGAGTACTTCGAGGGTTCGCTGCAGCAGTTGCGGGAGCAGGTCGGCGACGGCCTGATCGAGCTGCATGACGACGCGCTGGTGCTGCTGCCGCAGGGGCAACTGATGATGCGCAGCGTGGCCATGGCCTTCGATGCCTACCTGGGCGGTGGGCAGCAGGAACGTTTTTCGCGGACCATCTGAGACCGCTGCGCGTCAGGAAACGGCCCACCGCAAGTGGGCCGTTTGCGTTGGCACCGGGGCTCGTCCGAGCTACTGCGGCTTTTCCGTGGTTGCCTGATAGCTGCTGGGCGCCACACCCAGGCTGCGGCGGAACATGCTGGAGAAGGCGCTTGGGCTGTCATAGCCCAGTTCCAGCGCGACGCGGGTGACCGGTGTGCCGGCGGAGAGCCGGGTGACGGCAGCGAGCAGGCAGGCCTGTTGGCGCCAGGCGCCGAAGGACAGCCCGGTCTGCTGTCGGAACAGCCGGCTGAAGGTGCGCGTGCTGCAGTGCAGTTCGGCGGCCCAGTGGTCACCTGTGACGCCGATATCCGGCGCGCGCAGGAAGTCCCGGCACAGCTCTGCAAGACGCGGGTGCGCCGGCAGCGGGGCGAACAGCGGCAGGCTCGGGGCCTGGCGCAGTTCGTGGAGCAGCAGGCGGATCAGGTCGCCGTCACGGCCGCCCTCGTCATGCAGGGCCGGCACTTCCACGCTGGCCAGCAGCAGGTGATGCAGCAGCGGCGAGACGGTCAGCGCCTGGCACAGCAGGGTGTCGCGCACCCGAACCTGCGGGTCGATGTAAAGGCTGCGGGTGCTGACACCGCGCATCAGCACCCGGTGCTGCTTGCCGGCGGGAATCCACACGCCACTGTAGGGCGGGATCACCCAGGCACCGTCTTCGGTCTCAACCTCCATCAGCCCGCTCATGCCGTAGAGGAACTGCGCACGGCGGTGGGAGTGGGGCTTGAGCAGGGTGCCGAGCGGGTAGTCGGTGCCGATGGCGAGCACGCTGCGGTCGAGGTCGTCGACACTGGCGAGGGGGACATTGAGCATGGCGGTGAGTCTGGCTGAGACGCGATGATTATTCGCCAATCCTCGCAGGATGGCCAATCACCCTGCGGCCCACTGGCGCGGTAGGCATTGCTCGCGGGGGATTTGCCGTAGGATCGGGCCCACATGACTTGCCAGGAGGCGACTATGGGTATCCGTGGAAACGACCGTCAGATCGACAACATCGAGTTCAACGTCAGCGACATCGCGCGCAGCAAGGCCTTCTACGGCAGCGCCTTCGGCTGGAGTTTCACCGACTACGGCCCCACTTACAGCGAATTCAGCGACGGTCGCCTGACCGGCGGCTTCACCACGGGCGAGCCGGTACGCCCCGGCGGCCCGCTGGTGATCCTCTACGCCGACGACCTGGTGCAGACCCAGGCGCGTCTCGAAGCGGCTGGTGCCACCATCAGCCGCGCGACCTTCGCGTTCCCCGGCGGCCGGCGCTTCCACTTCATCGACCCGGACGGCTACGAGCTGGCGGTGTGGTCGGCAGACTGAGGCCGCACTTGCCTGGATTGCGCTGGAGTCTGGCTCATTTCCAGTCGTTCCTGATGGTCCCGATTCGCTCCCGCATGCCCTGGCTGGCACCGGGACCATGGCTCAGCGCGCAGTCTTCCCAGGGCACGACCCGACCCGATTCGGGATTGACCATCATGGGCTGCAGCACCTCTCCGGTAGCCCTCTCCACCACCTGGACGCTCGGCGCGTCCTCGGCGAAATGCTTGTTACCCCAGGCGATGAGCGCGAAGAGGACGGCTTTCAGGTCGCGCCCACGCTCGGTCGGGACGTACTCGTACCGCAGGGGCTTTGCGTTGTAGGCGCGCTTCTCCAGCAGCCCTGCCTCCACCAGTGCATTGAGCCGGCGGGTGAGCATGTTGGGCGCGATCTCCAGGCTTCTGGAGAACTCATCGAAGCGCGTCAAGCCGTGCAGGGCATCGCGCATGATCAGCAGGCTCCACCATTCGCCTACGTGTTCGAGACTCAGCGCCACGGGGCACTCCGCATCTTTCATTGTCTTGCGTTGCATAGCGATTCTTCGCGCTCGTGGTCGGGATTGCTGTATTGGATGTTACTTTCATTATGATAGTAACGTCATCAGTACAACAGAGTAGCAGCCGCGAAGGAGTGGCCTCGATGAGCAAACGTATCGTTGTGACAGGAATGGGCGCCGTTACGCCGCTGGGTTGTGGCGTGGAGCTGGTATGGGAGCGCCTCCTGGCGGGCAAGTCGGGCATTCGCCCGCTCCCGGAGTCGCTGATCGGTGACCTTTCGGTGCGAATCGGCGGCCAGGTGCCGGCTCTTGAGGAGGATTCGGAAGGCGGGTTCGACCCCGACCGGGTGCTGTCCCCCAAGGATCAACGGAAAGTGGATCGCTTCATCCTCTTTGCGCTGGCGGCGGCGGAGGAGGCGCTGGCGCAAGCGGGTTGGAAGCCCGCCACAGCACTGGACCAGGAGCGCACCGCAACCATCATTGCCTCGGGCATTGGCGGCTTCCCGGCGATTGCCGAGGCGGTGCGGACGACGGACAGCAAGGGGCCGCGTCGCCTGTCGCCCTTCACCATTCCCTCGTTCCTGTGCAATCTGGCGGCCGGCCAGGTTTCCATTCGGCATGGTTTGAAGGGACCGTTGGGAGCGCCGGTCACTGCCTGCGCGGCAGGCGTACAAGCCATCGGCGATGCGGCCCGCATGATCCTGGCCGGTGAGGTGGATGTGGCGCTGTGTGGCGGCGCGGAGGCTGCCATCCATCGCGTCAGCCTGGCTGGCTTTGCGGCCGCACGGACCTTGGCCAGCGAATTCAATGGAAGCCCGGAGACGGCCTCGCGACCCTTCGACGAGGCGCGCGAGGGCTTCGTGATGAGTGAAGGGGCTGGCCTGCTGGTCATCGAAGAGCTTGAGCACGCCCTGGCGCGGGGAGCAAAGCCCTTGGCCGAGCTGGTGGGTTATGGCACGAGTGCCGACGCTTACCACATCACCTCCGGCCCCGAGGACGGCGATGGGGCCCAGCGGGCAATGAAAAAAGCCTTGCAACAGGCCGGCGTTTCACCAGGCCAGATAGGCCACCTGAATGCCCATGCAACCTCGACCCCGGTTGGGGACAAGGCCGAGCTGGCGGCCATCAAGGCGGTCTTCCAGGGGGCAGCGTCGCCGATCATCAGTGCCACCAAGTCTTCCACGGGGCATTTGCTGGGCGCGGCGGGTGGGATCGAGGCGATTTTCACCGTACTGGCGCTGCGGGACCAATTGGCCCCGGCGACGCTCAACCTGCATAACCCCGATCCATTGGCCGCTGGGCTCTGTCTGGCAACCACCAGCCCACAAGCGCTGCATACCGACTACGCACTCTCCAATGGCTTTGGATTTGGCGGCGTCAATGCCAGTGTGCTGTTCCGTCGCTGGTCGAACGAGTGATTCCTGGGCGGCCGAACGCGAGTAGATCACTGCTGTTGGCCGCCTTATCCGCGAGTTCCTCGGCTGACGGCGCGTCCACTTCATCGATTCGGACGGCTACGAGCTGGCAGTGTGGTCGGCGGACTGACCCTTGACCTGCTCGATGTAGCGCCGCACCACCGGGGATTTCTCGAAGCGTCGGTGCAGCAGCGACAGCCAGGAACGCGGCGCGCAGTCGGCGAGCGGGCGGTAGTTCACCTGCGGCAGCTGTACCCGGCGGACCACCGATTCCGGGACGATTGCAATGCCCCGGCCCAGGGACACCAGAGCGATCACGGCCACCAGGCTGCCCGGTTGCTGGCCCAGGTGCGGGGAAAATCCACCCGCGCTGGCGACTTCCAGGGTCCCGGAGATCTGCTCCGGAAGGATGAAGGTTTCCCCGCTCAGCCTGGCGGCGCGAATCTCCGGCAGCTCGTTGAGGCGCGAGGCGGCGGGCAGGGCGAGGACAAAGCCTTCTTCCTGCAGCGCGATGGCTTCCAGCTCCTCCGGCAGGTTCATCGGCGAGCGTACGTAGGCGAGGTCGAGCGCGCCGTCGCGCACCTGCGCCGGCAGTTGCGCCATGGGCGCTTCGCTGATGTCGAGGTCTACGGATGGCAGGGTGCGGGTGAACTGCTCGACATGCTGCTGCAGCACGCCGGAATAGGCCGCCGAGGCCACGTAGCCCAGGCGCAGATGCCCGGTTTCACCCCGCCCGGCGCGCTGCGCGCCCAGTTGCGCGGCGTCGAACTGGCGCACTGCGAGTTGGGCTTCGGTCAGCAGGGCTTCGCCAGCGGCGGTCAGGCGCACCTCGCGCTGGGAGCGCTGGAACAGCAGCACGCCGAGTTCCTTTTCCATGTCCTGGATCTGCCGGCTCAGGGTCGGCGGAGCGATGCCCAGTTGCTCGGCCGCGCGGGTGAAGTGGCCGTGGCGGGCGACGCTGAGGAAGTAGCGGAAATGACGGATTTCCATGTTCGTTAGTCGCAGGCTAATGACGAAGGCCGCCGTGGCTAACAAGCCCGGCGCACGTGGGCGTTACCGTGGAGGCAACACTACAAGGCCGGCGCGTCGAGGGCAAAATCCGGCGCGTCGGCCAGCGCTGGAAGCCTTGCCATGTCCGACTCCGCCGTTTGCGAACGACCCTCCGCCCGCTTCACCCTGCTGACCGCTTCGGCGGTGTGCGCACTGATCATCCTCGACACCAACATCGTCGCCGTTTCGCTGCCGGGCATCGCTCGCGATCTGTCCGGTTCCTTCGCCGATATCGAGTGGGTGGTCAGCGCCTACCTGCTGGCCTTCGCCGCCTGCCTGCTCCCCGCCGGCAGCCTGGCCGACCGTTTTGGCCGACGGCGCATGCTGCTCCTCGGGCTGGTGCTGTTCGGCGCGGCCTCGCTGGCCTGCGGTGCGGCGCCGAGCCTGCTGTTCCTTGATATCGCCCGCGCCGCCAAGGGCGTCGGCGCCGCGCTGTTGCTGACTTCTGCGCTCGCCGCCATCGGCCATCGCTTCCATGAGCCTGAGGAGCGTCTGCGCGCCTGGGCATTCTGGGGCGCGTGCATGGGTGCCACCATCACCTTCGCGCCGCTGCTGGGCGGGGTGATTTCCGCCACCCTGGGGTGGCGCTGGATCTTCTACCTCAACCTGCCGCTGGTGGTGCTGCTGGGGGCGATGGCGATGCACAGCATCGAGGAGTCCCGCGACAGTGCAGCAGCGCGACTCGATCCGCTGGGCAGCCTGACGTTTGCTGGCGGCCTTGGCTACCTGATCTGGGCGCTGATCGACGGTAACCGCGTTGGCTGGGACAGCCCGCCGACCCTTGCGCGGCTGCTGGTCAGCGCTGGCCTGCTGGGCTTGTTCGTGCTGGTGGAGCGCAGCCAGGCGCGGCCGATGATCGACCTTCGGCTGATGCGCAGTGGGCGTTTCATCGGCGCCTTGCTAGGGATGTTCGCCTACGCCGCCTGTGCCCAGGTGATGATGACGCTGCTGCCCCTGTACCTGCAGAACGGTCTGCAGCTGTCGGCGGTGGCAGCGGGCGCGGGAATGCTGCCGTTCGCCCTGGCGATGCTGCTGGCGCCACGGGCCGGCATGCGCCTGAGTGGGCGTTTCAGTCCGGCGCAGATTTTCGCCTTCGGTCTGGTCCTGGTTGGTGTGGGCAACCTGCTTTGCGCGCTGGCGGCCGGGCAGGGCGGTTACCCGGCCTTTGCCTTCGCCAGCCTGGTGCTGGGCGCCGGTGCCGGGCTGCTCAACGGCGATACGCAGAAGAACATCATGGCCTGCGTGCCCCGCGAGCGCACCGGCATGGCCTCGGGGCTGAGCACCACTACGCGCTTCGCCGCCATCGTGCTGGCCATCGGCATTCTTGGCGGTGTCCTGGCTGCACGTAGCGCCCAGTTGCTGCGTGATGCGTTGGCAAAGCTTGCCCCTGCGCACCTGGACAAGGCCGCCGAGATGGCGACCCGCGCGGCGGCGGGAGACTTCACGGCGGCGTTGTCGCTGGTCGATCCGAGCGTGCGCGATGCGCTGGCGCCCGCTGTTCGGCAGGCCTTCATCGGTGGTTTCGAAGGGGTGTTGCTGGTGGCGGGCGTTGCGGCCCTGGTGTTCGCCGTATTGGTGGGCACGCTGCTCGGCAGGCCGATGCCGGTGCACGAGCCGTCGCCGGCGTGAAACAAGCGAGCTCCCGGCGGGGATGACCTGTCTGAAACAGGGGGCGCGGGCTTCTGTGCCGGCGGGTTGGAAGAGTGCGTGAGTGATTTGTAGTGAAAGCTACAAAAAATACGTATTGAAGTTTTCTGAAGCACATTATACAAATGGCGCCATAACAAGAGGCGCCCCCATGCTCACACTCAAAGATCGCCTGAATACCCCGGAAGTCGAACTCACCAAGGCCGAGCGCAAGGTCCTGCGCGCCTTGCTCGACGACTACCCGCGCGCCGGCCTCGGGCCGATGTCGCGCCTCGCGCGCCAGGCCGGGGTCAGCGATCCCAGCATTCTGCGCCTGGTGAAGAAACTCGGTTTCAGCGGCTACAGCGACTTCCAGAACGCGCTGATGGCCGAGGTGGACGACCGCCTGCGCTCGCCGCGCACCCTGCTCGCCGGACGCCGCGAAGGCATGAGCCGCGATGACGTCTGGTCCAACTACCTGAGCGACGCCAGCGAAGGCATCCAGCGCACCCTGGCGCTGACCCAGGCTGACGACGTGCGCCTGCTCGGCGACTGGCTGCTCGACCCCAAGTTGCGCGTGCTCTGCCACGGCGGCCGCTTCAGCCGCTTCCTCGCCGGTTACCTGGTGGCGCACCTGCGCATGCTGCGCGGCGGCTGCCTGCTGCTGGACGACGGCGCCGCGCTGCCCGACCAACTGGGCGACATCGATCGGCAGACGCTGGTGGTGGTGTTCGACTACCGCCGCTACCAGGCCCAGGCGCTGGGCGTGACCCGCGCGGCCAAGGCCCGTGGCGCCCGCGTGGTGCTGTTCACCGATATCTACGACTCGCCGCTGCGCGAGTTCGCCGACCTGATCATCAGCGCCCCGGTGGAGTCCCCATCGCCCTTCGACACCCTGGTGCCGACCATGGCCCAGGTCGAAGCACTGATTGCCAGTCTGGTAGCGCGCATGGACGGCCAGCTCGACGAACGCCTGGAAGGCATCGACCACCTGAGAGCTGCCTTCGGCAGCCACATCCTCGAGGAATGACCGTGTTCAGCTTGCCCCACTCATCGCCCCGCGACCTTCCGTTCACCCCCGGCCAGACCGCCATCCTGTTCGTCGACATGCAGAACGCCTGGGTCATCCCCGGCCGCGATGCCCATGTCGATCCGACGACGCACCGGTACTTCTACGACCGCGTCGAGGCGAGCGTGATTCCCAATCAGCAACGCCTGCTGGCAGCCATGCGCGAGGTCGGCGGGGAGGTGCTGCACACCATCATCGAGAGCCTCACCGCCGACGGCCGCGACCGCTCGCTGGACCACAAGCTCTCCGACATGCACCTGCCCAAGGGCAGCCCGGACGCGCAGGTGATCGACGCTCTGGCGCCGTTGGAGAACGAGATCGTGCTGCCCAAGACCTCCTCGGGAGTCTTCAACTCCACCGCCATCGACTACGTGCTGCGCAACCTCAACACCCGCCACCTGATCATCTGCGGCGTGGTCACCGACCAGTGCGTGGATATGGCCGTGCGCGACGCCGCGGACCGCGGCTACCTCGTCACCCTGGTGGAAGACGCCTGCGCCACCCACACCGCCGAGCGCCACCAGGCCTGTCTGGAGGCGATCAAGGGCTACTGCTGGATCGCCGACACCGACACGGTGCTGGCCCGTATTGCCGCGCTGGCCTGAGGCCGGGAGAACGCCATGAGTCAGAACAATAACAATCCCGCTCCGATGCGCCTGACCAGCTTCGTCACCACCGACCTCTGTGGCATCACTCGCGGCCGTTCGCTTCCCGAATCGGAAGTCGCCGAACAGCTCGCCACCGGCTGCGGCTGGGTGCCCGCCAACAGCGCGCTGACGCCGCAGGACATCATCGCCGACGACAACCCCTGGGGCAGCCATGGTGACCTGCGCCTGCTACCCGACCCGAGCAGTCGGGTACGCCTGGAAAACGGCCCCGATGCGCAGGCCGCGCCGTTGGATTACCTGCACGGCGACCTGGTGACGACCACTGGCGCGCCGTGGCCGGTTTGCCCGCGCACGCTGCTGCGCGAGGAGATCGCCCGCTACCGCGAGCTGGACCTGCAGGTCACCGCCGCCTTCGAACACGAATTCAACCTGCTCGGCCTGCCGGACGAACACGCCGCCGCCTTCTCCCTGCAGGCCCAGCGGCAGACCGGCAACTTCGGCGGCTGGCTGATGAGCGCGCTGGAGCAGATCGGCGCCGAGCCGGAAATGTTCCTGCCCGAGTACGGCCGCAACCAGTACGAAGTCACCTGCCGGCCGACCCAGGGTGTCGCCGCAGCCGACCGCGCGGTGAACGTCCGCGAAGTCACCCGTGAGATCGCCCGCCAGTTCGGCTGGCGCAGCAGCTTCACGCCGCTGCTGGCACCCGGCGCCGTGACCAACGGCGTGCACCTGCACCTGAGCCTGCAACGGCTGGATGGCACCCCGGTGTTCTACGACGAGGCGGCCCCAACCAACCTGTCGAAGCTCGCCGAGCACTGGGCCGCAGGCGTGTTGCGCCACTTGCCGGCGCTGTGCGCGCTCACCGCGCCGACGGCGGTTTCCTACCTGCGGCTGAAGCCGCACCACTGGAGCGCCGCCTACGCCTGCCTCGGTCTGCGCAACCGCGAGGCGGCGCTGCGCATCTGCCCGGTCGTGGAGATCGGCGGCAAGCCCAAGGCACGCCAGTTCAACCTGGAGTTCCGCCCGATGGACGCCACCGCCAGCCCGCACCTGGCCATGGCCGCCGTGCTGATCGCCGGGCGCCTGGGCATGCAGCAGGAACTGCCGCTGTCGGCGGTCACCGATGTCGATCCGCACAGCCTCAGCGATGCGCAACGCGCCGAGCTGGGCATCCAGTCGCTGCCCGGTTCGCTGGAAGAGGCCCAGCGCCTGCTGCTCGCCGATACCGAGCTGTGCTCCCAGCTGCCGCCGGCCCTGCTGCAGACCTACGTCTCCATGAAGCGCCAGGAGCAGGTCCTGACCCGTGAACTCAGCGAAGAACAACTCTGTGAATCCTATGCAAAGTTCTACTGAATCCGGCCTCTACCGGCGCCCGCCGTTCGAGATCGTCAACCCGCAGGGTACGAGCCCGGTGCTGCTGGTCTGCGAGCACGCCAGCCGTTACATCCCCGAGGAGCTGGCGCAGCTGGGCCTGGACGATGCGGCAGCAGCCGAACACATCGCCTGGGATATCGGCGCGCTGGACCTGGCCCGCGAACTGTCGGCGCGCCTGGACGCCACGTTGCTGGTGGCCAACTACTCACGCCTGCTGATCGACCTCAACCGCCCACTGTCCGCCCCCGATGCGATTCCCGAGCACAGCGAGATCTACCCGATCCCCGGCAACCGCAACCTGAGCGCGACTGACCGGCAGGAGAGGGTGGCTTGCCTGTTCGAGCCCTTCCACCGACAGCTGGCCGCGCTACTCGACGAGCGTCTGGGCGCCGGAAGGCCAACCCGGCTGGTCGGCGTGCACAGCTTCACCCCGAGCTATCGCGGCGAAGCTCGCCCCTGGGTCGCCGGGGTGCTCTACGCCAAGGCCGAAGCCTATGCCCAGCGCATGGTGGCCGGGCTGCGCGAGAGCGGCGAAGAAATCGGCGCCAACCAGCCTTATGTAATCGACCCGCTGGAGGACATGACTGTCCCGGTGCATGGCGACGAGCGCGGCGTGGACGCCGTGCTGATTGAAATCCGCAATGACGGACTGCGGACCCCGCAAGGGGTGGAAGCCTGGGCGGTACGCCTGGCTCCCTGGCTCTGAGGACCCCAACCCGGCTGGCCCCGTTCGACTGGCCGGGCAGGTTCTGAAAACAACAACAATTCAGCGCATGAGCGCCGAACCCTAAAAGCTGCCGTTCCCAAAGGAAGTGCCCCGTGGCTATCGAACAGTTCGGATACAAGCAACAACTCCGCCGCAGCCTGACGCTCGGCGATCTGGTGATCTACGGGATGATCTTCATGATCCCGATCGCCCCCTTCGGTGTGTACGGCTGGGTCCACGCCGACGCCCACGGCATGGTGCCGATGGCCTACCTGGTGGGCATGGTGGCGATGCTCTTCACCGCGCTGAGCTATGGCGCGATGTCCCGCGCCTTTCCCATCGCAGGCTCCGTGTACTCCTACGCCCAGCGCGGCATCCACCCCAACGTCGGCTTCATCGCCGGCTGGGTCCTGCTGCTGGACTACCTGCTGATTCCGCCGCTGCTCTACGTGTTCAGCGCGCTGGCGCTGAACCACCTGTTCCCGGCAATCCCCAAGCTTGCGTTCATGCTGATCTTCCTGGTGTCCGCCACGCTCATCAACCTGCGTGGCATCACCCTGGCGGCGCGCTTCAACCTGCTGTTCCTGATTGCCGAACTGGTGGTGCTGGCGATCTTCCTGGCGGTGGGTTACCACGCCCTCGAAGGCGGCCTCGGTAATGGGCGGCTGACCCTGGAACCGCTGCTGCAACCGGAGCATTTCAACCTCGGCCTGGTGATGAAGGCGGTGTCCATCGCGGTGCTGTCGTTCCTCGGTTTCGATGCGATCTCCACCCTCGCCGAGGAGGTCAAGGGCGACCCGGCCCAGCAGATCGGCCGCGCCTCGCTGATCGCGCTGTTCGTCATGGGCGGCATCTTCATCGTGCAGACCTGGCTGGCCACTGACCTCGCCGCCGGCATGACCTTCCAGTCGGCGGACACCGCCTTCTACGAGATCGCCGAAGCCGCCGGCGGCAGCTGGCTCTCCACGCTCACGGCGGTATCCACCGCGCTGGCCTGGGGTGTGACCGTGTCGATCACCTCGCAAGCCGCCGTTTCGCGCCTGCTGTACTCCATGGCCCGCGACGGCAAGCTGCCGCGCGTGTTGGCCAAGGTGCACCCGAAATACCAGACCCCGCACATCAGCCTGTACCTGGTGGGGGTGCTGTCGCTGGGCATCGGCATCTACTTCCTCGACTCGCCCGACGTGCTGACCTCGCTGGTCAACTTCGGCGCGCTGACCGGTTTCTGCCTGCTGCACATTGCGGTGATCAACCACTACTTCATCCGCCAGAAGACCGGCCAGATTTTCCGTCACCTGCTGTTCCCGCTGGTCGGCCTGGTGATCATCGCCTACGTGCTGATCAGCATGAGCCGCGAGGCACAGGAGCTGGGCGCGGGCTGGATCGCCATCGGCCTGGTGTACCTCGCGGTGCTGAGCCGCCGTGGCAAGGGCAGTGAACTGGCCGGGGAAATCTGAGTGGGTGCGCCGTGCTGTCGCAGACGACACGGCGCGCTTTGACAGACGGCGGGGCGTGCCCCATAAAGAGTCGGGCCGGCGCAAGGATGCCGGTTCGACTCAAGCGCTTTCATAAAAGCCGGCGAAGCATCATGAGCAGGAACGATCAGGACAGCGCCACCCCCTTCACCCTGGACCGCATCGACGAGGAGATCATCCGCATCCTCCGTCACCAGGGCCGTATCACCTACGGCAAACTCTCCGCCCTCGTCCATCTCACCCCGCGCCCTTGCCAGGAGCGCGTCCGCAAGCTCGAGCGGCACGGCATCATCCGTGGCTATGGCGCCGTTATCGACGAGCAGAAGATTTCCGCCGGGCTCTCGTTGCTGGTGCTGGTCGCGCTGTCCAACCAGAGTGGCCGCAGCGCCCAGAAAGCCTTCGAGGCCCGCGTCATCGCCTGCCCGGAAGTGCTGCACTGCCAGTTGATCAGCGGCACCTTCGACTACAGCGTGCGCATGCGCTGCCGGGACATGGAGCACTACCGCACGCTGACCGAAACCTGGCTGAATGACGAGAGCCTGCACATCGACAAGCTGGTCGCCCACCCGGAGCTGACGACCATCAAGGAGTCGGCCAGCTAGCGCTCTGGCATCGTCGTTTCCCTCCTTTTTCCGCCCACGCCGCAGGCTCGCAGACGGCCGCTCTGCCCACAGCCGAATCGGCTGTCAGGGCTCCCCAATACAGCCGGATCGGCCGGCACAGGCCCGCATTACAGCCGGGTTTTCTTCGGGGTCGGTGGGAAAATCGTAGCGCCCCTCTCCTGAAGTGCAGACCTGATCCAGGGCCTCTGCGACGTTGTTGTGCCCGCTGTTCGAGGCATGGTGGAGCGGGGCGGTGCCGTTCGAAAACACCGACAGAAAAGCCCAATCACAACAATCGGAGGTCCCACCATGACCCGCTTCGTCGACGTCCCCACGATGTCCCAACTGGTCCAGCAGATCGGTGTCGCCCGCTTCATCGGCGAACTCGCCGACACCATCGCCGAGGATTTCGTGCGCTGGGAGTCCTTCGACAAATCCGCCCGCGTCGCCAACCACTCCGAGATCGGCGTCATCGAACTGATGCCGGTGTCCGACACCGCCCGCTACGCCTTCAAGTACGTCAACGGCCACCCGCAGAACACCCAGCGCGGGCTGTTCACCGTCATGGCCTTCGGCGTGCTGGCCGATGTCGAGACGGGCTACCCGGTGCTGTTGTCCGAGCTGACCGTGGCGACCGCGCTGCGCACCTGCGCCACCTCGCTGATGGCCGCCCGCGCACTGGCCCGCCCGAATTCGCGACGCATGGCGCTGATCGGCAATGGCGCGCAGAGCGAGTTCCAGGCCCTGGCGTTCCATCACCACCTGGGGATCGAGGAGATCGCCGTCTACGACATCGACCCGCAGGCCACTGAGAAGCTGATCCGCAACCTCTCGGAATTCCCCAGCCTGAAGATCATCCGCGCCGGCTCCACCGCCGAAGCGGTGCGCGGCGCCGACATCGTTACTACGGTGACGGCCGACAAGGCCTACGCGACCATTCTTACCCCGGAGATGATCGAGCCGGGCATGCACATCAACGGAGTAGGCGGTGACTGCCCCGGCAAGACCGAGCTGCACGCCGACGTTCTGCGCGCCGGCAAGGTGTTCGTCGAGTACGAGCCGCAATCGCGCGTCGAGGGCGAGATCCAGCAGATGCCGGCGGACTTCCCGGTGACCGACCTGTGGCGCGTGCTGGCCGGCCAGGTCGCCGGGCGCGACAGCGCCGAGCAGGTGACCATCTTCGACTCGGTCGGTTTTGCCCTCGAGGACTATTCCGCGCTGCGCTACGTGAACGAGCAGGCCAGCCGCCTGGAGCTTGGCGAGCGCATCGACCTGGTGCCGTGGAGCGAGGACGAGGACAACGATCCCAAGGACCTGTTCCGCTACACCCGCTCCGGCAAGGCGCGCAAAGGGTTGCGGCGCATCGCCTGACGCTCAGCGCGCTTCGTCGGGAATCGCCAGCGGCGGCCGGCTGAGGTCGCTGGCGCTCTGCGTGGTGGCGACGACGCGGGCCTTGAGCCATTGGCTGAAGGCCTTCACCACCGGGCGCTCGGCCTTCACCGGATCGGTCACCAGGAAGTAGCCACGGCTGGACTGGATGGTGATGTCGAACGGACGCACCAGCAGGCCTCGGGCGAGGGCGTCGCCGCTGAGCAGGTTGTCGCCGATGGCCACGCCCTGGGCGGCGATGCAGGCGGCGATGGTGCAGGGCGCATCGGCGAACAGCACGCCGGAGCGGTGATCGATGGCGCTGGCACCCACCGCGCCGAGCCACAGGCGCCAGTCGGCGAAATCGTTCATGTGCAGCAGCGTGTAGTGGGCCAGGTCCGCCGGCTGTTGCAGGCCACCGCGCGAGTGGATCAGGCGCGGACTGCAGACCGGGAAGAAGTGCAGCGCCACCAGTTGTTCCACCGTCTGGTTCGGCCAGTCGCCGCTGCCGTAGGCGATGAACAGGTCGGCGTCAGTGGCGCTGGTGTCCTGCGGTACGCGCGGCGTCACCACGTGCAACTGCACCTGCGGGTACTGCGCGAGGAAGTCGCCCAGGTGCTGGCACAGCCAGTAGGTGGCGAAGCCGGGGTTGCAGCTCACGCACAGCGGCCCGCTGACCTGCTGCTCGTCGAAGCCGCTGCCGGCCAATTGCACCTCCGCGAGGATGCGCTGCACGTCGCGGGCATACCTTTCCCCCCGATAGGTCAGGCGAATGCCGCGCCCGGTGCGCTCAGTCAGGGTGAAACCGAGGCGCTCCTCCAGCGTGGCGAGGCGGTGGCTGACCGCGCTGCGGGTGAGGTTCAGCTCTTGCGCCGCGGCGGACACGCTGCCCAGCCGGGCCACGGCATCCAGTGCCCGCAGGGCGGTCATCGAGGGAAAGTGCATGGGGGATCCCATTTTCAATTGGTGAAACTATCCGGACATCGGGTGGCGAAATCCTGCGCTTGTTGCAAATTCCGCTTCACCAATACTAGGCCACACGACAACAACAACAGGCAACGATGAGGAAGCCGTCATGTCGAAATTCAAGGCCTACGTCCAGCAGTGGATCGACGACCACCGCCAGCAATTGTCCGACTGGCACCAGGTGATCTGGCATTTCGCCGAGCCGGCGTTCCGCGAGTACAAGTCCTGCGCCTGGTACGTGGAGCTGCTGCGTCGCGAAGGCTTCACGGTGGAAGAGGGCAGCGGCGGCATGCCCACCGCCTTCGTCGCCACCTTCAGCAACGGCGATGGTAGCGATGGCGACGGACCGATCCTCGCCACCTACGCCGAATACGACGCCGTGCCCGGCAACTGCCAGGCGGCGGCGACCCGGCCGATGCCGCGCGAGGGCCTCTCGAAGTACGCGCCGGGCCATACCGACCCGCATTCGGCGCTGGGCATCAGCGCCCTGGGCGGCGTGCTGGCGGCCAAGGCGGCGATGCTGGAGTTCGGTATTGCGGGGACGATCAAGTTCTTCGGCGAACCGGCGGAAAAGCTACGCGCCTCCAAGCCCGTGCACGCCGCCAAGGGCTATTACGACGATCTCGACGCGGCCGTCAGCTTCCACCCCACCTACATGCTGCCGCTGAACAACACCACCACCTGGGACACCCACTGCGGCATCGCCTACTCGTACATCTACACCTTCACCTGCGAAGACCCGCAGAACTGGATCGCCGCCGATCGCTACAGCCCGATCCCGCAGAACCACCTGGCCGCTCGTGCTCCTGGCGCGAATGATGCGCTGGTGCACTTTTACACGCTGAACGAGAGCCTGCGCCGCTCGACCCTGCCGTTCACCGGGCTGTGGAGCTTCAACGAAGCCATCCTCACCGCCGGGCAGGCCACCGCCGACAACCTGCCGCCGCACATCTCGCAGATCCAGTACCTGCTGCGCTGCGACTCCCTCGAGCAGGCCGAGACCATCTCCACGGTGATGGACAACAACGCCGCCGCCGCGGCCATGGCCACCGGCTGCCAGTGGAAGAAGACCTGGGTCTGCAAGTCCCGTGGCGGGCTGGCCAACCACGCGCTGGCCCAGGCCTGCTACGACAACCTCGCCGCCATCGGCGCGCCGAGCTGGGGCGAGAGAGCCATTGCCGTGGCGCGGGAAATCCAGACCAATCTCGGGCTGGAGGCGATGGATGAGCCTTTCCTGCCGGCCACCCAGGCGCTGATCGAACCCCGGGAATGCGAGCGGCAGATGCGCCTGCAGATGCCGGCCTGGCAGAAGTACCTGACCTCCGACGATTACCCCGAGTACACCTGGCACTGTCCGACCGTGCGCCTCTACGTGGCCCGGCCGATGCTCAGCGCGCCGGCTGGCTTCACCTACCCGGACTGGGTGTCCAACGCCCTGGGCGGCATCCGCGAGACCATCGACCCGATGATCGACGTGGCGTCGAAGACCATCGGCAGCACGCTGATCGAGCTGTTCACCGATGCCGAATTGCTGGCCGAGGCGACCCGCGAATTCAACCAGCGCACCGGCGGCGGCATTGGCGGCGAACAGTGGCAGGCTCCGCTGCTGCCGAAGGACTTCAAGGTGCCGCACCGCTTCCGCTGGCCGGAGTACATCCGCACAGTGCGCGGCGAGGAGTGGTGGATTCCGGCGCGGGAAGACGAGTAATCAAGCGTTTTTCGTAGGACCGAGGGGGCGCCCAGCCCTTGCTCGCGAACCGCATTCCACCCTGGCTTGGGTTTGGGCATGGACCGTTGTTCGCGAGCAAGCTCGCTCCTACAGGGAGTTCCCCGGTGCATGGAGGTGCCTGAGCCAGAACGTAGGATGGGTGGAGCGCAGCGATACCCATCGATCATGGCCTGCGAAACAGCATGGGTATCGCAGGCTCCACCCATCCTACGTGCGTGCTCGCTCATGCATCAGCGTGGTTTGACGGTCGCGGGCGTGGCCCGCTCCTACACCTTGCGCCTGAGCCAGCGCATCAGGGTCACGCCGATTTCTACGGTGCGCGAGCGCGACGGGCAGCCCGGCGTGGACAGCAGTTGCGGCAGCAGGAAGCCCACTTCCGCCTCGCTCGGCCCCGCACAAGCCCGGCCCGGTCGATTCGACGAACTCCCCGTCCCAACGCGGGAAGCGCTCGCTCCCGCTCTCGAATGCAGTCAGTGCGTTCATGTTCGATTCGCCTCCCTAGAGGTCCAGCACCAGCGGTTGCACGCCGCCGTCGTCCTGCGCCGGGATGGCGCAGCAGATCAGTGCGCTGCCGGCTTCGGGCATTTCTGCCGGCGGGTTGGGGTAGTGCACCTGGCCGCTGACGATCTTCGTCCGGCAGGTGCCGCAGGAGCCGCCGCGGCAGCTGAAGTCGGGCGTCAGCCCGCGGGCTTCGGCCAGCTCCAGCAGCGTGCCGCTGTCGGGTTTCCAGCGCGCCTCCTTGGCGGAGCCGGCGAAGTACACCGGCACCGGCTCGGTGGCGGCGGGCGGCTGCACCAGCGTTGGCTTGCCACCGTCGCCATGGCGCTTGAGCGTCGACGGGCCGAAGGTCTCGGCGTGGATGCGCGCGTCGGCGATGTTCAGGCCGCGCAGGCCGTCGTAGATCGCCTGGGTGAACTCGCCGGGGCCGCACAGGTAGAAGTCGTAATCATCGAACGGCAGGCGGGTCTTGATCGCTTCGATATCCAGGCGCCCGACCAGCTCGAAGTCACGGCCCGGATCGGCTTCCGCTTCGGGACGACTGAGCGCGCGATAGACCTGCAGTTGCGGTGCACGCTGGCGCAGCTCGGCGATCTCGTGCTGGAACGGCAACTGGCCCAGCGTCCGTGCGGACTGGAACAGGTGAACGCGGCGCGCAGGGCCCGCCACCAGTTCGCGCAGCATCGACAGCAGCGGGGTGATGCCCACGCCCGCGCCGATCAACACCACCGGGCGCGCGCTGTCGCTTTTCAGGGTGAAGCTGCCCATGGGCGCGCGGACCTGCAGGTGATCACCGGCACCCATCTGGTCATGCAGATGCCGGGACGCCGGCCCCTGGGCCTTGACGCTGATGCGCAGTTCGCCGTCCGAGGGTGCGCTGGAGAGGCTGTAGGTGCGGATCAGCGTCTGCCCGCCGACCGCCAGGCGCACGGGCAGGTGCTGCCCCGGTGCGAAGTTCACGGCAATGCCGGCCGGCGGTTGCAGGTAAAACGAGCGGATATCCTCGCTTTCCTGCTCCACGCGCAGGACCTGCCAGTCCTGCCACTGCTGGCGCTGCTCGCGTTCCCGCAGCTTGGCGTCGGCTTCGGCCCAGGTGCCGGTCATCAGGCTGGTGGGCGAATACTCGCGGAAGCTCCAGCGCAGCGCCAGGGCGCCACGGCGTAGAACAACCTGTTGCACGTCCAGCGTCCAAAGCCGCTCGGCGCCTTCGAAGGCGGTCAGCAACGGGCTGTCGAAGAGGATTTCGGTGCGGCCGTGGACCTGCAGCACGTCGCCGCTGGCGAAGTCGACGAAGAGCAGCCCGGCCTGCGGGTTGGCCTGCAGGTTGCCCAGGGTATTGAAGTGCAGGTTGCCGGCGTAGTCGGGGATGGTCAGGCGGTTGCCCTCGACCCGCACGAAGCCAGGGCGGCCGCCGCGATGGGAGACATCCACCGAGCGATCACCGTCCTCATGCTGCACGTAGCTGGCGACGAAGAAGGTGTCGGCGTTACGGATGATGGCGGCCAGCTCCTCGTTCAGCGTGCTGAAGTCCTCACGCGGGGCACGCCGGCTGTAACGCTGCTCGTCACGGCTCCAGTCGCGTTTCTGGATGTACTGCGGGCAGTTGCCGAAGGAGTGCTCGACGGCCACCGTCAACAGGCCGCCGTCGACCTCGCTGAGGACGCCATTCATGCGGTTGCGCCGACGGGTGTGCAGCTCGATGCCCAACAGGCCGATCGCCCGTCCGGCTTGCAGGCCGCTGGCGGCGGGGTCCTGGCTGTCCGGTACGCTGTCGAGCAGCAGGCTTCTGGGGTCGGGCGAAGTGACGAAACCTTCCGCGCCTTCGAGCAGGGTCGCCCAGGGCCGGCCCTGGTCATCCACGGCACCGACGATGATGAAGGGCAACTGGTGGTAGAACTCGCGGTGCTGGTCGGGCATGTGGTCGCGGATGACTCTCTGGCCATGGACTTCCATGCGCTCGGCGACGCCGACGCGCTCCTGGATCGCCTTCTCGCCGGCGTGCCAGGGGGAGGTACGGTGTTTGGGCAACTGGAACATGACGAGCACCTCGCAGAAGGTGCCGCCGGGTCAGCCCGGCGGCGAGGGTTGCATCAGGCTTGCAGGCCGATGGCGGTGCGCTGCATCGGCACGAAGTGCGGCAGGGCCTCCACGCGGGCCAGCCAGGCGCGCAGGTTGGGATAGTCCTGCAGGGAGACGTTGCCCTCCGGTGCATGGGAAATGTAGGCGTAGTTGGACACGTCGGCGATGGTCGCCTCGGTGCCGGCCAGGAAGGGCGTCCTGGCCAGCTCGCCTTCCATCACCTGGAAGAGGGCATGGGCGCGGGTGGCGACTTCCTCGGCGTTGAACCTGGCGCCGAACACCGTGATCAACCGTGCGGCAGCGGGACCGAAGGCGACTTGTCCGGCGGCCACCGACAGCCAGCGCTGCACACGGGCGGCGCCCAGCGGGTCCTCCGGCAGCCAGCGACCGTTGCCGTACTTTTTCGCCAGGTAGACCAGGATGGCGTTGGAGTCGGCGACGATGACGCCTTCGTCATCGATCACCGGCACCTGGCCGAAGGGATTGAGGGCGAGGAAGTCCGGGTGCTTGTGCGCGCCCTTGGCGAGGTCCACCGAGATCAGCTCGGTGGGCAGCTGCAGCAGCGAGAGCATCAGCTCGATGCGATGGGCGTGGCCGGACAGCGGGTGGCGGTAGAGCTTGATCATGACGGTGACTCCGTTGGCTTGAGTGGGTAGGCAGCGCGAGTCGGGCCGTTTTGGTTTGCTCGAGCTGATGGGTGAATGCTGCGCCCGATGGCCGGCGCGCAGAATCACCAGCGTGGGCAATCCAGCGTTTCAGAATGCGGAAGAATCGACGGGGCGGGTGAGAGCCGGTCGGGTTCGCGCGAAATGGAAGCGCCGGCCTTGCCGGCGGATCGCGGGCGTGGCCCGCTCCTACCCGACAGCCCTGTACTCGGATCAGCCCTCACCCTAACCCTCTCCCAGGGGGAGAGGGGACTGTTCGGTGCAGGATGAAACCTTGTCGTTTGCTGGCACGGGCGGCTCCCTCTCCCTCAGGGAGAGGGCTGGGGTGAGGGGAAGACGCTGGCACGGACTGACCTGAAGAAGACAGTTGCTCCTACATGGGTGCGGCGGGCCGGCCTGTAGGAGCTGGCCATGCCTGCGACGGCCCGAGCGACGGTGTTTCAGGTTTTGGACGACTTACCCGCGCAACGCCGGATGCGCCCGCAAACGCGGCACCACTGAAATCGAGGAAGGTGCGCACCCGCGCTGCCGCACGGCGGCCTTCGCGGTAGATCAGCTGTACCGGCAGGCCGGGCGCGGCATAGTCCTGCAGCACGACCTGCAGCCGCCCGCTGCTCAACTCGGAATAGGCCTCGTGACTCAGACAGCGGGTCAGCCCGAGTCCGAGGCTGGCGGCGCGGATTGCTGCCGGAACGGTGCTGCACGTCAGACGCGGCGCCAGGCGCACCGACCGCAGCGCACCCTGGTGCCGGAAGCGCCATTCGCTGATCGCACCCTGGCTGCCGGAAACGATGATGCGGTGCCCCTTGAGGTCCTCAGGCGCTCTGCCGGCACACCGTGGCGTGCGAGGTAGTCAGGCGCTGCACAAATCACCGGCCGCACCGTGCTCACCGGCAGGGCGAAGCCGAAGAGTCGGGCAGGGCGCCTATCACCAGGGCCACGTCGATGCCGTCTTCCAGCAGACGCGGCAGGTCCTCGCGGTGGCGGTGAGAAACGCACGTCGGGAAAGGCGGTCAGGTAATCCAGGGCGATGGGCGCGAAGATGCGGTCGGACATCAGCAACGGCAGTGTCAGGTTCAACTGCCCGGCCGGGTGCGCCTGAAGCCGCCCAGCGAGCCTTCCGCTTCTTCGATGCCCTGGAAATCTGCCGGCAGCTGGCAGCGAAGGCTGCGCCGCTGGCGCTTCAAATCACTCGGCGCGGGCTGCGCAGCAGCAGCTCGCAGTGCAGGCGCGACTCCAGCGCCGCGACCAGGCGCATCACCGTCGCGGTGGACAGATCCAGCCGTCGAGCGCCCTGCCGCGTAGGCTGCCGGAGCGCGCCACGGCGTCGAACGCCTGCATTTCCCGGTAGCGGCTGACGGCTTTGTGGCTTGCAGGGCCGGGTCGTCGCGCAGGCGTTCCGCACAGTGCGTGACGAAGAGCTGCGCACCTTCGCCGGCAGCCGTCTGCGCGTCCTGGTAGAGCAGGTGGATCGGCAGCGGCGCGGTGGAGAATTCCTCGAGGACGATCTCCAGCTCGCCGCGCGCCACGGCTTCCGCCGCCTGGTACGACAGCACGCGGGTGTAGCCACCGCCCAGCCGCGCGGCGTGGATCGCTGCATTGTTCGAGCTGACCACGAAGCGTGACGGTGGGCGCAGGGTCAGCGGCCCATCGGGGGTGACGAAGCGCCAGTCGGTGAGCAGCACGCTGGTAGCAGCCATGACCACCGGTGCGTCGAGCAGGTCGTTGGGGTGCTGCGGTCGGCCGTGGCGGTCGAGGAAGGCCGGGGCGGCGCAGACCACCGGGCGGATTTCGCCGACCTCCACAGCCGTCAGGCTGCCCTCGGGCAACTGGCCGATGCGTACAGCGACGTCGATACCCTCATCGAGCATGTTCACCACGCGGTCCACCAGCAGCGCGTTGACCGTCACCTCGGCGTGGGCGTCCAGGTAGCTGGCGATCAGCGGGATCAGGTACAGCTCGCCGAACAGCACCGGGGCGGTCACCGTCAGGTTGCCGCGCGGCCGCAGGGCGCTGCCGGAGGCCAACTCCTCGGCTTCTTCCAGCTCCTGCAGGATGCGCCGGCAGTCTTCGACGTAGCGCTGGCCGGCTTCGGTCAGGCGCACGCTGCGGGTGCTGCGCGCCAGCAGCAGGGTGCCCAGGCGCTGTTCCAGCGCGGCGATGGCGCGGGTCACGCTGGGGGGCGACAGGCCCAGCTGTTTCGCGCCAGCGGCAAAGCTGCCGGCTTCGGCCACGGCCAGCAGCACTGTCATTTCCTGAAACCTGTCCATGGATCACCGTTGTCGCCTGGAGCGGATCGCCAGACTGTAGAGGGAAGCCGCGCAGGATTGAAGTGCCGGCGGCTTGCGGGCGACATCGGCGTGCTTGCCAGCGCCGCATGGCTTGACCGCGCCCCGGCCACTCCGGCACAAGCGCTGCAGGCGCCCGCAGCGAGGCCGCCACCGCCCGCGAGCATTCCCCCATGACCAGCAAGACCCCGGCCACCGCGTTGGCCGCTGCCAACAACCCGCGTCTGGGCATCGCCTTGTGCCTGCTGTCGATGCTCATCTTTGCCTGCCAGGACGGCATTACCAAGGTGCTGGTCCGCCACCTGCCGGTGGCCGAACTGGTGATGGTGCGCTACTGGGTGTTCGTCCTGTTCGCGCTCGTAGTCTGTCGCTCCCAGGGCGGCGTGCGTGTGGCCAGTCGCAGCGCCAGCCCCTGGCGACAGGTGGTCCGCTCGTTGCTGGGTGTGGGCGAGATCGCCCTCTTTGGCCTGGCCCTGCGCTACCTCGGGCTGGCCGAGACCCACGCGCTCTACGCGGTCTTTCCGCTGATGACGCTCGGCCTGGCGCGGGTGTTCCTCGGCGAGCGCATGGTCGGCCGGCAATGGCTGGCGGCGGCGGTGGGCTTCGGCGGCACGCTGCTGATCCTGCGTCCCGGCATGGGCGTGTTCGAACCGGCGGCGCTGATCCCGCTGGCGGCGGCGCTGACCTTCGCCTTTTTCAACATCCTCTCGCGGCGCATCAGCCAGACCGATTCCTTCGCCACCACCACGCTCTACATGGCGCTGGTCGGCGCCGTGGCGGCCACCTCCGCCGGGCTGCCCGTGTGGGTCACGCCCACGCCCCACGAGGCGATGTTGATGTCGATCGTCGCGGTCTCCGGGGTGATCGCCCAGTTGCTGCTGATCCAGGCGCTGAAGTACGCCCAGGCCTCGACGCTGCAGCCATTCAATTACTCGCTGCTGGCCTTTGCCACGCTGATCGGCCTTATCGTCTTCGGCGAGACGCCGACCATCTGGACCATCACCGGCGCGCTGCTGATCCTGCTGGCGGGGCTGTATTCGATCAGGCCGAAGGCTCTGTAGGAGCGGATTTGAGTTTCGTAGGGCGCATAACCTGGAACAGGTTATCCGCCAGACGCGCCACCGGCGGATAACGCTGGCGCGTTATGCGCCCTACCTTCTGTTCGCGAGCAAGCTCGCTCCTACAGGGTTGGTGTGAAGGGATATCCCTGAGCTCGCCGATTCGCTCCTACGCTCGCCTTGAATGGCGGGAGCGGCCGGTTCGCTCATGCCGAACCGCCGATAGACACCATGGTGCAATGTCCGCCTCTGCCCCGGCGTGTTGTCATCTCCGGCAAGGGCAGACCGGTCAGCGTTCCGGGCGCCCAGCAGCCTGAGCGTGCTCGGCCCGGCGGCCGCACGCTCATCCCACCCAGGCGAACCCGTCGAATCGCGAGGTCTCCATGCTTCTACCCCTGTGCACCTGGTCCGAAATCGAGCAGTTCCTCGGCCGCAGCCGGACCATCGTCATCCCCATCGGCTCCAACGAGCAGCACGGCCCCATCGGCCTGCTGGGGACCGACTGGATGTGCCCGGAAATCATCGCCCATGAAGCGCAGAAGTCGGCGGACATCCTCATCGCGCCGACTTTCAACATCGGCATGGCGCAGCATCACCTGGGCTTCCCCGGCACCATCACGCTACGCCCCTCGACTTTTATCGCGGCTATCTGCGACTGGGTGAATTCCCTGGCCGCCCACGGTTTCGAGAATATCCTCTTCCTCAATGGCCACGGCGGCAACGTCGCTTCCATCGAGGCTGCCTTCTCCGAGCTCTACGCCCAGGCCAGCTTCGCCCGACGCCCGGCCGGGTTCGCCTTGAAACTGTGCAACTGGTGGGACCTGGAAGGCGTCGGCGAGCTGGCCAACCGGCAGTTCCCCAAGGGCCATGGCATCCATGCGACGCCTTCGGAGATCGCCGTCACGCAGTGGGCCTACCCGCAGCACATCAAGTCGGCCGAGTACTCGCCGGCCATTGCCAACTGGGGGCCGATCCGCGAGGCGGCGGACTTCCGCGCGCGCCATCCGGATGGCCGCATGGGCTCCGACCCCGGCCTCGCCACGCCGGAAAAAGGCCGCGAGCTGGTGATGCTGGCGGCGCAGGGACTGGTGCAGGCAGTCGAAACCTTCAGCGCCGAGCCCTCGCCTTACTGAGCCTCATCGAGCGTCATCCGACCCACCCGAAACCCGAGCCTCGCTCGGGTTTCTGCTGTCTGCGGCCACCGCCGGAAGGTCAGCTAACAAGAGCTAACAGCAGATAACTCGCCCGATTGCACCGACCTTGCCACTCTGGCAACCGGGTGTCATTGGCTAATCAGGGAGGCCTCCATGACCCAGCATGATGGCTGCATGAATCTGGCGGGGCGTCGCAGCAATGCGGAATTCGGTGCGTTGATCCTCGGCTCCGGCGAGCCCGGCGAGGCGGCGTCGCCGACAGCTGTACATGGCCGTGCTGCCCTTGCTCATCGCCTTCTTCGAGGGGCAGGCCCAGGCCGGTCGCATCGGCCCTCGGGACCTGGGCGAGCTACTGCGCGCCACGTTGCGCCAGGTGGACCGCCAGCGCGCCGGCTATGACCCGGCCGTCCCCTTTCGCGCCTGGTTGCTGGAGC
Source organism: Pseudomonas sp. (assembly GCA_049840615.1). Classification (GTDB taxonomy): domain Bacteria; phylum Pseudomonadota; class Gammaproteobacteria; order Pseudomonadales; family Pseudomonadaceae; genus Pseudomonas. The sequence continues at coordinate 48,267 of JASGKM010000068.1, forward strand.
TGGCCCGTCAGGCGCTGAGTGACTACCGCCGCACGGCGCCGGTCGAGGTACACGCGGTACGCGAAACGCAGCGCCCGGCGCGGCGCAGGCGTACCGCCGTCGCCCACTGAATCCAGGTTTTCAGGAAGTCCCGATGCAGTCGATCGAGAAGGTTCTCTACACCGCCCGTGTGCATACCCGTGGCGGTCGTGATGGTGAAGCACGCAGTGATGATGGTCGGTTGCAGGTTCGGCTGACGCCGCCCGGCGCACCGGGAGCGGGCAGCAACCCTGAGCAATTGTTTGCCGCCGGCTGGTCGGCCTGTTTCATCGGCGCGCTGCGTCATGCCGCCAATGCGCGCAAGCAGGAATTCCCGGCGGACACGGCGGTGGACGCCGAGGTGGAGCTGATGCACGGCGAAAACGGTTTCTTCCTGCGCGCGCACCTGGCGATCCACTTGCCGGGGCTGGACCCCGAACTGGCGCAGCGGCTGGTGGATGCCGCGCAGCAGAGCTGCCCCTACTCGAAAGCGCTGCGCGGCAATGTCGCCGTCACCCTGAGCCTGCGCTGATAAACCTTCTGCCGGCCAATGGGCGTGACAGCCCGCATAAAAGGTCACGCAAAGGCTTGATCGCGTGCTCGAAACTCCTATCCTGCTAGGACTTGCGGGCCAGTCTCGCGCCCACTCCCTTTGTCGGAAGAGACGCCCCGTGGAGTCCGCAGCGGACGATCCGTCCTCCTCATTGAAAACGCCGGTCGAATTCGGTCTGTTCCTGGGTCGTGCCCGGCAAGCGCCTGCTCACCCGAGATGCGCAGCCGATGGACATCGGCGGGCGTGCCTTCGACCTGCTGCTCGCCCTGCTGGAAAAGCCCGGCCGTGTGCTCTCCAAGCGTGAGCTGCTCAAGCGCGTGTGGCCCGACATGGTGGTGGAAGAGGGCAGCCTACGCTTCCACATGACCGGCCTGCGTCGCGCCCTGGGTGACGGCGAAGACGGCGCGCGCTACATCGCCACCCAGGTGGGTGTCGGCTATGCCTTCGTCGCACCGGTAAGCCATGGCAGCGACGCCTCGCCGGCAGTGCTGCCGGTGGCGAGCATGGGCGAAGGCGTCGGCAGCTTGCCGCCGCGGGTCAAGCTGATTGGCCGCGAGGCCGATGTGCAGATGATCCTGCAGCGCCTGGGCGAGCCCCGCTTGTTCACCATTGTCGGCACCGGCGGGGTCGGCAAGACCAGCCTGGCCAACGAGGTCGGGCACCGCCTGGTCACCGAACGTCGGCAGGCCGTGCGCTTCATCGACCTGGCGCAGGTCGAGGACGAGCATCTGGTGGCTTCGGCGCTGGCCGCCTCGGTGGGCGTGCCGGTGCAGGCCGAGGACCCGCTGGCGGTCCTGCTGGCTCATCTCAGGGGCCAGGACCTGCTGCTGATCGTCGACAACTGCGAACACGTGGTGGATGTGGTGTCGGCGCTGGCCGAGCGCATTCGCGACGCCGCCCCCGGCGTCGGCCTGCTTGCCACCAGCCGCGAGCCGCTGCGCGCACGGGACGAAGAGGCGCACTGGCTGGGTCCGCTGGACTTTCCCGAAGACCCGCAGGGCCTGCCGGTCGAAACCTTGCTCGAGTTCCCGGCCGTACGGCTGTTCGTCGAGCGCGCAGAAGCCGCCAACGCCTCGCTGCAACTGCAGGAAGGCGACCCGGGCCTGATTGCCGACATGTGCCGGCGCCTGGGCGGCATGGCGTTGCCCATCGAGCTGGCAGCGGTACGGGTGGCGGTCCATGGGGTGAAGGCGACCCATGCGCTGCTGGGTGAGCGGTTTTCCCTGGGCTGGTCCGGCCGGCGCACGGCGCAGCCGCGTCACCAGACATTGCGCGCGATGCTGGACTGGAGCTACGGGCTGTTGTCCGCAAGCGAGCGACTGGTATTCGACCGTCTTTCGGTGTTCGTCGGGCCCTTTTCCCAGGAGGCGGCCGCACAGGTCGCCGCCGACGCGCGGATCGAAGCGCTGGACGCAGCCGCCATCCTCGATGAGCTGACCGCCAAGGGGCTCGTGGCGGTGGACCGCAGCGAGGCCGCCACGGCCTATCGTCTGCTGGAGATGACCCGCGCCTTTGCCCGCGAAAAGGCGGCGTCCCATGGCCATGAGGAAGCACACGCGCTGGCCTTCCGTCACGCCGCCTATTACCTGTGGCTGCTGGAGCAGCTGGGTAGCCTGCCTGAGCTGATCTACGAGGGCTGCGTGCGCCTGTCCAGCCAGCTGGGCAACGTGCGCAGCGCACTGGAATGGAGCTTCGGCCCGCAGGGCGACCCCGGCCTGGCGCTACCGCTGGCGGCGGCCAGCGCGCCGCTGTTCCTGCACTATTCGCTTCAGGTTGAGTGCCGCACCTGGTGCGCACGGGCTACGCAGTTGCTGGAGCTGGGCTACTTCGGCACACCCACCGAAATGGAATTGCAAGCGGCCCTCGGACTGGTGCTGATGTTCACCCGCGGCAATAGCGAGGCGGCCGGCAAGGCCCTGTTGCGAGCGCTGGAAATCGCCGTGGCGCTGGGCGATCACTGGGCCGAATTGCGGGTGCTGGGACGCCTGCAGATCTTCTACGAACGCATCGGCGACTTCGCCTCGTCACTGGCCTGGGCGGAGCGCGCGGTGCTGGTCGGCGATACCCTGGGCGAGCCGGAAGCGGTGGCGGTGGCTGCCTCGCTCGCCGGCATCTCCCATCACCTGCTGGGCGACCAGGAGCGGGCGCGCGAGGAGCTGGAAAAGTCCCTGCGCAACAGCCTGCCCTCGGAGCGCAGCCGCACGCTGCACTATGGCTTCGACCACCACAACCGCACCGGGCTGGCCCTGGCGCGCACGCTCTGGCTGCTCGGTTGCGCCGACCAGTCGCGGCGCTGGGCGGACCAGGTGGAGGCCGAGGCGGCGGAGCTCAATCATCCGGCCACCCATTGCATCGCCCTGGTGTGGACGCTGTGCATTCATATCTGGAGCGGCGAGCTGGACAAGGCCGAGCGCAGCCTGGCGACCTTCAGCCGCATCGCCGAGGCCAATGCCTTCGCGCCTTATCAGGCCGCGACGCCGGGGTTGCGTGCGGTCATCGCGATTCGCCGCGAACAACCCGGCGATGCGGTGCGGCAGCTGGAAGAAAGCCTCACTCGCCTGCACGGCATGCGCTACGAATTGCTGACCACGTCGTTCGAGATCGCCCTGGCCGAGGGCCTTGTCCTCGCCGGCGACTATCGTCGTGCGCTGGGTGTGGCCCGGCGCTGCATCGCGCATTGCCGCAGCAGCGGCGACGCCTATGCGTTGCCGGAGTTGATGCGTATCGAAGCTCAGGTTATCGGTGCGCTGGGCGAGGAGGGGGATCCGGCGGTAGAGCGGGTTCTGCAGGAATCGCTGGCAATGGCGCGCGAACAGGGTGCGCGTGCCTGGATACTGCGTTCGAGCCTGGACCTGGCGCGGTTGCGCACCAGACAAGGCGATGGGGCAGCGGCGTTGGCGCTGCTGGACGCCTGCCAGCCCGACGAAGGCTTCGACACTTTGGATGTTCGCCAGCTGGAAGCGTTGCGGCGGTCGCTGGACGAAAACGCCTGAGCCGGTTTCAGCGGCTCTCGGGTGGCGTGATGGCGAGCAATGCCGCCATGTTCACCAGGTCCGGCAGCGTGCGCGCCTGCATCTTGCGCATGACCCGGCCGCGGTGCGCCTTTACGGTAATCTCGCTGATGCCCAGGTCGGCGGCGACCTGCTTGTTCAGGCGGCCGGCCACCACCATCTCCAGCACTTCCCGCTCGCGCCCGGTGAGCAGGGCGTAGGCCTGACGCAGGGCGTCCAGGCGTGACTGCTGGCCGAGCGCGGCGCGGCTGTGCTCCAGGGCGTCGGCGATGGCCTGCAGCAGCGTGTCGCTGTCGAATGGCTTGGTGAGGAACTCCACGGCACCGGCTTTCATCGCGCGGACGGTGAGCGGTACATCGCCATAACCGGTGATGAAGATGATCGGCATTGCCGGGCGCTCGCCGGCGACGCTGCGTTGCAGGTCGAGCCCGTTGAGGTCCGGCAGGTTCACGTCCAGCACCAGGCAGCAGGGCGCAAGGCTCGGCGGCTCGTCGAGGAAGGCGCTGGCGGCGTCGCACAGCACGGGTCGCCAGCCGGCCGAGCGAATCAGCAACTCCAGTGATTCACGCACCGAGATGTCGTCGTCGACCACGTAGACGATGGGTGTCGCCTTGGACATCGGCAGGGCTTCCGTTCGCTGGGCTGGGATGGGGTTGAACATGCCATGTCCTCCGAGGGGCGTCGACCGGGCTGTCAGCCGACCGGCAGGGCGGCGCTGAGCGCCTTGAGCAGTTCCGCTTCGCTGAACGGCTTGAGCAGGCAGGCCACCGCGCCCTGGGCGATGAGGCGCGGGCAGGTGGTCGCATCGCTGTAGGCGGGTGATGAAGATGATCGGCACGGGAATGGCGCGCAGGGCCAGCTCCTTCTGCAACTGTGGCCCGCTCATGCCCGGCATCGACACATCGAGGATCAGACAGCGGGTGGTCGGCAGGGCTTCCGAGGCGAGAAACGCTTCCGCCGAGGAGAAGGCGTTCACCTCGAAGCCGAACTCGCGCAGCAGGTCCGGCAGGGATTCGCGCACCGATTCGTCGTCGATTCGACCACCGACACGAGCAGGGGCGTAGCCATCAGCGGATCTCCGTCGGTTGGTCGTGGGTGGGTAGTGCCCGGGGCAGCGCGAAGATGAAGGTGGAGCCCGGCCCGTCGTGGGTGGTGGCCCAGACCCGCCCGGCATGGTGCTCGATGATCGAGCGGCTGACCCACAGGCCGATGCCCATGCCCGACTGCTTGGTGCTGAAGAAGGCATCGAACAGGCGGCCGGCATCTTCCGGCGCGAAGCCCGCACCGTTGTCGCGTACTGCCAGGAAGAGGCTCGCATCCAGATCATGGCCGGTGCTGATGCGCAGCTGGCGGGGGCGGTCATGCACTTCGCCCAGCGCATCGTGGCGTTGAGGATCAGGTTGAGGATCACCTGCTGCAGCTGCACACGGTCGCCGTTTACGACGGGCAATGCTTCCTGCAGCGCGGGCAGCACGGTCACGCCGTGCCGCTGCAGTTCGTTGTGCAGCATGGCGATCACTTCCCGCGCGGCCTCGTTCAGGTCGACGGCTTCGCTGACGGCCTCGTGGCGCGCGAACAGACCGCGCAGGCGCTTGATCACGTCCGCCGCACGGTTGCCGTCGCGGATGGTGCGCCGTGCGGTCTCCCGTGCGCCTTCCAGGTTCGGGGTTTCCGCGCCCAGCATGCGCAGGCAGGTGCTGGCGTTGGTGATGATGCCCGACAGCGGCTGGTTGACCTCGTGGGCGATGGACGCGGTCAGTGCGCCCAGGCTGGCCACACGAGCCACATGCGCGAGTTCGGCGCGGGTCCGGTGCAGGGTTTCCTCGGCCAGGCGGCGCTGGGTGACGTCCTGCGCCGTGGCGATGTACAGCAGCGCGCCGTCGGTCTCGCGGGTGGCCTGGGCGACCAGATGGACGTGGCGCACGGCGCCGCCGGGAAGCAGCAGTCGGTGTTCGTGCTCGAAGTCGCAGCCGTCGCGGCGCTGACACTTGAGCATTGCTTCCACGGTGGCGCGGTCGTCCGGGTGGATGCGCGAGAAGATCAGCTCGAAGCTCGGCGTCAGGCCCGGCTGCAGGTCGAGGAGCCGGTAGATTTCCTCTGACCAGGCGATCTCGTCGTTGTCCACGCGCCAGGAGAAAGTGCCGGTCAGGCTGATGCGCTGGGCCTTGGCCAGGAAGGCTTCGCTCTGGCGCAGGGCGGCTTCGCTGCGGGCGCGGTCGATGGCGATGCTGGCGAGGTGGGTGAACTGCGAGATCAGCGCGCACTGGCTTTCGCTCACCTTCTGCGGCAGGGGGAAATAGACCGAGAGGACGCCGCTCACCTCGCCGTGGTTGGACACCACCGGTATCGCCGCCAGCGCTCGCAGCCCGCAAGCCCGTGCCTGTTGCCGCCAGTGGGGCCAGCGGCTCTCACCGTCCAGGTCGTCGACTTGCACGGTGGCGTTGTCGAGCACGGCTTGCGCTTGCGGACTGCCGTGCGCCTCCACCGGTTGGCCGTCCGCGCCGCCGTACATCGAAGGTGGCAGATGGGGTGCGGCGCCGGCCTGCAGACGCGGTGTCGCGTCCGGCGATCGGCCATGGCGGGGCGCTACCAGGGTGATGGCGCAGCGGCTGCCCTCGAGGTTGGCTTGCACCAGTTCGCAAAGGGTTTCCAGCACCTGCGGCAGGGCGCAGCCGCCGGCCATCAGGCCGAGCAGGCGCTTCTCGCCGGCGAGCAGTAGTTCGGCCTGTTTGCGTACGTGGATGTCGGTGTTGCCGCCGTACCATTTCAGCACACGACCAGACGCGTCCAGCTGGGGCACTGCGCGGATGAGGAACCAGCGGTAGCTGCCATCGAAGCGCCGCAGGCGCGCTTCGAACTCGCCGGCGCTGCCGGCTTCCAGCAGGCCTTGCCAGTAGACACCCAGTGCCGGCGCGTCTTCGGGGTGCAGGGCGGTCATCCAGCCGACGCCGGCGGCGTTTTCCGGGGTCATGCCGGTATAGTCGAACCAGCGCTGGTTGAGGAACTCCACGCTGCCGTCGGGATCGGTGCGCCAGACGAAGCCCGGCACGGCGTCGATCAGGGTGCGCAGGCGGTCTTCGGAAGCGCTCACTGCTTCCAGCGCACTGGCCAGCGACTCCTGCGCCTGGGCGATCAATGCCTGGTCGCGCCGCTGCTCGTCGATGTCCACCTTCAGCACGAACCAGCGCTGGATGCGCCCCGCGCTGTCGCGGTGGGGCAGGGCGCGCACGTGGAACCAGCGGTAGATGCCGTCCGCGCCGCGCACCCGCTGCTGGAAGTTGTACGGATCGCCGCTGGCCACCGAGTGCTTCCAGGCGGCCAGCGCGTGGGGCAGGTCGTCGGGGTGGATGGTGTCGGAACTGGTCCAGTGACGCAGCTCCTCGAAGCTGGCGCCCAGGTAGTCGCTGTTGTGACGGTTGACGCACTCCAGCTCGCCGGCGGGCGTCATCAGCGAGATCAGCGCGGGAATGCTGTCGATCAGGTCTTGCGTCTCGCGCGTCACGGTCACGGGCGGCGCGGGCGGCAGGTCCTCGATATCGATGTTCTGGCCGCACCAGCCGGCAGGTTGGCCATGCTGGTCGGTCAGCGGGCGGGCGCGCAGCAGGAAGCGGCGGTACACCCCATCGTGGCGGCGCAGGCGGGCCTGCAGATCGCGCGGGACGCCGGTCTGGCGGATGGCGTTCCAGCCGTGCTGCAGCGCCGGCAGGTCTTCGGGATGCGCCAGCGCCTGCCAGGCATGCTCGCCGAGGGCATCGAGGCCGCGCCCGGCATAGTGGCGCCAGGCCTGGTTGACGCTGTCCAGGCGGCCTTCGACGCTGGCGGTCCACGCCATGTCGGGCAGCTTGTCGACGACTTCGTTGTGCATACCGGTCCTCTCCCGGCGCTAGCCGTGGGGCGAGCATGCGCCTTGTTGGCGGGGCTGCCAATGATACCTAGGTGTCGGCCGGGGCACCGCAAGTGCGTCACGCGCCGGGACCGATACCAAGGTATCGACCGACACCATGGTGCAATCGCGGCGCCTGGTGGGCTTTGGTGATATCGCTGCAGGTCGCCGATCCGTCGGCCAGTGAATCAGGGAGATCGACCATGCCGCCGCCCCGTTACTGCCTCATCTTCGCCGCCGCTTCAGCCGCACGCTCATGGCCACCGCCGTGGGTCTGTTCCTGCTCGGCGACGGCCAGCACCACCTGATGCAGCAAGCGTTCGCTGCCACTGCCAGCAGTACCGCGCCGGTTGATGACAGCGTGCGGCCGTTCCACATCCAGGTGCCCCAGGAACAACTGGACGACCTGCGCCGACGCATCGCCGCGACGCGCTGGCCGGACCGCGAAACGGTCAACGATGCCTCGCAGGGCATCCAGCTGGAGAAGGTCCGTGCGCTGGTGGATTACTGGGGCAAGGACTACGACTGGCGCCGCGCCGAAGCCAGGCTCAATGCGCTGCCGCAGTTCATTACCAGCATCGATGGCGTGGACATCCAGTTCATCCACGTGCGCTCGAAAGAGCCGCACGCCATGCCGCTGATCCTCACCCACGGCTGGCCCGGCTCGCCGCTGGAGTTCCTCAAGACCATCGGCCCGCTGACCGACCCGGTCGCTTATGGCGGGCGCGCGGAAGACGCCTTCGACGTGGTGATCCCGGCGATCCCCGGCCATGGCTTTTCCGGCAAGCCGACCGCCACCGGCTGGGGCCCGGACCGGGTGGCCCGTGCCTGGGACGTGCTGATGAAACGCCTGGGCTACAGCCACTACGTGTCCCAGGGCGGCGACCATGGCTCGGTGATCTCCGACGCCCTCGGCCGCCTGGCCCCGGCCGGCCTGCTGGGCATCCACCTGAACATGCCGGCGACAGTGCCGCCAGAGCTGGTCGGGCCGATCAACTCCGGCGCCCCGGCGCCATCCGGGCTGGGCGCCGACGAGCGCCGCGCCTTCGAAGCGCTGAGTACCTTCTTCGGTCGCAATGCCGCCTACGGCGCGATGATGGTGACCCGCCCGCAGACCATCGGTTACTCGCTGGCCGATTCGCCCGCCGGCATGGCCGCCTGGATGTACGAGAAGTTCGCTGCATGGACCGACAGCGGCGGCGAGCCCGAGCGCGTGCTGAGCCGCGACGAGATGCTCGACGACATCTCGCTGTACTGGCTGACCAACACGGGCGCTTCCTCCTCGCGCTTCTACTGGGAAAACAACAACAACAACTTCAGCGCCGCCGCGCAGAAGACCGCGCAGATCAAGGTGCCAGTCGCCATCACGGTGTTCCCGGGCGAGATCTACCGCGCGCCGAAGAGCTGGGCGCAGCGCGCCTATCCTTCGCTGGACTACTTCCACGCGGTGGACAAGGGCGGCCACTTTGCCGCCTGGGAGCAGCCGCAGCTGTTCAGCGAAGAACTGCGCGAAGCGTTCCGCCCGCTGCGAGCCAACCTGACCAGCCGCTCGCCTCACACCCCACTCGATCGCCGCTTGCCGGCAACCACCGGGCAGGCCACGTGCCGGCCCTGGAGACCCGTGATGAACCCGTTCAAGCAACCGCTTCTTGGCGCCTCGGCGCTGGCCATTGCCCTGGTGCAATTCACCTCCTGCTCGGTGGCGCAGGCTGCTACCGCGCCGGCGGCAGACCCGACTTTCGGCCCGCTGAAACATGTCGACGCCGGCCTGCTCAACGTTGCCTACGCCGAAGCCGGCCCGGCCGATGGGCCAGTAGTGATCCTGCTGCACGGCTGGCCGTACGACATCCACAGCTACAGCGAAGTGGCGCCGCAACTGGCCGCCAAGGGCTATCACGTGCTGGTTCCCTATGCCCGTGGCTATGGCGAAACGCGCTTCCTCTCCGCCTCGACCCGGCGCAATGGCGAGCCTGCCGCGCTGGCGGTCGGACGTCATCGACTTCATGGATGCGCTGAAGATCAAGCCGCGCTGTGCTGGCCGGCTACGACTGGGGTGCACGCTCGGCGGACATCGTCGCGGCGCTCTGGCCGGAGCGGGTGAAGGCGCTGGTGTCGGTCAGCGGCTACCTGATCGGCAGCCAGGAAGCGGGCAAGGCGCCGCTGCCGCCGGCGGCCGAGCTGCAGTGGTGGTACCAGTTCTACTTCTCCACCGAGCGCGGCAAGGCCGGCTACGACAGTACCGCCACGAGTTCGCCAGGCTGATCTGGCAACTGGCTTCGCCGCAGTGGAAGTTCGACGACGCCACCTTCGAGCGCAGCGCCCAGGCCCTGGACAACCCCGACCACGGCGCGATCTCCATCCACAACTACCGCTGGCGCCTGAACCTCGCCGAAGGCGAGCCGCGCTACGCGGAGCTGGAGAAGAAGCTCGCGGCCTTCCCGGCGATCAAGGTCCCGACCATCACCCTCGAAGGCGACGCCAACGGCACCCCACCCGCCGGCCGGAGGCCTACGCCAAGCGCTTCAGCGGCCGGTACGAGTACCGCCTGATCACCGGTGGCATCGGTCACAACCTGCCGCAGGAAGCGCCGGACGCCTTCGTCAAGGCGGTGGTCAACGCCGATCATCTGTGAGCCGGAGAGCCGCCATGAACATCACCGGAACCACGCTGCATCGCATCATCCTGGCCGGCTTCGCCTTGCTGGTGGCGGCAGCCGCCAGGGCCGACGGGGATGCCTCGCCGATCTATGGCGTGCGCTTGCCCGAGGGCTACCGCAACTGGCAACTGATTGCTCCAGCCCAGGAGGCGGCGCCGCTGAACGAACTGCGCGCCGTGCTGGGCAACGACATCGCCATGAAGGCTTACCGCGCCGGCACCTTGCCGTTCCCCGACGGCAGCGTGCTGGCCAAGCTCGCCTGGAAGCATGTGCAGTCGCCGGAATTCGAGCCGGGCGTCGATTCCCGGCGCCGCGACTACCGTGCAGTTCATGGTCAAGGACTCGAAGAAGTACGCGGCCACCGGCGGCTGGGGCTTCGCTCGCTTCATCGACGGCAAGCCCGCCGACGAAGCACAGCACCAGACCTGCTTGGCCTGCCACCAGGCGCGGGTGAAGGACCACGATCTGGTGTTCACCCGCTACGCACCCTGAGAGCTGCACCTTGAGCGCTACACCTTGAGAGAAGGGGAGGTTCCATGAACCAACGATGGCTGATCACCGGTTGTTCCCGCGGACTGGGCCGGGCGCTGGCCGAGGCGGTGCTGCAGGCCGGGCACCGCCTGCTGGCTACCGCCCGCGACCCGGACGCGCTGGCGGACCTCGCCCGGCTCTACCCGCAGACGCTGCGCCTGGCGCCCTTGGACGTTACCGACCAAGTGCCGCGCAGGACGCCGTGGCGCAGATGGTCGAGCAGTTCGGCGGGCTCGACGTGCTGGTCAACAACGCCGGCTTCGGCAACATCAACTCGGTGGAAGACACCTCGCTGGAGGAGTTCCGCCGGGAGATGAAGACCAACCTGTTCGGCACCATCATTGTCACCAAGGCGGCGATTCCGGTACTGCGCCGGCAGCGCAGCGGCCACATCATCCAGTTGTCGTCGGTAGGTGGGCGCATCGGCGCACCGGGGCATGCGCCTATTCGGCGGCGAAGTGGGGCGTGGAGGGCTTTTCCGAAGTGCTGGCGCGCGAGATGGCACAGGTCGGCGTGCGGGTGACGATCATCGAACCGGCGGCCTGCGTACCGACTTTGCCGGCGTCTCTACGAGGCTTTCAGAAGGACGTTTCGAGTACGACGCCGTGGTAGGCGCCGTGGCGCGTCGGCAGCGGGCCTACGACGGCAACCAGCCGGGCGACCCACAGCGTGCCGCGCAGGCGATCCTCGCCGTGGCCTGGATGGATCGTCCGCCGTTGCGTCTGGCCCTGGGCAGCGACGCCGTACTGGCCATCGAAAACGCTGACAAGGCCCGACTGGCCGAGCTGCGCCTGTGGCGTGAGCTGAGCGAGTCCAGCGATTTTCCCGCTCGGCATGAGCGTTCCGCACTGCCTGACTCCCCGAGCCACCGTGCGGGGCTTTTTTATTCGCAAGTCATTTATCCCTCAGCAAGGAGATCCACGATGAAGAAGACCCTCACCGCCCTGGCGCTCGCCAGCGGCCTGCTGGCCGGCAGCGCTTTTGCCGCGCCGATGAAGCCGACGGTGGTGCTGGTGCACGGCGCCTTTGCCGACGCCTCCAGCTGGAATGGCGTGACCCGCATCCTCGAAAAAGACGGCTACAGCGTGATCGCCGCCGCCAACCCCTTGCGCAGGGGTAGCCAGCGATGGTGCCTACATCGGCAACATCGTCGGCAGCGTCAGGGGCACGGTGGTACTGGTGGGGCATTCCCTACGGCGGCAACGTAATCAGTGCGGCTGCCAGTGACCGGCCCAACGTCAAGGCATTGGTCTATGTCGCCGCCTTCGCACCGCAAAAGGGGGAGAGCGCCGCCGAGCTGGCCGGCAAGTTCCCCGGCAGCACCCTCGGCCCGACCCTGGCCGCCCCGGTGGCGCTGGCCGATGGTGGCAAGGACCTGTATATCCAGCAGGACAAATTCCATGACCAGTTCGCCGCCGATGTCCCCCGCCGGCGAGGCCGCGCTGATGGCCACGGCGCCGCGGCCGGTCACCGAAGCGGCGCTGAACGAGAAGGCCGGCGCGGCGGCCTGGACGGCCATTCCGTTGTGGTTCAGTCGTACTGGCGACCAGGACCAGCAACATCCCGCCGCAGGCGATGGCTTTCATGGCGCAGCGCGACCATGCGAAAGAGCGTGGAGGTGGTCAGCGGGGCGTCCCATGTGGGTCATCGTCTCGCGCCGAGCTGGTGAGCCGTTC
>JASGKM010000069.1:0-27215 GCA_049840615.1 Pseudomonas sp.
GCCGCACCGGCTTCGACCCGGCCCGGGCGCAGCGCCACTTCCGCCTGATCGCCTCCAGCTACGCCACCCGCATCCTGCTGGGGCCGCTGCTGCAGACCCTGGACCGGGGCGCGCCGGGGCTGTCGGTGGACGTGCTCAGCCCGGCGCGCAGCACCGCCGAGCTCGGCCGCAGCGCGGCGAGGTGGACCTGGTGATCTATCCGCAGCGCGACGCCCACCCGGACCACCCGTGGGAGCTGCTCTACCCACAGCTACCGCTGCGTGGTGTGGGAAGGCTTCCGCCTGCAGGGCGAGCGGCTGTCGTTCGAGCAGTATCTGGCCGCGCGCCACGTCGCCGTGCAGTTCGACGACGACCGCAAGCCCACCTTCGAAAGCTGGTTCCTGTTCTACCACGGCCACGAGCGCGACGTGATCGCGCGGATCAGCTCGTTCAACTCGCTGGCGCCGCTGGTGGTCGGCACCCAGTGCATCGCCACCGTGCACACCCGCCTGGCGCGGCTGGCCGCGCGCACCCTGCCGGTGCGGCTGCTGGACCCGCCGCTGGACATCCCACCGCTGCAGGTGGTCATGCAGTGGAACCGCTACCAGGACAACGACCCCGCCCTGACCTGGCGGCCCTGCGCACGCAGCTGCTGGCCATCGCCGCAGCGGATGCCGAGGACGGCAGCTGCGCAGAGAAGCGGAGGCAATCATCGCCACGTTCCTCTACGACCCCACACGGAGCATCCCGATGGACATCGCCTTCCTCGGCCTGGCACGATGGGCCTGCCGATGGCCCGCAACCTGCTGCGCGCCGGCCACGCCCTCACCGTCTGGAACCGCGGCGCCGGCCCGCGCGCCGAACTGGCCGCCGAGGGCGCGCTGGCGGTGGAAACGCCGCAGCAAGCGGTCGGCCGGTGTTGTTTTCGATGCTGGCCGACGATGCCGCCGTGCGCGCCAGCGTGGTCGACAGCGGCCTGCTGGCCGCGCTGCCGGCCGGGGCGGTGCACGTCAACATGGCCACCGTCTCGGTGGCGCTGGCGCAGGAACTGGCCGCGCTGCACGCCGCGCGCGGCGTCGGCTACCTGGCCGCGCCAGTGCTCGGCCGTCCCGAGGTGGCCGCAGCCGGGCGCCTGAACATCCTGGCCGCCGGCGAGGCCGCGCTGATCGCGCGCGTGCAGCCGCTGCTGGACGTGCTGGGCGCGCGCACCTGGCACTTCGGCGCGCGCCCCAGCAGGCCAACGCGGTCAAGCTGGCGGCCAACTTTTGCCTGGCCAGCGCGATCGGCACGATGGGCGAAGCCGGCGCGCTGGTGCAGGGCCACGGTGTGGCCCCGGCCGACTTCCTGCAGATGCTCACCACCACCCTGTTCGCCGCCCCGGCCTACCAGGGCTACGGCGGGCTCATCCGCGCGCCGGCAGTACAGCCCGGCCGGCTTCAAGCTCAGCCTGGGCCTGAAGGACGTGCGCCTGGTCCTGGCCGCCGGCGAGGCCGCGCACGTGCCGATGCCGCTGGCCAGCACCCTGCGCGACAACCTGCTCGACGCCGTGGCCCACGGCGAAGCCGAACTGGACTGGGCCGCGCTGGCGCAGGTCAGCGCACGCCGCGCCGGCCAGGCCTGAAATGGACGCCCACCGCGCGGACCGGCGCAGACGAAACCTTCGCCGCCGGCTACCATCGCCGGCCCATGAAGCGCGACCACATCCTCACCCTGTCCTGCCCGGACCGCACCGGCATCGTCACCGCGTGTCCGGGCTGCTGTTCGACAGCGGCTGCAACATCCTCGACGCGCGCAGCAGTTCGGCGACGCCGACAGCGGCCGCTTCTTCCTGCGCGTGCACTTCGACCTGCCCGAACCGCTGGATGCCGGCGCCCTGCGCGCGCGCTTCGCCCCGCTGGCCGAGGAATCGGCTTCGACTGGAGCCTGCACGACGCCGCGCCGGCGCGCGCGCCTGCTGGTCATGGCCTGAGCAAGACAGGGCCACTGCCTCAACGACTTGCTGTTCCGCGCCCTCAGCGCGCCAGCTCCACGTGGACAGTGGTGGCGGTCGATTTCCAATCACAGCGATTTCCCGCCTTCCGAGGCGCCTACGGCATTCCCTTCCACTACCTGCCGGTCGACGCCCGACACCAGCGCCGCGCAGGAAGAGCGCATCCTCGAACTGGTCGACGCGCAGGCGCATCGACCTGGTGGTGCTGGCGCGCTACATGCAGATGCTGTCGCCCGATCTGTGCCGCGCGCTGGACGGGCGCGCGATCAACATCCACCACAGCTTCCTGCCCAGCTTCAAGGGCGCCCAGCCCTATCACCAGGCCCACGCCCGCGGCGTCAAGATCATCGGCGCCACCGCCCATTACGTCACCGACGACCTGGACGAAGGCCCGATCATCGAGCAGGAGGTGGAGCGCGTGGACCACGCCCAGACCGCCGAAGGACCTGGTCCGCATCGGCCGCGACATCGAGTGCGTGGTGCTGGCCCGCGCGGTGCCGCTGGCTCGTCGAGCACCGCATCCTGCTCAACGGCCACCGCACGGTGGTGTTCCGCTGATGGGCGGCCTCACACTCGGGCAGTGGATCCTGCTGGCCGGCGTGGCCGTGTTGATCGGCCTGGTGATTGCGTTGGTGGCGGTGGGGATTACGTTGTGGAAGGAGAAGCGGCGGGGGCGGTGAGAGAGTGGCATCACGGCTGCGATTCTTAGCCAACGTACGTGAAGCGACGCGCCAGTGTCTCATTCGGATCGTCCTTCTTCCTCAATGATGGCGACGTCCCATGGTGCGAGGTCGATGCGTGCTCCGCGCTCCACCTTGCGGTCATGCAGGAGCTCGGTGCCGGCGTGGGGGACTGTCATGGTCTGCGGCGAGGCGGAATAGTTGAGGACGTAGCGGATCGCATGGCCGTTCAGCGTTCCACCGCGCACGATCAGTGGAAATCGCACGCCTGGAACCGACGGCGCGACGCCTGCGCGCGCGACTTCGGCCTCGACGATCTTCTCCGCCAGTGCGTCGCTTGGCATGAAGCCGATGTAGATGACTTCACCCTTGCCCCAGCGATTACGGGTCATGGCTGCTGCGGCAGGCCATGACGGATGCTTGTAGCGCGCCACGATCTGGGCGGTCGTCGGCTTCAGCATCTCCATCCACCAACGCGGCGCATTGTCGGCGTCGAACGCCGAACGGGTTGTCCGCCAGCGTGACGCCGACAGGGATGGTGAACTCCTGGTACGTGACGCCTGCCGCCTCCGCGATCGCGCCTGGCTGCGTGGCATAGCGGACCTTGGTGTTCTCGTCCGA
This sequence comes from Pseudomonas sp., assembly GCA_049840615.1. GTDB lineage: Bacteria > Pseudomonadota > Gammaproteobacteria > Pseudomonadales > Pseudomonadaceae > Pseudomonas. The sequence goes on from JASGKM010000069.1 coordinate 3,271, forward strand.
AACCGCTCTTGAAGGTGTAGAGAAGATGGCCGCCGCGCCTGGCGTAATCGTTGAGCCTCGCGATCTCGGCGTCACTCGCCGCGTAGAGCGCGGGCACGATGATGAGCTTGTAATCGTCCAGCTTCTCCGTGCTGTCAGGCGATAGGACATCGGCCTCGACGTTCAGCCGGTAGAGCGCATGCGTGAGAAGGGGCGCAGTACCTGATTATAGTCCGCACCCTCCGGCTTGAAGGAATCGAACGCGGTCTGGGCGATGTTGCTGACATAGACGGCGACCCGGTTGCGTTTCGTCATCCCCGCAAGCTTAGGTCCGAGACGGGCGAAGTCGGCGCCGATCCCCTTCGCCTCCGCATAGACTGCGTTGGGTTTGTAGTCTTGCGACAGCAGTCCGCGCCAGTAGGTCTCGATGGCGTTGGCGGTGGTCGCCCAATGCCAATATTCGACCATCTGCGTGCCCGAGGCGAGGTGGCTGAACGCCTGCAAGCGAAGCTGTCCCGGATAGGGCGTCCATTGCGGAAAGCCCTGCGCCTCGGTTTCCAGCACCAGATAGTTCTGCCCGTTGCGCATCGAGCGGGCCACGTCGCCGCCGAAGGCGATCTCTGCACCGGTCAACTTGTCCTGGCTGGGATGATAGATGTCGATACCGGCGATATCGAGGGATCGTGCGGCCTTCCAATCGTCGACTTCCGGCTGGATACCATAGGAAGTAACCCCGCCAGTCCAGGTCGAAATTCTGCGTCATGAACTGCCCGGGTCGGGCATGGGCCCGCACGAGCCCGGCCTGCCACGTCAGGAAGTCGGTGACGAGGCTGCGCTGATAAGCGGCGAAGGCGTTGGACATGCTTGCGTTGATTGACCCGCTAGTCGACGGGAAATCCTCCCAGCGATTGATCCGGTTCGACCAGTAATCGAGACCCCATGCCTTGTTCAGCGCATCAAGGCTCGGCCATTTCGCTTTCATCGAGCGGACGAACCCGGCCTGAACCGCGGGGCCGCTGGTGTTGTAGGCTTTGGTCTCGTTGTCAAGCTGGTAGCCGATCACCGCGGGGTCATCCTTCACATGGTCCACCAGCGCGACGATCACTCGCTCCGCCGCGGCGCGGTAATCAGGATCGGTGATGTCGATGTTCTGCCGTGGACCATATTGCGCGCGTATTCCATCGGGACGCACGACGAGGACATTCGGATGCTGGCGCGCGAGCCAGGTCGGCACCGCATAGGTGGGTGTTCCCACGATCACCTTGATGCCCTGCCGATGCATCGCGGCGAGCGTGCGATCGACGTGGCTGAAGTCGAACACCCAGGCTGCGGCTCCAGCGTGCCCCATGTCGATTCTGCGATACGGACCACGCTGATCCCCGCCGCCTTCATCATGCGCGCATCCTCATCGACACGATCGACCGGTGTGTATTCATCGTAATACGCGACGCCGTAGAGGATCGTATCCGGAACCTGCGCCTGCCCCGTTGCCGGCAACGCCGCAGCAGCCAATGCGAGCGATGTAGCGAACCGCTGCATGACCTTTCCTCCCGTCCTCATGTCGTCCCCTGTTCATTGATGAAGTAGTGACACTGCGCCAGCAAGGCGCCGCGTCCGATACTTGGGTCAAGTTACCTGTTGCGTCGGGTCAAGAGTTTCTCGCCGTCCGGCCTGATCTCACCCTTGGGCGTGACGAGGAGGTGAAGCGTCTGTCGGATGATACCGAGTTCGGCACACAGTTCGGCGACTATGGCTGGCGTCATCTTGAACGGGCGTCCACCACTGCGCCCGCGGGCGGCCGCTACGGCGAGGCCAGTCCTGGATGCGCTCGGCGATCAGCTCGCGCTCTAACTCGGCGAAGCCCGCAAAGATCGCGAAGACGAGTCGGCCGTTGGCGGTGGTGGCGTCAATCAACGCGCGCTCGCCGGCGAGCGCCTACAGCCCGATGCCGCGCTTGCTCAGATTGCCGACCAAGTTGACGAGATGACGCAAGTCACATCCCAACCAGTCGAGCTTCCGCACTCCCAGAGTGTCGTCATGGCGTAATGCCCGATGCACACATCTTTCACGTCCAATCTCCTTCTCGTTGGAGATTGGACTCCAAATCTCCGTGCTACTCAAAACCGGTGGGGTGTCGGCCGAAAGATATCCAGCGCATCCAGCGGCCTTGTGCTTGAGTATTTGGTGTGTAGTCCTCCGCGACTGAAGGCACTCAGGCTGTCTGATCGCGGAGATGTACCATCAGTCGTTCGCACAGATTGGCGACCGTGCGGAAGGCGAAGCGAGTAGGACCTCAGGTTTTCTTGGAGGATTTGCCATTGTGGCGTGCAAGGCTGTGGAAGGCCGCGAAAATGTGGTTGCGCATCACCGCCGACGCCCATTCCGGATCGTGCGCTTCCATTGCCGAGATCAGTTCGCGGTGGTGGCGCATTGCCCTGAGCAGGTCCTCATGCTGGTACAGCACGATGGAACGTAGCATCTGCGGGACCTGAGTTACCAACGATGCGATGGTGGATAGCTGCGGGCTCATGGCGGTATCGAGAAATACCTTGTGGAATTCGAGGTTGGTCGTGCTCCAGTGCAGATCGACAGCGGCTCTGCCGCTGGCGACCGCCTGCTCCATGATTGCGGCCAGCTCCTTGAGACGATCGATCTGCTGCGATCCGATGCGGGTAGCGGCGCGTTCGGCGGCGTGGGCTTCGATCATTGCGCGTAGGATGATCGATTCACGCAGGTCCTCCACGTCGAAAGCGGTGACGCGGGCGCCGTGATTGGGCGTTAAGGTGATGAAGCCCTCCAGATTGAGGCGATGCAGTGCGGCCCGGACAGGCGTCCTGGACAGGCTGCAGACGGCAGTGAGCTCGTCTTCCTTAAGGCGTTCTCCGGGCTTGTAGTGTCCTGATGCGATGAGTTCGCGAATTTTCGCGTATGCCCGCATCGAGGAGCTCCGGGGAGACTCTCGGCGTGGTGTTCCTGGCGCCTTGTCGTTGGTGTCGCCGGATTCGCTCATGTCGATTCGCGCTGTTACGGGGGTAACGCCTGCACTAGAGCTTAAGGCGTCTGGTTTGAAATGCGGAAGAGCTCGAGCGCCTGTGCTTCGGAGACGACTTCGGCGTATTTCGCTTGCAGGTCGTGCAGGTTGGCATCCTGGATTGCACTACTGCGATCACCGCAGGCTTCGCGGACCACATAGGGGATGAAGCCGTGCTGGAGGGCGTCCAGCGCTGTGGCGCGAACACAGCCGGAGGTCGAGAAACCGGTGATGAAGGTGGTGTCCACCGCCTGGGTGCGCAGGGTGGACGCTAGTGATGTCCCGAAGAACGCTGACGCGTATTGCTTGCTCACCACTAGCTCCGAGGGCAGTGGGGCAATCACGGCGGGAAAGGCTCCTGAGCGGCGAACCGCGGTCGAAGCAGCGCAGCGATTCAAGCTTCTGGTAGAAGTAGCCGCCGTCCGCGCCGCCAGGTTGGTATACCACGTTGGTGAAGATCACGGTGATGCCGGCATCGCGCGCGGCTGTGATCAGACGTGCATTTGCGGCCAGTTCGGCTTCCAAGCCAGCATACAGTGGCGAGCCCGGGCGCAGGTAGGCTTCGACGACGTCGACGACAATCAGGGCCCATTTGCGGCCAGGCTGCAGTTTGCGAACGAGTCCGGTGAGCTCGTCAGCAGTGATGGCGTGCGTATCCATGGGGGACTCCACGGTGGATGAAGGGGTCAGACGGGGGCGGGGCCACTGGAGTCGCGGGTGATCAGGCGGTAGGGGAGCAGGACCTCGCGCATCGAGTCGATTGGGTCGCGGAGCCGGTCTAACATCAGGTACATAGCGGCTTCGCCGATATCCAGTGCGGGGATGTCGACGGTGGTCAGCGGCGGCGAGGCAAATTCGCCGAAGCGTAGATTGTCGAAGCCGACCACAGACACCTCAGCTGGAACCTGTCGGCCGGCCTCGCGCAAGGCCGCGAGCGCGCCAATTGCCATCTCGTCATTGGCGCAGCACACGGCGGTGAAAGTGGTGGCACGGCGCAGTAGTTCCTTCGTTGCCTGGTAGCCGGACTCCACGCTGAAGTCGCCGTGTACGACCAGATCTTCGTGCAGTTCCAAGCCCGCCCGGCGCAGGCCGAGTTGGAAGCCGGCCAGACGGTCCTTCGCCATCTGCTGAAGTGGGGGGCCGATGATCGTGGCGATGTTGAGATGGCCGAGCTTGGTCAGGTGGCGCACCACCAGTGCGGCAGATTCAACGTTGTCTAGGCGCACCCTGGGAATGTCCAGACCAGGAGGATATTCGCAGGCAACAACGATCGGGGGAGGTGCTGCTCCCTGTGGTGGGGTCTTTACGACCTTAGGCAGGATGCAGTCGAGCAGGATCAGCCCGTCGGCCTGGCGACCGCCGATCATGTCGACGTAGCTGTCGAGCAGAGTTTGATCGGACTCGGTAATGCCCAGCAATACACGGTAGCCAGCCTCTCGCGCCACGTTCTCCACGCCCTGTACAAAGGCTGAGGTGAATGGGTTGAAGATGCTAGGGACGGCAATGATGATATTGCTGCTGCGCTGGCGGCGCAGGCCGATTGCCAAGCGATTGGGGTGGTAATTCAGCTGGGCTACCGCCGCCTCGATCTTTTTCAGGGTCTCCGGATGGACGACCTCGGGTTTGCTCAGTGCGCGCGAAACCGTTGCGATAGAGACCCCCACCAACTCGGCGACATCGTTGATGTTCTTCATGGCGGCCCAATCTTCTCCTGTGCCGTTACGTAAGGCGGTGATGACACTTGACGTGGCCATTGTAGACGAATGTAATGGTTTACATTATTGCCCCGGGAGCGATTGTGACAGTGATTCGAATGGCAATGGTCGGTGGTGGGCCAGGCTCTTTCATGGGCCCGGTGCATCGTCGAGCCGCGGCCCTGGACGGCTTGTTTGAAGTGGTGGCCGGTGCCTTCAGCCGCGATCCCGGGCGCAACGCCGGAGCCGCTCGGCCTTGCGAGCGCTTGTATCCGGACTACGCTGCGCTGATCGACGGTGAACGCGCGCTGCCACCGGAGGCGCGGGCAGAAGTGGTGACGGTACTCACACCCAATCGCAGTCATGCCGAAGTTGCCCGGGCCGCACTCGCGGCAGGCTTCGCGGTGTTGTGCGAGAAGCCGCTGGCGCACAACCTGGAAACAGCCATGGAGGTGGTCAATGCTGCGCGCGCGGCCGCTGCTCCGCTGGTGATGGCCTATACCTATCTGGGCTATCCGATGGTGCATGAGTTGCGTGCGCGGGTGGCCGCGGGTGCGATCGGCGTGCTGCGGCGAGTGACTGTGAGCTACGTTCAGGGTTGGCTGGCCGAGCCAGTGGAACAGGAGCTTGCAGGGGCGGCTTGGCGCACGGATCCCGCGCAGGCCGGCATCAGCGGCTGCTTCGGCGACATCGGTGTGCATGCGCAGAGTCTGGTCGAGTTCGTGACTGGCCAAGGGATTAGCGAAGTCATGGCCGATCTCGGCTGTCGCATCCCCGGGCGATGCCTGGACGACGATGGTGCGTTGCTGTTCCGACTGGAATCCGGCGTGCCGGGTACGTTGGTGGCCAGCCAAGTCTGCGCCGGGGAACAGAATCGCTTGGAGCTGGCCTTGTTCGGTGACAAGGGAGCGCTGCGTTGGGAGCAGCAGCGTCCGGGGGAGGTGCTGCTGAGCGACGCTGCGGGATACGTCAGCTTGCTCTCGGCCAGCCCGACGATGCTCGACAGCCCCGTAGCGCGCGGCCTGCTGCGATTGCCGGGGGGACATCCGGAGGGTTATCTGGAGGCGTTGGCCAATATCTACCGGGCGCTGGCCCTGCGTCTGCGCCCGCGGCAGGAGGTGGGCATGATGCCGTTGGCCGATGCCGACAGTGGCCTTCGCAGCTTGGCCTTCGTCAAGGCCGCGCTGGCCAGCAGTGCAAGCGGCCGCTGGACGAGCGTGGAGGACTGAATGTGAGGACGATCCGCGGCCCAGGCCTGTTCCTGGCGCAGTTCATGGCCGAGCGACCACCGTTCGACCAGCTCACCGCGATCGCCCCCTGGGTCGCGGCGATGGGCTATTTGGGCGTGCAACTGCCCAGCAACGATGCTCGCTGCATGGATCTGGCGCTGGCTGCCGAGAGCGATGCCTATTGCGATGAGCTCAAGGGCATGCTGGCCGAGCATGGGCTGGTCATCACCGAGCTATCGACCCACATCCAGGGCCAGTTGATGGCGGTGCACCCGGCCTACGAGGCGCTGTTCTCGGGATTCTGGCCAGCGCCGTTGCGCGCAGCTTCCGCTGTGCAACGCCGGGCTTGGGCCTGTGAGCAGTTGCTGCTCGCCGCGCGCGCCAGCCGGCGTCTGGGATTGCAGGCTGTGGCGAGTTTCTCCGGATCGTTGCTGTGGCATACCGTGTACCCGTGGCCGCAGCGTCCTCCAGGCCTGGTCGAGGAGGGTTTCGTCGAGCTAGCGCGGCGCTGGCGCCCGGTGCTGGATGCCTACGAGGAGGCCGGGGTGGACCTATGCTTCGAGATTCATCCCGGCGAGGACCTGCATGACGGGATAAGCTTCGAGCGCTTCCTTGACGCGGTGGATGGGCATGCGCGGGCGAATATTCTCTACGACCCCAGCCATCTGCTGCTGCAGCAGATCGACTACGCTGCCTTCATCGACCACTATCATTCGCGCATCCGCATGATGCACGCCAAGGACGCCGAGTTCCGGCCCAATGGCCGCAGTGGTGTCTACGGCGGCTACCAGGGTTGGCTGGAGCGGCCCGGTCGGTTTCGCTCGCTGGGCGATGGCCAGATCGATTTTGGTGTGATCTTCGCCAAACTGGCGCAGTATGACTTCCCCGGCTGGGCGGTGGTGGAATGGGAGTGTGCGCTTAAGGAAGCGGCAGTGGGTGCGCGCGAGGGGGCTGCTTTCGTGCGCCGGCACATCATCCCGGTGACCGCTCAGTGCTTTGACGACTTCGCCGCCAGTGCCGGCGGCGGGGCTGGCAATCACGCCATTCTCGGTCTGGACTGAGCGCGCCGACCGGTGCTGGTCAGGTGCCAGCGGCGCGATCCTCCAGGATCAGCTCGGCAGCGCGCCAGGCGAGCGCCATCGCCGGGCCGTTGGTGTTGGCCGACATCGGTGCCGGCATCACTGAGCAGTCGACTACACGCAAGCCGGCCACGCCATGCACACGCAAGCGTGCATCGACCACGGCCTGCGTCGCGTCGGCGCCCATCCGGCAGGTGCCGGTGCCGTGCAGGCCGCTGCTGAGCATCCAGCCGGCTGCTTCCAGGATCGCCGCGTCGTCGTCCACCTGCGGGCCGGGAATGATTTCCTCGCCGACGTAGTCCGCCAACGCCGGCTGGCGCATGAAACGGCGGATGCTCTTGACCATGGTCAGCAGTGCTTCCCGGTCGGCCTCCGCTTGCAGCCAGTTGGCCCGCACCCGTGGCGGGGCGGCAGCGTCGCTCGAGCGGATCTCCCAGATACCGCGGCTATGCGGCCGCAGGTAGAAGCCGACCACGGTGATGCCGGGCTGACGTTCGGTGGTACCGCGTCCGGCCTCGGGCTTGTCTTCGGGCGAGCTCTGCATCGAGAACGGCGAGATACCCAGTTGCAGGTCGGGCCAGTCATGCTCACCACGGGTGGAGAGCATGGCACTGACCTCCGGGGCCAGGCTGGCCATGCGACCGGTACGGGTGAACAGGTATTGCAAGGCGTTCCTCCATAGCCGCCAGCCGCGGAATTCGCGGTTGAGTCCGGGGACGCGCTGTAGACGGTAGGACAGTGCCACCATCATATGCTCGGCCAGCTGGCTGCCGACAGCGGGATTGTCGTGCTCCACCGCGATGCCGTGCTGTTCCAGCAGGAGTCGTGGTCCGATGCCCGACAGTTGTAACAGCTTGGGCGATTGCAGCACACCGGCGCAGACGATGACCTCGATACGGGCTTCGGCCTGCCGGACGCTGCCGTCACGCTTATCCACGGGGCCGTAGGCCACCGCCCTCGCGCGGCCACCTTCGAACAGGATGCGGTGTACCTGCATCCCAGTGCGGATAGTCAGGTTTTCACGCGAGACAGCGGGTTTCAAGAACGCGCTGTAGGCGCTGACCCGCACGCCGCGCCGGTCCACCGTCATCTGGGTGGCGCCCAGACCATCGGTGCCAGGCTGGTTGACGTCCTCCAACACGGGCAGGCCGAACTGGCGGCCGGCTTCGAGGATGGCTCGGACCAGTGGCGAGCGGTCTCGGCTGGCAGTGACAACGAGCGGGCCGCCCCGGCCGCGCGAGGCGTCTGCATCGGCCTCGCGGTAGTCCTCCATCTCGCGGTAGCAACGCTCGATCTCGGCCCAGTTCCAGCCGGGGTTGCCCTGTTCTCCCCATCCGTCGAAGTCGCGTGGCTGCCCGCGGTAGTACCAGGTGCCGTTGACCGCACTGGAGCCGCCCAGACCCTTGCCATAGACCCAGGTCTCGCCGGGTGGGCGGATCGGTTCAGGTTCGATCGGAAAATGCCAGTAGTAACGCGGATCCATCCATATTTTGGCCATGCCGCGCGGCATGTCGATCAGCGGTGAACGGTTGTCCGAACCGGCCTCCAGCAACAGGACCTGGCTGCGGCTGTCGCGCGACAGGCGCTCGGCCAGGACGCAGCCGGCTGAGCCGGCACCGATGATGATGTAGTCATATTGCATGGTCGTTCCAATACTGCGCGAGGGAGAGGATGGATCAGGGTGTATTCGGCGGCGTTCGGCGCAACGGCGCCGCTGCTCCGGGTCAGCCGTGCGAACTCCGGTTCGACAATGAATAACGCCAGACTGGCACCCATTGCGGCATAGCTCAGTGAGGGTACCCACACGTGTCCCCAGGTAATGCCGGCGACCACCGCGGCGTTGGGCGTGGCTCCAGCGACGTAGCCGCTGTGCGCCAGCAGCCAGGCGCCGATTGCACCACCGATGCTCAAGCCCAGCTTCACACCGAAACTGGACGCGGCGAACAGGAACCCTTGGGCACGAAAGCCATTGCGCCATTCGCCGTAGTCCACCGCGTCGGCCATCAACGCGAACAGTAGCCCGCCGATCAGCCCCAGCCCGGTGTAGCTGACGGCATTCAGCGCCAACTGCCAGCCGAAGTCGTCCGACAGTCCTAGTGCAGCGGTGGCCAGCGCTGCAATGGTGCTGCCAAATATGCCGGTCAAGCGCTTGCCGATGCGGTTGGCGAGCGGAGCACTGAGCGCGGTGCCGATCAGCATAGCGAGCATGGTGAGCATCAGCTTCGGCACTGCGTCGTGACGCACAAGGACGTTGTCGGCGAAATAGATATAGGACTGCACGTGCGCGATGAAGCCGATCCAGAAGCAGAAGTTCACCAGCATGGTGGAGATCCAGGGCAGATTACCGCGGGTCGCGCTAAGCGATTGCGCTGTAGTCAGCACGTGTGGGCTACGCAGCGGCTCGACCCGCTCGCGGGTGTTGTGGAAGGCCAGCGCCAGCAGCGCCACGCTGATCGCGCCGAACAGCGCAGCAACCATCATGAACCCATGTGCCGGCGAGCCGTCGCCGAAACGCTCGACCAACGGCAAGGTGACGTAGCCGACGCCGACGGTGGCGCCGGTGCCGAGGAACTCGCGCAGGGCGTTAGTGGCGCTGCGCTCACCCGGATCACGGGTCAGTGTCGGCAGCATCGAATTCAGTGGCAGGCTCAAGCCCGAGTACAGCATGCCTAGCAGGGTGTAGCTGAGGTAGACATAGATCAGCTTGAGCGTCCCGTCGAGTTCGGGCGTGGCGAACACGGCAATGCCGCATAGCGCGAATGGCAGTGACAGCCAAATCAGGTAGGGACGGTGCTTGCCATGACGGCTGCGGGTGCGGTCGATCAGCAGCCCCAGCAGAGGGTCGAATAGCGCATCGACGGTGCGCGCCACCAGGAACAAGGTCGCGACCGTGCCGGCGTCGATCCGGTAGACGTCGGTGTAGAAGTACATCAGGAAGGCGCCGGTCATGCCGAAGATCAGATTGACGCCGAAATTGCCGAGTCCATAGCTGAGTCTTTCCGTTAGCGAGAGCTGGGGAGGCAAGAGAGAACTCCTGGCGGCTGCCGGGCGAGGGGGGGATGCAGGGTCAGGTCGCTGACGGCAGTAGCTGACCGTGGACGAAGTCCAGCGATCGCAGCATTTCGCCGCGTGGATCGGCGGCCGCGTCGAGTTCCAGGATCGCCCAGCCCTCGAAGCGGTGTGTACGCAGCAGTTCGACCCAGCGTCGCCAGTCGACCTGACCATCGCCCAGCGCGCAGAAATACGGACGATGCTGGGCGTGGATCTGTGCGTCGATCTTGATGTGGACCGGGGCCGGGCCGGTGGCATCCTTCCAGTGCGCGGTCAGCATGCGCTCGATGTGGCGCTCGGCGACCCGCACCGGGTCGGTCCCGGAGATCAGCAGGTGTGCGGTGTCCGGACAGAAGCCGACGTAGACCGGGTCGGTGAGCAGCAGCAGCAGGTCGACGTCGCGCGCTTGCGAGAAACTCGAATGCGCTTCGGTGTGCAGTGCCAGGTGGACACCATGGGTGAGGGTCCGCGCGCCGAGGCGATTGCAAAAATCCGCCAGTCTGTGCATGTACTCCAGGCCGATGAACTGCGGCGGCTCGGCGTTCCAGCTGCGGCGCATGGGCAAACCCATCACCATGATGTCGACGCCGAAATGGGCCAGGTACTCGGCATAGGCATCGGCACGGCGGATGTGCCGGGCTTGGACTTCGTCAGATTCCAGTCCGTCTTCGATCGCAACGTCGGCGAAGAAGCCGGTCGCAAGGACCAGTCCGCGACGGTCCAATTCGGCTTTGAACGCATCGACCGAACCGTAGGCGCAGAGACTGTCCTCCCAGCCGAATGGAGAGAATGTGAGCTCGATCCCCTTGATTCCGGTGCCTTCCAGGGTGTCGAGCATGCGGTCCCAGAATTGGCGCGGTTGGCCGCGGCCCAGTTCGAGCACCTGCTCGGTACTGTCCAGTCCCCAGAAACCGGGATGGAAGAAGGTGATCAGGTCGACGCCAAAGGTGAGTCCTGGCAAGCGGGGGGCATGTGCGACGAAGGGGCGTGGGGAGGGCATGGACAATGCGTTGGAATGAGAAGACGATGACTCTAATGTAAAGGTTTTCATCCAGCGGCTCGAAGCTGCAGTGGCAGTGCGATGCCGGCTGCGTCGAAGTGCGCCTCGAACCTGCGGGCGATCTCCAGGAGCCGGCGGTCGGCGAAGCGAGGGGCAACCAGCGACGCTCCGATCGGCAGACCTTGCTGGCTCAGCAGGTAGGGCAGGTTCAATACCGGGACGTGCAGCAGGGTCCAGAGCTGGTTGAGCACCGGGTCACCAGGGCCGCGTCCAGGCGGCGCTACACCCGGCGCACTGGGCGCGATGATGGCGTCAAAGTCTTGCAACTGCGCTTCCAGCAGCGCGCGCGCCTGCGCTGCGTAGTCGTAGGCGATGGCTAGCTTGTGGTCATCGAATTCGTCGGCACTGTTGGCACGGCGGTGGAAATCCGCGTGTAGCAGCTCGCCGCGGGTCAGTGCCAGGTTGCGGAAGGCGGCGGCGCCTTCGCGCATCAGGATCACCCGGTGCATATCGTTGGCCTGGACGAACAGTGGTGGCAGGATGAATTCGTCGACCTGTACTTCCAGTTGGCGCAATGTTCCAGTCAGGTGCTCCAACGCAGTGCGGACCTCGGCTTCCACCACGTCCCAGAACGGGGTGCGGCAAAAACCGATGCGCAGAGCACGCTGCGGTTGCTGCGCACTGTCGTTGCGACCGAAGCCGAAGGCGTCGCACAGCAGTTCAATGTCGTCCAGCGTGCGCGCATGCCAGCCTACGGTGTCCAGGCTGTTGGCATACAGCTTGACGCCTTCGCGGCTGATCAGACCCCAAGTCGGTTTGAGTCCGTATACGCCACAGTAGGAGGCTGGCCGGATGGTCGAGCCACCGGTCTGAGTGGCCAATGCGATCGGCACGTGGCCATCGGCGACCGCAGCGGCAGAGCCGGACGAGGAGCCGCCTGGTGTGCGCGTACTGTCCCAGGGATTGGCGGTCGCCGCGTTGCGTCCGGCGGCGGCGAACTCGGTAGTGTCTGTCTTGCCGAGGATCACTGCACCGCAGGCGCGCAGGGTCTGGATGCAGGGGGCATCGCTGGCTGGACGATGGCCACCATAAAGCGGGGAGTTGTGCGTGGTCGGCATGTCGATGGTGTCGAAAACGTCCTTGACACCTATCGGGATGCCGGCCAACGGGCCAGGTCTTCCAGCGCGGTCCAACTCTCTCGCCTGCACCAGTGCACCGCGATCGTCCACGTGCAGCCACGCGCGGATGACGTGATCGCGCGCGGCTATGCGCTGCAGAGAGGTGCATACCATCGACTCGGCGCCGTGCTTGGCGGCGAGCATCTCTGTGGCGGTAGGGGCATTCGAAGGGAGGTCGGTCACGGCAGGATTCCTCGCAGGGCAGGGTGAAGGGAGGTCAGCGCCGACACAACAACCGCAATGCGAGCAGACCGCCCAGTCCGGACAGTGCGCTGGAGACTGCGAAGACGCTGGTGTAGTGTCCAAGTTCACGGTAGATCATGGCGAAACCGGACGGCCCCAGCGCGACGCCGATGAAGGTATAGACCAGCAGTCCCCCGATCACGCGGCCGGCGTCATGGGTGTCGCAGCGATGCGCACCCTCGGCGATCAGAACACCGTTCCAGCCATTGGCGCACATGCCCAACAGGCACAGCAGCAGGACCTGCAGCGGGAGTGGAAGTTGGATCAAGTAGGGAAAGCCGCACAGCAACAGGGCACTGGAGAAGCCGACTGCAGCCAGCACCATGATGCCGGAACCAGTGCGGTCGGCGACCACACCCCAAAACACCCGACCGAATGCTCCGAAGGCCTGCATGATGGCCGTGATGGCACCGGCAGTGACCAAAGGCAGTTTCTCATCGAAAACCAGCATGGTCACCAAGAAGGCTGATAGGCACAATTGCACCGACGAATACAGCATGCCGAGTAGCGCGAGCGTGGCCAATGCCTGATTGCGCCAGATCAGCTTTTGCTCGTGGATGAAGTTCTCCAGCATCGATCGGCGCGACGATGGGGTGAAGTTCGTTTTGGTGTGTGTTGAGACCAGCAGCAGGATCAGCAGCAGTGGGATCACCGAGACCAGTACCAATGCCATGCGCCAGCCGCACAGGGGTAGCAGTAGCGGTAGGCCGATGCTGGCGAAGACGGCACCCAGAGGAACGCCGGCCTGCTTGATCGAGAACACCAGGTTGCGTCGCTGCAACGGCACCACTTGGGCAAGGATCTGCGAAGAGGCCGGATTCTGAAGCCCGTATCCAATCCCAACCACCGCGGAGGCGAGCAGCAGCGTCGCTGGTTGCGCGAGTGCGAAGCCCAACAGCCCTAGGCAGAATGTCAGTAACGCGAACTGCTCAATGTGGACGGCTCCGTAGCGGTCGATCAAGGTGCCGGCCGCCGCCGAGGAGAACATGCCGACGGCATAGACTAGACTGATCTGGTAGCCGATCGTGGCCGGCGATACTTTCAGGTCGGCGGCGACTTCTGGCGTGATAGGTGTCAGCGCAAGCATGCTCAGTGTCGCGCATACCTGCACCAGCGTGACGCTGAGCAGGACCTGCCACAACTGGCCAGACGCAGCCGGCAGAGCGGGGGGGGGTCATGGAGCAGATCGACGGCAGCGGAGGAGGGGATGCAGGGGCGACGCGGGCTTGGCTGGAGGGATTAGCACGGATGGATAGGGGTATGCGGGAAGGGCGTGCGGAACCATGGCAGCGACGCTCAGGCCTGTATGCATGCCTCCTCGAAGGGCAGCCGCGGCAGTCGCGGAAAGGGTTCGTCGATGCCGTGGCCAAGGGCGCAGATGAAGTCGGAACGGATCTGTGTGCCGCTGAAGAACTCGGCGTCGACGCCGGCATTGTCGAAACCGGACATCGGGCCTGCATCCAGACCAAGCGCGCGTGCAGCCAGGATCAGATAGGCACCCTGCAATGCGGTGTTGCGGCTGGCGGTTGCTGCGGCGACCTCGGGTGTGGCGAACCAGTGGCGTGCGCTGGGGCTGTGAGGAAAAAGCTGCGGCATCTTCTCTGCGAAGGCCAGGTCCTGACCGATGATGGCGATCGCTGGCGCATCCAAGCTCTTGTCGCGGTTGCTCTTGGATAGATGCGGGGCAAGCCGGGTCTTGCCCTGCTCGCTGGTGACGAATACGAAACGTGCCGGTGAGACGTTGGCCGAGGTCGGGCCGAATTTGAGCAGATCGTATAGTGTGCGCCACAGCGATTCGGGCAATTGCTCCCTACGCCAGCGATTGCGCGAGCGTGCGTTGCGGAACAGTTGGTCCAGCGCGTGGTCGTCCAGGGAGGAATGGAACATGTTCATGCGGCGTTCGTGGTCAGGGTGTTGGCACAACGCCAGCGGCGTGCGAACTCGACGATTTCCGTGCCAATGGACTGCAGGACCTGCGTGGCGCGCGGGTCCGTGCACCCACCGCAGGCGTCGAAGGGAGATTCGAGGGTATTGATGGCGGCACCCAGCGGTGTAGGCCAGCCGCGCAGTGCGTGGACGATCGAACGCAACGCACCCAGAGTGGCGACGGCCCCCTGGTGTCCGGCAGCGGTAGTGATGCAACCGACCGCACGGCCGGAGAAATAGGGGCGTTGGTCGCGGGCTAGGTCCTCTACGTAGTCGAGGGCATTCTTCACTAGACCGGACAGACTGCCATGGTAGCCGGGCGATCCGACTAGGAGCCCATCGGCGCGGGCAATCTCGCGCAGCATGTGCTGGGCGGCTGCACTGCGATCTGGATGCTCCGGCATGTACAGCGGAAGCATGATGTCCTGGCCAGCGATTAACGCTGTTTCGGCGCCTGCGGCTTCCGCCGCATCGAGGGCTATACGCAAGGCTTTTTCAGTGGAACTGAAGGGGCGGGTGGTTCCGCCTATCGCGACGATATAGGGAGAATGCATGGCGATTCTCGGAAGAAGGGCCCGGCGGCTGCGGCGCCGGGCCGGGTGGGTCATGTGAGGTTCTGTCGACACTGCATCAGTGGCTGAATCTTCTGTCCGAACTGGTCGAGTCCGTCGAGGAAATCATCGAAGGTCAGCATGATGCCGCGGGTACCGGGGATCGAGGCAGCCTCATCAAGCATCCGGGCGACGTTGGCATAGGAGCCGATGAATGTGCCGATGTTGAGGTTGACCGCCCCTTCTGGGAGGTTGATATGCCGTGCAGTGGAACCGCTGTTGGCGGTTTTATCGGCTGCACCTTCCGCTGCCATCCACGCCAACGCATCGATGTCAGTACCAGCTCGGTAATGCTCCCACTTGGCGAAGGCTGTTTCGTCGGTTTCGTCGGCGATGACCATGCACAGGATGTAGGCGCCGACGTCGCGGCCACTCTTTTCCGCGGCACTCATCAGTCGTTCCACCGTGGGCTGATGCTGCTTGGGCTTGTTGATGCCGCCGCAGGTCACGAAGTTGTAGTCGCCATATTGAGAGACGAACTCCATACCGCGCTCGCTCTGGCCGGCTCCGACGATCTTGATCGGTCCACTGGGCTTCGGCAGCAGTCGGCAGTCGTCCATCTGGAAGTGCTTGCCCTTGAAGTCCGACTGACCTGTTTCCCACAGATCGCGCATGACCTGCACGTATTCGGAGGAGTAGTCGTAGCGGTAGCCGAAATAGTCGTCGCCCGGCCACAGGTTCATCTGGGTGTATTCGTTCTTGGCCCAGCCGGTGACGATGTTGATGCCGAAGCGCCCAGGCGCGGCCGAATCGATGGTCACGGCCATGCGTGCGACCAAGGCTGGCGGCAGTGTCAGGATTGCGGTCGAGGCGAACAGTTTGATCTTGCTGGTGACTGGAGCGAGTGTGGCCATCAAGGTGAACGACTCCAGGTTGTAGTCCCAGAATTCGCTTTTGCCACCAAAACCGCGCAGCTTGACCATCGACAGTGCGAAGTCAAAGCCATAGCCCTCGGCCTTCTGCACGATGGCCTTGTTGAGCTCGAAGCTTGGCTTGTACTGCGGAGAGTTGCTGGAAATTAGCCAGCCATTGTTACCAATCGGAATGAAGACGCCGATGTCCATCGTTGACTCCTGGTCTCAGTTTGCGGTTGGTGGGGGCAGGGGCGGGGAGCGTGCAAGCCAATCCGTGGCGTTTTCATAGCTGTGGGTACGGAGTTGGGCCACGCTCCCAGAGCGCGCGGCCTGCGTGGGATGACTGGAATGCTGGAGACATGGCGGCCGGTGGCCACCGTGAGCCTGTCATCACCAGTCGTAGCTGAAGCGGATCCCGTAGGTGCGTGGGGCAGCGAACTGCACCAGATAGCCGCCGGCGTAGGATGCCTCGTCGGCGGCGGTTAGGACCGTGGCATTCTCGATGTTATGGATGTAGGCACTTACGGTGTACATCGCGCCACTTGGGGTGTAGGTCAGCATCAGGTCGCTCTTGGTGTAAGCCTTTTGCTTTTCGGCCTGGCTGTTGCGGTAGGTCAGGTACGACATACTCTGGTAGCGGCTTTGCAGGCGTGCGGTCAGGATGCCCTTGGGAAGGTTGAAGTCGTGCTCGAAGCCGGCGCTCAACGACCAGCGTGGCGCTTGGGTCAGGCGATTCCCCGAATAGTCATAGGTGCCACTGGATGTGGATACCACCAGGTCGTCGTAGCAGCTGTACAGGTAAGCGGCGTTGAAATCAATCCGGTTGCTTTCGCTAGCCAGCAGTTGGGTTTCCAACTCGAAGCCGTACAGGCGGGCCTTACCGGCGTTGGAGGTCTTCTGAATACCGGTGTCAGCGTCGAGCTGATCGACCTGCATGTCGGTGTAGTCGTAATAGAATGCGCTCAAGTTCGCCTGCAGGCGCTGCCCCCAGAAGCGGTTCTTCGAGCCGATCTCATAGGCGGTGAGGGTTTCCGGATCGAAGCTGTAGCCGTTCTTGAATCCGCCGGACTTGAAGCCAGTATCGATCTTGGCGTAGAGCAGTGAGTGATCACTGTACTGCCAGTCCAGACCGGTGTGGTAAGTGACTTTGCTGCCGCTGTAGTGCTGGTCGACGTGGGTGTAGGTACCGGCGATGTCGCTGTAGCCGAACTGGCTTTTGTCATCCTTGGTGTAGCGTACGCCAGCCGAGAACTTCAGGTCCGGACGCAGGTCGAAGTAGAACTGGCCAAACCCGGCGTAGGACTCGGCCTTCGTGTCATAGTCGAAGGTGTAGTAGTGAACGGTGCTGCCGCCACTCTCGTAGTTGAAGTAGGTCAGCCCGTCGATATCCTCATAGAACTGGTATAGGCCAGCCTGCCAGCTGAGTCGGCTGTCCCCAGTGGAGGCCAGGCGTAGTTCGTTGTTGACCGTTTTCGTGGTGCTATCTGTGGGGAACGAATAGGTGTAGCTCTCGCCACCATCCTGATCGTTGTCGCGTATCAAGTGCTGGTCGCTGAAGCCGCCATAGTAGGACAACCGAGCCCAGGATAGGTCGTAGTTGACGTTGAGGCGTACGGCGCTGTTGTCGATGTCGAGCGTGCCCTGGTGGTTGAGGTTCCATTTGTCGGTGGAGCCCAAGCTCAAGCTTCCGTCACTCTCGACCGCCGAATACGGGATGAGCTTCAGTACGTAGCCGGTGCCGCGGGAGCGAACGTATTCGCCAGTAATCAGTGCGGTGAGCCCGTCGTGGTTGTCGTAGGCCAGGTGTAGGCGCATAGCCCTCCTGTCGTCGTCGTCCCCGTTTCTGGACGAGTTCTCGCCGTTGTTGCGATAGCCATCATGAGCATCGCTGGAGAAAGCCATGCGCATCGCCCAATTGTCGCTTAGTGGCAGGTTGAGCATGCCTTCCAGTTCCAGGCTGTTGTAGTTGCCGTATCCCATCGAGAAGCGGCCCTGCAGCTGGTCAGTAGGTTTTGCAGTCTGGATGTTGATTGCGCCACCCGTGGCGTTGCGTCCGTACAGTGTGCCCTGCGGGCCACGCAAGACCTCGACACGCTCGATGTCGAAGAGCGCTGCGTTTAAGGTGGATGCATTCTGCATATAGACATCGTCGATGCTGACCGATACAGCGGGATTGCCAGTTTCCGAATAGTCGCGGCTGGATACACCGCGGATGGCGATCATCGTGTTGTTGTTGTTCTGACTGATATTTAGGGTTGGTGCGATGTTGGCCAGACCGTTGACGTCGCTGATGCCGTTCTCGGTCAGTTGTTCGGCTGTCGTCACCGACATGGCGATAGGGGTGCGCTGGGCGGTGTTGACCTTCTTTTCCGCAGTGACGGTGATGTCGTCGAGTTGCTTGGTTGCAGGGATGGCGTCGGTGGACGTTTGTTGCTGGGCGAGTGCGAGACAGGGGGTGGCGGCGGTGACGACTGCTCCATAGACCAAGACCATCATTTTTTGATTCATGTTCTTTCTCTCGGGTGGGCTGGAGTGGCGTTGCGAGTTGCGAAAGGGGGCGTGACTGGCTGCGGGGCGGCCGGTCGCTACGGCTGAATCGATCTGGCTCGGGGCTACAGCAGGCTCGCGCTCCCTTGTCCACCCCGCGAACCTGCCTGTGGACACGAAGATGTATCCACGGAGCCGATCTTATGACGCTTTTTTATCAATGTAAATGTTTACATTGATATAATTTGTATACATTTGTGGGCGTGGCGGCTTCTGCTGAAATGCTGAAGTGCTTTGAATTTCCCGGGTCTTGGTCCGTGAATCCGATCGTTTCCGGCTTCACGCTGGTGCTAGAAATGTTTTTTGCCCGGGCAAACTCCCGGTACAGGGTCCGCTGCCGTTTCGCCACGATGCGGTGGTAGCAAGAGTTCGATGCGCAGCTGGCCGAGTTGGGAGAGACATGTGCCGTCGACCAAGAGGGCGCCGTCGCTGATGTTCTCGCGGTGGGCGGCAATCGTGTCGATTGCTGGGAAGATCGAATGCAAGGCCGAGACGTTACGGCTGTGGGTGCGTCGGGCCGAGCGTGACCGGGAGCTGAGCCCGGGCCTGACGACGAACGAGCGGGCGCGGATGAAGGCACTGGAGCGCGAGATGCCGGAACTGCAGCAAGCCAACGAGATTTTGCGCAAGGCGTCGGCGTATTTCGCCCAGACGGAGCTCGACCGCCGCTTCGAGCCATGACGGGGTTCGTGGCCGAACACCGCTAGGCCTATGGAGTCGAGCCGATCTGCCGGGTGCTCGAGATTGTTCCGTCGACGTACTGCAGCCATGCCGCCCGCAAAACTGTCCTGCCGCCCGTCCAAATCGCCGTTGGTGTGCCGGGCGCTGGAAGTGGAAGTTCGCCCGGTCTGGGACGAGAACCGTCAGACCTACGGCGTGCGCAAGGTGTGCTGTGGGAGGCTCGCAGGTGGCGCGATGCACGGTGGAACGGTTGATGCGCCGGCTGGGCCTGCGTAGCGTGGTCCGCGGCAAGCCGGTGAAGACCACGACCCGCGACAAGGCGCGGCCGTGCCCGCTGGATCGGGTGAACCGGCAGTTCCACGCAGGGCGGCCGAACGCGCTGTGGATGAGCGACTTCACCTACGTCTCGACCTGGCCGGGCATGGTATACGCGGCCTTCGTGATCGACGTGTACGCGCGTCGGATCATGGGCCGACAGGCATCGAGTTCGATGACGACGGACTTCGTGCTTGATGCCTTGGAGCAGGCCTTGCACGCCCGGCAACGGGAAGGCGTACTGATCCATCACTCCCCGACAGGGGGGCAGTACGTGCGCCTGCGCTGCAGCGAGCGGCTGGCCGAGGCCGGAATCGAACCGTCGGCGGGCAGCGCGGGGGGCAGCTACGACAACACACTGGCAGAGACGATCAACGGGCTGTACAAGGCCGAGGTGATCTGATCCATCGGCGATCGTGGCGTAACCGCGAACAGGTGGAACTGGCCACGCTGGACTGGGTGCACTGGCTCAACCACAAACAACTGCTGGGGCCGATCGGGCACGTCCCTCCAGCGGATGCCGAAGCAGCTTACCTATCGGCAACAAACCGGTCAGGCCAAGGCGGCCTGACTCAAAAAAAGACCGGGGCGGTTCACCTCCCCACCACCCGCAACACCCCATACAACGCCACCAGCGCCGCCAAGGCGATCAGGATGGCGTTGCGTTCTTCGGCGCCGAGGGTGGCCACCACCGCGATCATCGCCAAGACGGACACCAGCGGGATCAGCGGGCCGCCGGGCAGGTTGAAGGGTTCGCCCTGCTCGCGGATGCCGCGCTTCTGGGCGATCCAGGCCGCCGCCGAGACCAGCAGGTAGACCATGCAGGTGGCGCCGCCGGAGACCAGGGCCAGGGTGTCGAAGCTGCCGCCCAGGGCCAGCATCCAGGCCAGGCCGGCGTGCACCAGCAGGGCCAGCACCGGCACCCGGTACTTCGGGCTGACCCGGGCGAACAACGCCGGCAGGTAGCCGTCGCGGCCCAGCGCGAACAGCATGCGCGAGGACGCCAGCAGGTTGCCCAGCACGAAGCCGGCCATCGATACGCAGGCGGTGGCCAGCAGCAGGCTGCGCGCCGGCGCCCACAGCACGGCGGCGGCGGCCGCCACCGGCACCTTGCTGGCGCCCAGCGCGGCGCTGCCGAGCAGGCCCTGGCCGACGATCTGCAGGCCCATGTACAGCAGCACCACCAGCGCGATCGCCACCAGGGTGGCGCGCGGCACGGACTTGGACGGATCGCTGACCTCGCCCGAGGGCATCAGCGCGGTCTCCATGCCGGAGTAGGCGAACATCACCAGCGCCATCGAAGTGCCCAGCGCGCGCAGGGAGAACGCCTCGCCCGGCACGAAGCTGACCTGGTTCCAGTCCACCAGCCAGATCCCGCAGACCACCAGCAGGAACAGCGGGGTCAGCTTGACCGCCGCCAGGGTGGCCACCGCGCGCGCCCCCAGCTTCACCCCGAAGGCGTTCAGGCCGAACACCGCCAGGTACAGCGCGGTCAGCAGGACGATGCGCACGCCCTTGCCGGCCAGCGCCGGCACCAGGTTGGCCACCTGATCGGCGAAGGCCGCCGCCACGCCGGCGCTGGAGGAGACGTTGCCGATCCAGATCAGCGCGCCGGCGATGAACCCCACGAACGGGCCGAACGCCACCGCCGCGTAGGTGTACGGCCCGCCAGTGGCCGAGGCGCGCGAGCCGATCGCGGCGAAGCACAGCGCCACCGGCACGATCGCCAGCGCACCGGCCACCAGCGCCAGCGGCGCGGCATCGCCCAGGTCGGCGGCCAGCTTGGCCGGCATGCGGAAGATGCCGCCGCCGATGATGATGTTGAGCACCGCGGCGGCCAGCGCGAAGGCGCCGACCGCGCGCAGCAGGGCGGCCTCGCCGTGGACGATCTTTCCGGAATCGGGGGAAGCGGGCATGGGGGGCGACGGGAGTGGGGACCATCGCAGCTTTGCATGGCGCCGTCCGCGGCGCGAGTCCATCGCCGCGGACGGCGACGCCCGGGACGGCGCAACGCTGATTTCCGCAGCCACCGGCGTGCGGCAACGCCGCCTTGCCTGGCCGTCGGGCAGGCTTGCAGGCCCCCGCCGGACCTTCGATCGCCATGCACCCACTGACTTCCCTGCTCCTGTCCGGGGCGCTGGCGACCGTGCCGGCACCCGCCGCCGATCCCGCCCTGGCCGCGCGCCTGGACACGGTGCTGGATGCGGCCGTGTCCGAACACCGCATCGTCGGCGCGGTGGTGCTGGTCGCCCGCGGCGGCCAGGTGGTCTATCGCCGTGCGGTGGGCCAAGCCGACCGCGAGGCCGCCGCGCCGATGACGCCGGACACGCCGTTCCGGCTGGCCTCGATGAGCAAGCCCATCGTCACCCTGGCGGCCATGCGCCTGGTCGAGCAAGGCAAGCTCGACCTGCAGGCACCGGTGACGCGCTACCTGCCATGGTTCGCACCGCGCCTAGCCGACGGCAGCACGCCGGCGATCACCCTGGGCCAGTTGCTGACCCACACCTCCGGGCTGGGCTACCGCTTCGAGGAACCGGCCGATGGCGCCTATGCGCAGCTGGGCGTGTCCGACGGCCTGGATGCCTCCGGCCTGGGCCTGGCGGAAAACCTGCGGCGGCTGGCGCGGGCGCCGTTGTACTTCGCCCCGGGCAAGGGCTGGCGCTATTCGCTGGGCATCGACGTGGTGGGCGCGGTGATCGAACAGGTCACCGGCCAACCGCTGCCGCAGGCGGTGCACGCGCTGGTCACCGGGCCGCTGGGCATGGACCGCACCGCCTTCGTCGCCGCGCCCGGCACGGCGCTGGCGGTGCCCTACGCCGACGGCAGGCCGCCGCGGCGGATGACCGAGAACATCGAGGTGGCGCTGCCCGAAGGGCTGGGCTCGGCGGTGCGGTTCTCGCCGCAGCGTGCCTTCGATGCCGATGCGTTCCCCTCCGGCGGTGCAGGGCATGTTCGGCACCGCCGACGATTACCTGCGCCTGCTCGAGTTCGTCCGCACCGGCCAGGGCGGCCTGCTCAAGCCGGCCACGCTCGTCGACATGCGCCGCGACCACGTGGGTGCGCAGGCGCAGACCCAAGGGCCGGGCTGGGGTTTCGGCTACGGGTGGGCGGTGCTGGACGACCCGGCCGCCGCGCGCACCCCGCAGGGCACGGGCACGCTGCAGTGGGGCGGTGCCTACGGCCACGCTTGGTTCGTCGACCCGGTGCACGGGCTGAGCGTGATCCTGCTGACCGACACCGCCTTCGAGGGCATGTCCGGCCCGCTGGTGGCGCAGGTGCGCGACGCGGTATACGGGCAGGCGCCGTGAGCGCACGCCATCGCCGAGGGTGCCGGTCGCGGACCTGCCGGCGGCGGCGGCGGATCGTCGCGGCCGCCGGCCACGCGCCGGCCGGTACCGGAGCGCACTTGTCGTGCCTCCTGCGGGAATGACGATCTATTCGGACTTCCGCTAGCGCGCGGTGGCCAGCGCCTCGCGCATGAAATCGACGAACACCCGCAGCTTGGGCGCCATGTGCTCGCGCGCCGGGTAGTAGACGAACCAGCCGGGGAACGGCGCCTGCCAGTCCTGCAGTACCGCCTGCAGGCGGCCGCCGGCCAGGTCCTCGCGCGCCTGCCAGGCGAACACCTGGCCGATGCCGGCGCCGCGCCGCAGCGCCGCCAGCCCGACCGCGGTGTCGTTGACCACCAGCCGGCCGTCCACCTCGACCTGGAAGTCGCGGCCGTCGCGGGTGAACTCCCAGGGCTGGATGCGGCCGTCGCTGCGCCGCCAGCGGATGCAGTCGTGCCCGGCCAGCGCGTCCGGCGTGGCCGGCACGCCGTGACGGGCGAAGTAGTCCGGCGTGGCGACGATGGTCTGCCGCTGCATCGGCCCGAGCGGCAGCGCCACCATGTCGCGCGCCAGGCACTCGCCCAGGCGGATGCCGGCGTCGAAGCCGCCGCCGACGATGTCGGCCAGCGCGCGGTCGGCGTACAGCTCCACCGTCACCTGCGGATAGCGTTGCAGGAAATCGGGCAGGTGCGGGCAGACCAGCTGTTCGGCGGCGGCCGCGGCCAGGTTGATGCGCAGCGTGCCGGCCGGGCGGTCGCGCAGGAAGTCCAGGTCGGCGAAGGCGGCGTCGATCTGCTGCAGGCCGGGGCCGACCCGCTGCAGGAAGCGCTGGCCGTGTTCGGTCACGCCGACTCGGCGGGTGGTGCGAGCGAGCAGGCGCACGCCCAGCTGGGTTTCCAACGTGCGCACCGTCTGCGACAGCGCCGAGGTGGACACGCCCAGTTCGGCGGCGGCGCGGGTGAAGTTGCCGTGCCGGGCCACGCAGGCGAAGGCGACCACGGCGGGCAGGGGGCTGGCGGCCATTGTGAAGCCTGGCTTCAAGGATGATCCCGATCTTCCCGGTTTATCCGGTGATCCGCCAGCCCCAGACTTGCCGCACTTCCCCTCCCCCCCCCGACGCCAAGGAACTCCCCAGGTGCTGTTCGGATTCTATTGTGTTTCCCGATCAACCTTAGCAATACGATGGTTTAGGGTTACA
>JASGKM010000070.1:0-7294 GCA_049840615.1 Pseudomonas sp.
TGGCTCTCGTTAGTTCGACCAGGTGTTCTCGGTGCCATTCACCACGCCGGTCTGCAGGCCCTGGTAGACCTCGGCGAAGGACATCTTGCGGGAGATCGCGCGCAGCTCGCGGAACTGCTCGTTGGGACACGTCGGAGGCCTGTACGCGGAACTTCAGCCCGCGCGCATCGCCCCGGCTCGAACAGCAGGCGGTTGGCCGACAGCTGCTTCATCCCATTGTGCCAGTAGGCCAGGCCGAGGATGCCCTTGCCCTGCATGCTGGTCAGCAGGCTCTGGCCCTGCGGGCTGCGCTGGAAGTTGTCGACGGCATCGATGTCGTCGAACAGGAACGGCAGGTCGAAAATCTGCACCTTCCGGGTGTACTGCTCGAACTTGGCCAGGGACGGCGCGAGCATCTGCACGTCGCCCAGCAACAGCGCCTCCATTTCCTTACCGTCGCCGAACAGCGAGGAGTTCGGGTAGACCTCCACGCGCACGCGACCGGGCAGACGCTCTTCGGCCAGGCGCTTGAACATCAGCGCACCCTGCCCCTTGGGCGTGTTCTCCGCGACCACGTGGGCGAACTTGATCACTATGGGTTCGTGAATAGCCGGTTCATGAACAGCCGGTTCATGGATAGTCGGTTGATGGCAGTTGCGGTTCATCGGCAGCCTGTATGACAGAAGCGCAGGCCAACGCCAGGACGGCGAGCAACGCCCGCCCCATGGTTTCAAACATCGCGTCACCCTCAATTTGTTCTTGTGCTTGCGAGGTGAGCCTGATGGCAGGCTCGCGAGGAGACTGACGCAAATGTTGGCGTTCGGAGAATTCGTCTTTTCCCAAGGCCGCGTTCGATAGAGCGGAACGCAAGGTGCGAAGACGCGCCCGGCGAAGGCCGGGCGCTCGGGGTTTCAGCGGATCACTGCTGCGTAGCGGCGCCTCAGGCCGGCACCCGCGTGCGGTGCTCGAGCATCATCCGCTCGTGCTCTTCGAGCATGCCGGGCACGCAGTCGCGGAGAAACTCCACCCAGGTGCGGATCTTCGCGTCGAGGTACTGGCGCGACGGATACAGCGCATAGACGTTGAGGTGGAACAGGCTGTAATCCGGCAGCACGCGCACCAGGCTGCCGTCTTTCAGGCCTTGCACCGCGGAGTACACCGGCAGCGCGCCAATGCCCATGCCGGCGCGCACGGCCTCGGTCATCGCGTCGGCGGTGTTGACCTGGAAATGGGTCTGGTTGATGCCGACCATTTCCTGGCCGTCAGGACCGTCGAACAGCCACTTGTCCAGGGACATCACCGAGTTCACCAGGCGCAGGCAACGGTGCTCGGTCAACTCGCCCAGCCTCTTCGGCAGGCCATGCCGCGCCACATACTCGGGCGAGGCGCAGAGCACGCTGTAGGTCTTGCCGATGCGCTTGGAAACGAAGCCCGAAT
This sequence comes from Pseudomonas sp., assembly GCA_049840615.1. Classification (GTDB taxonomy): domain Bacteria; phylum Pseudomonadota; class Gammaproteobacteria; order Pseudomonadales; family Pseudomonadaceae; genus Pseudomonas. Next base: position 1,417 of record JASGKM010000070.1, read on the forward strand.
CCGGCAGTTCCTGGGCGATGACCACGGAGATGTCGTAGCCCTCGTCGAGGATGTCGGTGATGCGGTTGGCCAGGGTCAGGTCGAAGGTGACCTCCGGGTAGATCTCGCAGTACTGCGAAATCGCGCGGATCAGGTAGTGCTGACCGATGCCGGTCATGGCATGCACCTTCACCTTGCCGTGGGGCCGGGCGTGGGCGTCGCCCGCCTCGGCCTCGGCTTCCTCGATGTAGCCGAGGATCTGCTGGCAGCGCAGCAGGTAGCGCTGGCCGGCTTCGGTGAGGGCGATGCGGCGGGTGGTGCGGTGCAGCAGGCGGGTGCGCAGGTGCGCTTCGAGCTTGGCCACCGTCCGCGAGACGTAGGCGGTGGTGAGGTCCATGCGCTGGGCGGCGGCGGTGAAGCTGCCGGTCTCGGCGACACAGACGAAAGCACGCATGTTGTGCAGCAGGTCCATCATTTCTCCTGAGAGCCTGTCCACGCCACGGCGGGCGGCCTCTGCAACGGCGCTCGAACGAGCAACGCCTTGTTACAGATTCATGACAGGCGGCGAATTGTCGCATACCTGTCGCGACGGGATTATTGTCCTTTCAGGCAACGATAATTCATCCAACCGTCAGCTTATCCTGCCCCCCGGCGCACTTCTAGAATCGCCCTCCCCAACGCGGCCCGCCGCGACACCCCAGGATTCGCACCCGTGCTCCGCCTTTCGTGCAACGTGCTGCCACCCCTTCGCTCCGCCTTGGAACTACAGGGTTATCAAAACCCGACCCAGCCCGACCACCGCCTGCCGAGATAAGCCCGATGAGCAGTCTGTCCGTGCGCCTGCCCAAGGCCGCCGCGGTGCGCTTCGCCCTGTCCGACTGGGCGCACACCGACGGCGTCACCTGGATGTTCATCCTCAAGACGCTGATCACCGCCTTCACCGCCCTGTGGCTGGCCTACCGCCTGGAGCTGCCACAGCCCAACACCGTGCTGGTGAGTGCCTTCATCGTGCTGCAGCCGCAGAGCGGCCAGGTACTGGCGAAGAGTTTCTACCGCATCCTCGGCACGCTGGCCGGGCTCACGGTGATGGTCACCTTCATCGCCTTGTTCGCCCAGGAGCGCGTGTTGTTCCTGCTCTGTGTGGCGATCTGGGTCGGGCTGTGTACCGCCGGCGCGGCGCGCTACCGGGACTTCCGTGCCTACGCCTGCCTGCTGGCCGGCTACACCGCGGTGATGATCGGCATCCCCGCCACCCTGCACCCCGAGGGCGCCTTCATGCAGGCGCTGTGGCGGGTGATCGAGATCACCCTGGGGATTCTCTGCACCGGCGTGGTCAGCGCCGTGGTCCTGCCGCAGACCAGCACGGCCGCCCTGCGCAATGCACTGAACACCCGCTTCGGCGACTTCGCCGGCCTGGCCAGTGCCGGTCTCGACGGCACCCTGGACCGTGAGCGCTTCGAACAGGCCAGCGCGCGCATCGCCGCCGAAGTAGTAGGCCTGGAAAGCCTGCGCAACGTCACCGCCTTCGAAGACCCGCACATGCGCCTGCGCAGCGGCCGCCTGGCGCGGCTGAACAGCGAGTTCATGCAACTGACCACGCGCTTCCATGCCCTGCAACGCCTGCTCGACCGGCTACGCGAGCGTCAGGCCAGCAACGTACTCGAAGTGCTGATGCCATGCCTGATCGATGTCAGCGAATTGCTCGCCAGCTGGCATGGCCGCCCGCTGAGCGAGGCGGACGCGGAACGCCTGAGTGTGCAACTGGAGCTGTGCAAGCACCACTTGATGCCGCGCATCCGCGAGGCTCGCGCCAGCCTCGGCCACACCTGCCCGCGCGAGGCAGATCAACTGGATTTCGAGACCGCCGCCGAGCTGTTGTTCCGCTTCGTCGATGACATGCACAACTACGCCCAGACCCACGCCTCGCTGGCGGCGCACAAGCACGAGCGCGAACAGTGGAAGGAGCGTTTCACGCCCAAGGCCAATGCCCTGGCCGCCGCGGTCGCCGGTTTCCGCTGTGCGCTGCTGGTGATCGTCGGCGGGGTGTTCTGGATCGAGACTTCCTGGCTCAGCGGCGCGACCTTCGCGCTGACCTCGGTGCTGATCGCCGCGCTCTCCTCCGCCTCACCCAATCCCAAGCGTCTGTCGCTGCAACTGACGCTCGGCACGCTGCTCGGCGCGACGCTGGGCTTCATCCTGACCTTCCGCGTGCTCCCGCACATCGATGGCTTCCCGCTGCTGTGCTTCGTGCTCGCGCCGGTGTTCGCCCTCGGCGCCTTCCTGATTACCCGGCCCAAATGGAGCGGTTATGGCGTCGGCCTGCTGGTTTGGTTCTGCATCGCCTCGCTACCGGCCAACCTCGCACGCTACGACGCCTACACCTTCATCAACGAATACCTGGCGATGCTGTTGTCCATGGGCATGGCGGTGGTCGCGGCAATCGTCATCCTGCCGCCGAACCGGCCCTGGTTGTGGGAACGTCTGGAGGCCGAATTGCGCCTGCGCGTGGTGCGGGTGATCAGTGATCCGCTGAAGGGCCTGTCATCGAACTTCGAAAGCGGCACGCGTGACTTGCTGAACCAGGCCTACGGGTTATCCACAGGCCGCCCGGACGTCCAGCGTCGCTTGTTGCGCTGGACCTTCCAGGTGCAGGAGATCGGCCTGTCGATCATCGAACTGCGCCGCGAGCAGGAAGCCCTGCCGAAGGAACCCTGGTACGCCGAGCGCATGCCCTGGCGCCGGGCCATTCGCGCGCTGGGCCGGGCGCTGATCCGGCTGTTCATTCAGCCCAGCGAGAGCAACCGCCAGCGCGCTCTGGCGGCGGTGGAACACGCCATCCACGCCACGCGTACCACGGACGATCGGCGCCCGCCGCACTTCGATTCCTCGCCCCTGCGCCGGGTGTGCAGCTACCTGCACTTCATCCGTACTTCGCTGCTCGATCCGCAGTCGCCGCTGCGCGACTGAGCTGGGCGGGTTCGCGAGCAAGCTCGCTCCTACAGGTACGCCTTGCACCGAAGCGCTCTTTGCAGAAGAGCGCTTGCTCGCGAACCGCACGCCACAGAATCAGATCGTTTCGTGGGAGCGGACTCCGTCCGTGATTGGCCTCCGGCGCGCCGTGAATCGATCGCGGACGGAGTCCCTCCCACGCCCCCCTGCAACTGCGTCCCGAAAAGGGCAGAACCTGCGGCAGCTCGCCGCAAGACCACCCCTGAAACCCGCGTCACAACTGGATTATTGCCTCTGAGTACGAAGTCTTGTTGGCGCCTGGATATATGACTCAGGTCAGGCAAATTCTATTATTTCCGTGCTGTTACAGCGCGCGCCGCAACACCACCCAAGACCCGTAATCATTCCCCAACGCTTCCCGATGCAGCCATGAGCTGAACGTCACGGCCCCGTCACGTCCGGACTCCGGGAACAAGGCAGGTAAATTCATGAAAGCTGTAGTCATCCTGGCCATGCTGGGCTTCTCTTCGCTCGCCCTCGCCGAGCAGGTGAACGCCGCCGACCAGGCGCCAAGCGCGGCCGTGGAGCAGTACACCTACGACATGAAAATGGATGTCGCCCACGTCATCTCGACCACCGACGTGTCCAACGAGTGCGGCATCGTGCCGGCACGCATGACCTACGAAGACTCCCAGGGTCAGCGCCACACCGTCGAATACCAGGTGTGGGGCAACGGCTGCTCCGGCGGCTAAGCGACTTGCGCAGTGCCGCCGCGGCCCACGCAGCCCCGGCGGCAATGCCAACCCTCTTCCTACGGCTGCAGGGCCGCCTTCGCGATATTGCGACTGTGCGCGCCGAAGTGCCGGATCAATTGCAGAATCTGCTCATCCAACGCCTCATCGTGGCGGAACGGCTCCGGTGAGTTCCCCGCACTGAAATCCCCCGCCGGCGCCTTCTCGTTCTCCAGCCAATGGCCGATCGCCGCATCGAATGCCGCTGCATGGCCATGGGACTCGCTCGCCACCACCTCGCGCAGATACTCGGTCGAGTACGGTGGATAAGTGCCATCCGTGCTGACATCCGCATAGGCCGCCAGCAACGGCGACTGCCCGCCCAGGCGCAGCGTCTCGCGCAGCCAGTCCACCTGATAACGCTCCACACCGGTATGCCGGTCCGCCACGCGCTGGATTGCCGCCTGCTTGTCGGCATCGAAGCCGGCCATGGACTTGCCCGCCGTCCACAGCATGCTGGCGGTGGTTTCACCCGGCAGCGGCGTCGAGTGATAAGGCTGGGTCATGTCCTGGATGTAGTGCATGGCCCAGCCGAGGAAGCGGTAGCCCCAGTACGGATGGCCTTTCTCGAAGGCGAAGCGTGCCAGGCCGTAGAACTGGTAGGCGCGCCACTCCGGCCAGTTGCGCTCCAGGTACGGCGCGCCGGTGAAGATGATCGCGTCCTCGTGATAGAAGCCCATGTGGAACGGCGCCTGGGAGCTGAACTCGTAGCGCGGGTCGCCGAACGGCTGAGCGCCGAAGCCATAACGCTGGCCGGCTTCGCCAGGGTTGTCGCTGAACAGGTTGATGTCGTGCCCGAAGTCCGGCTCGTCGGCGGCGCTGGCCAGCACGTCCAGCGCGGGAATCTTCTCCCCGGCCTGAAGCTGCACGAAACGCCATTGGTTCCAGCCGGAGAGGTTGCGGAACACCAGCACGTCCGCCGGCTGCAGCGCGGCATGATTCGGCAGTTCGCCGCCGGGCGGCGGCTGCACGGCAGTGGCCAGCTTGATCTCGGGGTTCAGGCGCAGCGCCATGAGAAAGGCCTTGCGCGGATCCTCGCGGCTGTCCTCGCTCAGGCGCAGGTCGTCCGGGCGCGCTGGATACTGGCGGAAATGTTCGCGGGCGTAGGCTTCCTGCTCATCCAGCAGCTTCACCAGGCCGGCGCGCTGCTGGGTGATGAAGCTTTCCAGCGGCTCCACCTCGACCTCAGGCGCCTGGGCGACGGCGGGCAATTGCTGCAAGGAGATGTAGCTGCCCAGGGTGTGATTGGACCAGGCCCAGAGGCTTTGCGGCAGGACCAGCAGGCCCGCCAGCAGGCAGGTGGAAAGTCGCTTCATCGGCTCTTCGCTCTTATTTGTCAGTGCAGTTATTTGCCAGTGCAATGCGGAAAATTCCGACGCAGCCTAACAACACAACGCTCCGCGGGCACTGTCGAAGCTTGCCAGCACGAGTCACCGATAACGCCACGCCTGACCATCATCAATGGCGCGAACGGCCCCAGCCACTACACTTGCCCGGCATGGAAAGGCACCGGTTGCGCAGGTGTGCCGACCACTCGAAATAAGGGCGTCCCCATGCTGCAGTCCGTGTCACCCAAGCAAGACCTCCCTCTCAAGCCCGATCCTGCCGAATCCCGCAGCGGCGTCCTCGCCCCCTTCAGCATCGCCGCGTTCCGCATCATCTGGATCTGCAACCTGTTCGCCAACCTGGGCACCTGGGCGCAGTCGGTCGCCTCCGCCTGGGTGGTCACCGAGGCCCACGCCAGCCCGCTGATGGTGGCGATGATCCAGGTCGCCTCGGCACTGCCGCTGGTACTGCTGTCGATCATGTCCGGCGTACTGGCCGACAACCACGACCGCCGCAAGATCATGCTGGTAGGCCTGACGGTGGAGCTCTCCGGCGCCGCGCTGGTGACGGTACTGGCATTCATGGGTTACCTCGACCCACTGATGCTGATCGTGTCGATCCTCTGGCTGTCACTGGGCAGTTCAATCACCATCCCCGCCTGGCAGGCGGCGGTGAACGAGCAGGTGCCGCCGCGCATGCTCGGCGATGCGGTGCTGCTCAACAGCGTCAACTACAACGTCGCCCGCGCCGTTGGCCCAGGTGCTGTTCGGATTCATCGTGTTTCCCTATTAACCTTAGACGTACGAAGTCGAAGCAAAGCATCAAGCAAAATA
>JASGKM010000071.1:0-68102 GCA_049840615.1 Pseudomonas sp.
TCGGCCTGATCGCCATCCTGATCGGGCTGTTCGCCATGTGGCTCACCGCCCGCGGCGTACCCGGCCGATCCTCAACGTCGCCGCCATGCTGCGCAACATCGCCAGCGGCGAGGGCGACCTGACCAAGCGCCTGGACTACCGGCAAGGACGAGCTGGGCGAGCTGGCCGGCTGGTTCAACCGCTTCCTCGACAAGCTGCAACCGATCATCCGCGACGTGAAATCCTCGGTACAGGACGCCCGCGCCACGGCCGACCAGTCCTCGGAGATCGCCAGCCAGACCAGCGCCGGCATGCAGCAGCAGTTCCGCGAAGTCGACCAGGTGGCCACCGCCTCGCAGGAAATGAGCGCCACCGCCCATGACGTCGCCAACAGTGCCGCCATGGCCGCCGATGCCGCCCGTGGCGCCGACGGCGCGACCCGCGACGGCCTCAGCGTGATCGACAACACCACCCGCCTGATCGACGAGCTGGCCAGTGACATGAGCAGCGCCATGAGCCAGGTCGAAGGGTTGGCGGCCAGCAGCGAGCAGATCGGTTCGGTGCTGGAAGTGATCCGCGGCATCGCCGAGCAGACCAACCTGCTGGCGCTCAACGCCGCCATCGAAGCGGCCCGTGCCGGCGAAGCCGGCCGCGGCTTCGCGGTGGTCGCCGACGAGGTGCGCAACCTCGCCAAGCGCACCCAGGATTCGGTGGAGGAAATCCGCCAGGTCATCGAAGGCCTGCAGAACGGCACCCGCGACGTGGTGGGCGCCATGAGCAACAGCCACCGTCAGGCGCAGAGCAGCGTGAGTCAGGTCGAACAGGCTGTGGCCGCGCTGAAACGCATCGGCGATGCGGTGGGTGTGATCACCGACATGAACCTGCAGATCGCCAGCGCCGCCGAGGAACAGAGCGCGGTGGCCGAGGAGATCAACCGCAACGTGGCGGGCATCCGCGACGTCACCGAATCGCTGTCCAGCCAGGCTCAAGAGTCGGCGCAGGTCAGCCAGTCGCTGAACAAGCTGGCGAACCATCAGCAGGGGTTGATGGATCAGTTCCGCGTCTGACCCGGCACCATCATTAGCCGGCCTGGCGGCCGGATCGCGGGCATGGCCCGCTCCTACAGGCAAGCACCGTATCTATGCGGCTCTTGTAGGAGCGGGCCATGCCCGCGAACAGCACGGCACGAAGCGCTCCACGCAGTCCCCGTCACCCCGCCCGGCGGGGCAACGCCACCACCACGCGCAATCCGCCCAGCTCACTGCCTTCCAGCTTCAGGCTGCCGCCGCAGGCCGCCGCGATATCCCGCGCGATGCCCAGTCCCAGGCCATGCCCGGCCACCTGCTCATCCAGCCGGGTGCCACGCTCCAGCACACTGTCACGCTGATCCTCGGCAATGCCGGGACCATCGTCGTCCACGCTCAACCGGTATGCCTCAGCCCCCTTCTCCACCGTCAACCGCACCTGGGAGTCAGCCCATTTGCAGGCGTTGTCCAGCAGGTTGCCGAGCATCTCCAGCAGGTCCTCCCGGTCATACGGCAGGCGCGTAGCCGGCGGTCCCTGCCAGTCGATGGCCAGGTGGTCGCCGTGAATGAGCTTGAGCATGTCGCACAGGCTCGGCAGCTCCGCATCGCAATCGAAGTGGGCGCCGGGCAAGGCTTCACCCACCAGCCGCGCACGCCCGAGCTCGCGGGCCAGGCGCTGCTCGATCTGCTCCAGTTGCTCCTGCAACACTCGCCGCAGCTCAGGGTGATCGCGCAGCTCCTCGCGGTCGGCAAGGCTGATTAACACAGCCAGCGGCGTTTTCAGCGCATGGCCGAGATTGCCCAGCGCATTGCGCGAGCGACGCAGGGTGTCCTCGGTGTGCTGCAGCAGGTGGTTGGTCTGCTCCACCAGCGGTTCCAGCTCGCGTGGCACCTGGCGATCCAACTGGCTGCGCTGGCCCTCCTGCACCTGCGTGATCTGCTGGCGCACCCGCTCCAGCGGCGCAGGGCACGGCGTACGGTGAAGCCCTGGAATATCAGGATCAACAACAAGGCCAGCGCACCCGCCCCCAGGCCGATATTTCGCAAGCGGTTGAAACTCTTGAGGACGGCGTGTAGTCCTGCGCAACCACGATGCTGAGTTTCTTGCCGTAGCGTTTGTAGTCACCTCGGTAGACCAGCAGGCGCTGACCTTCCGGACCTTTCTCCAGTGCCTTGGCCAGCCCCTTGTGCGAGGGCAATTTCAGCTCGTTGTCCCACAGTGAGCGCGAACGCCAGGTCTGGTCATCGAAGCGGATGACGAGTAGCGCCCGGAGAACAGCCGCTCATAGGTCGCGTCGACTCGCTGACCATCCAGCTGCAACCCTGCAGGGCCGCGGGTAATCCCGACCAGCAGGCTTTCCGCTTCGTCCTGCAGCCCGTTCACCAGATAGCGCCGCAACCCCTGGTCGAACAGCCAGAGACCCGCCTGGGCCAACGCCAGGCCGACCACCACCAGCACCACGCCGAGCCCGATTCCGAGCCGGCGCTGGATCGATATCAACGGGCAGCTCCATTGCCGGTGAAGCGGTAGCCCTGGCCACGGCGGGTCTCGATGATTTCACGGCCCAGCTTGCGGCGCAGGTGATTGATATGCACCTCGATGACGTTGGAGTCGCGCTCGGTCTCGCCGTCATACAGGTGCTCGGCCAGGTGCGATTTCGACAGCAGCTGGCCGGGATGCAACATGAAGTAGCGCAGCAGACGGAACTCGGCGGACGTCAGGTCGACCTCCTTGCCGCCCTGCTGCACACACTGGCGCGACTCGTCCAGGCTCAGGCCGGCCACTTCCAGCTGGCTCTGGTTGGCCAACCCGCGGGCACGGCGCAGCAGCGCCTGGATGCGTAGCAGGAGCTCCTCGGGATGGAAAGGTTTGGTCAGGTAGTCATCGGCGCCAGCCTTCAGGCCATCGATGCGTTCGGCCCAGGAGCCCCGCGCGGTCAGGATCAGCACCGGGATTGCGAGGCCCATGCCACGCCATTCCTGCAACACTTCCAGCCCGGGGCGGCCCGGCAGGCCGAGGTCGAGGATCACCAGGTCGTACGGCTCGCTGGCGCCCTGCACGGCGGCGTCGCGGCCGTCGGCAAGCCAGTCCACCGCATAGCCCTGGCGGGTCAGGGTCGCCATCAGCTCATCGGCCAGGGGTACGTGGTCTTCCACCAGCAGCAGGCGCATCAGTCGTCTTCCTTATCCTTGAGGATGCGGCCATCGCGGGCATCCAGTTCCAGTTCGCGCACCACACCGTCGACGGTCAGCAACTCCACTTCGTAAATGTAGTTGCCGTGCTCCTTCTCCAGTTCAGCTTCCAGCAGGCGAGAGCCGGGGTAGCGGCTCAGCGCGGCAGGGAGGATTTCCTCGAAGGGGCGGATCACCCCTTCCTTGCTCAGGCGCAGGGCTTCGTCCTGGCTCAGGTCATGGGCCTGCGCAACGCCGGCAATGGCGGCGAGGGCCAGGCCGAGCAACGCTGCGCGCGGTAGAACGGTCTTCATCAGTCATCCTGGTGATCGGTGAGGACTTCGCCGGTGACCGCATCCAACTCGACATCCCATTTGACGCCCTGGGCGTCCTTGATGTCGACCTTGTACAGGTAGCGGCCATGCTCCAGCTCAAGCTCGCTATCGTACACCGAACCACCGGCATGCTTGGTCAGAGCGGTGCGATTGAGCTCCTCGAAGTTGCGGATAGTGCCAGCATCGCGCAGACGCAGTGCCTCGTCGGGACCGATGTCGTGGGCCGTGGCGACGCCCGCTCCGAGCAGCAACACTGTCAGCGCGGTCAGGGTCAGCAGCCATTTCATGTGCGTACCTCCGTAGGAATTTCACGGCTGTCAGACTAAGACGAAGGACTTAATTCAAGCTGAATCTGAAAGACACATTCACCCCGTGAAGTATCCTTGCTTCCCCCATCCAGGCTCTATAATCGCGGCCTGCCACAGCGAGGCCCGCATGACCGCCATCCAGATCAAGACCCCCGCCCTCACTCTCAAGGCCGGAAGCCGCGCCCTCCAGCGCATCCGCGAACAGGGGCTGGCCCCCGCCGATGTAGGAATCCTCCCCGGCGCCGCTGGCGGCCCGAAGGCACTGGGCATCCAGGGGCTGGACCTCGCCCTGTTCGGTGAATGGCTGCCGCGCGCACCGCGCGAGCGCTCGCTGATCGGAGCTTCCATCGGCTCCTGGCGCTTCGCCAGCGCCTGCCTGCCCGACCCCGCCGAGGGTATCCGCCGCTTGGGGGAGCTTTACACCCAGCAGCGTTTCGCCCGCAACGCGAGCATCAGCGACGTGTCGAAAAGCTGCGCGAAGATGCTCGACGACCTGCTCGATGGCCACGACGCCAGCGTGCTGGACAACCCCTGGTACCGCCTCAACGTGGTGGTGGTGAAGAGCCACGGCCGCCTCGCACAGGACGGCAAGGCCAACCTCGGCCTGGGCCTGGGCGCGGTGATCCGCGACAACCTGGTCGGCCGCCGACACCTGCACCGGCACTTCGAACGATTGATCATCCACGACGCCCGCCGCGCACCACCGCTGGAAGCGCTGTCGGACTTTCCCTCGCGCTACCTGCACCTGGACCTGGCCAACCTGCGCCACGCCCTGCTCGCCTCCGGCTCCATCCCCATGGTCATGGAAGGCGTGCGCGACATCCCCGGTGCAGGCCCCGGCACTTATCGCGACGGCGGCCTGCTGGACTACCACCTGGACCTGCCCTACCAGCCAGAAGGCGTGGTGCTCTACCCGCACTTCACCGACAAGGTCATCCCCGGCTGGTTCGACAAGGGCCTGCCCTGGCGCCGTGGCGACGCCGGCCGCCTGCAGGACGTACTGTTGCTGGCGCCGTCGAAGGAATACCTGGCACTGCTGCCCCACAACAAGCTGCCGGACCGCAAGGACTTCCACCGCTACCTCGGCGATGACGCAGGCCGCGAGCGCTACTGGCGCAAGGCGATGGACGAAAGCCGGCGGATGGGTGACGAGTTCCTTGAGCTGGTAGACAGCGGCCGTCTCGGCGAACGCCTGCAGCCACTGACATAATCGAAGGCTTCACGCATCCGGCAAGGAATCGCCATGTCTCACTCTCGAAAGCTCGCCTCGCTGCTGGCATCCCTCCTGCTCCTCAGCACGGGAGCGCAAGCCACCCTCGACGCCAGGGCGCAGCAGGAAATCAGCCAGTTGCTGGACTTCGTCGAACACAGCGGCTGCCAGTTCGTCCGTAACGGCAGCGAGTACCCGGCTTCCGAGGCGCGCAAGCACCTGCAGAAGAAGCTGGACTACCTGGAGAACAAGGATCTGGTGAGCAGCGCGGAAGACTTCATCGAGCGTGCAGCGACCAAGAGCAGCATGAGCGGCCAGCGTTACCAGGTGGATTGCCCGGCCGGAAAGCAGGATTCCAGCGCCTGGCTGAACGACGAACTCAAGCGGCTGCGTCAGGCACCGCCAGGCAACTGAGCCCCCCGTAGGAGCGAGCTTGCTCGCGAACAGAAGGTAGGGCGCATAACACGCCAGCGTTATGCGCCCTACGAAACGACTGGAGAACAGGTACCGAGTAAGAGACAGTTGCTCCTACAGATGCACCTGCGCCCCCTGTAGGAGCGGGCCATGCCCGCGATCAGCCGCCAACGGCGGCTTCACAGGGATACGCGGATCAGCCCGGCTGCCCATCCACCCGCGGCTTCCAGAACATCGGGCCGTAATGCCAGGCGAACATCAGGAACGCCACCACCCAGCACACTGCCGCGATGCTCAGCCCTTCCAGCGGCCACCAGAGCACCAGCAGCACCCGTGCGACGACACCCAGGTTGAGCAGGGCAAAGGCCCAGGACATCATCTTCGGCGGTTGCAGCGGCCGGCCGGTGTGGCCGAGGCTCACCCGCGCGACCATTGCCAGAATCAGTCCGCCAACGCCCCCCACAGTGAGCGCGTGAATCGGCAGGCTGACGTTGAAGCCCGGTGCGAAGTTCCACAGCGCCATGCCCGCCGGGGCCAGCAGCATCCACAGATAGGCCAGGTGCAGCGACCAGAGCAGCGGCACGCCCCAGTAGTCCTTGTCGTACCAGCGCCACAGTCGGATCAGGTGCCCCAACGCCAGTATCGCGAACAACAGGCCAACCAGCGGATGCGGCGTCAGGCCGATGCCGACTGCGCTCAGCACCGCCACCAGCATCGTGCCGCCGAGCAGTGCGTTATCCAGCCAGTTCCAGGCCGGCACCTGAGCAGTGCGGCCCAGCCCACGCTGGGTGAAGAAGGGAATCACGCGGCCGCCGATCAGCCCCATCAGCGCCGCCACCAGCCACAACGCACCCAACGCACCACCGCGTTGCCAGGCATCGTTGCCGGCCCAGACGCCAGCCATCACCAACACGTCGGCGAGAGTCAGCAGGCTCAGCACCGCGATAATCGGGTAGTTACGCTTCTGCCGGACCTGCCACAGGCTGCGGCCGATGAAGAAAGCCAGCGCTGGCATGAACGCCAGCTCCAGCAGGGTGACCAGCCACAGCGGCGCCCCCATGAGCCAGCCAATCCGCGCCGCCAGCCAGACCAGCGACAGCACCATCAGCGGCTTGCCGCTGACGCCAGGGCGGCCGGTCCAGGTCTGCACAGCCGTCAGCAGGAAGCCGGCGATGATCGCCGCGGCAAAGCCGAAGAGCATTTCATGGCGGTGCCAGGCCAGCCAGCCGCCCAGTGGTTGCCAGGCCGGCAAGACGCCGAGCAGCACAGCCGCCCAGGCCGCGATGGCAATCAGCGCGAACACCGCACCACCGAGGAAGAACGGGCGGAAGCCCAGGCGCCACAGGGGCGCAATGGTCAACAGAGCCTTTCGATCAACCAGTAACACAGCAAGCCTCCCAGCCTTCCTTGCGCATCTGATGTTGGGCCACCAGCCGCAGCACGTAGCCCAGCTTCAATAATGTCGGGCCGAGGATGGTGAAGGCATGCGCTGCGACAACGCTTTGCAGGTTCAACTGGCCATCGACGAAATAGGCTCCCACGACCCCCAGCAGCAGTAAGACGAGCCCGCCGGTCAGCAGCGACCAGGACATCGACAGATTACGTTGCGGGCAAGCGAAAAGACCTTCCATCACACACCTCCTCGGGGTGCGCCGGCCCGCCATCGGGCCGGCGCTCAGGTTCAGGCCTCCAGCGCGCTGGCCGGGCCGAAGAACTCGTAGTGGGACTGTTGCTCGGGCACACCCGATCTCGCGCAGGTGACGCTTCACCTGCGACATGAACGGTTTGGGGCCGAGGAAGTAGGCATCCAGGTCGCGATCTTCCGGCAGCCAGTCGGCCAGCAGCTCGCGGCTGAGGAAGCCTTCGACGTGGGACGCGTCCTGCGCGCGCGGCTCGCTGTAGCAGAAGTAATGCTTGAGCTGCGGATGCGCGTCGGACTGCGCCTCGACCCACTCGCGGAACGCATGCACACCACCGTGGCGGGCGCAGTGGATGAAGTGCACTTCACGACCGGATTCCAGCGCTGGCTTGAGCATGGCCAGTGCCGGGGTAATGCCGACGCCAGCGGTGATCAGGGCCAGAGGCTTGTCGCCACCACGCAGGACGAAATCGCCCGCCGGCGGGAACAGGTCCAGCTCATTGCCCACGTTCAGGCGATCGTGCAGGTAGTTGGAAACCTTGCCTTCGGGCTCGCGCTTCACGCTGATGCGGTATTCGCGGCCATTGGGCGCGTCGGACAGGGAGTAAGTGCGGCGCACCTCTTCCCCGCCGATGTCGAGGGACAGGCCGATGTACTGGCCGGGCTGGAAGTCCAGCAGCGGCTCGCCATCCAGCGGCTGGAAGTAGAAGGAGGTGATTTCCTCGCTCTCAGCTTCCTTGCGCACGATGCGGAAGCGCCGGGCGCCGCGCCAACCGCCGTGTTGCTCGGCGTTCTGCTGGTAAACGGACTCCTCGGCGCCGATCAGGATATCGGCCAGTTGGCCGTAGGCGGCGGCCCAGGCATCGATCACTTCCTGGGTGGCGATCTCCTCGCCCAGTACTTCACGGATCGCCCGCAGCAGGCAGCTGCCAACGATCGGGTAGTGTTCCGGCTGGATCTGCAGAGCGACGTGCTTGTTGACGATCTTGGCCGACCAGCGGGCCGAGCTGTTCCAGCTCATCGATGTGGCGGGCGTACATCAGCACACCGTTGGCCAGCGCGCGAGGCTGGTCACCGGAGGCCTGGTGCGCCTGGTTGAACAGCGGACGAACTTCCGGGTACTCGCTGAGCATCATCTTGTAGAAGTGCTGGGTCAGGGCCTCTCCGCCGGTCTCCAGCAGCGGGACGGTAGCCTTGACCAGGGTACGGTGTTCGTTGGACAGCATTTGCATCTCCTCGGGTTGGCCAGGCGGTGAGTGGGGTCGCCTGTGCTCTCTACCGGAGATATTTCAGGAAGCATGCCAACCCTGCAGCCCAGTAATCACGGGACCTTTCATGGAAATAGAGTCATAATGACCGCTATTGATTAGCGTCAAAATGACTGCAAAGAGGTCAAAATGACTCGAAACCCGTTACTGGCGACCCTGCTGCCTCTGGTCGCCGACCTGTCCCGCGAACTGCCGGAAAGTGAACGCTATCGCCGCCTGCTGGAGGCCCTGCGCGGCCTGCTGCCGTGCGATGCCACCGCCTTGCTGCGCCTGGAAGGCGACCAACTGGTGCCATTGGCCGTCGATGGCTTGAGCCAGGACACCCTCGGCCGTCGCTTCAAGATCAGCGAGCATCCACGCCTGCGTGCCCTCATCGAGCATCCCGGCCCGACCCATTTCGCCGCCGACTGCGGCCTGCCCGACCCCTATGACGGGCTGGTGGAGGGTTTGCACGGCCATCTGGAAGTTCATGACTGCCTCGGCTGCCCACTGCTGGTCGACGAACAGCCCTGGGGCCTGCTGACCCTCGACGCACTGGACCCCGAGCGCTTCTCCACCAGCGACCTGGACAACCTCGAAGCCTTCGCCAGCCTCGCCTCCGCCACGGTGAAAGCCAGCCGAGCGCATGACCGACCTGGCCCAGCGCGCCGATCACGAACAGCACCGCGCCGACGCCTACCAGCGCGCCTCTGGCGACCAGGCCCAGGGAATTGATTGGCCAGAGCAAGTCGCACCAGGCGCTGATCGAAAGAAATCCAGCTGGTAGGCCAGCAGCGACCTGAGCTGGTGCTGATCACTGGCGAAACCGGTGTCTGGCAAGGAGCTGGTCGCCCAGTCCATTCACCAGCGACAACTCGCCGCGGCGCTCCCAGCCACTGATCAGCCTGAACTGCGCAGCGCTGCCGGAAACCCTGGTGGAAAGCGAACTGTTCGGCCACGTCCGTGGCGCCTTCTCCGGCGCCGTCGGCGAACGACGCGGCAAGTTCGAGCTGGCCGAGAACGGTGGCACCCTGTTCCTCGACGAAGTAGGCGAGCTGCCGCTGACGCTGCAAGCCAAGCTGTTACGCGTGCTGCAGAGCGGTCAATTGCAACGTCTGGGCTCGGACCGCGAACACCACGTCGATGTGCGCCTGATCGCCGCCACCAACCGCGACCTCGCCGAGGAAGTCCGCACCGGCCGCTTCCGCGCCGACCTCTATCACCGCCTCGAGCGTCTACCCGCTGCGCGTTCCGCCCCTGCGCGAGCGCGGCAACGACGTGTTGCTGTTGGCGGGCTACTTCCTCGAGCAGAACCGCCCGCGCCTGGGTCTGCGCAGCCTGCGCCTGACCCGCGAAGCCCAGGCCGCGCTGGTCGACTACGCCTGGCCGGGCAATGTACGCGAGCTGGAGCACCTGATCGGCCGCGCGTCTCTCAAGGCCCTGGCGAACCACTCGCAGCGCTCACGCATCCTCAGCCTGGGCGTCGACGATCTCACCCTGAACGCTCTGCACAAGGGCGTACCCGATGCCGAGGCGAGCCAAGGCGACGACACCTCCGGCGGGGAACTGGCCGGCGAACTGCGCCCGGCGGTGGATGCCTTCCAGCGCCGGATGATGAGCCAGAGCCTGAAGACGCCACGAAGGCAACTGGGCAGCCGTCAGCCCGCGAGATGGGTCTGGACCGTGCCAACCTCAATCGCCTGGCAAGGCGATTGGCGATCAAGTGAGCCGCTGGCCGGTTCGGCCGGCCCGGAGGGTGTGATGGTGATAGACTACGCGCCCATTTTCCGGCCGGCCCGTTCCAGGGCCGGCGATCGTCACCGAGCACGCTACTTCGGAATTGTTCAAGGAATTCACCTTCGAGTCGGCCCACCGCCTGCCCCATTTCTCGCCGGGCACAGATTCCGACCGGCGCCTGCATGGCCACTCCTTCCGGGCCGCCATCTACATCGAGGGCGAGGTCGATCCGCATACCGGCTGGATTCGCGATTTCGCCGAGATCGAGCCAGATCTTCAAGCCAATCTACGACCAGCTCGACCATAACTACCTGAACGACATTCCCGGCCTGGAAAACCCCACCAGCGAGAACCTCTGCCGCTGGATCTGGCAACAGCTCAAGCCGCTGCTGCCGGAGCTGTCCAAGGTGCGCGTGCACGAGACCTGCACCAGCGGTTGCGAATACCGCGGCGACTGACACCTTCTCTTCTGCACGTCCTGAACGCCACTGATCCCTGTAGGAACGGGCCATGCCCGTGACCGCGCGCATTGCGCGCTCCTACAGGCAAGTTCCGACTTTCCTGCTTTCTCGGGAATCCGAGACAGCCGGTTCACGACGATGGACGCCAGCCCTGCCGGCGGTTCGCGGGCGTGGCCCGCTCCTACAAGAGCCCCTCTCCCTAGCCCTCTCCCGCAAGCGGGAGAGGGGACTGTTCGGAGCAGGATGAAACCACGCCATCAGCCGGCACGGACCGCTCCCTCTCCCTTCAGGGAGAGGGTTGGGGAGAGGGAAAAGCGTAGGCACGGAATTTCAGAAGAAGACAGTTGCTCCTACAGGTCAGCGCGGGGCTCAGAACAACCCCATCTGCCGGTCGACCAGCGCACTGAAGTCGTCGTCCACGAAAGGCAGGATAGCGTCGGCAATCGGCTGCAGCTGGCGGCTGAGGTAGTGGTCGTAGTCGATCGGTGAACCCAGCGTTTCCAGCGGTTCCGGGCCGTTGACCGTGCATCACGTAGCTGATCCAGCCGCCGCGCTGGTACTGGCAGCGGGCGACCCTGGCGTCTCGTTGTAGTCGTCGGCGATGCGCGCAGCGCGCACGTGGGGCGGCACGTTGCGCTTCGTAATCGCCGAGCTGGCGGCGCAGACGCTTGCGGTAGATCAGCAGGTCATCCTGCTCGCCGGCCAACGTGCGCTTTACATAGTCGCGTATGTAATCCCGGTACGGCTGGCGCTGGAAGATGCGCAGGTACAGCTCCTGCTGGAACTGCTGCGCCAGCGGCGACCAGTCGGTACGCACGGTTTCCAGGCCCTTGAAGACCATCTCGTCACTGCCGTCGGCGCGCCGCACAAGGCCCGCGTAGCGCTTCTTGCTGCCCTCTTCCGCGCCACGGATGGTCGGCATCAGGAAGCGCCGGAAGTGCCGCTCGAACTGGATCTCCAGCGCGCTATCCAGCCCGTATTCCTCGCGCAGGTGTTCGACCCACCACTGATTGACGTGGTTGACCAGCGCACGACCGATTCCGGCCGCCTCCTCCTCGTCGTGGGCGCGGCCGAGCCAGACGAAGGTGGAATCGGTATCGCCGTAGATCACCCGGTACCCCTGCCCTTCGATCAGCTCGCGGGTGCGCCGCATGATCTCGTGGCCGCGCATGGTGATGGACGAGGCCAGGCGCGGATCGAAGAAGCGGCAGCCGCTGGAACCCAGCACGCCGTAGAAGGCGTTCATGATGATCTTTAGGGCCTGGGACAGCGGCGCATTGCCTTCGCGCTTGGCGGCGTCGCGGCCCTGCCAGACGCGCTCAACGATGGCCGGCAGGCAGTGCTGGGTCCGCGAGAAACGGCCACCGCGGAAGCCAGGAATCGAAGCCTCGTCCGACGGGTCGCTCAAGCCTTCCACCAACCCCACCGGGTCGATCAGGAAGGTGCGGATGATCGACGGATACAGGCTCTTGTAATCCAGCACCAGCACCGACTCATAGAGCCCCGGCCGCGAATCCATGACGAACCCGCCCGGACTGGCCTCCGGCGCCTTGCCGCCCAGATTCGGGGCGACGTAGCCCAGCCGGTGCATCGGCGGCAGGTACAAATGCGTGAAGGCCGCCACCGAGCCGCCGCTGCGATCCGCCGGCAGCCCGGTGACGCTGGCGCGCTCGAGCAGGAAGTCGAGGATGCGGGTCTTCTCGAAGATGCGCGTGACCAGCTCGCAGTCCTTGAGGTTGTACTTCGCCAGCGCCGGCTTGTCCTCGGCGAAACGTCGGTCGATCTCGGCCATGCGGTCGTAGGGGTTGTCGATGGACTTGCCCTCGCCCAGCAATTGTTGCGAGACACTTTCCAGGCTGAACGAGGGGAAGCTCCAGAACGCCGAGCGCAGTGCCTCGATGCCGTCGATGATCAGCCGGCCCGCCGCGGCGGCGAAGTAGTGGGTGCTGGAAGCGTGCTGCCGCCACCCCATCTCGTCGCCGCCACGGCCCAGCCGCAGCGGGATTTCCAGGCGTTTGGAGTGTTCCTGCAGCACGCGCAGGTCGAACTGCACCAGGTTCCAGCCGATGATGGCGTCGGGGTCGTGTTCGGCCAGCCACTGGTTCAGGCGTTCCAGCAGCTGAGCCCGGCTGTCGCAGTACTCCAGCTCGAAATCACGCTCGCCGTCGACGCCGTTGGCCGGGCCAAGCATGTACACCTGGCGCTGGCCGCAGCCCTCCAGGGCGATGGAATAGAGATCGCCACGGATGTTGGTTTCGATGTCCAGCGAGACCAGCCGCAGCTTCGGCCGGTAATCCGGATCGGGGCGCAGTTGCGCCGTGAGGGTGCTGCCGCCCTGGGTCGGTTCGCCGCTGAAGGCCACGGGGGCGGTGATGAAGCGCTCCATCAGGTACCGCTCCGGCGGGCGGATATCGGCTTCGAACACTTCCACGCCGGCCTCGCGCAGGCGCTTTTCCAGGTTCATCAGTTGGCGATGCTGCTGGCAGTAGAGCCCCAGCACCGGGCGCTGCTGGAAGTCGCGCAGGCCCAGCGGGCGCAGTTCGGCACCGCGCTCGCCGGCCAGCAATTTCTCGGCGCGGGCGCGCTGTTCGGCCGGCACGAAGGCCACCGAAGTCTGCGGCGGCAGCAGCACATGCCGGGGCCCTTCATCGGTGGCCAGCCAGAAGCCTACCTCGGTACCTTCGGGCGTATCCCGCCAATGTCGGGTCAGGACGAAACCCTGCCTTGCCTCCACGCTCTAACCATCCGTCTGTCGATTCACTCCGCCATTCTACCGACCCGCCAGGGGATTCGTTGCAAGGCATGTAAATCCGACCGATGCGTTTGACGCACGCCCCGCGTCTGCCCAAGCTAGCGGGCTTTCGTTTGCCTGCCAGGACTCGCCCGTGACCGATTCGTCCCGCCACTGGACCCGCCCTCTCCTTACCACCCTCTGCTTCGCCACCCTGCTCTCGGGCTGCGGCCTATTCGGCAAAAAGCCCGAAGAGGCTCAGGCGCCCACCTACTCCAAGGCCGAATGGTCGGACCTTCCGCAGACCGCCGACACCGATGTGCTGCAAGGCTTCAACGCCTGGCGTTCGGCCTGCGCGGTGCGCCTGAAGAAGGATGACATCTGGGCCGCCACCTGCACCGATGCGGCGAGCGTGCCGGCTGCCGCCCCGGCCATCCGCCAGTTCATGCAGGCCCACCTGCAGCCCTACCAGCTGCGCTCCGCCGAGGGCAGCAGGAACGGCCTGATCACCGGCTACTACGAGCCCGTCTACCGGGGCAGCCAGCAGCGCGACGCCCAGCACACCGTACCGGTCTACGGCGTGCCGAAGGACCTGGTCACCGTGGCGCTGGACAGCGTCTACCCGGAGCTCAAGGGCAAACGCCTGCGCGGCAAGCTCGAGGGCACTACCCTGGTGCCTTACGCCGATGCAGCCGGCATCCGCCGCGATGGGGTCAATGCGCCCGTGCTGGCCTGGCTGCCCGACCCGATGGACCTGCAGTTCCTGCAGATCCAGGGTTCCGGTCGCGTGGAACTCGCATCGGGCCGACAACTGCGCCTGGGCTACGCCGACCAGAACGGCCGGCCGTACAAACCGGTGGGCCGCTGGCTGGTGGAACAGGGTGAGCTGAGCAAGGAAGAAGTCAGCATGGCGCGCATCCGCGACTGGGTCCGCGCCCATCCGCAGCGAGTCGATGAACTGCTGGCGAGCAATCCCAGCTATGTGTTCTTCAGCCAGCGCCCGGACAGCAACGAAGGCCCACGCGGCTCGCTGAACGTGCCGCTGACGCCGGGCTACAGCGTGGCCATCGACCGCAAGGTGATCCCGCTGGGCAGCCTGATGTGGCTCTCCACCACCCGCCCGGACGGCGCACCGGTGGTACGCCCGGTCGCCGCCCAGGACACCGGCGGCGCCATTGTCGGCGAGGTGCGCGCGGACCTGTTCTGGGGCACGGGCGATGCGGCCGGCGAGCTGGCTGGGCACATGAAGCAGGACGGCCAGCTGTGGCTGCTCTGGCCGAAGGACAAGGCGCTGCCCGGCGCCTGATTCGAGCGTAGGAAAGTAGAGGCAATTCCTACTCGCCCTACAGAGCTCCCTGAATCACCGGCAACACCGCCCACCGGAAAATGGTCGGCGAACCCAGGCACTCCCCTGGCTTCGCCGACCCTCAATCCGAACGCGGTGACCGCCATGAAGAAGAACCAGCTTCCCCTCCGCTCGCAGCGCCAGCATCGTGGCTGGCCGCTGGACTATGACGTGCTCTGCTGGATCGGCGCCATCGCTCTGATCCTGCTGTTCTTTGGCGTCGACCAGTTCTTCGTGTCGAAGCTGCCGGGTACCGGCGTCATCGAGTACCAGCGCAGCGTTCCCCAGCGCCTGGACCTGCCCGCAGCCCAAGCACTGGCAGCGGTCAACCACAGCCGCCTGTAAGGGGTTCAGCTGCCCTGTCGGAACTGCCCCGGCGTCATCCCGCTCCAGCGACGGAAGGCCTTGGCGAAGGCGCTCTCGTCGGAGAAGCCCAGGCGCTCGGCCACCTCACCCAGCCGCGACGATTCACGCAGCAGCTGCTCGGCCATGCCGTGCAACACCTGCTCGCGCAGCAGCTTGAAGCTGGTGCCCTCGTCGGCCAGCTTGCGGTTGAGATGGCGCCCGCTGAGTTCCAGCTGATCGGCCACCTTCTCCTTGCCCCAGCGCGGGTTCTGCCGCAACAGCTGCTGCACGCGCGCGGCCAGGCTCTGCGCCCCCAGGCGTTCGAGCTGCGCATCGGCCAGGGCGCGCAGATGCTCACGCATCAGGGCATTGGCCTGGATCAGCGGCACGTCGAGATCGGCCGCGGCAAAGCTCAGGGCATTCTCGCCGCCTTCGAAGGTCACCGGGCACTCCAGCACCTCAACGTAACGCGCGGCTTCACCTCGCGCCGAGTGACTCAGGGCCAGTTGCTGCGGCCTGACCCGGTCGCCGGTGATCCAGCGGGTCAGGTGAACAAGGCTGGCCAGCGCAGCCTCCACCCGCTCCTCGCGGCGCACGCAATAGCTCGGCCGATAGACCAGGCGTACCTGCGTCGTGTCCTGCTCGCGCTGGAACTCGCTGCCCTCGGCGATGATCGGGTAATACTCGAGCAAGGCGTCCAGTGCCTCGCCATAGTGGTCACAGCTCATCAGCAGAGCGCCGACCATATCCAGATGACCGACCTGCAGGGCACTGCCCAGCCGCAGGCCCAGCAGCGGGTCGCCTGAAGCGGCGCAGATGGATTCCCAGAAGGCGTCCTGGCGCTGCAGGGGAATACGCGGTTCAAGACTGGCCGCCTGCAGATCGGCAGGCACCGGCAGCCCCAGGCGCTGGGCGGCCTGCAGAATACCCTGGGCGTAATGGACGGTAATGGTGTGCGGCATGGTCCCGAATTAACCGGTGAAGGTCCCGATTGAGCCGTTACCGGGCGGTAACGGTCCCCTATGCTTGCCAATTAAACGATAAATACAAACAAGAGTCGCCTTGCATGCCTATTCCAACCGGAGCCGCGCCCGTGCCGCCGGCTGCAGTCCGTTCGCCAGTCCCCACCCTCCCGCTGCGGGAGAACGGCGATGCCTGAAGTCCACCTCGAAATCTCCGGCGGTTCGATGATCGCCTTGAACGCGATCATCGCTCTGATGATGTTCGGCGTATCGCTGGAGCTGCGCCGCGACGACTTCGCCCGCATCCTGCGCCAGCCCAAGGCTCCGGTGATCGGCATGCTGGTGCAGTTCCTGCTGCTGCCCGCCGCCACCTGCCTGCTGACCATCGTCCTGCCCATCGAGCCGGAACTGGCGCTGGGGATGATCCTGGTGGCGACCTGCCCCAGCGGCACCTTCTCCAACATCATGACCTGGATGGCCCGCGGCAACGTCGCGGTGTCGGCCAGCGTCACCGCCGTGTCGGGGCTGAGCGCGGGCATCTTTACTCCGCTCAACTTCGCCCTCTACGCGGGACTCAACCCGGCGACCCGTGACCGACTCACGCAGATCCACATCGACCCGCTGGAGCTGGTCGGCGTGGTGGTCCTGGTGCTGATCCTGCCGATGCTGCTGGGCATGGCCCTGGGCAAGCACAGGCCACAACTGGCGCGGCGCCTGGAGAAGCCCATGCGGCAGTTGTCGCTGCTGGTGATGCTCGGCTTCGTCGGCATGGCCTTCGCCAAGAACTTCCAGCAGTTCATGGCCTACTTCCATCTGTTCTTCTGGCTGGTCCTGCTGCTCAACGGCACCGCGCTGCTGCTGGGCTACACCTGCGCGCGACTGTGGAAGCTGCCGGACGCCGATGTGCGCGCGGTGACCCTGGAAAGCGGCATCCACAACTCCGCACTGGGCATGGCGCTGATCCTCACCTTCTTCCCGCAGGCCGGTGGCATGCTGCTGATCGCGGCGTTCTGGGGCTGCTGGCAACTGTTCTCCGGGCTGGTCCTGGCGCAACTCTGGGCGCGCCGCGAACCTCGCGCAGCCGTTGTGACCGCACCATGAACGCGCCCGCCATCGCCCTGGGCGGCTTCATCCTGCTGGCCTACACCCTGGAAGCCATCACCGGCTTCGGCAGCGTGGTGATTGCCCTGTCTCTTGGCGCGCTGCTGATGCCGATCGAGACGCTGCTGCCGATCCTCGTGCCGCTGAACATCGGCATGACCGGCTACCTGTGCTGGCGTCACCACCGACTGATCGACACCCGTCTGCTGCTGCGCACCGTGCTGCCGGGCATGCTGCTGGGCATGCTGGTCGGCTACCTGCTGCTGCCGCACCTGGACCCGCAGCCGCTCAAGCGCGGGCTCGGCGTGCTGATCCTCTGGTTCGCCGGCCGCGAACTGTGGCGCCTGCGCGCCAGTGCCCCAACGCGCGGCAGGACACCGAACTGGGTGGTGCGGCTGGCCACCGGCGCCGCCGGGGTCTGCCATGGTCTGTTTGCTTCCGGCGGGCCACTGCTGGTCTACGCGCTCGCTACTCGCCCGCTGGACAAGACCCGCCTGCGCGCCACCCTGGTCTGCGTCTGGTTCATCCTCAACGGCCTGCTGACCGTCGCCTTCCTGCTCGACGGCCGCCTGCGTCCGGCGCTGCCCCAGGTGCTGGCCTACGCGCCCCTGTTGCTGCTCGGTGTGTGGCTGGGCGAACGCCTGCACCACCGTTTCGAGGAACGCCACTTCCGCCTCGCCATCCACTGCCTGCTGCTGGTCAGCGGCGTCCTGCTGCTGTCGCCCTGGAGTCTCCTGTGAGCTACGACATCATCATCAAGAACGGCCTGTATTTCGACGGCAGCGATGCCCCCGGCAGCCTGCGCCACGTCGGCATCAAGGACGGTCGCATCGACACCCTGAGCGTCAGCCCGCTGGACGAAAGCGGTTGCCCGGAAGTCATCGACGCCAGCGGCCGCTGGGTCACCCCCGGCTTCCTGGAAATCCACTCGCACTACGACGCCGAAGCCATCGCCGCGCCGGCGCTGAAAGAGTCGGTGCGCCACGGCGTGACTACCGTGTCGGTTGGTTCGTGCTCGATCAGCATGGTGCTGGGCGAGGCCGAGGACTGCTCCGATCTGTTCACCCGTGTCGAAGCCGTGCCGCGCGAACAGGTACTGCCGATCCTGCGCGACAAGCGCACCTGGAAGGACGCCAAGGGCTATCGCGCCTTCTATGACCAGCAGCCGCTGGGACCGAACCTCTGCTCGTTCCTCGGCCACTCCGAGCTGCGAGTCACAGTGATGGGCCTGGAGCGCGCCATCAGCGGCGCCAAACCCACCGAAGCAGAGCTTTCGCGCATGGAAGAACTGCTGGAGCAGGCCCTGGACGCCGGCTGTTTCGGCCTCTCGGTGATGACCACGCGCCTGGACAAGATGGACGGCGACCGCGCCTGGTCCAGCCCATTGCCCTCGACGTTCGCCAGCTGGAAGGAGTTTTCCCGCCTGTTCGCCGTGCTGCGTCGGCGCAACGCGCTTATGCAGGGCGCGCCCAACGCCGTCACCAAGATCAACGTGTTCGCCTTCCTCTACCAGGCCCACGGCTGGTTCCGCCAGCCGCTCAAGTGCTCGATGCTCACCGCACTGGACCTGAAATCCCAACCCTTCATGCACCGCATCACCCGCGCCTCCGGCTGGGTCGCGAACCGCCTGCTGCGCGGCCGCTACCGCTGGCAGACGCTGCCCGCGCCCTTTGTCGTGCGTATCGAGGGGCTGAACATGAATGGCTTCGAGGAGTTCGGCGCTGGTGAAATCCTGCGCGACATCAAGGACCCGGATGAGCTGTACACGCGCATCCAGGATCCGGCCTTCCGCGAGCGCTTCAAGAAGGATATCAAGGCCACTCTCAGCCTCGGCCTGTGGCACCGCAACCTGTCCGACTGCTGGGTCCGCGAATGCCCGGACACCTCGCTGGTCGGGCGCAACTTCGAGGATATCGGTCGCGAGCGCGGGCTGGACCCGGTGGACGCCTTCTTCGAGCTGGCCGGCCAGTACCGCAACGACCTCAAGTGGACCACCTGCTACGGCAACCACCGCCCGGACATCATGGGCAAGCTGCTGGCCAGTCCCTGGACCCAGCCGGGCTTTGCCGACTCCGGCGCGCACCTGGCATCCCACGCGCAGTACAACTTCCCGCTGCGCATGCTCAAGTACGTGCGCGATGCCGAACTGGCCGGCAAAAGCTTCATGGACACCGGCCGCGCGGTGCACCGCCTGACGGGCGAACTCGCCGACTTCGCCGGGATCGACGCCGGCTATATCCGCGTCGGCGACCGCGCCGATCTGGTGGTGGTCAACCCGGCCGGGCTGACCGACGAGCTGGACGAGGTCTGCGAGGCGCCGATGGAAGTAATCGGCCTGACCCGCCTGGTGAAGCGCAACGACGATGCCGTGGAGGCCACGCTGATCAATGGCCGTGTGGCCTATCGCCGTGAGAGCGGCTTCCCCGAGGCGCTGGGCAAGGAACGCGTATTCGGCACCTTCCTGCCGGGTCGCGACGTGCTGACCCGACCGCAGGAAGTGCCATCTGGCAGCCCGGTTTACGGCCGCTGATCACGGCTGCACTCTTGTAGGATGGGTGGAGCGCAGCGATACCCATGCTGCCGGCGCGCGGCCTTGATGGGTATCGCTGCGCTCCACGCCATCCTGCACAGAGGTTCCCTGGTGGCGATGCGCATGTTGGCCGACCGCCCGGCTTGCCGAGATTGACGGTCTCGACGCGCACTCACTAGAGTGCGCGTTTTCCTACATCCTACGCTGCACCCGTATCATGACCCCGTTCTGCCGCTTCGCCGACTCATCGCTCGCCCTCCTCCGGGAGCCTCCGCGCGTGCGCAAGGTCGATGCCGTGCTGAACCTGCGTCGCAGCGTTCTCTTCGCCTTCACCTTCTCTCCTCCCACCGGCAGCTGAGCCGGACGCCGCGCGCCTTCGCGCCGGTCACTCCGCCTTTCGAATCCGCCCTCCGGTGAATCCCGGCGGGCTCGTTTGCATTCGCCGGCCCGTGGCATGAGTGCCCGGGCAAGAGAAGGTTTTCATGAATACCCCAGCCATCCTCAACAAACCGCTTCTCGCGGTGCTGCTGTTCGCCGTCTCCATCGTCGGCCTGAGCCTGGGCGCGACGCTGCCGCTGGTGGCGCTGCGCTTGCTGGATAACGGCGCCAGCGCCTTGCAGATCGGCATTCTTTCCGCTGTTCCGGCGGCTGGCATGATCCTCGCCGCCACCCTGGTGGACCGCGCCTGCCAGCTGATGAGCCGGCGCCGCCTGTACCTGCTGTGCTTCGTGCTGTGTACCGCCAGTACGCTCGCCATCGAGTTCAGCAGCCATTCCCTCTGGGTACTGGCCGCCGCGCGCCTGGCGCTGGGTGTCGGCATGGGCATCGCGATCATCCTCGGCGAGGCCTGGGTCAACGAGTTGTGTGGCGAGAAGAATCGCGGAACCATCGTTGCCCTCTATGCCACCAGCTTCACCGCCTTCCAGTTGCTCGGCCCCACCCTGGTGGCGCTGCTCGGCGCGCAGACGCCGTGGGTGGTGCTGCTGGTCAGCGCAGGGCACCTGATCGCCCTGGCCACCGTGGCCTTCGCCATGCCTGAGGAAGGCCTCCACGAACACGTCGAGGAGCCGCGCAGCTTCTCCCTGGCCGGCTTCCTGCGGGTGGCCCCGGCGCTGTGCATGGGCGTGCTGTTCTTCTCCTTCTTCGACAGCGTGGTGCTCTCGCTCTTTCCGGTTTACGCCTCCAGCCATGGCTATGCAGTGGGCATCGCCGCCTTCATGGCCACGGTAATCCTGATGGGCGACATGCTCTTCCAGATGCCGCTGGGTTGGCTTTCCGACCGCCTGGACCGCTCCAGCCTGCACCTGCTGTGCGGCGTGGGCGCCATGCTGATCGGCCTCGCCCTGCCCTGGCTGATTTCCCAGCCTTCGCTGCTGTGGCCGGCACTGATGGTGCTCGGCGCAGTAGCCGGCGGCGTCTACACCCTGGCGCTGGTGCTGATCGGCCAGCGCTTCCGCGGCCGCGATCTGGTTACCGCCAACGCCGCGGCCGGCATGCTCTGGGGCGTCGGTAGTCTGCTCGGCCCGTTGCTCAGCGGTAGCCTGATGGACCTCGGCCCGCACGGTGTACCGGTGGCGCTGGCGCTTGCGGCCGGACTCTTCGTGGCCACTGCTGCCGCTTCGCAGCGCCGCACCGCCGTGCGCACCGCCTGATGCCTCAATAGAAGGCAAGGCGCATCGACTTGGTGCCAGCGCGATCAGCACTGGCACCCGCTTGAGCCGGGATTTCAGCTGAGCGGTTGAAATCCCCGGTGGTTTTTCCGCTTCAGGAAAACTGGCATTTCAATTGCTCTGTCCCCTGCAACGGGATGCATCACCCACGGCAAGGTAGCCACCGGGTGGGCGGACGCTGCAAGGCACACACTGGAGTTGCACCAGAGGCGAACTAGGGTTCCGGTCCTTTCACGAGGATGTCTCGGTCCGAGAGTTTTCCGGCCCTAGGGACAGGGCTACACGGCGGGAGAAAAGCCCGGGAGACGTGATGTCATCCCGTGCCGATTTCCAACCGTTAGGAGCAATGCCATGACCATGCCGCTTTCCCTGCGTTCCCTGCGCAAGACCCTGCTCGGTGCCTGTCTGCCTGCTGCCGCCGGGGTCGCGCCACTGACTCTGCAAGCCGCTGAAAAACTCAAGATCGGCACCGTCGTCTGGGCCGGTTACGCGCCCTTCTACGTCGCCGACAAGCTCGACCTCTACAAGCCCCACGGGCTGAAAGTGGAGCTGCAGTTCTTCAACGACCCGGCGCTGATCCCCACTGCCATGACCGGCGGCGCGCTGGACGGCGGCATGCTCACCTACGACCAGGTGGTCGGCGGCGTCGCCAAGGGCCAGCCGTACCGCGTGGTGATGCCCATCGATTTCTCCAATGGCGGGGACGCCATCGTCGCCGACAAATCGATCAAGTCCGTCGCCGACTTCAAGGGCAAGAAGATCGGCTTCAACCCGCTCTCGCCCTCGGACTTCCTGCTCGCCTATGCGCTCAAGAGCCACGGCCTGAGCGACAAGGATGTCAGCCCGGTGAACATGACCCCGAAGGCATCCCCGGCGCCATGGCCTCGGGCAGCCTGCCGGTGGGCGTGACCTACGAACCCAACGTCTCGCAGATTCTCGGCATGCCCGGCGACAAGTTCCACGTCGTGTACTCCTCGAAAGACGCGCCGGGCCTGATCACCGACGTGCTGGTGTTCAACCAGGAGGTCATCGGCAAACGCCAGAAGGCGATCACCGCGATGATCCAGGGCTACGCCGACGGTCTGGCCTACATGAAGGCGCACCCGGATGAGTCCGCCGAAATCATCGGCAAGGTGCTCGGGGTCAGTGCCGCCGAGGCCAAGGAGCAGATGGCCGGGGTCTACAACATCCCGCTGGCGGAAATGAGCAAGAACTTCGAGAAGTCCGACGCCACCAGCTCCTTCTTCGGCAGCGGCGCGGTCATCGCCCAGCTGCTCAAGGAGAACAGCCAGATCCCGGCGATCCCCGACTTCGCCCAGACCTTCGACGCCCAGTTCGTCCAGGCCCTCGCCCAGTAAGGCACCCACCCGACGCTCTCGCCGGGACGGCGGGAGCGCCCACGGAGGTATCCATGTCCGCGTCCCTGTACCGCTACGCCGATGGCCGGCTGCCCAACAGCCTGGCCCTGGCTTATGCCTTCGGTGGCTATGCCACCGGCTTCGCCCTGCTGTTCGCCGATCACTGGGCGCTCAACGCCATCGGCACCCTGCTGCTGGGCCACGCGATGATCGTCGCGGCCTACCTGATCCACGAATTCGCCCACGGCACCATCTTCGCCAAGCCGGCGCACAACACCTGGGCCGGCGAGGCCTGCAGCTGGCTGTGCGGCAGCTGCTACGCAGGCTTCCAGGACCTGCGCCGCAAGCACATGCGCCACCACGTCGATCGCGCCGACGTGATCACCTTCGACACCAAGGCCTTCCTCGCCCGCAGCCCACGCTGGGTACGTGCCGTGGTGCTGGCCGCCGAATGGGCCTACGTGCCGGCGGTGGAACTGATCATGCATTACTACGTGATCCTCCTGCCGTTCATCACCGACAACCCGCGCCACCGCGCCAACCGTCGCCGCGTAGCACTGACCCTGCTGGTGCGTGGCGTGCTGTTCGGTCTGGTCGCGGCAGTCTCGCTCAAGGCGCTGGCGCTGTACTTCGTCGCCTGGACATTGATGATCATCGTGCTGCGCTTCACCGACGCCTACCAGCACACCTACGACGCCTTCGCGGTGCTGGAGGACGGCGGCAAGATTCCCGACGACAAGGCCCGCGACCGCACCTACGAGCAGATGAACACCTACAGCAACGTGGTCTCGGTGCGCTGGCCGGTGCTCGACCTGCTGCTGCTCAACTTCGCCTACCACAACGCCCACCACGAGAAACCCGTCGCGCCCTGGTATCGCCTGCGCAAGCTGCACCACGAGCTCTACGGCGACGGCTACGCCCAGGTGCTGCCGATGCACCTGCTGTTCAAGGGCTTCCACCGGCACCGCCTGCGCCGCGTGGTGGACGACCACTACGGTGAGGTCGCGCCTGCCGGAAAAGACCGAGCCGATGGTTTCTACGGCGCGGTCGGCGTCTCTTTCCTGACGGCGGTCTGAGCATGATCGACTACCGGGGCAAACGCGTACTCATCAGCGGCGCCGCCAGCGGCATCGGCAAGGGCCTGGCGCGGGCGTTCGCCGAACAGGGTGCGACGCTGGAACTGATCGACCGCAACGCCGAGGCTCTGCAAGGCGTGGCGGCCGAGCTGGCAGCTCTCTGCGACGTATGCTGCGCCACGCTCGACCTGGGTGACAGCGATGCCATCGCCGCCTTTGCCGACAACCGCCAGGGCGCCGCACTAGACGTGCTGATCAACAATGCCGGCGTCGAGTACGCCACGCCGCTGGACGATCAGGACGGCGAAGCGGACAACCGCTGGCAGGCGCTGCTGGACAACAACGTCGCCTCGATGCTGCGCCTCACCCGCGCCCTGTTGCCGCAACTGCACGCCGGCAGCAGCGTGATCAACCAGGCCTCGATCTGGGGCCTGAAAGGCGTGCCGGGCTTCTCCGCCTACGTCGCCAGCAAACACGCGGTAATTGGCCTGACGCGCTCGCTGGCCTGGGAACTGGGGCCCAGGCGCATCCGCGTCAACGCCGTGTGCCCCGGCTGGATCGCCACCGACGCGGCGATGCGCTCGCTGCAAGTGATGGCCGCCGCCAATGGCCGCAGCGAAACCGAGGAGCTGGCGCAGATTCTTGCCGCCCAGGCGGTGCCCGAACTCCTGACGCCGGCCGATCTCTCCGGCACCTTTCTGTTTCTCGGCAGCCCATTGGCCAGCGCCCTTACCGGCCAGTCGCTGTCGGTCAGCCATGGCGAGGTCATGCACTGATGAAGCCGCTCGAAGGACAGACCGCGCTGGTCACCGGCGCCACCCAGGGTATCGGTCGGGCTATCGCACTGGCATTGGCGGAAGCCGGCGCGCAGGTGTGGATCAACCACCTCAATCAGCCAGAGGCCGCGACCGCGCTGGTGGCGCGCATCGCCTCGACAGGAGGCCGCGCTCATGCCGTACAGGCCAACGTCGCGGTGCCGGAGCAGGTCGCCGAGATGTTCGCCCGTGTGCTCGCCGAAGGTGAGCTGGACATCCTGGTGAACAATGCCGGGATCATCCTGGAAAAACCCTTCCTCGACACCAGCGAGGACGACTGGGCGACGCTGCTCGGCGTCGATCTGCACGCGGTATACCGCTGTTGCCGCCATGCCCTGACGCACATGCAGGCACGGGGCAGCGGCAGCATCGTCAATATCGCCTCGGAGCTGGGCCAGCTCGGCCGTGAACGCTATGCCGCGTACTGCGCAGCCAAGGCCGGGGTGATCGGCCTGACCAAGGCGCTGGCGCGGGAATTCGCCCCGCACATTCGTATCAACGGCGTGGCGCCGGGCCCGGTGGAAACGCCGATGGTCTCGGTGGAGCACATGAGCGAGGCGATGATCGCCCGCGAAACCGCGATCCCCGCCAGCCGCCTCGGCCAGCCGGAGGAGATCGCCGCGGCGGTATTGTTCCTCGTCTCGCCCGGCGCGAGCTTCTTCCACGGCCAGATGCTCGGCGCCAATGGCGGCGCCTGGATGGGCGCCTGATGCGCGCGGAAATCGTCCTGCTGCTGGGCGCTGCCATCTGGGGCCTGGGCTGGATGCCCCTGGCGCACTTCGCCGGCCAGGGCCTTGCCGGGATGCCGCTCGTGCTCTGCACCTACGGGCTGCTCTGCGCACTGGCCGTGCCGCTGGTGCTGAGCCAGCGCCGGCAATGGTGGTCGCAACGCAGCGCTCTGCTGGCCATCTGCGTATTCGGTGGCTGGGCCACGGCCGGGCTGGTGGCGGCGTTGTCCGAGGGCGACGTGGTACGCGCCATGCTGTTGTTCTATCTCGCGCCGATCTGGGGCCTGCTGGGCGGCCGACTGCTGTTCGGCGAGCGCCTGACACCTTCTCGGCTCGGCGCCCTGGCGCTGGCCATGCTCGGCATCGCCCTGACCCTCGGCATCAGCCACGAGACCTTCCGCCCGCTGACTGCCAGTGACTGGCTGGCGCTCTCCGCCGGCTTCGCCTTCGCCCTCAACAACCTGGCCACCCGCGCTGCCGAGCAGGTGCCGCTGGCCAGCAAGGCAGTGGTCGGCTTCATCGGCAGCGCCGCGCTGGGCGGCCTTTTCTGCCTGCTGCAAGGCACGCCACTGCCATCGGTCGACGCACACCAATGGTTGCAACTGGCGGGCTTCGGTCTGTTCTGGCTGGCCGCCATGGGCACCGCGCAATACGGCTTCAGTCACGTCGAGGCCAGCCGCGCCGCCGTGCTGGTGGTGATCGAACTGCTGGTCGCCGTGCTCACCGCCGCCTGGTTCGGCGAGCGCGAACTGGGCCTGCGCGAATGGCTCGGCGGCTCGCTGGTACTGGCCGCGGCGCTGATCGCCGCACGCCCCTCTCCCGCCCTTTCCCCCACTCTCTGCGAGGCCGAAACATGACTGTCCGGATGGACCAGCTCAGCTGGGTCGAATATGAACGTCGCGTTCGCGAGCAATCTCCCGTGGTCTTCCTGCCCTGCGGCGCCACCGAGCAGCACGGCCCGCACCTGCCACTGGGCACCGATGCGCTGCTGGCCAGTGCGCTGTGCGAAGACGTCGCCCGCCAGGTCGACGGCCTGGTCGCACCGGCCCTCTCCTACGGCTACAAGTCCCAGCCCAAGTGCGGCGGCGGCCAGCACTTCTGCGGCACCACCAGCCTCGACGGGCAGACCCTGATCGCCCTGGTGCGCGATGCGGTGCGCGAGTTCGCCCGCCACGGCGTCACCCGCCTGGTCTTGGTGGACGGCCACTACGAGAACCAGTGGTTCGTCACCGAGGGCATCCAGCTCGCCCTGCGCGAACTGGGGCCATCCAGCCCGCTGGAAGTGATGCGCCTGGAGCACTGGGACTTCTGCAGCGAAGCCACGCTCAGCGACGTATTCCCCGACGGCTTCCCCGGCTTCGCCCTGGAGCACGCCGCGGTGATCGAGACCTCGCTGATGCTGCACTACCTGCCCAATCTGGTGCGCCTGGACCTGATCCCCGACGATGCTCCGGCCGACTTCCCCCCGTACGACATGTACCCCAGCCGGACCGAGTGGGTGCCGCCTTCGGGCGTGCTGTCTTCGGCGCGCGGCTCCAGCGCCGACAAAGGCCTGCGCATGGCACGCGACATAGTCGGCGGCATCGCCGATGCCGTGCGCAAGGAGTTCCGGCTGTGAGCACCGCGCTGATCGTCATCGACATGCAACGCGACTTCTGCGCTCCCGGCGGCTACGCCGACCAGGCAGGGCTGGAGATCGACCGCCTGCGCGCGCCGATCCCAGCCATTTCCCGGCTGCTGGACAGCGCCCGCGCACTGGGCCTGCTGGTGGTGCATACGCGCGAAGGGCACCGCCCGGACCTCACCGATCTCCACGAAAGCAAACGCCGCCGTGCCGAACATGCCGGCGCCCCTATCGGCGCCAACGGCCCGCTGGGGCGCCTGCTGGTGCGCGGCGAGTACGGCCACGACCTGATCGATGAACTGCGGCCGCTGGCCGGCGAGCCGGTGATCGACAAACCCGGCTACAGCGCCTTCGCTTACACCGACCTTGACCTGTTGCTGCGTCGGCGGGGCATCGGCCACCTCGTTCTGTGCGGGGTGACCACCGAAGTCTGCGTATCCTCCACCCTGCGCGCGGCGGTGGAGCTGGGCTACGCCTGCACACTGGTCGACGATGCCTGCGGCTCGCCGAGCGCCGAGCTGCATGCCGCCGCCCTGGCCATGGTCGAAGTGGAAGGCGGACTGTTCGGCCGCGTGCTGGACAGCCGCTCCGTGCTCGCCGAATGGGAGGAAAACGCATGCCTGGCCTGAACATTCCCGCGGTACCGCCTGCCTACCTGGGTGTCTGGCAGCGCACCCTGCTGACCACCACCGCGGGCACCCACGACACCAGCACCCGCGTCTACTGGCTGCAGACCGAACGCCTGTTCGCCGACCTGCGCATCCCGCTGCCGGCGCCACACTCGCCGGAGGAGCTCGCCAACCAGGCCGGTTTCGCCGGCATCACCGAAGTCGTCGGCCAGCGCTGCCAGTGGCACCGGGCAATCGACTTCCAGCCGCCCAATGGCGGCCTGGACATCGGCCGCATGCATTTCGAAAGCAGCGAGAAGGTGCTCGAAGACGGCCTGGACGGCAGCTACCACGAAGTCTGGGAACGCTTGCCGGAATCCATCGGGCGCAATCGCGGCACCTGGCTGTCCGCCGCCGATGGCCGCCAGGGCTGTCTCTTGCTGGCCGGTGACTGCTTCCTCTTCGCCGCCGGGCGTCGCGAGCCGCTACCCATGGCTGACTCGCTGACAGCGCTGCTGGCGAACGACATCCCGGAGCTGCTGGATTTCGAGTTGTCCTTCGGCCGGCACCAAAGCGGCGCAACACCCTGGCAGATCGAATTGTCCACCCTGCCCGCGCGCATCGGTGCCGCGCTCCTGCCGGCCGACGCCGACCCTGACCACCCCGACCTGCTGAGCAATGCCCATTGGCTGAACGGCCTGGGCGCCACACCGCCGGCGGGTGGTTGGCAACCTTGCCAGCGGCCCCTGTTCTCCGATGAGGAGGTGACGCCATGACCGCCCACCAGCCCCTGCCCCGCTCCGTCGTGCAGCCCGCCCGCCAGCGCTGGTGGGTAATCCGTGGCGAGTTGCCGCGCAGTGCCATCTGGTCCCTCGCCGCCGCCGGCCTGCTGCTGCCGTTGCTGCTGTGGTGGGCCTACAGCGCCGCCGGGCTGGCCAACCCGATGTTCTTCCCCGGCCCGGACGCCGTGCTCAAGCGCATCGGCCACTGGTGGAGCGACGAGGGCCTGCTGGGAGACATCGCCATCAGCGTCTACCGGGTCATGGCCGGCTTTCTCGCTTCGGCGGTGATCGCCCTGCCACTGGGCTTGTACATCGGCACCTACCGCCCGGTGCAGGCGTTCCTCGAACCCCTCACCGACTTCATCCGCTACATGCCGGCGGTAGCCTTCATCCCGCTGGTGATGCTCTGGGTCGGCATCGACGAAGGCTCCAAGGTGCTGATCATCTTCATCGGCACCTTCTTCCAGATGGTCCTGATGGTCGCCGAAGACGTGCGCCGCGTGCCCATGGCGCAGATCGAGGCGGCGCAGACCATGGGTGCCAATCGCACGGAGATCATCAAGCTGGTGGTGTTGCCCTCGGCCCGCCCGGCACTGCTGGACACCCTGCGCATCACCTGCGGCTGGGCCTGGACCTACCTGGTGGTGGCCGAACTGGTGGCCGCCAACTCCGGCCTGGGCTACGCCATTCTGCGCGCCCAGCGCTACATGCAGACCGACAAGATCTTCGCCGGCATCCTGCTGATCGGCGTCATTGGCCTGCTCACCGACCAGGCGTTCCGCTGGCTCGGCCGGGTGGCCTTCCCCTGGATGAAGAGGTAAGCCTGATGAGCCAGAGCAAGATCGCCATTCGCCACGTCGACAAGGTCTTCAGCAGCCAGGGCCGGCACGTGCAGGCGCTGCAGGACGTCAACCTGGAGATTCGCGCCAACGAGTTCGTCACCTTCGTCGGCGCCTCGGGCTGCGGCAAGTCCACCCTGCTGCGCAGCATCGGCGGCCTGGAGCGCCACAGCGGCGGCGAAATCCTCGTCGATGGCCGCGCCGTGGACGGCCCCGGCATCGACCGCGCCATGGTGTTCCAGCACTACAGCCTCTACCCCTGGCTGAAGGTGATGGACAACATCAAGTTCTGCCGCCGGCTCAAGGTGGTCTCCGACACCGTGCGCGGCGACGCCGACGTGGAAGTCGCCAGCGGCCGCGCCGACGCATTGCTCAACCTGATGGGCCTGTCGGCTTTCGCCCAGGCCTACCCCAGCCAGCTCTCCGGCGGCATGCAGCAGCGCGTGGCGATCGCCCGCGCGCTGATGCCCAAGCCGCAGATCCTGCTGATGGACGAGCCCTTCGGTGCGCTGGACGCGCAGACCCGCGAGGTGATGCACGACCTGATCCGCCATGTGCACCGCCTGGAGAACAGCACCATCCTGTTCGTCACCCACGACGTCGAGGAAGCGATCTACCTGGGCGGCCGCGTGGTGTTGATGGCGCCCCGCCCCGGCCGCATCGACAGCGTCTACGAGGTGCCGCTACCGGCCGAGCGCAACCAGGACATGAAGGTCTCGCCCGAATTCATCGCCCTGAAAAAGGAAATCCTCGCGCGCATCCGCGAGACCTCGGGCATGAGTACTGACCTGGAACTGCTGGAGCAGCTCACCCGCACGGCGGCGCCGGCCTGAGAGAAGGAAATCGGCGGAGCGGGTAGCTCCGCCGTTGTGCCGGGCACGAAGCCCGAAACGGATTGCGCAGGAAGCGCGAGGGGAACGGCCTGCCGGGAGCGGGTAGCTCCACCCGAAGGCTGGCAGGCCGGGTGGTCGCAGATGCGACCGTAAAGCTGGCCGGCAGCGCCCGGTGAGGCGCTACCGGCGCTGTCGTCAGCCGATGGTCATCAGGCTGGCGTTGCCGCCGGCAGCGGCGGTGTTGACGCTCAGGGCACGCTCGATCAGCAGGCGCTCCAGCGGGATGTCGGTTTCCCCGCGGTTCAGCCCGGTGACGCCGACGATGGCGCCCTTGCGCTGGCTGGCCTGCTCGCAGACCGCACGCAGCTGGTCGGAGTCACCGTGGTGCAGGATGGCGTCGAACACCTTGTCGGTGCTGCTCCAGTCGGCGACCAGCTCGATGCGCTGGGCCACTTCCTTCGGCAGTTCCTTGACCACGGCGGCGTTGGACTCGGCCACCAGCGGGCGGCTGCCGACGCTGAGCACAGCGGCGAGCTGGGCCAGCAGATCAGCGCGGTCTTCGGCCAGGCACAGCACGTGCTCACGGGGCAACAGGGTGTAGGTGTTGCGCTCACCGGTCGGGCCGGTGAGGACCTGCTGGGTGAAACTCTGCGCCAGTTCGCCATAGCTGCTGAGCAGAGTCGCCAGGGCAGCGTCCTTCTGCCCGGCCCACTTGGACAGGGCTTCCAGCGCTTGCTGGGCATCTTTCGGACGCGGCAGCGCCTGGGCGCCATCGCCCTTGAGCTGGTTGGCCACGGCATCCTGCGGGCGGGTCGACAGCAGGCGGTACAGGTACAGCGGGCCGCCGGCTTTCGGACCAGTACCGGACAGGCCTTCACCACCGAACGGCTGCACGCCGACCACGGCGCCGACCACGTTGCGGTTGACGTAGAGGTTGCCGACATGGGCAGTGCCGACGACCTGAGCGATGGTCTCGTCGATGCGGGTGTGTACGCCCAGGGTCAGGCCGTAGCCGGACTCGTTGATCTGCGCGAGCAACTGATCCAGCTCCGCACGCTGGTAGCGCACCACGTGCAGCACCGGGCCGAAGATTTCACGCTTGAGTTCGCTGAAGCTGTCCAGCTCGATCAGGGTCGGCACGACGAAGGTGCCGCGCTTGATTTCCTCGGCGTCTACGCGGGCGCTCTGGAACACCTTGCGGCCTTTGTCGCGCATCACCTGGATGTGCTTGTCGATGTTGCCCTTGGCTTCCTCGTCGATCACCGGACCGATATCGGTGTGCAGGCGTTCCGGCGCGCCGACGCGGTATTCGGCCATGGCGCCCTTGAGCATCTGTACCACGCGGTCGGCCGCATCTTCCTGCACGCACAGCACGCGCAGCGCGGAGCAACGCTGGCCGGCGCTGTCGAAGGCGGAGTTGACCACGTCGACCACCACCTGCTCGGCCAGCGCCGAGGAGTCGACGATCATCGCGTTGAGGCCGCCGGTTTCGGCGATCAGCGGGATGGTGCGGCCTAGGGCGTCGAGGCGACCGGCGATGTTGCGCTGGAGGATGCCGGCGACTTCGGTAGAACCGGTGAACATCACGCCACGCACACGCTCGTCACCCACGAGACGGGCACCGACGGTTTCACCGCGGCCCGGCAGCAATTGCACGGCGCCGGCCGGCACGCCGGCTTCGAGCAGGATGCGCACGGCCTGCGCAGCGATCAGCGGGGTCTGCTCGGCGGGCTTGGCCAGCACGGTGTTGCCGGCGGCCAGGGCGGCGGCCACCTGGCCGCTGAAGATTGCCAGCGGGAAGTTCCACGGGCTGATGCACACCACCGGGCCCAGCGGGCGGTGGCTGTCATTGGCGAAGTGGGTGCTGGCCTGGGCGCCGTAGTAGCGCAGGAAGTCCACTGCCTCGCGCACTTCGGCGATGGCGTTGGCGAAGGTCTTGCCCGACTCACGCACCAGCACGCCCATCAGCGACTGGATTTCGGCTTCCATCAGGTCGGCGGCGCGCATCAGGATGGCGCCACGCTCGGCCGGCTGGGTCGATTGCCAGATCTGCGCGCTGGACAGCGCACCGAGGATGGCGTTGTTCACGTCGGCTTCGCTGGCCTCACGCACATGGCCCACCACGTCGCGGTGATCAGCCGGGTTGCGCACCGGCTGCGGCTCGCCCGGAGCGGCGTCGACCAGGCCCAGCATCGGCTCGGCGATATAAGCGTGGTTGGTGCTCGACAGCAGCGCCGAAGACAGCGAGCCCAGTCGATGTTCGTTGGCCAGGTCGATGCCGGCGGAGTTCAGGCGGGAGTCGCCATAAAGATCACGCGGCAGCGCAATGCGCGGGTGCGGCAGGCCCAGGGTGCCTTCCTGCGCGGCCATCTGTTCGACCTGCAGCACCGGGTCCAGTACCAGGTCCTGGAGGGAGATGCTGTGGTCGGCGATGCGGTTGACGAACGAAGTGTTAGCGCCGTTTTCCAGCAGG
Source organism: Pseudomonas sp. (assembly GCA_049840615.1). Lineage (GTDB taxonomy): Bacteria > Pseudomonadota > Gammaproteobacteria > Pseudomonadales > Pseudomonadaceae > Pseudomonas. The sequence goes on from JASGKM010000071.1 coordinate 32,348, forward strand.
CGACGAACGAGGTAAGCCAGCAGAGTTTCATGACTGCCTACCGGCGCGTAGATGCGGCACGGACGGTTGAACTTGCCGTCGGCGACCTTGCCCACCACCTGCTCGTACAGCGGCTCGCCCATGCCGTGCAGGCACTGGAACTCGTACTGGCCCGGGTAGTAGTTCTGCCCGGCCAGCTGGTAGATGGCCGACAGCGAGTGGGCGTTGTGGGTGGCGAACTGCGGGTAGATGGATTCCGGCACCGCCAGCAGCTTGCGTGCGCAGGCCAGGTAGGACACGTCGGTGTAAGGCTTGCGGGTGTAGACCGGGTAGCCTTCCAGGCCGTTGACCTGGGCCAGCTTGATCTCGCTGTCCCAATAGGCGCCCTTCACCAGGCGGATCATCAGGCGATGGCGGCTGCGCTTGGCCAGGTCGATCACGTAGTCGATCACGTACGGGCAGCGCTTCTGGTAGGCCTGGATGACGAAGCCGATGCCGTTCCAGCCGGCCAGCGACGGCTCGAAGCACAGGCGCTCGAGCAGGTCGAGGGAGATTTCCAGGCGGTCGGCTTCCTCGGCGTCGATGTTGATGCCGATATCGTAGTCGCGGGCCATCTTCACCAGGCCGCAGCACGGTCGGGTACAGCTCGTCCATCACGCGGTCGTACTGGGCGCGGCTGTAGCGCGGGTGCAGGGCGGAGAGCTTGATCGAGATGCCCGGGCCTTCGTAGATGCCACGGCCGTGGGAAGCCTTGCCGATGGCATGGATGGCCTGCTCGTAGGAAGCCAGGTAGCGCTTGGCGTCCTCATCGGTCAGTGCGGCTTCGCCGAGCATGTCGTAGGAATAGCGGAAGCCGCGGGATTCCATGTTCGCTGCATTGGCCAGGGCCTCGGCGATGGTTTCGCCGGTGACGAACTGCTCGCCCATCAGGCGCATGGCCATGTCCACGCCCTTGCGGATCAACGGCTCGCCGCGACTTGCCGATGATGCGGTTGAGCGACGAGGACATGCCGGCTTCGGTGTGCGTCGCCACCAGCTTGCCGGTGATCAGCAGGCCCCAGGAAGCGGCGTTGACGAACATCGACGGGCTCTGGCCCAGGTGCTGCTCCCAGTTGCCGTCGATGATCTTGTCGCGGATCAGCGCGTCACGGGTAGCCTTGTCCGGGATGCGCAGCAGCGCTTCGGCCAGGCACATCAGCGCCACGCCTTCCTGGGACGACAGGGAAAACTCCTGCAGCAGGCCCTGCACCAGGCCCTGGCGGCCACCGGCGTTCTTCTGGTTACGCAGCTTTTCGGCGATGCCCAGTGCCATCTTGCTGGCGGCGCCGGCCTGCTCTTTCGGCAGACGGGCCAGGTCCAGCAGCATCGGCAGCGCCTCGGTTTCCGGGCGGCGGTAGGCGGCGGTGATGGCCGCACGCAGCACGGACTGCGGCAGGATGCTTTCAGCGAAATCGAGGAAGATCTGCAACCCTTGTTCGTTCAGCGCATCCAGCGATTCCTCGCCCGCTGCCGCAGCCAGACCGGATTGCTCGGCCGGCGTCAGACCGCCTTCGACCTGCTCCAGGTAGGAGAAAATGGCCTGCTTGATCAGCCAGTGCGGGGTACGGTCGAGCTGCTGGGCAGCCAGCTTGAGGCGCTCGCGGGTGGCATCGTCGAGCTTCACGCCAAGGGTGGTGGTGGCCATGGGGCTTCCTGTTGTTAGAAGGTGTGCCTGAAAACGGCGCAAGGTTATACCGCCGAATTGCAAGGTGCAACCAGGTGCAACCCAATAAAAACAAGCCTTTGGTCGTACGCGCGAATCCGGTGCAACCGGTGACATTTCCCACACCAGGCGCTACCAAACGGAGCACGGCGACAGGCTCGCCCGGCCAGAACCCGCGAGGGGCGGCCGGACGGCAGGAAGAAAGCAGTGTTCGTGCCAGAGCTGTAAAAGGTGCAACCCTGAGTTCTGCAGGAAATCGACTGTAGGAGCGAGCCATGCTCGCGATCACCCCCAAGGACGCTTCCCCAGGTTTCACGTCGTTCCCGCCAGCGAGGGTGACGTGCCTGCGCCGGCCTTGCCGACGGATCGCGGGCGTGGCCCGCTCCTACAAGGCCGGGCGGGCCTTGAGCCAGTACCGTAGGGCGGATAACCGGGAACCGGTTATCCGCCCTACGTGAAGCCCACCTCTAGCGCGGGATGCTACGGCGCGACGCATTGTCAGGCGGGGCATTCAGGCATTTTCTTCGGGGCGGGCCTTGAGCCAGAGGCCGAAGGTCTTCACCACTTCCACCACCGGCCGCAGGCGGTCACCGTCATCGCTCAGGCAATACTCCACGCGAGGCGGAACCTCGGGAAATACGGTTCGAATCACCAGCCCCGCCTCCTCCAGCGCGCGCAGTTCGGCGGTCAGCACCCGCTGGGAAATCTCCGGCATGTCACGGCGCAATTCGTTGAAGCGCTTGCTGCCATCGAGCAGGTACGACACCAGCAGCAGCCGCCAGCGGCCGCCGATCACCCGCATGGCCTCCTCCACCGAGCAGCCCGAAACGTTCTTCTTCATCTGTCCTTCCCGGTAACCTTTTTGTGCCCAGCGCACAAAAAAGTGCGTTCTTACGCGCTGCATCCGGAGCGGGAATACTGGCCGCCCATTTCCGACCAAGGCCCGCCCGATGAAGCTCTACTTCGCTCCCAACGCCTGCTCCCTCGCCCCGCACATCATCCTGCGCGAGCTCGGCCTGCCGTTCTCGCTGGTGCGTGTGAACAACCAGACCAAGCGCACCGCGGACGGCCGCGACTTCTACCAGATCAATCCAAAGGGCTATGTCGCGGCGCTGGAACTGGAGGACGGTACGGTGCTGACCGAAGGCGCGGCGATTCTACAGTACCTCGCCGACCTGCAGCCCGAGGCAGGCCTTGCGCCCGCCAACGGTACCCTGTTGCGCACACAACTGCAGGCTCAACTGAACTTCGTCGGCAGCGAACTGCATGCGGGGATGAGCCCGCTGTTCGACGAAGCAATCCCTGACCCGGTAAAGGACCGGCTGCGCGCGAAGCTGGCCAGGCGCCTGGACTACCTGGAACAGGTGTTGGCCGCGAATGGCCACACCCTCGCGGGCCGCTTCAGCATCGCCGATGCCTACCTGTTCACCGTGCTGGGCTGGTCCGAACACCTGAAGGTCAATCTCGAGGCATATCCGGCGATTCGCCGCTTCCGCCAGGAGGTCGGTGCACGCCCCTCGGTGATCCAGGCGTTGCAGGCCGAAGCCCGGACGCCGGCCGTCGTCTGAGGCGTCGGGCTGGATAACCGCTCGGCGGAAAATCCGGCGTCCTATCGCGCAAGCCACATCTTCCGTGGTCCATCACAGAACCCCGGCCTGCCTTGCGCCGGGCATGGTGCCGTGAGCACAGGAGATTCTGGATGAGCGCTGACCCCGAGAGTTTCGCCGATGCCTACCAGAGCGCACTGGTGGAAGTAGCCCTGCCGGTCTTCGCCCGCGCCGGCGAGTTCGCGCGCCAGCACGGCCTGGAGTGCAGTATCGAGCTGCTCGATGGCCGCCGCGACTTGCCGGAGCTGAGCCTGAAGGTACGCAACTGCCGCGATGCCGAGTGCATCTGCCGCATCAGCGCCGACCGGCAGACCCAGCGCCTGTGCCATGAGAACCGCTGCGGAGAGACCGACGCCGATGTGAAACAGGTGATCGGCTCGCTCGCCTCGCTCAATACACTGGTGCTCGACACCCGGCTACTGGAGTTCTTCCAGACCTCTTTCGCCCTGCACCTGGACTATGCATCCAGCCGACACGTCAGAAGCTACTGGACTCCCTGAGACCTTGCGCGCCGCTGCATGCTGAGCAGCAGGATGCCTCACCCCTGACTGGCGAAGGCCTGGGCCAACTGCAGGTCACTGAGCGTCGACAGCGGATGCAGCCTGCGGTACTCGCGCAGCGCGTACTCCAGTTGCGCGCCATGGATCAGGCCCGCGGAGGCAACGTAGGCCAGTGCGTCATCGCGCGCTTGCTGATAGGCCCGCGGAGAATGGCTGCTGGACTCACTGACCGCCGCCGTTCCGAGGCTGGTGCCGACGGTGAAGTGGTCGCTGGAGTTTCCCTTACCATCCATGGCACTGGCCGGTCCGGCGACCGCCAGGATCAGGGCCGCCGCCCTGCCCGGCCGATTCATGAGCATCCGCAGGCTACCGGGCGTGCCATCCAGCCCATGCGCTTCTCGGGATGGCCAGTGCGTTCGTCCTCGCGCTCCTCCAGCACCTCGAAACCGTGCCGCTGGTAGAACGCCACCGCGCCGGCATTGGCCGAATAGACCGCCAGTTCCAGCATCGGCAGGTGAATCTTGGCATCGCTCAGCAGGTGCGAACCCAGCCCCTTGCCCTGGCACTCCGGTGCGACGAAGAGCGCCGCCAGTGCGCCGTCATGCAGGCTGTAGAAACCGCTGATGCATCCGTCGTTCTCGACGACTCGTGACGCCGCGGCCGGCAGGTAGACGTCGCGCATGTCCTGCAGACGCTGCTGCCAGAAATCGGCATCGATGAAATCGTGGGCCTGCTGCGAGGCCCGCAGCCAGATATCCAGCACCCGCTCCATGTCGTCGTCGCGAAAGTCACGGATCAGCATCGGCAGTCGTCTCCCGGTTCGTTGAAGTGCTCATGGCGTGGCGGGCGGCATCCTCGCACAAGCGATCGCCCCTGCGCGCCCCCGCGCGCTGCCACCAATCGTCGCACCTGCACAGCCTCCAACGATGGCAGAAAAAGGGCCGGCGAGCGCCTCTTGCACTCAAGCACGCCCGGCGCGAACCGTCAGGTTCCACTCATCAGAATCAGTGAACGACCGGCGGTCTGCGGGTTCTCTCGAAGGGGGCCGGCAGAGTCGCGAGCGCGCGAAATAGTGCGCCCCGATGCCAATGGTGGAGCGACGCCAGACGGCGCGGCCACCCCCGCGAATTCCAACCAGAAGCAATCAAGGAGACAATCCATGGGTAGCTATCGATGGTTCCCTTCCTCCCGCAACAGTGGCGTGCAGGAGCTGCATCCCTGGTGAACGACCTGGAAACCCTGCTGGCCAGCAGCCGGGATCTCACGGCAGAACAACTGCCGGCGTTCAAGACGAGGCTGCGGGACCTGGTGGACGACAGCCGCGAAACCAGCGAACACCTGATTCATCGCAGCCGCCGGGCCATCCGCGCGAGCGGCGAGTACGCCGGTGAGCATCCGTGGCAGACCGCGGCGGTGCTGGCCACCGCTGCCGGACTGCTGGCGGCGGCCTGCGCCTTGAGCCGCAGTCGCTGATACCCGAGCGGTGAGCGGCGGCAACGTCGCCGCTCACTAGTCGATGAAACTGTCGATCAGCTCCAGGCCAAGGCTGCGCACCCGCCCGGCGCTGCTCAGCTCGTCGCCGTGGATGCCGACCACGGTGGTACAGGGCATGTCCGCCAGCTGGCTGCTGAGGCGGATCGAATAGCGGCCACCTTCCTCCCGATAGCAGGAGAAATTGAACAGTGGATAGGCTTCGTGGAGCACGGCTTCCACGTCCAGGCGTCGGAACTGCGTCATGGCCACCTCCTCTCCCTGGTCCACCCTGCCCACTCGGTTGCCCGAGGGAAATGCTGGCGTTTGGCCCAGGCACCGCAGTTCCCCGGCACCGGCAAGCGGATCGCCAGCGCTGGCAGGTGCCGCTGGCATCACCGGCACCCTCGCGGCCGGAAAGAGTTTCGGACGGAAGGCCTGTCAACGCGGCAGGCAGGGCGGCAAGAACGGTGGAAAGGCGTCTGGTCGTGCATTTTCCAGCCCCTTGCCGGTGCAACCTTGCATCCTGCAAATGACCAAAGGCCAGCATGCCTTCACGATTTCCAGCGATAACAACCTGTTAAGCGGATGAAACAGTTGCTCCCGATCTGGCACGGCTGATGCGAGGACTCAGGCTCAAGCCAGCGCTCTGGCTTTTGCCAACCACCGGGAGGGATCGACATGTCCAGTTGCCGCGATACGGCCATCGAGCACCTGAGCCACTTGTTCACCGACTACCGTCCGCAATTTTCGATCAGGCCCGACGGTACCTTGCTGATCAACCTGCGCAATGCCAGGGGCAAGCGCTTGATCTCCCGCGTCATCCAGCAGGAAGAGCAATCCAGCGCCGTCCTCCTGAACAATCTGGTGGAGCGCATCCGCCGTGACCTGATGACCGTGGAAGGACCGCTGGAGGAGGACAACGTCGACTGGTTCCTCAAGCGTATCGAGCTGCAGACTTTCGTCCCGGTAAACCCGACCCATCGACCACGCAAGGTGGTGGTGGCCGGCTCGCGCCTGCGGGCCCTTGCAGGCAAATGACTTGAGCAGGGCGAGCATGAAGACCCCCACGGATACGCCGGCCCCCGATCCGACCGTGACTCGCGAAGAGTCGCTGGAGGAATGGCTGGACATCGAACCGGAGGACAGCCGGCAGGAGCCACACCTGTCCGCCGCCCACCAGGACGGTCTCAAGGAGGGGCCGCCATAAGCCCACAAGGGAGAGCATGTCTCCCGGTGGCCGCCGTCAGTCCGTGCAGTCGGGCGGCCGCCGGTTCTCCCTCCCGGCACCGGCGGCCGCGTCCGCATCAGCGCGCCAGGAACGGCGGCGGCGCGTCGATCACCCCTGTCTCGTTCACGTATTGCTTGTAGTGCTCGATCAGCGCTTCCAGCTTAGCCGGTTCGCTCTTGGCCAGGTCTCGCGTCTCGCCAGGGTCGCTCGCCAGGTCGTAGAGCTGCCAGGTCGCCGGGCCGACCGGCGCGGGCAGGTACACCGCCTTCCAGTCGCCCTGACGGATGGCTCGCATGCCGAACAGCTCCCAGCCGGTGACGGTTTTCTCGTCGTGGGCCTGTTCCGTCTCGCCGGAGAGCCAGCCCAGCCACGACTTGCCCCGCACCTCCGCTACTTCGCGGCCATGCCATTGCTTGCCCGGATGGCGCACACCGGCCAGGTCGAGAATCGTCGGGGTGATGTCCATTACCGTGGAGAACGAGTGACTGATCTCGCCCTGGCGCTGTAGCGCCGGGTAGCGCACCAGCGCCGGCACGCGGATGCCACCTTCGGTGGTAAAGGCCTTGTACAGGCGCGACGGTGCGGTGGCGGCCTGGGCCCAGCGCGGGCCGTACCAGATGTAGGAGTTGGCGCGGCCGATGTTCTCCAGGCTGTTGTCGTAGTGCTGGTCGAGGAAGCTCAAGAGGTCCGGACCAAAACGCGGGAAGGCTTCCAGCAGCGCGCCCTCGGCGCCGTTGTCGGACATGAACAGGACGAAGGTGTTGTCCAGTTCGCCCTGCTGACGCAGGTGCTCGACGACCCGGCCGACGTTCCAGTCCAGGCGTTCCACCATCGCCGCGTAGACCTCCATGGCCCGTGCCGATCTGGCTTTTTCCTCGTCGGTGAGGCGCGCCCATTCCTTGCTGATCGCCAGCACCGGATGCGCCTTTACGTCAGCATCGATCAGGCCCAGCTGCTTGAGCCGCTCCAGGCGTTCCAGGCGCAGCGCCTCCGGGCCGGCGTCGTAGCGGCCCTTGTACTTGTCCACCACGTCCTTGGGCGCCTGCAGCGGCCAGTGCGGCGCGGAGAACGGCAGGTAGGCGAAGAACGGGCGGTTCTGATCGCGCTCCTTGAGGTACTGGATCAGCTTGTCGCCGAAAGCATCGGAGGAATAGAAGTCCGCCGGCAACTCGTCGATGAACTGGTCGTCCTCGACATACAACGCTGGCGTGCCCTTGAGGATGCGCGGGGTGGTTTCGTCATAGGGGGGCTCGAAACCGTAATGGTTGGCCGCGCCCGGCAGCAGCGAGAAGGAGCGCTCGAAGCCGCGCGCATGGGGCGCCTGTTCGAGTTTCAGGCCCAGGTGCCACTTGCCCGAGAGCAGGGTCTGGTAACCCGCCTCGCGCAGCAGCTCCGGCAGCGCCACCACGCGGTCGTTGAGGTAGCCCTCGTAGCCCGGCTTGCCTTCCAGCTCAGGCGTCAGCGCCTCGGCCATGGTGCCGATGCCGGCAATGTGATGGTCGGTGCCGGTGAGCAGCATCGAACGGGTTGGCGAGCAGGTCGGCGCGGTGTGGAAATCAGTCAGGCGCAGGCCTTCGAGGGCCAAGGCGTCCAGATGCGGCGTGGCGATCTCGCCACCGAAGGCACCGAGGTCGGAGAAGCCGAGGTCGTCGGCGACGATGACGAGGAAGTTGGGGCGTTTGCTCATGGTCGGACTCGGTAGGTAGGTGTTTTGTGTAGGAGCGAGCTTGCTCGCGAACAAACCCCGCTGCGGGGCGATTCGCGAGCAAGCTCGCTCCTACAGGGTTTGGTGTTTGGATCAGCAGGCTATGAATTCGAACGGCAGGTCTTCGACCCGCTCAAGCTGCGGTGCGACATAGTCGCCATCGCCCGTCAGCTCGTGCAGCAGCGCCTCGCGCTGGCGCAGGAAGTCATAGCCGCCGCGTTCGCGCGGATGCTCCAACGGCACCTCGACGATGCGCTTGATGCGCCCTGGGCGCGGCGCCATCACCACCACTCGGTCGGCGAGGAATAGCGCCTCCTCCACATCGTGGGTCACCAGCACGGTGGTGATGCGTTCGCGCTGGCGGATGCGCAGCAGCTCTTCCTGCAGCTGCTGACGAGTCAGCGCATCCAGCGCGCCGAAGGGCTCATCCAGCAGCAGGATGCGCGGGCTGGCCACCAACCCGCGGGCAATAGCCACCCGCTGCGCCATGCCGCCCGAAAGCTGATGCGGATAAGCGCGAGCGAAGGCGGTCAGGCCCACCAACTCCAGGTAATCGGCCACTTTCGAAGCCTTGCCGGTCTCGCTCAGCGGTTCGTTGACCAGGCCCAGGGCGACGTTCTGCTCCACGCTCAGCCAGGGGAACAGGCGGTGCTCCTGAAACACGATGCCGCGTTCGCCGCCAATGCCGTCGATGAGCGCGCCGTCGATGCGAATCTCACCCCGGAACTCACGGTCGAGCCCCACCAGAAGGCGCAACAGCGTGGACTTGCCGCAACCGCTGGCACCGACGATGGCGATGAACTCGCCGTCGGCGATCTCCAGGTCGAAGCGTTCGATGGCCTGCAGCTCGCGGCCGTCCACGGGGAAACTCTTGGCGACCTGGCGAAAGCTCACCAGCGCCTGCGGTGTGAAAGCGTTCATGCGTGTCTCCAGCGCGTTACCCGCGCTTCGATGCGCTGGCCGAGGGCGGCCAGCAAGGCTCCGGTGAGGCCGACCAGCAACATGCCGGCGCCGACCAGGTCCATGCGGAAAAGCTGTTGCGCGCCGATCATCAGGCTACCGATGCCACCGTCCGAGGGCATGAAGTACTCGGCGCCGATGGTGCCGAGCCAGGCGTAGATCAGCGCCAGGCGCACTCCGGCGAACACCGACGGCGCAGCGCCCGGCAGCACCAGCCGGCGCAGCCGTTGCCAGGGCGAGAGACGCAGCGCGATGGCAGCCTCGCTGAGTTGCGCCGGCAGGCTGGCGATGCCGCGCTGGGTCGCCAGCAGCAGCGGGAAGAACGCGGCCAGGCCGACGAACACCACCTTGGCCAGCTCGCCGAGCCCGAACCAGGCAGTGAGCAGCGGTACCCAGGCAAAGATCGCCACTTGCCGCAGCGCCGCGAAAGACGGACCGAGCAGCCTTTCCGCCGGGCGCCACAAGCCCAGGCCCAACCCGAGCAGGAAGCCCAGCGTGCCGCCCAGCAACAGACCAGCGATCGTACGTTGCAGGCTGGCGAGCAGCGCAGTGGTCAGGCTGTTGTCCAGCAAGCCATCCCACAACGCAACGGCCACCGACGCGGGGCTGGCGAGAATCGCCGGATCGACCCACTCCAGCGCACTCGCCGCCTGCCAGATCGCCAACAGGCCCAACGGCAGCAACCAAGGTTGCAGGCGCTCCCAGCCCTTGCCCGACTTACTACGGCGGAACTCCCCAGCCGCTTGCTGCGGCCAGTGCACAAGGCGCCGGTCCAGCGCCTGAATGCCACGGTCCATCGCCGCGCCCACCAGGCCGATAACCAGGATGCAGACGAACACGATGTCGAGCATGAACAGCTGCCGCGCCTGCACCATCAGGTAGCCGATGCCTTCGCTGGAGGCGAGCAGTTCGACTGCCAGCAGCGAGGTCCAGCCCTGCGCCAGGGCCAGGCGCACACCGGTCAGGAAGGACGGCAGCGCCGCCGGCAGGATCAGCCGCCACAACAGCAGGTAACGCGGTAGACGCAGCACGGCGGCAGCCTCACGCAGACGCGGTTGGGCATCACGCACGCCGACCAGGGTGTGCAGCGTCACCGGCACGATGATGGCCTTGATCAGCACCACCAGCTTGAGCAGCTCGCCGATGCCGAAGAACAGCATGAACAGCGGAATCCAGGCGAGGGTCGGGACCTGCGCCAGGGCACTGAAGGTGGGCAGCACCAGACGCTCGGCGCGGCGACTGAAGCCGAGCCAGGCGCCCAGTGCCAGCCCGCTGAGGATACCGGCCAGCAGGCCCCAGAGCAGACGTTTCAGGCTGATGCCCAGTTGCTGCCAGAGCTCACCGGCCAGCAGCTCGCGGCCGGCCTGAAGCACCAGCTCGGGCGTGGGAAGAATTTGCGCGGACATCCAGTGACGGTGGCTGGCGGTCCACCAGAGCAAGGCAATGGCCAGCGGCACCAGCCACGGCAACAGGGCTTCAAGCCCGCGCCAGCCGACGGTGAAAGGCCTCAGGCGCGGGCTGGGAAGAGCAAGGCGATACGGCTTAGTAATATTCTTCATTGGAATATAAATAGTTATATCAATGCATTTATGAGCTAACACAGGCCATTTAAGGGAAGGCCCGGGCGCTCATCCAATGCATTCGCCGAATATTTTTTATGCCCTCCGGGCATCTGCCCGCGAAGCCCTGTGGCTGCTCGCTTAGCTCGAATAATTCCTAAAAAATGCATTTTTATTATTTTGTTGATGGACAGCCCCGTGCCTTTAGTGCGGGCGCCGGAGCCACACGCGCTCCCCCCACTGCAGGAGGCAGGCGCCATGAAGGCCCTCACCCATCAATTGCTGTCACTCTTCGCTGCACCGGTGCTGGCCGGCCTGCTCGGCGCCTATCCGCTGGTGGCGCAAGCCACCGAACCGGTGAAGGAAATCCGCATTGCCGTACCCGACGTCAGCGCCGGGCAGAACCACTCCGGCGGCGGCGTAGTGGACATCCTCTATACCCGTCAGTTACTGGAGAAGGAGTTCGCCAGGGACGGCATTCAGGTGAAGTGGAGCTTCTTCAAGGGCGCAGGCCCGGTGGTCAACGAAGCCTTCGCCAACGGCCAGGTGGACTTTGCCTACCTGGGCGACCTGGCGGCGATCATCGGCAAATCCAGCGGCCTGGACAGCCGCGTACTGGCCGCCACCGCGCGCGGCGTCAACCATTACCTGGGCGTGCAGCCGGGTTCGGGGATCAAGACCCTGGCCGACCTCAGGGGCAAGCGCGTGGGCATCTTCCGCGGCACCGCCAGCCAGCTGTCGTTCGACAATGCCCTGGCCAGCGCCGGCCTGTCCGAGAAGGACCTGAAGGTCATCAACCTGGACTTCAGCGCCGCCCTTGCGGCATTGGCAGCCAAGCAGATCGATGCCACCTGGGGCCTGGCCGGCCTCTTCGCCCTGCGCGACAAGGGCCTGGCGGAAATCCCCCTGAGCACCCATGACCTGGGCGGCGCCGGCACGCTTCAGGCACTGCTGGTGGGCAACGGCGAATTCGTCGACGCCCACCCGGAGATCACCGAGCGCCTGCTGAAGGTGCAGCTGCAAGCCGTGCAGTGGGCCAGCTCCGAGGCCAACCGCGATGCTTACATCGAGCTGGTATCGAAGCAGGCCAATTACCCGTCGGTGATCTTCAAGAGCGAGTTCAAGGATCGCCCCCTGGCGGAAGTCCTCTCGCCGAAGCTCGACGCCGATTTCCTCGGCCGCCTCGACGCCTCGATCAAGGCTGCGAAGGCCTACGGCCTGATCCGCCGCGACTTCCAGGCCGCCGACTGGGCCAGCCCGGCGCTGCAGGACGCCGCCAGCCGCGAGGTGGCCGCGCAGCCGGTGGCGGCGGTGCAGTAAGTCGCGTCAGGGCGCCTGTCGGCGCCTTTCGCGGGCATGGCCCGCTCCTACAAGAACGGAATTGCCGAAGCCAACCTGTAGGAGCGCGCCGTGCGCGCGATCGCGGGCATGGCCCGCGGGTGTCGCTGGTTTACCAGTGTCGTAGGGCGCATAACGCGCCAGCGTTATCCGCCGCCATGTGGTCGGCGGATAACCTGTTCCAGGTTATTCGCCCTACGGTCCAACAACGCAGAAAGCGTCCGTGGAGGCGGTATCACCAGCGCGCAGCCAGAAACTCCGCCACGCGCCGGTAATACCCCTCCACCTCCGGCACCAGGTTGCCCATGCGCAGGAAGTCGCGGGTCATCCCGCAGCAGCGCTCGGCCTCCACTTCCACGCCCTGTTCCACCAGCGCCTTCGCATAGGCCAGGCCTTCGTCCAGCAACGGATCGAACTGGGCCGCGAACAGTAGCGCCGGCGCGCTGCCTTGCAGCGCGGGGCCGGCGTGGACCGGCGAACAGCGCCGATCATTGCGCTGCGCCTGGTCCGGCACGTACTGCTGGTAGAACCAGTCCAGGCTGGCCGTCTCCAGCAGATAACCTTCGGCGAACAACTCCTGGGATTCGCTGCGTGCACCGGCATCCGCCGCCGGATAGAACAGCAACTGAGCGCAGGGCTGTTCGGCGCCCTCGCCCGCCAGTTCGGCGCAGAGCACGGTAGCCAGCGTGGCACCGGCACTGTCGCCGCCAACGGCAAGACGGCGCGGATTCAAGCCAAGGCTGGAGGCAGAGGCCAACAGCCAGTTCCAGGCATCGCGCGCATCGTGGGTAGCGGCCGGGAACGGTGCTTCCGGTGCCAATCGGTAGCCCACCGAAATCACCGAGCAATCGCAGTACTTCGCCAGCAGCCGGCACAAGCCATCGTGGGAATCCAGGCTGCCGACCGTGTAGCCGCCCCCATGGAAGTACAGGATCGCCCCGTCGCCAGACCCCACAGGGCGGTACAGACGAACCGGCAGTTTCCGGCCTTCGCCGGCCGGGATCAGCAGTTCTTCCACCGGCATCGACGGCGCGCCGGCCTTGAGCGATTCAGAGGACGCCTCGAAGTCCTGCCGCGCCTGCTCCACCGGCAGTTCATGCAGCGCCGGGCGCCCCGTACGGCGACCGTCGTCGACCATGTCCAGGAAGGCGGAAATCTCCGGGTGCAGCATGCCAACCTCTTTCATCAATGCGTTCATACCGTGGCTTGCTCCTTGCGCGCGCCGCTTTCCACCTGGGCGCAGCAATGGCCGATCACCCCATCCAGTTCCGCGCGCAGCTGCGCCATCAGCGCCTCGATACGCGACGGGCGGAACACCCGACGGCTGAACATGCAGCGCAGAGTCAACTCGCCGTCGTAGACCTGGCCGACGATCTCCAGCCAGTTGTTCATCGGCGTACTGGCGGCATAGGTGTCACCGGGCTTCTCCTGCAGCGGCACGAACAGCGCCTGTTCATCGAAGCTCTGGTCGAACTGGCCGAGGTAGTTGAAGGTGACCCGCGGCTCCGCGCGGGCGGCGAGCTGGCGGCGCAGTGCGCTGTCGCCCAGATAACGCAAGGCGCCGTAGCCGATGCCCTTGTCCGGCACCGCGCGCAGCTGCTGGCGGATCGCCGGGATGGCCTGGGTGTAGTCGCCCTGCCCCGGCGTCAGGCGCAGCGGGAACAGACTGGTGAACCAACCCAGGGTGCGGCTGTGATCGACCGCGTCGAGGATGTCCTCGCGGCCATGGCCTTCCAGGCCGATCAGCACCGACTCCGATTCGCACCATTGGCACAGCGTGCGGCCCAGGGCGGTCAGCAGCAGGTCGTTGATCTGCGTGCGATAAGCCTCCGGCGCCACCTTCAGCAAGCGCTGGGTCTGCTCGCGGTCCAGGCGCAGGAACAGTTGCTCCAGGTGCGCCATGCGCTCGGCGCCGCGCGGGTTATCGCGCTGCGGCTCGCCCAGGCCCTGGGTTTCGGTCTGCTCCAGCCAGTACGGCAGGTCGCCTTGCGCCAGTTGGCTGTCGGCGTACTCGCGCAAGCCTTCGGCCCAGGCCCGGTAGGCGCTGGTGCGTTCCAGGCGCGGAGCCGGTTCGCCAATGAGCTGAGCGGCGTAGCGCTGTTGCAGCTCCTCCAGCAGGATGCGCCAGGACACGCCGTCCACACCCAGGTGGTGGATCACCAGCAACAGGCGCTGGGTGCCATCGGCCATGTCGGTGAGTACGCCGCGCAGCAGCCGACCTTCGCTGAGCTCCAGGCTGCGCTGCGCCTGGTTGGCGATCAGCAGCGCCTCCTCGGCATTCGCCGCCTGACGCTGCCAGAGCAGCGCACCGGTGATCTCGCTGGCCTCGCGATAGCGCTGGCGCCACACGCCGTCCGCGCCACGTGAGAAGGACAGGCGCAGGCTGCCGTGTTCGGCCAGCAGGCCTTGCAGCGCCGCTTCCAGCGCCTGCGCGTCGAGACGCTGGCGGCACTCCAGCAGCACCGCCTGGTTGAAGTGGTCGGGCTCCTCCAGCTGCTGCTCGAACATCCATTGCTGGATCGGCACCAGGCCGAAAGATTCGCCGTCATCAGCAATCTCCACGACCGCTGTCGGCGCTACCTCGGCCACGCTCTCGGCGCGCTCCAGCAGGCCGGCAATGGTCTGGTACTGCAGCAGGTCGCGCAGGCGGATTTCCACGCCCTCGCCCAGCGCCTGGCGGGCGCGAGAGACGATCTGCAAGCTGAGGATGGAATCGCCGCCGAGGTCGAAGAAGTTGTCGCGGATGCCGACGCGCTCTACCTGCAGCACGTCCTGCCAGATGGCCGCCAGGGCCTGTTCGCGCTCGTTGCGCGGCGCCTCGTAGGCCTCGCCCTGCCAGCTCGGTTCGGGCAGCGCCTTGCGGTCGATCTTGCCGTTGGGCGACAGCGGGAAGCGCTCCAGCCGCAGGATCTGCGCCGGCACCATGTAGTCCGGCACCTGCTCGCGGAGGAAGCTGCGCAGCGCGTCGCCTTCTGCTTTACCCACCACGTAGCCCACCAGTTGCTTGCCGCTGATACCGTCGCGGGCGACCACCAGTGCCTCGCTGACCTGCGGGTGATCCTGCAGGCGCGCCTCGATCTCACCCAGCTCGATGCGGAAGCCGCGAATCTTCACCTGATGGTCGATCCGCCCGACGTAGTCAATCACGCCATCGGCGCGGCCGCGTACCAGGTCGCCGGAGCGGTACAGGCGGCCACCGCTCTGCTCTTGTGAAAGGCCGAACGGATCGGCGACAAAGCGCTCGGCGGTCAGGCCGGCCCGCTCGTGGTAACCGCGTGCCAGGCCGTCGCCGCCGATGTACAGCTCCCCGGCCACGCCCAGCGGAACCTGCCGCAGTTGCTCGTCGAGGATGTACAGCCTGCGCGCGCCGACGCCCTTGCCGATGGGTGCATAAGCAGCATCGCAGGCCGTCGTGCGGTCGGCCTTCCACAGCAGCGGCGTGACCACGGTTTCCGTGGGGCCGTAGCCATTGATCAGGTGTTCGGCGCGCAGCGCGCGCTTGGCCAGCTCGAAGCTGGCATTGGGCACAGCGTCGCCACCGAAGCAGTAGATGCGCACCGGCGGCGGGTTGCCGTCACGCAGGGCATGCTCGGCCAGCTGTTGCAGGTAGACCGGCGGGAAAGCCGCCACGCTGACCTGCTTGTCGTGCAGCACGCGATAAGTTTGCTCCGGCGTCCACAGCTCATCGCCGCGCAGCACCAGGCTGCCGCCATGGACCAGGGTGGTCAGCCAGCGCTCGTGCGCACCGTCGAAGGCGAAGGACATGAAGTGCAGCTCGCGGGTCGCTGCATCCATCTGGTACAGCTCGCCAATGGCCGCGCAGTGCATGGCCAGCGGGCCATGGCTGACCGCCACGCCCTTGGGCTTGCCGGTGGAGCCAGAGGTGTAGATCAGGTAGGCAAGGTTTTCCGGCTCCAGGGCCACCACCGGCAGATCGCTGTCCTCTGCGCTGAGATCAAGACCGTCCAGCTCCAGCAATTGCACACCAGCCGGTAGCGGCAGGCGTTCGCGCAGGCGGCTGTCGGTGATCAGCAGCGCGATGCCGGCGTCACTCATCTGGAATTCCAGGCGCTCGCGCGGGTACTCGGCGTCCAGCGGCACATAGGCACCGCCGGCCTTGAGCACCGCCAGCAGCGCCAACGGAATGCGCACGCTGCGCGGCAAGGCGACGCCAACACGGACTTCCGGGCCGACGCCCAGCGCCATCAGGCGATGGGCCAGGCGGTTGGAGTCGCGCTCCAGCGCCGCGTAGTCGATTGCCTCGTCGCCGCAGATCAGCGCCACCTCATCGCCGCGCAGAGCGGCCTGGCGCGCAATCGCCAGGTGCACCGGCTCGGCTGGCGGCAGCGACTGGTGCGGGCCACGGCAGGCGGCCAGGGCCGCGCGATCGCTGGCCGACAGGCATTGCAGTTCGCCGACGCGCTTGCCCGCGCCGTGCAGCAGGCTGTCCAGCACCTGCTCCATGTTGCCGCGCAGCCGTGCCACGGCCGACGCGCTGAAGTGCGCGCGCAGGTACTGGTACTCGATCTCCAGCCGGTCGCCGACGCGCACGGCGAGGTCCATCGGGATGCTGGTCTCGTCCTTCGACTTCAGTTCGCCAAAGCGCGGCCCCTGGGCGCTGCGCAGTACCTCGTCGACCGGATAGTTCTCGAACACGATGATGCTGTCGAACAGCGCCTGCCCGGCCTGGCCGGCCCAGCGCTGGATGTCGTACAGCGGCGTGTGCTCGAACTCGCGCACGTCCAGGTTGTAGGCCTGCAGCTCGCGCAGCCAGTCGCCCAGGTCAGCCTGCTCGGCCGGCGCCTGGACGATGGGCAGGGTGTTGATGAACAGGCCCAGCAGGCTGTCGGCGCCGGCCAGTTGCGCGGGGCGGCCGGCCACGGTGGCGCCGAAGGCGACGCGCTGCTGGCCGGTGTAGCGTTGCAGCAGGAGAACCCACGCCGCCTGCACCAGGGTATTGAGCGTCACCCGTTGGCTGCGGGCGAAGGCTTTCAGGCGCTCGGTGGCCGCCGCGTCGTAGCGGCTGTACTCCAGGCCGTGGCCACTGCCTTCGGCCGGGCGCGCCAGGCTATCGGCCAGCACGGTGGGCTGGGCGAATCCTTGCAGGCGCATGCTCCAGAAGTCCTGCGCCTGCTGCTGGTCCTGGGCTTGCAGCCAGTGGATGTAGTCGCGGTAGCGGCCCTGCTCGGCGATGGTCTCGCCGTTGTAGCGACGCAGTGCCTCGGCGAACAGCTGGGCATTGCTCCAGCCGTCGAGCAGGATGTGGTGATGGGTGTAGACCAACTGGTGGCTGGCCTCGTCGCTGCGCACCAGTACCAGGCGCAGCAGCGGCGGACGCTCCAGGTCGAAGCTGCGGCTGCGTTCGGCGGCGGCCAGTTCGTCCAGCGCGGCGCCCAGGTCTTCGCGGCCACGCCAGTCGAGCACTTCCAACGGCAGCTCGACGTGCCTGTGCACGGCCTGCACCGGCTTGTCGAGGCCTTGCCAGTGCACACCGGCCCGCAGATTGTCGTGGGCATCCAGCGCGGCCTGCCAGGCAGCGCGGAAGCGCTCGACGTCCAGCCCCTGCACTTCCACGCGCAACTGGTTGACGTAGACGCCGCCTTCGCTGCCGTCCACGCCGTGGAACAGCATGCCCTGCTGCATGGGCGACAGCGGATAGAGGTCTTCGATCCCGGCCGGATTCAGGCCGAGGGCGGCGAGTTGCACCGCGTCCGGCGCGTCGATGGTCGCCGCGGTTGCCGGGGTTTCGACGGCGACGTAGTCACCGGCCACACGGGCCAGGGCTTGCAGGGTCTGGTGCTGGAACAGGTCCTTGGGGCTCAGTTGCAGGCCGGCGGCGCGGGCGCGGCTGACCACCTGGATGGAGACGATGGAGTCGCCGCCCAGCTCGAAGAAGTTGTCATCCAGGCCCACCCGTTCCAGGCCCAGCACGGCGCACCAGATGGCCGCCAGGGTCTGTTCGCGCTGGCTTTCCGGCGCGCGGTAGCTCTTTTGCAGCAGGCTGAAGTCCGGCTCCGGCAGCGCCTTGCGGTCCAGCTTGCCGTTAGGCGTCAGCGGCATGCGCTCGAGCAGGACGATCTGCGCCGGAACCATGTAGTCCGGCAGCTCTTCCAGCAGCGCAGTGCGCAGGTCGCTTTCGATCTGCCCGGTCACGTAGCCGACCAGTTGCTTCACCGCTCCCGCGTCGCGGGCGATCACCACCGCCTCGCGCACGCCGGGCTGGCCGAGCAGACGCGATTCGATCTCGCCCAGTTCGATACGGAAGCCGCGAATCTTCACCTGATGGTCGAGGCGGCCGAGGTACTCCAGCACGCCGTCAGCACGCCAGCGTGCCAGATCGCCGGTGCGGTACATGCGCGCATTGGAAGCCCTGCTGTAGGGATCGGCGACGAAGCGCTCGTTGGTCAGCTCCGGGCGCCCGTGGTAGCCGCGCGCCAGACCGTCGCCGGCAATGTACAGCTCGCCGGCCACGCCAATGGGGGCCGGTTGCAGCTCGCCATCGAGGATGTACAGCTGGGTGTTGGCGATGGGCTTGCCGAGCAGCGCGCGGGCGCCCTTTTCGATCTTCCAGGCCGCCGACCAGATGGTGGTTTCGGTGGGGCCGTAGAGGTTCCACAGCGCATCGCCGCTCTCCTTATCGAAGCGTGTGGTGAGCTTGTCCGCCAGCTCGGCGGACAGCGCTTCGCCGCCACAGAAGAAGCGGCAGCCGGTCAGGCGTGGGAAGTCCTCGTGGCCGCTGAGCAGCGTCCAGGTGCTCGGCGTCGCCTGGATCACCGTCACGCCCTGCTCCAGCGCCACGCCGAGCAGGCGCGACGGGTCGCGGGCGATATCCCGATCCACCAGCACCACACGCCCGCCCACCAGCAGCGGCAGGTACAGCTCCAGCGCGGAGATGTCGAAGGACAGCGAAGTCAGCGCGAGCACGCGGTCCCGCGCCTCAAGGCCCGGCTCGCCGGCCATGCTGAGCATGAAGTTGACTACGCCGCCGTGGCGCACCGCGACGCCCTTGGGCTTGCCGGTGGAGCCGGAGGTGTAGATGACGTAGGCCAGATCATCCGGCGTCGCGAGGTTATGCAGGTCGCTGTCGGCGTAGCCATCCAGCTGCGCCCAGTCGCGGTCCAGGCAGAACGCGCGGGCGCCAGTCTGCGGCAGCTCGCCGAGCAGGTGCTGCTGGGTCAGCAGCAGGCGTACGTCGCCGTCTTCGAGCATGTGTGCCAGGCGCTCGGCGGGGAACTCCGGGTCCAGCGGCACGTAGGCGCCACCCGCCTTGAGCACGGCGAGTAAAGCCACCGGCAGTTCGACGGAGCGCTCCAGGGCGACGCCGACGCGGCTGTCCGGGCCGACGCCCTGCTCGCGCAACCAGCGCGCGAGGCGGTTGGCGCGGCCGTTGAGTTCGGCGTAAGTGAAACTGCGCTGGCCGTCGGTGAGCGCCACGTCAGCGGGCGAGCGCTGCACCTGCTGTTCGATCAGCTGGTGCAGACAGGCGTCGCGCGGGTAGTCCATCGCGGTGTCGTTCCAGCCGTAGAGCAACTGCTCACGCTCGCCGCCATCGAGTAGTGGCAGGCGCGCCACCGGGCATTGCGGGTCGGCCACCAGGCCGCGCAGCAGGTTGAGGAAGTGTCCGGCGAGGCGCTCGATGGTCGCCGCGTCGAACTGGTCGGTGGCGTACATGAACTGCCCGCGGACCTGCCCGTCGCGGCTCTCCTCGGTGTTCAGGGTCAGGTCGAACTTGGCGATGCCGCTGTCCAGCTCCAGGCTTTCCAGTTGCAGGCCGCCGGGCAGCTCGCGCAGGGCATCGCGGCGGCTCGGCTGATGGTTGCAGGCCACCTGGAACAGCGGGTTGTAGCTCAGGCTGCGCTCGGGCTGCAGTGCATCCACCAGTTGCTCGAACGGCAGGTCCGGGTTGGCCTGGGCGCCCAGCACGGCTTCACGAGTGCGGGCCAGGAAGGCGCTGAAGGATTCGTCGCCGTCGATGTGCGCGGACAGCACCTGGGTATTGACGAAGAAGCCGATCAGCCTTTCGCTCTCGGCGCGGCCACGGCCGGCGATGGGCACACCCACGCGTAGCTCGCGCTGGCCGCTGTACCGCGACAGCAGCAGTTGATAGGCCGCAAGGATCAGCATGAACAGCGTGGCACCCTGCCCGCGCGCCAGGTCGCGCAGCGCTTCGCTCAGCTCGCGCGGCAGCGCGAAGTCGAAGGTGGCGCCGCGGTAGCTCTGCACCAGCGGACGCGGCCGGTCGCCCGGCAGGGTCAGCAGCAGGGATTCGTCGCCCAGCTGCTCCCTCCAGTAGGCAAGCTGCCGCTCGCCTTCGCCGGCCGCCAGCCACAGGCGCTGCCAGCGGGCCATGTCGCTGTACTGGATCGGCAGCTCGGCCAGGTCGGCTTTCGCGCCCTGCACCTCGGCGCTGTACAGCACGGCGAACTCGTCAATCAGCACACCAATGGACCAGCCATCGGCGATGATGTGGTGCAGGTTCACCAGCAACAACGCTTCACCCGGCAGGCGCGCCAGGTGCAGGCGCAGCAGCGGGCCTTCGGCGAGGTCGAAGGAGCGCTGCGCACAATCGTCAAGCCATTGCCGCGCCTCGGCTTCGCTACCGAAATCCTTCGCCTCCAGATGCGCAGGGCCTGGCGGCAGGATGCATTGCATGACTTCGTCATCGTGCTCCCGTAGGGCGCATAACGCGCCAGCGTTATCCGCCGTCGCATCCTGCCCCGGTTGCGGCGGATGACGCTGCGCGTCATTCGCCCTACCAGAGCGGAAGACCGTGCGCAGACTTTCATGGCGCGCGATCAGCGCGGTGAAGGCGCGCTCCAGCGCGCCCTCGTCCAGCGTGCCGCGCAGGCGCACGGCGGCCGGAATGTTGTAGGCGGCGCTGTGCGGCTCCATCTGCCAGAGGAACCACAGGCGCGCCTGGGCCGCCGAGAGCGGCGCATGCACGCGCCCCTCGCGGAGGATCGGCAGGCGCGAAAGGCTCACGCCCTTCTCGCGAAGCTGACGCAGGAAGACGATCTGCTTGTCCTCGGGCAACGCGCCAAGGCGCTCCGCGACCTGTTTCAGCTGGGCGTCCATCGGGTGTGTCATCCGCTCACTCATCAGAGATTCTCCAGCTCGCCGAGCAGTTCATCCATCAGGTCCAGTTCCTCTTCCGCGCTGGCGGAGCTTGCCCGCTGGGTTTCGATCCAGGCGGCCAGCGCCTCGACGTTGCTCAGCTCGAACAGGCGGTGCAGCGGCAGCTCCAGGCCCAGGCGCTGACGCAGGGTCAGACCGACCTGGGTCAGCAGCAGCGAATGGCCGCCCAGTTCGAAGAAGTCGTCGTGCAGGCCGACGCGATCCACTTGCAGCACGTGCTGCCAGATACCGGCCAGCTCGACTTCCAGGTCGCTGCGCGGCGCCACGTATTCGCGCAGGCGCTCGCCCAGTTGCGGGTCCGGCAGGGCCTTGCGGTCCAGCTTGCCGTTGGGCGACAGCGGCATGGCGTCGAGTGCGATGATCCGCGACGGCACCATGTAGTCCGGCAGCTCGCCTTGCAGCGCCTGGCGCAAGGCTTCGGGCTCGGCGCTGGCGACCACGTAGGCCAGCAGCACACCGTCCTTCGCCACCACCACCGCTTCGCTGACCTCCGGCTGCGCTTGCAGGCGGGCTTCGATCTCGCCCAGCTCGATGCGCAGGCCGCGAATCTTCACCTGGTGGTCGAGGCGCCCCAGGTACTCGATGGCGCCGTCTTCACGCTGGCGAGCCAGGTCGCCGGTGCGGTAGAGGCGTTCGCCGCTCCCAAAGGGATCGGCGACGAAGCGCTCAGCGGTCAGGCCGGGGCGCGCGTGGTAACCGCGCGCCAGGCCCACGCCGCCGATGTACAGCTCGCCGGCCACACCCTGCGGCACCGGCTCCAGGCGCTCGTCCAGCAGCACCAGGCGCAGGTTGTCGATGGGCCGGCCGATGGGCACGACGTGCCGCGCGTTGTCCTCATCACAGGCCCAGAAGCTGACGTCGATCGCCGCTTCGGTCGGGCCGTAGAGGTTGTGCAGCTTCGCGCTGCTGCGCTGGCGGAACTGCTGTTGCAGCTCGTAGGGCAGCGCCTCGCCGGAGCACATCACCTGCAACAGCGACGGGCAGCGCTCCAGTTCGCCGGAAGCGACGAAGGCCTGCAGCATCGACGGCACGAAGTGCAGCGTAGTGACCTGCCCTGCCTCGATCACCTGGCGCAGCGCTGCCGGATCGCGGTGCGCGCCGGGCGCAGCCACCACCAGCGCCGCACCGGTGATGAGCGGCCAGAAGAACTCCCACACCGACACGTCGAAGCTGAACGGGGTCTTCTGCAACACGCGGTCGGAGGCATCCAGCGCGTAGGCTTTCTGCATCCAGTGCAAGCGGTTGACCAGCGCGCGATGGCTGTTGCCGGCGCCCTTGGGTTTGCCGGTAGAGCCGGAGGTGTAGATCAGGTACGCGAGGTTCTGCGGGCTGCCGGCGATGGCCGGGTTCTGCTCGGAGGCCGTGGCGATTTCGCTCCACTGGCTGTCCAGGCAGACCCGTCGGGCATCACTCGCCGGCAAGCGATCCAGCAGGTGTTGCTGGGTCAGCAGCAGACCCACGCCGCTGTCGCTCAGCATGTGTTGCAGGCGCTCTTGCGGGTAGTCCGGGTCCATGGGCACGTAGGCGCCGCCGGCCTTGACGATGCCCAGCAGGGCCACCACCAGTTCCAGCGAACGCTCGGCGGCCACGCCGACCAGCACATCCGGGCCGACGCCCTGGCCTCGCAGCCAATGCGCGAGCTGGTTGGCGCGGGCATTGAGCTGGGCGTAGCTCAGGCGCTCGTCAGCGAATTGCAGGGCCAGCGCATCCGGGGTCGCAGCAACCTGGCGCTCGATCAGCTCCTGCAGCTGCACATCAGCCGGGAACCTCGCCTCGGTGTCGTTGAAGCGTTGCAGCAGCGCGTGGCGCTCGGCGTCGGCCAGTTGGCTGACCCGGCCCAGCGGGCGTTCGGCGTCTTCCACCAGGGTCAGCAGCAGGTGCTCGAAGTGGCCACGCAGTTGCTCGATCTGGCTCGCGCTCAGGCGATCGGCGCGGTAGGTGTAGCGCACGTCCAGCTGCTCGCCGGCGCTGGCCACCAGGGCCAGGGCGTAGTTGGTGCCGTCCACCGGATGGTGGCCGAGGATGCGCAGCTCATCGTTGGCCGAAGACGCCAGCGCTGCATCCATGGGGAAGTTCTCGAACACGATGATGCTGTCGAACAGCGCCTGCCCGCCGCGACCGGCCCAGCGCTGGATGTCGTACAGCGGCGTGTGCTCGAACTCGCGCACGTCGAGGTTGAAGGCCTGCAGCTGACGCAGCCAGTCGCCGACGCGCTGGGCGTCATCCGGGCTGTGCAGGATCGGCAGCGTGTTGATGAACAGGCCGAGGCTCTCCTCCGCCCCCGGCAGGCTGGCCGGTCGCCCGGCCACGGTGGCGCCGAAGGTAACGCTGCGCTGGCCGCAGTAACGTTGCAGCAGCAGCGCCCAGGCACCTTGCACCAGGGTGTTGAGGGTGATGCGCTGGGCCTGGGCGAAGCGTTGCAGCGGTGCGCTGTCGAGGCGGCTGTGCAGTTCGCGCAGCGGTTCGTCGCGGAACCCGGCGTTGCAGGCGGTGGCCAGCAGGGTCGGCTCATCGAAGTCCTTCAGGCGTTCGCGCCAGAAGGTCTCGCCCGCAGCGCCATCCTGGGCGTGCAGCCAGGCGATGTAATCGCCGTACTGCGCGGCGGGCACCGGCAGTGTTTCGCCACGGTAGAGCGCGAGCACTTCGCCGATCAGCCGCGCACTGCTCCAGCCATCCAGCAGCAGGTGGTGGCAGGTCCAGATCAGGTGGTAACGACGCTCACCCAGACGCACCAGCGCCAGGCGTTGCAGCGGCGGCTTGGCCAGGTCGAAGCCCAGGTTGCGCTGGGCGTCAGCCACTTGCTCCAGCTGCTGCTCGCTGACCGGCTGATCGCGCCAGTCGAAGGACTGTACCGGCAGCTGTACCTCGCGCAGGACGAACTGCAGCGGTGCAGCCTCGGCGCTGGCGAGGAAGCCGGTGCGCAGGTTGGCGTGGCGGGCAATGACCGCGCGCCAGGCGTCGAGGAAGCGGGCTTCATCGAGGCCGTCGAGATCGACGCGCAGCTGGTTGACGTAGAGCGAAGAGCCCGGCACGTCGAGGGCGTGGAACAGCATGCCCTGCTGCATCGGCGACAGCGGATAGAGATCGTCCACGCCGGCCGGCAGCGGCAGTGCATCGAGCTGTTGTTGCTGGAGGCCGAGCAGCGGCAGCTCACTGGCTTGCAGCGTGCGTGGCGTATTCAGGCAATAGGCGACCAGCGCTTGCAGCTCGGCGCGCAGCAGCGCTTGCAGCTCGTCGATGTCGGCAGCGTCGAACATGGCGCTGCTGTAGGTGACTTCCAGGCTCAGCTCGCCGCCCAGCACACGGCCGGCGTAAACCAGTGCATTGCCCAGCGCAGCATTCAGCGGTTGGCTGCGGCCCACGCCTTCGAAGGCCGGCAGGAAGTCGGCATCGGCAAATGCCTGGTCGAGCTGGCCGAGGTAGTTGAAGGTGACCTGCGGCGCCGGCAGGTCACGCAGGCTGGCCGCGTGCTGGCTGAGATAGCGCAGTTGGCCGTAACCCATGCCGGCGCGCGGCAGGTTGCGCAGGTGTTCGCGGGTGGCGCGCAGGTCCGCGCCCGGCTCGCCGCCGGCTTGCAGGCGCAGCGGATACAGCGAGGTGAACCAGCCCACGGAACGGCTCAGGTCCAGCGCCGCTTCGCCCTCGAAGGCATCCCGGCCGTGGCCTTCCATCTCCACCAGCGCGGAAGTTTCGCCTGTCCAGGCACAAAGGGCGCGGGCCAGCGCGGTCAGCAGCAGGTCGTTGATCTGAACGTGCTGCGCCTTCAGCGCCGGGCCGAGCAGATTGCGGGTGGTCTCGGCGTCGAGGCTGAAGCACGCGTTGGCAGCTTCCTTCCAGGTGGCCGGGGCATCGCTGCGGGCGCGGGTCAGACGGGGTGCGTCACGCAGTTCGCCTTGCCAGAAAGCCAGCTCGGCAGCGACTTCGGCGCTGTTGGCGGCCGCCTGTTGGCGGGCGCTCCAGGCCTGGTAGCTGTCGCTGCGCGGCAGCGCTGCCGGAGTGCGCCCGGCGCGCAGTTCGCGATAGGCGTACTGCATGTCTTCCAGCAGGATGCGCCAGGACACGCCATCCACCGCCAGGTGATGGATGACCAGCAGCAGGCGCTCGCCACCCTCCTCGAGCGTGACGTGCATAGCGCGCAGCAGCGGGCCATTGGCGATATCCAGACTGGCCTGAGCGTCGTCGCACAGACGTTCCAGGGTGCGGGCGTCGGCGGCACGGCGGCGCCAGAGCAGGGTCATATCCAGCGGCCCCTGTTCCGCGTAACGCTGGCGGCTGCCATCGAAGCGCAGGCGCAGTGCGTCGTGCTGGCCCACCAGCCAGTGCAGCGCTCGGGCCAGGGCATCGCCATCCAGTGCTTCGCGCGGTTGCAGCAGCAGCGCCTGGTTCCAGTGGTGGCGCTGGGCACTCGGTACACGCTCGAAGAAACGTGCCTGCACCGGCGACAGGGCCACCTCGCCGCTGATGGCGGCCACCGGAGCCGGTGCCGCCGCAGCAGCCGGCGCGCGGCTTTCCAGCCACTGCGCGAGCTGGCGGACGCTCTGCCGCTCGAACAGCTGTTTCGGGCTGAGCTTGTAACCCAGCTTGCGGATGCGCGCGATGATCTGCAGGCTGAGGATGGAGTCGCCGCCCAGTTCGAAGAAGTTGTCTTCGGCACCAACGCGCTCGACTTTCAGCACCGCCTGCCAGATGTCGGCGATGCGCTGCTCCAGCTCGCTCAGCGGCGCGCTGTCCACTGCCTTGGCGACCGACTCGGCACGCGGCAGGGCCTTGCGGTCGACCTTGCCGTTGGCGTTCAGCGGCAGGCGTTCCAGCAGCATCAGCTGGGCCGGCAGCAGGTATTCCGGGACTTCGGCGGCCAGGCTTTCACGCAGATTTTCAACGCTCTGCCCTTCTGCAACGGCCCAGGCCAGCAGCCTCGTCGGGCCGTCGCCCTCACGCTCGGCCAGGGCAACGGCATCACGCACGCCGGGCAGGCGCTTGAGCGCTTGCGCCAGTTCGCCCGGCTCGACGCGGTAGCCACGAATCTTCACCTGGTCATCCACGCGGCCGAGGAATTCCACCTCACCACGCCGATTCAGGCGCACGCGGTCGCCGCTGCGGTACAGGCGCTCGCCTTCGCCGTCTAAAAGATCAGCGACGAAGCGCTCTGCCGTCATGTCCGGCAGACCGAGGTAGCCCAGTGCCAGACCGGCACCACCGATGTACAGCTCGCCCGGTACGCCCGGCAGCAGATCACGACCGTTCTCGTCGAGCACGCGGATGGCGGTGTTGGCCAACGGCGTACCGATGGGCAGGCTGGCCGCCGGCAGATCATCCACCAGCGACCATTCGTGGGTCAGCACGCCAACGGTGGATTCGCTGGGGCCGTAGTGGTTGACGATGCGCAGTCGCGGGGCCAGCTCGCGGATGGGTTGCAGCAGCGCGCGGTCGCAGGCTTCACCGCCCACCACCAGCAGGCGGCGCGGCAGCACGGCAGCGGCATTGGGCGCGGCGGCCAGCAGGCCGGCGAGGTGGCTGGGGACGATCTTCAGCACATCCACTTCGCGCATGAATTGCGAGAAGCGTTCGGCGTCGGCCACCGCCTGAGCATCGGCCAGGTGCAGACGGCCACCGCCGCACAGCGCGCCGAACAGCGTGGTATGGCCAAGGTCGGCAGCCACCGAGGAAACCATCGCCATGCCCAGGCCCCGGGCACGACCCTGGTCCAGTTGCAGGCGTTCGAGCATGGCTTGCACGTAGTTCGCCAGCGCGCCGTGGCTGACGCGCACGCCCTTGGGCTGGCCAGTGGAGCCGGAGGTGAAGATGACGTAAGCGGCCTGCTGCGGATCGATGCTCCGAGCAGGCACAGCGGCACTGCCCTGCTCCGGGCCACCGGCCGGGATCAGCGTGGCGGCCTCTGCGAAGGTTTCCAGCAGAGCGGGTTCGGTCACCAGTACGCGGCCGATACCGTTGTCCTGGGTCAGCTGACGCAGGCGTTCGGCAGGCTGCGCCGGGTCCAGCGGAACGTAGGTGGCGCCCGCCTTGAGCACACCCAGCAGCAGGAGCACCCACTGCGCGCTGCGCTCCTGGCAGATGGCGACGCACTCGCCCTGCTCCACACCGCTGTCGATCAGCGCGTTGGCCAGGCGGTTGGTGCGCACATCCAGTTCCGCATAGCTGTAACGGACGTTATCGTCCTGCACGGCGATGGCATCCGGTTGCGCGACGACTTGCGCGGCGAACAGGCTGAGCACGTCCTGCTGCGGCCACTGCCGCGTCTCGCCACGACGGCGCGAAGCGATCGGGCGCGGCAGCTCGCCCAGAGCGCGCTGCGGCTCGGCACACAGCTGGCGCAGCAGGGCTTCGAACTGGCCGGCGATGGCGGCGACGCTGTCCTCGTCGAACAGGTCGCGGGCATAGACGAAGCTGCCGCGCAGCTCATCGCCCGGCTGGCCGCTGGCGTCCAGCGCCTCGGCCATGTCCAGGGCGAGGTCGAAGCGCGCGCCGTACTGTTCCTCGCTGAACAGTTCCAGCTTCAGCGCGCCGGCGTCAGGCAGGCGGCTGACGTCGAAGCCGAAGTTGAATTTCACCTGCACCAGCGGGTTGTAGGCCAGGCTGCGTTCGGGTTGCAGCGCTTCCACCAGCTGTTCGAACGGCAGGTCCTGGTTCGCTTGCGCGCCCAGCGCCAGCGGTTTGAGACGAGCCAGCAGCGCCGCGAAGGACTCGTCGTCGGCAAGCTGGCAGGGCATGACCTGGGTGTTGACGAAGAAGCCGATCAGCCCTTCGGTTTCCAGCTGCTGGCGGTTGGCGATGGGCACAGCCACGCGCAGGTCGCGCTGGCCGCTGTAGCGCTGCATCAGCACGGCATAGGCGCCGAGCAGCAGCATGAACAGGGTGACGTCCTGCTCCCGGGCCAGGTGCTTGAGGCGCGCGCCGAGGCCTGCGTCCAGGCTGAAGCCGAGGCTGCCGCCACGGTAGCTCTGCACGACCGGGCGCGGCCGGTCGGCGGCCAGCTCCAGTACAGGCGTCTCGCTACGCAGTTGTTCGGTCCACCAGACCAGCTGACGCTGGCCCTCCTCGCCCGCCAGCAGCTCGCGCTGCCACTGGGCGTAGTCGGCGTACTGCACCGGCAGCGCCGGCAGTTGCAGTTCCTCGCCCGCGGCGAAGGCGCCGTAGAGACGGCTGAACTCGTCCACCAGCACGCGGATCGACCAGCCATCGGAGACGATGTGGTGCATCGTCAGCAGCAGCACGTGGTCGGCGTCGGCCACTTCTTCTGGAGACAATCGCATCAGCGTCAGACGCAGCAGCGGGCCGTTGCGCAGATCGAACGGACGCTGCGCTTCCACCTCGGCCAATTGACGGGCGGCACCTTCGGCGTCTTTTTCAGCGGACAGATCGACCCGCGCCAGGTCCAGCGGCTGGGCCGGCTGGATGCGCTGGAAAGCCTGGCCGTCCACTTCATCGAAGGTAGTGCGCAGGGTTTCATGGCGCGCCACCAGGGCATCGAATGCACGGCGCAGCGCGGGCTCATCCAACTCGCCACGCAGGCGCAGGGCGCCCGGCACGTTGTAGGCGGCGCTGGCCGGCTCCATCTGCCAGAAGAACCACAGGCGGCTCTGGGCGGCGGACAGCGGCAGGTCGCCGTCACGAGCCGTGGCACGCAGCTGCGGACGGGCGCTCGGGCTCAGCGCACTGAGCCGGGCGGCGAATTCATCCAGGCGACTGGCCTCGAACAGATCGCGCAGCGGGACTTCGCAACCCAGGTCGCGGCGCAGGCGGGAAATGACCTGCGTGGCCAGCAGCGAATGGCCGCCCAGCTCGAAGAAGTCGTCCTCGCGACCTACGGCCGGCACGCCCAGCACTTCGGCCCAGACAGCCGCCACTCGGCTTTCCAGGCCGTCTCGCGGGGCTTCGGTGGTGCTGGCTGCGTCCTGTGGCTCAGGCAATGCCTTGCGGTCGATCTTGCCGTTGGCGTTGAGCGGCATTTCGTCGAGCACGAGGATCCGCGACGGCACCATGTAGTCCGGTAGCTGTGCGCGCAGCGCGGCCTTGAGAGTCTCTTCGGCCAGTGCCTCGCCGACGACCTCTCTCGTGATATAGCCCAGCAGGCGCTTGCCGCGTTCGCTGTCACGGGCGATCACCGCCGCTTCGCGTACGCCGGGCAGCGCACGCAGGCGGGCTTCGATCTCGCCCGGTTCGATACGGAAGCCACGGATCTTCACCTGCTGGTCAACGCGGCCGAGGTAGTCCAGCGCGCCGTCTTCACGCCAGCGCACGCGGTCGCCGCTGCGGTACAGGCGAAGGCCGTCGGCATACGGATCGGCGACGAAACGTTCGGCGGTCATCCCGGCGCGCTGGTGGTAGCCGCGAGCCAGGCCATGGCCGCCGATGTACAGCTCGCCGGCAACGCCGCGCGGCAGCGGTTGCAGGCGATCGTCGAGGATGTACAGGCTGCGCTCACCGACCACCTCACCGATGGGCGCGTAAGCGGCGCCGCATGCCGTGCGCGCATCCGCCTTCCAGAGCATCGGGGTGACCACGGTTTCGGTCGGGCCGTAGCCGTTGATCAGGTGTTGCGGTTTCAGCGCCTGGTGCGCCAGCTGGTACGCCGCTTCCGGCACGGCATCACCACCGAAGCAGTAGATGCGCATGCTCGGTGCGTGGCCATGCTCTTTATCCAGAGCCGTCGCTTGCTCGGCCAGCTGTTGCAGATAGGCCGGCGGGAAGGCGGCGACGGTCACTGCGTGGCGGCGCAGTTGATCGAGGGTCTGTTCGGCGGTCCACAGCGCATCGTTGCGGATCAGCAGGCTGCCACCATGGGACAGCGCGGTGAGCCAGCGCTCGTGGGCGCCGTCGAAGGCGAAGGACATGAAGATCAGTTCGCGATCTTCGCTGGTCATCGCGTAGCGCTGGCCGATGGCGCGGCAGTGCGCGGCGATCTCGCCGTGGGCCACGGCAACGCCCTTGGGCTGGCCAGTGGAGCCGGAGGTGTAGATCAGGTAGGCAAGGTTCTGCGCCTGGATGCGCACCAGCGGGCGCACCGCCAGGGCATTGCCGAGGTCAGCCTCTTCCAGTACCAGGCGCTCGACGCCAGCGGGCAGCGGCAGGCGCTCGGCCAGCTCGGCGTTGGTCAGCAGCAGGTCGACGCCGGCGTCCTGCATCAGCCAGGCCAGGCGCTCTTCGGGGTAGTCGACGTCCAGCGGCAGGTAGGCGCCGCCAGCCTTCATGACGGCCAGCAGGGCCAGCGGGATGTCCACGCCACGCGGCAGCGCCACGGCAACCCGGCGTTCCGGGCCGATACCGCGCTGGATCAGGCGTTGCGCCAGGCGGTTGGAGCGATCCTCCAGCTCGGCGAAGTTCACTTCGCGCTGCTCGTCGATCAGCACGACCTTGGCAGGATGACGGCGGGCCTGGGCGGCGATGGTCTCGCTCAGCGCCTCGAACGCTGGTGCGTCACCGGCCACGGCGATGCTCCAGTCGCTGGCGGGCAGCCAGTCGCGGGCGTCCAGCACGGCGTCGGCATTCATCTGCGGCAAGGCGCGCAGCAGGTCGAGGAAGTGCCCGACGAGGCGCTGCATGCCTGCGGCGGCGTAGCGCTCCTTCGCGTAGCAGAAGCTCACGCGCAATGAGTGATCGCCTTCGCGGACGCGCAGCACCAGGTCGAACGGGGTTTCCAGGTCGAGCTGTTCCAGGGCTTCCACGCTGACGCCCGGCAGGCCGTTGCCGGCGCGCGGCTGCCACTGGTGGTCGAAGGCCACCTGGCAAAGCGGATGGCGGCCGTGGCCACGTTCGGGTTGCAGGGCTTCCACCAGTTGTTCGAATGGCAGGCCCTGGTGCGCCTGGGCTTGCAGCAGGTCGTCGCGCAGCTGGCGGAGCACGCCGCGCAGGCTGGCGCCTTCGGGCAGCTCGCTGCGCAGCACCAGCAGGTTGACGAAGAAGCCGACCAGTCGCTCGCTGTCGAGCTGTTCGCGACCGGCCTGGGTCAGGCCGATGCGCAGGTCGTGCTGGCCGCTGTAGCGTTGCAGCAGCAGGTTGTAGGCGCTGAGCAGGAGCATCGGCAGGGTCGCGCCGTGCGCCTGGGCCAGGCTGCGCAACTTGGCGGTCAGGTCGGCGTCCACTTCACGCTCGATCAGCTCGGCGCTCTGGCCTTTCTCGCCGGTCGTGAAGGGCAGTTCCAGCGGCGAATGCTCGGTGCCCAGGCGTTCGCTCCACCAGTCCAGAAGGCGCGCGCCCTCGCCCGCTTCCAGCTTGTTCTGCTGGGCGGCGGCGAGGTCGAGGTACTGGCGCGACAGTACCGGCAGCACCGGTTCGCGCTGTTCGACGATGGCGCGGTAGCACTCGGCAAACTCGTCCAGCAGCAGGTTCAGCGACCAGCCGTCGGCGATGATGTGGTGCACGCAGAGCAGCAGCGCCTGGCGACCACCGCCGAGGTTCTGCAGGCGCAGGCGCAGCAGCGGGCCTGCGGCCAGGTCGAACGGTTGCGCGGCAAAGGCATCGGCGTCCTCGCGGGCAGCGATGTCCCGGCGTGCGTTGCCCAGGGAGCTGAAGTCGCTTTCGGTCAGTTCAAGTTGAGTCGCCTCGGACAGTCTCAGCGCGACTTCGCCGTCCACCTGCTCGATGAAGCGGCTGCGCAGGGTTTCATGGCGGCCCAGCAGCATCGCGAAGGCTTGTTCCACCGCGGGGCGGCGCAGCTCGCCGCGCAGGTTCATGCGCCCGGCGATGTGGTAGACGGCGCTTTCCGGCTCGAGCTTCCAGAGGAACCAGAGGCGACGCTGGGCTGGCGACAGCGGCAGCAGGCCGTCGCGCGGGACCTGCGCAATGACTTCGGTTTCGCTGGTCGGCAGTGCTGCCAGTGCAGCGACGAATGCGCCCAGTTCCGGTGCTTCGAACAACAGGCGCAATTCCACGGCGCGGCCGAGACGCTCGCGCAGGCGCGCCGTCAGTTGGGTGGCCTTGATGGAGTTGCCGCCCAGGGCGAAGAAGTTGTCGTCGCGGCGGATCGCCGGCAGTTCCAGCACTTC
The DNA here is from genome assembly GCA_049840615.1 of Pseudomonas sp. Lineage (GTDB taxonomy): Bacteria > Pseudomonadota > Gammaproteobacteria > Pseudomonadales > Pseudomonadaceae > Pseudomonas. Next base: position 64,537 of record JASGKM010000071.1, read on the forward strand.
GCTCCACAGCGCAGCGATGCTTGTTCTTCTGCGGACAGCGGTGCAACCGGCTTGGCACTGGCGCCATCGCTGATCGGCTCGCCGGCGCGCTGGATCGCGTAAGCCTGAAGACTACCGTCCAGCAGCTGGGCAGCGGCACGCCGAGCGCTGCAGCTTGCCGCTGGAGGTCTTGGGCAGTGCGCCCGGCTCCAGCAGCGCCACCACCAGCGGCGCCTCCTGGAAGGTTTCTGCCATGGCGGCGGAGATGGCCTTGGCCAGCGCCTCGGCGGAGACAGCTTGTGTACGTTGCGCCTGACCTCGGCGGCGATGCCGATGCCGTCACGGCCCTGGTGTTCGATGGCGAAGGCGGAAACCCGGCCTTTGCGCACCAGGTCCACTTCTTCTTCCACGCAGCTTTTCCAAGTCCTGCGGATAGAGGTTCTGACCGTGGACGATGAGCATGTCCTTGAGGCGGCCGGTGACGAACAGTTCGCCGTTGTGCAGGAAGCCCAGGTCGCCAGTACGCAGCCAGGTGCGGCCGTCCTTCACGACGAAGGTGCGCGCGCTGGCTTCCGGGTTGCGCCAGTAGCCGAGGGCGATGCTGGGGCCGCTGCTCCAGATTTCACCGACGCTGGTCCGGCCAGGGTTTCCCTGCTACCGGGTCGACCAGTTGCACGTCGTGGTCTGGCTGGGTACGGCCGCAGTTGATCAGCGAGGTGCCACGGCCCGGGCGGCGGCGATGTTTTCACCCAGGGCGTTGAGGTCGACTTCCAGCTGCGCAATGCCTTCGCCAAGTACGCCGCCGGTGACGAACAGGGTCGCTTCGGCAAGGCCGTAGCAGGCGTAGAAGGACTGTAGGCGTCGAACTGCGCCGGGGCGAACTAGGCGGCGAAGCGTTCCAGGGTGTCCGGGCGGATCGGCTCGGAGCCGGAGAAGGCCACGCGCCATTTGCTCAGGTCGAGGCCTTCCAGGGCGGATTCGTTGACCCGCTCGCAGCACAGTCGGTAGGCGAAGTCCGGGCCGCCGCTGACGGTGCCGCCAAACGCGCGATGGCTTCCAGCCAGCGGCGCGGACGCTCGAGGAAGTAGCGTGGCGACATCAGCACGCACTTCGATGCCACTGATAGATCGGCTGCAGCAGGCCACCGATCAGGCCCATGTCGTGGTACAGCGGCAGCCAACTGACGATCACGTCGTCGGGGTCAGTCGATGCCGAAGCCCTGGCGAATCAGGCGCTCGTTGGCGACCAGGTTGCCGTGGCTGACCTGCACGCCCTTGGGCGTCGAGGTGGAGCCGGAGGTGTATTGCAGGAAGGCGATGTCGTCATCGGCCAGCTCGGGCATCGCGCCAGTGCTCGATGGCCAGTGCCGGATCCAGCGCTGGTCGACCGCCAGCAGTTCGGGCGGTTGTCGCCGTTCTCAGCGCTCTCAAGATCGGGCTGCAGCGCTGTCGATGCAGCGTAGAGTCAGTGAGCAGCAGGCTCGGTTCAGCGTCGTCGAGGATCGAGCAGCAGGCGCGCCAGGTGCTGCGGGCGCACCGATTCCGGCGGATAGGCCGGCACGGCGATGATCCCCGAGTAGAGGCAGGCGAAGAATGCGGTGACGTATTCAGGGCCGCTGGGCAATAGCAGTACGGCGCGGTCGCCCTGCTGACCGTGGCGCAGCATCCAGGCGGCCATGGCGCGGGCGCGTTCGTCCAGCTCGCGGAAGCTGATGGGCTGTTCGACATTCTCGGCGATGAATCGCAGGGCAGTCTTGCGCGGCATTTCGCAGGCGCGTTGCAGCAGGGCCTCGACCAGGTTTCCTGCGGCTTCGTAACGGTCGTTCATGACATCACCTGTTCTGGCGGCGAGTGCGTGGGCGCTCGCCGGAGGAAATTCTTGATTCGCTGTTCTTTCGGAGCACCGCCATCAACGCTCGCTCCGATCGGTCCCCTCTCCCCCTTGGGAGAGGGTTAGGGAGAGGGCGCTACCGGCGACTTCGGTGCCCGGCCATTTCCCTCACCCCCGCCCTCTCCCAGAGGGAGAGGGAGTTGTCTGTGCAAGCCGACAAATCAGGCGTCCGCCCCATGCCCTTCCGCCATCGCCACCACTACCTTGCGCGGACCTGAGAACGGCGAGCGCGCATGGGCGGCGAGCATGTTGTCGAGCATCAGGACGTCGCCGCTGTACCAGGGGAAGCTCACCTTGGCCTCCTCCAGCACGCCGCGCACTTCGTCGAGTACCGAGGGTTCGATGGGGCTGCCGTCGCCGTAGTAGACGTTGCGCGGCAGGTCTTCCTCGTCGACGATTTCCAGCAGGCTCTCGCGCACTTCCGGCGGCAGGTTGGAGACGTGGAACAGGTGCGCCTGGTTGAACCAGACCCAGTCGCGGGTGACCGGATGCCGGGCCACCGCCTGGCAGACCTGGCGAGTGCGCAGCTCGCCGTCTTCCTTCCATTCCCAGCCGATCTGGTGGGCCTTGCAGTAGGCCTCCACCACGGCCGGATCGTCGCTGTTGAACACCTGCTCCCAGGCCACGTCCAGGCCGTTGCCGAAGTTGCGGGTGTACATCAGGCCGCGTTCGGTGAAACGGCGGCGAATGCCCTCGTCCACCTGGCGGTAGATTTCGCGGCTGTCAGCGATGGGCGTCTCGCCGCCGCTCTGCGCTGCCTGCACGCAGTAGAACCAGATTTTTCAGCGGCCACTCGCGGGTGTAGGCCTGCTCGTTGTGCAGCGGGATGTGCTGGTGCGGCGGGTATTCGGTGGAGGTGTACACGCCGCCTGGTGACATTGCGCCGCGCGGGGTGGAGCCGAACTCTAAGCTCAACAATGGATGGCCGAAGCCGGCGGCGAACTCGCGGAAGCGCTCCGGCGCGCCGACCTGGAAACCACGAAAGAGAATGCCGGCGCAGACCGGCAGGCGCTCGGCCACCAGTGGGCGCAACTCGGCCAGGGCGTCGAGCAGGTCGATGCCGTCGCCGCGGGCCTGGACGAGCAGCGGCAGGCCGCCACGCGCTTCGGCCAGGGGAGCAATGTCGAACAGAGAGGAGCTGGGCATCGGGGTCTCCACTTGAATCGATCAGGCCAGCGCTGCGCTGGTCGACTGGCCGGGCTGGCGCAGGTGGCCGAGCAGCAGCTCGAGCAGGCGCGCCTTGCCGGCATTGAGGAAGAAATGGCCGCCGTCGAGCATCTCCAGGGAGAAGCCTGCGCTGGTTTCGTCCTGCAACGCGGACAGGGAATCCACCGAGAGCCGGTCGGCCTTGCCGCCGAACACATGGATCGGGCAGGCCAGCGGTGCCCGGGGGCGGTAGTCGTAGAGGCCGCAGAGGAGAAAATCGGCGCGCATCACCGGCAGGGTCAGGCGCAGCATTTCCTCGTCGGCAAATACCGCTTCAGGCGTGCCGCCGAGACGGCGCATGCGCTCGATCAGCTGGGCGTCGCTCTGCTCCTGTGCCAGCTCGCGATGGCTGTCGCGACGCGCCGGCGCGGAGGCAGCCGAGGAAAACAGTGCCTGCGGCATCGGCAGGCCGCGCTCGCGCAGGGCGTGGGCCAGCTCGAAGGCCAGCAGGAGGTGCTGTTCGGATTCTATCGTGTTTCCCTATTAACCTT
>JASGKM010000072.1:0-91382 GCA_049840615.1 Pseudomonas sp.
AAGGTTAATAGGGAAACACGATAGAATCCGAACAGCACCTAACGCCGGCCGGCGCATCACGTCCAGCATGATGCCGACGCCGCCATGGACGTTGCGGTCGATCCAGCTGATCGGCCAGGGCTTGGCGATGTCGACAATGCGGAACACCACGAAACCGACCAGCAGCCACCACCAGCCTTCCGGCACCAGCCAGAGGGTGATCCACATGCCGACCATCTCGTCCCAGACGATGCCTTCGTGATCGTGTACACGCAGGTCGTCGGCGACCTTGCCGCACAGCCAGAAGCCGAACAGCATGGTGATGCCCAGCATCAGCGGGTAACGCCCAGTCCGGCAGCATCTGCCAGAGTGGTATGAAGGGTAGCGCAACCAGCGAACCCCAGGTGCCCGGCGCCTTGGGCAGGGTGCCCGAGCCGAAGCCGAAGGCCAGGAAGTGCCAGGGATTGCTCCATACCGAATGGGGTACGGGTTGGGCCGGGGCCTGGTTGGGGTGTTCTGTCACGGTCACTCCATGAAATGCAGGTAGCCGCCCTGACGCGGCGTGATGTCGGCGCCGGCGCCATCGAGCACGCGGACACCAGAACCGGCCTCCACCCTACCGACCACGCGCAGGGCCGGCCAGTTCGCCGAAAGTGCCGGCAGATGCTCGGCAGGCAGGGTAAAGGCGAGCACGTAGTCGTCACCGGCGCCCAGCTTGAGCTGCTGTGCACGCTCGGCGCCCAACAGGGCTTCCAGCGCGGGGCTTTCGGGCAGTTTGTCGGCTTCGACGACGAGTGCCACGCCCGAGGCGCGGGCGATATGCCCGCAGTCGGCGAGCAGCCCGTCGGAAATATCCAGAGCCGCCGTGGCCTTGCCGCGCAGCGCCTGGCCAAACTCCAGCTGTGGTTGCGGTGACCAGTAGCGCGCCAGCAGCGGCTCGGCGACGGACGGCTCAGCAGTCATCTCGCCCAGCACCAGCGGCAACGCCCCGCCCGCCTCGCCCAACGGACCACCGACACACAGCAGGTCGCCCGGCTGCGCGCCAGCGCGGGTCAGCGCCTGTCCGGCGGGCACGCCGCCGAACACGGTGACGGTCATCGCCAGCGGACCGCGGGTGGTGTCGCCACCGATCAGCGCCAGCGCGCATTCCTGCGCCTTCTGGTTCAAGCCACGGGCGAAACCTTCCAGCCAGACCGGATCGGCCTCGGGCAGAGTCAGGGCAAGCGTGAAGCCGATGGGCGATGCACCCATGGCCGCCAGGTCACTGGCGGACACCGCCAGGGCACGCTGGCCGAGCAGGAAGGGATCGCAGACGGTGGGAAAATGCACACCGACGACGAGCGTGTCGGTGGAAATCGCCAGCTGTTCGCCGGCCTTCGGAGCGAGGAGCGCACAGTCGTCGCCGATCCCCAATGCCACTGCCTCGCCGCCGGCCGCACAGGCGGCCGAGGCGAAGTAGCGACGGATCAGCTCGAACTCACCCATGCCTCAGCGCTTGGCGCCACGCAGTTCGGCGGCGCGCAGGCGCGGAGCGAGCTTGTCCAGCACGCCGTTGATGTACTTGTGTCCGTCGGTCGCGCCGAAGGTCTTGGCCAGCTCGATGCCTTCGTTGATGACGACCTTGTAGGGTACGTCCAGGCGGTTGCGCAGCTCGTAGGTGGCCAGGCGCAGGATCGCCAGCTCAACCGGATCGACTTCTTCCAGGGCGCGGTCCAGGCAGGGAGTGAACTCCTCGTCCAGATCGGTCTTCAGGCGCGGCACGCCGTGCAAGATCTCGTGGAAGTAGGCACCGTCGACATCGCTGAAATCATTCTCGATGCGGAAGGACGCCTCGATCTCGTTGAGCGGTTGGCCAGCCATCTGCCAGGAGTACAGGGCCTGCACCGCGAGGCTGCGGGCCTTGCGACGCATGGCGATCTTGTTCGGCTTGGCGGGCTTGGCCGGCTTGCTGTCCGGAGTAGTGCTGTCCTGGCTCACTTGGCCTCCAGCTGCGACAGCAGGCTCACCATTTCCAGGGCGGACCAGCGCAGCTTCGGCGCCTTTGTTGCCGGCCTTGGTGCCGGAGCGCTCGATGGCTTGTTCGATGGAGTCGACGGTCAGCACGCCGAAGGCAACCGGCACGCCGAACTGCAGGGAAACCTGCGCCAGACCTTTGGTGCACTCGCCGGCTACGTATTCGAAGTGCGGCGTGCCGCCGCGGATCACCGCGCCGAGGGCGATGATGGCGTCGAATTCACCGCGCTGGGCGACTTCCTGCGCTACCAGCGGGATTTCGAAGGCGCCCGGCAGCACGGACGATGGTGATGTTGCTCTGGGCGACGCCGTGGCGCACTAGCGCGTCGATGGCGCCTTCCACCAGGCTTTCCACCACGAAGCTGTTGAAGCGGCCAACCACCAGGGCGTAGCGGCCTTTGGGGGCGATGAAGGTACCTTCGATGGTCTTCAGGGTCATGGGCAAGTCTCACTAACCAGGGACGGCTCATTCAGTAGGCAGGTATTCTACTACTTCGAGGTCGAAACCGGATATCGCATTGAAGCGCATGAGTGCCGACATCAGGCGCATCTTGCGCACACCCAGGTCACGCAGGATCTGCGCCCCGACACCGACGGTGCTGTAGGTGGTGGTCGGTTTCTGCGCCGGCGCCGGGGTGTGATGAACTCGTCGGATGTGCGCCAGCAGGTCATCACCGCCAACCTGGTAGGCCCAGCAGCAGGACTACGCCGGTGCCGGCCTCGGCCACCTTGGCCATGGCCGCGCGCAGGTTCCAGCCAGGCCCGCCTGGTTGACCATCAGCAGGTCGCGCAGCGGGTTCGGGGTTGTGCACGCGCACCAGGGTCGGCTCTTCCGCGACAGCTTGCCCATGATCAGCGCCAGATGCACGTCTCATTCCACGGACTCGCGGTAGGTGATGCAGGTTGGAAGTGGCCGTATTCGGTCTGCAGCGTGCGTACTCGCGTCGCAGGCGCTCGACGGTGCTTTTCGTGAATCAGGCGGTAGTGGATGAGGTCGGCGATGGTGCCGATCTTGAGCCCGTGCTGCTCGGCGAACTGCTCCAGGTCCGGGCGACGCGCCATGGTGCCGTCGTCGTTCATGACCTCGCAGATCACGCCCGGCCGGCTCGAAGCCGGCCATGCGCGCGAGGTCGCAGGCTGCTTCGGTGTGACCGGCGCGAGCAGCACGCCGCCGGGCTGCGGACATCAGCGGGAAGATGTGGCCGGGGCTGACGATGTCGGCGGCCACGGCGTTCTTCGCGGCAGCAGCCTGCACGGTGCGGGCGCGGTCAGCGGCGGAGATGCCGGTGGTGACGCCTTCGGCTGCCTCGATGGAAACGGTGAACTTGGTGCCGAAGCCGGAGCCGTTGCGCTGCACCATCAGCGGGATGCCAAGGCGCTCGCAGCGCTCGCGGGTCATCGGCATGCAGATCAGGCCACGGGCGAAGCGGGCCATGAAGTTGATGTCTCCGGTGCGGACACACTCGCGAGGCGATGATCAGGTCGCCTTCGTTCTCGCGGTCCTCGTCATCCATGAGGATGACCATCTTGCCCTGACGCATGTCGTCGAGCAGTTCTTCAATGCTGTTGAGTGCCATACGGGGACGAGCCTTATCAGTGTTTCATGAAGCCGTTTTCGGCCAGGAATGCTTCGGTGATGCCGCCGGCGCCGGCAGCGGGGTCCGCCGCCTTGTCGCCCAGCAGCAGGCGCTCCAGGTAGCGCGCCAGCAGGTCGACTTCGAGGTTGACCAGGCGACCACCGCGGTAGTCGGCCATGATGGTTTCCTGCACGGTGTGCGGGACGATGGTCAGCTCGAACTCGGCGCCGTTGACCGCGTTCACCGTCAGGCTGGTGCCGTCCACGGTGATCGAGCCCTTGAGCGCGATGTACTTGGCCAGCTCGCGCGGCGCGCGCACGGTGAACTGGATGGCGCGGGCATTTTCCTCGCGCTTGACGATCTCGCCGACGCCGTCGACGTGACCGCTGACCAGGTGGCCGCCCAGACGGGTGGTCGGCGTCAGGGCCTTTTCCAGGTTCACCCGGCTGCCGATTTTCAGCTGCGCGAAGGCCGTGCGTGCCAGGGTCTCGCGACTGACGTCGGCCCAGAAGCCGTCGCCGGGCAATTCCACTGCGGTCAGGCAGATACCGTTGACCGCGATGCTGTCGCCGAGCTTGACGTCGGCGAGGTCGAGCTTGCCGGTCTTCACGTACAGGCGCACGTCACCGCCTTTCGGAGTGATGGATGCGATGGTGCCAATGGATTCGATTATGCCGGTGAACATGGGGCCTCCCGCACGGCGAAGGCCGCAGGCCGGCTGGGCCGCGTAGCCAACTGGGAAAGATGATGCATGTGGCGAACTCCTGTTTTGGTTAAAAAACAGGGCGTCTCGATCGAAGGGATTTCTCGGGCGCGCGCAGGCACGCCCCGATGGCTCATCCCGTTCTCTCTTCATCCGGACTATGACCGTCGGCCCCGGAATCACACCGGGTCTGCTGACCCTGGCCATCCGGCGAACCGGTCTGGACAGGCGCTCGCGGGCTAGACGCATTGCGCGTCATTACCGCCGGTGGGGACTTTCACCCCGCCCTGAGAACGTCAATCGCGGTCGTTACAGCGTCGACCGCGTGTGGCGTTTTACCACAGGCCGGCGCAAGTCGGAAGCTTCCTATTGATCGCTCCGCGCCCGCCGGCAGGTCGGCGAAGGCTGTGCCGGCGCGCCATCACAGCGGTCTGGCAGTGACCAGCCAGTCGTCTCCCACGGCACGGATGTCGACGATCTTCAGCTCGCGGGATTCGCTCATGCGCTCCAGCGGCAGCTCCAGCAACGGCCGGGCGGAGGAGCCGAGCAGCTTGGGCGCCATGAAGATGCTGTATTCGTCCACCAGGCCAAGGCGGGCAAAGGCGCCGGCCAGACGCGGCCCCGCCTCCACCAGCACCTCGTTGACGCCACGGCGGCCGAGTTCGCTCAGCAGCGCCAGCAGGTCGACCTGGCCGTCGAGGCCGGCGAGGTTCAGCAGTTCGTGGCCGACCACGGCGTAGTTCGGGTCATCCTGGGTGCTCACCACCAGCGCGGGGCCGGTCTGGAAGAAAGTGGCGGTCAACGGCACGCGCAGGCGGCCATCGATCAGCACGCGTAATGGCTGGCGCTGGGAGGCCAGTTCAGTCTGTTCGGCATCCAGGCCCAGCTCGTCCGGACGCACGGTCAGGCGGGCGTCGTCGGTCAGCACGGTATCGGCGCCAGACAGCACCACGCTGGCCTGCGCGCGCAGGCGTTGCACGGCGCGGCGCGCAGCCGGGCCGGTGATCCACTGGCTCTCGCCGCTGGCCATGGCGGTGCGGCCGTCCAGGCTCATCGCCAGCTTCACGCGGACGAACGGCAAACCGGTTTCCATGCGCTTGAGAAAACCCTGATTCAGTGAGCGAGCTTCGTTTTCCAGCACACCGGAGCGCACTTCGATGCCGGCTTCGGCGATCCGCCGCATGCCACTGCCGGCAACCTGCGGGTTCGGGTCCTGCATGGCCGCGACGACGCGGGCGAGTCCTGCGCCGATCAGCGCATCGGCGCAAGGCGGCGTACGGCCGAAGTGGCTGCAGGGCTCCAGGGTGACGTAGGCGGTGGCGCCACGGGCCTTGTCGCCCGCCTGGCGCAGGGCGTGGACTTCCGCATGGGGCTCGCCGGCGCGCACGTGCCAGCCTTCGCCGACCACCTCGCCATCGCGGACGATGACACAGCCAACGCGCGGATTCGGATGGGTCGTATACCAGCCCTTGCGCGCCAGCTCGATGGCGCGGGCCATCCAGAGCTCATCCATGCCACTCATTCCTTCGACGGCTCGCGCGCCAGGCGCTCGATTTCCTCGCGGAACTCGTTGAGGTCCTGGAAGCGACGGTACACCGAGGCGAAGCGGATGTAGGCGACCTCATCGAGCTTCTGCAGCTCGGCCATCACCAGCTCGCCCAGCACCCGCGACTTGATCTCGCGCTCGCCGGTGGCGCGCAGCTTGTGCTTGATGTGCGCCATCGCCTCTTCCAGCCGCTCGATGCTCACCGGGCGCTTCTCCAGCGCGCGCTGCATGCCGGCGCGAAGCTTGTCCTCGTCGAAGGGCTGGCGGCTGCCGTCCTGCTTGATCAGGCGCGGCATGACCAGCTCGGCGGTCTCGAAGGTGGTGAAGCGCTCGCCGCAGGCCAGGCACTCGCGGCGCCGGCGGACCTGGTCGCCCTCGGCGACCAGGCGCGAATCGATGACTTTGGTGTCGTGGGCGCCGCAGAAAGGACAATGCATGGCGAGTCTTGGGCAGTCAGAAGAGGTAAGAGGCTCATGGTAGCGCATCGACTGGCCGAATAAACCCCGCTCCCACGAGACAGGCCGCAGGCATTAGGCTATACAGGCGCCCGCCTGGAATCTGTTGCGATGGAGCCCGCCATGTTCGCCCGCCTGCTCTGCCTGTCCCTTACCGTTCTGCTGGCCGCCTGCGCCAGCGAGAAGCCCGCGCCGGTCACCCAGCCGGTCGCCGTCACGAAGAAACCGACTTCCCCGCTGGACGAGCCCGTGCCGGCCAACCTGCGCGCCCTCAGCGGCCAGCTCAGCAGCTCCCAGGGCTTCCTGCCGGCCGGCAGCGAAGTGGAGCTGGCGCTGCTGGTGATCGACCAGCGCGACCGCCCGCAGCAGCTGCTCTCCAGCGAGAAGATGATCGCCACCGGCCAGGCCTTGCCGTTCCGCGTGGTATTCAACCCGCAGTCCTTCCCGGCCGGCGCCCGCGTCGAACTGCACGGCCGCGTCTCGCAGTCCGGCCAGTTGGCCTGGCGTCTGCCGCCAGTGCGCATCACCCAGCCGGAAACCCGTGCCCTCGGCGAGCTGCGCCTGGAGCGCGCGCCGTGACGCCGCCGCTTTCCCTGCAGACAGCGCTCGGTGAACTGCTCGGCGACGCGCGCCTGTCCGCCGAAACACTGCCCGGTACCGACGTCCGTCTCTGGCTGATCGACGCGCAGAACATGGACCGCGAATTCAGCCCCGACGAAACCCGGCGCATCCTCGAAGAGCCGCCCTACTGGTGCTTCTGCTGGGCCAGCGGGCTGGTGCTGGCGCATTGGCTGGCGGAAAAGCCCGAGTGGGTGCGCGGCAAGCGCGTACTGGATTTCGGCGCGGGCTCCGGCATCGCCGCCATCGCTGCGGCCAAGGCCGGCGCCGCCGAAGTAGTGGCCTGCGACCTCGACCCGCTGGCGCTGGACGCCTGCCGCGCCAACGCCGAGCTGAACGACGTGGAACTGAGCTACTCGGCGGACTTCTTCCAGGAAGAGGACCGCTTTGATCTGATCATCGTCGCCGACGTGCTCTACGACCGCGCCAACCTGCCGCTGCTCGACGAATTCCTCGGCCGTGGCCGCGAAGCCCTGGTGGCCGACTCGCGCGTCCGCGACTTCAGCCATCCGCTGTACCAGCGCCTGGGGATTCTCGACGGCTGCACCTGGCCGGACCTGGCCGAGCCGGCTGAATTTCGCCACGTCAGTCTTTATCACGCGAAGCGTGTGTGACGACTGCGTTGGGGGTGGACAATCGCGGACAGAGTCCGCTCCCACCTAACCGGATGGCACGGCGCAAGAGCGCGTGTGGGAGCGGACTCCGTCCGCGATAGCTTCCCGGCCACTTCACAGCCCCCATCGCTCCTGAAGGGATTTACGCCACCCGACCAGACCGGGTTGTTTCCGTCAGACAGTGCCCCCACTTATAGTGGCAATCACCTTCATCGCCCCACTCGATTCGAGATTCCCCATGAGCGATACGCCCTACATCTTCGACGCCAGCATCGCCAACTTCGATCAGGTCGTCATCGAGAACTCCTTCCACAAGCCGGTCCTGGTGGACTTCTGGGCCGACTGGTGTGCCCCGTGCAAGGCGCTGATGCCGCTGCTGGCGCAGATCACCGAGTCCTACCAGGGCGAGCTGCTGCTGGCCAAGGTCAACTGCGACGTCGAGCAGGACATCGTGATGCGCTTCGGCATCCGCAGCCTGCCCACCGTGGTCCTGTTCAAGGACGGCCAGCCGGTGGATGGCTTCGCCGGCGCACAGCCCGAATCGGCAATCCGCCAGATGCTCGAACAGCACGTGCAACCGCCCGCCCCGGCCGCCGGCAATCCGCTGGAACTGGCGCAGGTCGCCTTCAACGAAGGCCGCTTTGCCGAAGCCGAGGCGCAACTCAAGGCGCTGCTGGGCGAGGACAACACCAACGCTGCCGCGCTCATCCTCTACGCCCGCTGCCTCGCCGAGCGCGGCGAGCTGGGTGAAGCAGAGACCGTGCTCGACGCAGTGAAGAGCGACGACCACAAGCAGGCGCTGGCCGCCGCCAAGGCCCAGCTGACCTTCCTGCGCCAGGCTGCCGACCTGCCCGACGCCGCCACGCTGAAAACCCGCCTGGCCGCCGACGCCAACGACGACGAAGCCACCTACCAGCTAGCCGTGCAGCAACTGGCCCGCCAGCAGTACGAGGCGGCGCTGGACGCCCTGCTCAAGCTGTTCGTGCGCAACCGCAGCTACGGCGAGGACCTGCCGCGCAAGACGCTGGTGCAGGTGTTCGACCTGCTCGGCAACGACCACCCGCTGGTGATCGCCTACCGCCGCAAATTGGCGAACGTCCTTTACTGATCGCCCACGGCAGCAATACCTGTAGGAGCGGGCCATGCCCGCGATCGCGCCCATCGGGCGCTCCTACAGGGAGTCCGGTTACTCCCCTTCGACCCAATTGAATACCTGCACTCCTTCGCGCACCTCGATCTTCACCTTCGGGCTGTGCCGCAAGCGCACCAGCAATCCCTTCGCCGCCCCTGAACTGCCCGCCAGCGCCGCCAGCTCATCCAGCAACTGCGGCCCTTCGCTGCTGCCGCTGCGCCGCAGCAGGTCCTGCGCCGCCAGCCACAGCTGATCCACCGGTCCACTCGCGGCAGGTGCCGGCGCCGAAGCAGCCGCAGGCGCCACGGCCGTAGCCGGCAGGTTCTGCGCCAACCGCGCCCAATCGGCGTCATCCATTTCCACGGTCAGGTCCACCGGCCAGTCGCCGATGGTGCCCTTGATTCTCAGCATCGCCTTCTCCTCGCGCTGTTTCGCGCATGCTCCCACGGCATCGGCGCAACGCCAAACGCACGCTAAGCTGGCCTTAATTTTTCATCTGTTATAACGTAACAAAATCATTCATCAGACTGGAGTCTCCCATGCGCCCCCTGCTGCTCGCTGTCGCCCTGCTGCCCCTCGCCGCCCAAGCCCACGACGAACATGAACACGGCAGCCTCGGCAAGCACGAGCATGGCGTCGCCCAGCTCAACGTCGCCCTCGACGGCAAGACCCTGGAACTGGAGATGGACAGCCCGGCGATGAACTTCGTCGGTTTCGAGCACGCTGCCACCAGCGACGCCGACAGGGCCACGGTCGCCGCCGTGCAGGCCCAGCTCAAGCAACCGCTGCAACTGCTCGCCCTCCCGGCCTCGGCCAAGTGCAGCGTGCAATCGGTGGAGCTGTCCAGCCCGCTGTTCGGCGATGCGCCCAAGGCTGAAGAGGATCACGACCACGCCGACGGCGACCACGATGAGCACGAAGGCCACCACCACGCCGACATCGATGCCCACTTCCAGCTGACCTGCGCCCAGCCGCAGGACCTCGCCAGCCTCGATTTCGCCCCGCTGTTCAAGCGATTCCCGGCGACCCAGAAGATTCAGGTACAACTGATCGGCCCGAGCGGTCAGCAAGGTGCAGAATTGACCGCCGCCAACCCCACCCTGAACTTCTGATCACGACGCGCTGAAATGACTGCACTGCTCGAACTCGACAACCTCGGCTTCGCCTGGCCCGGCCAGGCGGAGCTGCTGGACATCCCCGCCTTCGCGCTGGCCCGTGGCGAGACCCTGTTTCTCAAGGGCCCTTCCGGCAGCGGCAAGACCACCCTGCTCGGCCTGCTTGGCGGCGTGCAGCGCCCGCAGCGGGGCAGCGTGAAGCTGCTGGGCGAAGATATCGGCCAGATGAAGTCGGCACGCCGCGATCACTTTCGCGTAGACCACACCGGCTACATCTTCCAGCAGTTCAACCTGCTGCCATTCCTCTCGGTGCGGGAGAACGTCGAGCTGCCCTGTCATTTCTCCCACAGCCGGGCCGAGCGGGCGACCCTGCGCCACGGCAGCGTGGCCAAGGCCGCCGAGGCACTGCTCAAGCACCTGGGCCTGGGCGACCTCGCACTGATCGAACGCCGCGCCGACAGCCTGTCCATCGGCCAGCAGCAACGCGTCGCTGCCGCCCGCGCGCTGATCGGCCAGCCGGAACTGGTGATCGCCGACGAACCCACCTCGGCGCTGGACGCCGACGCTCGCGAGGCCTTCCTCCAGCTGCTGTTCGCCGAGTGCCGCGAGGCCGGCGCCAGCCTGCTGTTCGTCAGCCATGACCAGAGCCTGGCGCCGCTGTTCGACCGCAGCGTTTCTCTCGCCGACCTCAACCGCGCCGCCCGCGCTCCGGGAATCTGAGCATGTACCTGTTGCGTCTGGCACTCGCCAGCCTGTCGAACCGTCGCTTCACCGCACTGCTGACCATCTTCGCCATCGCCCTCTCCGCTTGCCTGCTGCTGGCGGTGGAGCGCGTACGCACCGAGGCCAAGGCCAGTTTCGCCAGCACTATTTCCGGCACCGACCTGATCGTCGGCGCCCGCTCCGGCTCGGTGAACCTGCTGCTCTACTCGGTGTTCCGCATTGGCAACGCCACCAACAACATCCGCTGGGAAAGCTACCAGACGGTCACCCACAGCCCGCTGGTGAAGTGGGCGATCCCGATTTCCCTGGGCGACTCGCACCGCGGTTACCGCGTCATGGGCACCGACACCGGCTACTTCGAGCACTACCGCTTCGGCCGCGGGCAGACGCTGGAGCTGGCCGAAGGCCGGCCGTTCGGCCAGGACCTGTTCGACGTGGTACTGGGTGCGGAAGTCGCTGAAGCGCTGCACTACAAACTGGGCGACAAGATCGTCCTGGCCCACGGCGTCAGCACCATCAGCCTGGTACAGCACGACGACAAGCCGTTCACCGTGGTCGGCATCCTCAAGCGCACCGGTACGCCGGTGGACCGCACCCTGCACATCTCGCTGCAGGGCATGGAGGCGCTGCACGTCGACTGGAAGAACGGTGTCCCCGCCCGCGGTGCCGACCGCGTCAGCGAGGACCAGGCGCGCACCATGGACCTGCAACCCAAGGCGATCACCGCCTTCCTGCTGGGCCTGAAAAGCAAGGTGGCAACCTTCACCCTGCAGCGGCAGATCAACGAATACGACGGCGAGCCGCTGATGGCGATCCTGCCGGGCGTGGCGCTGCAGGAGCTGTGGGGGCTGATGGGCACGGCGGAGAAGGCGCTGTTCGTGGTCTCGCTGTTCGTGGTGCTGACCGGCCTGATCGGCATGCTCACGGCGATCCTCACCAGCCTCAACGAGCGCCGCCGCGAGATGGCCATCCTGCGCTCGGTGGGCGCGCGGCCCTGGCACATCTTCAGCCTGCTGGTGGCGGAAGCTTTTGCCCTGGCACTCGCGGGCGTGGCATTGGGCGTCGGGCTGCTCTATGCGGGCATTGCCGGCAGCCAGGCCTTCGTGCAGGCGAACTACGGTATCTTCCTGCCATTGGCGCTGCCCAGCGCCTATGAATGGTCGCTGCTGGGCGGCATACTCCTGGCCGCGCTGCTGATCGGCTGTGTGCCGGCATGGCGCGCCTACCGGCAATCGCTGGCCGATGGCCTGTCGATCCGGCTCTGAGCCAGCCCGTGCAAGCCATCCCCGTACAGAGAAGTCCCATGCGCCGTCTGCTGTTCCTTCTGCTGCTCGCCACCAGCGCCGCCGTCTGGGCGGCGCCGCGTGAGCTGACCTGGCCCGAGCTGATCCCCGAGGGCGCACCGCCGCCCCCGCCGCCGGTGCCGCTGCACGATATGTCCAAGCTTTCCGATGTACTCAATTCGGAGAGTGGCCCGGCGGTGAAGCAGCAGATAGCCAACGCACCCGTGGTACAGCAGCTGGACGGCCAGGAAGTGAAGATGCCGGGCTACATCGTGCCGCTGGAAGTGGAGGAAGACGGCCAGACCGTGCGCGACTTCCTGTTGGTGCCCTATTACGGCGCCTGCATCCACGTACCAGCGCCGCCGTCCAACCAGATCGTCTATGTTCGAGGCGGCAAGGGCGTAAAAGTCGATGAGCTTTATCAACCCTTCTGGATCATCGGCAAGATGAGCGTGAAGGCGATGGAAAGCGATCTCGCCGAGGCCGGCTATCAGATGCAGGCCAGCAGCATCGAACCCTACGAGTACACCGGCCAGTAATGGTGCGGCGCTTTGCCGCACGCCTTGACCCTCTGCGGTCTGGGGTCTTTATTGAGCCAGGTCAAAAGTGTGCTTTTAGCGCTCTCTACTATTCTGAGCACCAACACTTATACCAAAGAGATATTGGAGCTCATCATGCGTAAGTCCTGGCTCACCGCCTCGCTTCTCTCCCTCGCCGTCGCAGCGCCGATCGCAGCCCAGGCCGCCGACATTCGCGGCCACCAGGCTGGCGACTTCCTGGTACGCGGTGGTTTCGCCACCGTCGCCCCCAACGACAGCAGCTCCGACATCAAGCTCGATGGCGGCAAGGTCAGCGGCACCAAGGCGACCGTCGACAGCGACACCCAACTGGGCCTGACTTTCGCCTACCTGCTCACCGACAAGATCGGTATCGAGCTGGTTGCCGCCACCCCGTTCAACCACCAGGTCGACGTGAAAGGCCTGAACCGCGCCACCGGCCTGACCGGCCTGGACGGCAAACTGGCTGACATCAAGCAACTGCCGCCGACCGTACTGCTGCAGTACTACCCCATGGGTGGTACCAACTCCGCCTTCCAACCCTACGGCGGTCTGGGTATCAACTACACCACCTTCTTCGACGAAGACCTGGCGAGCAACCGCAAGGACCAGGGCTTCAGCAACCTGAAGCTGCAAGATTCCTGGGGCCTGGCCGCCGAGCTGGGCATGGACTACATGCTCAACGAACACGCCTTCGTCAACGCCGCGGTCTGGTACATGGACATCGATACCAAGGCCAGCGTCGACGGCCCGTCCGCACTGGGCGTGCAGAAAACCAAGGTCGATGTTGACGTTGACCCCTGGGTTTACATGGTCGGTTTCGGCTACCGTTTCTGACGGAGCAAACATGAAAAAGGCGCCCAAGGGCGCCTTTTTCACTTTCAGGGAACCGGTATGTACCTCGAACTCAAAGCACTGCACGTCAGCCTGGCGATCATCAGCACCCTGCTCTTTCTCCTGCGCCTGGGACTGAGCTGGTGGGGCAAGCGCCCTTCGGGCTGGCAGCGTGGGCTGCCCCATCTGATCGACACCCTGCTGCTGCTCAGCGCCCTGGGCCTGGTGCACCTGGCGATGCCCTGGCCGTTGCCGGTATGGCTGCAGGTGAAGATCGGCCTGCTGGTGCTCTACATCGTGCTGGCGGCCTTTGCCCTGCGCAGCGCATCGAAACCGCGCAAGGCGCTGCTCAGCGTGCTCGCCCTGGGTTCGCTGGCCAGCATCTTCTACCTGGCCGTCAACAAACCCTGGTGGTGATCAGCTGGGCCAGGCCCTCGGCCAACGGCGTGGGGGTGTCCAGGCTGTAGCGCTCCAGCAGGCGGCGGTTGTCCGCGCGGGAATGGCGGATATCACCGTGGCGCGCCGGCTGGTAGGTGACCGGCGGCAGCCCGCCGGTGAGCTTGCCGATCTCGGCCAGCAACTGGTTGAGGCTGGTGGACTGGTCGAGGCCGACGTTGATCGCCGACTCGGCCACGTCATTCGCCAGCAGCGCCGTCATCAGCAGCTTCACCAGATCGCCGACATAGATGAAGTCGCGAGTCTGCTCGCCGTCGCCGAACACGGTGATCGGCAGGCCCTGCTCGGCGCGCCGGGCGAAGATGCTGATCACCCCGGAGTACGGCGAAGACGGGTCCTGGCGCGGGCCATAGACGTTGAAGAAACGGAAGATCGCCGGCTCCAGCGCGTGCTCGCGGCGGTAGAAGTCCAGGTAGTACTCGCTGGCCAGCTTGTCTGCGGCATAGGGCGTCAGCGGCGCCTTCACCACGTCCTCGTCGATGGCGGAGCCTTCACCATTCTGCCCGTAGACGGCTGCGCTGGAAGCGAACAGCACTCGATGGATGCCTTCCTGGCGCATCGCCTCGCAGAGGTTCAAGGTGCCGATGAAATTGGCGCGGTGGGTGCCCACCGGGTCTTCCACCGAAGCCTGCACCGAGGCGATGGCCGCCAGGTGCACGACGCCCTGGCAACCGCTCAGCGCACCGCGCAAGGCGGCTTCGTCGGCGACGTTACCGACTATCAGCTCGACACGCGGATCGAGGTTCTCGCGCTTGCCGGTGGACAGGTCGTCCAGCACGCGCACGGCGAATCCCTGCGCCAGCAATGCGTCCGCCAGGTGGGAGCCGATGAACCCCGCGCCGCCGGTGATGAGGATGGGCTGCGCAGAGGGAGTGAGACGATCAGACATGGCGGTAGTAGCGGTCCAGCAGGGCGGGCAGGCCGGCGCGCCAGGCGCGTGGCTTGATACCGAAGGTATGGAGGATTTTCTTGCAGGCGAGCACCGCGTGCTGCGGTTCGTCGCCGGCGTCCGGGCGCGCGGCGTGGGCCTGCGGGCTCGGTTCCTGGACGGCCAGGGTATGGAAGGCGCGGGCCTCGCCGAGCACCACCTGGCCCAGGGACAGGGTGGTGGTGGCCTCCAGGCCACCGTAGTGGTAGGTGCCCCACAAAGGCGACTGGCAGTCGAGCTGTTTGAGCACGGAGAGGATCACCCGCGCGGCGTCGTCCACCGGGGTCGGGTTGCCCCGCCGGTCGTCGGCAAGGAACAGCACCTGCTCCTTCTCGGCGCGCTCCAGGAAGCGGCCCAGCACGCCGTCGGCGCTGTCATCCAGCAGCCAGCCGAAACGCAGCAGCACATGGCGCGGGCAAGTCGCCCGCACCCACTGTTCCATGCGCCACAGCGCCTGGCCGCGCGGGCCCAGGGGCAGCGGCTCGTCCTTCTCGCTGTACGCGGTGGCGCGGGCGCCGTCGAACACGCGGTAGCTGGACGGCTGGATGAGCAGGATCTCGTGGTGCTGGCAGAGTTCGGACAGCCGCTCCACCGCGCGCTCCTGGCTGGCCAGGCGAGCGGCATCGACGGCCTCGGCCTGGAACCAGTCGTAGTAGTAGGCGAGGTTGATCACCGCGTCGGGGCGGGTCTCGTCCAGCAGGACGGTGAGGCTGGAAGCGTCCCAGCCCTGCTCGGGCGGTCGGGGGGCGAGGAAGCCGATGTCTTCCTCGGCACCCAGGCGGATCAGCGCCTGTCCAAGGGCATTACCGCCACCCAACAGCATCAGGCGCATGCGCATATTCGGGGGGTCACTCAAAATCCGTGGGTTACCCCGGCGCACACGGCGTCGGGGATGATGCCCGCATTTTTCCTGCCCCCCGGCACAGCGTCAAGCTTGGCCGACCCGCCGCAGCCTTGGCCGCCAGCGGTGGTGACTCGCTAAGTGCGACGACGGAACAGCGGACGCGGCTCGATCACCGAGCGGCCATAGAGCACGCTCAGGCCCGCCAGGCCCTTCAGAGCGTCATCCACGGACTTGTCCTCGCGCACGGCAAAGGCATCGAAACCACACTGACGCAGGTGCGCCAACTGGTCTCGCAGCACATCGCCCACCGCGCGCAACTCCCCGCGCCAGCCCAGGCGGCTGCGCAGCAGGTAGGCCAGGCTGTAGCCACGACCGTCGCGGAAGCTGGGGAAGTCGATGGCGATCAGCGCCGGCTCCCTCAGACGCCAGATCAGGTCCTCGGGATCGTCCTCCGGCGCCAGCCACACCCCGGCACTCTGTAGGAGCGAGCTTGCTCGCGAGCCGCCCAGCTCCAGTGCCGCCAGGGACTCCTGTTCGCGAGCAATAACGATGGCGTCCCCCTCGCTCCTACCAGAGCTGAGTTCGAGCCAGGCCTTCAGCGGCAGGATCAACTGGCCTGCCGGTAACTCGTCCGGCAGTTCACGTAGCAAGGTCCAGGGATCGTCGCGATCGATCCGCGCCACACCGTCACGCAAGCGAATCAGATTCTTCATGCCGGCACCTCCGCCTGGCGGTAGACCCGCGCCTTGAATGGCTCCAGGCCGATGCGCTCGACCGTTTCGACAAAGCGCTCGCCCGCGCCGCGCTGCTCGACATAGGTCTGTACCAGCGCCTCGATCACGTCCGGCACCTCAGCCGCGCTGAACGACGGGCCGATCACCTTGCCCAGCGCGCTTTTCACGCCCTGCGCGCCACCGAGGGTGATCTGGTACCACTCGCTGCCGTTCTTATCGACGCCGAGGATGCCGATATTGCCGATGTGGTGGTGACCGCAGGCGTTCATGCAGCCAGAGATGTTCAGGCTGAGGTCGCCCAGGTCGTGCAGGTAGTCCAGGTCCTCGAAGCGCTGCTGGATACCCTGGGCGATGGGGATCGACTTGGCGTTGGCCAGCGCGCAGAAATCGCCGCCGGGGCAGGCGATGATGTCGGTCAGCAGGCCCTGGTTCGGCGTGCCCAGGCCAGCCGCGCAGGCTTCCTGCCAGAGTGAGTGGAGATCGGCTTTGCGCACGTCCGGCAGCACCAGGTTCTGTTCATGGGCAACGCGGATTTCGCCGAAGCCAAAGCGCTCGGCCCAGTCGGCCACCTGCTCCATCTGCTCAGCCGTCGCATCCCCCGGCGGCGCCTCGGCGCCCGGCTTGGTGGAGAGCACCACGCTGGCATAGCCCGGCACGCGGTGCGGACGCACGTTGCGCGACACCCAGCGGGCGAATGCCGCATCGGCGGCCAACGCCGTCCCGTAGGCGAGGTCGTCAGAAGGCGCGTAGACCGGCGGATCGAACGCCGCCGCGACGCGCTGGTACTCATCGAGCGTCAGCTGCGCCTCGCCGTCGCGCAGGTGCAGCCACTCCTCCTCCACTTCGCGGGAGAACGCCTCGATGCCCAGCGCCTTCACCAGGATCTTGATCCGCGCCTTGTACTTGTTGTCACGCCGGCCATGGCGGTTGTACACGCGCAGGATGGCCTCGACATAGGACAGCAGGTGCCACCAGGGCAAGTCGTCGCGGATCACCTGGCCGAGCAGCGGCGTGCGCCCCAGGCCACCGCCGACCAGCACCTTCAGGCGCAGTTCGCCATCCTCGGCGCGGCGCACGTAGAGGCCGATGTCGTGCATCATCACCGCCGCGCGGTCTTCCTCGGCGGCGCAGAGGGCGATCTTGAACTTACGCGGCAGGAACAGGAATTCGGGGTTCACCGTGGACCACTGACGGAGGATTTCCGCCAGCGGGCGCGGGTCGAGGAACTCGTCGGCGGCGACCCCGGCGAAGGCCTCGGTGGTGATGTTGCGCACACAGTTTCCAGAGGTCTGGATGGCATGCATCTCGACCTCCGCCAGGCGCTCGAGAATGTCCGGCACGCGCGCCAGCTCGACCCAGTTGAACTGGATGTTCTGCCGCGTGGTGAAGTGGCCGTAACCACGGTCGTGCTCGCGGGCGATCCAGGCCAGGGTGCGCATCTGCTCGCTGGACAGGGTGCCGTAGGGAATCGCCACGCGCAGCATGTAGGCATGCTTCTGCAGGTACAGACCGTTCTGCAGGCGCAGCGGCAGGAATTCCTCTTCGCTCAACTCATCGCTCAGGCGCCGCTGCACCTGGTCACGGAACTGCGCCACCCGTTCGCGCACCAGGGCGCGGTCGTAATCATCGTATCGGTACATCGCCAGGCCACCTTCGGGACGTTGCGTAGCGGCCTGCTTCTGTCGTCGAGCGCGCTACTTTGCGGTTGACCGAATAGTGGCCGGCGCCTGCTGTGCAAAACAGCGGCAGATCGAGCGGGAAAAACCGGATCAGATGCGCCCCGCGCCTGTCCCGACGGGCCTGCGACCGGTTGCCGCAACAGGCCCGATCAGCCGCCCCATCGCGCAGCGTGCCAGGCCTGTGGTGCTGCGGGGCGGAGCGATTTTCGCCATCTGATATGGTTTTTTCCGGCGGACCTGAATCTGTTTCAGGTGCAGACCGATTCGTACAGTCGCGGCGCCTCTTCTGCCTGATGGGCCACGATAATGAGCGAAAGAATCCCCGCGAAGGTCATCGAGATCGACGCACCGCAACGCTTCACCCCGCCCCCAAAACCGTTGTCGGCAGTTACCCCGACGGTTTACACCAAGCGCTTCGCCGGGCGCTTCCGCGACCTGCGCCGGCTGGGCGGCGGCCTGCTGTTCCTGCTGTTCTTCGGCACCTTGTGGCTCCAGTGGAACGGCCGCCAGGCGGTGCTCTGGGACCTGCCTGAGCGCAAGTTCTACATCTTCGGCGCGACCTTCTGGCCGCAGGATTTCATCCTGCTCTCGGCGATCCTGATCATCGCCGCCTTCGGCCTGTTCTTCATCACGGTGTTCGCCGGCCGCGTCTGGTGCGGCTACACCTGCCCGCAAAGCGTGTGGACCTGGATCTTCATGTGGGCCGAGCAGGTCACCGAGGGCGACCGCAACCAGCGCATGAAACTCGACAAGGGGCCGGCCAGCGCCGAGAAAGTCCTGCGCAAGGGAGCCAAGCACGGCCTCTGGCTGCTGATCAGCCTGGTCACCGCGATCACCTTCATCGGCTACTTCACCCCGGTGCGGCCGCTGGTGGCGGACCTGTTCACCCTCAGGCTCGACCTGGAAAGCACCTTCTGGGTCGCGTTCTTTGCCGCGGCCACCTACGCCAACGCCGGCTGGCTGCGCGAGCAGGTGTGCATCCACATGTGCCCGTACTCGCGCTTCCAGAGCGTGATGTTCGACAAGGACACCCTGATCATTTCCTACGATGCGGTGCGCGGCGAATCCCGCGGCGCACGCAAGAAGGACGCCGATCCCAAGGCCCTCGGCCTGGGCGACTGCATTGACTGCCACCAGTGCGTGCAGGTCTGCCCCACCGGCATCGACATCCGCGACGGCCTGCAGATTGCCTGCATCGGCTGCGCCGCCTGCATCGACGCCTGCGACTCGGTGATGGACAAGATGGGCTACGACCGCGGACTGGTGCGCTACACCTCCGAGCGTGCGCTCGAAGGCGGCAAGACCCACCTGCTGCGCCCGCGCCTGATCGGCTACGCGGCGGTGCTGCTGGTGATGATCGGCGCCTTCGTCTGGGCGCTGGAAGCTCGGCCGCTGATCAACCTCGACGTCGCCCGCGACCGTGGCCTGTTCCGCGAGAACGCTGCCGGCGAGATCGAGAACATCTACAACCTCAAGCTGATCAACAAGACCCAGCAGCCGCAGCATTACCACCTGAGCCTCGCCGACAGCGCCGGCTACCGCCTGCAGGGCGTGCCGGAGCTGATGCTGCAACCGGGTGAGATCCGCGACTTCGCCGTCTCGGTGGCCAGTGAGGCGCAGAGCAGCGCCGGTGGTTCGGTGCCGCTGCACTTCAGGGTCAGTGACGGCAATGAGGAGATCGACGCCGCCAGCACCTTCGTCTCGCCGAGGCGCTGAGCATGGCCAGGGAGCTTGGCGTGACCTCCGCGCAGCGCCTAGAGTGGGCGGATTCTTCCGCCCCACAGGCCGCCGTGCAGGACAAGATGAAGCGCTACGAGAAATTCGCCGACGAGATCGCCGGCCTGATCCGCAGCGGTGTGCTCGCCCCCGGCCAGAAGGTCCCCTCGGTGCGGCACGCCAGCCGCACCTACGGGGTCAGCGCTTCCACGGTGTTCCAGGCCTACTACCTGCTGGAGGATCGCGGGCTGATCGTCGCCCGCGCGCGCTCGGGCTACTTCGTCCGCGAGCACGTGCAGCGCGCCCTGGCCGAACCGGAGATCGCCCGCCACGACGCGCAGACCACCGAAGTGGACGTCAGCGAACTGGTGTTCTCGGTGCTCAGCTCGATCAAGGACCCGGACACCGTACCCTTCGGCTCGGCCTTCCCGGCGCCGGAACTCTTCCCCCTGCCGCGCCTGGCGCGCTCCATGGCGCATGCCGTGCGTGACATGGACCCGCGCTCGGTGGTCGCTGACCTCGCCCCCGGCAGCCATGCGCTGCGCCGGCAGATTGCCCTGCGCTACATGGTCGGCGGCATGCCACTGCCGGTGGAAGAACTGGTAGTCACCAACGGCGCGCTGGAAGCGCTGAACCTGTGCCTGCAGGTGGTGACCCAGCCGGGCGACCTGGTGGCCATCGAAGCCCCCGCCTTCTACGCCAGCCTGCAAGTGCTGGAACGGCTGAAATTGAAGGCGGTTGAAATCCCCGTGCACCCGCGCGAAGGCATCGACCTCGACGTGCTCGCCGACAGCCTCGCGCGCCTGCCGATCAAGGCCTGCTGGTTCATGAGCAACTTCCAGAACCCGCTGGGCGCCAGCATGGCCGAAGACAAGAAACGCGCCCTCGCCGCCTTGCTCAGCCAGCATCAGGTGCCGCTGATCGAGGACGACGTGTACGCCGAACTGTACTTCGCCGCCCAGGCGCCCAAGCCGGTGAAGGCGTTCGACAGCGAAGGGCTGGTGATGCACTGCAGCTCCTTCTCCAAGAGCCTGGCGCCGGGCTACCGGGTCGGCTGGGTAGCCGGCGGGCGCTACGCCGAGCAGATCGAGCGGCTCAAGCTGATGACCAGCCTGTCGGCCTCGGTGCCGGCCCAGGCGGCCATCGCCGACTACCTGCAGCACGGCGGCTACGACCGCCACCTGCGCAAGCTGCGCCACGCGCTGGAAAGCCAGCAGCACGCGATGCTCGCCGCCGTGGCCCGGCACTTCCCCGCCGCCACCCGCGTCACCCGCCCCAGTGGCGGCTACTTCCTGTGGCTGGAGCTGCCCGAGCAGATCGACGCGCTCAAGCTGTTCCAGCTCGCCCACGCCCAGGGCATCAGCCTCGCGCCGGGGCCGATCTTCTCGGCGACGCGGCGCTTCGGCCACTGCCTGCGGCTGAACTATGGCCACCCCTGGACGACGGCCAGCGAACAGGCGATGGAAACCCTCGGGCGGATCATTCATTCGCTGCAGGGCTGAAACACGCCGTAGGACTGATCCGCACATTCGGAAACGATCTGTATCTGTGCGACGCTTTGTCGCAGGCCTACCCTGTCAGGCAGGAAACCCGGACGAGGGAAGCTGCCATGGATGCCGAAGGCCTGATGATCCTGCTCACGGTGAGCGCCGCACTCGGCATGCACCTGTGGGTGCGCTGGTACTTGCGGCGCGGGATGGCGCCGCGCACAGAGGCTTGGCTGGCCTAAACCCTGCGTGGGAGCGGACTCCGTCCGCGATGGGTGGCCCGAGCTGCCTGATATACCGAAGCGGCGTTGAGTCGATCGCGGACGGAGTCCGCTCCTACCAAGAGCGAATCGGCGAGCTCAGGGATATCCCTTCACACCAACCCTGTAGGAGCGAGCTTGCTCGCGAACAGAAGGTAGGGCGCATAACGCGCCAGCGTTATCCGCCGGTGGCGCGTCTGGCGGATAACCTGTTCCAGGTTATGCGCCCTACGAAACTGTACTCGGATCAGCCCTCACCCTAACCCTCTCCCAAGGGAGAGGGGATTGTTCGGTGCAGGATGAAACCTTGTCGCTCGCCGGCACGGGCGGCTCCCTCCCCCCCTGGGAGAGGGCTGGGGTGAGGGGAATGCGCTGGCACGGACTTACCTGAAAAAGACAGTTGCTCCTACGCTTGCAGTGGCATCACAAAACAGGCTTACGGCCGATACAGGTGCGCATGCTCCGCGCTGTACAGCGACGAATCGGCAAACCCTTCCGCCCCCAGAACCTTGCCTACCAGGATCAGCGCCGTACGCCGGAAACCCTTGGCCTCTGCCTTGGGCAGGATGTCGCCGAGAGTGCCGGTGACCTGGTCCTGATCCGGCCAGCTGGCGCGGTGGATCACTGCGATGGGGCAGTCGGCGCCGTAGTGCGGCAGCAACTCTGCAACGATATTGGCCAACTGGCCGACACCCAGGTGAATGGCCAGGGTCGCGCGGTGCTGCGCCAGTTCGGCGAGGGATTCCCCCTCGGGCATGCGCGTCCGGCTGGCGTAGCGGGTAAGGATCAGCGTCTGCGAGATATCCGGCAGGGTCAGCTCGCAGCCCAGGATCGCCGCGCAGGCCGACGTCGCGGTGACGCCGGGGACGATCTCGTAGGCAATGCCCTGTTCTCGCAGGTGGCGGATCTGCTCGCCGATGGCGCCGTACAGCGAAGGATCACCGGAGTGCACCCGCGCCACGTCCTTGCCCTCGGCATGGACCTGCGCCAGCAGCGCGACGATCTCGTCCAGGTTCAGTTCGGCGGTATTCACCACGCGTTCGGCACTGTGCCCTTCCAGCACCGCTGGCGGCACCAGCGAGCCGGCGTAGAGGATCACCGGGCAGGTGCGGATCAACCGCTGGCCCTTGACCGTGATGAGTTCGGGGTCGCCGGGGCCGGCGCCGATGAAGTAGACCGTCATGACGGCTCCTGTGCGGATTCGACGGGGATGAAGGCCAACGCGCAGGTGGCTTGATCGCTGCGCCGTTTTCCCACCAGCAGGCGTGCCGGCGCGTTGCCTTGTGCCTCGGCCTGCAGCAATGCCGCTGCTTCGGCAACGCTGGCGCTGCCAGTGGCCGCGCGCACGGCTTCGGAGGGATCGCTAAGGCGCTTCTCGCACGCTGCCAGCTGTTGGGGCGTGAACAGCCCCAGTGGCAGGTCGAGTGCGGTGGCCAGTGCCAGCAGCCCTTCCTCATCGGCCTTCAGCGTGGCGCTGGCCAGCGCAGTGAGGTGCGACTCGTCGAGCCCGGACTCGGCCAACGTCGCGCGCAGCAACTCGCGCAGTTCATCGAGCGAGCAGCCACGGCGGCAACCCAGACCGGCAACCAGCGTCATTCCCTACCTCCACAAAACAAAACCCCGCAGGCGGCGGTGCCGGCTGCGGGGTCGAGCATAACGCGCGAATCAGGCCGACGGCGCGAAGCGACGGAACAGCCAGGCCGCGACCAGGCCCAGGGCTGCCCAGAACACTGCGTTGGTGACCAGCGAAGCGATGATGAACTCGTGGGCCAGGCTTTCCGGCGCGAGACTGGAATGCACTTCCGGCTGCGGTGCACCGATTACATGCGGTACCACCAGCAGCGCAACACCGACGACCTTCAGTGCCCAGTTACGGCCGAACACCAGCAGCGCGAGACCAGCGGCAGTGGCGGCGGCGGTGCCGATCCACCAGGTCTGCCGCAGGGTCAGGTCGGCGGCGGCGGTGCCAGGGACTTCCGGCGGCAGGCCCAGCGAAGGCGCCAGGGTGAACACGGCGAAACCGGCCAGCCCCCAGAGCAGGCCTTCGGAGGTCTTGCCCGGCTCACGCAGGGTGAACAGGCCGGCCAGCATCAGCGCGAAACCCACGGCGACCACCAGGTTGCCGCCGGTGGTGGAAAGGATGCGCTGCCAGCCGTCTTCCGGCTCCCAGGCTTCGTCATCATGGTGGTGGCCGGCAGCGGCGCCATCGGCATGCTCGTGGGCATGTTCTTCGACCAGCGCGACGGCCGGCTCGGCTTTCTCGAAAGTCTCCGCCTTGAGGATCAGCGGGGATACCCACAGCAGCTGGACCACGGTGAGTACCAGCGCCGCGATCAGACCGGCGAAACCGGCGGTCTGGGCGATACGTTTGATCATTTTCCTTTCCTTCTCCGCAATCTCGTTTCGAGCGCGCACAGACGATCCACGGCGCAACGCCGAAGCCTTCGTCAGACGCTCAAGTGCTCGTCAGTGGCAGGGGAAACCAGCGCTATGGCGGGTGTCGTGCGCGGCGTTGTGGACCGCATCCAGATGCGAGAAGCCGGCGAAGTACACCAGCAGCGCGCCCAGCAGGCTGGCGCCAACGGCCAGGCTGATGCGCTTGGAAAGGGGGATGGAAGTGCTCGACGCGTGCGTCAGGGTGCTGCTGGACATGAACGTTCCCTCTGAAGATCAAAGTAAGAGAACGCAGAGGTTGAACGCATTCGAACGCGCCGGAACGGTCGCGCCACGGCCTGCGCCCGCCCACCGCGGGTTTGCCAAAAAACGAAAGTTCCAGGCCGGTCTCCGGGCTTGCGACGTTGGCCTGTGGCCAAGCGGGTCAGTCTTCCCATGCGTCAGCACAGTGACTACTGATGACCCTACGATCGCTTACCGTTGCGGGGGCAGCGCCGGACTGGTCCTTGCGGACGCACCGGCTTCCCGTTTCACCTCGCGCGCGTGGCGCGAGACACCTGGAACCGCGCTAGCTGACCACGGCAGCCGACAGGCGTCAACCGATCCCCGGCGATTGACCGTCCCGCCATCGCTGCGTAGCCTTCCACCCTTCGAGGTTCTCCGGCGCTGGCCGGAGCTAAGAGGGAACGTGGAAATCTTCGGATGCGCCACGGCTGCCCCCGCAACTGTGAACAGCCTGTCTCTTCACGCGCCACTGCCGATTCGGGCGGGAAGGCGAAGAGACGCCAGAGGGCTGTGAGCCAGGAGACCTGCCTCGTAACTGGTTTTCGATCTGCATGGCTCCAGCTCGCGAGATCCGGAACTGGTTCGTTATCCACAGACAACCGGGCGGGGTGATCCGGTGGCGACCTTCGTTGCGCGGCGAACCCGCGCGCGCGCCCTTCATCCGCCTTCAACTTCCGCTTGCGAGGCGCGCATGAAAACCCTGGCCAAACTCCCCGTCACCATCGTCACCGGCTTCCTCGGTGCCGGCAAGACCACCCTGCTCCGCCACATGCTGGACAACGCCGAAGGACGCCGCATCGCGGTGATCGTCAACGAATTCGGCGAGTTGGGCATCGACGGCGACATCCTCAAGCAGTGCTCCATCGGCTGCAGCGAAGAAGAGGCGGTCGGCCGCGTCTTCGAGCTGGCCAACGGTTGCCTGTGCTGCACCGTGCAGGAAGAATTCTTCCCGGTGATGCGCGAACTGGTGGCGCGTCGTGGTGACCTCGACCAGATCCTCATCGAGACCTCGGGCCTGGCCCTGCCCAAGCCGCTGGTGCAAGCCTTCCAGTGGCCGGAAATCCGCAACGCCTGCACGGTGGATGCGGTGATCACCGTGGTCGACAGCCCGGCCGTGGCCGCCGGCACCTTCGCCGCCCATCCCGAGCAGGTGGACCAGCAGCGCCAGCAGGACCCGAACCTGGACCACGAATCGCCGCTGCACGAACTCTTCGAAGACCAACTGGCCAGCGCCGACCTGGTGGTGCTGAACAAGGCCGACTTGCTCGACGCCCAAGCGCTGGCCCGCGTGCGCGCCGAAGTCGCCGAGGAGCTGCCGCCGGCGGTGAAGATCGTCGAAGCCAACTCCGGCCAACTGCCGCTCTCCGTGCTGCTGGGGCTGAACGCCGAGGCCGAGCTGCACATCGACAGCCGCCCGACCCACCACGACCACGAAGGCCATGAAGACCACGACCACGACGAGTTCGACTCCTTCCATGTCGATCTGCCGGAAGTCGAGGAACGCGCCCTCCTCGATGCGTTGAACGCACTGGTCGAGCGCCACGCCGTGCTGCGCATCAAAGGCTTCGTCGCCGTCCCCGGCAAGCCCATGCGCCTGCTGGTTCAGGGTGTCGGCAAGCGCTTCGACAAGCACTTCGACCGCGCCTGGCGCAGCGACGAAACCCGCGGCACGCGCCTGGTCGTAATCGGTCAGGAACTGGACCAGGCGACCATCGCCAACGAGCTGCGTACCGCTCTTTCCTGATATCGGCGTAGGGTGGCGTGGAGCGCAGCGATACCCACCGCCAATGATGGGTATCGCTGCGCTCCACCCATCCTACGCAGAGCTAACCTCGCACGCCGAATCGCCCCCTCTCCCTTCAGGGAGAGGGCTGGGGAGAGGGTGTTACCACCGAGCGACAAGGCCCGATCCATGCACCTGCTGCGCACCCAACCCGGCGGCTTCGTCCCCGACGACGGCATCGCCCACCTGGCCCAGACGCCCGCCGAGCTGGTGATTCTCTGCAGCGGCGACTCGCACCTGGCGCTGCTCGCCGAGGCCGCCCGCGAACTGCCGGAGGATTACCCGAGCCTGCGCCTGGCCAACCCCATGCAGCTGCAGAACCACGCCTCGGTGGACCTCTACGTCGACGAGGTGCTACAGCACGCCAAGGTCATCCTGATTTCCGTGCACGGCGGCGTCGGCTACTGGCGTTACGGCATGGAGCAACTGGCGGCGCTGGCCGAACGTGGCGTCACGCTGATCGCGGTACCCGGCGACGACAAGCCTGACCCCGAACTGACCGCTCTGTGCAGCGTTGCGTCGCAGGACGCCGAGCGCCTCTGGCAGTACCTGCGCCAGGGCGGGATGGACAACGCCCGGCACCTCTTCGCCTGCCTCGCCACGCAGCATCTGCAACGCGACTATCCGTGGAGCGAGCCACAAACGCTGCCCCGCGTCGCGCTCTACCATCCACAGACCGGCCGCTGCGACCTCGCCCGCTGGCAGGTCGACTGGAATCCCGAGAGTCCGGTCGCCGCGCTGCTGTTCTATCGCACCCACCTGCAAGCGGCGAACACCGGCTTCATCGACACCTTCTGCGAGCGCCTGCAGGCCCAGGGCATCAACCCACTGCCCATCGCCGTGGCCAGCCTCAAGGAGGCCGCCTGCCTGGAGACGGTCGAAAGCCTGCTCGATAGCGCCGACGCCGAGCTGATCATCAACACCACCGGCTTCGCCCAGTCGAACCCGGAAGCGCCGCAGGACCGGCCGTTCCGCCGCGACGTGCCGGTGCTGCAAGCGATCTGCTCGCTGGACAACCTCGACCTCTGGCGCGCCAACCCGCAGGGCCTCGGCCCACGCGACCTGGCCATGCACATCGCGCTGCCGGAGCTGGACGGCCGCCTCATCACCCGGCCGATCAGTTTCAAAGGCCTGGCCTGGCGCAGCGAGCGCAGCCAGAGCGACGTGGTCTGCTACCTGCCGCACCGGCCGGGCATGGACTTCGTCGCCGAACTGGCGCGGCGCTGGATGCTGCTGGCGCGCAAGGCCAACGCCGACAAGCGCGTGGCACTGATCCTGGCCAACTATCCAACCCGCGATGGGCGCATCGGCAATGGCGTCGGCCTCGACACGCCGGCCGCCGCATTGAACATCCTGCGTGCGCTGGAGACCCAGGGTTATCCGGTCGCCGGTCTGCCCGACTCCGGCACCGCGCTGATCCAGCAGTTGCTCGGCGGCGTCAGCAACGACCTCGACAGCCTCGACCTGCGTCCCTGCGCGCAGAGCCTGGCGCTGAACGACTACCTCGCCTGCTTCGCGCGCCTGCCCGAAGCCAACCAGCAAGCCGTGCGCGAGCGCTGGGGCGAGCCACAACAGGACCCGATGTTCCGCAGCGGCCGGATGATGGTCGCCGGGCTGCGCTTCGGCCTGGGCTTCGTCGGCATCCAGCCAGCGCGCGGCTACCAGCTCGACGCAGCAGCGATCTACCACGACCCGTCGCTGGTGCCGCCCCATGGCTACCTCGCCTTCTACTTCTGGCTGCGCGAGGTGTTCGGCGCCGACGCGGTAATCCACGTCGGCAAGCACGGCAACCTCGAATGGCTACCCGGCAAGGGCGTCGGGCTCTCGGAGGAATGCTGGCCGGACGCGATCCTCGGCCCGCTGCCCAACCTCTACCCGTTCATCGTCAACGACCCCGGCGAAGGCGCACAGGCCAAGCGCCGCGCCCAGGCGGTGATCATCGATCACCTGATGCCGCCGCTGACCCGCGCGGAGAACTACGGTCCGCTGCGCGACCTCGAGCGCCTGGCCGACGAATACTACGACGCCTCGCTGCTCGACCCGCGCCGCGCCAGCGAGCTGCGTGGCGACATCCTCACGCTGGTGCGCGAGACCGCGCTGGATCGCGAGCTGGGCCTGCAGCTGAACGACGACCCGGAAAGTTGGCTGCCGCAGCTGGACGCCTATCTCTGCGACCTCAAGGAATCGCAGATTCGCGACGGTCTGCATGTGTTCGGCGAGTCGCCCGTGGGCGATTTGCGCCGCGACACACTGTTGTCGCTGGTGCGTATCCCGCGCGGCGATGGACGCGGCGGCAACGCCAGCCTGCTGCGCGCGCTGAGCGAGGATCTGCAACTGGGTCGCGACCCGCTGGACGAAGCTTTCGCCGAGGCCTGGGAAGGCCCACGCCCGGACATGCTGCTCGCGGTGAGCGACGAACCCTGGCGCAGCAACGGCGACACCCGCGAGCGCCTGGAGCTGTTCGCCCTGCGCCTGATCGACGGCTTGGTCAGCGCGCCCGGCAGCGCCAGCGCGGCGGTCCTCACGCAACTTCAGCAGCAGATCGCACCGACCTTGGATGCCTGTGGCGCCAGCGAAATTGGCCACCTGCTCGCCGGCCTCGCCGGCCGCTTCGTTCCGCCCGGCCCCAGCGGTGCGCCCAGCCGTGGGCGCGTGGACGTGCTGCCCACCGGGCGCAACTTCTTCACCGTGGACGTGCGCAATCTGCCCACGCCCACCGCCTTCCGTCTGGGCTTCCAGTCCGCCAGCCGCCTGCTCGAACGCCACCTGCAGGACCACGGCGACCACCTGCGCCAGCTCGGCCTGTCGGTGTGGGGCACCGCGACCATGCGCACCGGCGGCGACGACATCGCCCAGGCGCTGGCACTGCTCGGCGTGCGCCCGGTGTGGCAGGCCGGCAGCCAGCGCGTGGAAGACTTCGAGATCCTGCCGATCACTCTGCTCGACCGCCCGCGGGTCGACGTGACGCTGCGGGTCTCGGGCTTCTTCCGCGACGCGTTCGCCAACCTGATCCGCCTGTTCGATGCCGCTGTGCAGGCTGTCGCCGCGCTGGATGAGCCGGACGATCTGAACCCGCTGGCGGCTCGCGTGCGTGCTGATCAATCTCGCCTGCTGAGCGAAGGTCTGGACGTCGACGAGGCCCGCCGCCAGGCAGGCTGGCGCATCTTCGGCGCACAGCCCGGCGCCTACGGTGCCGGCGTGCAGGGCGTGATCGAATCCCGTCAGTGGGACCGCCGCGCCGACCTCGCCGAGGCCTACCTGAACTGGGGCGGCTACGCCTACGGCGCCGGCGACGACGGCACCCCGGCGCGCGAGCGCTTTGCTCAGCGCCTGTCCGGCCTACAGGCGGTGCTGCACAACCAGGACAACCGCGAGCACGACATCCTCGACTCCAACGACTACTACCAGTTCCAGGGCGGCATGCTCGCCGCCGCCGAGGTCATCCAGGGCCAGACGCTGGCCAGCTACCACGGCGACCACAGCCAGCCGGACAACCCGCGCATCCGCACGCTCAAGGAAGAACTGGGCCGCGTGGTGCGCGCGCGCGCGGTGAACCCGAAATGGATCGCCGGCATGAAGCGCCACGGCTACAAGGGCGCCTTCGAGCTGGCTGCGACGGTGGACTATCTGTTCGCCTTCGACGCCACCAGCGAACTGGTCGACGACCACCAGTACCGCCTGCTGGCCGACGCCTACCTGCTGGACGACGACACCCGTGAATTCATCCGCCAGCACAACCCCGAAGCCCTGCGCGACATCGCCGAACGCCTGGTGGAAGCGCAACAGCGCGGGTTGTGGGAAGAGCCGGGGGAGTATCGGGAGACGCTGGAGAACCTGCTGGTGGACAGCGAAGAGCAGTGAGGAATTTCCAGCTTGCGTAGGAGCGGACTCCGTCCGCGATGGTATCCGGCGCGAAGCGGGGCCAATCGCGGACGGAGTCCGCTCCTACACATAGCCCACCTCCAGTGCGGTATGGCGCATTGACGTGTAGGAGCGAGCTTGCTCGCGAACCCGCCCAGCCTCGGAGCCGCCGGGAAACTCGTTCGCGAGCAAGCTCGCTCCTACAGAAAAACCTCAGCCTCGGCGCAGGCGCTCTGCGGCATTTAGCAACAGCGCCTCGGTGCCACTCCAGCCCAGGCAGCCGTCGGTGATCGAGACACCGTAGCGCAGTTCACCAGACAGAGGCTGGCAGCCGTCGAACAGGTGACCCTCCAGCATCACGCCACGCAGCGATGCATCTCCGGCCAGGCGCTGGTCGAGCACGCTGTCCAGTACCGCCGGCTGGCGCAGCGGGTCCTTGCCACTATTGGCGTGGCTGCAATCGACCATGATGCTCGGGTCGAGGCCGAGCTTCTCCAGGCCCTGGCGAATCTGCCGCACGCTGGCCGCATCGAAGTTCGGACCGGCGTGGCCGCCGCGCAGGACCAGATGGGTGTCCGGGTTGCCCTGGGTCTGTACCAGCGACGGGCGGCCCAGCGCATCGATGCCGAAGTGCTGGTGCGGGTGCGCTGCCGAACGCATGGCGTCGGTGGCGATGCCGATGCTGCCGTCGGTGCCGTTCTTGAAGCCAACCGGCAGATCGAGGCCGCTGACCATCTCGCGATGCACCTGGGATTCGCTGGTGCGTGCGCCGATGGCGGCCCAGCCCAGCAGGTCGTCGAAGTAGCCGGCCACCAGCGGTTGCAGCAGTTCGGTGGCGATCGGCAGGCCGCGTTCGAGCATGCCCAGCATCAGCCGGCGCGACAGTTCCAGGCCGCCGGCCATGTCGCCAGTGCCATCCAGCTGCGGGTCGTAGACCAGGCCTTTCCAGCCGATGGTGGTACGCGGTTTCTCGACGTAGGCACGCATCACCAGCAGCAGCTGGTCGCTCACCTGCGGCGCCAGTTCGGCGAGGCGGTCGGCGTATTCGAGGGCGGAGACGGGGTCGTGCAGCGAGCAGGGGCCGATCACCACCAGCAGGCGCGGGTCGCGGCCATTGAGGACGGCGCGGATCGCTTCGCGGCCTTCGCGGACGCGGTGAGCCATGGCGGCGGACAGCGGCAGGCGCTGGCGCAGTTCGGCGGGGCTCGGCAGCGGCTGTTCGCGGCGGCGAGCGGAGGGCAGCGGCAGGTCGAGGACTTCGGCGGTAGCTGCGTGTTCCTGGCGGATCAGGGTGGAGGTGGAAGCGTTCATCTGACTGGCATCCTTGGCCGGCGCGGTGGTCGTTCCGCGCTCGGCGCTCTATCTAAGTGTTCGTGGCAAGGTTCGTTGGGTGGCACGCAGCGCGCTGCTAAATCGCCAGTCGGAGTTGCGGTAGTAACGGTAATAAGTGGTGTTCATGTGTCGATCCTCTGTCCGGGCGTTTTGGCCCGATTCAATTGGTTTGCAATGCGTTGGCCTTGTGGGCCGGAAAAACAAAAACCCCGGTCGGGTTGCCGACCGGGGTTTTGGGAAACTGTCTGGTTGGCGACCCTGCTTGCTAGGGCGCCTGTGGGGTATCAGGCGCGCCTTTGGCTAAACCAATACCCATAGAAGAAATAGCCGGCAGCAGCGGCCAGAACCTGCGCGCGAGCAACCACGGAGCCAATGGCACCGGGGCGGGCGAGGGACTGGATGGACAGGCTGGACGGCATGATGTTCTCCGTGGAAGTGGGACCAAGTTACTGCATCGCGGCGTACCGATCAATGACTTGGCTCTATCGTTCTGATGGACATTGGTCGCACCTCCTACTCCCGGTTCGCTACCATGCACGGACGAAATCCGCAGGAAATCCCCATGAGCGCCCTTCCCCATTTCCCACTGGCTGCCGTCGTCGGCGCCGATGAGCTGAAGCTGGCCCTGTGCCTGGCGGCCATCGATCCGGCCATCGGCGGCGTGCTGATCGAAGGGCCGCGCGGCATGGCCAAGTCCACCCTGGCGCGCGGCGTGGCCGACCTGCTGGATGGCGGGCGCTTCGTCACCCTGCCGCTGGGCGCCAGCGAGGAACGCATCGTCGGCACCCTAGACCTGGATGCGGCGCTGGGCGAAGGCCGCGCACAGTTCTCGCCCGGCGTGCTGGCACATGCCCACGGCGGCGTGCTCTATGTGGATGAAGTGAATCTGCTGCCCGACCATCTCGTCGACCTGCTGCTCGACGTGGCCGCCAGCGGGGTCAACCTGATCGAGCGCGATGGCCTGTCCCACAGCCACCCGGCGCGCTTCGTGCTGATCGGCACGATGAACCCCGAAGAAGGCGAACTGCGCCCGCAACTGCTGGATCGCTTCGGTCTCAAGGTGCAACTGGAAGGTACGCCCGCGCCGACCGAGCGCGCCGAAATCGTCCGTCGGCGGCTGGCTTTCGATGCCGACCCGCAGGCGTTCCTTGCGCACTGGCAGACCGCCCAGCAGGCCCTGCAGCAACGCTGTGGCGATGCACGCCAGCAACTGCCCGCGATACCCCTGGGCGATGCCGCGCTGGAAACCATCGCCCAGCGCTGCCACGCCGCCGGCGTAGACGGCCTGCGCGCTGATCTCGTCTGGCTGCGCGCTGCCCGCGCTCATGCGGCATGGCGCGGCGCCAATGCCATCGAGGCGCAGGACATCGATGCCGTCGAGCACTTCGCCCTCGCCCATCGCCGTCGTCACACACCGCCCCAACCAAGCACGCCACCGCAGTCCTCTTCCAGCCAATCCGAGGCCCCCTCCAACGCCTCGAACGGCGAAGGCCAGTGGGGCGAACTGCCCGCCCAGAACGTGGCCATGGGCGAACGCCGGCAGCTGACGGGCTGGCCAAAAAAGCCCTGAGCATCCGCCCGCGCCCGGCCTCAGGCGCGGATGCTCCCCCCCGACCCGGCCAGCTCGCCGGCGGCCGCAGCGGCGCCCGCCAGCCGGGCGTGCACGGCCGTATCGACTGGCCAGCCACCTTGCGCAACGGCCGCCCGCAACGCCGCGCAGACCTCGTGCTGCGCTCCCGCAGTCGCAAGCCGGGCGAGCTCTGGCTGGTGATAGTCGACGCCTCCGCCAGTACCCGCCGCCATGGTGCGCTCGCGCAGGCCAAGGGTCTGCTCGCCGACACCTTCGAACAGGCCTATCGCCAACGCGCACGCCTTGCCGTGCTGCATGCCACCGGCGCGCAGCCGCGCTGGTTGTGGCAAGGGCAGAAGACGTCGGCGCAACTTCATGACTGGCTGGAACAACTCGGCGCCGGCGGCGGCACTCCGCTGATCGAAGCACTGCAGCAGGCCCGCGAGTGGCTGGACAAGCGCCGGCGGCAGAAACCGGGGGAACATCAGCGCCTGCTGGTCCTGACCGATGGCCGCCTGCGTGACTGGCCGGCGTTGCAACCGATGGGCTGCCCGACGGTGCTGGTGGATATCGAGGGTGGGGCCGTGCGACTTGGCAGAGCCAGGAAGCTGGCGCATGAGCTCGACGCCGACTACCGGGCGATCAGCGACCTTTCAGCGATCGGTCGTTAAAAGCCCCTCCCCCTCTCCCGCAAGCGCGAGAGGGGACTGACCTGAGCGACTCACAAATTCGGCGTTAGCCGGCAGAAACTGATGCAGAGCTTCACGCCAAACGGCCCCCTCTCCCCAGAGGGCTGGGGTGAGGGCAGCCCTGCCGCGCCAGTGCCTCAAGGCTCCCCATTGCGCCCATGCATCTGGAACCCTGGTCGCTCGCTCAGCCGCTCGTAGTACGCCGCCACGGCTGGCAACTCCGGACGTTGCAGGGGCGTCAGGTACCAGCGATTCACCGACAGGCCGAGCACGACATCGGCGAGGCTGAAACAGGCGCCGCTGACGAACGCGCCGGTACGCTCCAGCTGGCGGTCCAGCAGGGCCATGCAATGGTTCCACTGCGCCTCGCTCAGGGCGATGGCGGACTCGTCGGTATGGCTGGGGCTGTTGCGCACACGGGCCATGAACACATAGCGCCAGGCATTGTTCAGTTCGGTGGCCTGCCAGCCCATCCACTGCTCCACCAGCGCGCGCTCGCGCGGTGAGGTGGGCAGCAATTCGCCCTGGGGATACTGGGTGGCGAGGTAGCTGCAAATGGCATTGGATTCCCAGAGCACGAAGTCGCCGTCGACGAGGACCGGCACCATGGCGTTGGGGTTGAGCGCGATGAACTCCGCCGAAGCGGTGGAGCGAAAGCCCGTGCCCCAGTCTTCCCGTTCGTAGGCCAGGTTCAGTTCGGCGCAGGTCCACAGCACCTTGCGCACGTTGATCGATGAAGCGCGGCCGAGGATTCGCAGCATGGGGTCACTCCCTGTGATAACCGGGGCTCAGCATAGGGGCTGGCGGGGCGGCGGAGAAGCGCGGTCTTGACGCAACCGCGAGCTTGCCAGGGCCGTAGGGCGGATAACCTGGGACAGGTTATCCGCCGGACCTTGCGGCGGATAACGCTGACGCGTTATGCGCCCTACAAACACTGACCCGGCACACGAGCTCGCCCGTGAATGTGTCGAAGCTGAGAACGCGCATCGCACCGCTCGTTCCTTCAATTCTCCGTGAAGGATTTCAACGCCGCCCAGAGCGATTCGACATGCTCGAACTCGCGATCCACTTCCGGCAACCCCGGCCGCGCCAGGATCAGCACCGGCACACCCCGCTCGCGGGCGACCTGCAGCTTCGGCTCGGTGGCGTGGCTGCCGCTGTTCTTGCTGACCAGCACGTCGGTGCCCAGGCGGGTGAACAGCTCGCGCTCGCCCTCCAGGGTGAACGGCCCGCGCGCGCCGAGCACGTCGGCGCGAGCGTTGCCAGGCAGGCTTTGCAGGCAGCGCACGGTCCAGTGCTGATGGGCGGGGATCTCGTCCAGGTGCTCCAACGGCTCGCGGCCCATCGTGAATAGCGGTCGGCGGAACGCTTGCAGTGCAGCGATCAGCGACGACCAGTCAGCAACATCACGCCAGTCATCCTGAGGCCCTGCCTGCCAGCCGGGACGCCGCAGCGCCCAGCACGGCACGTCGGCCAGTTGCGCAGCGCGGGCGGCGTTGGCGCTGATCTGCGCGGCGTAGGGATGGGTGGCGTCGAGCAGCAGGTCGAAACCTCGCTCGCGGATGAACCCGGCAAGCCCTTCGGCGCCACCGTAGCCACCGACGCGCACCTCGCAGGCCAGATCGTCCGGCACCTTGCCCAGGCCGGCAAGGCTATAGAGATGCTGCGGCCCCAGGCGGCGCGCGATGGCCAGCGCCTCGCCAATGCCGCCCAGCAGCAGGACGCGTTTCATCGAACCTCCAGCGCTTCGCCGACCAGATTGCCCTGGCGGTCGATGGCGAAGACTTCCAGCGTGACTTCGAGGGGCACGATACGCCGGGCAAAAGCCAGCGCGCGGGCGCAAACGGCATCCCCCAGGGCGATGCCTTCGGCGCGACAAAGCGCCAGTGCCTGCTGGCTGGTGTTGGCCTCACGCATCTGTTGTTGCAGCGCCGCCGGGGCACCTATTGCCGCCGCCCACTCGGCCAGTTGCGGCAGGTCGATGCTGGAGTGACGACTGTGCAGGTCCATGTGGCCGGCGGCGAGCTTGCTGATCTTGCCGAAGCCGCCGCAGACGCTGAAACGCTCCACCGGCACCTTGCGCAGGTGCTTGAGCGCTGCGCCGGCGAAGTCGCCCATCTCGATCAGCGCGGTGTCGTCGAAGCCGTAGCGACGGCGCATGGCGTCTTCGCTGGCATTGCCGGTGCAGGCGGCGAGATGGCGGAAGCCATTGGCACGAGCGACATCGATGCCTTGCTGGATCGAGGCGATGTAGGCCGAGCAGGAGAACGGCCGGACAATGCCGGTGGTGCCGAGGATCGACAGGCCGCCGAGGATGCCCAGGCGCGGGTTCATGGTCTTGAGCGCCAGCTCGGCGCCGCCCTCGACATGGACGGTGACGTCGAAGCCGCCGGCATAGCTGCACTCGGCCGCCAACGCCGCGAGGTTGCCTTGCATCATCTGCCGCGGCACCGGGTTGATCGCCGGTTCGCCCACCGCCAGCACCAGCCCCGGCTTGGTGACGGTGCCGACGCCTTCTCCCGCGTAAAAGCGCACGCCCGGCTCATCGCTCAAGGCGACGCGCGCGAAGACCAGCGCACCGTGGGTCACGTCCGGGTCGTCGCCGGCATCCTTCAGCGTGCCGGCTTCGGCACCGCCAGCGGTGAGGCGGCAGAACTCCAGGCGCAGGGTCGCGCTTCGTTCTTTCGGCAAGGCGATCTGCGCAGCATCCAGCGCTTCACCGGTGAGCAGCAGGCGCGCCGCCGCCAGGCTGGTGGCGGTGGCGCAGCTGCCGGTGGTGTAGCCGCTACGCAGCGGGCGGGGTTCTTCCGGGGTTTCGTCACGCATGACTACGCGCATCGTAGGATGGGTGGAGCGAAGCGATACCCATGCTGTAACGGTTTGAATGGGATCGCTGCATCCCAGCATGCCTGCGGATAGAACTGATCATTCCTTCCAGACTTCCAGCAGGGTGATCGGCAACGCCGCGCGCCAGGTGTCGAAGCCGCCCAGCGGCTGGGCCTGGGACACCGACAGACGAGTCAGCTCGCCGCCGATGCACGCGCGCCAGCTCAGCAGCATGGACTCGCTCTGCAGGGTGACGGCGTTGGCCACCAGCCGGCCGCCAGGCTTGAGTTGCTCCCAGCACTGCTCGAAGACACCGGGCAGGGTCACGCCACCGCCGATGAAGATCGCATCGGGGCGCTCCAGTCCCTGCAAGGCTTCCGGCGCGGCGCCACAGACCAGTTGCAGCGCCGGCACGCCGAGGCTGTCGCGGTTGAAGCGGATGTGCTCCTGGCGCCCGTCGTTGGCTTCGATGGCCAGCGTGCGGCAGCTCGGATGCGCGCGCATCCATTCGATGCCGATGGAGCCGCAGCCGGCGCCGACGTCCCACAGCAATTCGCCAGGCCTGGGCGCCAACCGCGCCAGGGTCACGGCGCGCACGTCACGCTTGGTCAGTTGGCCGTCATGGCGGTAGGCATCGTCGGGCAAACCGGTGGTCAGCGGCAGGCGAACCGCATCGACACCAGCGACGCACTGCACAGCCACCAGATTCAGCGCAGCGATCTCGCTCTGCGACCAGTCGCTGGCAAGCCCATCGATACGCCGCTCCGCCGCACCGCCCAGGTGTTCCAACACACTGAGGCGACTCGCACCGAAACCGCGTTCGCGCAGCACAGCGGCAATGGCAGCCGGGCTGCTGCCATCGTTGCTGAGGATCAGCAACCTGGCACCGTCGTGGATCTGCGCGTTGAGTGCCGCCATGGGGCGTGCCACCAGCGACAGCAACGCGCAATCCTGCAACGCCCAGCCCATCCGCGCCGCCGCCAGAGAGGCAGACGACGGTGAGGAAAGCACGAGCATTTCCTCGGACGGAATCTGACGAGCGAGACTCGCGCCGACGCCGAACAGCATCGGGTCGCCGCTGGCCAGCACGCAGGTCGGCTCGCCACGCCGGCGCAGCACCGGCTCCAGGCTGAACGGACTCGGCCAGGCCTGGCGACGGGCGCCCAGGCAATGCGGCAGCAACTCCAGCTGGCGGGGCGCGCCAATCACTTCGCTGGCGGCGAGCAAGGCGCGGCGCGCGGCCTTGCCGAGGCCGGCATAGCCGTCCTCGCCGATGCCGACGATGGTCAGCCAGGGCGTCATGAAAATTCCTCGGGGGTGCGACGATCGATCCGACGGGCAGGCTTTTCCTGACATCGGGCAAAGCAGGCATAATACCCGCTTCGTCGGTGCTCGTAGGACGCTTCGCCTTGATGGCGAGGTTTCTCAGAGCCGAAGAGGGAACACGGTTAAGCCGTGGCTGCCCCCGCAACTGTAAGCAGCGAGTCCGCGCAATGCGGCGACACGAGGACGAGGTTCCGTGCCGCCGGCCAGGCCACTGGGCAACCGGGAAGGCCGCGCTGGATGAGGACCTGCCAGCCAGGAGACCTGCCGACGAAACCAGTCGCGCGTGCAGACATCGAGCGGGGTGTATCGGTGTCGTGAAATCCCCCTGGGGGATTCGCAGGTCACCGCGACCCAGCCCTGGTGACCTCAGTGCAAGACTCCTCAGCCCTGCCCGTCCGCCCGCATGCCTGCCCCGGCCTGCTGCGCATCGTGGCCTCCCGCGATGGCGGCATCTGCCGTATCAAGCTGCCCTGTGGGCAGCTCGACGCCCGCGCCGCGCGCGCCATCGCCCAGGCCGCCGAGCGCCATGCCGACGGCGTACTGGAAGCGACCAACCGCGCCAACCTGCAGATTCGCGGTGTGCGGTCTGGCGCCGAAAACGCGCTGAGCCATGAACTGTTGGCCGCCGGCCTCGGCCCGCGTGAACTGGCCTCGGACGATGTGCGCAACCTGCTGGTCAGCCCGGCGCTGGGCCTGGATGCCTCGACGATTGTCGACCCTGCGCCACTGGCCTGGCAGTTGCTCGACCTGCTGGAGCGCACCCCGCGCTTCCACGGTCTGTCTCCCAAGTTCGGCATTCAGCTGGACGCCGGCGAAGCGCTGGCGATGCTGGAGCACCCCAATGATCTCTGGCTGTCGGCCATGTCCGACGACGCGGCACCGCTGTTCGCCTTCGGCCTCGCCGGTTGTCCGCCGCAGCGCGAGACGGATCACCCCGCCCTCGCCGCCGTGTCTGCCGAGCAGGTACCGCTGCTGGTGGAAAGCCTGCTGCACCTGTTCCTCGATCTCGCCGGCGTCGGCCAGACGCGCATGCGCCACCTGCGCGAGATGCTCCGCGACGAAGTGCTGCTGGAGCGCCTGCAGCAACGCCTGCCCTTCCCGCTGCACCTCGGGCCGGCCGTGGATGAGTGGCGACGTCCTGTACCGAAGGCTTTCGGCCATCTCGGGATTCAGCCGCAGCGCCAGCCGGACTGCGCCATGGTCGGTGCGGGATTCATCCTCGGACGCCTGGATAGCGCCACGCTGTTCGGCCTCGCTGACCTCGCCGAGCGCTTCAGCGGCGGACAGCTGCGTCTGACGCCCTGGCAAAGTCTGATCCTTCCTGACGTAGCGCAAACCGATGCCGCCGTCGTCCTCGGTGCGCTGGCCAACCTCGGCCTGGTGATCGACGCCGCTCAACCGCTCTCGCGCATCGTCGCGTGCAGCGGTTCCAGTGGTTGCGCACGCGGGCTGGCCGACACCAAGGCCGATGCCCTGCGCCTGGCCGCACGCCTGCGTCACACGGCGCCGGCCGGCGTACACCTGTGCGGCTGCCCGCGCTCCTGCGCTGCCGCCCACGTCGCCCCCTACACCCTGCTGGCCGTCGCCGACGGCCGCTATGACCTGTTCCGTCGCGCCGATGGTGTGGCCGGCTTTGGCCAGCCGCTGGCGCGCAACCTTTCCCTCGATGCCGCGGGCGACCTGCTCGCCGCACCCGGAGTTTCCACCGATGCTTGATTACATCCGCGACGGCCAGGCGATCTACCGCCAATCCTTCGCCACCATCCGCGCCGAGGCCGACCTCAGCGCCATCCCCGCCGACCTCGAGAAGCTCGCCGTGCGGGTGATCCACGCTTGCGGCATGGTCGACGTCGTCGCAGGACCTGCGATTCTCCGCCGGCGCCGGGGCCATCGGCCGTGCGGCACTGGCCGCTGGCGCGCCGATTCTCTGCGACGCGCGGATGGTCGCCGAGGGCATCACCCGCGCACGCCTGCCGGCAGACAACGAGGTGATCTGTACGCTCAATGATCCGGACGTCCCGGAACTCGCCCGCGAGCTGGGCAATACCCGCTCGGCGGTGGCGCTGGAGCACTGGCGCGAGCACCTGGAAGGCAGCGTGGTGGTGATCGGCAACGCGCCCACCGCCCTGTTCTACCTGCTCGAAATGCTCGATGCCGGCGCACCGAAACCGGCGCTGATCCTTGGCTTCCCGGTCGGTTTCGTCGGCGCCGTGGAATCCAAGGATGCCCTCGCCACCGACAGCCGTGGCGTGCCCTACGTGATCGTGCGCGGACGCCGTGGCGGTAGCGCGATGGCCGCTGCGGCGGTAAACGCCCTGGCCACGGAGATCGAATGATGACTGGTCGGCCTCATTGGCCTGGGCGTCGGCCCGGGTGACCCGGAACTGCTGACCCTCAAGGCGCTGCGCCTGCTGCGTGCCGCACCGGTGATCGGCGTACTTCGTGGCCAAGGGCAAGCAAAGGCTGGCGGCAACGCCTTCGCCATCATCGAGCAGCACCTGCTCGATGAGCAGCAGCGCCTGCCGCTGGTCTATCCGGTGACCACCGAAAAGCTGGAACCGCCGCTGACCTACGAAGGCGTGATCAGCGATTTCTACGACACGCGCCGCCGAGCAGCTCGGCGATGCACCTGGACGCCGGCCGTGACGTGGCCGTGATCTGCGAGGGCGACCCGTTCTTCTACGGCTCGTACATGTACCTGCATGACCGTCTTTCGGATCGGTATGACACCGAAGTCGTACCCGGCGTCTGCTCGATGCTGGGCGGCGCGGCGGTGCTCGGCGTACCACTGGTTTATCGCAACCAGAGCCTGTCGGTCCTGTCCGGCGTGCTGCCGGAAGACGAACTCAAGCGCCGCCTGGCCGACGCCGATGCGGCGGTGGTGATGAAGCTCGGCCGCAACTTCGACAAGGTCCGCCGCGTGCTGCGCGAGCTGGGCCGTGACGGCGGTGCGCACTACGTCGAGCGCGCCACCATGCGCGAGCA
Source organism: Pseudomonas sp. (assembly GCA_049840615.1). Classification (GTDB taxonomy): domain Bacteria; phylum Pseudomonadota; class Gammaproteobacteria; order Pseudomonadales; family Pseudomonadaceae; genus Pseudomonas. The sequence goes on from JASGKM010000072.1 coordinate 40,305, forward strand.
GCGCATCGTCCCGCTGGATGACGTCGATCCGATGGCTTCGCCGTACTTCTCGATGATCGTCGTCCCCGGCCAGCAATGGAACGGCTGATGCGCGCCGCCATCGTCATTCTTGGCCAGGGCGCCCTGGCCACGGCGCGACGCCTGCAAGGCGTTTATCCACAGGCGCGCATCCTGGGACTGAAGGACCGCGTCGAAGGCGCCGATGAGTCCTACGCGAACTTCGGCGATACCCTGCGCCAGCTCTACCGCGACGACACCCCGATCATCGCGCTGTGCGCCGCCGGCATCGTTATCCGCACTCTCGCTCCGCTGCTCGTCGAGAAAGGCGCGGAGCCACCGGTACTGGCCATCGCCGAAGACGGCAGCGCCGTGGTGCCACTGCTCGGCGGGCTCGGCGGTGTGAATCGTCATGGCCCGCGAGGTGGCCGCCGCGCTGGACGTGGCGCCCGCCATCACCACCAGCGGCGAGTTGCGCTTCGGCGCCTGCCTGCTCGACCCGCCGCCGGGCTATGCGCTGGCGGACATCGAACAGGGCAAGCGCTTCGTCTCCGACCTGCTGGGCGGCGACACCCTGCGCATCGAGGGCAACGCCCCCTGGCTGGACGCGCTGGACCTGCCGCTGGCCGACGACGCCGCGCATACCCTGCGCATCGACGCCCATGCCGAGGGCATCGGGCAGCATGAGCTGCGCATACATCCGCGCATCGTCCTCGCCCACGTCACGCTGGTGGACTCGCAACTGCCCGAGCGCATTCGCCAGGGCCTGGCGCAGGCCGGCCTGGCCGAGGCGTCGCTGGCTGCACTAATCGCCCCGCGCTGCCGCATGGCCGATCCGGCACTGTCCATGGCTGCCGCCGAGCTGCATGTTCCGCTGCGCTTCGTCGAGCCGGACACCACGCTGCCAACGGAAGTGCTGCTCGGCGATTCCTTCCACCTGCACCGCGCCGCCACCCCGCTGGAAGCCCAGAGCATCGGCCAGCCGCGCGGGCGGCTGAGCGTGATCGGTCTAGGCCCTGGCGCCAGCGACTTCATGATTCCCGCCGTGCGCCGCGCGCTGGACGAAGCCCAGGACCTCCTCGGCTACGAAACCTACGTGAAGATGGCCGAGCCGCTGCGCGATGACCAGGTGCGCCACTGCACCGACAATCGCGAGGAAATGCAGCGCGCCCGCCACGCCTTCGAACTGGCGGCCAGCGGCCGGCGCGTGGTGGTGATTTCCTCCGGCGACCCCGGCGTGTTCGCCATGGCCGCTGCGGTGATGGAAGCCCTGCACGAGAGCAATGATCCGCACTGGCATGGTGTGGAGCTGGAGGTACTGCCGGGCGTGTCCGCCGCGCTGGCCGCCGCGGCCAAGGCCGGGGCACCGCTGGGACATGACTTCTGTCTGATTTCCCTGTCGGACAACCTCAAGCCCTGGGAAACCATCGAGACGCGCCTGGACCATGCCGGCGCCGCCGACCTGGCCATGGCTTTCTATAACCCGATATCCAAAGCGCGCCCCTGGCAGCTGGGGCGCGCGCTGGAAATCGTCCGCCGCCACCGCACGCCGGAAACTCTTGTAGTGCTCGGGCGCGACATCGGCCGCCCGGCGGAGGCGCTGCGCGTCGTCACCCTGGGCGAACTGGTACCGGAGATGGTGGACATGCGCACCCTGGTGATCATCGGTTCGTCCCTGACCCGGCGCTTCCCCCGTGCCGGTGGTGGCGACTGGGTCTACACGCCGCGCTGGTATCGCTGACGGCCGGGCGTTTCACGCCAATTCTGCCTGTTGGCGCCCGCGTAGGATGGCGTGGAGCGAAGCGATACCCATCGATGGCCTGGCTGTCAGGCTGATGGGTATCGCAAGCTCCACCCATCCTACGAACTGGTATCGCTGAACCCGGGCGCCGAACCCTGCAGGAGCGGGCCATGCCCGCGATCGCGCCCATGGGGCGCTCCTGCAGGGAATCGCCTACGGCTCAGACACATCTTGCAAATGGCCATCGCCTTGTTGAAAATGCGATAAATTATCATTTGCAAGTTTTGCGCGCCCATGTCCTCGACCTTCGACGTCCAGTCGCTCTACAGCGACCATCACGGCTGGCTGCACAACTGGCTTCGCGGCCGGCTGGGCAATGCCGCCGATGCCGCCGACCTGGCCCAGGACACCTTCCTGCGCGTACTGCTCAGACCCGAGCGCGTCGAACTGCACACACCGCGCGCGTTCCTGCGCACCGTCGCCCGCGGCCTGGTCATCGATCACTGGCGACGCCAGGAGCTGGAGCGCGCCTACCTCGACTCCATCGCCCATCTGCCGGAAGCGCAGGCGCCCTCAGCGGAAGACCGGCACAACATCCTGCAGCTGCTGGAAAACATCGCCCGCCTGCTCGACGGCCTCAAGCCGAAGGTGCGCAGAGCCTTCCTGCTGGCTCAGTGCGAAGGCATGCCCCACGCGCGAATCGCAGAGGAACTGGGCGTCTCGGTACGCTCGGTGGAGCGCTACATCGCCGAAGCGTTGTTCCACTGCTACCAGCTGCGGTACGCCGAGTGAGCGGCGCCAGCGCAACGCCCGATCCACGGGTGGTGAAACAGGCCATCCAGTGGACCCTGCGCCTGAACGGTACGGCCGATCCCGAACTGCTCAGCGCCTGCGAGCACTGGCGCCAGGCCAGCCCCGAACACGAAACCGCCTGGCTGCGGGTGCAGGCGCTGAACAGCGAACTGGCCAGCGGTTACCAGGCCGTGCCCGGCGCCCGTGTGGCACTGGAGACGCTGGAGAACACCACCCAGCGCCTGCAACGGCGCCAGGCGCTCAAGCTGCTCTCGACCTTCGCCATCGGCGCCTCCGCGCTATGGCTGGCCCGCGAGGTCACGCCCTGGCAGCGCTGGATGGCGGACTTCAGCACGGGGATCGGCGAGCGCCGGCGCTTCACCCTGGCGGACGGCAGCATCCTGCAACTGAACACCGACAGCGCGGTGAACGTGCGCTTCGAACCGAGCCAGCGGCTGCTGGTTCTGGAGCGCGGTGAAATCCTCCTGAGCACGGCCAGGGATGCTGCGCGACCGCTGCGGGTGAGCAACCGCGACGGCCTGTTCGAGGCGCTGGGCACGCGCTTCGTGTTGCGCCAGGACGAACGCTCCACGCGCCTGAGCGTCGAGGACGGCTCGGTGGCGATCGCCCCACGTGTTCGCGGCCAGACCACCGCCATCGCTGAAGCCGGGCAGACCTACGAGATCAACGGCGACAGCGCACTGCTGGCCGAGCGGAGCAACATGGACAGCGTCGCCTGGGCCGACGGATTGATCGTCACCCGCGACATGCGCCTGGCCGATTTCCTTTCGGAGATTGGCCGCTATCGCCACGGGCATCTGCATTGCGATGCGAGCGTGGCCGATCTGCGCCTGTCCGGGGTATTCCGTCTGGACGACACCAACCAACTGCTCGCCCTGCTGCCGCAGACCCTGCCAGTACGGATAGAGAAGCGCACGGACTGGTGGGTGACCGTCAGCGCGCGCGGCTGACGGCCAAATCCATCTGTAGGAGCGCCCCATGGGCGCGATCGCGGGCGTGGCCCGCTCCTACAAATCAGCTCCAAACAGTTTAATTTCTCAAACGAGAATTATTTTTGTCGGGTTTCGCGGCCTCGGCCGGCAAGGAGGAATAACCCGCTCATATCCCTTGTCCACGGAAGCCCCTTCATGCGAGCCGTCCACGTCCCGACCACCTCTCCCGCCCTGCCCCGCGCCAGCCGGCTGGCCCACGCCGTCCGCGGCGCCCTGCTCTGTGCGAGCCTGGGCGCCAGCCTGCCGCTGAACGCCTTCGCCGCCGACGCCGCGGCCATCACCAGCAGCCGCGCCTATGCCATCCCTTCCGGCCCGCTGGGCGAGGTACTGAACAGCTTTGCCCGTGAGGCGGGGATCACCCTGTCGGCCACACCGGAGCAGACCCGTGGCCTGAGCTCGGCCGGGCTGAATGGCACCTATTCGGTGGACCAGGGCCTGGGCCGTCTGCTGGTGGACACCCCGCTGGAAGCGGTGGACCAGGGCAACGGCAACTACGTACTGCGTCCGGCCGCACCGACCGACGTACTGGCCATGCCCTCCAGCGACGTGTTCGCCCTGGGCAACGCGCTGGGCAAGGAAGACGGCTACCTGGCGACCCACAGCCAGATCGCCACCAAGACCTCCAAGTCCCTGCTGGAAACCAGCCAGAGCGTCTCGGTGATCACCCGCGAGCAGATCGACGACACCGCCTCGAAGACCGTGCAGCAGGCCATGCGCTACACCCCCGGCATCTTCACCGGCCAGGTCGGCGCCTCGAACCGCTACGACTATGTGGTGATGCGCGGCTTCGCCGACAACAGCGTGGACAACATCTACCTCGACGGCCTGAAGGCCATGGGCGATAGCGGCACCTTCAGTTCGATGCAGATCGACCCGTACTTCCTCGAGCGCATCGACGTGCTCAAGGGTCCGTCCTCGGTGCTCTACGGCCGCAGCCTGCCCGGCGGCCTGGTGGCGCTGACCAGCAAGAAGCCGCTGTACGAGGACTACCACCAGATCACCGGTACCGTCGGCAACATGGGCCAGAAGGAAATGGGCTTCGACTTCAGCGGCCCGCTGGATGAAGAAAAGCGCGTTGCCTATCGTCTGGTCGGCCTGGGCAAGGGCTCGGACACCCAGTTCGACCACGTCAAGGAAGAGCGCTACGCCATCGCTCCGACCCTGGCCATCGACTTCACCGACGACACCACGCTGACCCTGCAGGGCTACCTGCAACACGACCCGAACGGCGGCTACCACGGCGGCGTGCCGGCGGACGGCGCGCTGTATCACCACAACGGCCAGAAGATCTCCCGCGAGTTCTTCGACGGCGAGCCGAGCCAGGACGATTTCGACCGCACCCAGCGCATGTTCGGCTACCAGCTGGAGCACCGTTTCGACGACGTGTGGAGCGCGCGGCAGAACTTCCGCTACCTCGACTCCGACGTCGACCTCTCGCAGGTCTATGCCTACGGCTGGACCGCACCGGACCAGAACACCCTGAATCGTTATTACTCGGGCGCCAGCGAGCACCTGCAGGCGTACATCATCGATAACATGGCCCAGGCCGAGTTCAACACCGGCGCCGCCAAGCACACCCTGCTGATGGGCCTGGACTACCAGAAGCGCCGCACCACCGTGGACTGGCGCTCCGGCTCGGTGGCGCCACTGGATGCCTTCGACCCGCACTACGGCAACGACGCCATCAGCTACTACCCCGACGACAACCACACCCGTCGCCTGGAACAAACCGGCGTCTACCTGCAGGACCTGATCGACATCGACCACTGGCGCTTCTCCCTGGGCATGCGCGAGGACTGGGTGACGGTCGAGGACAAGAACCGCAGCACCGGCAGCAAGGCCGACGACGACTGGAAGAAATTCACCGGGCGCATCGGTGCGCTGTACCTGTTCGACAACGGCATCGCGCCGTACATCAGCTACTCCGAGTCGTTCAACCCCAACGCCTACTCCGACCAGTCCGGCACGCCGCTGGAGCCGACCGAGGGCAAGCAGTGGGAAGCTGGCCTGAAGTTCCAGCCCGAGGGCAGCCGCAGCCTGTACACCGCGTCGATCTTCCACATCACCCAGGAGAACGTCGCCTCGAAGGAGCCGCAGGACAACTTCTACACCTCCGTGGGTGAAGTGCGCTCCCAGGGCTTCGAGCTGGAAGCCCACACCCAAGTCACCGACAACCTCAAGCTGCTCGGTAGCTACACCTACACCGACATCACCTACACCAAGTCGCTGGACGGCAACCAGGGCCACACCCCGAACCAGGCGCCCAAGCACATGGCCTCGCTGTGGGCCGACTACGGCTTCAACGCCGGCCCGCTGGACGGCCTGACACTCGGTGGCGGCGCTCGCTATGTCGGCGAGACCTGGGCGGACAAGGAAAATACCCTGCGCGTACCGGACTACACCCTGGTGGATGCACGCATCGGCTACGACCTGTCGCGCGTCGGCCTGAAGGGCCTGGATGTCAGCCTCAATGCCAACAACCTGTTGGACAAGGACTACGTGGCGTCCTGCTACAGCCTGGACTTCTGCTACTTCGGCGAGAAGCGCAACGTCACCGCGACGGTGAACTACCAGTTCTGATCGGATAGGGCTGTTTGTAGGAGCGAGCTTGCTCGCGAACGGGGTTTCCGGCGGCACCGATGCTGGGCGGTTCGCGAGCAAGCTCGCTCCTACAGGGATTTCGGACTCATAAGCCCCGTGGCGTGGCCTTCGCCACGGGGCTTTTTTGCTTTTTAGAACTCCGCCGCGTGGCGGTAACGCGCTTCCAGTTCCAGGGAGAGGCGATAGGCCTGCGCCTCGCCTTCGGTATGGAAGATGCCGACCAGCAGGCCTTCCTGGTGCACATCCCAGCAACGCCCACCGATGGCGCGGAACTCGCGGGATTTGTGGTCGTCGTCACGCTCGGTCACTGTAATGCTCATGTCTTTTCTTCTCCGGTTTTGCCGTACATCAAGGCAATTCCAGAATCATTTAATTAGCTAGCTAATTAAATAGATGCTTTCGAGAAAGACCTTTACGAAGATTCGCCAAAACGAGCGTCCCAGAAACGCAAAAGCGCAGCTCGAAGGCTGCGCTCTTGGTGACGAACCGTTCGGCTTAGAACGGAATATCGTCGTCGAAGCTGTCGTAGTCCGGAGCCGGTTGCGGCGCGGGCTGGGACTGCTGCTGCGGCGCAGGACGCTGGGCCTGTTGCGGGCGCTGCTGCGGCTCGCGGGGAGCGCGCGGAGCATCGTCACCACCGGCGCCCGGACGGCCGCCCAGCAGCTGCATGTTGCCGTTGATGTCGACCACGATCTCGGTGGTGTACTTGTCCTGGCCGTCCTGACCCTGCCACTTGCGGGTACGCAGGCTGCCTTCGACATAGATCTGCGAGCCCTTGCGCACGTACTCGGCAACGATTTCCGCCAGGCGACCGAAGAACACCACGCGGTGCCACTCGGTACGCTCCTGCTGCTGGCCGGTCTGCTTGTCCTTCCAGCTCTCGCTGGTGGCCAGGGTGACGTTGGTCACCGCGTTGCCGTTGGGCATGTAACGGGTTTCCGGATCGCCACCGACGTTACCCACCAGAATGACTTTGTTAACCCCACGGGCCATGACGCTCTCCTAAAGGCTTCAGCACGTCGCCTGCTCGGCGCCGGCGAGGCGCTCGAGGGACGTGCGATCAACTTGTTGGGAATCCACTTTGACATAAGCGGCCGCTTCTTCAGCGACCACCATCACATCGCTCACACCGGGCAATGCCTTGAAACGCTCAGCCAACGAAGCATCGCGCAGCGCCTCATCGGACAGAGGCAGGCGAATACTCGTTACATACGGAGGTTCACGCATGGTAACAGCAATCGCCAGCCAGATGGCAGCCAGCACCGCGCAGCCGATGAACACCCCGTCGAGCCCGCCGTGCTGGAACATCCAGCCACCCAGGATGCCGCCCACGGCGGCGCCGAGGAACTGGCTGGTGGAGTACACGCCCATCGCCGTGCCCTTGCCGCCAGCCGGCGACACCTTGCTCACCAGCGACGGCAGCGAGGCCTCCAGCAGGTTGAACGCGGTGAAGTAGACGATGATGCCGAACACCAGTTCCTTGAGGCTGTTGCCGAACTCCCAGAAGAACAGCTCGCAGAGCATCAGGGTCGCCACGGCGCCGGTCAGCACGCGCTTCATCTGGCGCTTCTTCTCGGCGTAGATGATGAACGGGACCATGCCGAAGAAGCCCACCAGCAGCGCGGTCAGGTAGACCCACCAGTGTTCTTCCTTGGGCAGCCCGGCGCGCTCCACCAGCGCCAACGGCAAGGCGACGAAGCTGGCCATGAGGATCGCGTGCAGCACCAGGATGCCGGCGTCCAGGCGCAGCAGCTCGCCGTTCTTCAGGGTCGGCAGCAGCGACTGCTTGGCCACGCTGGACTCGCGGTGCTGCATGCGGTGGTCGGGCGTGGGCACGAAGAACAGAATGATCAGCATGCCCACCAGGGCCATGCCCGCGGTGAACCAGAACAGACCGTGCAGGCCGAACCAGTGGGTCAGCACGGGACCGGCGACCATCGCCACGGCGAAGGACACACCGATGCTCATGCCGATCATCGCCATGGCCTTGGTGCGGTGCTGCTCGCGGGTGAGGTCGGAGAGCATCGCCATCACCGCCGCGGAGATCGCGCCGGCACCCTGCAGGACACGGCCGGCGATGATGCCCCAGATGGAATCGGCATTGGCCGCCAGCGCGGCGCCAGCGGCGAACACCAGCAGGCCGACGATGATGATCGGGCGACGGCCGATACGGTCGGACAGCGTGCCCAGCGGAATCTGCAGGATCGCCTGGGTCAGGCCGTAGGCGCCAATGGCCAGGCCGATCAGTGCCGGGGTGGCGCCGGCCAGGTCCTGGCCATAGGTCGCCAGGACCGGCAGGACCATGAACATGCCGAGCATGCGGAACGCGAAGACCAGCGACAGGCCGGCGGCCGCACGGGTTTCGGTGCCACTCATGCGCTCAGTGTGGGAATCTTGCATAAGCCCCTCATGAAAAGACAAAAAACGGGAATGCGCTGGATTGCCCCCCTGGCATCGCGTCCTCCGGGCCCTGCAGGGCCGGTTGTCGCCAACGCCGAAAAATAGCCGCGCATTCTACCAGCCCAACGGTCCAAGGGCACACACGCGCTACTTTGCCGCGTGCCGGAAACGCCCCGTATAATCGATAGTTTTCGCCCGCCATGCGAGGCCGCAGTGGACAAGATCCTCATCCGTGGGGCACGTACCCACAACCTGAAGAACATCGATCTGACCCTTCCGCGCGACAAGCTGGTCGTGATCACCGGCCTGTCCGGTTCCGGCAAATCTTCGCTGGCCTTCGACACGCTCTACGCCGAAGGCCAGCGCCGTTACGTGGAATCCCTGTCGGCCTATGCCCGGCAGTTCCTGTCGATGATGGAAAAGCCCGACGTCGACACCATCGAAGGCCTGTCGCCGGCGATTTCCATCGAGCAGAAGTCCACCTCGCACAACCCGCGCTCCACCGTGGGCACCATCACCGAGATCTACGACTACCTGCGCCTGCTCTATGCGCGCGTCGGCATCCCGCGCTGCCCGGACCACGACATCCCGCTGGAGGCGCAGACCGTCAGCCAGATGGTCGACCAGGTGCTGGCGCTGCCCGAAGGCCGCAAGCTGATGCTGCTGGCTCCGGTGATCCGCGAGCGCAAGGGCGAGCACCTGCAGGTGTTCGAAGAGCTGCGCGCCCAGGGTTTCGTCCGCGCCCGCGTCGACGGCAAGCTCGTACGAGCTGGATGAAGCGCCCAAGCTGGACAAGAACAACAAGCACACCATCGAAGTCGTGGTCGACCGCTTCAAGGTCCGCGCGGACCTGCAGCTGCGCCTGGCAGAGTCCTTCGAGACGGCGCATCAAACTGGCCGAAGGCATCGCGCTCGTCGCGCCATGGACGACAGGACAGGCGACGAGATGCATCTTCTCCGCCCAGCTTCGCCTGCCCGATCTGCGGCTATTCCATCAGCGAGCTGGAACCGCAAGCTGTTCTCCTTCAACAACCCGGCCGGCGCCTGCCCGACCTGCGACGGCCTGGGCGTGAAGCAGTTCTTCGACGCGCAGTCGAGTGATCAATGGCGAGTTGACCCTGGCCGAGGGCGCGATCCGCGGCTGGGACCGGCGCAACGTCTACTACTTCCAGATGCTCGGTTCGCTCGCCGAGCACTATCGGCTTCAACCTGGAAGAGCCCTTCAAGAAACTCGACCCGGACCAGCCAGAAGTTCGTCCTCAATGGCTCGGGCCGCGAGAACGTCTATTTCATGCTACCTCAACGACCGCGGCGACATCTACAAACGCGCGCACCCGTTCGAAGGCATCCTGCCGAACCTGGAGCGCCGCTACCGCGAGACCGAGTCGGCCACGGTGCGCGAGGAGCTGGCCAAGTTCCTCAGCACCCAGCCCTGCCCGGACTGCCACGGCACGCGCCTGCGCCGTGAGGCGCGCCATGTGTGGGTGGGCGACAAGACGCTGCCGGAGATCACCACGATGCCGGTTGCACCGCCTGTGATTATTACGAGAGCCTGAACCTCACCGGTCGCACGCGGCGAGATCGCCGTCGAAGATCCTCAAGGAAATCCGCGAGCGCCTGCATTTCCTGGTCAATGTCGGCCTCAACTATCTGACCCTCGACCGCAGCGCCGACACGTTGTCCGGCGGCGAGGCGCAGCGCATCCGCCTGGCCAGCCAGATTGGCGCGGGCCTGGTCGGCGTCATGTACATCCTCGACGAACCTTCGATCGGCCTGCATCAGCGCGACAACGAGCGCCTGCTGAGCACTCTGACCCATCTGCGCAATCTCGGCAACACCGTGATCGTGGTCGAGCACGACGAGGACGCGATCCGCCCGCCGACTACGTCGTCGACATCGGCCCCGGCGCTGGCGTGCACGGCGGCCAGATTGTCGCGGAGGGCACGCCGCAGCAGGTCATCGGACCATCCGGAATCGGTCACCGGCGACTACTTGTCGGGCGCACCAAGATTGCCGTGCCGGCCGAACGCCGCCCGCGCAACCAAGAAGCAGTTGCTGCGACTCAACGGCGCGAGCGGCAACAACCTGCAGAACGTCAACGCTCGAAATCCCGGTCGGCCTGATGACCTGCATCACCGGCGTGTCCGGTTCGGGCAAGTCGACGCTGATCAACGACACCCTGTTCCGCTCACCGCCACCGCGCTCAACGGCGCCACCACGCTGGCAGCTTGCACCGCTACGACGCGATCAACGGCCTGGACCATTTCGACAAGGTGCATCGATATCGATCAGAGCCCTATCGGCCGCACTCCGCGCTCCAATCCGGCGACCTACACCGGCCTCTTCACGCCGATCCGCGAGCTGTTCGCCGGCGTGCCGGAAGCCGCGCTCGCGCGGCTATCAGCCCGGCCGCTTCACGTTCAACGTCAAGGGCGGCCGCTGCGAGGCCTGCGAGGGCGACGGCGTGATCAAGGTGGAGATGCACTTCCTGCCGGACGTCTACGTCCCCTGCGACGTCTGCAAGGGCAAGCGCTACAACCGCGAGACGCTGGAGATCCGCTACAAGGGCAAGAACATCACCGAGGTGCTGGACATGACCATCGAGGACGCGCGTGCAGTTCTTCGACGCCGTGCCGGCCATCGCCCACAAGCTGCAGACGCTGATGGATGTCGGCCTGTCCTACATCAAGCTCGGACAGAGCGCGACGACGCTGTCCGGCGGCGAGGCGCAGCGGGTCAAGCTGGCCCGCGAACTGTCCAAGCGCGACACCGGCAAGACGCTGTACATCCTCGACGAGCCGACCACCGGCCTGCACTTCGCATGATATCCAGCAACTGCTCGACGTGCTGCATCGGCTGCGCGACCACGGCAACACCGTGGTCGTCATCGAGCACAACCTGGACGTGATCAAGACCGCCGACTGGATGATCGACCTCGGCCCCGAGGGCGGCTCCAGGCGGCGGCCAGATCATCGCCACCGGCACGCCGGAGCAGGTCGCGGAGCTGGCGGTGTCGCACACCGGGCACTTCCTCAAACCGCTGCTGGAGCGTGATCGGGCCTGATTCGCACCAGCATGAAAAAAGCCCCTGTCGCCTTCCGGCACAGGGGCTTTTTTCTTGAGCTTTTGTAGAGGCGGGCCATGCCCGCGACACGCGCGAACAGCGCGCGCCTGAATCAGAGCTGCGACTGCAGGTAATTCTCCAGGCCCATCTTGGCGATCAGGCCAAGTTGCTGCTCCAGCCAGTAGGCGTGGTCTTCCTCGGTATCGGTGAGCTGCACGCGCAGGATATCGCGGGTGACGAAGTCCTTGTGCTTCTCGCACAGGGCGATGCCCTTGGCCAGCGCGGCGCGTACGTGGCGCTCCAGCTTGAGGTCGGCTTCCAGCATCTCCGGCACGGTCTTGCCCGGATGGATATCGTCCGGACGCATGCGCGGGGTGCCTTCGAGCAGCAGGATGCGGCGCAGCAGGGCGTCGGCGTGCTGGGTTTCCTCTTCCATCTCGTGGTTGAGACGTTCGTAGAGCTTGGTGAAGCCCCAGTCCTCGTACATGCGCGAGTGGATGAAATACTGGTCGCGAGCGGCCAGCTCACCGGTCAGCAGCGTGTTGAGATAATCGATAACCTCGGCGTGGCCTTGCATCAGCCTTCTCCCTGGGACGTGACAGCGAATTAAACGGCGCTATGGTCGCGACTGGCCATGACCGGGGTCAAGTCCGCAATGCCCCACAAACGCAACCGCCCTCCGAAGAGGGCGGGCGTTTACACGCTGAAGTTTAGTCCAGCTTCAGGCCCAGTGCCTTGGCGACACCTTCGCCGTAGGCCGGATCGATGTTGAAGAACAGTGCCAGCTGGCGACGCTGGATCGCCTCCGGCACACCCGCCATATCGCCGGCGATGTTCTCGTACAAGCGCTGCCGCTGGGCTTCGTCGAACAGGCGGAACAGCGCGGCCGGCTGGCTGTAGTAGTCATCGTCCACACGGTGGTTCCAGTGATCAGCACTGCCTTCGAGGGTCAGCGGCGGCTCGGAATAGTCCGGCTGCTCCTGCCACTGGTTGAAGCTGTTCGGCTCGTAGGTGACGGTCATGTCGCCATTATTGCCGTCCACCCGCATGGCGCCGTCGCGGTGATAGATGCGCGGGTTGTTGCGCGCGGCGTTCACCGGGATCTGGTGGTGGTTCACACCCAGGCGGTAGCGGTGCGCATCGCCGTAGGAGAACAGGCGGCCCTGGAGCATCTTGTCCGGCGAGAAGCCGATGCCGGGGACGATGTTCGCCGGGCTGAAGGCGGACTGCTCGACTTCGGCAAAATAGTTCGCCGGATTGCGATTGAGCTCGAAGTAGCCGACCTCGATCAGCGGGTAGTCGCCGTGCGGCCAGACCTTCGTCAGGTCGAACGGGTTGTAACGGTAGGTCGCCGCTTCCTTCTCCGGCATCACCTGCACATACATCTTCCAGCGCGGGAAGTCGCCGCGGTCGATGGCGTCATACAGGTCACGCTGCGAGCTTTCTCGGTCAGCGCCAACCAGCTTGGCGGCTTCCTCATTGCTCAAGTTCTCGATGCCCTGCTGAGTCTTGAAGTGGAACTTGACCCAGAAGCGCTCGTTGCCGGCGTTGATGAAGCTGAAGGTGTGGCTGCCGAAACCATGAACGTGACGGTAGCTGCGCGGCAGCCCACGGTCGCTGAAGTCGATGGTCAGTTGGTGCAGCGCTTCGGGCAGGTGCGAGAAGAAGTCCCACTTCATCGTGGCATTGCGCAGGTTGGTGCGCGGGTCGCGTTTCACCACGTGGTTCAGGTCGGGGAACTTCAGCGGGTCGCGGAAGTAGAAGACCGGGGTGTTGTTGCCGACCAGGTCCCAGTTGCCTTCCTCGGTGTAGAACTTCATCGCGAAGCCGCGGATATCGCGCTCGGCGTCCGCCGCACCTCGCTCGCCCGCCACGGTGGAGAAGCGCAGGAACAGGGGCGTCTGCTTGCCGACTTGGGAGAACAACTTGGCGCGGCTGTAGCGGGTGATGTCGTGGGTCACGGTGAAGGTGCCGTAGGCGGCTGAGCCCTTGGCATGCATGCGGCGCTCAGGGATCACTTCACGATCGAAATGCGCCAGCTTCTCCAGGAACCAGACATCCTGCAGCAGCATCGGGCCCCGCGGGCCGGCGGTCTGGACGTTCTGGTTATCAGCGACCGGCGCTCCGGCAGCAGTCGTCAGGCGGGTGTTGTCACTCATCGTTACTCTCCTCAACGGCGGGGTGTTGGAAGTCCGACACTGCACATGGACAGTGAGTGCGGCCCGACATCCCAATCGGACAATTAAGCGCTTCTATCGGCTATTCAGCTGTTGATCCAGCTCAGCTAGCAGTAGAAGTCGACGCCGTTAAGGATCGGTGACAAGGGGATTGATCAGCCAATTTATTGATTCGAGCTGATCGATAGATAAAAACTTTTCTGTAGGCGATAAAAAACCGGGCACAAGGCCCGGTTTCTTATAAGGCGTAAACCTTACTCTGCAGCTTCTACTGCTTGGCCGCCAACAGCGCGGTCAATCAGTTCGACGTATGCCATGGGGGCATTGTCGCCGGCGCGGAAGCCGCACTTCAGGATGCGCAGGTAGCCGCCCGGACGGTTGGCGTAGCGCTTGCCCAGTTCGTTGAACAGCTTGCCTACGGCTTCTTTCGAACGGGTACGGTCGAAAGCGAGACGACGGTTGGCAACGCTATCCACTTTAGCCAGGGTGATCAGCGGCTCGGCAACGCGACGCAGTTCCTTGGCCTTGGGCAGGGTGGTTTTGATCAGTTCGTGTTCGAAGAGCGACACAGCCATGTTCTGGAACATAGCCTTGCGGTGCGCGCTGGTGCGGCTCAGGTGACGACCACTTTTACGATGGCGCATGGTTCAATTCCTTTCCAAACTTTACGTTCGGTAGCTACGACGATCAGGCAGTAGCCTTGTCGTCTTTCTCGAGACTTGCCGGCGGCCAGTTGTCGAGGCGCATACCGAGGGACAGACCGCGAGAGGCCAGAACGTCCTTGATTTCGGTCAGGGACTTCTTACCCAGGTTCGGCGTTTTGAGCAGCTCTACTTCGGTGCGCTGAATCAGGTCACCGATGTAGTAGATGTTCTCTGCCTTCAGGCAGTTGGCCGAACGGACGGTCAGCTCAAGGTCATCGACCGGACGCAGCAGGATCGGATCGATCTCGTCTTCCTGCTCTTCAACAACAGGCTCGCTGTCACCTTTGAGGTCCACGAACGCTGCCAGCTGCTGTTGCAGGATGGTAGCGGCGCGACGGATAGCCTCTTCAGGGTCCAGGGTGCCGTTGGTTTCCAGATCGAGGACCAGCTTGTCCAGGTTGGTACGCTGTTCGACACGGGCGTTTTCGACCACGTAGGCAACACGACGTACGGGGCTGAACGAGGCGTCGAGTTGAAGACGGCCAATGCTGCGGCTTTCGTCTTCATCGCTCGAGCGGGCATCAGCCGGCTCGTAGCCACGGCCACGAGCGACTTTCAGCTTCATGTTCAGCGCACCGTTATCGGCCAGGTGGGCGATAACATGGTCACCGTTGACGATCTCGACATCATGATCCAGCTGAATATCGGCAGCGGTCACCACACCCGAGCCCTTTTTCGCCAGGGTCAGCGTCACTTCGTCACGACCGTGCAGCTTGATGGCCAGGCCTTTCAGGTTGAGCAGGATCTCGATGACGTCTTCCTGCACACCTTCGATGGCGGAGTACTCGTGGAGTACGCCGTCGATCTCGGCCTCGACTACTGCACAGCCAGGCATGGAGGACAACAGGATGCGACGCAGCGCGTTGCCCAGGGTATGGCCGAAACCACGCTCGAGAGGCTCGAGGGTGATCTTGGCGCGGGTTTGGCTGACCACCTGCACATCGATGTGGCGGGGGGTCAGGAACTCATTTACCGAACTCTGCATGGATGCACCTATTTTCTAGCCCTTACTTGGAGTAGAGCTCGACAATCAGGTTTTCGTTGATGTCGGCGGACAGATCGGCACGAGCCGGGACACTTTTGAAGGTGCCAGCTTTCTTGTCGGAGTCCACTTCGACCCACTCAACGCGACCGCGCTGGGCGCACAGGTCCAGAGCTTGGGCGATACGCAGCTGGTTCTTCGATTTCTCGCGAACAGCAACTACGTCACCGGCTTTGACCTGGTAGGACGGTACGTTTACGGTCTGACCGTTGACGCTGATGGTCTTGTGGGACACCAGCTGGCGGGATTCGGAACGGGTGGAACCGAAGCCCATACGGTAGACGACGTTGTCCAGACGGCACTCAAGCAGCTGCAGCAGGTTTTCACCCGTGGAGCCCTTGCGGCGGGACGCTTCCTGATAGTAGCCACGGAATTGACGTTCCAGAACGCCGTAGATGCGGCGAACTTTTTGTTTCTCGCGCAGCTGCAGACCGTAGTCGGACAGGCGACCACGACGCTGGCCATGCTGGCCGGGAACTTGTTCTGCCTTGCACTTCGAGTCGAGGGCACGAACGCCGCTCTTCAGGAAGAGGTCAGTGCCTTCGCGGCGGGACAGTTTGCACTTGGGACCAATGTAACGAGCCATTTCTCACTGTCTCCTATTACACGCGACGCTTTTTCGGCGGACGGCAGCCGTTATGCGGGATCGGGGTTACGTCGGTGATGCTGGCGATCTTGTAACCGCAGGCATTCAGCGCACGAACAGCCGATTCGCGACCCGGGCCCGGGCCTTTGACGTTGACGTCAAGGTTCTTCAGACCGTATTCCAGAGCAGCCTGGCCGGCACGCTCGGCCGCTACCTGGGCAGCGAACGGGGTGCTCTTACGCGAGCCACGGAAGCCCGAACCACCAGAGGTAGCCCAGGACAGAGCGTTGCCCTGACGGTCGGTAATGGTAACGATGGTGTTGTTGAAGGACGCGTGGATGTGCGCGATCCCGTCGACCACCGTCTTTTTGACTTTCTTGCGAGGACGAGCAGCAGGTTTTGCCATGACTAGATTCCTAAGCGATTACTTGCGGATCGGCTTACGCGGGCCCTTACGGGTGCGCGCGTTGGTCTTGGTGCGCTGACCGCGAACCGGCAGACCACGACGATGACGCAGACCGCGGTAGCAACCGAGGTCCATCAGACGCTTGATGTTCATGTTGATTTCGCGACGCAGGTCACCTTCGGTGGTCAGCTTGGCCACCTCGGTACGCAGCGAATCAATCTGCTCTTCGCTCAGCTCTTTGATCTTTACAGCCGGGCTGATGCCGGTGGCTGCACAGATGCTCTGTGCGGTAGTGCGACCAACACCATAGATGTAGGTCAGCGAGATAACAGTGTGCTTGTTATCCGGAATGTTTACGCCTGCAATACGGGCCATTCAGAAAAACTCCAATTGACAGCTACCCGGCGCCCAGGGAGCCAAGAAAGGGCGCGGATATTAGCGCTGTAAAAACAAATAATCAACCCGGCAGCACACTAGCTGCCGGGTTATAACGCGTGGTTCACACTCAGCCTTGGCGCTGCTTGTGACGCGGCTCCGCGCTGCAGATCACACGAACGACGCCTTCGCGACGGACGATCTTGCAGTTACGGCACAGCTTCTTAACCGATGCACGAACTTTCATCAGTGACTCCTCGAACCTTACGGGTTAGCGCAGCAGACCGCTGCCGTAGCCCTTCAGGTTGGCTTTCTTCATGAGGGATTCGTACTGGTGAGAAACGAGGTGCGATTGTACTTGAGCCATAAAGTCCATCACAACCACGACCACGATCAGCAACGAGGTCCCGCCAAGGTAGAACGGTACGTGAGCAGCTACGACCAGGAACTGGGGCAGCAGGCACACAGCCGTCATGTACAGGGCACCGAACATGGTCAAACGGGTCAGCACGCCATCGATGTAGCGAGCCGACTGTTCACCCGGACGAATACCCGGAATAAATGCACCGGACTTCTTGAGGTTTTCCGCCACGTCCTTCGGGTTGAACATCAGCGCTGTATAGAAGAAGCAGAAGAAAACGATCCCTGCACTAAACAGCAGAATGTTCAGCGGCTGACCAGGAGCGATCGCTTGCGCGACGTCCTGCAGCCAACCCAGGCCTTCCGACTGACCGAACCAGGCACCCAGGGATGCCGGGAACAGCAGGATGCTGCTGGCGAAAATCGCAGGGATTACACCCGCCATGTTCACTTTCAGCGGCAGATGGCTGGTCTGGGCGGCAAACACCTTGCGACCTTGCTGGCGCTTGGCGTAATGCACGGCGATACGACGCTGACCCCGCTCGATGAACACCACGAACGCGATGATAGCCACAGCCAGCAGGCCGATGGCGATCAGGGCGAAGATGTTGATGTCACCTTGACGCGCGGACTCGAAGGACTGGCCGATTGCTCGGGGCAGACCTGCGACGATACCGGAGAAGATCAGCATGGAGATGCCGTTGCCGACACCCCGTTCGGTGATCTGCTCACCCAGCCACATCATGAACAGTGCACCCGCCACGAAGGTGGTGACCGACACGAAGTAGAAGCCGAAGTCGTTGGAGAAGGCCACGCCCTGGCTACCCAGACCAATGGACATGCCAATGGCCTGGACGAGTGCCAGGACGAGAGTTGCGTAGCGGGTGTACTGGCTGATCTTGCGACGCCCAGACTCACCCTCTTTCTTCAACTGCTCCAGCTGCGGGCTGATAGCGGTCATGAGCTGCATGATGATCGATGCCGAGATGTACGGCATGATCCCCAGTGCAAAGATACTCATGCGCTCCAGCGCGCCGCCGGAAAACATGTTGAAGAGGCTAAGAATGGTCCCCTCGTTCTGCCGGAACAGTGCCGCCAAGCGATCGGGGTTGATGCCCGGGACTGGGATATGCGCGCCGATCCGATAGACGATGATCGCCAGGAACAGGAAACGCAGACGTGCCCAGAGCTCGGACAAACCACCACCGTTGCTCAGCGCAGAGAGAGCACCTTGCTTAGCCATTTAGTCCTCGATTTTGCCGCCAGCTGCTTCGATAGCCGCACGAGCGCCCTTGGTGGCGCCGATGCCTTTCAGGGTGACTGCGCGAGTAACTTCGCCCGACAGCATGACTTTCACACGCTGTACGTTCTGGTTAATCACGTTGGCATCCTTCAGGGACTGCACGGTTACGACATCACCCTCGACCTTGGCCAGTTCGGAAGTGCGCACTTCTGCGCGATCCATGGCTTTCAGCGAGTTGAAGCCGAACTTCGGCAGACGACGGTGCAGCGGTTGCTGACCACCCTCGAAGCCCGGAGCGATGGAGCCACCGGAGCGGGAGGTTTGACCTTTGTGACCACGGCCACCGGTCTTGCCCAGACCGCTACCGATGCCACGGCCCGGACGGTGCTTTTCGCGACGGGCACCCGGCGCGGAACGCAGATCGTTCAGTTGCATGGATTAACCCTCCACACGCAGCAGGTAGTAAGCCTTGTTAATCATGCCGCGGTTTTCAGGAGTGTCCTGAACTTCGACGGTGTGATTAATGCGACGCAGGCCGAGGCCTTTGACGCAAGCCTTGTGATTGGCCAGACGGCCGTTCAGGCTCTTGATCAGGGTAACTTTGACAGTTGCCATGGTTAGAGAATCTCCTCGACGCTCTTGCCACGCTTGGCCGCTACCGACTCAGGGGACTGCATGTTCTTCAGGCCCTTGAAGGTTGCGTAGACCACGTTCACCGGGTTGGTGGAGCCGTAGCACTTCGCCAGAACGTTCTGCACACCGGCCACTTCCAGGACAGCACGCATGGCGCCGCCGGCGATGATGCCGGTACCTTCGGAAGCCGGCTGCATGTACACCTTGGAGGCGCCATGGGCGGACTTGGTCGGGTACTGCAGGGTGGTGCCGTTCAGATCAACCTGGATCATGTTACGGCGAGCAGCTTCCATTGCCTTCTGGATAGCGGCCGGCACTTCACGCGCCTTGCCACGACCGAAGCCAACACGGCCCTTGCCATCGCCAACCACGGTCAGCGCGGTGAAGGCGAAGATACGGCCACCTTTTACGGTTTTGGCGACGCGGTTCACTTGAACCAGCTTCTCGATGTAGCCTTCGTCGCGCTTTTGATCGTTGTTTGCCATAACTTAGAACTCCAGACCGCCTTCACGAGCGGCATCAGCCAGGGCCTTGATACGACCGTGGTACTTGAAGCCAGAACGGTCGAACGCCACCTGAGTGACGCCGGCAGCCTTGGCGCGTTCCGCGACCAGTTGACCAACTTTCTTGGCTGCGTCGACGTTGCCAGTGGCAGCTTCGCGCAGTTCTTTGTCCAGGGTCGAGGCGCTGGCCAGGACCTTGCCGCCGTCGGCTGCAATGACCTGGGCGTAGATGTGCTGGGAGGAGCGGTACACGCAGAGGCGTACGGCTTCCAGTTCGCGCATCTTCAGGCGAGCCTTGCGAGCGCGGCGCAGACGGGTTTCTTTCTTGACGCTCATTTGCTATGCCCTACTTCTTCTTGGCTTCTTTACGAAGGACGACTTCGTCGGCGTAACGCACGCCCTTGCCTTTGTACGGCTCCGGCGGACGGAAGTCGCGGATTTCCGCGGCAACCTGGCCAACCAGCTGCTTGTCGATACCCTTGATCAGGATGTCGGTCTGGCTGGGGGTTTCCGCGACGATGCCGGCAGGCAGTTCGTAATCAACCGGGTGGGAGAAGCCGAGAGCCAGGGACAGCACTTGGCCTTTGGCCTGCGCCTTGTAACCAACACCAACCAGCTGGAGCTTGCGCTCGAAGCCTTGGCTGACGCCGATTACCATGTTGTTGACCAGAGCGCGGGTGGTACCGGCCATGGCACGGGTCTGCTGGTCGCCGTTACGCGCAGCGAAACGCAGCTCACCGTTGTCCTGAATGACTTCGACGGACGGATGTACTTTCAGCTCCAGAGCGCCTTTGGCACCCTTGATCGAAAGTTCCTGACCAGCCAGCTTGATTTCAACGCCGGCAGGCAGAATGACGGGGTTCTTAGCAACGCGAGACATGCTGATTCCCCTTAGAACACAGTGCAGAGCACTTCGCCACCGACGCCAGCGGCACGGGCAGCACGGTCAGTCATCACACCTTTGTTGGTGGAGACGATCGAAACGCCCAGGCCGCCGCGAACTTTCGGCAGCTGGTCTACGGATTTGTACTGGCGCAGGCCAGGACGGCTGATTCGCTTCACTTCCTCGATGACAGGCTTGCCTTCGAAGTACTTCAGCTCGATCGACAGCAGAGGCTTGGCCTCGGCGGTGACTTGGAAATCCGCAATGTAGCCTTCGTCCTTGAGGACTTTGGCGACTGCCGCTTTCAGCTTGGAAGACGGCATGCTCACGACGGTCTTCTCAGCCATCTGGGCATTACGGATGCGAGTTAGCATGTCTGCTAACGGGTCCTGCATACTCATGGGCTTAATGCTCCTGATACAAAAGATAAGCCTTCAACTTCATAACTCGCCCTCAAAACGCCGGACGAACTAAAACCCGGACTCGGGGGAGCCGGGTATTCTAGAGATCGCTTAAAAACGAATCAAGCCCCACAAGGGGGCTTGATTCGCAAAGCGATCAACGGAGCCGTCTCCAGCTCCGTCTAGCACTTACCAGCTGGCTTTCACCAGGCCCGGTACGTCACCGCGCATTGCCGCTTCACGCAGCTTGTTACGGCTCAGGCCGAACTTGCGGTAGTAACCGTGCGGACGACCGGTCAGGCGGCAACGGTTACGCAGGCGGCTGGCGCTCGCGTCACGCGGTTGCTTCTGCAGGGCGACCTGGGCATTCCAACGATCTTCAGCCGAAGTGCTCGGATTAGCGATGATCGCTTTCAGCTCGGCACGCTTTTTGGCGTACTTGGCTACCGTTTGCTGACGCTTCAGCTCACGGTTCTTCATGCTC
This sequence comes from Pseudomonas sp., assembly GCA_049840615.1. GTDB lineage: Bacteria > Pseudomonadota > Gammaproteobacteria > Pseudomonadales > Pseudomonadaceae > Pseudomonas. Next base: position 61,710 of record JASGKM010000072.1, read on the forward strand.
TCTTTAGCCATGGTCCTACTCCAATCAGTTGCGGAACGGGAATTTGAAGGCGCGCAGCAGTGCACGACCCTCATCATCCGAACGCGCGGTGGTGGTCAGAGTGATATCCATACCGCGGAGGGCATCGATCTTGTCGTAATCGATTTCCGGGAAGATGATCTGCTCTTTGACGCCCATGCTGTAGTTGCCACGGCCGTCGAAGGACTTGGCGTTCAGACCGCGGAAGTCACGAACGCGCGGCAGGGAGATCGACAGCAGACGGTCCAGGAACTCGTACATGCGATCGCCACGCAGGGTGACTTTCACGCCAATCGGCCAGCCTTCACGAATCTTGAAGCCAGCGATGGACTTACGAGCGTAAGTCACGACCGGCTTCTGACCCGCGATCTTTTCCAGATCAGCTACGGCGCTCTCGATGACTTTCTTGTCGCCGACAGCTTCGCCAAGACCCATGTTCAGGGTGATTTTGGTAACGCGCGGAACTTCCATCACGTTCGCCAGCTGAAGCTCTTGCTTCAGCTTGGGAGCGATTTCCTTCCGATAAATTTCTTTCAATCGTGCCATGGTGATCTACCTAGCTCCCTCAAGCCTGAACCGGTTTCTGGGTCGACTTGAAGACACGAATCTTCTTACCGTCTTCGACTTTGAAACCAACGCGGTCAGCCTTGTTGGTTTCAGCGTTGAAGATGGCGACGTTGGAGACGTGCAGAGGCGCCTCCTTCTCGACGATCCCGCCTTGCTGGTTGAGCATGGGGTTGGGCTTGGTGTGGCGCTTGACCAGGTTCACACCGCCAACGACCAGACGGTCGTCAGCCAGAACCTTGATCACTTTGCCACGCTTGCCCTTGTCCTTGCCGGCAATGACGATGACTTCGTCGTCACGACGAATTTTTTGCATGACGGCTACTCCTTACAGCACTTCTGGGGCAAGGGAGACGATCTTCATGAACTTCTCGAGTACGAAGTTCACGAGTCACGGGCCCGAAGATACGGGTGCCGATCGGCTCCTGCTTGTTGTTCAGCAGGACGGCGGCGTTGCCGTCGAAGCGAATGATGGAACCGTCGGTACGACGTACGCCGTGCTTGGTGCGAACGACCACGGCAGTCATTACCTGGCCCTTCTTCACCTTGCCACGCGGAATTGCTTCCTTGACGGTGACCTTGATGATGTCGCCAATGCCGGCGTAACGGCGGTGGGAACCGCCGAGCACCTTGATGCACATTACGCGACGCGCGCCGCTGTTATCAGCGACTTCGAGCATGGATTGAGTCTGAATCATCTTCTATCTCCGACCCTTAGACTTCAACCGCGCGCTCGACGATGTCAACCAGAGTCCAGGCCTTGGTTTTGGCCAGAGGACGGGTCTCGCGAATGGTGACCAGGTCACCAATGCGGCACTGGTTGGTTTCGTCGTGGGCGTGCAGTTTGGTCGAACGCTTCACGTATTTGCCGTAGATCGGGTGCTTAACGCGGCGCTCGATCAGAACGGTGACGGTCTTGTCCATCTTGTCGCTGACGACGCGGCCAGTCAGCGTACGGACGGTTTTCTGAGCTTCAGCCATGATTACTTACCTGCTTGCTGGTTGAGCACAGTTTTCACGCGAGCGATGTCGCGCTTAACCTGCGAGAGCAGGTGAGACTGCCCCAACTGGCCAGTTGCTTTCTGCATGCGCAGATTGAACTGGTCGCGCAGCAGGCCGAGCAGTTGCTCGTTCAGCTGCTCAACGGATTTTTCACGAAGTTCATTCGCTTTCATCACATCACCGTCCGCTTAACAAAGGAGGTGGCGAGCGGCAGCTTTGCAGCAGCCAGGGCGAATGCCTCACGCGCCAGCTCTTCGGATACACCCTCGATCTCGTACAGGACCTTGCCCGGTTGAATCTGGGCAACCCAGTACTCGACGCCGCCCTTACCTTTACCCATACGTACTTCCAGGGGCTTCTTGGTAACAGGCTTGTCGGGGAATACGCGAATCCAGATCTTGCCGCCACGTTTTACGTGACGGGTCAGCGCACGACGTGCGGACTCGATCTGACGCGCGGTGAGACGGCCGCGGCTGGTTGCCTTGAGGGCGAACTCGCCGAAGCTGACTTTAGAACCGCGATGAGCCAGGCCACGGTTGTGACCGGTCATTTGCTTGCGGAACTTCGTACGCTTAGGTTGCAGCATTTGCGTACTCCTTACTTAGCAGCTTTTTTACGAGGAGCGGGCGCTTGGGGCTTGAGCTCTTCCTGGCGGCCACCGATGACCTCGCCTTTGAAGATCCAAACCTTCACACCGATCACACCGTAGGTGGTGTGCGCTTCGTAGGTTGCGTAGTCGATGTCGGCACGCAGGGTGTGCAGGGGCACACGACCTTCGCGATACCACTCGGTACGAGCGATTTCAGCGCCGCCCAGACGACCGCTTACCTGGATCTTGATGCCTTTGGCACCAATGCGCATGGCGTTCTGTACAGCGCGCTTCATGGCGCGACGGAACATAACGCGACGCTCCAGCTGCTGAGCTACGCTTTGCGCAACCAGCATACCGTCGAGTTCCGGCTTGCGGATCTCTTCGATGTTGATGTGCACCGGCACACCCATTTGCTTGGTCAGGTCCTGACGCAGCTTCTCAACATCTTCACCTTTCTTGCCGATCACGATGCCGGGACGAGCGGTGTGGATGGTGATGCGTGCGGTTTGAGCCGGACGATGGATATCGATACGGCTTACGGACGCGCTTTTTAGTTTGTCTTGGAGATACTCACGTACCTTCAGGTCGGCGAACAGATAATCGGCGTAAGTGCGCTTATCTGCGTACCAAACGGAGGTGTGCTCCTTGACGATACCCAGGCGGATGCCATTGGGATGTACTTTCTGACCCATCTGATCGACTCCGTTACTTGTCCGCAACCTTGACAGTGATATGGCAAGACCGCTTGACGATGCGATCAGCACGGCCTTTGGCACGCGGCATGATGCGCTTGAGCGAACGACCTTCGTTGACGAAGACGGTGGAGACTTTGAGATCGTCTACATCGGCGCCTTCGTTGTGCTCGGCGTTGGCAACGGCCGACTCCAGCACTTTCTTCATGATCTCGGCGGCTTTCTTGTTGCTGAAAGCCAGGAGGTTGAGCGCGTCGCCCACCTTCTTCCCGCGGATCTGGTCGGCGACCAAGCGGGCTTTCTGGGCGGAGATACGAGCGCCCGAGAGCTTAGCGGCTACTTCCATCTTCCTTACCCCTTAACGCTTGGCTTTCTTGTCCGCAGCGTGCCCACGATAAGTGCGGGTAGCAGCGAACTCGCCGAGTTTGTGACCGACCATGTCTTCGTTGACCAGAACCGGCACGTGTTGACGGCCGTTGTGGACAGCGATGGTCAGACCAACCATGTGCGGCATGATCATAGAACGGCGCGACCAGGTCTTGATCGGCTTGCGGTCGTTCTTTTCTACCGCCACTTCGATCTTCTTCAGCAGGTGAAGATCGATAAAAGGACCTTTTTTCAGAGAACGTGGCACTGTCGTATCCCTCTATTTACTTGCGGCGACGGACGATCATGTTGTCGGTACGCTTGTTCGCGCGAGTCTTCTTACCCTTGGTCTGAAGACCCCACGGCGATACCGGATGACGACCAGCAGAGGTACGACCTTCACCACCACCGTGCGGGTGGTCGACCGGGTTCATGGCAACACCACGAACGGTCGGGCGAACGCCACGCCAGCGTTTGGCACCGGCTTTACCCAGCGAACGCAGGCTGTGCTCGGAGTTCGAGACTTCACCCAGGGTCGCACGGCAGTCAGCCAGGACTTTGCGCATCTCACCGGAACGCAGACGTACGGTTACGTATGCACCTTCACGGGCAACCAGCTGAGCCGAAGCGCCAGCGGAGCGAGCGATCTGAGCGCCTTTGCCAGGCTTCAGTTCGATACCGTGGATGGTGCTACCAACCGGGATGTTGCGCAGCGGCATGTTGTTGCCGGCCTTGATCGGAGCGCCGATACCGGAGATCAGTTGATCGCCAGCCACCACGCCTTTGGGGGCGATGATGTAACGACGCTCACCGTCCGCGTATTTCAGCAGAGCGATGTGAGCAGTACGGTTCGGATCGTATTCGACGCGCTCAACGATGGCAGGAATGCCATCCTTGTTGCGACGGAAGTCGACCAGACGATAGTGCTGCTTGTGGCCACCACCGATATGACGGGTGGTGATATGACCGTTGTTGTTACGGCCGCCCGACTTGGACTTCTTCTCGAGCAGGGGAGCGAACGGAGCACCTTTGTGCAGGTCCTGGTTCACTACCTTGACGACGAAACGACGACCAGCGGAAGTCGGTTTGCATTTAACGATTGCCATGATGCACCCCTTTACTCAGCGCCAGCTGCGAAATCGAGATCCTGGCCCGGCTGGAGAGCGATGTACGCTTTTTTCCAGTCGTTACGCTTGCCCAGGCCGCGAACGGTACGCTTGGTCTTGCCCTGAACGTTCAGGGTGGTGACGCGACGTACTTTCACGCCGAACAGGCTTTCTACGGCCTTCTTGATTTCCAGCTTGGTTGCATCAGTGGCAACCTTGAAAACGAATTGGCTGTTGCCGTCCGCCAGGCCAGTGGCCTTCTCGGAGATATGCGGGCCCAGCAGCACTTTGAATACGCGTTCCTGGTTCATGCCAGCAGCTCCTCGAACTTCTTCACGGCGGACACGGTGACCAGCACCTTGTCGTAGGCGATGAGGCTGACCGGATCGGAAGCCTGAACATCACGTACATCGACGTGGGCCAGGTTGCGAGCTGCCAGGTACAGGTTCTCATCGACGCCTTCGGTGACGATCAGTACATCTTTCAGGCCCAGGCCTTCCAGCTTGCTGACCAGACCTTTGGTCTTCGGTGCATCGACAGCGAAGTCGGCAACGACAACCAGACGGTCCAGACGGACCAGCTCGGAGAGGATGGAGCGCAGAGCAGCGCGGTACATCTTCTTGTTGAGCTTCTGGGAGTGATCCTGGGGCTTGGCCGCGAAGGTCGCGCCGCCGCCACGCCAGATGGGGCTACGGATGGTGCCAGCACGAGCACGACCAGTGCCCTTCTGACGCCACGGCTTTTTGCCACCGCCGGAGACTTCGGAACGAGTTTTCTGAGCCTTGGTGCCCTGACGGCCGCCAGCCATGTAGGCTACGACTGCCTGGTGAACCAGGTCTTCGTTGAATTCGCTACCAAAAGTACGCTCGGAAACCTCGATCGCCTGAGCGCCATTTACATTCAGTTGCATCTCAGCTTCCTCTCTTAACCGCGAGCCTTGGCTGCCGGACGCACCAGCACATCACCACCGGTAGCGCCAGGAACGGCACCTTTGACCAGCAGCAGATTGCGCTCTGCATCGACACGCACGACCTCAAGGGATTGAACGGTTACACGCTCAGCACCCATGTGGCCCGACATTTTTTTGCCCTTGAACACTCGACCAGGAGTCTGGCACTGGCCGATGGAACCCGGGACGCGGTGGGAAACGGAGTTACCGTGGGTGTTATCTTGACCACGGAAGTTCCAGCGCTTGATGGTACCGGCGAAGCCTTTACCCTTGGACTCGCCGGTAACGTCTACCAGCTGGCCTGCCTGGAACAGATCGACAGAGATGGAATCGCCTGCCTTGAACTCCTCTTCGCCCAGACGGAATTCCCACACGCCGCGACCGGCGGCGACATTCGCCTTGGCAAAGTGACCGGCCTGAGCCTTGGTCACGCGAGAAGCACGACGCTCGCCAGCAGTAACCTGCACAGCGCGATAACCATCGCTTTCTTCGTTTTTGAACTGGGTGACGCGATTCGGCTCGACCTCAATGACCGTGACCGGAATAGAGACACCATCTTCGGTGAAGATGCGGGTCATGCCGCACTTACGACCGACAACACCAATTGTCATCTTTAGAACCTCTTTAGTGTACGGGGCTTTCACCCGCTATGGCCGCCCATTTCAGAGCGTTACACGACCAATGCCGAAGGCATTAGCCGAGGCTGATCTGTACTTCGACGCCAGCAGCAAGGTCGAGCTTCATCAGCGCGTCGACGGTTTTGTCGGTCGGCTGAACGATGTCGAGAACACGCTTGTGGGTACGAATTTCGTACTGGTCACGAGCGTCCTTGTTGACGTGCGGGGAAATCAGCACGGTGTAACGTTCCTTGCGGGTCGGCAGAGGAATCGGACCACGCACCTGAGCGCCAGTACGTTTCGCGGTTTCCACGATTTCCTGGGTAGATTGGTCGATCAGGCGGTGATCAAAAGCCTTCAACCGAATACGGATTTGTTGATTTTGCATTTGACCTCAGACTCCAAGTTGCCATTCCCAACGGACGGACTCCGCCCGTTAAAAGGAGGCGCAATTGTACGGATGCTCCTAGGGGGTGTCAATATTTAACCAACTCAACGAAAAAGGGACCCCGAAGGGTCCCTTTTTCTGGAGCGGATCAGCGATTACTCGATGATCTTGGCAACCACGCCGGCGCCAACGGTACGGCCGCCTTCGCGAATCGCGAAGCGCAGGCCATCTTCCATGGCGATCGGAGCGATCAGGGTGACAACCATTTTCACGTTGTCGCCCGGCATTACCATCTCAACGCCTTCCGGCAGTTCGCAGTTGCCGGTTACGTCGGTGGTACGGAAGTAGAACTGCGGACGGTAGCCTTTGAAGAACGGGGTGTGACGACCACCTTCTTCTTTGGACAGCACGTACACTTCGCACTCGAACTTGGTGTGCGGCTTGATGGTGCCCGGCTTGGCCAGAACCTGGCCACGCTCTACGTCTTCACGCTTGGTGCCACGCAGCAGAACGCCAACGTTCTCACCAGCACGACCTTCGTCGAGCAGCTTGCGGAACATTTCAACGCCGGTGCAGGTAGTCTTGGTGGTCGCCTTGATACCGACGATTTCCACTTCTTCCTGGATCTTGACGATGCCACGCTCAACACGGCCAGTTACCACGGTGCCGCGACCGGAGATCGAGAATACGTCTTCGATCGGCATCAGGAACGGCTTGTCGATGGCGCGCTCGGGCTCAGGGATGTACGAGTCCAGGGTTTCTACCAGCTTGCGCACGGCGGAAACGCCCATCTCGTTGTCGTCCTGACCGTTCAGGGCCATCAGAGCGGAACCGATCACGATCGGAGTGTCGTCGCCCGGGAAGTCGTAGGTGTTCAGCAGATCGCGAACTTCCATTTCGACCAGTTCCAGCAGCTCAGCGTCGTCAACCATGTCGGCCTTGTTCAGGAACACGACAATGTAAGGAACGCCTACCTGACGGGACAGCAGGATGTGCTCGCGGGTCTGCGGCATGGGGCCGTCAGCAGCCGAGCAAACCAGGATCGCGCCGTCCATCTGGGCAGCACCGGTGATCATGTTCTTCACGTAGTCGGCGTGACCCGGGCAGTCTACGTGAGCGTAGTGGCGTACCGGCGAGTCGTATTCAACGTGAGAGGTGTTGATGGTGATACCACGAGCCTTCTCTTCCGGCGCGTTGTCGATCTGGTCGAAAGCGCGAGCGGAGCCGCCCCAGGTCTCGGAGCAGACCTTGGTCAGAGCAGCGGTCAGAGTGGTTTTGCCGTGGTCAACGTGACCGATGGTGCCGACGTTGACGTGCGGTTTGTTACGTTCAAATTTTTCTTTAGCCACGAGAGTAACCTCTTACTAAAAGAGCTGAATCAAGCTTGTTTTTTGGCCAGAGCTTCGACGACGTTCGCCGGAGCTTCAGCATACTTGGAGAATTCCATGGAGTAGCTAGCGCGACCCTGGGACATGGAACGCACGTCGGTTGCATAACCGAACATCTCGCCCAGCGGAACCTCGGCACGGATAACCTTACCGGAAACCGAGTCTTCCATCCCCTGAATCAGACCACGACGACGGTTCAGGTCACCCATCACGTCACCCATGTAGTCCTCAGGAGTCACCACTTCCACCTTCATGATCGGCTCCAGCACCTTGCCGCCGCCCTTCTGGGCCAGCTGCTTGGTCGCCATGGAAGCAGCGATCTTGAACGCCATCTCGTTGGAGTCGACGTCGTGGTAGGAACCATCGAAGACGGTCGCCTTCAGGCCGATCAGCGGATAGCCGGCTACAACGCCGTTCTTCATCTGCTCTTCGATGCCTTTCTGGATGGCCGGGATGTATTCCTTCGGAACCACACCGCCCACGACCTCGTTGGTGAAGACCAGGCCTTCAGTGATGTTGCCCTTGTCGTCCACGTCCGGAGTCGAGAAACGAATCCAGCAGTGACCGAACTGACCACGACCACCAGACTGACGAACGAACTTGCCTTCGATCTCGATGTTGTCCTTCGAGATGGTTTCGCGGTACGAAACCTGCGGCTTGCCGATGTTCGCCTCAACGCCGAATTCACGCTTCATGCGGTCGACGAGGATGTCCAGGTGCAGCTCACCCATACCGGAGATGATGGTCTGGCCGGTTTCTTCGTCGGTCTTGACGCGGAACGACGGGTCTTCCTGAGCCAGTTTGCCGAGGGCGATGCCCATCTTCTCCTGGTCAGCCTTGGTCTTCGGCTCAACAGCTACCGAGATTACCGGCTCCGGGAAGTCCATACGCTCGAGGATGATCGGCTTCTCGATATCGCACAGGGTGTCACCGGTGGTGACGTCCTTCATGCCGATCAGAGCAGCGATGTCACCAGCGCGTACTTCTTTGATCTCGTCACGCTGGTTGGCGTGCATCTGCACCATACGACCAACGCGCTCTTTCTTGCCTTTCACGGAGTTGATAACGGAGTTACCAGACTCCAGAACGCCCGAGTAGACGCGAACGAAGGTCAGAGTACCTACGAACGGGTCAGTGGCGATCTTGAATGCCAGAGCCGAGAACGGAGCATTGTCGTCGGCAGGACGATCGTCCTTCGGAGCTTCGTCGCCGTCGTCAATGTGATCCGGGTGGATACCCTGGATCGCCGGAATCTCGGTCGGAGCAGGCAGGAAGTCGATGACGGCGTCGAGAACCAGGGGCACGCCCTTGTTCTTGAACGACGAGCCGCAGACAGCCGGTACGATTTCGCAGGCGATAGTACGCAGACGCAGGCCAGCCTTGATCTCTTCGATCGACAGCTCACCCTCTTCCAGGTACTTGTTCATCAGCTCTTCGTTGGCTTCGGCAGCAGCCTCGACCATGTTGTTGCGCCACTCGTTGGCCAGCTCGACCATATCGGCGGGAATTTCTTCCTCGCGATAGGAAGTGCCTTTGTCGTCTTCGTTCCAGTAGATGGCCTTCATCTTCAGCAGGTCAACCTGACCCTGGAAGTCATCTTCTGCACCGATGGCCAGCTGAACCGGAACCGGGGTGTGACCCAGGCGGTTCTTGATCTGACCGACGACGCGCAGGAAGTTGGCGCCGGCGCGGTCCATCTTGTTCACGTAAACAATACGCGGAACGCCGTACTTGTTGGCTTGACGCCATACGGTTTCGGACTGCGGCTCAACGCCGGAGGTGCCGCAGAACACAACGACAGCGCCGTCCAGTACGCGCAGGGAGCGCTCAACTTCAATGGTGAAGTCTACGTGGCCGGGGGTATCGATGACGTTTACGCGGTACTTGTCGTACTGGCCGCGCGAACCTTCCCAGAAGGTAGTGATCGCAGCGGAGGTGATGGTAATACCACGCTCCTGCTCCTGCACCATCCAGTCGGTAGTGGCAGCGCCGTCATGCACCTCACCCATCTTGTGGCTGAGACCTGTGTAGAACAGGATCCGCTCGGTGGTGGTGGTCTTGCCCGCGTCAACGTGGGCACAGATACCAATGTTCCGGTAGCGGTTGATTGCTGTGTTACGAGCCATAAAGCCCTCGCAGAAGTAGTGTTGCCGTAATTAGAAGCGGTAGTGCGAGAACGCTTTGTTGGCCTCGGCCATACGGTGTACGTCTTCACGCTTCTTGACAGCGGCGCCTTTACCTTCAGCGGCGTCCATCAGTTCGCCAGCGAGACGCAGAGCCATGGACTTCTCGCCACGCTTGCGGGCGAAGTCCACCAGCCAACGCATGGCCAGTGCATTACGACGGGACGGACGTACTTCGACCGGAACCTGGTAGGTAGCACCGCCAACACGGCGGGACTTCACTTCGACCAGCGGAGCGATGGCGTCGAGTGCTTTTTCGAAGAGTTCCAGGGGGTCGCCTTTACCGCGCTCTTTGACCTTGTCCAGAGCACCGTAAACGATACGCTCGGCAACGGCTTTCTTGCCGCTTTCCATCACGTGGTTCATGAACTTCGCCAGAATCTGGCTTCCGTATTTCGGATCGGCCAGGATCTCACGTTTGGCCGCTACACGACGTCTTGGCATTGATAAGCCCTCAAACGGTCTTCAGGTAATCCGGGACTCGATGCCCGACCTTACTCTTATCGACTCAGCAAATAGGAAAACAAAATTACTTCGGACGCTTCGCGCCGTACTTCGAACGACCCTGCTTACGGTCTTTGACACCGGAGGTGTCCAGCGAACCGCGCACGGTGTGGTAGCGAACACCCGGAAGGTCTTTTACACGACCGCCGCGGATCAGCACTACGCTGTGCTCTTGCAGGTTGTGGCCTTCACCGCCGATGTACGAGGAAACCTCGAAACCGTTGGTCAGACGAACACGGCACACTTTACGCAGTGCGGAGTTCGGCTTCTTCGGGGTGGTGGTGTATACGCGGGTGCATACGCCGCGACGCTGAGGGCAGTTCTGCAGGGCAGGAACGCCGCTCTTGTCTACCAGGCGCTTGCGCGGTTTGCGCACCAGCTGGTTGATAGTTGCCATCTATAGCTCCACTGATTGTCTTACGACACTTAAAAACGAAAATGGGCAGAGCATGCGCCCTGCCAATTTTCGGGGTACAAGATACTAAAGAGCTTCCGGATTCCAGTCAAGACAAAGCCCCGGTTGTCAAGACAACCGGGGCTTTGTTTGAGGCTTAGTTACCGCTCAGATTGAGCGCTTCGGCCAGTGCTGCTTCGGCCTCGCTCGCGCTCACGCGCTGCGGTTTGCCGAGCTCGCGCTGACGCTTGCGCTCGCTGTGGTAAGCCAGACCGGTGCCCGCCGGGATCAGACGACCCACGACCACGTTCTCCTTCAGGCCGCGCAGGTAGTCGCGCTTGCCGGTGACCGCTGCCTCGGTGAGGACGCGAGTGGTCTCCTGGAAGGATGCCGCCGAGATGAACGACTCGGTGGACAGCGAGGCCTTGGTGATACCCAGCAGAACGCGCTCGTACTTGGCCGGGAACTTGTCCTGGGTGCCCAGTACTTCGTTCTCTTCCAGCACGTGAACCAGTTCGACCTGGTCGCCCTTGATGAAGGACGAATCGCCCGACTCGGCCACTTCGACCTTGCGCAGCATCTGGCGCAGGATGGTCTCGATGTGCTTGTCGTTGATCTTCACGCCCTGCAGACGGTAAACGTCCTGGATCTCGTTGACGATGTACTTGGCCAGCGAGCTCACACCCAGCAGACGAAGGATGTCGTGCGGGTTGCTCGGGCCGTCGGAGATCACTTCACCACGGCTTACCTGCTCACCTTCGAACACGTTCAGGTGACGCCACTTCGGAATCAGCTCCTCGTACGGATCGCTACCGTCGGTGGGAGTGATGACCAGGCGGCGCTTGCCCTTGGTTTCCTTGCCGAAGGAGATGGTGCCGCTGATTTCCGCCAGGATCGAAGGCTCTTTCGGACGACGAGCTTCGAACAGGTCGGCAACGCGCGGCAGACCACCGGTGATGTCGCGGGTCTTCGAGGTTTCCTGCGGGATACGCGCGATAACGTCACCGATGCGCACTTTCGCGCCGTCGTTGAGGTTGACCAGGGCGTTCGCCGGCAGGAAGTACTGGGCCGGTACGTCGGTACCCGGCAGCAGCAGATCCTTGCCTGCGGCGTCGATCAGCTTCACGGCCGGACGGATGTCCTTGCCGGCGGCCGGACGATCCTTCGGATCCATCACTTCAATGTTGGTCAGACCGGTCAGTTCGTCGGTCTGGCGCTTGATGGTGATGCCCTCTTCCATGCCCACGAAGGCCACGGTGCCGTCCATCTCGGTGACGATCGGGTGGGTGTGCGGGTCCCACTTGGCGACGATAGCGCCCGGATCGACCTTGTCACCTTCCTTCACGGAAATCACCGCACCGTACGGCAGCTTGTAGCGCTCGCGCTCACGACCGAAGTCGTCGGCGACCGCCAGCTCACCGGAACGGGAAACCGCTACCAGGGCGCCGTCGGCACGCTCTACGTGCTTCAGGTTGTGCAGGCGAATGGTGCCGCCGTTCTTGACCTGTACGTTGTCCACGGCAGAAGTACGGCTGGCCGCACCACCGATGTGGAAGGTACGCATGGTCAGCTGGGTACCCGGCTCACCGATCGACTGGGCAGCGATAACGCCGACAGCCTCACCGATGTTCACGCGGTGACCACGGGCCAGATCGCGGCCGTAGCACATGGCGCAGATGCCGTGACGGGTTTCGCAGGTGATCGGCGAACGCACAACAACTTCGTCGACGCTCATCTGCTCGAGGAAATCGACCCACTTCTCGTCGATCAGGGTACCGGCTTCGACGATCACGTCGTCGCTGCCCGGCTTGAACACGTCGCGAGCGATGACGCGGCCGAGGACGCGCTCACCCAGCGGCTCTACCACGTCGCCGCCTTCGATATGCGGGGACATGACCAGGCCATGCTCGGTGCCGCAGTCGATCTCGGTCACTACCAGGTCCTGGGCCACGTCGACGAGACGACGGGTCAGGTAACCGGAGTTCGCGGTTTTCAGTGCGGTATCCGCCAGACCTTTACGAGCACCGTGAGTGGAGATGAAGTACTGGAGTACGTTCAGGCCTTCACGGAAGTTCGCGGTGATCGGGGTCTCGATGATGGAGCCGTCCGGCTTGGCCATCAGGCCACGCATACCGGCCAGCTGACGGATCTGGGCCGCGGAACCCCGCGCACCGGAGTCCGCCATCATGTACATGGAGTTGAAGGACTCCTGGTCGACCTGCTTGCCTTCGCGATCGGTCACCTTCTCTTTCGAGAGGTTGGCCATCATCGCCTTGGAGACTTCGTCGTTGGCCTTGGACCAGAGGTCGATCACCTTGTTGTACTTCTCGCCCTGGGTTACCAGGCCGGAGGCGTACTGGCTCTCGATCTCCTTCACTTCCTCGGTGGCGGCATCGATGATGCGAGCCTTTTCGTCCGGGATGACGAAGTCGTTCACGCCGATCGACACACCGGAGATGGTCGAGTAGGCGAAGCCGGTGTACATCAGTTGGTCAGCGAAGATGACGGTGTCCTTCAGACCCACCACGCGGTAGCAGTGGTTGATCAGCTTGGAGATCGCCTTCTTCTTCATCGACTGGTTGACCACGTCGAAGGGCAGGCCGGCCGGGACAACCTGGAACAGCAGCGCACGGCCGACGGTGGAGTCGACGATACGGGTGTTCGCGGTCAGGGAGCCGTCTTCGTTCTTGATCTTCTCGTTGATGCGCACTTTTACGCGGGCGTGCAGGGACACCTGGCCGCTGCGGTACGCGCGGTCAACTTCCTGCAGGTCTGCGAAAGCCATGCCCTCGCCCTTCGCGTTGATCGCTTCACGGGTCATGTAGTACAGACCCATTACCACGTCCTGCGACGGAACGATGATCGGCTCGCCGTTGGCGGGCGACAGAATGTTGTTGGTGGACATCATCAGCGCGCGCGCTTCCAGCTGAGCCTCGAGGGTCAGCGGAACGTGCACGGCCATCTGGTCACCGTCGAAGTCGGCGTTGTACGCGGCGCAGACCAGCGGGTGCAGCTGGATGGCTTTACCTTCGATCAGTACCGGCTCGAACGCCTGGATGCCCAGACGGTGCAGAGTCGGCGCACGGTTCAGCAGTACGGGGTGTTCGCGGATGACTTCAGCGAGAACGTCCCACACTTCCGGCAGCTCGCGCTCGACCATCTTCTTGGCGGCTTTGATGGTGGTGGCCATGCCACGACCTTCCAGCTTGCCGAAAATGAACGGCTTGAACAGCTCCAGGGCCATTTTCTTCGGCAGACCGCACTGGTGCAGACGCAGGGTCGGGCCTACGGTAATTACCGAACGACCGGAGTAGTCCACGCGCTTGCCGAGCAGGTTCTGACGGAAGCGACCTTGCTTGCCCTTGATCATGTCGGCCAGGGACTTCAGCGGGCGCTTGTTCGAGCCGGTGATGGCACGGCCGCGACGGCCGTTGTCCAGCAGGGCGTCGACGGCTTCCTGCAGCATGCGCTTTTCGTTGCGCACGATGATGTCCGGAGCAGCCAGATCGAGCAGGCGCTTCAGACGGTTGTTACGGTTGATCACGCGGCGATACAGATCGTTCAGATCCGAAGTCGCGAAGCGGCCGCCATCCAGCGGAACCAGCGGACGCAGGTCCGGCGGCAGCACCGGCAGGACGGTCAGCACCATCCACTCAGGATGGTTGCCGGAGCCCTGGAAGGCTTCCATCAGCTTCAGGCGCTTGGACAGCTTCTTGATCTTGGTTTCCGAGTTGGTCTGCGGAATCTCTTCGCGCAGGCGGCCGATCTCGTGCTCCAGATCGATAGCGTTGAGCAGCTCGCGAACGGCTTCCGCACCCATGCGGGCGTCGAAGTCGTCGCCGAACTCTTCGAGGGCTTCGAAGTATTGCTCGTCGTTCAGCAGCTGACCCTTCTCGAGGGTGGTCATGCCCGGATCGATCACGACATAGCTCTCGAAATAGAGCACGCGCTCGATGTCACGCAGGGTCATGTCCAGCAGCAGGCCGATACGGGACGGCAGGGACTTCAGGAACCAGATGTGGGCGACCGGAGAGGCCAGCTCGATGTGGCCCATGCGCTCACGGCGCACCTTGGCCAGAGCGACTTCCACGCCGCACTTCTCGCAGATCACACCACGGTGCTTCAGGCGCTTGTACTTACCGCACAGGCACTCGTAGTCCTTCACCGGGCCGAAGATCTTGGCGCAGAACAGGCCATCGCGCTCCGGCTTGAAGGTACGGTAGTTGATGGTCTCCGGCTTCTTGACTTCGCCGAAGGACCAGGAACGAATCATCTCGGGCGAGGCCAGGCCAATACGGATGGCATCGAACTCTTCGATCTGACCCTGGTTTTTCAACAGATTAAGCAAGTCTTTCAAGGCCTTTCCTCCTCACGGACCCGGTGCGACCGGCCTTGACCAGCCGCACCGTTCTGACGTCACGTGTTATTCGGTTTCCAGTTCGATATCGATGCCGAGCGAGCGGATCTCTTTGATCAACACGTTGAAGGACTCGGGCATGCCGGCCTCCATGCGGTGATCCCCGTCCACGATGTTCTTGTACATCTTGGTACGGCCGTTCACGTCGTCCGACTTCACGGTCAGCATTTCCTGCAGGGTGTAGGCGGCACCGTACGCTTCCAGCGCCCAGACCTCCATCTCCCCGAAACGCTGGCCACCGAACTGCGCCTTACCACCCAGCGGCTGCTGGGTAACCAGGCTGTAGGAGCCGGTGGAACGTGCGTGCATCTTGTCATCGACCAGGTGGTTCAGCTTGAGCATGTACATGTAACCAACGGTGGTCGTACGCTCGAACTGGTTGCCGGTGCGGCCGTCATACAGACGCATCTGACCGCTTTCCGGCAGATCGGCCAGCTTCAGCATGGCCTTGATCTCGCGCTCCTTGGCACCGTCGAACACCGGGGTAGCCATGGGCACGCCGCCCTTGAGGTTGTTGGCCAGAGCGAGGATCTCGTTATCGTTCAGCTCGTCCAGGCTTTCCTGGCGGCCGCCGATCTCGTTGTAGATCTCGTTCAGGAACACACGCAGCTCGGCGATCTTGCGCTGCTCTTCGAGCATGCGGTTGATCTTCTCGCCCAGACCCTTGGCCGCGAGGCCCAGGTGGGTTTCGAGAATCTGACCGACGTTCATACGCGACGGTACGCCCAGCGGGTTCAGAACGATGTCGACCGGAGTGCCATGCACGTCGTGCGGCATGTCTTCGACCGGCATGATCACCGAGACCACACCCTTGTTACCGTGACGGCCTGCCATCTTGTCGCCCGGCTGGATGCGGCGCTTGATAGCGAGGTAGACCTTGACGATCTTCAGTACGCCCGGAGCCAGGTCGTCGCCCTGCTGCAGCTTGCGCTTCTTGTCTTCGAACTTGTCGTCCAGCATCTGACGGCGGTCGCTGATGTAGGCCTGAGCCTTCTCCAGCTGCTCGTTCAGAGCGTCTTCCGCCATACGCAGCTTGAACCACTGGCCGCGCTCAAGGCCGTCCAGGTACTCGTCGGTGATCTCTGCGCCTTTCTTCAGGGCAGGACCGCCGTCGGCCTTGGCACCGACCAGAGCGGAACGCAGACGCTCGAAGGTTGCGCCTTCGACGATGCGGAACTCTTCGTTCAGGTCCTTGCGGATCTCGTCCAGCTGCATCTTCTCGATGGACAGGGCGCGGCTGTCGCGCTCCACGCCATCGCGGGTGAAGACCTGTACGTCGATGACGGTGCCCTTGGTGCCGGTCGGCACGCGCAGGGAGGTGTCCTTCACGTCGGACGCCTTCTCACCGAAGATCGCACGCAGCAGCTTCTCTTCCGGAGTCAGCTGGGTCTCGCCCTTCGGGGTGACCTTGCCGACCAGGATGTCGCCGGCCTGTACTTCGGCGCCGACGTAGACGATGCCAGCTTCGTCCAGCTTGTTCAGCGCAGCCTCACCCACGTTCGGGATGTCCGCGGTGATTTCTTCTGGGCCGAGCTTGGTGTCACGGGCAACGCAGGTCAGTTCCTGGATGTGGATCGTGGTGAAACGATCTTCCTGGACCACGCGCTCGGACAGGCAGATGGAGTCTTCGAAGTTGAAGCCGTTCCAGGGCATGAACGCTACGCGCATGTTCTGACCCAGAGCCAGTTCACCCATATCGGTGGACGGACCGTCGGCCAGGATGTCGCTGCGCGAAACCTGATCACCCTTCTGTACCAGCGGACGCTGGTTGATGCAGGTGTTCTGGTTGGAACGGGTGTATTTGGTCAGGTTGTAGATGTCGACACCAGCTTCGCCAGTCTCGACTTCGTCGTCGTTCACGCGAACCACGATACGGCTGGCGTCAACCGAGTCGATCACGCCACCGCGACGTGCAACCACGCAGACGCCGGAGTCACGGGCGACGTTGCGCTCCATGCCGGTACCTACCAGCGGCTTGTCGGCGCGCAGGGTCGGTACAGCCTGACGCTGCATGTTCGAACCCATGAGTGCACGGTTGGCGTCGTCGTGCTCGAGGAACGGAATCAGCGAGGCAGCGACGGAAACGACCTGCTTCGGCGATACGTCCATGAGGGTGACGTCTTCCGGCGCCTTCACGGTGAATTCGTTCAGGTGACGTACGGCAACCAGTTCGTCGATCAGCTGGCCTTTTTCGTTCAGGGTCGCAGACGCCTGAGCGATCACGTGATCAGCTTCTTCAATCGCGGACAGGAAGACGATGTCGTCGCTGACCAGACCTTCCTTCACCACGCGGTACGGGCTTTCCAGGAAGCCGTACTTGTTGGTGCGAGCGTAGGTGGCCAGGGAGTTGATCAGACCGATGTTCGGACCTTCAGGGGTTTCGATCGGGCACACGCGGCCGTAGTGGGTCGGGTGTACGTCACGAACCTCGAAGCCCGCGCGCTCACGGGTCAGACCACCTGGGCCGAGTGCGGAGACGCGGCGCTTGTGGGTGATCTCGGAGAGCGGGTTGTTCTGGTCCATGAACTGCGACAGCTGGCTGGAGCCGAAGAACTCTTTGATCGCAGCGGCCACCGGCTTGGCGTTGATCAGGTCCTGCGGCATCAGGCCTTCGCTTTCGGCCATGGACAGACGTTCCTTGACCGCGCGCTCTACACGCACCAGGCCAACACGGAACTGGTTCTCGGCCATCTCGCCGACGCAACGGACGCGACGGTTACCCAGGTGGTCGATGTCGTCGACGATGCCTTTGCCGTTACGGATGGCAACGAGGGTCTTGAGGACCTCGACGATGTCTTCCTTGCTCAGGACGCCAGCGCCTTCGATCTCGGTACGACCGATACGACGGTTGAACTTCATGCGGCCGACGGCGGACAGGTCGTAACGCTCGGCGCTGAAGAACAGGTTGCCGAACAGGGTTTCGGCGGCTTCCTTGGTCGGCGGCTCACCGGGACGCATCATGCGATAGATCTCGACCAGCGCTTCCAGTTGGTTGCTGGTGGAGTCGATCTTCAGCGTGTCGGAGATGAACGGACCGCAGTCGATGTCGTTGGTGTACAGGGTTTCCAGACGCGCAACCTGGGCCTTGGCAATCTTGGCCAGGGCATCGACGGTCAGCTCAGTGTTGCACTCGGCGATGATCTCGCCGGTAGCCGGGTGCACGACAGCCTTGGCCACAGTACGGCCGATCAGGTAGTCGAACGGCACTTCCAGCTGGCTGATGCCGGCCTTCTCGAGCTGGTTGATGTGGCGTGCAGTGATACGACGGCCCGCTTCAACGATGACCTTGCCGGCAGCATCCTTGATGTCGAAGCTGGCGATTTCACCACGCAGACGCGACGGCACCAGTTCCAGATTCAGGGTCTCGCCCTTGATCTCGTAGACGTTGGTGTCATAGAACGCGTTGAGGATTTCCTCAGTGCTGTAGTTCAGCGCGCGCAGCAGGACGGAAGCCGGCAGCTTGCGGCGACGGTCGATACGAACGAACACGCAGTCCTTCGGATCGAACTCGAAGTCGAGCCAGGAACCGCGGTAAGGAATGATGCGAGCGGAGTACAGCAGCTTGCCGGAGCTGTGGGTCTTGCCACGGTCGTGGTCGAAGAACACACCCGGGGAGCGGTGCAGCTGGGAAACGATGACGCGCTCGGTACCGTTGATGATGAAGGTACCGTTCTCGGTCATCAGGGGGATTTCCCCCATGTAGACTTCTTGTTCCTTGATGTCCTTGATCGCTTTGTTCGACGATTCCTTGTCGAAAATGATCAGGCGCACTTTCACACGCAGCGGGACCGCGAAGGTCACACCGCGCAGCACGCATTCCTTGACATCAAAGGCCGGCTCGCCCAGACGGTAGCCGACGTATTCCAGGGCAGCATTGCCGGAATAGCTGATAATCGGGAAAACGGACTTGAAGGCCGCATGCAGGCCGATGTCTCGAACCTGGTCCTTGCTCGCGCCGGCCTGCAGGAATTCGCGATAGGAATCCAGCTGGATGGCCAGCAAATACGGCACATCCATGACGTCCGGCAACTTGCTAAAGTCCTTGCGGATACGTTTTTTCTCAGTGTATGAGTAAGCCATCAGCGTTCCCCAGCTTGGTCACCTGCTTGTTTGGCCTCTCCCGCACAGGGGAGCAGCCCAAAAATCGTGCAAACCCTAGGTTTGCGCCGCCACTCGTGGCGGGATTTTCACGTTATGGGAGGCACCTACGGCACCCCACCCATAACGGAAAAGGCCGGTGGCAATTGCCACCAGCCATCAGCCTGTCGCTTAACGCTCGGGCTGTCGACGCAAGGTACGAACTTACTTGAGCTCGACCTTGGCGCCTGCTTCTTCCAGGGCTTTCTTGGCAGCTTCGGCTTCTTCTTTCGAAGCGCCTTCCTTGACCACGCCCGGGGCGCCGTCAACGACAGCCTTGGCTTCTTTCAGGCCCAGACCGGTCAGTTCACGAACGACCTTGATCACGTTCACTTTCTTGTCGCCAGCTTCGGCCAGGACGATGGTGAACTCGGTTTGCTCTTCAGCAGCGGCAGCAGCCGGGCCAGCAGCAGCAACGGTAGCGGCAGCAGCGGTAACGCCGAACTTCTCTTCCATCGCCTTGATCAGTTCAACGATCTGCATGACGGACATTTCGGATACGGCGGAGATGATGTCTTCGTTGGTCAGAGCCATGACTCTAATTCCTGTATTGGGTGACGGCCTAAGGCCATCGAATTAAACAAAAAAGGTTGAAAGCAGTTGCCGAGCCTTAGGCTGCGGTAGCTTCTTTCTGATCGCGAATTGCCGCCAGAGTACGAGCCAGCTTGCTGGTAGCGCCTTGGATCACGCTCATCAGCTGTGCAACAGCTTCGTTGTAGGTCGGCAGGGTCGCCAGCACGTCGATCTGATTGGCTGCGAGGAACTGACCCTCGAACGCGGCCGCCTTGATCTCGAACTTGTCCTGACCCTTGGCAAACTCCTTGAAGATACGAGCGGCAGCGCCCGGATGTTCGTTGGAGAAAGCAATCAGGGTCGGGCCCTTGAACACGTCGTTGAGCACTTCAAACTGAGTGCCTTCAACGGCGCGCTTGAGCAGGGTGTTACGTACGACTTTCACGTACACACCAGCTGCGCGGGCCTCTTTACGGAGTCCGGTCATAGCGCCGACAGTCACGCCGCGTGCATCAACCACGACAGCGGACAGACCGGCTTTGGCAGCCTCGTTGACTTCAGCGACGATGGCCTTCTTGTCTTCGAGTTTAATTGCCACGGGTTTACTCCTGGATGTTACCGATTCGTCCAGCCGGAGCCGGACGGCGTTTTGGTGTCTGATTCGGTAAACGAATCGGGAGCACCATCTGCGTAGGCTTGAGGTTTAAGGCTTGCGCCGCCTACGGTCTTGGATAGCCCCCGCCAGGCAGGGACCCCAATACCTGCGAGCAGTGGGCGAACCCACTGCTCGACTTAGTTCATCAGCCTTCCAGCGAAGCCTGATCGATCTGCAGACCCGGGCCCATAGTGGTGCTCAGGGTTACGCGCTGAACGTACACGCCCTTCGAGGAGGACGGCTTCAGGCGCTTCAGATCGCTCAGCAGCGCTTCCACGTTCTGCTTCAGCTTGACCGGCTCGAAGTCGATCTTGCCAACGGAAGCGTGGATGATGCCGTTCTTGTCGGTACGGAAACGTACCTGACCGGCTTTGGCGTTCTTGACGGCGGTAGCGACGTCCGGGGTCACGGTGCCGACTTTCGGGTTCGGCATCAGACCGCGCGGGCCCAGTACCTGACCCAGCTGGCCAACAACACGCATGGCGTCCGGGGAAGCGATGACGACGTCGTAGTTCAGGTCACCGGCCTTCATTTCGGCAGCCAGCTCGTCCATGCCAACCTTGTCTGCACCAGCAGCCAGGGCAGCTTCAACACCAGGACCCTGGGTGAAGACGGCAACGCGTACGGATTTGCCGGTGCCGTTCGGCAGAACGGTGGCGCCACGTACGACCTGGTCGGATTTACGCGGATCTACGCCCAGATTGATGGCGATGTCCACGGACTCCTTGAACTTGATGGTCGACAGCTCGGCCAGCAGCTTGGCGGCATCTTCGAAGCCGTATTGCTTGCCTGCTTCGATCTTCTCGGCGATAGCCTTTTGACGCTTGGTCAGCTTAGCCATTACACACCCTCCACGTTCAGGCCCATGCTGCGCGCGGAGCCAGCAATGGTGCGTACGGCAGCGTCCAGGTCAGCAGCGGTCAGGTCAGCCTGCTTGGCCTTGGCGATCTCTTCCAGCTGAGCACGGGTAACGGTGCCGACTTTCTGAGAGTTCGGACGAGCGGAACCGCTGGTGATGCCAGCTGCTTTTTTCAGCAGGACGGCAGCAGGGGTGCTCTTGGTTTCGAAGGTGAAGCTACGGTCGCTGTAAACGGTGATGATCACAGGAGTCGGCAGACCCGGCTCTTGGCCTTGGGTCTTGGCGTTGAACGCCTTGCAGAATTCCATGATGTTTACGCCGTGCTGACCCAGAGCCGGGCCGACGGGCGGCGACGGGTTGGCCTGGCCGGCCTTAACTTGCAGCTTGATGTAAGCCGTGATTTTCTTAGCCATTTGCTACTCCAAATGCGGGTCAAGCGCCCTGTCGGGCTCCCCGGTTGCTTTCGCGTTTTATCCCAAGGACGACAAAACCCCGCAGCCTAGGGCTGCGGGGTGTGGGATTCAGTGTGCCAGTTAAACTTTCTCTACCTGGCTGAACTCCAGCTCTACCGGAGTAGAGCGACCGAAAATGAGCACAGCGACCTGAATGCGGCTCTTTTCGTAGTTAACTTCTTCGACGACACCATTGAAGTCAGCAAACGGACCATCGATGACACGAACAGTCTCGCCCGGCTCGAACAGAGTCTTCGGCTTCGGCTTGTCACCGCTATCGGCAACACGACGCAGAATGGCATCAGCTTCCTTGTCAGTGATCGGTGCCGGCTTGTCGGCAGTACCACCAATGAAGCCCATGACGCGAGGAGTGTCCTTGACCAGGTGCCAAGTACCCTCGTTCATTTCCATCTGCACCAGGACATAACCCGGGAAGAATTTGCGCTCACTCTTGCGCTTCTGGCCGTTCCGCATCTCCACGACTTCTTCGGTGGGGACGAGAATCTCACCAAACCCATCTTCCATGCCGGCCAGTTTGACCCGCTCGATCAGCGAGCGCATGACATGCTTCTCGTAACCCGAGTAGGCATGCACAACGTACCAACGCTTAGCCACGGAACACCCTTAACCTACGATCATGGAAACCAGCCAACCCAGCAGGGAGTCGAGCCCCCAAAGCACCAGCGCCATTACCAGCACTACTGCCACTACGATCAGCGTGGTCTGAGTTGTCTCTTGACGAGACGGCCATACAACCTTGCGAATCTCGGCGCGAGCTTCTTTAGCCAAAGCAAAGAACGCACGCCCCTTGACGGTTTGCAGCGCAACGAAGCCCGCAACAGCCGCCATCACGAGAATACCGAGAACGCGATAGAAGATCGGTTGCGCGGAGTAATACTGGTTGGCAACCACAGCTACCACCACCAGCACTGCAACCACAAGCCACTTCAAGAGATCAAGACGCGACTCTTTGGCTTCTACCTTCGCATTCATCTGCTAGGAATCCCGTTTAAAGAAGTGCCAGATCTTGAGAAATCTGGCAGGCCAGGAGGGAATCGAACCCCCAACCTGCGGTTTTGGAGACCGCCGCTCTGCCAATTGAGCTACTGGCCTAGAACAAAGTCAGGCCGACCATTATGCCGGCCTGAGAGGGAAAGATCAATCGATTATTCGATGATCTTGGCAACCACGCCGGCGCCAACGGTACGGCCGCCTTCGCGAATCGCGAAGCGCAGGCCATCTTCCATGGCGATCGGAGCGATCAGGGTGACAACCATTTTCACGTTGTCGCCCGGCATTACCATCTCAACGCCTTCCGGCAGTTCGCAGTTGCCGGTTACGTCGGTGGTACGGAAGTAGAACTGCGGACGGTAGCCTTTGAAGAACGGGGTGTGACGACCACCTTCTTCTTTGGACAGCACGTACACTTCGCACTCGAACTTGGTGTGCGGCTTGATGGTGCCCGGCTTGGCCAGAACCTGGCCACGCTCTACGTCTTCACGCTTGGTGCCACGCAGCAGAACGCCAACGTTCTCACCAGCACGACCTTCGTCGAGCAGCTTGCGGAACATTTCAACGCCGGTGCAGGTAGTCTTGGTGGTCGCCTTGATACCGACGATTTCCACTTCTTCCTGGATCTTGACGATGCCACGCTCAACACGGCCAGTTACCACGGTGCCGCGACCGGAGATCGAGAATACGTCTTCGATCGGCATCAGGAACGGCTTGTCGATGGCGCGCTCGGGCTCAGGGATGTACGAGTCCAGGGTTTCTACCAGCTTGCGCACGGCGGAAACGCCCATCTCGTTGTCGTCCTGACCGTTCAGGGCCATCAGAGCGGAACCGATCACGATCGGAGTGTCGTCGCCCGGGAAGTCGTAGGTGTTCAGCAGATCGCGAACTTCCATTTCGACCAGTTCCAGCAGCTCAGCGTCGTCAACCATGTCGGCCTTGTTCAGGAACACGACAATGTAAGGAACGCCTACCTGACGGGACAGCAGGATGTGCTCGCGGGTCTGCG
Source organism: Pseudomonas sp. (assembly GCA_049840615.1). Classification (GTDB taxonomy): domain Bacteria; phylum Pseudomonadota; class Gammaproteobacteria; order Pseudomonadales; family Pseudomonadaceae; genus Pseudomonas. The sequence continues at coordinate 85,526 of JASGKM010000072.1, forward strand.
GCATGGGGCCGTCAGCAGCCGAGCAAACCAGGATCGCGCCGTCCATCTGGGCAGCACCGGTGATCATGTTCTTCACGTAGTCGGCGTGACCCGGGCAGTCTACGTGAGCGTAGTGGCGTACCGGCGAGTCGTATTCAACGTGAGAGGTGTTGATGGTGATACCACGAGCCTTCTCTTCCGGCGCGTTGTCGATCTGGTCGAAAGCGCGAGCGGAGCCGCCCCAGGTCTCGGAGCAGACCTTGGTCAGAGCAGCGGTCAGAGTGGTTTTGCCGTGGTCAACGTGACCGATGGTGCCGACGTTTACGTGCGGCTTGTTACGCTCAAACTTTTCTTTAGCCATCTTGACCGCCTCCCGTAAGGAATTGAGAAAGTCACGTCACCATTAAAACAAAGGCAGATATTTTCATATCTGCCTTTGCGAGATGGAGCTCATGAGCGGATTTGAACCGCTGACCTCACCCTTACCAAGGGTGTGCTCTACCAGCTGAGCTACATGAGCAAGACATAAGCAACAAACTTGGAGCGGGTAGCGGGAATCGAACCCGCATCATCAGCTTGGAAGGCTGAGGTTCTACCACTGAACTATACCCGCGGAGCTTGCAGCTCACGCTTGAAACTGGTGGAGGGGGAAGGATTCGAACCTTCGAAGTCTGAGACGTCAGATTTACAGTCTGATCCCTTTGGCCGCTCGGGAACCCCTCCGAGTGAGGCGGCATTCTACAGTCTGCCACCGCGTTGTCAACTGTTTTTCTTTAAAAAACTTGAGCTTAGCTCTTCGACAACGGCTTCCAGTGATTGACCTTTTCAGGCCACCCCTGTGAAGCGGGCGCCATTCTATTCAAACTACTGAGGGCTTGCAACGTTTTTACACGGCATTGTTTGTTTTTGCAGTTCCGGAAAATCTGGGGCCAGCTGACGCACCAGGGAATCGTCCACCAGGCGCCCGCTTTCCGAGGCTATCTGCGCCCAGTAATCGTGCTGCGAACGAGCCAGCTCGCGCACCAGAGCATCGTATCCAGCAGCCTTCAGACGCTCGACGACGCTGTCAGCAGAGTCCTTGCGCTGGAAGATTCCGAGGGAAATTCCATCAGTCAGGTCACCTTCCGTGATGATGTAGCTATCGATCTTGCGCGCCTGTAGCTCGCGCAACTGCCATAACGATGCCTGTCGCGAAGCCAGGGGCGGGAGATAAACCCAATAATCGAGACCAGCAGCAGCATCCACGGTCTGCACCGAAGCCTGGACATCCAGGCTCAGCAAGCGCTGGACCAACTGCCGGGCACGGTCCTCAGCCGGAAAGCTCCCCAGATATACACATGCGGACACGGGAACAGTCGCCGGCTTTTCTTCTACCGAGCGGCGCTGAGGCGCTTGGCAGACTCGCTGAGCAAACGAATATTCTTCTGCTCAGCGTGAAACAGGCTGAGCGGTGCAATTTCCTTCGGACGGAGTGGCGCCTGCTGTTGATGCCAGACGTAATAGAAGACGTTGAGGGCAAGCAGGAAGAGGAAGAACCAACGCATCGATCAGACTCACTCGATCGGACAGGCTAGCGCCAGGCCGAGAAATACCAGATCCGGAAGCACGACCGCACGAGCGCTCTCATCCTTGACGAGTTCGGCGTCACCCCCGGTCGGATAGACGGCGCAGTCATCACCCAGCAGCTTGTTTGCCAGATCGATCTGCTCCCGCACGAACCCGCGCAGCATCAGCACACATCCGCGCTCCACCGCCTCGGACGTTTCCTGACCCGGCAGCAGATTCTGCAACGCTTCATGAGCAGCCTCGTCGTCATACCGAATGCGGCGGGTGTGCGTGCGCAGCTGGCTGCGCATCAGGGGCATGCCGGGAGCAATATAGCCACCCAGATGCTTGCCGGCGGCATCGACCAGATCGGAAGTGACCGCAGTGCCGAGATCGAGCACCAGACAACCACGCCCTGCCAGACAATGACCGGCCACCAACGCGAGCCAGCGATCCATACCCAGTCGCTGGTACTCACGGTAGCCATTCCGCACTCCAGCGAGCTCGATCGCCGGCGCAGCTATCTGCACCTCAATGGAAAATGCGCTTTCCAAGGCAACACGAAGCGCATCGGTCTCCTGCTCACTACGCACACTGACCAAACGGCAGTAGCGGATATCCACCACCCCGCTCGCCTGCAGTTGCGCTAGCAGCACCTGATCGGAATCAGCCACACCGCCCGCGACAGTCACCAGGTCGTGCTTTCTGACCACTCGCCACTTGATCAGGCTGTTTCCGCAATCCAACTCAAGAATCATCCGACAACCTCAGACTCAGCTCGCCTCCGCTGTAGCTCTGCTCCTTGCCATCCACCAGGAGGCGCAGTGCGCCCCTCTCGTCGATTCCAAGGGCGCGCCCAACGATATTATTGGCGACAGTGGACAACGTGACTTGTCGCCCCTGCCACAGATCAAGGGACTCCCACTCTTCACGGCTAGCGGTAAAACCACGCTCGCGATGGCGGGAAAGTGCATGCGCGAGTTGTGACTCCAGCGCCTCCAGCAACTCATTGCGATCGACCAGCCTGCCCAGCGACTCTCGAACCGAGGTCCAGGGCTGATCAATGGCGTCCGCCGTCCGCATGTTCACATTAATACCGATACCAATGGCAACGCTGCAGATGTCAGCAGGATCCCCCGTCAACTCCAGCAGAATACCGGCGATCTTCTTGCCATCGACCAGGACGTCATTGGGCCACTTCAAGCCGACATCCTTTACACCCAGCGCCTGGATGGCCTTCGCGACCGCAAGGCCAACTACCAGGCTCATCCCCTCCAGCTCCTGCGCACCACCGCGCACGCTGATACCCAGGGTGTAATAAAGGTTGGCACCGAAGGGACTTTCCCACTGCCGCCCTCGCCTGCCTCGTCCAGCAGTCTGGCGCTCGCCCAATATGGCGAATGGCGCCGTGGCGCCGGCAGAGAGGCGTCGCAGAACTTCGGCGTTGGTGGAGTCGATCGAAAACAGGACATCGAGAGGCCAGAGGCCGGAGTCGGCCCTGGGCGAGATAATGCTCAGCGGCTCCTCCAGGCGGTAGCCACGGCCGCGCACTCGCTGCACGACCACACCGTAGTCACGCTCGAAGCCTTCAAGGCGCTTCCAGACAGCGCTACGACTTACTCCGAGGAGAGCACCCAGCTCTTCTCCGGAATGAAAGCGGCCATCGCTCAGCAATTTCAGCAAGGTCTGCATATCACCCCGCAACAGTCAGGCACGCATCATATAGAGGCATGCCTGAATTGCCTACGCAGCAATGGCGCAACTTTCCCGCGCGAAAAGCAAAACCCCCGGCCAGCGAAGCTGACCAGGGGTCTTGGGATAGGAGCTTGACGATGACCTACTCTCACATGGAGAAACTCCACACTACCATCGGCGATGCGTCGTTTCACTACTGAGTTCGGGATGGGATCAGGTGGTTCCAACGCTCTATGGTCGTCAAGCAATTCTTTATGGACGCTCGTGGCAGGTGCACACGCTCATCCAGATTCGGGTATGTGACAGGTAATTTGCGGTTCACGAGTTTTCGGTTCGTTACGTCTTCACCGTACAACACACAAATTGTTTTGGGCGTTATATGGTCAAGCCTCACGGCAATTAGTATCGGTTAGCTCAACGCCTCACAGCGCTTACACACCCGACCTATCAACGTCGTAGTCTTCGACGGCCCTTTAGGGGAATCAAGTTCCCAGTGAGATCTCATCTTGAGGCCAGTTTCCCGCTTAGATGCTTTCAGCGGTTATCTATACCATTCCGCAATATAGCTACCCGGCAATGCCACTGGCGTGACAACCGAAACACCAGACGTTCGTCCACTCCGGTCCTCTCGTACTAGGAGCAGCCCCTCTCAAATTCACAATGTCACGGCAATATAGGGACCGAACTGTCTCACGACGTTCTAAACCCAGCTCGCGTACCACTTTAAATGGCGAGCAGCCACATCCTTGCACTGGCTTCAGCCCCAGGATGTGATGAGCCGACATCGAGGTGCCAAACACCGCCGTCGATATGAACTCTTGGGCGGTATCAGCCTGTTATCCCCGGAGTACCTTTTATCGTTTAGCGATGGCCCTTCCATACAGAACCACCGGATCACTAAGACCGGCTTCAAATCTGCTCACGTGTCTGTCTCGCAGTCAAGCGCGCTTTTGCCTTTATACTCTACGACCGATTTCCGACCGGCTTGAGCGCACCTTCGTACTCCTCCGTTACTCTTTAGGAGGAGACCGCCCCAGTCAAACTGCCCACCATACACTGTCCTCGATCCGGATAACGGACCAGAGTTAGAACCTCAAGCATGCCAGGGTGGTATTTCAAGGATGGCTCCACGCAGACTGGCGTCCACGCTTCAAAGCCTCCCACCTATCCTACACAAGCAGGCTCAAAGTCCAGTGCAAAGCTACAGAAGGTTCACGGGGCTTTCCGTTAGCCGCGGATACACTGCATCTTCACAGCGATTTCAATTTCACTGAGTCTCGGGTGGAGACAGCGCCGCCATCGTTACGCCATTCGTGCAGGTCGCTACCCACAAGGAATTTCGCTACCTTAGGACCGTTATAGTTACGGCCGCCGTTTACCGGGGCTTCGATCAAGAGCTTCGCTTTCGCTAACCCCATCAATTAACCTTCCGGCACCGGCAAGCGTCACACCCAATACGTCCACTTTCGTGTTTGCAGAGTGCTGTGTTTTTAATAAACAGTCGCAGTGGCCGTGCTCCCACTTGCATGGGCTTACGGAGTAAATCCTTAACCCTCGCCCGCGTACCTTCTCCCGAAGTTACGGTGCCATTTTGCCTAGTTCCTTCACCCGAGTTCTCTCAAGCGCCTTGGTATTCTCTACCCAACCACCGTGTCGGTTTGTACGGTTCAACTTCCTATTGCTTAGAGCTTTTCCGCAAGCATGGCATCAACCACTTCATCATCTAAAAGATGACTCGTCATCAGCTCTCGGCATTAAGACCCCGGATTTACCTAGATCTCTGCCTACCACCTTAAACTTGGACAACCAACGCCAAGCTGGCCTAGCCTTCTCCGTCCCTCCATCGCAGTAACTAGAAGTACAGGAATATTAACCTGTTTCCCATCGACTACGCTCTTCAGCCTCGCCTTAGGGACCCACTAACCCTGCGTCGATTAACGTTGCGCAGGAACCCTTGTCTTCTCCGGCGCAGTTTTTCACTCCCATCGTCACTCATGTCAGCATTCGCACTTCTGATACCTCCAGCAAGCTTCTCAACTCACCTTCACAGGCTTAGAACCTCCTCACTGCATCTGACCATGCACCCGTAGTTTGCGATGGTTTGAGCCCCGTTACATCTTCCGCGCAGGCCGACTCGACTAGTGAGCTATTACGCTTTCTTTAAAGGGTGGCTGGCTTCTAAGCCAACCTCCTAGCTGTCTAAGCCTTCCCACATCGTTTACCACTTAACCATAACTTTGGAACCTCAGCCACGGTTGGCGTTGTTTCCCTTTTACTACGGACGTTAGCACCCGCCGTGCTCCCACGCCTACACTTCCAGGTATTCGCAGTCTTGCATCGGTTTGGTAAGTCGGGATGACCCCCTAGCCGAAACAGTGCTCTACCCCCGGAACTTACGTGAGGCGCTACCTAAATAGCTTTCGAGGAGAACCAGCTATCTCCGAGCTTGATTAGCCTTTCACTCCGATCCACAAGTCATCCCCTACCTTTTCAACGGGAGTGGGTTCGGTCCTCCAGTCAGTGTTACCTAACCTTCAACCTGCTCATGGATAGATCGCCCGGTTTCGGAAGTTTATACCCAGCGACTAAAACGCCCTATTAAGACTCGCTTTCGCTACGCCTTCCCTATACGGTTAAG